>NZ_JACFQA010000002.1:0-898651 GCF_016101685.1 Gilliamella sp. B14384G10
TCAAACTCTTCAATTTAAAGTTTGATGCTCAATAACTGTCTCTGACATTATTCAAATGAATCTTCAGTGTCACTTATCAAGACTTAATTTTTTTAGTCCGTAGACTTTTAATTTTTCGTCTCGCAAGTGCCCACACAGATTGTCTGTTTCTTCTTTTTAAAGAGCTGACAGCTTTTTAATTTACTTCACAATTTCTTGTTTCAGTTTGCTGTCTCAAGGGCTGCGTATACTACGCTACACCTTTTCATTCGTCAAGATCTTTTTTTAAAATTTTTGATCTTGCTCACTAACACTGGTTTTGTCTGCTTGTCGCTGACGCCGTGTCAGTGGATGCGCATTATAGGCACTTCATTTTTTTTGGCAAGTGAAAAATTGCAATCACGATTCCGTTTGTTTTTTATTTGTTCAATACTCATATTGGTATATTTATAATATTTCCCCAGCAATTATTATAAACATAATAAAAAACAAAACTTTGCTATAAGTCACATTTTTCAACATCCAAAAAATAAAAAAACTATTTTTTCTCTTTCAATAGCAATTTTATTTTAACGATTACCGCCAATTAAATATTTTGCTTTATCTTTAAATACCCATTTTATCAGATTAGCTATAATGATACTTATCGTTAATGTAGATATTAAAAAGCTAATTGCACCAAGTGAAGCTAATTGTCCGTCATCAGTTCTAATTACATCTGCTATTGGTGAATTAAATACTTGTTGTTCCAAAAGTAACACGATAATTTCATGAATAAAGTAAATTGGAAAACTTATATTGGCCATATATGAAAAAAACTTATATGTTCTTCCATGTTCATTCTTATGGTTTAAACCATCTAAAAAATAAAGCGCTAAAATAAATAAAATAATTTTTTGTAATGTATCATAATAAAGTTTTTCAACACCTAAATAGTCAACATAACGATAAGCAAATGGAATACAAAAACATAAACCAAAAAAGAAAATTACTAGCAATAGATTATCTTTAACTAATTGCATAATTTTTTCATAATTCTGTTTTATCATCATACCCGTTAAATAAACCGGTCCATAATGCAACAAATTTAATAACGGCCGGGTATAATCAGGTTTAGTGAACATAACTACCCAAAACATTGATATCAGACCAATAACAATCAAACTTTTTTGAGACCAGGAATATAGTAAAGGACTGATTGCAAAAATCATGATAATCATCGGCATAAACCACAATGGTAACAGTTGCGTGCCAGTCAACATCATCTTGACAATAGAACCAAGCGCACTCGGTTCAGTAGATGAAAAAAAAGGTAAGCTAGATAAAGACTGATAGTGAAAGTATAAAAAACAGAATATTGATACTGATATATATGGACATACAACTGTTTTGAATTTAGATAAATAATATTCCTTTACCTTATATTTGTATGTTAAATGTTGAAATAAAAAACCCGCAATTAAAACAAAAAAAGTGGTGAAGTTAAAAGCAAATAAATTCAAAAAAGAAAATAAATAACTATTAGCGATTAAATTACTATTTTTAAAAACACCTAAGCAATGGCTAAAGACGATCATAATGATAGCTACGCCACGTAATACATGGATAGAGTGGATTTTTTGAGGTTTGACTGTTGCCATTTTAACACACTAAATTTAACGAAGAAAATTTAGCATACATTAGCATAAAATCTGCTAATAAAAACTAGGATTATTATAGAAAAACAATAAAATATTTCTTGACAAAAGCTGGAGAGGATTACAAAAGATCTATATATAAAACTGATTTTAATTAATTATTTAATTTATTTTTAGCAAACGAACATAAAGGTATAATTTCACGCTTTTCTTGCTGTAATTTTTTAACGACAAGTTCAAGTAACTTGTCTGCAATACCATGCCCTCGATAAGCAGGATCAGTATATGTATGATTAATCGTTGCCTTATCATCACCAATTCGAGTAAATGTCATTTCAGCTATTTCTTGATTATTATCATTACAAACATAAAAACGGTCATCTTCTTGCTTATATTGTAATGTCATAAAAACCTCAAATTTTTATCGAAATTAATGAACCATGACTAGAAAATTATAGAAATTTATTAATAAAAAAATCTTTATAAGATCAATAGGGTGGATAATTGATATATCTATTTAAAACCTTAATCTTATCAATTATCCACATCTTATTTGATTATTAATAGAGCAATTTTTAGAATAAACGTTTTGCAGTATTATAAAGATCCATATCAAATGGTCTTTTCATATTATTAATCGCATCGATAATATCATGATGCACTAATTTACCATTTTGGATGCCTACACAACGTCCAGCATGACCATTAATAAGTAATTCAACAGCATAAGCCCCCATGCGCGAACCTAAAATTCGGTCATAAGGTACTGGTGAACCACCACGTTGTACATGTCCCAAAATCGTTGCTCGAGTTTCATGATGAACAGCAGCTTCAATATCCTTTGCCAATTGGTTTACATCACACATATTTTCAGTCACAGTAACTATCGCATGTTTTTTACCTTTAGCAAAACCTAATTTTATCTCTTCAATTAAGTCTTCTTTAGTATAAGAAACCTCAGGGATAATCATAAACTCACAACCACCAGCAACTGCCGCATTTAGTGTCAAATCTCCGCAATCACGGCCCATGATTTCAATCACAGAAATTCTATGATGTGAAGAACAAGTATCTCTTAATCTATCGATAGATTCTACAGCAGTGCTTAGTGCAGTAAAATACCCAATAGTGTAGTCAGTCCCTCGAATATCGTTATCAATGGTACCAGGTAAACCGATACATGGAAAACCTTCTTCTGTTAAGCGCATAGCACCCATATAAGAGCCATCACCACCAATTACAACTAATGCATCAATTTGATGTTTCTTTAAATTAGCGATCGCTTTTTTTCTAACTTCTGGATCTTTAAATTCAGGAAATCTAGCTGATCCTAAGAATGTACCGCCACGAGTAATAATATCAGAAACGCTAGAACGATCTAACTGAACGATTCGATCTTCACACAGACCTAAATAACCATCATAAATGCCAAAAACATCTAATCCTTCAGTTAATGCGGTTCTCACAACACCTCGAATAGCTGCATTCATCCCTGGCGCATCACCACCACTGGTTAAAATACCTATTTTTTTTATCATACAAAATAACTCCAATATATAAACCTTCGGCTATTATAAGGTCATAATAATTAACTAACAATAAAAGTTTAGAGGCTATTTTGATTAGTTTATCTACTTATTCATTTCTAAGGGGACAACAGAAACAGGATCTTGATGAATAATCACTGTTGCAGGCGCAAATTCTTGAGCAATATGTTTTTCAACTGCATCAGCGACAGCATGCGCTTTGATTAAAGGCATATCATCGTCTAATTCAAGATGCAATTGTATAAATTTTAATGGCCCAGCTTGTCGAGTTTTCAGATCATGAAAACCATGTACATTTGAGTATGAAGTAACAATTTCACTAATTTTTTGGTTATCACTTTCTGGTAAGGCTTTATCTAATAAGTCTTGAATTGCACTATAAGCTATTTGATAAGCATTATAAAAAATATATAGCGCAATAAAAAAGGCAAAACAGGCATCAGCATAAGTAATACCATACCAACTTAAAAAGAGAGCCACAATAACCGCAATATTCATAAACATATCAGAAGAATAGTGCAACATATCAGCTTCAATTGCTTTGCTTTTAGTCTGTTTTATTACATGTTTTTGGTATAAAACTAATACCCCTGTCACAATAACTGAAATCACAGAGACAGCAATACCTAATAAAGGTGAAGCTATTGCTTCTGGATGAATAATAGATTTAATACTTGAAAGTAATAAAATAGTTGCAGAACCAATAATAAAGGTGCTTTGTGCTAATGCAGCCAACGATTCGGCTTTTCCGTGACCAAAAGTATGATCATCATCAGCCGGTTTTAATGCATAACGAACTAAGAAAAAGTTAAGTCCAGATGCCAATAAATCAATACTCGAATCTAAAAGAGAGGCAAATAAACTCATCGAGCCAGTAAACCAGCACGTAAGTAATTTTATAATAATTAGGAAAACAGAAATTAAAACGGCACTTAATGTAGCCCTTTTAATTAACTTTTCGTACAAATGTGATTTTGACATTTGTTACCTATTTATTGGTAGGATGCGATTCCTTGTGGTAGAACTAGCTGTGCAGCAACTTGAGCTGCAGCCTTTTTATCTAATAGAATTTCAATAATTTTCAATGCAAAATCAATAGACGTTGCAGGACCTTGACTGGTAATGACTCTATTTTGTGCATCAAAATAAACTCTATCCGATTTCCAATGTTTAAAAGCATCTCTCGTTTCTGGATAACCGGTCATATATGCATCTGGAAATAAATTATGATGTTGCAGAACCATTGCCGGAGATGCACAAATAGCAGCAATTATATTGCCAGCTTGATGTGCTTGTTTTAATTTTTCAATTAATTGTTGGGAGTCGCGAAAGTTTTCCGCTCCTTTTAATCCACCAGGTAAAATAATCACATCAAATTCAAGATTATTAACTTCTGAAAATACCTTTTGGGCTAAGATTGTTACTCCACGAGAACATTTAATTTGTCTATCTTCGGTTATGCTAGCGTAAGTGACATTTATTCCGGCTCGAGTTAATAGGTCAATAGTTGTGACTGCTTCGGTTTCCTCACAGCCATTTGATAAAAATACTAATGCTTGCTTTGTCATGTTATACTCCTTTTTATCTAATAGCTGTGTTTAAACAGCGTCAAAAATTAAAACTATTTTACTCGTTCGATATTAGCGCCCAATTTTCTAAGCTTCTCTTCAATATTATCATATCCACGGTCAATATGGTAAATACGATCAACAACTGTCGAACCTTCAGCGATACATCCAGCTAAAACTAAACTTGCTGAAGCTCGTAAATCAGTCGCCATAACTTGAGTACCACTAAGTTTTTCGACTCCATGAGTAATTAATGTATTACCTTCGATTTCACCATGCGCCCCCATACGAATAAGCTCTGGCACATGCATAAAGCGATTTTCAAAAATTGTTTCTTTGATAATTCCAGTTCCTTCTGCCACCATATTTAATAATGAAAACTGGGCTTGCATATCCGTTGGGAATCCCGGATGTGGTGCAGTATGAATATTTACAGCTTTTGCTCGTTTGCCTTGCATATCTAAACAGATCCAATCATCACCTGTTTCAATATTAGCACCAGCTTCCTTCAATTTTGATAGCACAGCATCTAATAAATTTGGATCAGTTTTACGACAAGTTATTTTACCTCTTGAAATAGCGGCCGCAACCAAAAATGTTCCTGTTTCAATACGATCAGAAACAACCTCGTGTACACCACCACCCAGACTATTAACACCTTCAATTTCAATACGCATAGTGCCAACACCAGTAATTTTAGCGCCCAGCATATTTAAGAATTTTGCGGTATCAACAATTTCAGGCTCACAAGCTGCATTTTCTATTATAGTTTTACCTTCAGCTAAGGTTGCTGCGCACATAATTGTTACTGTCGCCCCAACACTCACCTTATCCATAACAATATGAGCACCTTTTAAACGGCCATTAACTGTTGCTTTAACATATCCTTCATCTAAAGTGATTGTCGCACCTAACTGTTGTAAACCAGTAATATGCAAATCTACAGGTCTTGCTCCTATTGCACATCCACCCGGTAATGAAACTTGCCCTTGCCCAAATCGAGCAACCAATGGACCTAAAGCCCAAATTGATGCTCTCATGGTTTTGACGAGTTCATAAGGTGCACAATAATTGTCAATTTGGCCAGCATCAAGATGAATAGAACCGTTACGTTGGTATTTCACGCCTAATTGCGCAAGCAATTCGAGTGTTGTATCGATATCTTTTAATTTGGGAACATTTTGCAGCTCAACTGGTTTTTCTGCCAAAATTGCAGCAAATAAAATAGGTAGCGCAGCATTTTTAGCGCCAGAAATGACAACTTCACCATTTAAAGAAGTAGGGCCAGTAACGTGAAACTTTTCCATTGTTAACTCTTATTCATTTTAAATGGTCGTTATTATAGAAGTTATTTATCAATAGATAAATGAATTTTGCCAAAATATAATGACTAATTTATCTTCACTAAAACAACTCAACACAATTTCAAGGATTTGATATACCTCTTTTATTTTTCCTAAATTTTATTTAATAATTTAGATTAAAATTATTGTTAATCAGAGATTGACTCACTTCACATCGACATTTATAGTGAGATTGATATCTTTGAAAATATCAACTGTTTAAAAATAAAATAATTTTAACTGCTTTGTTTAATAAAAGAGATAAATATGTTTGACTCAATCGCTAAAGCTGGAAAATATTTAGGTCAAGCAGCCAAACTAATGGTTGGAATTCCCGATTACGATACGTATGTACAACATATGAAACTAACTCATCCAGAACAAACGCCAATGACTTATGAAGAGTTTTTTAAAGAACGACAAGATGCTCGTTATAGTGGTAAAGGTGGCTTTAAGTGTTGTTAAATAGAAAGGAATAGTTTATGACACAAGATATTAGTACTTCCTTATTACCAGTCACCTTATTAACTGGTTTTCTCGGCTCAGGAAAAACAACACTCATCAATTACCTGCTTGAAAATAATCACAATGAAAAAATAATGATTATTGAAAATGAATTTGGTCCAGTAAATCTTGATAGCAACTTACTTACACCGAATCAGGATATTCAAATTGTTGAAATGACCAATGGTTGCATTTGTTGTACTGTGCAAGGAGAATTGACCAAAGCTCTCCATCAATTGCACACAGAAAGACAAGCTGGTAAATTGCAATTTGATAGACTTATTATTGAAACCACTGGGCTTGCCGACCCGGCACCTATTATTCAAACTTTTTTTATTGATGAGCTAATTAGAGAAACCATTAGGCTAGATGCAATTATTACGATTGTTGATTCTCAACATATTTTGCAACATTTAAATGAACATCGAGTTGCTGTTTCTCAAATTGGTTTTGCCGATCGTATTATTTTATCTAAAACCGACTGCATCACCGAACAACAACAAATTGAAATTCTAAATCGCATTCAGAAAATTAATAGTAAAGCAACTATCTATCAAGCGATTAATGGTAAAATTGCAAAATCACAATGGTTAGATATCCATGCTTTTGATTTAGATGAGGAATTAGTTCTTAATAAAGGTTTTTTTATTGTTAATCCGTCCAAACAGTTAGAAACTATTTTTAAAATAATTCCATATCAAACCTCATCCTGGAATGATGATATCTGTTCCTATCTTTTTGAAGCTGGAGAACTTGATCTTAAAAAGATTGGCTCATTTATGGAAAATCTAGTTGAAAAATATGGCAATGATATGCTCCGCTATAAAGGAATACTTGCAATTAAAGACAATAACCAAAGGCTCATTGTTCAAGGAGTCCATAAAATTGTCGGTTTTGATTACGGTTCTCCATGGCAACAAGCTTCCGAAAAAATATCTCGCTTAGTTGTGATTAGTCGAACTTTACCATTTGATGAGTTAAATAAGGAATTTTTACAGACGGTAGCAAATTAACTGATCACAATTAATTAAAATCGACTAAAAAACCCCTTTCCTCAAAATTTTTTAGTAAAATCGACTAAATCTTCGATTTTACTATTAACTGCCTTTTTATCGAATATGGTAAAATGGTCAGCTTTCAACCAAATAAAACAGATAACACAAGAATATGGATTACGATATTGCCATCATTGGACTTGGACCTGCCGGTAGCACGCTCGCTCGGTTACTTAGCCCATCTTTTAAGATCATTGCATTAGATAAAAAACATCAAGCTGGTGATGAAGGTTTTCAAAAACCATGTGGTGGCTTATTGGCTAATGATGCACAAAAAGCGTTTGTAAGACAAAAGCTGAATTTACCATTGGATATATTAACTGATCCGCAAATTTTCAGCGTAAAAACCATCGATCTGCAAACGAAACTGATCCGTAATTATCAACGCAGTTATGTCAGTTTTGATCGACATAAATTCGACCTATGGTTAAAGTCGCTTATACCAAATAGTGTCAATGTGTTACATGATACGCTATGCAAAGAAATCAGAAGAGTCATTGATGGATATCAAGTCACTTATATTGATGAAAATAAAATTGAACATAAGATTACCGCTAGATATGTAGTTGGAGCTGATGGCGCAAATTCAGTTGTTCGACGTATGCGCTATCCTAATCATTCTATTAGACAATATGTTGCTATCCAACAATGGTTTACAGACAACCATAAAATTCCTTTTTATTCTTGTATTTTTGATAATAAAACCACAAATTGTTATGCGTGGAGCATTTCCAAAAATAAACATTTCATTTTTGGTGGAGCCTTCCCTAAAAAGACAGCCAATCAACATTTCGAGTTATTAAAAGAAAAATTAGCTCAACAAGGTTTTATTTTTGGCGAACCTTTAAAAACCGAAAAGTGTCTTGTTGTTTACCCAAATCGATTCCGAGATTTTTATACTGGTAATGAAAATATATTTTTAATTGGTGAAGCAGCTGGTTTTATTAGTGCTAGCTCGCTAGAAGGTATCAGTTATGCACTTGATAGCGCTGAAATTCTTAGCAAAATATTAAATAGTGGCGTAGCAAAACCTAATAAACATTATTATCAAAAAACAATGCCTTTACGCTTTAAACTATATAGCAAAATTATTAAAGCAAAAATTCTTACTACGCCAATATGGCGAAAGTTAATAATGAAAAGTAAAATTCAGCATATAAAAACAATTTAGTTAATACAAAATTAGCAAATGTTTCTAACAATGAAATATAACAAGGAATAGACATTATGTTTGATGTTAGCGATCTTATTCGCTTTAATCACGAATGGTCAGAAAAAATAGAACAAGAAGATCCTGATTTTTTTAAACAGCTTGCCGTTGCTCAGAACCCAAAATTTTTATGGATTGGCTGTTCTGATAGTCGAGTGCCCGCTGAAAAATTGATTAAATTAAAACCCGGAGAATTATTTGTTCACCGTAATGTTGGTAATTTGGTTATCCATACCGATCTTAACTGTTTATCTGTCGTGCAATATGCCGTTGATGTACTTGAGATAGAAGATATTATCATTTGTGGACACTTAGGTTGTGGTGGAATTAAAGCTGCAGTCGAAAACCCCGATCTAGGTCTAATTAACAATTGGTTACTACATATTCGCGACTTATGGTTCCGTTATAGTTCTTTAATCGGTGAGTTTCCTGCCGATATTCGTTTAGATATTTTATGTGAGCTTAATGTTATTGAACAAGTTTATAATCTAGGACATTCAACCGTTATTCAATCCGCATGGCAAAGAGGCAAAAAAGTTAATTTACATGGTTGGGTTTATGGGATTGATAATGGCAAGATTACTGACTTACATATTACATCATCAAGTAGTGAAAACCTTGAAATCAATTATCGAGAAGCAATTTCTTATCTGTTAAATTTGCATAAATCACAATAATTTTACTTAAATCGATGGATAATTTGATTACTGCTGCCTCGCCATAATAGTTTGGGATCAGCCAGTTCTTGCACAAATTTTCCATCAATCAAAACATCTATATAGGGAACTACAGCTTGTTGAGCATCGGTTAATTCATCAAGCTTATAGCCTGTCCATAACCAAATATCTTTATTATCACACTCATTTTTTACTCGTTTGACCAGTTTTAAAATGGCAGGGACATTTTGTGGGTGCAAAGGATCACCACCAGAAAGCGATAATCCTTGGCGTTTTATTTCAGTATCTTGTAAATCTTTAATAATTTGATCTTCAAGTGATTGTGTAAATGGCTTACCAGAGTTTATTCCCCATGTGCTTTTGTTATAACAGCCAGGACATTGATGTATACAGCCTGCAACAAAAAGTGCACAACGAGTCCCTTCACCATTAACCACATCAACAGGATAATAACGATGATAATTCATAATGATAAAATAATTTATTAGCCTATTTGCCCATTATCTAAATGTTTAACTCGGCGTTTGACTTCTTCTTGTTTACCTGCATTAAATGGACGAGCATCGGGACTGCCTAAATATCCACAAACACGACGAGTAACAGAAACTTTAGCTGAATCATGATTACCACAGCTAGGACAAACAAAACCTTTGCTAGTACATGAAAATTCACCGGTATAACCACATTCATAACATTCATCAATTGGCGTATTGGTACCATAATAAGGTACACGCGTATAGCTGTAGTCCCACACATCTTCTAATGCTTTAACATTATTAATCATGTTAGGGTATTCGCCATAACAGATGAAACCACCGCTTGCTACTGCTGGATAAGGTTTTTCAAATTCGATTTTTTCATATGGATTCACTTTTTTCTCAACATCAAGGTGGAAACTATTAGTATAATAACCTTTATCTGTTACTCCAGGAATAATACCAAATTCAGAAGTATCTAAACGACAGAATCGATCGCATAAGTTTTCACTCGGTGTACTATATAAACTAAATCCATAACCAGTCTCTTTTTTCCATTGCTCAACCGCTTTAGCTAAATGTTCAACGATTGCTATACCTTTATTACGTAAGGTTTCACTATCGAATGGATGAGTTTGGTTACCATAAAGTGCATTTAAAGTTTCATGCAGACCAATATAACCTAAAGAAATTGATGCACGGCCATTTTTAAAGATTTCAGAAACATTGTCATCTTCTTTTAAGCGAACACCACAAGCACCTTCCATATATAAAATAGGAGCAACACGAGCTTTGACACCATCGAGACGAGCAATACGAGTCATCAATGCCTTTTTACAAAGTGTTAAACGTTTGTCTAAAATTTCCCAGAAACGAGTTTCATCACCTTTAGCTTCAATGGCGATACGAGGTAAGTTAAGACTAATGACACCTAAATTATTCCGTCCATCATGAATTTGTTGACCATCTTCTTCATAAACACCTAAAAAGCTACGACATCCCATTGGCGTTTTAAATGATCCAGTTACTTCAACAACTTTATCGTAGTTTAAAATATCTGGATACATACGTTTACTTGCACACTCTAACGCTAACTGTTTAATATCATAATTAGCATCACCTTGTTTGTGATTAATACCATCTTTAATGGCAAACACTAATTTAGGGAATACCGCAGTTTTATGATTTTTACCTAACCCTTTTATACGCACTTTTAAAATTGATTCTTGAATTAACCGTGATTCCCAACTTGTTCCTAAACCAAACCCAAATGTAACAAATGGAGTTTGTCCATTAGCCGTATGTAAAGTATTTACTTCATATTCTAGAGATTGAAATGCATCATAACACTCTTTTTGGGTACGACTTTCTGCATAAGCCTCTGGATTTGGGATATTCCATTCTTCAGCAACTTGCTTATGTTTTTGATAACTAATAGTGACAAATTTTGCTAAAATTTCATCAATACGATTAATGGTGGTGCCACCATAAATATGACTAGCGACTTGCGCAATAATTTGAGCTGTTACTGCTGTTGCTGTTGCAATAGATTTTGGCGGTTCAATTTCAGCATTACCCATTTTAAAACCATTAGTTAACATGCCATCTAAATCAATTAGCATACAGTTAAACATTGGGAAAAATGGGGCATAATCAAGGTCATGATAATGTATTTCACCACAATCATGAGCACGTGAAATATCCTTTGGTAATAAATATTGTTTCGCATAATGTCGAGCAACAATACCTGCTAATAAATCACGTTGAGTGGGAATAACTTTACTATCTTTATTCGCATTTTCATTCAAAATAGCGACATTACTTTGTTCTATTAGCCCACGAATATCTTGATTTAAACGGCTACGCTCTTCACGAGCACGATCGCGATCATGTCGATATTCAATATAGGTTCTCGCTAATTTTTTATAAGGGCCTGACATTAGTTGATTTTCAACAACATTTTGAATCTCATTAATATCGACACTTTCACGATCCATCATTTGATTAGTCACCACGCGAGCTACCGCTGCACAATAATCTGGATCATTAACATTAGCCGCAACAGCTGCTCTTATAATAGCATCCTTAATACGAGTCTCATTAAATGCAGTCTGACAACCATCACGTTTGATTACTACGGGCATATATACTCCTCAATATTCATTAATAGTTAGCGCTTAGCATGAGTTTTTATCGACCTTAATAGTTAATGTACTTATTCAATACTATTGATTTTTTATTAAAATATGAGGCTTTTTGATATAAACTCGGATTTTCACATCGCTTTAGAAAACACTATATGTAGTAAATATATTTGAATTATACACCATATGTTGTGCTTTACTAGTTTTTTAAAAAAATAATTTACTTGACAAAGCAAACGCCAATAATCACAAGTCTTTCGGCGAATAGCATTAAAAAAATTTGAATAAATAGGATATAAAAGATGGATAAATTTTGTTAGAGTGCAAATTAATTTTGCACTCTTATATAAGAACAAGTATAGGTATTAATCAAAATTAAGATTCAATATTTAACCAATCAGTATGGAACACACCTTCTTTATCGATTCGTTTATAAGTGTGTGCACCAAAATAATCTCGTTGAGCTTGAATCAAATTAGCGGGCAATACTGCTGAACGATAACTGTCATAATATGCGATTGCAGCTGACAGTGTAGGAACAGCAATACCTTGCGAAACAGCTAAACAGATTACATCACGCAATGATTGTTGATAGGCTTCAACAGTTTTAGAAAAATATGGCGCTAAAAGTAAGTTATCAATATTATTATTTTCACTATAAGCATCAGTAATTTTTTGTAAAAATTGTGCGCGAATAATACAACCTGCTCTAAAAATCTTAGCAATTTCGCCATAATTTAGTTGCCAGTTATAATGTTCTGATGCAGCCTTTAATTGAGCAAACCCTTGTGCGTAAGAGATAATTTTCCCCATATAAAGCGCTTTACGAACTTTTTCAATTAACGCTTGCTGATCCCCTCTAAATTCCTCTTTACTAGGCCCTTTTAGTACTTTTGATGCTGCAACACGTTGATCTTTAATCGCTGAAATATAACGTGCGAAAACTGATTCAGTAATTAAAGATAATGGTTCACCTAAATCTAATGCACTTTGGCTTGTCCATTTGCCAGTACCTTTATTGCCTGCCGCATCCAGAATCTTATCAACCAAATAATCGCCATTTTCATCTTTATATTTAAAGATATCTGCGGTAATTTCGGTTAAATAACTATCTAACTCGCCTTTATTCCAATCGGAAAAAACGTCAGAAAGTTCATCATTAGTTAATCCACCTACATGTTTTAACACACTATAGCTTTCAGCGATTAGTTGCATATCACCATATTCAATACCGTTGTGAGCCATTTTAACATAATGTCCGGCTCCATCAGGACCTATATAAGCTACACAAGGTTCCCCATTTGCTTTTGCTGCAATTTTTTCTAAAATTGGTGCAACAAGTTCATAAGCTTCTTTTTGACCGCCAGGCATAATTGATGGCCCTTTTAGTGCGCCTTCTTCACCACCTGAAACACCTGTTCCGATAAAATTAAAGCCTTCATCAGATAACATTTTATTACGACGAATTGTATCCTCAAAATAAGCATTACCACCATCAATAATAATATCACCTTTATCTAACAAGGGTCTGAGTTCATCAATGACAGCATCAGTGCCTTTACCTGCTTGCACCATAATTAGGATACGGCGAGGTTTTTCTAAAGAATTAACAAAATCTTCAATACTATAATAAGGAACCAATCGTTTATCAGAATGTTCTGCTATAACCTCTTCTGTTTTGTCTCTAGAGCGATTGTAGATTGATACTGAAAATCCACGACTTTCAATATTCAGTGCTAGGTTTCGCCCCATAACGGCCATTCCGATGACACCGATTTGTTGTTTAGACATAATTTGGCTCCTTTACTTGATTTAATCTTTATAACCTTATAAGGTTTGATATTACTGCATTAACACAATTATTTAGTCATAATTAGATTACATTCTGCCATAAAAAAGCCGTATCAATACTTAATACGGCTTTTTTCATAACTTTAATTAAACTGCTTTAAATAAAACAAATTATGAGCGTTTCATCATTTCAAAAAACTCGTCATTGGTTTTAGTCATGGCAAGTTTATCGATTAAAAACTCCATTGCGTCAATTTCGCCCATTGGATTGAGAATTTTACGTAAAATCCACATTTTCTGTAATTCGTCTGGAGAAGTCATTAAATCTTCTTTACGAGTACCTGAGCGATTAAAGTCAATAGCAGGAAATACACGGCGTTCAGCAATTTTACGCGATAAATGTACTTCCATATTACCAGTACCTTTAAATTCTTCGTAAATAACTTCATCCATTTTAGAACCGGTATCAATTAGAGCCGTCGCTATAATGGTTAAACTACCACCTTCTTCCACATTACGTGCAGCACCGAAAAAGCGCTTAGGACGATGTAAGGCATTAGCATCAACACCACCAGTTAATACTTTGCCTGATGATGGAATAACAGTATTGTATGCACGCGCTAAACGAGTAATTGAGTCTAATAAAATAATGACATCTTTTTTGTGCTCAACCAAACGTTTTGCACGTTCTATTACCATTTCGGCAACTTGAACATGTCTTGCCGCTGGTTCATCAAACGTTGAAGCCACGACCTCACCTTTAACTAGGCGTTGCATTTCAGTCACTTCTTCTGGTCGCTCATCGATCATCAATACGACTAATTCACACTCAGGGTGATTAACTGCTAAACTTTGAGCAATGTTTTGTAGTAACATGGTTTTACCCGCTTTAGGTGGCGCAACAATCAAACCACGTTGACCTTTACCGATTGGAGAGGCTAAATCAAGTACTCTTGCAGTAATATCTTCGGTTGAGCCATTGCCACGTTCCATACGTAAGCGAGAATTTGGATGTAGAGGAGTTAAGTTTTCAAAAAGGATCTTATTGCGAGCATCTTCAGGTTTATCGTGGTTAACTTCATTTACTTTTAATAAAGCAAAATAACGCTCGCCTTCTTTTGGCGGTCTAATTTTACCGGCTATAGTATCGCCAGTTCTTAAATTAAAGCGCCTAATTTGACTTGGTGAAACATATATATCATCAGGCCCTGCTAAATAAGAACTATCAGCAGAACGCAAAAAGCCAAAACCATCTTGCAAAATCTCCAGAACACCGTCGCCAAAAATATCTTCACCACTTTTAGCATGCTGTTTTAAGATTGCAAAGATAATATCTTGTTTTCTAAGACGGGCAAGATTTTCAAGCCCCATTTTTTTCTCACCAAGCGCTACAAGCTCGGCAACAGATGTGTTTTTTAATTCAGTTAAATTCATAGTTTTAAAAATTCTTGAGGATAAAATTGATATGTTTGCAATTACTGCTTTTGTTGTATATTTCTTTCATTTACTTCTAAAAATTTCTCTTTCTAGCAATGTATAAAATTAATTATTACTTAGCTTTTGATGATAATTACGCGATTGGATATTGAATTTCACCACTTTATCAAGAAAAACAATGGATTGCTGAAAGGGGTTTCTGTAAGAATTTTAGCAATTTACACTAAAATTATAAGGCTGTCTATATTTTTAATTATATTTTATGGAAATAAAAATAATAAGCGCCATTATAAACGCTTATTATTTATATTTATTGAACAAATTAAAGTTGTGGATCGATAAATGCTTTAAGTTGTGCTTTTGATAATGCACCCACTTGAGTAGCTACTACTTCACCATTTTTAAAAATTAATAATGTTGGAATACCACGAATACCAAATTTTGGCGCTATATTTGGATTTTGTTCTACGTTTAATTTAGCAATAATAATTTTATCACCATACTCTTGAGCGATTTCCTCTAAAATAGGGGCAACCATTTTACAAGGTCCACACCATTCAGCCCAAAAATCAACTAATACAGGTTTTGTTGATTCGTTAATTGTATTATCAAATGTAGCTTCAGAAAGTGAAACAATGCTATGACTCATTTAATTATCTCCTAAGGAATTTATCTGAAATTATATTAGGATATTTTCATATCTACTGCTAGTAATTATTATAATAGGATATAATTATTAGTGAAGTTGTTATATTTAGTATGTTACAATTGCCGAATTCTGATAATTATACTTTAAACAATAATGATTCAATCATATCTTACAAAAACAACTTTCAATCAATTTCCCCTGCATCCATTAGTTATAAAAGCATTGGAGAAAAAAGGTTTCGTTTACTGTACCCCAATTCAAGAACAAACATTACCATTAACCTCAAAAGGAATTGACATTGCAGGACAAGGACAAACTGGTACGGGTAAAACGATTGCGTTTTTGGCTTCAACATTTAATCATTTATTGAATAATGATCCATTAGCCGATCATAAGCCGAATCAGCCACGAGCTATCATTATTGCACCAACACGTGAATTAGTGGTACAAATTTATCATGATGCACAAACGCTTTCAGAACAAACTGGCCTCAAATTAGGTTTAGCTTATGGAGGTGATGGTTATGATAAACAATTAAAAATGTTGTCTACTGGTGTTGATATATTAATTGCTACCACTGGTCGACTAATTGATTATGCAAAACAAGATTATATTAACTTAGAGGCAATTCAGGTTGCCGTTCTTGATGAAGCAGATCGTATGTTTGATTTAGGTTTTATCCGTGATATTCGTTGGATATTTAAACATATGACATCGCCTAAAAAACGCCTCACTATGTTATTTTCTGCAACTTTAACTCATAATGTTCGTGAGCTTGCTTTTGAATATATGAATGAGCCACAATATATTGAAGTTGAACCTGAACAAAAAATTGGTCATAGAATTAAAGAAGAACTATTTTTCCCATCAAATGAGGATAAATTAGCTTTACTACAAACTTTAATTGAAGAAGAATGGCCAGATCGCTGTATTGTATTTGCAAATACTAAAGTTGCTTGTGAGAAAATTTGGCGCCATTTAGTGGCTGACGGTCATCGTGTCGGCTTATTGACGGGTGATATAGCACAAAAAAAACGTTTATCTATTCTTGATAAATTCACTCAAGGTGATCTTGATATATTAGTTGCAACGGATGTTGCTGCACGAGGTTTACATATTCCAAATGTAACTCACGTTTTTAATTATGATCTGCCTGATGATTGTGATGATTATCGACATCGAATTGGTCGTACTGGCCGTGCTGGAGCTGAAGGTTATTCAATTTCATTAGCTTGTGAGCGTTACTCTCAAAACCTACCAGCTATTGAAAAAGCAATTGATCACGCTATTCCGGTTAGTCAATATGATCCTCAAGCATTACTTACAGATCTACCGACACCAAGACCTTTCAAAAGAACAACTCGTAGAAAGCCATCATAACAAGGTAGCTGCTATCTGCTTAAATAAGAGTTAACTCATTACCATCATTAAGTTAATAACTTTAATGATGGTATTGAACTTATAAGATAAACAGACAACTAATCAATATGTTGCTTAGTTTGCAAAAACTCCTGATAAGCTAATTTTATTTCTTTTTTTAATTCTTGAGATAATAATGCCATATGTTGGCCAGATAATGCGCCATATAACCCAAATAAAATATTAAGTGAAAGTTTCGGATTCTTATGCTTAATTCGGTAATAAGTTTCCAAATAACCTATTCTTTTAAAGCTCTGAATATCAGTAATATCAACACTTATCATTAGTTTTTCTAAGGATACCGTCATATTCGGTAATGCTTTTAAACGATTTTGTGTTTTTGCTAATTTTTCGTTTTGATCTTGTTTAGCATACTCAATAACTATTTTCACAATATCATGTAACTTCTTACGATCTGTCAACAGATCGTCACCAACTTTATAATAATCAAGTAATTTATTTGAACCATCAAAAACTAAATTAAGAGGCTTCATCCCTAGATCAATAAAAAGAGATCGATAATTAGGATGAGCTCTTAAATAAAAATTTTTTTGATCAACCCACCCAAACATAGTTGACTCACTATTAAGACTAAATCCGCCAAAAAACGATCTTATCGAAACGTCTTTAAAACCAGAAAACTCTTGTTTTATTTTTTCCGCTAATTTTCTACGCATAATAAGTTCCTTTTTAACTTACTCGTTTAAGTAATTTTAGTGGGAGTGTTTTTATGTTAAACTATAGCAATTTCTTTGATATTTAAATGATTATTTGATATAAATTGATAAATATGGGATCTGCCTTCCATAAATGAACATTAATAATATTTATACTTGATTAATTATATTTTTTTGTTCTAAAAAATTATGACTTTTTTAATCGTTTAAATTTGCAGCATCTCTTAATATTTCTTTAAAAAAGAAAAGCTGTTTTTACATTGTTATTATGTTGTAATAATTATACAATCAATAATAGTTAATTTAATGGTAGATATTTTTGTCAAGATGAATCAACATGTTTAAAAACGTTTTTATATTACTGTTTTTGTTTCTTGCATCAACCGCATCAGCCGACAAATTAGCTCTGATAGAAGCATTAACATCTTGTAATCCTGATTTTTTTAAACATGTATATGATTACAAAGATGAGCTAAAAAATCACACTAACGTTGAAACTTTTAATCAGAACCAAGCCTATATTCCGGTTGAAAACCGTAGTGATCCGACAAAAAACTTCATCTATTTTCAAAGCCCTATCGCATATAAAAATCTTAAGCTTATTGGTTACTATGATAGTGCTATGGATTTAAAAAAAATGGGGAAATATTATTTTTGGGGTTTCATTATTGAAAATGATATCAACCAAATCCGCGATAGCTTAGATTTTTTAGAATGGAAAAATATGGAAGATAACCTACTCTATATCGCTAATCCAAAAATTCGAAGTATTAATGATGATATTCAAGTTTGGCATAAAAATACCGGCTCTGTTGTTGGTGTAAAAACAATTCCCGCACCAAATACAACTGAAAAATTATTATTAATTGAAAAAGGTGAGAATATGCATCTTTTGATTTGTTCAATTCAAGGCGTTGTTACTAATAATCTACTTAAGCAAGAACGCCCTGATATTTATGCAAATAAAGTTATTAAATAGCCGATTCATCCATCTCGCCAGTACGAATACGAATCACCTGTTCTACGTTATAAACGAATATTTTACCATCACCAATTTTACCTGTTTGCGCTGTTTTCATGATAGTTTCAATACAGGTTTCTAAAATATCATCAGGTACAACAAGTTCTATTTTTACTTTAGGTAAAAAATCAACCATATATTCTGCACCACGATAAAGTTCAGTATGTCCTTTTTGACGGCCAAAACCTTTCACTTCAGTCACTGTCATACCTGTAATACCTTGATCAGCGAGTGCTTCTCGAATATCATCTAATTTAAAAGGTTTGATGATTGCCTCAATTTTTTTCATATCTCTTTACCCTTAATTCGAGATTACCAATTCTTAAATCCAAAAGCAGAAGTAATTGGATAGCGTCTGCCTTTACCAAAGTTACGAGCAGTAATTTTTGGACCTACTGCTGATTGTCGTCTTTTATATTCATTAATATCAACTAATCTAATAACACGTCTTATTGTCTCTTCATCATAACCTTGTGCAACTAGTTGTTCAATCGAAAAATCCTGTTCAACATAACCCTTTAATATTCCATCTAAAATATCATAAGGTGGTAAGCTATCTTCATCTTTTTGATCTGGAGCAAGCTCAGCTGATGGCGGGCGAGTAATCACACGTTCTGGAATAACATAAGAGCGACTATTTCGATATTTAGACAATGCAAATACCATAGTTTTAGGTACATCTTTAAGTACATCAAAACCACCAGCCATATCACCATAAAGTGTTGCATATCCGACAGACATTTCACTTTTATTACCTGTTGTTAATACTAGCCTACGACGTTTATTTGACAAAGCCATTAAAATAACACCCCGACAACGTGCTTGTAAGTTTTCTTCGGTAGTATCTTTTGCTGTACCTAAAAACATCGGTGTTAAAGAGGTCATAAAGGCATCAAACATCGGTTCAATTGAAATAATATCAAATTCAACCCCCAATATTTCCGCCTCTTCCTTTGCATCAGCGATACTAATATCAGCCGTATAACGAAATGGCATCATAACAGCCTGTACTTTATCTTTACCCAACGCATCAACCGCAATAGCTAAAGTTAACGCTGAATCAATACCACCTGATAACCCTAATACCGCACCTTGGAAACCATTTTTAGTAATATAATCACGCGTTGCAAGTACTAACGCATCATAAACAGCCGCTAATGGATCGTCTTTAAGGCTAGGTATTGGTTTATAATTATCATTGAGCAGAAAAATAGAAATTTGCTCTTCAAACGAATTTAATCGATGGACGATATCACCCTTCTCGTTACAGACAAATGAACTACCATCAAAAACAAGCTCATCTTGACCACCAATTTGATTCACATACACAATTGGTAATCCGGTTCTTACTGCATGTTGTTTAATAAGTTCTTGACGATACTGCGGTTTTTCATAAGCATACGGTGAAGCATTAATCGAAATAACCAAGTCGGCACTGTTTGCTGCAATTCGATCAATCGGTTCACATTGCCAAAGATCTTCACAGATTAATAAGCCAACTTTTTTACCTTTAAAATCAACCACACAAGTTTGCTCACCAGCAGCAAAATAGCGTTTTTCATCAAATACATCATAATTAGGTAATTGCTGTTTGTGATAACACGCTAATTGTTGTCCATCGAAAAATAGTGACAATGAGTTATAAACCAAACCATTTTGCCAATGAGGATGACCAACAATTACTCCACATTGTCGACTAGCTTGTTTGATGGCCGATAGCGCATGTTGGCAACGATTTTTAAAGTCATCACGATAAATTAGATCTTCTGGAGGATAACCACAAATTGCAAGTTCAGAGAAAATAATAAGATCATGAGATGAATGGCGTTGCATCAATTCAATGATTTGCTGAGTATTACCTTCAATATCACCTACACGCCAATTTTTTTGTGCTAATACGAAAGATAAGGACATATAAATTCAACATTACAGATAAAAATTGGCAGTAAGTTTAAATGATTCTAAGTTGCGCTGCCACTTTTTTATCGTTAACATGCAATATTAAATTGGCATAAACTTGTTGGGAAATAATTATGCAAAAGATCCTAAATGTAGCATTAGAAAATCGCAGTTACCCTATTACTATTGGCGAAAACTTACTTAGTCAATTCGAACATTTCAAACTACACAGCGGCCAGCGAGTACTTATTGCCACAAATGACACAATTGCTCCGCTTTATCTACAGCATTTGATAGATATGTTTGAAGCTCATGGGATAAAAACAGATTTTGTTATAGTCCCTGATGGTGAACAATATAAAACCATGGAAACATGGAATCAAATTCTAACCGCTCTACTTGCCAACAATCATACTCGAAATAGCATCCTTATAGCGTTAGGTGGAGGTGTTATTGGTGATGTCGCTGGTTTTGCTGCTTCAGCTTATCAACGAGGAATTAAATTTATACAAGTACCAACAACATTATTATCACAAGTAGATTCATCCGTTGGAGGAAAAACAGCTATTAATCATCCTCTTGGTAAAAATATGATTGGTGCATTTTATCAACCACAAGCTGTTGTCATTGATATTAATTGTCTTAAAACTCTGCCACCACGAGAGCTTTCAGCCGGTTTGGCCGAAGTAATTAAATATGGCATCATTATGGATTCTGAGTTTTTTAACTGGTTAGAAACACATATCGATGATCTACTTAATTTAGACGTAGATGCCTTGAGTTATTGTATTTATCACTGCTGTAAACTAAAAGCACAAGTCGTTGCTGCCGATGAAACAGAACAAGACATGCGTGCTATTTTGAATCTTGGTCATACTTATGGTCATGCTATTGAAGCGGAACTTGGTTATGGTAATTGGTTACATGGTGAAGCAGTTAGTGTTGGTATGTTAATGGCGGCACAAACAGCTAAATTACTTGGTAAGTTAACAGATAAAGATATTCAACGAATAAAAAATTTATTAATTAAAGCTAAACTACCAGTTAAAAGACCGGAACAAATGACAATTGAATCCTATATTCCACATATGCTACGAGATAAAAAAGTTCTGTCAGGACAAATTAGATTGGTCTTACCAACTAAAATAGGTGCAGTTGAAGTCATTGATGTTGTAGATAAACAATTGATATTAGAAGCAATCTCATCTATTTAAATTCTTCTTTTTTACATAACCTGCCATATTCAATATACGGATGCATACAATTCTCTCACCGCATCCGTATATATTTATTTACATTCATGCAAGTTTAATCATGAATTTTTGTAAACATTAATTTACATGCCATCAATTAATCTAACAATATGTTAATTTTTTATTTACTATTCCGTAATTTTGTGTTTACATATTGCCTGTTTATGTAATTAATATTTTACATATAAAAATATGAATGATTTTAACAAGGAAAACCAAATGTTAAAAGACACACTAAATAATGTTCGAATCAGAGATGAGCATATGTTAATCACACCAGAAGAAATAAAAAAACTTTATCCATTATCATCTGAATTAGAAAATGAAATTGCTTCATCCCGACAAACCATTGTTGATATTTTAGAACGTCGAGATCACCGATTACTTATAGTTTGTGGTCCTTGTTCTATTCATGATCCTGATGCAGCTATTGAATATGCACATAAACTAAAAAAACTTTCTGATGAAGTGAAAGATAACTTATTTATTGTTATGCGAGTTTATTTTGAAAAACCAAGAACTACTGTTGGTTGGAAAGGTATGATTAATGACCCGCATATGGATAGCTCGTTTGATATTGAACATGGCTTAAAAAAAGCACGTAAATTGTTACTTGATATCACTAAGATTGGATTACCAATTGCAACAGAAGCATTAGATCCAAACACACCGCAATACATTGGTGATTTAATTAGCTGGTCAGCTATTGGAGCGAGAACAACTGAATCACAAACCCATCGAGAAATGGCTTCTGGCCTATCAATGCCTGTTGGTTTCAAAAATGGTACAGATGGGAGTTTAGACGTAGCAATTAATGCAATGAAATCAGCTTCAATGGCGCATCGATTTGTTGGTATTAATCAAAAAGGGCAAGTTACAGTATTACAAACTTTAGGTAATCCGCACGGTCACGTGATTCTAAGAGGCGGAAAAACACCTAATTATGATGCTGAAAATGTTGCTTTATGTGAACAGCAAATGGATAAGGCTAAATTAGTCCCTAACTTAATGATAGATTGTAGTCATGCTAATTCCAACAAAGATTACCGCAATCAACCTATCGTTGCAGACTCGATTATTGAGCAAATTAAGCAAGGCAATAACTCAATTATTGGAGTAATGATAGAGAGTAATTTATTTGAAGGTAATCAATCATCTGAACAACCAAAAGAAAATTTCAAATATGGAGTATCTGTTACTGATGCTTGTATTAACTTTGAAACGACTGAGCAATTATTGCGAAGAATGGATAGTGATTTAGCTAAACCACTACTTAGTCGACAAAAGCAGACTATCTAAATTTAGACTATTTTCTATAACATTAAGTAAATTCGCCGACCTCTGGTCGGCGAATTTTTTTTAACCTAGTTGTTTACGTGCATTACGGAAAATTCGCATCCACGGGCTATCTTCTCCCCAATTATCAGGATGCCATGAGTTGGTTACGGTTCTAAATACTCGCTCAGGATGTGGCATCATGATTGTTGCACGCCCATCATTAGATGTTACCGCAGTAATACCGTTTGGCGATCCATTTGGATTAGCAGGATACTCTTCTGTCACTTGACCAAAGTGGTTAATATAACGAGCGGCAATCAAACCTGAGTTTTCTAAATCAGTTAAATGCGCTAAATCATAGGTTTCAACTTGACCTTCACCATGTGAAACAGCAATCGGCATATGCGATCCAGCCATATCAGTAAAAAGTAATGAAGGGCTAGACTGAATTTGAACTAGACTAAATCGAGCCTCAAAACGTTCCGATACATTACGAACAAAACGAGGCCATAACTCAGCACCAGGTATCAGTTCTTTTAAATTCGACATCATCTGGCAGCCATTACAAACACCTAACGATAAAGTATCATTGCGCTGGAAGAATTGCTCAAACTCATGACGAACTTGTTCATTAAATAAAATAGACTTAGCCCAACCTTCACCAGCCCCTAATACATCGCCATAAGAAAAACCACCACAAGCAACTAACGTATTAAATTGATTCAAAGTCACTTGACCTGATAATAAATCCGTCATATGAACATCAATTGACTCAAAACCTGCTCGAGCAAATGCTGCTGCCATTTCAACATGTGAATTAACACCTTGTTCACGTAAAACTGCAACCTTAGGCTTCACGCCTTTGACTATGTAAGGTGCAGCAATATCTTGCGCAATATCAAAAGTAAGATGAACACTTAAACCTGGATCTTCATCATTTTGCTTAGCTTGGTGTTCTTGATCTGCACATTGTGGGTTATCACGTAAGCGTTGCATCTGCCAAGTGGTTTCTGCCCACCATGTTCTTAATGTCAATCGCGATTCGCTATACACCACAGCGCTATTATTACGAATAATAAATTGCTGTCCTGTTTTAGCTATTCCTAATGTATGAATCGCTTGAGATAAACCAAACTGCTTAAAGCATGTCATGACTTTTTCTAAATCACCATTACGAATTTGAATAACTGCGCCGAGTTCTTCATTAAATAGTGAGGCAATAACATCGCTACCAAGTGAATTAATATCAATATCTATACCACAATGTCCTGCAAATGCCATTTCTGCTAAGGTTACCAATAAACCACCATCAGAACGATCGTGGTAAGCAAGTAAGGTATTTTGCACAACTAAACTTTGGATGGCCTGATAAAAAGCGGCTAATTCTTTAGCATCATGAACATCAGCTGTTCTTTGTCCTAGATGACGATAAACTTGTGCTAATGCTGTTGCCCCTAATGCTTGATGACCTTTAGATAAATCAATAAATAGTAATAGATTATCCTCATCTGTACAAAGTTGTGGGGTAACTGTTTTACGCACATCTTCAACTCGAGCAAATGCGGAAATCACCAATGATAACGGTGAAGTTACCGTTTTTTGTTCACCATCTTGTTGCCATGTTGTTTTCATTGACATAGAGTCTTTACCAACCGGAATGGCTAATCCTAAAGCAGGACATAACTCTTCACCAATGGCTTTAACAGCTTGATAAAGACCAGCATCTTCACCAGGATGACCAGCTGCAGCCATCCAGTTAGCTGAAAGCTTAATACGTTTAATGTCGCCAATATTTGTCGCAGCAATATTGGTAATTGCTTCACCAACCGCTAATCTAGCTGATGCCGCAAAATTAAGCAGGGCAACAGGAGCTCGTTCCCCCATTGACATGGCTTCACCGTAATAACTGTCTAAACTTGCTGTTGTCACTGCGCAATCGGCAACCGGCACTTGCCAAGGTCCTACCATCTGATCACGAGCAACCATACCTGTTACCGAACGATCACCAATGGTAATTAAGAAAGTTTTTTCCGCCACAACTGGCAAATGTAATACTCGTTTTACCGCATCATATAAATTGATATCGGATGTTGAAAAATGATCACCTTGTGCTTGGCTAGTTTTAACATCTCGGAACATTTTTGGCGTTTTACCCAATAGCACATCTAACGGTAAATCTATTGGATTATTATTAAAATGTTCATCATGTAACACGACTGCTTTATTAATTGTAGCTTCACCAATTACTGCATAAGGTGTACGTTCACGCTTACAAAGTTCATCAAACAATTCTAAACTTTCTGGATGAATAGCTAGTACATAGCGCTCTTGTGATTCATTACACCAAATTTCTAACGGTGACATACCTGGTTCGTCACTTAATATTTTGCGCAATTCAAATTGACCGCCACAACCACCATCACTAACTAGTTCAGGCATCGCATTGGACAAACCACCCGCACCAACATCATGAATAAATAAAATTGGGTTTTTATCACCAAGTTGCCAACAACGATCTATTACTTCTTGGCAACGACGCTCCATTTCTGGGTTATCACGTTGAACTGAAGCAAAATCAAGATCTGCATCTGATTGTCCTGATGTCATAGATGAGGCAGCACCACCACCTAAACCAATATTCATGGCAGGCCCACCTAATACAATTAATTTGGAGCCGATAGGAAATTCACCTTTTTGAATATGTTCACGACGAATATTGCCCATACCACCAGCTAACATAATCGGTTTGTGGTATCCTCTGACTTCATCGCCGTTATAACTGTTTACTTTCTCTTCATAAGTACGAAAATAACCAAGTAAAGCTGGACGACCAAATTCATTATTAAATGCTGCACCACCTAAGGGCCCATCCATCATAATGTCAAACGCACTAACAATTCGATCGGGTTTACCAAAATCTTGTTCCCAAGGCTGTTCAAAATTTGGAATTCGTAAGTTCGAAACAGAAAAACCAACTAATCCTGCTTTTGGTTTAGCTCCTTTTCCTGTCGCTCCTTCATCTCGAATTTCACCGCCACTACCGGTTGCCGCACCTGGCCAAGGTGATATTGCCGTTGGGTGATTATGGGTTTCCACCTTCATTAAAATATCAGCATATTCCTGATGATAATCATAACTTCGACTATCATAATCAGCAAAGAATCGTCCAACTTTCGAACCATCCATAACAGCGGCATTATCCTTATAAGCGGATGACACATAATCAGGCGTATGTTCAAAAGTATTTTTGATCATTTTAAATAATGATTTTGGTTGTTTAACACCATCAATAATCCAATCAGCATTAAATATTTTATGACGACAATGTTCAGAGTTTGCTTGACCAAACATATAAAGCTCAATGTCAGTCGGATTACGGTTTAATTTTTGAAAATTCTCAACCAAATAGTCAATTTCATCTGGTGCTAAAGCCAAACCTAATTTTAGATTAGCTTCCTCTAATGCTTGACGACCTTGTCCTAACAAATCAATAATTGTTACTGGTTTGGGTTGGTCAGCCTTAAATAATTGTTCTGCTTGCTCAAAACTGTTTAATACGGTCTCCATCATTCGGTCATGTATCAATCCTAAAAAAGTATTTCTTTGACAATCAGTTAACAGAGAACTAGCTTGCACATAATAAGCAATACCTCGTTCTATTCGATGGATTTGTGATAATCCACAATTATGTGCAATATCAGTAGCTTTAGATGACCATGGCGAAATAGTACCTTCGCGTGGAGTAACTAAAAAGAGTATTTTACTGGTTTTATCTTCGACATTTATTTGCGCACTTTTGGGACCATATTGTAACAACTTATCTAAGGTTAATTGTTGTTGAACGGTTAATTCATCACTTAAATCAATAAAGTGAATGTATTGGGCTTCAATATTTGTTATAGGGATAGATTGTTCACGACAAGAGGATAAAATTTTATTAATACGAAATGCAGATAGAGCAGAAGAACCAGCTAAAATTTTCATGCTAAGAGTACTCTTTTTAAGCCAAAATAGGAAAAAAATAGAACAACATTATAAAATAAACTGACCAAAGAGGCTATCTTAAAAATCATAATATAATGTAATCAAAGAATTTTGAGGAAAGGGGGTTTTTTAACATTCAATACGACTTTTTATGATTATTTAAAACACTACAATTTTTTTAAATAAATCTTTAATGTTTATTAGTAAATTAAGAAAATTTTTAATTACAATCAGTTAGTAATCATTATTATGAGGATTATATTTATACTACAAAAGTATGCCAAATTAACCTTCTGATGATGATATCAATAAAAATATAAAGTAGAGCAGATTAAATCAATACGCCAACCAGAGTTGGCGTATTGATTATGATTAAGCTTCGTTCCAACTGTCTCTTAATCCTACTGTTCGATTAAATACTAAATTATCTTCAGTGGCATATTTACTATCAAGACAAAAATAACCTTCACGTTCAAATTGATAAGCTTGTTCTGCTTCAGCTTTTTGCAAACTAGGCTCAACAAACCCATGTTTAATAATTAATGAATTTGGATTGATAGTTGATAAAAAGTCCTCTGCACTACCTGGATTTGGAGTATTAAATAGCCGATCATAAAGACGAATTTCAGCTGGCTTAGCAAATTTAGCTGACACCCAGTGAATAACGCCTTTAACTTTACGTCCATCTTCAGGATTTTTATTTAATGTAGCAGGATCATAACTACAATAAATAGTTTGAATATTACCGTCCGCATCTTTTTCAACACGCTCTGCTCGTATCACATAAGCATTACGCAAGCGAACTTCTTTACCTAACACTAAACGCTTATAATTTTTATTTGCTTCTTCCCTAAAATCAGCTCGATCAATATAAATTTCACGCGTGAATGTCACTTCTCGATGACCTAATTCTGGGCGATTAGGGTGATTTGGCATGCTAAGTACTTCATCAATTGTTTCCGAAAAGTTTTCAATGACAACTTTAACAGGATCAAGTACCGCCATTGCTCGTGGCGCATTTTCATTGAGATCTTCACGAATACAGAACTCAAGTGTACTCATTTCAACCGTATTTTCTTGTTTAGTTACACCAATTCGACGACAAAATTCACGAATTGATGCCGGTGTATAACCACGGCGACGCAAACCCGATACGGTAGGCATCCGAGGGTCATTCCAACCGTCAACAATTTGTTCAGAAACTAACTGGGTTAATTTTCGTTTAGAAGTAATAGCATATTCAAGATTTAGTCTTGAAAACTCATACTGATGTGGTCTTGCTTCAATAGTAATATTATCTAAAACCCAATCGTACAAACGACGATTATCTTGAAACTCAAGCGTACAAAGTGAATGAGTTATATTTTCAATGGCATCCGAGATACAATGTGTAAAATCATACATTGGGTAAATACACCATTTATTGCCAGTTTGGTGGTGCTCAGCAAATTTTATACGATATAACACGGGATCACGCATAACAATAAATGGTGATGCCATATCAATTTTTGCTCTTAAGCAGGCTTTACCTTCAGCAAATTTACCTTCCTTCATTTGGATAAATAATGCTAGGTTTTCTTCAATGCTTCGATCACGATAAGGGCTATTTTTACCTGCTTGTGTTAATGTTCCACGATATTCGCGGATTTCATCAGCAGACAACTCATCAACATAAGCAAGACCTTTATTAATCAGTTCAATTGCATATTCATATAAACGGTCAAAATAGTCAGATGAGTAACAGATTTCACCATCCCATTGAAATCCTAACCAACGAACATCTTCTTTTATAGATTCAACGTATTCAATATCTTCTTTGGCAGGATTGGTATCATCAAAGCGTAAATTACATTTACCCTGATAATCTTGCGCAATCCCGAAATTTAAACAGATAGATTTTACATGACCAATATGTAGATAACCATTAGGCTCAGGCGGAAAACGAGTATGGGTTGTTTTATATTTTCCTGCCGCAAGATCTGCATCAATAATTTGACGTATAAAGTTAGTTGGACGAGTTTCGTTCTCTGTCGGTAATACACCGCTCATAAAAAACCTCTAATTATATATGTTTACTCATGACCAATTTAGAAATGAGATTTTTCACTTTTATCATTTTGAGCAAAGAATATAACAAATTTTTTGTTTTTTCGAAACGTTAAAAACGAGAGTTTTAAGTTATCTGAAAAAATATTGTTATTTAAATCTATATCTTTCTTAATAATTTTTGATTAAATTTTATTAAATCTAGCTTGATTATTCTTCACCTGATTTTATCGAAACCACAAATCTAGCACCCCCTAATGGACTAGTCACCACAAATGCTTTACCATCATGAAATTCAGCCATTAATTTTACATAAGCAAGCCCTAACCCATATCCGCCGGTTGAACGTGTGCGGCTAGTATCAAGTCGAGCAAAAGGCATAAAAATTTTTTCACGAGCATCAAAAGGAATACCAGTCCCATCATCATCAATCTCTAAAATCACTCGATGATCCTGTTTTGTGATATTCAACACCGCTTTATGTGCAGCATATTTAAACGCATTGAGTAGTAAATTTTTGACCATGGTTTCAGCCAAATTAGTATCAATTTTAGCTTCGACATTTTGGCTATTACAAATTAATTCAAACCCTTCTGGTTTAAATAGTGCTAATGATTGACAAACTTTTTCGCCCCACTCTTTCAACGATACATTAGTAAGATTTAATTCGATATTACTCTGCTGCATTTTGAAATAATTCAAACTGGCATTTATCAGCGTTTCAAGTTCATTAATATCATCGCTCATTCCTTTTTGCAGTAATGCTTTTTCATGCTCATCGCTGGACTCTTCAAGCATACTTAACTCAAATCGCATCCGTGCAAGTGGCGTGCGTAGTTCATGAGCCATCGCATGTGAAATCGTTTGATTGGTACTAACTAAATGTTCTATGTGAGTCCCCATGTTATTAAGTACATTAGCTAACGGTTTAAATAACCAACCTTTTACATTTTCAGTACGCGCTTTTAAATTTCCTTGTCCCAATTGCTCTGCGGTTTGACGGATATTAACCAGATCTTTCCAAACTGCACTGAAAGCAAAATAGATTAAAATAAAAAAGACTATGGCACTAAACAAGGCCCAAATAATAAGAAATACACCCAACGACATGGTATTTGATTCTAATATATCTCGCATTAAAATCGGACCTAATTGCAATAAATGTCCATCCTTTAAATCAATATAGACAACCTCGTCATCACCATCATAAGCAAAACCAAGTTTTTCTAACTCTTTTTTAACTGAATGAGACAAAATAGTCTGTTCTGGTAAAACTTTTATTGGATAACCAAAAGAAGGCTGTAATTCATTAACTACATCTTGCAATGGACGTTGCTTATTTTCATCTATGTGTTTACGAATTAAGTTGACAGTTCCGCGTTGTGATTCACGAAAAACAAGATGATCATCGGGCATATCAGTTAATGACGAAGGTAATGAGTCAAATACCAATAATGCACCATAAGCAATAATACATTGTAACGAAAGCAAAATAACAAGGTAAAAGACGATGCGGCGATTGAAAAATAGCGGTTTAGCTAATAATTGTTTCAATGATTTTCCCCTTCACGCATAAATAAATAGCCTTTTCCACGCACTGTTTTAATCCGTGATGAGTTGTCAGGATCATCTAGTAATTTGCGCCGTAATCGTGAAATGCGCGCATCAATTGAGCGATCGCTACCGTCAAAATCAATACCTCTTACTTGAGAGAATATATCGTCTCGCGATAAAATCTTACCAGCGTTATTTGCTAATAACCAAAGTAAATCAAATTCTGCCGTAGTCAAATCGATATCTTGCCCATCTAATAAGACCTTTCGATTTTCGCTATCAATGACTAAATTATCAAAGACCAGTGTATTATTATTAAACGTAGCTACTAGTTCCTTATAGCTTTCTTTATCGGTTTCGATCTGTTTTCGTCGCAACAATGCACGAATACGAGCAAGTAATAACCGCGGTTCTACAGGTTTAGCTAAATAATCATCTGCACCTAATTCTAAACCAACAATTTCATCAATATTGTCTTCACTCGCAGTCATAATCAAAATATAGTTTGTAAACCACGAACGTATATCTCGACATATATCGAATCCAGATTTTTCTGGTAGCATGACATCTAAAATAACTAGATCTGGGTTGATCTGTTGTATTTTTTCCTCGGCGCCGGCACCACTATTATGCCAATCAACCATATATCCTTGACGGATTAAATAAACTTGGATTAAATTGGCTAATCTTTCATCATCTTCGATGATTAATATACGTTCACTCATTTTCGGTTCTCTTTACCGTATAATGTGTACTTCAAAATACCTTATTATACAGGTAAATGTAGCCTCGTTACAAAAGATATACAAAGAGCCTACAAAGTTTACGACCGCTATATGAGAGAATTGGCGCCAATATCTATAACTAAGCAATTTTTACGTTAACTATGAATACTTTTTCATCAATTACTAATCATCTTTTTCAGCCATCTTATACTCACCACCAAAACCCTATTATTTTATGTGATTTTGATGGCACAATTAGTGTTAAAGATGTTACTGATACTTTACTTAGCCAATTCGGTCAAGATGGTTGTGACGAACTTGAAGAATTATGGGTTAGTGGCAAAATCGGCTCTCAAGAATGTATGAGTAAACAGATTGCATTAATGGATGCTAGTCTGGAGGAACTCAATCAAGCATTAGCAAAAATTGAAATTGATGATAATTTTAAAGCATTTATTGATTACACCGAAAAAAATCATATTCCAGTTCATGTAGTTAGTGATGGCTTAGATTATGCTATTCAGTTTGTGTTAAAACACCATGGTATTGAGCATCTACCTATTTATGCCAATAAGTTAATGCATAATAATCAACGAAGTTGGCGCCTGGAGTTCCCATTTGCCAATAAAGATTGTATTAAACAAAGCGGTAACTGCAAATGCAATCATGTTAAACAACAGCAACATTTTCCTCAGATACTATATGTTGGTGATGGTACGTCCGATTTTTGCGTTTCTCATCATGTCGATCTTGTTTTCGCCAAAGATAAGTTGATTAATTATTGTGAAAAAAACAATATTAAACACAGTGCTATTGAGAGTTTTGCTGATGTAACCGAAGCATTAAAACAAATGCAACAAACACTAATTCCAGTCATGGCGGTAAAATAAAGGAATAATAATGAGTACAATTGAAGATTTATCTTATTTTTTACCTGGTAATAAAAATGGTGTGCTATTAATTCACGGTTTAACTGGCACACCAAATGAAATGCGTATTTTAGCCAATGGTTTACATAAAGCTGGATTTACTGTGTATGCAATACAGTTAGCTGGTCACTGTGGTACAGAAGCAGATCTATGTAAAACAACTTGGCAAGATTGGTATAAAAGTGTTCAAGATGGTGCTGATTATTTAGCTCAACATGTTGATAATCTGTTTGTTGCAGGTTTATCTATGGGCGCATTATTAGCGTTAAAATTAGCTGCTGATCGTCCCAATCAAGTGAAAGGTGTTGGTGTTTTAGCGCCTACTTTTTCTTATGATGGCTGGAGCATGCCATTTTGGGCTAAAAAATTCTTCTTTCTATTAGTCTATTTCAAAAAACTTGGTATTTTTCAAAAAGTATCTTTTATTGAAAAACCACCTTATGGCCTTAAGGATGAGCGGATTCGGGCTGTTGTGTCTGAAAGCATGTTAAGTGGTGACGCCGCCTCTGCAGGACTGGCAGGTAACCCTTTCCCAGCTTTAGCTGAAATGCAGTTATTGGCTAAACATATGCGTCAGGAGTTACCTAAAGTTACCTCACCGTGTTTAATTATGCATTCAGGCAATGATGACATTGCCAATATTGAAACAAATGCAAAATTAGTTGAAAAACACGTTTCCGGCCCAAAACAGTTAATCGTATTAAATGATAGTTATCATTTAATTACCATTGATAGCCAACGCCGAGAAGTGATTAAAGAATGTGCTTCATTCTTTAATCATATTGTAGAAGGAAATCAAGCATAATGTCATCCTTAGTTATTTTTCTTTGGGTTAGTAATATCTGTTTTGATACTTTAGGACAAGTTGCCTTTAAATATGCTGCAATATCACCAACCAATCGAGATGGTTGGTATTACTGGTTGGATTTGGCTAAAAATCATTGGATTTGGGTAGGAATAGCATCTTACATTGCTGAATTTTTATTGTGGCTAGCCTTTTTAACTTTAGTGCCACTATCTCAAGGAGTATTACTGGCCTCATTTAATATTATTACTATTATGTTAGTTGGTCGAATTCTTTTCAAAGAATTACTCACTCTTTATCGCATTATTGGTATGTTATTAATAACTGCTGGTGTTATTTTTGTGGGAATGTCTTAATATGGCTAAGTTTTATTTGATTGGTTTTACCGTATTATTAATGTTTGATACCATTGCCCAGTGCAGCTTCAAATTGGCTGCTGAGCATGCACAACCTCTTGCGATGAGTGTTGAATGGATTATTAGGGTTTTTTCTGGCCATTGGATCTATGTATCAATTGCAGGTTATATTTTTACTTTCTTCACTTGGATGACTTTATTAAAAAAAGCGCCTGTCGGACCAGCTTTTGCGGCATCTCATTTCGAAGTCGTCACGGTAATGATTGCATCAGTTTGGTTATTTAATGAACCAATAACGTTATTTAAGTTAATTGGAACAATATTGATTGTTTCAGGAATTATGTTTCTTGCATTGGCGGAAAGTAAACTAACCAACAAAAACAGTCATAACAGTTATTAATCAAAACTAAAGTCAAGCCTAGCTGTATTTTATTAAAAGAATAATAGATTAATAATACTAGGCTTTTAAAGCGTTTAATAATGTTAAATTGAGTTGATATTGTTCTTGTTGCCAACCATTTAAGTTCTCTAAGGATATTTCTGGTTGTTTATCTAATGAACTAAGCAATCGTTTAAACCAACTTTTCGGTTGCCATATTGATAATTCACCAGTGATATCACTACCAATAATTCGTGGTTTAATTGAGGAAATAGTATCCAATAAGTGATAAGTTTGCAGTTTTCCTTGATCCCAATTAGTATGAATAACCTCTTCACTTAATACGTCTTTATCTATCGATAAATATATTGGTTTAGTATTACGATATTGTTCAGATAGAAACTGGGTAATCAAATCATCAGGCGAATCAAAATGACGAAAAGCTTGATTCAAGCCAATTTTTTTCGCCCAAGAAACATTGACATCTAAGCTCCAATAAGTCAATTTTTTATGAAATAGCGGTGACCATCTATTTTCCCAAAAATGCCATAATCCAATATCATTAGAAGTTATGCCTAACACATGAACATGACTTACGAACGGTAAACTTGCTACATAGCTCACCCATGAGCCACAGTGAACACCAAATAGATAACGCATATTGTCTGGATGATTATCAAAAATAATCACTTCAATTGGATTATCTGCTGAATATTGCTTAGCAAGTTGCTCAATTAGTAATAGCGAAATATGATGATAATCACCGCTCCCCATCAACACTGTGCCATAGTTTTCTGGTAATGATTGTTGTAATTGCATTTTAAATTTTTGGAAATTTTTTTCATTACAACCAAAGCGAATTACATCTTGCCACTGCGTGAAATCAATCGTTTTAGCGTCATTAATTTCACCTACGCTTTGATCAAAATTAAGGATAACCGGCAATGTCATGCTACTTTCTCCTTATCGGTTTCAAAATGGCCTATTAATTTACGTAAAATTATTCTTAACAGAGGATTTCGAATATAAACTAGATGTTTGGTTAAAGTAAAACTAGCACCTAACGAAGCTTTAACTTCGGGATCTGTCCAACCTGCGACATAACTACTTAGTTTCTGTTGTAACGCATATTCAAGATTAACAAACCAGCTAACAAAATAGAGATTCAACTCCCGTGCCTGCGGATAAACCATACCAATATACTTATCAATTAGAACATTATTCACCACAAAACAGATGTTATAACCAATTAATTGGCCATTATAGTGATAAGTGAAAATACGCCCATTTGCTGCTTTACTTTGCAGTAATTGGATAAAAAATGGTTTGGTTAATAAATCAAAATGTATTTCACTTTGTTCATATACATTAAGATAAAGCTGATAATATAAATCAAGATTGGCGTCATCAAAAAAACAGTTATCACCAGTTTGTAAGATATTAATCTCTAATTTTTCACGAGATTTCAGCTTTCTTCTTAAATTCTTTCGACGGCTATATGATAATTTTGCCAAAAAGTCATTTATCGATTCGAAATCGATTGGAACCCACGCTAAAGCTTGTCCTTCAACTTCAATAAAACCGTTATCTTTTAAAGACCCAATAACCTGTTTAGAATATTGATTATCCTGCTTACTTAGTAAAGGCGAATCGGAAGGTAAATCTTTCACAATAGTAAAAGGATATTTCTTTGCGTACGCTGTTTTAACATTATCAGCTAATTGCTGTGCATTCACTTTATCAGTTAACAAACTGTATTCTGAAACTGTCGTTCCGACAAAACATGTTTTTGGTTGTAACCAATGTCGCCATTTGCTATAAAAAGGTAATTTATGAACTTTATGTTTAAAATCATCATCGGCAGTTGTGAGCAAATCAAACTTAGCAGAAAAAGCAGGTACACCATCTTCACTCATCCAGCTCGTAAATTCCTGTGGTGGATGAGAAATAAAATTATTGATTAATTCATTTGGTTCTAGTTGATTGATATATCGCATAACTTTCTATAAAGGATCGGTATAACTAGAATCCCGCTAACACATATTAGCGGGATTATTTTGCTTTAAGACTTAAAGTTCTTTTTTAGCTCGAGTAATTAATTGGTCAAGTAATTCAATACCTTGATCGATTTCTTGACGAGTAATATGTAATGAAGGAGCAAAAGTGATAACATTTTTATAATAACCACCAATATCAAGCACCAAGCCCATTTTATTACCTTTCCAATCAAGATCACCTGACATACCAATATCAACCATTTTATCAACTAATGCTTTATTAGCTGTAAAACCGTCATCGGTACAAATCTCAGCACGTAGTGCAAGACCTAAGCCATCAACCTCACCAATTTCTTTATGTTTCTTCTCAAGTGTTTTTAATCCTTCAAGGAAGTATGCACCACTTTCCATCACCATTTTTTCGTAATCGGTTTCTGAAGTCATTTTTAATACTTCTAAGCCAACCGCAGTACCTAATGGATTTGAAGCAAAAGTTGAATGTGTTGAACCAACAGGAAATACTTCAGGATTAATTAACTCTTCACGAGCCCATAACCCACCTAGTGGATTTAAACCATTAGTTAATGCTTTGGCAAATACCACTACATCAGGTTTAACATCAAAGTGTTCGATTGACCATAGTTTACCTGTACGATAAAAGCCCATTTGGATTTCATCAACGACTAATAAAATACCATATTGATCTAAAACTTTTTTCAAACCTTTAAAGTAGTTACGAGGAGGGACAATATAACCGCCTGTTGCTTGTAAAGGTTCGGCATAGAAAGCAGCATATTCAGCTTGACCTACTTTAGGATCCCAAACACCGTGATATTCTGTTTCAAATAAACGAGCAAATTCAGCAACTAAATGTTCACCATACTCTTCTGAAGTCATTCCTTTAGGGCGACGGAATGGATATGGGAAAGGAACAAACATTGCACGATCACCAAAATGACCATAACGACGGCGATAACGATAACTTGAAGTAATTGATGATGCACCAAGAGTACGACCATGGTAGCCACCTTGGAAAGCAAACATTAAAGATTTACCACCAGTCGCATTACGAACCACTTTTAATGAATCTTCAATACATTGTGAACCACCAACATTAAAATGCACACGGCCTTGGTAACCAAATCGTTTTTCCATACCTTGAGCAATAGTTTTTGCTAGTTCAATTTTAGTTGGATGAAGATACTGACTCGCACATTGCGGTAAAGTATCGATTTGTTTTTTAAGTACGTTATTTAGACGCTCATTGGCATAACCAAAGTTACAAGCTGAGTACCACATTTGTAAATCAAGAAAAGCTTTACCTTCTTTATCATACATGTAGCTACCTTCACAGCCATCAAAAATCTTTGGTGGTTCAACGTAATGCACAGTATCGCCAAATGAGCAATATTTTGCTTCATCAGCTAATAATACTGCGTCGTCAGGGCGACTGTTAATCATTTCTTTAGTTGGTTTACTCATAATTTATCTCACTAATCCATATTCAAATATGACAAAATGTGGCATTATTATCGGAGAAAAGTGATTGTAACAATGTACAATTACTGTATAGATTTTGTGACGACAGACTTGAGATAAAGAAATCACAATAACTCTTGTAAACCATATCACTATGAATAGGTATCAAAATGAAAAGAATAAGCTGTATAATTTCGCTATTATCAATGTGTTCTCTAGGATATACGCAAATTGTATCAGCAGAACCTACCTCATTGGGAATCGGTTTAGGTTGGTCAACTTCACCATATAAAAGTTATAGTTCAAACTACTATCCTATACCACACATTGATTATGACAATGGCTCGTTTTTTATTGATGATCTTTCTGCTGGAGTTTATGCACTCAATGATGAGAATCAAAGCCTATCCTTTGGCGCTCGCTATTTAGCGAATGAATTTAAACCTCACGATTCTGATAATCATAAACTAAAACAGCTCGATAGTCGCCACTCAACCCTACTGGCTGATATTGAATATTCACTTAATACCAATTGGGGGATTTTTTCTAGTAGTATTGGCGCTGATATCCTTGATAATAGTAATAGTATTTTAGTTAATGCTGATTATACTGTGCCTTATATTGAAGATAATTTGATAGTTGCACCTGCTATCGGTATAAATTGGGCAAATCGTAAACATAATGACTATTATTATGGAATCTCGCACAAAGAATCTGCACGTTCAGGCTTAGGTTATTTCAATGCTGATAGCTCTTTTACGCCTTACTTTGAAATTGCTGCTCAATATTCGTTAACAGATAATATTGCAACCTTTGGTGGAGTCCATATTGATAAACTAACAGGCGATGCAGCCGATAGCCCAATGGTTGATGATAGTACGGTAACATCGATTTATATGGGTGTATCTTATAAATTTTAAAGAATTTCTTATCAAATATTATTACTAAGGCGATAATAAATCATCGTCTATGAAATTTTTATTATAAATCGTTATGATAAAATAAACTTCATAAAGCAAATTTTTGGAAATATAACACTATGCTTTGGTTTAAAAACGCAATTATTTACCAACTTAATAATGACAATTTACTTAATAAACAAACTATTGAACAAGCGCTTAAATCGGCTTCATTTTCGCCGTGCGGTAATTTAGATACCACTAAGATGGGATGGGTTTCGCCTTATAATGATAATAACTTAGATGATTTCATTATTGATATGCAAGGACATTTACTGTTACGGATTAAAAAAGAAACTAAAATATTACCCGCGCCAGTAATTAAACAAGCACTTATTGATAAAATTGACAAACAAGAGAAAGCATTAAGTCGAAAACTCAGCAAAAATGAAAAAGCGACATTAAAAGATGAGGTGATGATCGATTTAATGCCTAGAGCATTTAGTAAATATAACCATTATTGGTTATGGATCGATACTGAAAATAAAAGAATTATTATTGATTGTAGTAGTTTTAAACTAGCTGAAGATATTTTAGCAATCTTACGTAAAGAGCTAGGATCTTTAGCATTAACTCCATTATCAATTGATAAACCACTTGAAAAGATAATGACTACTTGGGTTAAAGAAAAGTTAAATTTTCCTCCTTTTATATTAGGTGATGAAGCTGAATTAAAAGATCCACTTGAAGGTAATGGAATTATTAACTGCAAAAAACAAGATATCACTAGTGACGAAATGTTAGTTCACTTAGATTCTGGTAAGTGGGTAACTAAACTTAAAATTATTGATGAACGTGGTATCAATTTTATTATCAACCCAGACTTAACATTGAAAAAAGTAAAATTTGATTCTATTATAATGGACGAAAATGAAGATATTGGTTCTGATGAGTTTGATAAACGACTCGAAGCGGATTTTTGCATTATGGCCAATACGTTATCTAACTCTATAAATGATTTATATATTACAATTAATAAAATTAATTAATGCAATTTAAGCTATTTAATTTATACAATGTAAAATTATTCTATCTAGCTTTGCGCAATTTATGTGCTATAATTAATGTTAGATTATGTGTAACATAATTATTAGTAATATCTATTTATAAGAAGTAAATTTAAATAATAAAATCAAATTAAACAACGTCTATAACAACAAATAAGTTGAGGCAAAAAATGAAAAAAACAACTCTAGCTCTAGCAATTGCAGTTGCAAGTTTAACCGCTACTGCCGCTAATGCAGCATATGAAGACAACACTTTTTATACAGGTGCTAAATTAGGTTGGTCAGAACTTTATAAATTAGATGCAAAAAAAGTTCGTGCTTTTGATGATGTCAGCATTAAAACTTCTAATCGCAGTAATATTGCTGGCGGTGCATTCTTAGGTTTTCAAGCTAATCCTTACTTAGCATTTGAATTAGGTTATGACTGGTTAGGTTCTGCAAAATATAAAAGAACTGACCTATATGATCATAGCAAAGCAGGTAATAGCAAAATTTCAGCTCAAGGCGTTTCTTTAACTGGTAAATTAAGCTATCCATTATCATTTATCTCTGACGATTTAGATATCTATGGCCGCGCGGGTGGAATGGTAACTATTGCTAAATGGAAAAATGGTGGTGATGTTAAAGAAGCATACGGTAAAGGCGGAACAAAAACAGATTTATCACCTGTTTATGCTTTAGGTCTTGATTATCGTTTTGCTGAAAACTTCTCAACTCGTTTAGAATATCAATATGTTCAACATATTCATACTAAAACTGATGCATCTCCAGACGCAGGTACTGTGAGCTTAGGTATCACTTACCGTTTAGGTTCACCAGCGGTTGCAGCTCCTGTTGAAATCAAAACTGAAGTAAACCGTTATGTTTTAAATGAAGATGTGTTATTTGCTTATGCAAAAGCTGACTTAAAAGCAGAAGGTCGCCAAGCACTTGATAACTTATTAGCAACGCTTGTTAAAATTAACCCATCTCAAAGTGCTATCGTAGTAATTGGTCATACTGACCGTATTGGTTCAGATAACTACAACCAAAAACTATCAGAACGTCGAGCTCAAACTGTATTAAACTACTTAGTACAAAAAGGTGTGCCTGCTGAAATTATCACTTCACGTGGTATGGGTAAATCACAACCAGTTACTGGTACTAAATGTAATGCACTTCGTGGCGCTAACTTAAAAGCATGTTTAGCACCAGATCGTCGCGTTGAAATTGAAGTTAAAGCACGTAACGTTCAAGAAGTTCAAGTAATTGATCAAACAAAATAATAATTGTTGATTAATGATATCTCCTAAAACCCAGCTTTAAGCTGGGTTTTCTATTTATATATTTTGTTAATTAATAAATTATATCTTGCTTTTAAGCTATAAATTATCCACAAAAAAGATTATAATCAACACAATATTGTTAGTATCCTAGTTAAAGGAGTAGCCGTGCCTACTGCGATTTGGCAAGATTGTCTTTCTCAATTACAAGAAGCCCTTCCAACAACAGAATTCAACTTGTGGATTCGCCCGTTGCAAGCAGAAATGATTGAGAATAAACTATATATTTATGCGCCTAATAGATTTGTATTAGATTGGGTCAAAAATAAATATTTAACGACTATTTCACAGTTATTGAACACACTTTTAGGTAATGATTCATTAAAATTATACCTTGAAGTCGGCTCCACTCTATCTGTAGAAAAAAAATCCGAAGTTAACCAATCTAAATCTGACGTTATTCCTGCTTGGAAAACAACCAAAGAAAGCAATAATAACCATACTTACTATTCGGGAATTAATCATAAACATACGTTTAATAGTTTTGTTGAAGGTAAATCTAACCAACTAGCTGTAGCAGCAGCTAAACAAGTAGCGGAAAATCCAGGAAAAGCTTATAACCCATTATTTTTATATGGTTCAACCGGTTTAGGTAAAACCCATTTATTACATGCAGTTGGTAATGGGATTATGGCAGGTAAAGCCAATGCCAAAGTGGTTTATATGCACTCTGAACGTTTTGTGCAAGACATGGTAAAAGCACTACAAAATAATGCTATTGAAGAATTCAAAAATTATTATCGTTCTGTTGATGCTCTGCTTATTGACGATATACAATTTTTTGCTAATAAAGAACGATCTCAGGAAGAATTTTTTCATACTTTCAACTCATTATTAGAAGGTAATCAACAAATTATCTTAACTTCTGATCGTTATCCAAAAGAAATTAATGGCGTTGAAGATCGTTTAAAATCAAGATTTGGCTGGGGTTTAACCATTGCTATCGAGCCGCCGGAGCTGGAAACTCGCGTTGCTATTCTAATGAAAAAAGCAGAAGAAAATAATATAAAACTACCTGAAGAGGTAGCATTTTTCATTGCTAAACGCTTACGTTCAAATGTACGTGAATTAGAAGGAGCATTGAATCGAGTGATTGCCAATGCCAATTTTACAGGTAAATCTATCACTATTGATTTTGTGAAAGATGCTTTGAAAGATTTACTTGCCTTGCAAGAAAAATTGATTACTATTGAAAATATTCAAAAAACGGTTGCTGAATATTATAAAATCAAAGTTTCTGATTTATTATCAAAACGTCGCTCCCGTTCAGTTGCAAGACCAAGACAGGTCGCGATGGCGTTAGCAAAAGAGTTGACGAATAAGAGCCTCCCAGAGATTGGAGATGGTTTCGGCGGTAGAGATCATACAACTGTATTACATGCATGCCGAAAAATTGCAGAATTGAAAGAAGAAAGCAATGATATTAAAGAGGATTATTCCAATTTAATTAGAACATTATCAACTTAAAAAAGAATTAACACTATGAAATTTATTATAGATCGTGAAAAACTTATTAAGCCCTTACAGCTTGTTAGCGCACCGTTAAGCAGTCGCCCTACTTTACCTATTTTAGGTAATTTATTATTACAAGTCATCGATAATACACTATCTATGACCGGAACCGATTTAGAGATAGAGATGATATCCCATCTTCCTTTAACCGAACCTTGTGAGCCTGGGGCAACAACAGTTCCGGCAAGAAAGTTCCTCGATATTTGCCGAAATCTGCCAAGTAATGCCCAAATTTCGATAAGCGTTGACGATAATCGATTAATCATTCAATCTGGGCGTAGTAAATTTTCCTTAGCCACATTACCGGCTACAGATTTTCCTAATTTAGAAAATTGGCAAAGTGATGTTGATCTATCTATACCACAAAAGACAATCAAACGACTTATTGATGCAGTCCAATTTTCAATGGCTAATCAAGATGTCAGATATTATTTAAATGGTATGCTATTTGAGATCGAAGATGGATTATTAAAAACCGTTGCGACAGATGGTCACCGTTTAGCTGTGTGTGCTCAACCCGTAGGTCAAAATATCTCTGAATCCTGTTCAGTTATTTTACCTAGAAAAGGGGTAATAGAACTAGCTAAACTGGTTAGTGACAACGATGAACTGGTAAATATGCAGATTGGTAATAATAATTTGCGTGTTAATCTTGGTGATTTTACCTTTACCTCAAAACTTATTGATGGAAGATTTCCTGATTATAAACGTGTAATGCCGCGTAATCCGGATAAACCACTTGAAGTTTCATGCGAAGAACTTAGAAATGCGTTATCACGAGTGGCAATTCTTTCAAACGAAAAATTCCGCGGTATAAGATTATATGTACATAATAACCAAATAAAAATCACAGCAAATAATCCTGAACAAGAAGAAGCGGAAGAAGTGATTGATGTAAAATATGAATCACAAGAGCTTGAAATTGGCTTTAATGTGACTTATTTATTAGATATATTAAACACATTAAAATGTGATAGTGTACAATTATTATTAACGGATGCAACATCCAGTGTGCAAATTGAAGATATCAATAATCAATCAGCTACTTATGTTGTTATGCCAATGCGCTTATAATAACTATCTATCAAACTTCCGGTTTCGGCCGGAAACTTTACCAACATGACTCTTTCACAAATCAAAATCCATAATTTTCGAAACATTGATTACGCTGAATTATCATTATCAAATCATTTCAACTATATAGTTGGTGATAATGGTAGTGGAAAAACTAGTCTACTTGAGGCTATTTATATGCTCGGCCATGGCCGTGCATTTAGACATATTCAATCGAATAGGATCATACAACATGAAAAGCCTCAGTTAGTTTTATTCAGCCAAATAGAGTCATCGCAACAAATTCGTACAATAGGATTATCAAAAACAAGAAATAATGATAATACGATAAAAATTGACGGTGATGAGGGATTTCGATTAACTGACTTGGCTAAGCTATTACCTATTCAACTAATTACTCCAGAAGGATTTGATTTACTTACTGGAGGTCCAAAATATCGTCGAGCGTTTATAGACTGGGGATGTTTTCATCATTACCCAGAATTTGTATCATTATGGAACAATTTAAAACGGTTATTTAAACAAAGAAATGCATTATTAAAACAATCGTCTAACTATAATCAATTATTACCTTGGGATAAAGAACTAATACCAATTGCCGAAAAAATCAGTCAAATTAGAGCTGATTATAGTCAAAATATATTTCCGCAAATTATAGAAACTTGTCGGAATTTTTTACCTGAGTATCAACTTAATTGCCAATATTATCAAGGCTGGGAATATGGGGTGAATTATTCTGATATTTTATATAGACAATTTGAGAGAGATAAATTCATTAACTATACCTCATTAGGCCCACATAAAGCCGATATAAAATTACGTATAGATAATATTTCAGTTGAAGATCTACTCTCTCGTGGACAACTAAAATTACTTATGTGTGCATTACGTTTATCACAAGGTGAATATTTTTCAGAAAAAACTGGATTATCATGTATTTATTTAATAGATGACTTTGCTTCTGAACTTGATAAAAATAAACGTAATCTATTAGCCAAACGATTAAAATCAGCTAAATCTCAAGTTTTTATTACAGCGGTTAATCAAGAGCAAATTACCCATATGATCGATGAAAATGATAAGATTTTTCACATAAAATCTGGTATAATTTCTTAAATATATAGAATGATATAAATAATTAAACAAGTCGAGAAATCCATGTCTAACTCTTATGATTCTTCAAGCATTAAAGTACTTAAAGGACTTGATGCGGTTCGAAAACGTCCAGGAATGTATATTGGTGATACTGATGATGGTACAGGCCTTCATCATATGGTTTTTGAAGTGGTAGATAATGCCATTGATGAAGCATTAGCGGGTTATTGTCACCATATTGAAGTTACTATCCATCCTGATAATTCTGTTTCAGTACGAGATGATGGTCGAGGAATACCTACCGGCATCCATGAAGAAGAAGGTATTTCTGCTGCAGAAGTTATTATGACCGTTTTACATGCCGGAGGTAAATTTGATGATAACTCATATAAAGTTTCTGGTGGTTTACATGGTGTTGGTGTCTCGGTTGTAAATGCATTATCGGATAAATTAGAATTAGTTATTTACCGTGAAGGTAAAATTCATAAACAGACTTATCATTTAGGTGTACCAGAAGAACCGCTAAAAGTAATTGGTGAAACAACCGAATCTGGTACTTATGTTCGCTTCTGGCCAAGCCCAGAAACTTTTTCTAATATCGAGTTTGTCTACGATCATTTAGCTAAAAGATTACGTGAATTATCATTTTTAAATTCTGGTGTTTCAATAAAACTTACAGATGAAAGAACCGGTAAAAGTGAACACTACCATTATGAAGGTGGTATTCAAGCATTTGTTGAATATTTAAATAAAAATAAAAATCCAATCCATCCGAAGATTTTTTATTTTAGTACTGAGAAAGATAATATTGGTGTCGAAGTTGCTTTACAATGGAACGACGGCTATCAAGAAAATATCTATTGTTTTACCAATAATATTCCTCAACGTGATGGCGGTACCCACTTAGCTGGCTTCCGTGGAGCAATGACGCGTACATTAAATAACTACATGGAAGCTGAAGGATATAGCAAAAAAGCTAAAATCAGTGCTACTGGTGATGATGCACGTGAAGGACTAATTGCAGTAGTATCAGTAAAAGTACCAGATCCTAAATTTTCATCACAAACCAAAGATAAATTGGTTTCGTCTGAAGTAAAATCAGCAGTTGAATCAGTAATGGGTGAAAAATTAGCCGAGTATTTACTGGAAAATCCATCGGATGCCAAAATTGTGGTTGGCAAAATTATTGATGCTGCTAGAGCTCGCGAAGCAGCACGAAAAGCGCGAGAAATGACACGCCGTAAGGGTGCTTTAGATTTAGGTGGCTTACCAGGTAAACTTGCTGACTGTCAGGAAAAAGACCCAGCTTTATCAGAACTTTACTTAGTGGAAGGGGACTCTGCGGGTGGTTCTGCAAAACAGGGACGTAACCGCAGGAATCAAGCAATTTTACCTTTAAAAGGTAAAATCCTTAATGTTGAAAAAGCCCGTTTTGACAAAATGCTTTCGTCTCAAGAAGTTGCAACTTTAATTACTGCTTTAGGTTGTGGTATTGGTCGTGATGAATATAATCCAGATAAAATGCGTTATCACAGCATTATCATCATGACTGATGCGGATGTGGATGGTTCACATATTAGAACTTTATTGTTAACCTTCTTCTACCGTCAGATGCCTGAAATTATTGAACGAGGTTATGTTTATATTGCACAACCACCACTTTATAAAGTTAAAAAAGGCAAACAAGAACAATATATTAAAGATGATGATGCAATGACTCAATTCCAAATTGCTCTAGCTTTGGAAGATGCATCACTACATGTTAATGATCATGCCCCTGCTTTAGCCGGTGAAGCTTTAGAAAAATTAATTGCTGAATACCAAAAAGTTGAAAAACTAATTACTAAAATGGAACGTCGCTATCCTCGAGCATTGTTATCAGAATTAGTCTATCAAGAAGTATTAGATGAAGATATTTTAAAAGACCAACAAAAATCTGAATACTGGGCAAAATCAATTGTTGAAAAATTATCAAATAAAGAACAACACGGCAGTAGCTACCATTATAGTGCGGATTACAATGAAAAAGCAGAGTTATATATACCTGTAATCAAAGTAAGAACACATGGAGTTGATACCAGTTATGCTTTAGATCAAGTATTTATTCATAGTAATGAATATCGAAATATTTGCCATTTAGGCTCACAATTGAAAGATTTACTTGAAGAAAGTGCATTTATACAACGAGGCGAACGAAAACAACCAGTGAGCTCATTTGAAGAGGCTGTTGATTGGTTAATTCGAGAATCTCGCCGTGGATTAACAATCCAACGTTATAAAGGTTTAGGAGAAATGAACCCCGAACAATTATGGGAAACAACCATGGATCCAACCAGTCGTCGTATGTTGCAAGTTACCATTAAAGATGCAATTGAAGCAGATCAATTGTTTACCACATTGATGGGAGATGAAGTCGAACCTCGCCGACTATTTATTGAGGAAAATGCATTAAAAGCAGCTAACTTAGACTTTTAATAACGATTATTTAATCAATAAAAACCAGACTTTACGTCTGGTTTTTTTACTATTTTTATTAATTATTTTTCTTAAAGATAGCTATTGAGTAAAATCTAGTACTAATCATTTGGTATTATCAATTTTATTTATCTGTTTACTGACAAACAGGACGATTAATTTTTAAATCAGATACCGCTTTATTCATCTGTCTAATCATATCCTTAGGACTTTGTGCGATATAAACTTTGCCTCGAGTAGCATTAGCTACACAATCTATTTTATGTTCACCCGCTATATCAACGATATTTATCTTGAGTCGAGGTTTTTGAGCTGCAATATAATTAGCTAGAGTACAAATATTACTTCTTGTGCAGTTATCATCGCCATCACTAATTATAAGGATATAATCATCTCGTTTTACACCATCAAGCATTTTACTTGCTTTCTCTAATCCACTATAAAGTGGTGTACCTCCGCCACCAGCTGCACTTGGTGTTAATCGATTAATTTTACTTTTTAAAGCGCCTCTGCCGGAATAATTATAAAATGGTGTTGTATCTGCCGCTGAACAACTATTTAATGCCACTAATGCTATATTAATATTTTGTTGAATTTTATCGATACTAGTCAATGCTACTTTTTTACTGGTTGATAAACGAGTCGGTAGTCGAGACATCCTTTTTTCATACGCAATTCTTTCTGATGCAGGCATATAGCTAGGGTAGCCATGGGTTAAATAATTAAAATATTGCTGAACTTGTGAAGGAGGCTCTGCTAATGTTACCGTCATGGATAAAGAATTATCAAAGATCAACGCCATTTTGGATGGATTAGAATTTTTTACCAATTCTTCCTTAGTAATACAATTTGGTGGATTTTTTACTTTTGGCGCTGGTGGTTTAGGTTCTGATTTGCTAACCGACTCTGGTGTTGGGTCAGGTACAACTACAGGTTGTGGCTCTGAAACCTGTGGTTCTGGTTTTAATTCAGGTTTAGGTTTAATGACAAGTTCTGGTTGTTTTGCAAATTCAACGGTTAGTTCCGTTTTTTTCGGTTCAATTGGTTGTGTAATCGCTGGTTCGACGATTGGTTCCACCTTGCTAGTCTTTTTGAAAGGATTAAAAAAGAACCATATCAAACCTAAAATTAATAATAAAAGTAAAACTAAAATTAAGGTATACCACCATCGCCAAAAACTTTTTGGTGCGACAATTGGCGGTTCAGGTAATACAATTGGCTCAAAAGTATCAATAATAACTGGTTCATTATTAATTACATAAATTTGATTATTTGGATTTTTAATTCTTGATAACCATGAAGACACTAAAGCTTTTTGTTGATGATCTAAGGGAATTAATTTGACTGTAGTCTCAATATCATTGATTCGAGTATGTAAGGCGTCTTCAATTACTGCTTTTTGCGACGAGTCACTTATATCATTAAGCAATACAGGTTGGCCTTCAAGATCAGTATACCAGGCAATATATTGGTTGTTTTCTATTAATCTTGATGAAGCAAAAATTGAAAATGTTCTTGCGGTCAAATGAGGTTTAAGTATTGAAAGTAAAGAATTATACTGTTCCAGTAACTGCATCTTGTCTATGTTACTATGATCAAAAGCAATACGAGTTATTCTTTGCATCTCTCAACTTATTCCTTGTTAATTAAAAAGTCTTTATAAAAGTCTATTAGTTAGCTAAATATTTAATTTATAAATTGTCAATTAAATCAAAATTATTATATCTTATTTACAAATAGGTTTACTAATATTCATATCTGAAACGGCATTACTCATTTGTTTAATAAGCTCGGTTGGATTTTGAGCTATATAAACGTTACCGCCAGTGCTTTTTGCTACACAATCTATTTTATGCTGTCCAGCAATATCAACAATATTAATTTTTAAACGAGGTTGCGCTGTGGCTATTTCATTAGCAAGAGTACATATATTACTTTTAGTACAATTATCCTCACCATCACTAATAATTAATATATAATCATCACGATTAATACCATCAAGCATTTTACTTGCCTGTATAACACCACTATATAATGGCGTCGCACTATTATATTCTAATGGCTGCAACCGTTTAATTTTACTTTTTAATTTTTCTCTATCTTCATAAGGATAGAATGATGTAGTTTGTGCAGCCGGACAACTTGTTAACGTGACAAGAGAAATATCTATATTTTGCTGTATTTTATCAATACTGGTTAATGCTACTTCTTTACTACTTGATAAACGATTAGGTAATCTGGTCATTTTTCTTTCATAAGCTTCGGCTTCTTTTTCTGTCATCGAATAAAAATTACTTTTTAAATATTTATCGATACTTTCTTGTGATTCCATCAAGGTTAAAGTCATTGAGGCTGAATTATCAAATATTATCACCATTTTAGAAGCCGATATCTTATTAGTAGCTTCTTCTTTAGTTATACAATTCTTAACTTCTGTTACAGTTTCGTTTTTTGGTTCTAAAACATTAGTTTGTTTAACTACTGGGGTTGATTCAACTCTATTTTTCTCTGTATTTTGTGCCATTATTGATGGAGAATCTGATGCTTTTTCTTTGCCATAAGGACAAAAAAAGAACCAAATAAAACCAAGCAATACAATTAAAAACAGTGCGAGTAATAAAAAATACCACCAACGCCAAAATGATTTTGATGTAGGTGGTATTGCTGTAGGTTCAGGTAAAATCGGAGCTTTAAATGAATTAACAATAACAGGTTCATCATTAATTACATAAATGGTATTTCCTGAGTTTTTTATTCTCGGTAACCATGCAGATATTAAAGCTTGTTCCTCTCTTGTCAATGACATTGATTTGATTACGAGTTCAAGGTCATTAATTCGTGTATTCAGCGTTTTTTCTATCTGTTTTTTATGTTCTTCATTTTCAATATCATTGAGTAAAATAGGTTGCCCTTCTAAATTACTATACCAACCAATATATTGATTATTATCAATTAACTTTGGCTGACCTAAAATTGAAAATGTTCGCTCAGTTAAATTATTCTTTAGCAATACTAACAAAGAATTATATTCTTTTAACAAAGAAATCTTATCAGATTCACCCTGATCAAATATAACTCTTGTTATACGTTGCATTGCTAAATTATTTACCTAAATTTAAAGCTTTTTGTAGCTGTTGAAGTTTTTTATTTAACTTATCTAATTCAACTTGTTTTTCAAGTTCAGATGAATTGGAATTGTTAACTTTCTTCAACTGTTGCTCAATATCATTAACTTGTGCTTGTAAATCATCACGATTTTTAGCCTTTTGTTTTACTTCATTAGTTAATTGAGTCAATTCTTTTTTTAACTTTTGCAACTGTGCTTGCTTTTGTTTAACACTTGATGAAGTCGAATTTTTTTGTCTTTCAATCGTTGCATAAATTTCTCTGAATTGTGCATTAGCTCGTTTTTCATTCTCTAAAATTTGCTCTTTTTTATCAATACGAGCTTGATAGTTACCTGAATAATTGCAGCTAATTTTATCCATAATACCTATGTTAGTATTAGTTGGGTCACATTGTTCTGGCGTTGTCGAACACCCAGTTATAAGTAACAATGGACTAAGTAAAAATAGAACAGATATCTTTTTCATAATTAGCTTACCCTTACAGCTGAACGTTGTTGAGTAACAAGATTAATTTGTTTTTCAAGTACCGCAATTTGTTTATGTAACTGATTAATTTCTTTATCAAGTTTTGACACATTTACACCCGATTGTCGTTCTTGTGATGAAATTGAAACCCAATCATTTTCAACTTTTTTCATGCGTGATAATTTATCTTTCAAATAAGCAATATTGGCGTCTATTTGAGTCAGATCTTTTTGGGCCTGTGTTTTAGTAACGGATTGAGAATTAATTTGTTTATTTAATGATTTTAATGTTGCCAAGTTTTTATCTAAAACAGCTTTTGCACTTTCAGTAACTGCTTGGACTTCATAAGTATTTTGCTGAACATCTTGAATATAAACATCAAGTCGCATTTCAGCATCAGCATATTCAGCTCGTTTATTATCAAGATAATAATTGGCCCCCATCATTACACCACAACCAACCGCCGCTGAGGCAAGACATGTGCCAGTTTTACCGCCCAATAATACACAACCAATACCACCGATACCAGCCCCTATAGCACAAGACTGCCATGCTGATTTACTAAAAAATTTGGCACTATTACTTTTGCTTAAAGCTGGATCAACATCTTTTGAACTTGCACCACCTGATGCTTGGCAACCTGATAGAATCAGTGAGATACACAAGGTCATTGTTACTATTAATTTATTCATTATTACTTTCCTTTTATTTCATTACACGTCTCAAGCCAATTTGCTCGGTCGATCTTCCCGGATTCAATATATTTATTAATATGTTTGAAATAGAGTTTTAAGTAATCGCTCATGTTGGCTTTACCACTATTTTCAAGTATAAATTGCGTAGGCTTAGATTGATTGTTAATGGTATCCTTCTCATAATTTGTTGCAGTATTTACAATAGTATCTGAATAATATTTTAATATAAAATCACGGGCATTTTTAGATTCATTTAGGACATTTTTTAAATCATTTAGCTTCACTTTGGAACACATATTATCTTCATTCAATGTTTCTATTTCATTTGGATCACATACCTCATTAGTCATTATTTCAAATAAATTATTGTTATATTCAAATTTAGCATTCAAATCGGAAACATTAGCACATAAAAAAGCACCTAATTGTAAAGCTGATTGAATAGAGCGATCTCTCTGTTCATCACGAGCTTGATTAGCGCTACGTAAAAGAGCATTAAGTTGATTTAATTCTTTTTTAGTTTTTTCATCATCAACTTGCTTGGTAATTTTTTCCAGCTCGCTAACCACATTATCATCTTTTGAAAGACCCGCTTGGTTACCCAGTTCATTCCATTCTTTGTCCAGTTCTTTTACTAGATCATTCGACTGCATAACTTCAGTTGTATAAACTAACCGAAATCCAACATCTTTGCTTCTATAAGCACTTTGAAGATCATAGTAAGGTTTTTCTATTTTGAATGCAGTAGTTATCGATGCTTCTGGCGTTAAATAACTTCCACCGCGAACAGTCATACCTCCTTGCTGACCATGATAACGATCTAGTTTATTCATGCGAAATGAATCGAACATCATTTCATTCGCATTACCCAAAATGTCGTAAAGACCAAGCGGATTAGCATCTAACCGACCAATAAGTTGCAGTTTACCATTGGCTGATTTTGCACCAGAAAACCAAGCATAATTTTCTAAACTATTCACCATAGGAAATTTTGATTCACGGAATTCTGATTCGCTAACTTTAGAACCACCTCTTGCCGCATATTCCCATTCAGTATTAGTTGGTAGACGAACATACCCTTTGGGTAAGTCTTTTGATCTATTTTTTGCTTGTTCAATTAGCCAACGATTATATTTATCAGTAAAAGCTACAGCATCAAACCAACTGATATCAGTAATAGGAAAAGCAAGATTAGTTTTGGCTGTTGGGCAATTATCATTCATAACTGATTGATACTGAAGAGCGGTAATTTCATATTTCCCAATAAGATAATATCTTTCTGCACCATCATCAGAAAAACTACCTGAGATATAATTAGGTGTTGCATACTCAGCGAAACCAAGTTCTTTTTGGTTATTACCTAAAACAATTTTAACATCATCCAATGGTTTACGTGTTGGTGTAAAAACTTTTTTCATCACCAAACTACCTTCACACGGCATAGGTAGAATAACATCATCATTGGCCGGTTTAGGATTATAAAATTTACTATCCCATGGCTGAGCATATCCCATACTAGGAATAAAACCGAAAATAATCCCAAAAAAAATAGGCTTAAACTTACGCTTCACGTAGACTCTCGGCGGGTTGAATATTGATAGCACCTCGTCCTCCTATCGCAACAACAACAAATGATATTAATAGTGTTAATATAAATGCGATAATGAAATGATAAAATTGTAATTGACTAACGATTGGTTGTGAAACTAAATTTTTACCTAAAACCAGATTAAATGCACAATTTCCTAATAAAAATAGCAAACATGATACGATAAAAGCTAAAAAGCTTAACGTCATTGCTTGTATCAGTAAATAGAGCATAACTTGCTTAGACTTAAATCCTATAAGCCTCATAAAAGCAATATCCTTACGTTTTCGCTCTATATTAGATAAAAATGAACCACTGAAAGATAATATACATCCAAAAATTGCCGTAATAGCAATCACACTAAAAATAAAACCTAAGACTCGATCAATAGCTTGCATATTTTCAATCGCATTAGCCTGAGTTCGCGTTTCTATATTTTTTTCACGCAATTTAAAGGCTAAAGGAGCAACATTATCAAGCGAATTAGCATAAATTCGAGCTCTTGCAAATGAGTTAGGGTAGGAAGAATCAGTTAAACCTGTTCCGGTTGGAAAAATTTCACTTTGATAACCATCATAAAAATGTTCCATTTCAATTAAAAGATCTAAACTTATAAAACCTGCTGCACGACTATAATACGCTTCAGGAATGATACCTATAACCTCTAATTCAGTTCTTCCTTTTTCCAATTTACCATCTAGTTGTCTAGTAATAACCATTTTTATTCGGTTACCAATTGCTGCTTGCATTTTCTCGGCCGCCAAAGAACTCAATAGAATTTGATTTTTATGAGGAAGATAAGGCATATCTTGAGTTATTGGATCACCTTTAGCGGTCGGAATAACTTCAGCATTATTAACAAAATGACTTGAATCATTAAGCAAATCAGCTTGTGTATTCAAAGAACGAGTAAGAGGAATAACAAATGCCGTCTCAGGTTGCTTTGCAATCCAATCGAACATCTGTTGATCAAGTTGTAGATTACCAACAATTTTTATCTCTAAATTTTGTGGATCATTAAGTAATTGATGGCGTAGCTGAGCGACAACACCATACTTCAAACTAAATAATAGCAACAATGGTGTAATGACTGATATTATAGATGCGATAATACAAAATGATACTTTCTTATCATAACATAAATCGGCTAATGATAACCGAATAATAAATCGCCATTTTGAGGTTACATTATCCATCTTCTATACCTTACTTGATAACGGTAAAAATTCTGATGATTGTGTAGAAGTTAATTTTGCCGATAAAGTAAACAATCCTTTATTTTCAATTTTCTGCCAATCATGAGTGACAATCATAGCCGCAATATTATCTTGCTGGGCTTGCTCTATAATTAGATCAAATAATAAATTAGCATTATAAGGATCAAGTGCGGAAGTTGGTTCATCAGCTAACAGTAACGCAGGTCTATGAATAATCGAACGAATGAAAGATGCTCGTTGTCTTTCACCTATTGATAACTGTTTAGGATATTTATTCAACAAATGACCTATATTCAATTTATCAATTAAGTAATCAAATCTGGTTGGTTCAATATTTTTTTGTAATAACTTCGCTGATAATAAAATATTATCTTTAATATTTAAAAAAGGTAATAATCCACCCGTTTGTAACATAAATCCCAAATATTTTGCGCGTATAGTCGCTAATTCATTTACATCATTGCGTTGAATCACATCAGCAATATCGTAATTTTGATTATCAACTATAAGATGATAATGGCTAATTTCATCAGGTTGAAGAATCATACCAATCATTTCGAGTAAAGTACTTTTACCACAACCACTATCACCTTTAATGACAACAACTTGACCGGCTTTAACCGAAAGCTCTGGTAGGCAAACTTTAAAAAAAGATTTGCCTATCGGTCTGGAAATTACCAGATTATTAATAGTTAACATTTTTTATGGCAACATTTCTAATGGTACAGGATAGACATTTTCGCGCGGATCACTACCTTCAGATAATGAAATCCAACGATCAACATCAGCATTACATTTTTGATAATAACGAACTTTACTATTTAGATTACGGATAAACTTTTCTTGTTCAATTCCACTCATACTCTTCCATGTTTCTTGATCAAGACCAGTTACATCACTTTTATAAGGAATATTATCTAAATACTCGCCAAGTAAACCTAAATCAGCAATCTTAGTGACAGAATCTGATTTTAATTTATTTGGATCTTGTCCCATTGCAGCAGCAACAGAACGTAGTTGTGAAAACATATCATCAGCTGAAATTAATCCATCATTAGCTGCATTAGCTATCTTAGTCACAATATCACTCAAATCACTTAATTGCGATTTAGTTAACAAAATTCGTGGTTCCGCAGTTGGAATAGTCGGTTTAACAAAATCTTTATCAGCAATCCATGCTTTAAAAACAGTTGGCGCTTTAGTTCCTTTAGTATCACCTAGATAAGCTAATTGCATCGCCTTACTCAATAGTAAAGCATCTTTTAACATATCGGCATCATCATCTTTAGCATTAAGCGCATTACCAACTGATGATTCCCCTTTATAAGCTAATTTAACTTGTTCTGATAAAGCTTGTGCTAATGAATCGACTTTCTTTCCAAATTCATTAACATCACCAGCATTAACGGGATAATACAATGATTTATGAATAAAATCGTTATAAGTCAAATCAGAATATTGGGCAGCTGCTACTTGATGATCCTTTTCACCACTCGGTGTTTTTAAATGTAAAGCATAAATTGCAACTCCTTTATGCTGTGCTTCAAGTCGCAACTGGGCTGCATCCATTCCGGTACTTGAAAGTTTATCATCACCTGGAATAGCACTTGCATCGGTAATCAAAATCATATATCGAGCACCAAAGCTATTCCAATTAATATCATTTAATGCTTGAGATACACCTGCATAAGAGTCCTCAGCAAAATAAGCGGTGGATACAGATGCTTGTTTGAGTGAAGCACTTAATTTTTTAAAATCATCTTTATTTTTTACTTTATTTGGATCTGCAAAAACTTTACTGACAAATTCTAATTTATCTGAGGCTTTTAAACTTGAGCGAAACGAAATCAAACCAAATTTAACCTGATCTTGTAAATGTTCTTTTTCAATATGTTGATAAACTCTTTCCACTGCTTCCTTGGTTCTAGAAATATAAGGATCCATTGAAATAGTTGAATCGATAACAAATACAATAGCTGCCTTAAATGGGGCAACTTGATTAGTATTATCATCAGCAGACTGATTAGTCGACTTGTTATTATTTTTAACAACTGTTTCTTGTTTACTAACCGAAGCAACCTCTAAAATTCTTTCATAAAAGCCTTGGCCATTCATTACCTCTTCCCCCTGTAAGATAGGTAATAAATAGAAATTACTTTTAAAATCAATAAATTCTTTAGGTTCTTGTGCCACCACTTGTGGTGTGGTTTTATTTTCTTTTAGTGCATCACGAATAGGTTTTATCAATGTTTCCGGTTTATCAGCATCAATAATTGTTGATAAAGAGGCTTTATCTTTGAAAAATAATAAAGGATCACGTTCAACAGGATTAGTAAAAACTAAAGTCAGTTGCATATTCCAAGCAACAGCACAGGAATTATTAATCCAACCAACAGTTTTACCATATGAATCAGGCCCCACATTCAACCATTCTTGATTATTTTCATTTTTCCGTTCATACACATAATAACGCGAAAAGGCAGGTACTGATTGACCAGTAGCATCATTAATATTTTTTTTTAACTCACAAGTTGGTGTACTCAAAACTCGCTGATAAAGTGTTGTTTTGCCGGCTTGCTTTAATGGTTCTAAAGCCGAACTAACCAAAGGTAAGCAAGTTAGGCTAAATCCGAAAATCAATGTTGAAATTACTGTTTTTTTCATACCTGCACCTTAATTATTTTTGTAATTCAGCTAACCGTTCTTTAGCCAACTCGTTATTTGGATCATTATTTAATGACGTTTCATACCAATAAATTGCCGTTTCTTTATCTGCCTTGAAGCACTGGTTATCTTGATAAAACTTCACATCGTATTCTTTCGCATAAAGTAAGGCCACTTTGGCATTCAATAAAGATTGATTGGCATATAAACGTTGTGCGATATTACATTTATTAGCTTGTTTAGCCTGATTTATGACATCAATTACTGCACCAGCATCTGGTTTACTCTGTAAACATTGTTGAATAAAAGATAAATCATCAGTTGTTGCATTAGCAATATTACATTGACTATTACTTTGAGTTAGAGAAATTAAAGGATTTTTATCTTGAGAGAATAAAAAATACCATACTGCAAAACCAATCCCAGCGAAAGTCAGCAGAATGACAAAAATAATAATAATCAACCCTAATTTACTTTTTGCTTTAGTGGATTGTGGATCTGACACCGCTTGTTGTGTTATTGTTGATGTTGGCGTTACCTCTATTTCAGATTCCATTTCAGGTTCTACTTTTACCTCATTTTCCACCACAATTGTTTGTTCTTCGGTTTCAGGTTCTACAGGTTGAGAATCATCAGATTCAACAAGGTTAGAGGCTACTTTATTCGGCTCAAAGGTATTTTGTTCAATCTCATCAAATATTGCTGGCGAGGTAATTAAAGCAGATGAAGGGAATACTGTTTCAGCGATATTGATCACCCCTCTATCAATATAGCTTTGATTCTGTTTATCACGAATTTCAGCAAGAAATCTAACACTATTTTCTTGAGATAACAAAGAATCAACTAGCCATTCATCAACGAGACCACTTAATTGCTCATTCTCGACAGACATGCTAGTTACAGTATGCCAATTTTTTTCTGGTCCCCATTGATTAAGACCGGACAAATAATAACCATCTTGGTTGCGTTGAATAAGTATATCAATATCTGCACTACCACTCCATTTTTGCGCCAAAAACTTAGCAACACCCGGTTTATCGCCTTCTAATTCAATTCTTAATGCCATGATATCCTCTATTTCATCACTATGATTGTATTAATATTATTTTATGGATATTTCATATATGTAAGGTAGTTTTAAAAACCACCTTATTGTTATTAATAATTATTAAATTGTTGTTATTAAATATATTCACAATAATACTATTATATTTGTGATTCCTTAAAACAAGTTAAAATTTCACCAAGACGAGAGTTTTGTTCTTGGCTTATTTCACGACCAGCATGATGACCAACATTTTCTTGAGCAAGCGTCGCAAAGGCAATAAACCAATCAAATATAGCAAATTGAGAATAATTTTTGGTCTTATCATCAAGTACTGGCAATGGATGTGATAATTGACTTGAAAATTGAGTCAATGGCGATGAAAATATCGGCTTACCTTGATTAACTCGGCTATCAGGAATATCGTTTGTTTGCCCAGGAATAAAACCAAGCCATGCAATAAAGTCAGCCAATAACATATTAATAGAGCTAATCTGCCGAGACTCAAGCTCATCACGCTTACTGCCTACATTTTCATTAGCTAAAACTTTTTCAGTTAAGCTAGTTTCAAGTTTCAAACGGTTAGCACCAGTAATCAACTCTTCAACAATAAAAGAGAGTGCTTTCTGATCAATACTGAAAAATTGTAGAATATGTTTATCTAATACAATATTTCTTAAATGTTCTAGCCATGCAGTAAACACATTTTTAGCAAATTTAGATTCGCTTGCGATATTAGCAACTACCTGAGGTTGTAAAGGCGAATTTACTTCCGGAAAAAGTTCAAAATCGGTATTTAAGCCAAAATCATTTGAAGAATTATCGATTACGTCATCACCGCTAGTATTGCTGATATCATTATCCATATGGCTAGAATGATACAAAGCTCGAATAGTTTGATCCGGCAATTCTAAAACTTTAAGTAATTCACCTAATAATAATGCTTTTCCTTGTAGTTCTTTTACAACATTATTAATTATCTGTTTTTTCTTACCTAATTCTTCATCGCTACCAGCTTGATACCAAGTATCAAAACGTATATTGATAATATAATCAATTTGTTCATTAAGTTGTTCAACAATCCGCTGTTGTTTAACTTCAGTAATGGCGACTTGTTCTAAATACTGGCTAATTCGACCAATGCCACCATCATTTAATTGTAACATCGCATCCCACGCTTGATCAGGAGCGTTGACATACTCTTGAATATCCGGATTTTCAACAAATGTATTTTTCAACATTAACATTTCTTGTTGATAATTATCATTGTAGGATAATTCAACGTTAGCTTTAGCATCGACATTTAAAAATGGCACGTCAAATCCTGGTTTACGTACCAAGAATACATTGTTAAATTTACCATCATTTGACCAATTGGATAGCCAATCATAACTACCAAAACGTTCTAAAATGGTCTGCTGTAATAAGCCACCTTTACCCCAAGTATTTCTTAAATTGTCTTGGGACAGTGACAATGATGCTCCAATTCGTTTATCAAACATCGTAATAGCCCATAGCAATCCAGCTTTTTTTGTTGCTCTTTTATCAGCTGTTTCGCCTTGGGTTTTATCAATCCATCTTTCTAAAACTGGACCAACATCATTAACATCTGATTGTTTATCCGATGGCGTACAAACCACTAAAACATTCATCTCTTGGCTATCAGTGTATTTCTCAAAAAGATAAGCAACTTTACCACGTAATAAAAGTTGAGCGATAGGATTACCCTCTTTGACATCAGAAATAGAAATTAAATTTAATCGACCTCGATATCCTGGAAAATCAAGCAGATCGACATTCTCAAAAGTAGGTACACGAGTTTTATTCACTAATGGGAAGATTAATTCTGCTGTTAAAAAGGCTAATTGCGCTAATGATATTGAAGTTGGCACTCCATTAAATGGCGTAACGGTTACCGATGAATCATTTTCAGTATTTAACCTTTCAAGCATATCAACATTCATGATGCTATCAATCTGCGACTTGGTACCATCACCATTGTCCTTGACTAACACGTTAAGGGGCGCATAAACGGTATTTACATGATTTAAGCTTGATAAGGTTGTCGCCAATTGAATATAAATTGCCGTAAGTTCACTGATACCACCCCATAACACAGAAAATAAAGTACCACGGTCGGTAATTGAAAGATAAGGTAGCAATGACATGGCTTTTTCCCAATAACCACCTTTCAATCCCTCAAGTGAATTGCCAAAATTTTCAGATAAATAATCATACAAATCAACGATATCATCTTCAGTTATACCGCCAGTATAATCAACTTGCTTTTTACTTTCGATACGTTGAATAAGTTGATTTAGCTCAGAAAACTCAACTTTATTGATAACTTTTTGCTGATCAAAATCTTTAAAATAGGCGTTAATCAGGATTTTAACAATTTCTATTTCTTGAAATAGTTTTAGCTCTAGTGGATAGTTGGCAATACCACCTTTAGCAGTACGACTAAATCTAGTAACAAGACCAGTAGCCTCTTTACCCCCGCCGACAGGATTGACGTGATCAATAAAATCTAAGATTTCATTATCAACCACTGTTTCAAGTTTTCCATTTTCACCTGCTGCTAATGCTGAAATAAGGTAAGATTTACCTGCTTGTGACAAACCAAAAAAACCGACCGCAACCGACTTAGTCGACACATCACCTAAACGTTTAGCACTATTACGTAATCGGCGTAGATCAAGAATTAAATTATCAGCTTCATTATGCAAACGCTTTGATGAGTCTCGGGTTTGATTGACCCATTCAATTGCCTGTGCTGATGCTTGATAAATCTGCTCCCAAGATTTAGGAAGTTGTTCGTTTAAATTTTTCATCGTTTTATCATTCCACTATCAAGCCAATATTGTGTGCTAATTAAGCCAGAATTTACCATTGTATTCAGACTAAGCTTTATATCCTTGGTTTTACTGCAAGCACGTCCATCTGAAGCTTTAACATCTTTAATATAGAAATTCTCAACTGTTTTTTGTCGATTTTTTATTCCTAATGTTACTTCTAAAACAACCCCTTCAGCACTCAATCTTTTAGCTACATCACTATTTTCGATCGTTAAAATATAAATTGGTGAAGCAGGCCAACGGTCAATTTCTAACTGTTTAAAACCAAGTCTTGTCGTGCCTCGAATTTCAAAAGAGACTTCAGGAAAATCATAATCAGGATTATCTAAATCGATATCTTGATAATAGATATTTTCTTTTTTTATCATATTTAGATTATCTAATAGACCAATGTATTTAACTGTTGAGTACAACTCCATATTTGCTGATCTAAAATAAAAATTCGCTAATCTTAGATTTTTACTTAAGAAACATAACATAGCACCAACTGCAGCGGTTGTTTTAGGATCATCAATGCGCTCTTGTTTATGGAAAGGATACCAACCACCAGTATAATAACCATGTAGCGGCAAAACACGTCCTGCAGGGATAGATAAACGAGAACGGAAGTAACTTTGTACACCAGGTAAACGAGATGGTCGTCCGGTCAATAACAGCACATCACATTGGTAACAGCTAATAATTTCAGATAAAGCATCGAATGTTTTACAAATATTATAATAATCACCACGAATAAATAAGTGATGAATACGTTTAAGATTTATTTCAACATTCAAATCAAGAACGGAAAATTCAGGATTATTTAGAGTTCGGCGAACTGGTTCATTAATAAAATTCAGAACATTATCTGTCATCACATTATTTTGTAATAACTCACCAAAAGTCATATTATAAACATGTTTTTCAGCATGTAATGGTTCATAAAGCTCATAAAGTTTTAATACTTGTAATCCGACAGGTGTAAATAACTGTAAAGTTAATTGTTGTCGTAGTACTGCGTCTTGAATTGATACCTGTTGTGAACCAATAATTGTCGATAAAATCGGATTAGGATCAACAAGTCCAACCTGTTTTAATCCATTAGTTAATGAAGTCAAAACAGTATCTTGGATGATATCAAGCAAAATATCATCACCTGCAACTTTAAATCCATCACGAAAACGTTGAGTTGGAACAAGATAAGCATTACTACTATTAAGTTGTTTATTGGCACCATAATCAAGTTCGTAATCATTGATGACCAAATCTGTTGTTCCACCTCCAATATCAACAGTGGCAATTGTTAGTTTCTGTTTATTGGTTTTGTCTGGTCGCACCATTGAAGCAATAAATTCTTCTGAACGGCCATTATAATTGTTTTGCGTTTCGTTAAAGAGATAAACAACTTGTCCGCAAGTTGCTTCATCCCATTGAATATAAACTTCAGGGATATTTGGCCAAATACTTTTCAATTGTTCAGGATTACTAAAATCAATATTATCATCAGAATTATCCCAACCTAAGCTTTTCCAAACTAAGCCAATAGCTTGATAAACACAGCTTTTAAATATCGCTTGTTCTGGTTTTGGCATTGCCGGTGGAATAGTTAGAATAATAGAACGCAAATTACGCGGTGTTCTTGCATGTTCAAGCTTGTTGCGCTGAGCGACACTATTGATTTGCATTAGAGCATGCATCAATACTTCACATAGCATAAATGTCATTAATGAACTACGTGAATATTTTGGGTGAAAAACGGGCATTTTTCGGTCAAATTCTTCCTCAATTTCATTACTGAGGATATGCAGTGCTTCACCATACTCATTGATTAGACTAGAAAACGGCTCTGCGGTTGCAAATGGTTCATGATCACTTTTGACATAATGTGAATTAAAGCGCCAGCCTTGCTCATACTTTTCTTGATCCCATAAATAACGTTTCGGGCTTGAAAGTCCGGTTGCCCCTTCATTTCCTTCGCGGCGACTAGCTAGACGGCTCGCTTCTTTTCCGACTCGAACAATACTTGGCCAGCGGAATGTATCTCGTCTTCCACTTTGAAGCGAAAAATGTTCTTTACCAAAAAAAGTTTGTGCAAATTCTACTCGACTCTCAAATGGTTCATTATAAATATGTTCGGGCTGAGTTAAATCCCGAATTTCAAGCTCATAACGACGATTTAAACTATCTTTATCTTGAACGTGATCTTCAATTAATATGCCACAAGTTCTTGAATTACCAACATCTAAAATCATATCAACAGGAATCGATTTAATCACATCATCTCGATTATTTGAAACAATTTTAATTTTTGGTAACTGTAATGAATCAGCTAACAAATTGAGAATATTTAAATAATGTCCATAATAAGCTTTATTAGCTATTTCTAAATTAATATCATCTTTATGTACTTTTAAACGTTCAGCTTGAGGGGCTAATTCTTGAAATAAATCAATTAACCAACTGGTTATCCATTTTTGCTCTAAATACCATGAGACTTGATCTGAACGATGAGCTAAACTAAATACTGCTCCAGTTTTCACATCATTTTCCGTTGGTGCCAAATAAGCAACATCCTGCATATTGGTAAAAATTTTTGTATCAAAGGCAAAGGTAATACGATGAGTATTGCCATCTGGGTCTTCACCTTCTGGAATATTAACAATTCGCACTCGACTCCAGTTATGAGGTCCTTTATCAAAACGCTCTGGTGGAATAGATCTTAAAATTGGAATAGGCAACCAAATACCATCATATAGTTTTAAGGATTGCTCAACACTAATCTCTTGAGTAGGTGTGACAGCAAAAGAGAGATTATCTGGTGCAAAAAATTTACCATTATCGATATCTTCAATTAATCTAACTAACGCTCCACTTTCTGATGGATCAATAAAACAACCATTAACTTTACTGCGCCATTGATTATCTTTCCAATCTATTTTCAATGCAAAATCAAGAAATTGAATTCCACTATTCATGATCAGTGTAACTTCTTGACCATAGTTGCGTATTTCTGGAAGCATATACAATCCTATTGTTTTTTCATCGTAATTGGGAACGAAGTCCCGTTATCATAAATTCCCTGACAATCAGCTTGATTGTCTTTACCTGATTTACACTGAATTTTAGGTAATTGATATTTAGTATTATCACTGCAAATGGCTTCAGAATTGCCAGTAATATTTAAATTAGAATTCTGGATCCCAGTACCCACGTTACCAACACATTTAACACCATCACTGCGAGTAACCGTTACTTCACCATTGCCTTGATTAAAATTATAACTTAACTGCAATGGCTTACCTGTTGCTTTATCTTGAATACCAGCACCAACTGACCATTGACCATTTAAGAAATTCGTTGATCCCTGTTTTAACACGTCAGCAGGTAAGGCTAAATTATTTGCTTGGCTAGCATTTACATTAGGTTGATTACCTTGATCAGAATTACTATTCGTTACGTCAGATTTACTATCTAAATTAGGTGTTGGAGGTACTTGTCCATTTTGATTATCTTTTTTATCATCAGATGGATTTGTATTACTGCCTTTATCATCTTTATCAACCTGATTTCCCTGTTCACCTTGCTCTCCATTATTTCCTTTATCATCAGGTGAAGACGTAGGTTGTGGTTGATCTGTAACACCATCTGGATTTACATTATTAGCCATTCCTTGATCTGGTGCGGTAGCTGCCGAATTATCTACTACAGCTGGATCTGTAGCAATACCATTAACAGGTAGTGCGTTAGGATCTACTGCAACTTTTCCATTTGGTACTACGCCATTAACGATAGTAACAGGTTTATTATTAACCTCTTTGATTTCTGGCTCAGGCTCTTTTTTCTCTTGTTTGTCCTCTTTATCATTTACAACTGTTGGCTCAGGAATATCAACTTTACCATCTAATGATATTTTGGGATCGATAGATATACTTGGGTTCCAGCTACAACCTTTTAACCAAAAAATTGCTAATAATAGTAGTAATAACAAAGGTAATAATCCTAACAACCATATCCACCAGCGCTTCCACCAAGGTTTTTTAACAATAACAGGGGCTTGTACTGGAGCAGTGGCTGCAACCTTTGGAGCAGCTTTTCGAAATGCTTCTAAACAGTAGAAAGGTGAAGTTGCTTGTGGCGTCTGAGGGTTAACAAATCCCCAAAAAGTGATAACAGGTTTACCATTAACAATATAAACAAATTGATTGCTAGGGAAACGTATCGCCATCAAATTCGGTTCAAGACTATTTTCGTTTTGTTTTGGATCGTAAATCAATCGACTAAAAAGTAATTGATCGCCTTCTAGATTAGGATTACTAGCTAATTTTTGGCCTAACTCAATAACTTTACTTTCGAATTCTTTCAGTAAGCCTAATGCAGACTTTTGTTCATCTTCACTAGCTGAAGTCCACGGGATAATATCATATTGACCATCAGGTTGTTCTGAGTCGAAGGGAATGTACCAATCAACAATATTACCTTGATCATTACGTTGAGGTATCGCTAAACAATCAGAGTATTGGCGACCTAATTTAACTCGAAACATTTCACGAATTTGCGAAGCGACAAGATAAGCAGCTTTACCGTCATGTCCGAGCATTTTAAAATCTTTAATATCGCCACTGCGCAATAATGTATTTGCCATATATCCTGATATTCCTTTATTTTAATTATATTTTTTATAATTATTATTTGTATTAAATCAATTCTATCAAAAAAACTAGGTTATTGTCATTGTCAATCAAATAGATATAATATTTTTAGTTATTTTTAATAAGATAAAGATAACTTAATTAGCTATGTTTAATTAAATAACAAAACTCACCATCTGTCATTGATAAATTGAACGATCAATTTGACAAATTATGCTTAAAAAACCCCTTTCCTCAACTTTTTTTGTAAAGTTGTTTAATAAATTCTTCATCAGTTAATACTCGTAAAGGCTGCATATCACTTTCCCCTCTTATAACTAAAGAGGGATCCGAACGTAAACAAGCACCGCCATAATGGCCACCAACAGTAAATGTACAAATTTGTAAATAACGATCATCAACTTTAGGTAAACACCATAGCTCTTGATAAATGTTTTCTTGTTTAGCAAATCGGCCAACCGTTTTATCCAATATTTGCTCATGACAACCAACTAACTCTATATCGCTACCTCTACGCCCAGCAATCGGTTTAATTGCGTAACCTTTTTTAATTAAATTGTCATTGAGTTCAAATGAAGATTCAAGTAAATAGCGGTGGTTAGGAAATAATGACCATAGCACTGGCAAAATAGCTTTATTACTTGGAATCACCGTCCATAAAGGCTCAAAAACCGATACCTCAGGTCGAAGTAATACATCTATTAATCTAACCGAATTTTCCGGATGCCATGTTCTAATTGGTAACCCTGCCACTTGAGCTTCACTTTCTTGGCGAAGTTGTTCAAGTACAGTTTCCCATGCCCAAGTCTTCCATACACAGGTGACCTGGCGTTGCTCATCATCTACTAATCGTCCTCGTTTATCCCAACTGAGTCCCGATAGTCCGCGTAAAATTTTGCTTTCAAATCCGGCTTGAGTTAATGCTTTTTGCATAAATAATGCATGATAGTTTTCTTCACTATCATTATCTTGCATGATATGTACAAACGCTTTTGCATCACTATGTTTCCAACAGTCGGCTAATGCATTAAGTAAACCCGCACTAGGATTAACACCAGCATTTAATTCGGCTTGTATTGCCCAACTTTGCAAAATTTGCCCTGCTTCGGTATGGCATGAGGCTGAATCAGCATTATATTCATAAACTTTAAAGCCCCTTTCATCCATACAAAAATCTAACCGTCCGGTGATCATCTGATAACGGCGTTGTTGCCATGATAATCTAAGCCGTGGCCAAAGAATTTCAGGAATATTGAAATTACACAATAAATTATCATTTTTTAAAACTTTATCGGTAGCATGCAAATACATCAAATGAAGTTCGTTTGTTGCACGAATAAGCTCCAGCTCAGCGCTTTCCGAAATAGTAAAATAACGATACTGATCATCATGGCTGATGGCGTGTCCAGTTGCTGACACATAGGCACTTTCTAATGTATCACTTTCGTTCAACCATTTCTTATCAAATTGACCATGATTTTCGATATGGACACTATGAATATCAAGTAAATGCTTAGCAACATTCGGTTGTGGTAAGCTATGAAGAGTATTCTCAGTTTGAATCATCCAGCCTAAAATTTTGGTATCATCGAAAGTATCGTGTAAATAGTAGCCATCATTGGATACCGTCATTTTTAATTCTCGAGTCCATTGTTGACCAATGGGGAGCCGAGTATGGACAACATTTTGTTCGGCAATTCTAATTTTATTATCAAAAACTTCAGTAATAATCGCTACATGGCCTGTCCTATCGAACATACCGCCATCATCCCATATTAACAATGCTCCCGCTTCTGGCATTTTTTTGCTACCATTAGCAAATGCTTGCAATGGTAAAATGGCTTCATTAATCACTTGACGAAGAAATCTTAACGAAAATATTTCATGTGCCATACCGACATCGGTAAAGACTATCCCATAATTTAGAAATAAAAATCTTCTAGCAAATTCGACACATTGCCACTTATAACCCATATACTCATGACCTGAATAACTTCGAAATGATGCATCATTAGGGTATTGTTCAGGATCCAATGTTTCATAATCAGAAGAGTAAATAGCAACACCACCCGGCGCATAGCCAAGTAATGTACCAAAAGGTTCTTTGTTAGCTGATTGGGATAACATGTTATTTTAGCCTTTTAAAATAATAGTAAGGTAGGTTTTACTAAGCTATGTTAGAATTTGACTATCATAGATCAAATTATAGGCTTTAAAAAGTAATGTTTATTATTCTGAACTTGAAGAATAATAAACTGACTATATATATGCAATATATTTAATAGCTATACTGATAAAACGAGAAAAAGACTATTATGCAACAAACAAAATTAAATGAATTATTAGATTTCCCTTGTTCTTTCACTTATAAAGTAATGGGTGAAGCAAAACCAGAATTAGTTGATAAAGTTGTATCCGTGATTCAACGTCATGCACCAGGGGATTATACGCCGTCGATCAAACCAAGTAGTAAAGGTAATTATCATTCAGTATCCATTACCATTAATGCAACCCATATTGATCAGGTAGAAAATCTATACAAAGAATTAGGTGAAATCGATATCGTAAGAATGGTTTTATAATTCTTTACTTTTTAGTAATTCTTTGCACAAAATAAGAGCCTTATAGTTGAAAAATAGTTATAAATATGAGGCTCTAACATGAAACCAGAAACGATTGCTTTACACGCAGGCTATACCCCTGAACCAACAACCCATGCCGTCGCTGTTCCGATCTATCAAACCACATCTTATGCATTCGATGATACCCAACATGGCGCCGATTTATTTGATTTAAAAGTTGCTGGAAACATCTATACACGGATAACCAATCCAACTAATGCTGTACTTGAAGCGCGTATTGCCGCACTAGAAGGCGGTATAGGAGCATTAGCGGTAGCTTCTGGAATGGCAGCAATTACTTATGCTATACAAGCCATTACATTTGCTGGTGAAAATATTGTATCGGTTTCCAAACTCTATGGTGGCACCTATAACTTATTGGCTCATACCCTGCCTAATTTCGGTATCACAACAAAGTTTGCACCACACAATGATTTAAATGCGATTGAAAAGCAAATTGATGACAAAACTAAAGCCATTTACTGTGAAAGTATCGGTAATCCAGCAGGTAATATTGTTGATTTATCAGTACTGGCTGATATTGCCCATCGCCATGGTATACCGCTAATTGTTGATAATACAGTTGCCAGCCCTGCGCTTTGCCGACCATTTGAATTTGGAGCTGATATAGTAGTACATTCATTAACTAAATATATTGGTGGGCATGGTAATAGCTTAGGCGGAATGATTGTTGACTCAGGTAAATTTCCTTGGAAAGATCATGCAGATAAGTATCCAATGCTCAATCAACCTGATCCTTCTTATCATGGTGTTTCATATACTGAAAGCTTTGGAGACGCAGCTTATATTGCTCGTTGCCGAGTAATACCACTGCGTAACATGGGAGCAGCTTTATCACCATTTAATACTTTTTTATTACTACAAGGTCTTGAAACACTCTCTTTACGCATTGAGCGACACTGCCAGAATACGATTAAAGTAGCCAATTATTTGGCTTCACATCCTCAAGTTGAATGGGTCAATTATGCAGGTCTGGCTAATCATCCTGAGCATCATTTAGCGGTAAAACAGATGGACAATGGTTTACCTGCTGGTATTTTATCCTTTGGTATCAAAGGAGGTAAACAAGCTGGAGCCAAATTTATCGATGCTTTAAAATTGATTATCCGTTTAGTTAATATCGGTGATACCCGTTCATTAGCTTGTCATCCAGCATCAACTACCCATCGACAACTTAATGATGAGGAATTGCAAAAGGCTGGAGTAAGTCAAGAAATGATACGCCTCTCAATTGGTATTGAACATATTGATGATATTATTGCTGATTTAGAACAAGCGCTTAAGTTAGCGAAATAATTGATTGGTTAAGATGAGGGATGAAAAAGTCTATCATCCCTCTTAATAGCAATTAGCCTAAAATTTTAGTCAATTCATTGGTCACAGATGAAACAGCTTGTGTACCATCAATACGGAAATATTGAGTTCGGCCTTCTTTGGCTTCATGTTGATAATATTTGACTAATGGTTTAGTCAAATCATGATATTCAACAAGACGTTTACGGACGATTTCTTCACTATCATCTTTACGAATAGTTAATGGTTCTCCAGTTACATCATCAATATTTTCAACTTTTGGGGGATTATGACGAACATGGTATACACGCCCTGAACCAGCATGAATACGACGACCACTCATACGATCTATAATCACTTCATCAGGTACATCAAACTCAAGTACATAATCAACATTGATACCCGCTTCTTTCATTGCATCTGCTTGTGGCACAGTACGAGGAAAACCATCTAATAAAAAGCCATTTTTACAATCGCTTTGCGCAATACGCTCTTTGACTAATGCGATAACTAACTCATCAGTAACAAGCTTACCATTATCCATTAGCTCTTTTGCTTGTAAACCTAATGGACTCTCTGCTTTTACTGCTGCACGCAACATATCGCCAGTTGAAATTTGCGGAATTCCGTATTGTTGCATAATAAATTGTGCTTGAGTTCCTTTTCCTGCTCCCGGTGCGCCTAATAAAATAATTCGCATAAAATAACCTCTTATGGCTTTAAATATAGATACAATTTTCTATTCTGGTAAATAATGAAATATCACTTTACTGCTGGAAATTAAGCCATCAGTGTGACAAATATAGTTAATAGCGCCACAGCCTTTAACCATTTGCGCATTTTGTCGGCAAATTGGGCAAATATACTGTTCTTGATAATGCTGTTGGCAATGAGGACAATCATAATATTGTGGCGAAACAATACTCATTCTATTATGACACTTAGGACAAATACCTTCTTGCCCACCATCGATTATTTTTGTTTCTGTCATAAGTTATTTACGACCTCGTACATGTTTCATTAAACGACGACGTTTACGTTGTTGCGAAGCAGTCAAACTATTTTTTCGACCTTCGAATGGATTGGCGCCTTCTTTGAATTGAATTCGTATTGGCGACCCCATAATTTTTAATGAACGTCTAAAATAGTTCATTAAATAACGTTTATAAGAATCAGGTAAATCTTCAACTTGATTACCATGAATAACCACAATTGGAGGATTATAACCTCCGGCATGGGCATATTTTAATTTAACCCGACGTCCTCTGACCAATGGTGGTTGATGGTCATCTTGTGCCATTTGCATTATTTTAGTTAATAATGCGGTATTAACACGGCGTGTAGCGCAATCATATGCTTCTTGAATTGAATCAAATAGGTTTCCTACGCCACTACCATGAAGCGCAGAGATAAAGTGTAAACGAGCAAAATCGATAAAATCGAGTCGATCATCTAACGTAGTTTTCACTTGTTCTTTAATATCTTGTGATAATCCATCCCACTTATTAACAGCAATAACCAGTGAGCGCCCACTATTAATAATAAAACCAAGCAAAGACAAATCTTGATCAGAAATACCTTCTCGGGCATCAATAACCAAAATTACGACGTTAGCATCTTCTATTGCTTGTAACGTTTTAATAACCGAAAATTTCTCAACGGTTTCCGTTACCTTACCTCGCTTACGAACACCAGCTGTATCAATCATGATGTATTCACGATCATCTCGTGTCATTGGTATATAAATACTGTCACGAGTTGTACCTGGCATATCATAAACTACAACCCTTTCTTCACCTAAAATCCGATTGGTTAGTGTTGACTTACCAACATTTGGTCTACCAACAATAGCAACTTTTATTGGCTGATTAATCAGCGATTCTGCATCATCTTCAAAATCTTCATAAGATTCATCAAGCATCTCATTTTGAAGATCTGCTGTTGAAGTATCAATTTTGTCACTTTCAAAATGAAAAATAGGATCTAAAACTGTCTCGATTAGTACGCTGACACCACGACCATGACTCGCTGCAATCGGATGAATATCACCTAATCCTAAACTATAAAAGTCAGAAATTGCACTATCTGCATCAATACCATCAATTTTATTAGCAACTAAAAACGTTGCTTTTTGGCGAGATCGAAGATGTTTAGCAATTGCATGATCTGCAGGCATAGCACCGGCTCTCGCATCAACAAGAAAGAGCACAATATCCGCTTCTTCTATTGCTTGTAAGGATTGTTCCGCCATAAAGCTTTCAACCCCATCTTCAGTGCCATCAATACCACCAGTATCAATGACTATATATTCATGCCCTTTGATTTCAGCTCGGCCATACTTACGATCACGAGTTAATCCAGGAAAATCAGCCACTAAGGCGTCTCGAGTTCGAGTTAATCGATTAAATAGAGTCGATTTTCCTACATTCGGACGACCAACTAGTGCGACAACAGGTACCATATTTATTCTCTAATTACCTTAATTTTTTGCAAATGCGTAAATATCACCATTTTTAGCTTGGACAATAATTTTATTATCGACAACTAATGGTTTCGAAATCAATCCACTGCTACTTACTTGTGTTTTTGCAACTACCTCACCATTATCTTTATTTAACCAATAAAGATAACCCTCGAAATCACCAACCACAATGTAATTTTGATAAATAACCGGATCGGTTAATTGACGATGTAACAAACCTGTCTGAGTCCAATTCACTGCACCACCATTTTTAGTCACAGCTTGAACATTGTCATCTTGATCCACAATGAATAACTGCTGTGAATCAACCGCAAAGCTATGTGTAGATCCCATTTCTTTACGCCACACAATTTGACCATTACTTAAGTCAAGTGCAACAACATTACCATTATAGCCAATTGCATAAGCTAAATTACCTTCAATAACTGGGGTTGAATCAACATCATTCAATTTGTCAATTTCAGTCGATCCACTTGGTTGAGATATTCGTTGCTGCCAAATAAGTTGTCCATCATTAAGATAGTAAGCATTCACATGACCAGTATCATCGCCAAGTATAGCCGCACCATGAGCAATAGTTGGTGTAGAATTACCTCTCAATGAAAGTGTTGGCACTTCAAGCACTACATCCCATACATCTTCACCTGTGTTACGATTCAAAGCTTGTAAATTACCACTAGCGGTATGGATTATGACTTTATCATCAGAAGAAACTGGACGAGCAAGTACTTCACCATGTACCGATTTTTCCCAAACCACATTACCATCATTACGATCTAATGCATAAACAACCGCACGTTCGCTACCGACATAAACATATCTATCATCAGCGCTTACACCGCCAGAAAATAACGCTGTTTTACTGCTAAATAATGTACTTTGTGATAAATTTTTGTCCCATATAGTATGGCCAGTTGATAAATCAATTGCTTTAACTTGCCCACTACGGCTAGCAGCATAAATAGCATTATCGTAATTAATCGGCCCCAATAATGAATAAACATTTGTATTGCCTGCTGTGCTATTTCGCCATATTTCTTGAATTGGAAATTGGTTATCCACTTTTGGTGAAGGTGAAATCTGGACAATTTCTTCTTCTCCACCAAACAATGAACACCCTGCAAGTGATAACATAAAAACACTCATAGACAGACATTTTGATAACTTCATTGTATAGATCCTTATATCAGGATAAATTAATCTTCATTTTCGTGAGCTGCATTTTTTTTGGCTTCAGCTTCTTGCTTAGCTTTTTCCTTGGCGGCAGCTTCTTCTTGTTTAGCTTTTTCAGCTTGTTGTTTATCTTTAAGATATTGAGCTTGATTTAACTTCATTTTGATATTTTGCTCTAATGCTTGAGTCGGTGATGAACTTAATGCAACATTGTAAGCAGCCACTGCTTCATCATAATTATTCATTTTCACCGATATATCGCCACGAATATCATTAACTACTGGCGCCCAACTTTTTTCGGTTACTTTATTTAAAGTAGCCAAACTTTCTTGATAATGTTCAAGTTGATATTGTATTTTTGCAATACGAATATAACTTATTGATTTAATAACATCTGAATCAGTTTTACTTAACGTATCTGTAAGTAATTTTTCTGCTCCAGCATAATCTTTTAATTGTTCAACATAAAATTTTGCTGCTCTAAAATTAGCAAAAACACTATAAATAGTATTATTATCTTTAGCAAAAGAGACTAATTCATTAACTGAATCAGGATTGTTGTTATCTAATTTAGCAATTAATTGTTCATAACGATCTGAAGATTCTATCGCTTTTTCTAATTTGTAAGATTGCCAATAACGCCAGCCATAAAAAGCCAGTAATCCAATTACAATAACCGCAACAATAATTTTCCACTTTTTAGCAAGAAATTCTTTTATCTCTGAAAATTGTTCTTCGCCAGATAACTGATAACTCACGTTTTTCTCCTATTTCCTTTAATTTACAATATCGCCAAACAAGTTTGAACAATCTCTTTTTCTGCAACTTCAACTTGTTCGCCTGTTTGTAAATTTTTAATTGTAACTGATTGATTAATAATTTCGTTTTCACCAATAATTACAGCTATTTTAGCACCTAATTTGTCCGCTTTGGCAAATTGTTTTTTAAAATTACTACTACCATAATTAGTCACAATTCGCTTATCAGATAACCCATCACGGAGTACTTCTGCCATTTTTTGGGCTGCAGCTGTCGTTTTTTCATCACCCGAAGATATCATATAAATATCAATTGAACTATCTCGATTTAATGAAGGATTAACCGCCTGCACTAATAATACTAAACGTTCTACCCCCATAGCAAAACCAACTGCTGGTGTTGGTTGTCCACCAAGTTGGCTAACTAGACCGTCATAACGACCTCCGCCACAAACTGTACCTTGAGCGCCTAAACTACTTGTTACCCACTCAAAAACAGTACGGTTATAATAATCTAAACCACGCACCAATCTTTGGTTAATATTATATTTTATTCCTGCGCTATCTAATAATTGACACAAGCCATCAAAATGAAGTTTAGATTCTTTATCTAAATAATCAAATAATTTCGGTGCTTGATTAAGTAATTCTTGAATAACAGGATTTTTCGAATCTAACACCCGTAATGGGTTAGTATACATTCTACGTAAACAGTCTTCATCTAATTTATCTTTATGTTGCTCAAGAAAACTGACTAAAGCATTACGGTAATTTGCTCTTGCTTCAACTGAACCGATAGAATTAAGTTCAAGTGTCGTATGCTCTTCAATACCAAGTGCTTTCCAAAAACGTGCAGTTAATAAGATAAGCTCTGCATCAATATTAGGCCCTTCAAGGCCAAAAACTTCAACACCAAATTGATGAAATTGACGATAACGCCCTTTTTGCGGTTTTTCATAACGAAATGCCGGCCCTAAATACCATAGTCGTTGTTCTTGGTTGTAAAATAGACCGTGTTCAATACCTGCACGGACACAACCAGCTGTAATTTCAGGGCGAAGAGTAATACTTTCATCATTACGGTCATTAAAAGTATACATCTCTTTTTCAACAATATCGGTAACTTCACCAACTGCACGTTTAAATAGTGCGGTATCTTCAACGATTGGTGTTCTAATTTCATTATAACCATAACTATTTAGTACACCTTTAACAATTTTTTCAATTTGTTGCCATGTAGCACTATCATTAGGGAGTAAATCATTCATTCCCCGTATTGATTGGATTTTTTTCTCTGCCATTTGTTTATTCGCTATCTAATAAGGTTATAGTTCAGTTGTTGCAATTCTATTTTTTAAAATTGATGCCTTAGCACGAATTTTAGCTTCCAACTCATCTATCATTTGTTCATTATCAATACGCCCTATGCGCACACCATCTTCATAAAAACCGCTTTTGTTGTGACCACCAGCAACACCCATTGTAGAAGCTAAAGCCTCACCAGGTCCATTTACAACACAACCAATAATTGATACATCCATTGGTGTTATTATATCTTCTAATCGCTGTTCTAATGTATTAACGGTACTAATTACATCAAACTCTTGCCTTGAACAGGTTGGGCAAGCAATAAAATTAATACCTCTTGCTCGAATGCGTAACGATTTTAAAATATCAAATCCAACTTTAACTTCTTCCGTTGGATCAGCTGCTAGTGAAACTCTTAATGTATCACCAATCCCTTCCGATAATAATAAGCCAAGCCCAATCGCTGATTTTACCGCTCCACTACGCACTCCACCAGCTTCCGTTATACCTAAATGTAAAGGTTGCTTAATTTGTTTTGCTAATAATCGGTATGAATCAACCGCAGTAAAAACGTCTGACGCTTTTACACTTACCTTAAATTGGTCAAAACCTAGCCTATCAAGTATATCTACATGTCGCATAGCTGATTCGACTATAGCCTCTGGTGTCGGCTCGCCATATTTTTCTTGGATATCTTTTTCTAGCGAACCAGAGTTTACGCCGATTCGGATAGGAATATTTTTATCCTTGGCACAATCAACAACCGAGCGAATCCGTGATTCATTACCAATATTACCAGGATTAATCCGTAAACAATTCACTCCATATTCAGCAACCTTTAAAGCAATGCGATAATCAAAATGAATATCAGCAATAAGGGGGACTTTTGCTTGTTGCTTAATTATTTTAAACGCCTCAGCAGCATCCATAGTTGGAATAGAAACTCGGACAATATCAACCCCTACACGCTCAAGGGCTTGAATTTGAGCTACTGTTTTTTCCACATCTGTTGTTCGAGTATTTGTCATCGATTGCACAGCAATCGGCGCACCACCACCGATTGGCACATTACCAACATAAATTCGGGTTGATTCTCGCCTAATAATTGGTGACTCTTGATGACTCATAAGATGCCTAATCATATTACAAAATAACTAGGACGCAATCTTAACAAGATTTAAGACAAATGTCTGTATGTGAATGAGAAAATTTGCTAACTGTTAACGCGATCTGAAGGCTGTGGAGAAATATAATGACTAACTTCAATAAAGTTACTTTTATTTTGAGAATTGACATAGTATAAGCCACCACCTAATGCACAAATTAAAGCAAACAAACCAAAAAAGAACGGTTTCTTACTACGATTTGTTTTACTATATATTGGTTTAGGTTTTTTAGTTTCTTTTACTAAATATTGTTCAGCTAAAATTTCGAGATAAGGTTGATATTCATCAGCTGATAAACCAACAATATTGGCATACGAACGAATATAACCTTTAACAAAAACAAAAGGGGCATGAAGTAGCTGATCATTTTCAATTTCAGAAATGACAGCTGTTCTAACATGAATTTGTTCAGCAATATCTTTTTGCGATAAACCCATATTACTTCTTAAATCGGAAAGAATCTTACCCAATGAAATATTTTCTTCCATACCCCCCCTCATTGTCTTACTATCCGCAATTTTTTGTTATTTTTACATATTTTCGCAATTAATCAATTTTTTTCGCATTAAACCACTGTTTAGGGGTTTCTATTTCATTTTGTGCGGCAACTAATTGCAATTCATATTCATTTTGTCTTAATGTTTCAAGCATAACCGCATAAACCGCCGATGTAGTATGCTCAAATGCTTCAACAATGGATTTACCAAGCATGATATTTGCTAAAAACAGCCCACTAGTCATATCACCAACACCAACTGGTTGTTTGACGCCAAAATCAACTAACGGGCGATCAATATGCCAAGCTTCATTTTCTGTTACTAACAACATTTCAAAACGATCTTGTTGATAGCCAGCTCGACTTAAATGTTTAACTAAAATTGCTTTAGGCCCTTTTTCACAAATTGAACGGCATGCCAAGATTGCTTGCTTGACATTATTGATCGGCTGTTTACCGTTAAGTTCTTCTAATTCTAAAATATTTGGTGCCATCATATCAGATATGGGCAAGGCTGTATTACATAAAAATTCTGCTACACCAGGAGCGACAAAGCATCCTTTTTCGGGATGCCCCATTACAGGATCACAAAGATAAATTGCTTCAGGATTCTCAGCTTTTACTTTTTTCACAATTTCAATAATTGCATTACCTTGTTCTGGTGACCCCATATAGCCACTTAATACGGCATTACATCGTTGTAATTCGCCAATAGCATTAATCCCATCAGCGATATCGGTTAAATGAGATGCAGGCATTACCGTTCCAGTCCATTGCCGATATTGAGTATGGTTTGAAAATTGTACCGTATTTAATGGCCAAACATTCACACCTAAACGACGCATTGGAAATACAGCAGCACTATTACCTGCATGACCAAATACAACATGAGACTGAATCGATAAAATATTTTTCATGAAATCATCTCCAAATAAGTAAGCAGTAGTATTTTTTACCTCGACGCAGTAATGTGTAACGATTAAATAACTTATCACTATCAGAAAAACGATAATCTGTTGTTGAATTACGTTCACCATTAACAGAAATAGCATTGGAATCAATCATTGTTCTTGCTTGCCCTCTTGATGGTGCAAACTCAGCATTAACAATAGTTTGTTGTAGATCTACATCACCTTCAATACTAACTGTAGGCATACCATCTTGAGCTAATTGTTCAAAATCAGCTTCAGATAAATCAGTTAATTTACCAGAAAATAGACTTTCAGTAATACGTTTAGCAGCTGTTAGTCCTTCTTCACCATGAACTAATTGAGTCACTTGTTCGGCAAGGACATACTGAGCTCTCGGTGCAACGCCACTGTTTTTATCTTCTTCTTCCAAAGCATCAATTTCTTCCAATGACATGAAGGTAAAGAATTTAAGGAATCGATAAACATCAGCATCAGCAGTGTTAATCCAAAATTGATAAAATTTATATGGACTAGTTTTTTTCGGATCTAACCATACTGCACCACTTTCAGTTTTACCAAATTTAGTTCCATCAGATTTAGTAATTAATGGTACGGTTAAACCATATACTTGCTTCTGGTGTAAACGACGCGTTAAATCGATACCAGCAGTAATATTACCCCATTGATCAGAACCACCAATTTGTAACACAACATTATGAGCTTTATTAAGACTTGCAAAGTCATAAGACTGTAACAAACTATAAGAAAATTCAGTAAAAGATATACCTGATTCATCACGGTCAATACGTTGTTTAACGGATTCTTTGTTAATCATTGCATTAACAGAAAAATATTTTCCAATATCTCGTAAAAAAGATAAAACATTCATGCCACCAAACCAATCATAGTTGTTGGCAACAATAGCGGCGTTATCACCACATCCAAAATCTAAAAATGGCGATACTTGTTGTTTAATCTTTTCACTCCATTCAATTACCGTATCTTCAGTATTGAGCTTACGTTCAACAGCTTTAAAACTTGGATCGCCAATTAATCCTGTCGCACCTCCAACTAAAGCTATTGGCTTATGACCAGCCAATTGAAAACGTTTCAAACAAAGCAATGGAACTAAATGACCAAGATGCAAACTATCAGCGGTTGGATCAAAACCACAATATAGTGCAATAGGATTTTGCTCAATCAGTTCCATTAACGCTTTTTCATCAGTAAGTTGAGCAATCAGTCCACGCTCTTGCAGTTGTTTGATCACATTTTTTGTCATGATATTTTACCTATTAAATTTGTTACGTTTATATTCTACTTAATTAAATTCTATACTGTTTTATTGTGGTATTTTTTATACGCTTGTTTGAAATGGTCTTCAACTATTTCGTTCGGTTTTTTATCTAATAAGCTAAAAATAATGATTGCTATTGACGCAAATAAAAAGCCAGGAATTAGTGAATATAAATTAAGCCAATTAAAATTAATCCAAAGCAAGACGGTGATTGCACCAGTTATCATTCCTGCTAATGCACCATTGCGAGTCATTCGAGCCCAAAACACCGAGAATACAACAATCGGACCGAACGCAGCACCAAAACCAGCCCAAGCATGGCTAACTAAATCAAGCACACTGTTATTAGGATTGATCGCTAATAAAATAGCAATAACAGAAACTAATAGCACCATTATACGGCCAACCCAAACTAATTCTCGTTGCTTAGCCTTAGGTCGGATAAAAGCACGATAAAAATCTTCTGTTAATGCACTTGAACAAACCAATAATTGACAACTTAAGGTGCTCATTACTGCGGCTAGAATAGCCGCAAGCAAAATACCAGCAACCCATGGGTTAAATAGTAATTTAGATAATTCGATAAAAATACGTTCATGTTTCCCATTATCAATTAGATAAGCTAAGTTAGGATTATTGGCAAAGAAAGCAATACCAAAGAAACCAACTGTAATTGCGCCAGCTAAACATAAAATCATCCATGTCATACTAATTCGACGAGCATTTTTCATGACTTCATGAGAATCAGCAGCCATAAATCTAGCTAAAATATGTGGTTGACCAAAATAACCAAGTCCCCAACCTAACAATGAAATAATGGCAATCAAATCCATATGAGCAAAGATATTAGTATAATCAGGATTTAATGATTGAATATTAGCCATTGCATCAGTAAAACCACCCGCATTAATCATTACCATAATTGGTGTTAATATTAGAGCAAACATCATTAAACTAGCTTGAATTGTATCGGTCCAACTTACTGCTAAGAAACCACCAATAAAAGTATAAGCAATTGTCGCGCCAGCGCCTGCTAGCATTGCCCAGCCATAACTAAGCCCAAATGTACTTTCAAATAATTTAGCACCAGCAACTACGCCTGAAGCACAATAAATGGTAAAAAAGATTAAAATTATTACTGCTGAAATAATTCTTAATAGTGAACTATTGTCATCAAATCGACGAGCAAAATAGTCAGGTAAAGTTAATGAATTATGATTTATCTCTGTGAAAACTCTTAATCTACCGGCAATCAGCAACCAATTTAGATAAGCGCCAATTATTAATCCTATAGCAATCCAGCTTTGCGAGATACCAAATAAGAATACTGCACCCGGTAATCCCATTAATAACCAACCACTCATATCAGAAGCACCAGCAGAAAGTGCAGTAACTACACTACCTATGCGACGTCCACCTAATATATAATCACCAAAGTTTCGTGTTGCACGAAATGCAAAGAAACCAATCGCAATCATTCCTAATATGTAAACAGCAAAGGTGACAATCATTGGTAATGACATTTTTATAATAAACCTTGATCGATGAAATTAAAAATAGTTGGCTAGCTTATCATAAAAAGCCCCTGCTAAAAAGCAGGCGATTTTGCTATATCTATCTCAGCTATAAAAGCTAGTATTACAATTCAATCCATAAAATAAAAATATCTTCAATTTTTTAAATAGATACATTGTTAATAGTTTCAACCTATATAAAAACTCAATATATCCTAAGGTTAAATATCATATAATGTATATAATATTAATTAACTTTTTTTATTTATAAAATATTGTGAAACAATCAACTCGAATTGAAATTTTAGAAAGATTAAAAGAGCATATTAAAGATCCTACAACTGAATTGGTATATAAAACACCATTCGAGTTACTTATAGCTGTTGTACTATCCGCTCAAGCCACCGATGTTAGTGTGAATAAAGCCACTAAACCATTATTTGCTATCGCAAATACCGCAGAGCAAATTCTGGCACTAGGTGTCAATAAATTAAAAGACTATATTCGGACAATTGGTTTATATAATAGCAAAGCAGAAAATATTATTAAAACCTGTCAGATTCTCGTAGATAAATACCAAGGTGAAGTACCAGAAAATTTTGACTCATTAATTGCACTACCTGGCGTAGGAAGAAAAACAGCTAACGTAGTTTTAAATACCGCATTTGGCTGGCCAACTATTGCTGTCGATACCCATATATTTAGAGTAAGTAATCGAACAGGATTTGCACCAGGCAAAACGGTTGAAGCTGTTGAAGAAAAACTACTTAAAGTGGTTCCAGATGATTATAAAATAAATTGTCATCATTGGTTAATATTACATGGTCGATATACCTGTATAGCTAGGAAGCCACGCTGCGGATCTTGCGTTATTGAAGATTTGTGTGAATATAAAGAAAAAATTTATCCAGAGTAAAAAATCAATGCCAAATAAATTTAAATTAGAAGATGAAGATATCAACTTGTTTAAAAGTAGTATTGGTAATACCAAACAACTTAAACAAGATACCGTTATTCATAAACCAGTAAAACGATCCCAAAAGCTAATTGATAATCAAAAGCTTCAACATGAAAAAGTAAATAATGAATTTTATTTTTCCGATGATTACCAACCACTTCTACAAGAAGATCCTATTCGTTACATTCGTGAAAATACGGATAACAATGAGTTAAAAAAATTGCGACGAGGATTTTATTCACCCGAGTTTTTTTTAGACCTACATGGATTAACCCAGCAAGAAGCAAAAAAAGAAATTGCAGCACTTATTGCTGCTTGTTTACGTGAAAATGCTAATTGTGCTTGTATTATGTATGGTCATGGTAAAAACATATTAAAAAAACAAACTCCAATGTGGTTAGCCCAACACCCACATGTAATGTGTTTCCATCAAGCACCAAAAGAATTTGGCGGTAATGCTGCATTATTAGTTTTATTTGATATCAATAATCCATCTGTTAATCTAAGATAATTACTAATAAATATACACTAATAATAAAAAAGCCAGCTTAGTTTTACTAGGCTGGCAAACATTGGAAGCAATGTGAGCAATGTCATACTTTTTTAGAAGTCTTTCGACGCTCTAACAAAGTACAATTGAATGATAATCATTCTCATTATTAAAAGCAAGTTATTTTTTTGACTATTTCCAAAAAAAAGACAAAATTTTGTCAATTTAACATGTGTTTTTATATTAAAATTTTGTTTTTATAAAAAATATAATTGAGAGGAGCAGGGTAATTTGCCCCTGCTTTTTGCAAAACTTAACTATAAACAAACCATTATAATTAACTTTTGGGAATAGTTTTATTTTTGATAGATAAACTCAACACCCTCTTCATCACTCTCATCCCAATCATCAAAATCATCGTCGTCATCAAATGCATCATCCATTGCTTGTTGATGATAATCATCCCACATAAATTCGACTTTTTCAGGCGATGTTTCCTCTTGTTCTGCCTCTCGAGGATGAGCCGTAATATAATCCATTAAATCCCAACATAATGCTTTTACGCCTTCGTGATTCACCGCTGAAATAAGATAATATTTCTCATCCCAATTTAAGGCTTCCGCAATTTCAGCTGCACGTTTTTCACTTTCATCAGGACCTAATACATCCATCTTATTAAAAACTAACCAACGCGGTTTATTTGCTAATTTATCACTATACTGATGCAATTCTTGAATAATAACTTTCGCATTTTCAATTGGATCTGAACCATCTATTGGCGCTATATCAATTAAATGCACTAATACGCGACAACGTTCAAGATGTTTTAGAAAGCGAATACCAAGCCCTGCACCATCAGATGCCCCTTCAATCAATCCAGGGATATCTGCAACAACAAAACTTTGTTCATTATCCATTCGCACAACACCCAAGCTAGGTACTAATGTTGTAAATGGATAATCAGCGACTTTAGGTTTAGCAGCTGAAACACTGCGAATAAATGTTGATTTACCAGCATTAGGTAAACCCAACATACCCACATCAGCTAGCAATAATAATTCCAATAACACATCGCGTTTTTCACCAGGCGTACCATCGGTTTTTTGTCGTGGAGCACGATTCACTGATGATTTAAAACGGGCATTACCAAGTCCATGAAAACCACCTTTAGCAACCAGAACTTTTTGTTGATGATGTGTTAAATCACCAATAATTTCACCAGTATATTTATCAGTTATACGAGTTCCTACTGGCACTTTAACGGTAATATCTTTACCTCGTTTCCCCGTACAATCAGAACCTTGTCCATTTTGACCACGTTCTGCTCGGTAGTTTTTTTCAAATTGAAAATCAACCAATGTATTTAAGTTTTCATCAGCAATAAAAAATACATCACCACCGTCTCCACCATCGCCACCATCAGGGCCACCTTTAGGTATATATTTTTCTCGGCGGAAACCAACACAACCATTTCCGCCATCTCCGGCTTCGACACGAATTGAAGCTTCATCTACAAATTTCATTATTTGTCCTCTTTCTTTCGGTTAATTAGCCAGCCCTTTCGTGGTTGCCACAAGTAGTGTCCAACCGTTGCAAACATTGCACCAGCGACCACTGATACTGCGCCAATATAACCTAAAATATTTAAATATTGCATTGCAAACTTTTCTGGCCATAGTAAAGCAAATAAATCTGAAAAAATCAGTGCAAAAAGTGGTGTTAATGTGGTTATTGCACTTACTTGTGCAGCTTGCCAACGTTCCATTGCCATAACCAAAGCACCATAAGCAATAATAGTATTAAGTCCGCAAAAAATAATGGCAAACAGTTGGCTAAAATCAGCACTGGCTATTTTCGTTGGTGATGCTAAAGGCCATAAAAAAATACTACAAATAAGATAAATCAACCAAAGTAGCTGTTCTGCTCGTAATTTTTTTAATAATACTTTTTGCGCTAACGCATAACATGCCCATGAGATAGAAGCCAGCAAAGCCAGCCAAACACCTATGCCATATGAAGACATATTAGCAAAAAGATCGGCTAGATTTTCATTAAAAAACAATCCTAATCCAATTAATAATATGGTAATACCAATAATTTGCGTTGGTCTTAATCTTTCTTTGAAAATAATTGCACTAGAAATCATAAATATTATAATTCCGGTTTGTCCAACAACTTGAGCAGTAGTTGCAGATAAATACTGAACAGCTGTAGCAAAAAGTGCAAAATTACCCAGTAGACCAAACCCAGCAATCATCAATAAGATAAAACGGCGACGTTTTTTAAACATAGCTAAATTAGGAAACTGTTTTTTATAAGCCAGCCATAGTGTAATACCGATAGCTGAGATACTTAATCGTGACCAAGCTAATGTTAATGGATCAATAACAACTAATGCATATTTCATAGCAATTGGCACTAGTCCCCACATAACGGCTGTTAACATGGCTAATGCAAAACCTAATTTAACATTTTGCTGTTTTATCATAATGAATTATATAAATTTTCAAGAAATGAAAAAAGCCCCACAATGACTGTGAGGCTTCTATAACTTATTAAACCGCTGGTTTATTAGCTGTTAGCAACTACACTAACATAACGGCGGTTTTTAGGTCCTTTAACTTCGAACTTAACTTGTCCATCAACTAAAGCGAATAGGGTATGATCACGACCACAACCTACGTTAGTACCTGGGTGGAATTGAGTTCCACGTTGACGAACTAAAATGTTACCCGCAAGAACTTCTTGAGAACCATAACGTTTAACACCTAAACGTTTACTCTGGGAATCACGACCATTACGTGATGAACCACCAGCCTTCTTATGTGCCATTGTTCGATACTCCTATTAAGCGATTGCAGTGATCTTCACATCAGTGAACCACTGACGGTGACCTTGTTGTTTACGATAGTGTTTACGACGACGGAATTTAACAATTTTCACTTTCTCGCCACGACCATGCTCAACAATTTCTGCTTTAATTGTTGCACCTTCAACAAACGGAGCACCAACTTTGATGTCTTCACCATTTGCTACCATTAAAACTTTATCGAAAACAACTTCTGAACCTGTTTCGACTTCAATTTTTTCCAAGCGAACGACTTGTCCTTCGCTAACTCGGTGTTGTTTACCACCACTTTGGAAAACTGCGTACATACTTAACTCCGCAATAAAAAGCAGACGATTCCTGATTAAAAATATATGTCTGCATTGATTAATCTTATAGGGCGTGAATTTTACGCAAAATTTATGCTTGTTGCAAGCGCTGTTTAATAAAAGATCGCAAAAAGTCACAAAAAAGATCTTAGACCAGCTATTTTCACGCTACAATATAGTTAAATTATTATTTATTTGCATAATATTTAACGCAAAAATATTGAGTACCTATATGCTAAAAAGAAAATTTCGCTACAGTGCTTCTATTATTAATCGTTTAACACTTTTAATGCTCTTTTTAGGCGCTATGGCATTATTGGCGCTATTTTTGTCAATACAAGTCGCTAATGATACTAAAGGTAGCGCTTATATGATTAATCAATTAGGGTTAATCAGAATGAAGAGCTATCAACTTTTAGCAATGACACCTATAGAAAAAAAGGATATTTATCGACTTAACATTTTTAATGATATCCCATCATCACAACAATTAAAATTATTTGAACGTTATCAGTTAATTGATGATTTTAATCAATTACAGTCGCAGTGGTTCAAGCATATTGTTCCGAAACTTCAACAAGCAAACAATATAAATGAGATAAAAAATGAAATTGATAATTTTGTTGCTCACACCGATAAACTGGTTCATCAAATTGATCAAAAGACAGAAAATCAAATCCATTATCTTTCACAATTACAACTCGTTTTTATCATTCTAATTGCACTATTTCTTCTGGCACAAATTTACTATTTACGTCGTTATCTTCTTGCGCCATGGCGTAAATTAATTCATATGGCAGAATCGATTTCGCAACAGAATTTTAGTCAACGCTTTAATAGTAAAACAACCAAAAGTGAGTTTGATTTACTGGGGCAAGCCTTTGATAAAATGGCGGAACAAATTGAACAACAGTATCTATTGTTAGAAGAGCGCGTCACAGAAAAAACAGCTGAATTACAACAAATCAATAAAATTTTGTCATTTCAATATCAAGCCATCAAGCAACTCCATACCTCAGATCCCTTATGTGAGCGTTTTTTAATTATACTTCGTGGACTAGAAGAATTAGTACCATTAACACAGTTTCAAATCCGATTTTATGAATCAGATAACATAGAACATTTTCAACAATTCAGCTATGACAACCAACAAAAACTCCCTTATTGCCAAAATTCAGAATGTAATGCTTGTCTTATTCCATCAAAATCTTATCAAGAAAATGGTTTTCAGCGCTATTGGTATCTGCAAGAAAAAGGAGAAAAATTTGGCATTTTATTTGCAATACAGCCATCAAAAGTACAACTAGGAACAGAACAAGAAAATTTAATTACTGCTTTAGTTGAACAAATGACTACAGCACTAATGCTTGATAGGCAAATAGAACAACAAAAACAATATCTATTAATGAAAGAACGTTCAGCAATGGCTAGGGAACTACATGACTCGATAGCGCAATCACTTTCTTGTTTAAAAATACATCTTAGTTGCTTACAGATGCAATCGGATTTAACTTCCCAAACCAGTATCGATTTGCTGACGACTATGCGTAAAGAGGTTAATATAACCTACTCTCAATTAAGAGAGTTAATTACCTCGTTTCGCTTACGTCTTAACCAAACCGGTTTTTATGCCAGTTTCATGGAGTTAATTGATGAGTTTAATCAGAAATTGAAATTTACAATTCAGATTGAATATCAATTACCTCTCAATATCATCAATAGCAAATATGCCTTTCATTTACTGCAATGTGTCCGGGAATCTTTAAATAATATCTATAAACACGCCAATGCAACCCAGGTCAAAATAAGCTTAACGATTGATGAGAATCAAATTATTACCGTTAGCATAAAAGATAATGGCATTGGTTTACAAAATAATACACATCAAGATAATCACTATGGTTTAATTATTATGCGTGATAGAGTTGGCGTATTAAACGGCAATCTAGTCATTAATAGTAAGCCTAATATGGGAACAGAAATTGTGGTAACATTTAAAGCAACAAACACAATTCCTTGCAAGATGATAAAAGAGTAACCAATGGATCAAGTTAAAAGTTCAATATTACTTATTGATGATCATCCCATGTTAAGAAATGGGGTAAAGCAACTTATTAACACCATCAATAATTTTGAAATTATCGGTGAAACTGGTTCAGGGATAGAAGGAGTTAAGCTGGCTGAAACACTTGATCCTGATATTATTTTGTTAGATATCAATATGAATGATGTCAGTGGACTAGAAATTCTACGCTATTTACGCGAGAAAAACATTTCAAGCAGAATCATTATGTTTACTGTCTCAGACGCAAAAGAAGATATTATTACCTCGCTCAAAACTGGTGCTGATGGTTATTTGTTAAAAGATATGGAACCGGAAGATTTTCTTAAAGCCTTAAAGGATATTTCGGAAGGGAAAGTCATTATGGATGAAGCTATTTCACATATCATTCTTAATTATATGCGTGATGATAAAAACCAGACAACCAACCAATCCCATGATATCAATTTACTTACCCCAAGAGAACATGAAACATTTAACTTATTAGTGCAAGGATTATCGAATAAACTTATCGCAAAAGAGTTAGATATAGTTGAAAGTACAGTAAAAGTTCATATTAAAAGTATTTTTAAAAAACTCAACTTTAAGTCACGTATGGAAATGACTGTATGGTATTTGCAGAGTAAAGAATAACCTTGGCAATGTATTAATGCCGATTTATATCATATATCCGCTTACACTTTTAATTGGATAGAATATCTAATCCTAATCATTAAAAATTTTCTATAACAACCGTTTTCTTCTACTTGATTCAAATGAAAAACAATATTTATAATTAGTTCAATCAATTAAATTGATTTATTGAACAAAATTAGAAAACAAAAAATTAAAAAATAGGATGAAGTTGTAAATGTCTCTATTAGTCAATGCTTACTCTACACTCACAAATCCAACAGCAATTAATTTTAGTTGTAAAAAATTAAATCAACGTGGATTGAACTCACTCAATTTTACAGATCATCTTAATGGTTTTATTGGCTATGTTATGCAAGCAGGTGACGGTGAAATGAATTCCCGCCGTTATGAACTTTATCGACATATTCAAAAAACTAAACATCAGTTTACGTTTGAAATAGAAGAAAATCAATTTAATGAACTAGCGCATTGGGCTGAGCTGGCTAATGTTATTTTATTTATCCCCGATGGCACGATTCGCAATCCTAAGATGGATGTTTTACAAGATCCAGATGGAAAATTTGATATAAATGTTAAAATGCCTTATCCGTCAGAAGCATTACAACGCAAAGCAAAAACTGAGCAGTATTTAGCAACGTTAGGATTACATCCGCTTGTAAGCTTACCTCCTGTCGTTGCTGAATCTGAAGTAATACTTAGAACACCCGATGAAGTAAAAAAACGAGCCTTAGCCCTGATGTTAACAGGAATTCAAGCCGAAAGCTTTCGAGAAAATGCCCCATTAGATCCTGAGGAATTCAAAGCGCGTTGTCCGTTAGGGTTTGCTGCTTTATCAAATATTGAATATGATTTTATTCACGCACCTCAACCGCAAGAACAAGATGTTATGAATATGAGTTGGCGCTATGAAGCCTTATTACCACTACAATGGGCACTAAATTGGCAATCAAAATTACCTTTTGCGGATACTTTTTGTAATGTATCTTCATTAGTTGAAACTGGTTTAGAAAATAGTAATCCCGAACTATCTACTTTAACCTTAAGACCAACAAGTGAACTGCTAGATGCATTAGATTTAAATTACCGATTACATTGGCTAGCAAGAGATTGTCGGCTTAATAATAAAACACTACCTGTAGAAATAATGGAAGGCGTTATTCAAGAAAGACAACATGCTTTAAATTGGCTAACAAACTTTGAAAATGCCGATTGGGATGATGTCGATACGCCTTCTTAAATTTTGATAAAAAAAGCAAAGTCGATATTGTTATAAAACACTTTGTAACAATATTTTTTAGTCAAATTGTTTGGAAACAAAAGGCAAGAAAATAAAGAATATTATAAAATATCCTATCATTTCCTTGCCAATTTATACTAATTCTGTGAAAACCAGTTAAGTTTTTCTCGTAATGCCACCACCGGACCAACGATAATTAAACTAGGGCTACGAGCTTGTAAAGCTAGCTGACCAAGTTCGGATAATAAACCATTGATGACTTTTTGCTTAGTAGTAGTACCCTCTTCAACAATAGCAATAGGAGTCTGACCATCCATACCGTGTTTAATTAAATTCGTTTTAATATTTTCTGCTTGCGATAGCCCCATATAAAAAACCAAAGTCTGCTTTTCAGCCGCTAAACTTCGCCAATCAAGATGAGATCCATCTTTTAGATGAGCAGTTATTAAACGTACACTATGTGCGTAATCACGATGAGTTAGTGGTATTCCACTATACGCCGAGCATCCAGAAGCCGCAGTAATGCCAGGTACTACCGAAAAAGGAATATTAGCATTGAATAATGTTTCAAGCTCTTCTCCTCCTCGACCAAAAATGAAAGGATCACCACCTTTAAGTCGTACCACTCGCAGACCCTTTTGTGCTTGTTCCAATAATATTTGATTAATTTGTTCTTGCGGAACACAATGAAAACCGGGGTGTTTACCAACAAAAATTCGTTGCGCGTCTCGTCGAGTTAAATTCATTATTTCTTTTGAGACTAATCTATCATAAACAATAATATCCGCTTGTTGAATTTGTTGAAGACCTTTTAAAGTTAACAACCCTGGATCACCAGGGCCAGCACCTACTAAGACCACTTCGCCACGACAATCCAACGAATCATCAAATAATTCATTAGTTAATGTATCGACATTTTCTGAATCATTATTCGCTATTGCTTGCGCTAATCTATCATGAGAAAACAATTTCTCCCAAAATCGTCGACGTTCAGTCATACTTCGGTAAGTCGCTTTTACTTTATTGCGTAAATAACCAGCATATATGGCTAATTTACCAATATGTTGTGGCAATATTGCTTCAAATTTTTCACGTAACAAGCGAGCTAATACTGGAGCATGCCCTTCTGAAGAGATGGCTACCATAATAGGTGAACGATCAATGATTGAAGGCATAATAAAACTTGCATCTTTGGGAGAGTCGACCACATTACAAAAGATACGACGGTTTTCTGCGGCGCTACTAACTTGTTGATTGGTTTTTTGACAGTTAGTTGCAGCAATAACTAACCATTTATTATCTAGCAGTTGCTCGTTAAACTCACTTTTTATTAAAACTAACTGCTTTTGTTGCTGCCAACAGATAAATTGTGGGTTAAATTCAAGTGCATTGACAGTTAATTTTGCACCAGCTTCAAGTAATAATCGAGCTTTACGCTCAGCTATTTCGCCACCACCAACTAATAAACAATCACGATTTTCTAATTTGCAAAATAAAGGTAAATAATCCATACAATTTCAAAACAACCATTAATATATTTTTGATTTAAGAGCAATTTACTGATTGCTAATTACCATACCAATCAGTAAATTGAACAATAAAAACTTCTGTTATTTATAATTAAGGTCGCTCTGATTTAGGTGTTGAAAACCAATATCCTAACCCCATAAATAGTGCGCCGGATACTAAATTTCCTAATGAAACCCATAACAAATTATGACCAATGCCTGCTAATGTGTAAGCATCCGAATGATTACCAAACCAAGAAAGTGAAAATAACGTCATATTGGCAACACTATGTTCATAACCACAAGCAATAAAGGCTAATAAACACCACCATATTGCAATAAATTTTGCTGACCCCTCTACTCGGTTTGCCATCCAAATAGCTAAGCAAACTAACCAGTTACATAAAATTCCCCGAAAGAATAATGCTGTTGCTGGCGCAGATGTTTTTGCCAATGCAGCGGTATGCGCAAGCGAAGTATCTGTTGCCAATAATGGACTTGCAGCCCAATAAAACAAAGCGGCCACAAAAATTGATCCAAGCAAATTGCCTAACCATGTTTGTGGCAATACACACCACATTTGACAATGAGTAATTTTTTTAGCCTGCACGCCAAAAGTTAAAAACATGGTATGGCCAGTAAATAATTCTGAGCCGGCAATTACCACTAAAGTTAATGCTATACCAAAGGTTGCCCCCATAACTAAAGGCCTAACGGATGGATCAAGCAAATTACCTAGTGTGAAAATTAATATAATTCCTAAACCAACGTAAGCACCTGCCATAGCAGAACTTAACCAAAATCCAATTGGATTGGTTTTAGCTAGTCGAACGATCCGCGCAGCATTAGCTGCACATTTGTTAATTGTTTCTGTATACATTTTCTATTCCTAATGCGATTAATTAATTAGATTTTATTTGCACAAATTCATCATTATCTACTTTGACTTCATAATGAGTAACAGAATAATCTTCATTTTCAAGGCAATAACCATCCTTTAAACGAAAACGCTGTTTTTTAAGAGGACTTGCGACCCATAGCTCATTTTCATGTTCAGCAATAATGCCACGAGAAAGGACGCTGGCATTCGCAAAAGGGTCAATATTACTAATCGCATAAAGCTCATTAGTATTGTAGGGACGAAAAACTGCAACATGTTCTTTGCCGACTAGAGCACATATTCCTGTTTCAGGTAAAATATCTTGTAATTTACAAATAGTAATCCATTGGCTCATGATCTATTCTCCTAACATAGTTTGACGTTCTTCAAGAGTTGCTGGGCGATGTTGATCGCGTTCAGGCACAAATTGAACATTATCATCACGCTTAGAACTATTAACAAAATGGGCAAAACGGATTTGTGCTGCTGGGTTATCCACTGTTTCTTTCCATTCGCAGACTACTAATTGTCGAACTCGATCCATCTCTTTTTCTAGTTCGGCATTAATACCTAACTTGTCATCAATAATCACACTACGTAAATAATCGATTCCTCCTTCAAGATTCTCAAACCAAACGGAAGTTCGTTGTAATTTATCAGCTGTGCGAATATAGAACATGATAAAACGATCCAAATAACGTATAAGCGTCTCTTTATCTAAATCCGCAGCAAGTAAATCAGCATGACGAGGCTTCATACCTCCATTACCACAAACATATAGATTCCAACCTTTTTCAGTAGCAATAACACCAATATCTTTACCTTGCGCCTCCGCACACTCCCGAGTACAACCTGAAACACCAAGTTTAAATTTATGAGGTGCTCTAATACCTTTATAACGATTTTCTAATTCAACGCCAAAACCGACACTATCGCCAACACCAAAACGACACCAAGTACTACCCACACATGTTTTAGCCATACGTAACGCCTTCGCATAGGCATGACCACTTTCAAAACCAGCGGCTATGAGCTCTTTCCAGATAGCTGGAAGATCGTCTTTTTGTGCACCGAATAAACCAATTCGCTGAGATCCGGTGATTTTCGAATACAGATTATATTTCCTTGCAATCTGGCCTATCGCAATTAAGCCTTCTGGTGTAATTTCACCACCAGCACTACGTGGGATAATGGAATAAGTACCATTTTTTTGGATGTTACCTAAAAAAATGTCATTACTATCTTGCAAAGGAACAAGATCTGGTTTAAGAATATAATTATTCCAACATGATGCTAATATTGACCCTATTGTTGGTTTACAGACTTCACAACCATAACCAGTACCATGTTTTGTAATCACTTCACTGAAAGAAGTTAATCCTTCAACTCGAATAAGATGGAAAAGCTCTTGACGAGAATATTTAAAATGTTCACAAAGGGCATGACTGACTTCAATACCTTGCTTAGCTAATTCTAAATTAAGGATTTGTGTTACTAATGGAATACAGCCACCACAGCCAGTACCTGCTTTCGTTTCGGCTTTAATTGCTGCCACCGTATGACAACCAGCATGAATAGCTTGCACAATTTTTGCTTTTGTTACATCAAAACAGGAACATATTTGTGCATTATCCGGCAAAGCATCAGCGCCTAATACAGGTTTAGCTCCGGCATGAGAAGGTAAAATTAAGCTATCAGGATGCTCTGGCAGATCCATATTATTAAGCATTAATTGTAATAAATTACTATAGTCTGCTGTATCACCAACTAATACAGCACCAAGCAATTTGCGATTATCATTTGAAACCACTAATTTTTTATAAACTGGGATATTTTCGTCTAAGTAAACATAACTCCGACAACCGAGCGTCTTAGCTTTGGCATCGCCAATACTACCGACATCGACTCCCATCAACTTGAGTTTAGCACTCATATCAGCGCCTTCAAATTTAGCATTTTCGCCGATTAAATGGGCTAACGCGACCTGCGCCATTTTATATCCAGGGGCAACAAGACCATAAACTTTACCTTGCCAACAAGCACATTCCCCTATCGCATAAATATCAGGATCTGATGTTTGACAATAATCGTTAACAACAATCCCACCACGAGGGCCAATATCAAGCTCACATGCTTTAGCTAATTGATCGCTAGGTCGAATACCTGTTGAAAAAACAATAAAATCAATTTTAAGTGATGAACCATCAGCAAATTGCATAATTTTACCTGATGGTGTATGAATAATTTCTTGGGTATTTTTACTGGTATGAACACCAACCCCCATCTCCTCAATTTTTCGACGTAACTGTTCCCCCCCCATAGAATCAAGTTGCTCTGCCATTAACACTGGCGCAAATTCAACGACATGAGTTTCAATGCCTAAATTCTTTAGCGCCCCAGCAGCTTCAAGCCCAAGCAAACCGCCACCCACTACTGCGCCAGTTTTACAATTGCTGGCACAATTACGAATAGCATCAAGATCTTCAATAGTACGATAAACAAAACAATTCGCACCATCAGCACCTTTAATTGGTGGTATCCATGGATAAGATCCCGTTGCAATAATCAATTTATCATAAGAGATTATTCGTCCTGTTTGTGAATGCACTTCTTTACGTTGTCGGTTGATTAATATAACCCGCTCATTAAGTAGAATATTTATATCATTTTCTTGATATAAACCCTCTCTAACTAAAGATAATGCTTCTGCGGTATGTCCTGAAAAATAGGATGAAAGATGAACACGATCGTAAGCAACTCTAGGTTCTTGGCAAAAAATAGTGATGTTGAACTTATCAGCCTGCATTTTATCAATAATTTCTTCAACAAAACGATGGCCAACCATCCCATTGCCAATAATGACGAGATTGGTTTTACTCATAAAAAGCTCCAAATTTATTTTTAATTCAATTATTTAATTTTTATCTAATTGATATTTTAAGGAACTTTAAACAGAATATAATTATCCTCAAGGATTACCTCTTTAGTAGTAGATAAAATAATAATTTTGAAAACAATGAGTTATCATTTTTCACGATTTAAGTATCAAGTAACATTAGAATATTATTATGATAAACATCACAAATTACGAATAAAAAAAGGATTGCCAATTAGGGTTAAATAAGTATAATTAGCCGACTAAATAAATTAGGTAATGACAATTGAATTACAATTCAAGAATACTTCCTTCTCGCGAAACTTTAGCAAAAGCACAAAGATTTAATGATGAAATTATTGAGGTTTCAGGCGTTGATCTTGTCTTAAGTTTAATCACCACCGCCGATTTAATTCGATCAAATATTTATGCACAACTAGCCAAAGATTATGATGTATCTGAAGGAAAATTTGCCTTATTAATGTCATTGTATAGTGAAGGAGAAACTTGCGCTAGCGAGTTAGCATTAAGAGTTGGCGTAACACCAGCAACCGTTTCGGTAATGGTGAAACGAATGTTAGCTGCACCCGATCCTTTAATATCGATGACCAAAAGTGGAGAAGATGGCCGCTCTCGACTAATCACCCTTACTGTAACTGGGGAAAATCTTATCCAAAAGGCATTACCTAATCACTTAAAATCGATTCGTGCTTTTGCTCAAGTCTTAAATGCACAAGAGCAGGAATCTTTAATTGCAATGTTACGCAAGTTATTACGTAAATAATTGCCAATAATTATTCATAATCATGATATTTTAACAATATACTTAGCTGACTAAATAAATGAAAAATAAATTAAACTTAGATTTACCAAAAAACATTAAAATTCCTGCTATATTTTTATTGCTACTTCTATTTGGATCTACATTAATTTGTCTTGGTTCAAGAAATGATGCAGTAACTGTTGCTAAAAGTATCAAATCAGGGGTATTAACCGCTGATGAAATCAATGTTGCCTTTCAAAATGTAGGTGGAAAAGTGATTAAACGCTTTGTCCAAGAATCACAATTCGTTAAAAAAGGCGACCCATTAATGCAACTTGAAGATATTGATACCAAGCTATCAATTGATCGCTTGCAAGCACTAGTTGATAGTCAAACTGCTGCGGTTAATCAAGAACAAGCAGCAATCGAAATCACTGAAAATGAAATCAATCTTAATGAGTTATCAACTTGGCGAAAAATTGAGGAAGTTAAAGCTAATCTTGAAGCGGCAAGGTCTGCTCGTGATCTAGCTAATACTGAATTTCAACGCCATACTCAATTAAGAAAAACGGGCGGTACCTCTCAATCACAACTTGACGCTGCACGAAATGTCTACATTAGTACAAAAATGCAAGTGGTACAGATTGAAAGCCAATTATCAACCTTAATGATTGGAGCAACTCAAGACCAAATTAACCAGTTTGAACAAACTAGAAATGCTACGGGTATGACATTGCAATCGATCACTATTGATCGACAAAAACTGCAAAATCGTCAAAATCAGCTTGCTCAGATTAAAGCGCAATTAGCACAAGCTCAAGCTGATTTAAAACAATTACAAGTCAATTACGATCGACTAACATTAGTTGCGCCAGAAGATGGCAAAGTACTAAAACTGATGTTTGAAGATGGTGAGATGGCACCTGCTGGAGCTCCAGCTGTATTATTAGAAACTAATCGCAAATATGTCGATATTTATGTTAATGAAAAAATGGTCAATGATTATCAACCAGGCACAAAGGTAAAGGCGAATGTTATTGCATTAGATAAAACCGTAAAAGGCACCGTTCGATTTGCAACTGCTGCGCCATCATTTGCTGACTTACGCATGACTCGAGAACGTGGACAGGCCGATTTAACATCTTACCAAGTCAGAATTTATATGGAATCTATTCCACAACTATTAACCGGTATGACAATTGAGGTTGATCAATGATGCGACAAAACATCATTAAATCTATGCTTGAAGAGCTTGATGCTATGTTATCAGGCCACTTCATTCCTTATTATAAAGTGTGCTTAGGTTTAGCAGCCATCGTATCACTTATTTTTTCAATTGTTCTGAGTCATGGTTCAGTTTTTGAAGGAAAAATCGCCGTTATTGATCTAGATGGTTCTAATTATTCAACTGAATTAATCAGTAAGGTAAATACGTCACCATTTATTGAAATAACAGAAGTGATTCGATCGCCAATTAATCCAATTACCTTGGTTTCACATGATCGTAATTTAGGCGTTTTATATATCCCTAAAGGGTTAGAAAAATCGCTAAAAAAAGGTGATCAGACGGTTAAATTAGGTTATTTTGCTGATGACTCAAATGATGCCCAAAATGCTAAAGTAATGCAAAGCCTTAATGAAATTATCCCTGAATCAGGTGCAGAATTAAGTGTTGGTAAAGTCGCAGCATTAGGACTAGGTCGAGAAGCAACAGAAGCGACCTTATCACCAATGCAATTAAAAACGAGAACCATGTTTAATCCGGCTAGTTCATCAACAATATCCACTATTATCTATTTTGTTTACTTCTTTTCATCATTAACTTATGGATTAACCTCATTAATGATTATTGGTCGATTAAAAACCATGGGGATGTGGAATACAGTAATTGAACGAGGTTTTTTACCATTATTAGCCAGAACAGTGCCTTATGCCCTATTTTATACCACTGCTTTAACCTTGATTACAGCAATATTGGTAATATTCGGTCAACTACGTTTTGATGGTAACTATTTTACTTTCGTACCAAGCATTTTTATGACTGGTTTAGCTTTTGGTTGGTTAGGTTTACTACTATCTTGGAAAACTAACCATCCCGGCGAAGGAGCAAGTAAAATGATTTTCCTTGTTCCTCCCGGCTTTATTATGGGCGGTTCAACCATGGCAGTAGGCATTATGCCAATATGGGCCTTTTATGTTAGTCATGCCTTTCCATTAGTTTGGTTATTTCGCTTCTTCCGTGACATAGGTATACGCGGACGTTCATTTGTCGATATGTTATCAACATATGGTATCTTCATTATCTATTTAACCGTTATTGCTTTTGCCGTGATGATGTTTGTTAAGCGCAGTAAAAATAGCCAACCAGAATGAAAAAATAACCACAATTAAGTTATTGAAACACCAATCGGTGTTTCAATATCTATATCAACCTCTATATTCTCTTAGTTATAATTTTTGATTAACAATCTTATAATCAATGAAATTTACAAATTTGTGACATAGATCACTCTAAACAATGAAAGCGGATATTTTTTTATTGTTTAGCTGTCTTTCTTTTATATGATTTCTCTTTTAAGTTAAAAATTTGAAAAATAACATTAATATTCTTTTTACTGCTTATCTTTCACATTGAAAGCTTTCGTTTTATTTTAAATGGAAATAATATTTCAATTTTTTCTTACCTAACCAATTTTGTGACCTATCTATCATTTTTCGATCCCTTATCTATGTTTAAATTTAATAAAGAAACGAAAGTCAAATGAGTGGTAGAAAATGAATAAAGAAATAATCAATACTTTACAACGTAGAGAAAAAATTATTCATTTACTTGATACAGAGAATACCGTATCAGTTAACAAATTAAGTAAATTATTTAAAGTATCAAGCGTTACCATCCGAAACGATTTAAGACACCTTGAAGAAAAAGGTTGTATATTGCGCTGTTATGGTGGAGCAATGTTAAATAAATCCTTTGCTTTAGATAAACCATTATTAGACAAAAGCCGTATCAATTCGAACATTAAAAATAAAATTGCTCAGCAAGCAGCTGAAATGGTTAATGATGGAGACCGAATCATTCTCGATTCAGGATCGACAACAGCAGCTATGGTTCCCTATTTACGTAACAAAAAAAACTTAATTGTTTTTACTAATGCAGTAAATATTGCCTATGAATTATCAAATAATAATGACATAGAAGTAATTATTGCTGGAGGGAACATCAGAACAAAAGCTTACTCTATTTCCGGCCCTACAGTAGAACAACAATTAAGAATGTACCATTTTGACAAGCTTTTTTTAGGTGTTGATGGTTTTGATCTAAATGCTGGCATTACTACACCAAATTTCGGTGAAGCTAATGTCAACAAGGTAATGTGTCAAGTTTCAGAGCAAATTATCGCAATGACTGACTCAACAAAGTTCGGTCGTAAAAGTTTCTGTACGATTGAAAAAATTAATCTAATTAACACTATCATTACTGACACAAAAATTCCACAGGATTATCTAGAACAATTACATCAACTAGGAATAAATGTAGTCATTGTAGATTATTAAACTTTATAAATTTATTGGAATGATTAAAAAGGATATAGATTATGCAAAAATATTTGAATTATTCGTTAGATTGGTTAGAACAACACGGCGCTCAACATACTGCGAAAGAGATTTGTCAGCAACCACAAATTTGGCGAAATTTATTACAAATCATTTCACAACAGCAAAGTCAATTACAATCATTTTTACAACCTTTACTTTCCGATCCAAACTTAGAAATAATATTGACAGGTGCTGGCTCGTCCGCTTTTGGCGGTGTAGCTCTGGCACCATGGCTAAGAGAACAGACTCATCGTAACGTTCACGCTTATGCGACAACAGAGATTGTCACTAATCCTCAGCAATATTTATCACCAAATAAAAAAACGTTAATTGTCTCATTTGCGCGATCAGGAAATAGTCCAGAAAGTGTTGCTGCAGTCAAATTAGCAGATCAAATAGTTTCTGACTGCTACCATCTGTTTTTAACCTGTAACCCAACCTGTGCATTAACAGAATATACGGCAAAAGAAAACAATCCTAAGCGTATTTTTCATCTAGTCATGCCTGAAGGAACACATGACTTAAGTTTTGCAATGACGTCAAGTATAAGTAGTATGATGCTTGCCACACTTCTACTTCTAGACAAGCTTGATCTTGAAAAAGCACACAATGCTGTAATGGAAATTGCTAGTATTTGTGACGACAAACTATCAAGCTGGCAATCAATAACTAAACAATTAGCTAGTAAAGAACATGATCGCGTTATCTATGTTGGTAGTAGCTGCTTCACAGGTATTGCACAAGAATCTGCCTTAAAAATTTTAGAACTAACCGCCGGTAAAGTAGCAACCCGCTTTGATTCAATATTAGGACTACGTCATGGCCCAAAATTTATGGTTGATACAAAAAGTTTAGTTGTCTGTTTTTTCTCAAGCGAGCCATATGTTCACCAATACGATATTGACCTATTTAATGAGCTTGTTCATGACAAAATTGCATCCGACGTCATAGCACTGACAAGTCAAGAGAGTATAGATCAACAAATATTATCGGTAGATTGTAAACTCCCTGATTGTTGGTTGATTTTTCCTTATCTAGTTTTCGCACAAATGTTAGCGTTTGAAAAATCACTTCATCTTGGACTGACTCCAGATAACCCTTGTCCAACCGGAGAAGTTAATCGAGTAGTAAAAGGCGTTAATATTTATCCATTTAATAAAAACTAATTACCTGAATCTGTTAAACAAATAAACAAAAGGACTTAATAGCAATGAGCACACCTAATATTCTTATGACACGTATAGACAATCGTTTAGTTCATGGTCAAGTTGGCGTAACTTGGGTTAATGCACTTGGTGCGAATCTATTATTAGTCGCCAATGACAGTGCTTCGCAAGATCCAGTCCAACAAAATCTAATGGACATGGTTATTGCTGAAGGCATTCAAACTCGTTATTTTACCTTACAAAAAACTATCGACATTATTGGCAAAGCCGCTGAAAGACAAAAAATTTTTATTGTCTGTAAAACACCACAAGATGTATTAACCCTCGTTAAAGGTGGCGTACCAATCAAATTTGTCAATGTGGGTAATATGCATTTTTCTGAAGGTAAAAAACAAATTCATAAAACAGTTTCTGTCGATGAATCAGATATCGCAGCATTTAAAGAACTTGAACAATTAGGTGTAACTTGCGAAATCCGCCGAGTACCTGATGAAGCTGGCGAAAAAATAGCGGATTTAATCAATCTATCTTAACTTGAGGGAGCATACTATGTTAATGGATGCATTATTAATTGGACTTCTAGCCGGTATAGCTGGCGTAGATTTATTTGATGGCCTGACTCATTTACACAGACCTATCGTAATAGGGCCGTTAGTTGGATTAATTTTAGGCGATGTTACAACCGGTTTATATGTTGGAGGATCATTAGAACTGGTATGGATGGGAATGGTACCGCTAGCAGGAGCACAACCACCTAATGTGGTTATCGGTGGTGTAATTGGTACCAGTTTTGCAATCTTAACTCATGCAGATCCTAAAGTTGCAATAGGTATTGCCGTACCATTTGCTATTGCAGTACAAGGATGTATCACTATTTTATTCACCATATACTCACCAATGATGCATAAATGTGATCGCTTCGTTGATCAACTCAATTTTAAAGGAATTGAATGGGTTAACTATCTTGGCATGATTATTCTTTTTTGTTTCTATTTTATTGTTGCTTTCTTACCTATCTACTTTGGTGCTGACGCAGCAACAGCACTAGTTAAAAAATCACCGCAATGGTTGCTTGATGGACTTAGTGTTGCTGGTGGTATGATGCCGGCCATCGGTTTTGCAATGTTAATGAAAATTATGATGAAGAAAACCTATATTGCTTATTTCATTTTAGGTTTTCTTGGTGTGACTTTCCTTAATTTACCAATTTTAGCGATTGCATTAGGCGCTCTAGCTATAGCAATGATTGATTTCTTTAATTATGGCCGTGAAAACAACGATAGTAACAAGCCAGTAAGCTCAGATTCAATGGAGGTGGAAGATGGAATTTAATAACGATCACGATAAAAAAATGGCCGAGAAAGAAGCAAAACGTATGGAACAAGCATTAGCGACAAGCAAAGCCACAGCCGATACTTTTTATGATCAAAGCCAAGATGTAACACTAACCAAAGGTGATATTAACCGAATGGCGTTTCGTTCCCTTGCTTTACAAGCGTCATTCAACTATGAACGTATGCAAGCAGGAGGTTGGCTTTATACTATCTTACCAGCATTACGTAAAATACATAAAAACCAAGATGATCTTAAAAATTCGATGCATATGCATATGGAATTTATTAATGTCCATCCTTTTGACGCCACTTTCCTTTCAGGATTAGTTCTTGCCATGGAAAAAGGCAAAGAAAATATTTCAACTATACGCGCGGTGAAAGTCGCGTTAATGGGACCTTTAGGTGGAATAGGAGACGCATTATTTTGGTTAACGTTACTGCCAATATGCGCTGGAATTGGTGCATCATTAGCCTTAGAAGGTAGTTTTTTTGGGCCAATAATTTTCCTACTAATGTTTAATATTGTACATTTTGGCTTACGTTTTGGTTTAGCTCATTATGGCTATCATGCTGGTACCAGTGCTTTACCTTTATTAAAAACGCATACTAAACGTATCTCACATGCTGCATCTATAATCGGTATGACAGTAATAGGAGCATTAGTTGCCTCATATGTACATTTATCTACACCATTAGAAATAAATGCAGGACAGGCTCATGTTGCGCTTCAAGCTGATGTATTAGATAAATTGATGCCAAATATATTACCACTTGGCTTTACGTTAATTGTTTATAGTTTGATGAAACGTAATTTCTCACCAGTAAAACTAATTGGTTTAACCGTTATTATTGGTGTTGTAGGTAAATTAGTCGGATTTTTATAGAGGGAATTATGTTAGGAATAATATTAACCGGCCACGGTAGCTTTGCTACCGGGCTTTACGAAGCCGCCACACAAATTATTGGTAAACAACCACAATTTACGGCTATAAATTTTCCTGATGGTATGAGTAGCGAACAATTAGAGGAACAATTGCACCAAGCATTTCAGGAAACTAATTGTGGTGACGGCGTTTTATTTTTAACTGATATTGTCGGTGGTTCACCATTTCGATTAGCGGCGGTCCTAAGTTATCAACACAAAAATATTGAAGTAATTAGCGGTGTTAATATGCCACTGTTACTTGAAATTTTGTTACTGCGTGAAAATTTAGATATCACAACCATTCGTCAAGAAACTATTGAAAATGGTAGACAAACAATAACTAGCTTATGGCATGAACATCAAAAACAATCAACTATTGATAAGGAATGTTCTGATGGAATTTAAACAAATTTGTGCTCAAAAGGTTTTAACACCTGTTGGTTGGATTGATAATGCAATTATCACTATTAATAATGGAAAAATTATTGATATTCAGCCTAATGATAGACCTTGTACGAACCAAATAAAACTGTTACCAGCGCTCATAGATACTCATATTCATGGTGTTATGGGCGCTGACACTATGGATGCTACTCATGAATCATTAAATACCATAAGCTGTTTTTTAGCAAAACACGGAGTGGGTGCTTTTTTAGCGACAACAGTAACTGAAAGTTATGAAAAGATTGAAGCAGCATTAATACAAGTCAAAAACAGTATAAAAAAAGGCGTTTCAGGCGCAACAATATTAGGTTCGTATTTAGAAGGACCTTTTTTTAGTGATATACATAAGGGCGCTCATCCTGAAGAGTTTCTATGCGCACCGGATCGAGCAATAATTGAAAAATGGTTATCATTGGCTGAAGGGACATTAAAATGCATTGCTCTAGCACCAGAATACCCAAATGCCCTCGCTATTATCAAATGGCTAAATGAACAAAATATCCGTGTTATGTTAGGTCATACTAATGCCGACTATCAAACAATTAAAGATGCAATATTAGCTGGTGCCAGCGGCGTGGTACATTGCTATAACGGTATGTCCGGATTACATCATAGACAACCAGGAGTTGTTGGTGCAGCATTAAGTATCGATAACTGTCAAACCGAAATTATCGCCGATGGACACCATGTTCATCCAGCTGCGATTAACATCGCCCATAAATGTTGTGGAAAAAATCTGTTACTAATTACTGATGCGATGCAAGCAACGGGAATGCCAAATGGCGATTATTATCTAGGTAAATTACAAGTACATATGCAAGATGGTGTTGTTCGGACTAACAATGGTGGTTTAGCTGGTAGCACATTGACCCTTGAGAATGCGGTAACTAATTTTGCTGATTATACTAATATGCCTTTCGAACAAGCTTGGTTGCATGGTAGTTATTATCCAGCTAAAGCATTAGGAATTGACGATATTTTAGGTAGTATTGCACCTAACAAATTAGCCAATTTAGTATTATTAAATGATGATAATCAAATTGTTGCAACCATTATAAACGGTAATGTTGTTTATCAAACATCAGCTGATCTTAGCAATATTTTGATTTAAAAATCTATACACTTTTTTAACAAAATTAAGAGGCATAAAGGTTAATCGTGTAGACGTTTATATGTCTATTAAATCTATTTTCTTTCCTCTTATTATATTAGGATCGATAAGTAATATAGAGTAAAAATATACTATTTAATTGAAGTAATTATTGGTGTTTACCTCCTACTTATCACAAGCAATATCATGGTGATCTTATCTCCTCGAACGTTACTTAAGAGGTTATTTATGCGAAAATTAAAATTAATATTAGGCCTATCTTTTGCTTTATCTTTCTCAACACAAGCATTAGAAACAATAGATAATTATACATTAGAACAAGTGGTGGTTTTCAGCCGTCATGGATTGCGAGCTCCATTAGCTAGCCCAAATAGTACTTTAGGTAAAGTAACTCCTAATCAATGGCCACAATGGGATACACCTGCTAGTTATTTAACTACCCGAGGTGGAGTATTAGAAAGTTATTTTGGACATTATTTTAGTGAATGGTTAGTTGATAATAAATTATTAAGCGAAAATACATGTCCAACAGAAAAAGAAGTATATATTTATACTAATAGCTTACAACGAACTATCGCAACTGGTCAGTACTTTGCGGTTGGCGCTTTTCCTGGTTGCATTGTTCCAATTGTTCATAAAGAAAAATTAGGGACTATGGATCCTACATTCTTTCCTGTAATTAAAGATGATAGCCCAACATTTAAAGAGTCTGCCATTGCATCAATCAATCAAATTGCTGATGCAAATGGTATTGAAGGATTAAATAAAAAATTGGATAACGCCTATAATGACATGTCCAAAATAATCAATTATGCAAATTCGGCAAATTGTCTAAATGATAAACAATGTGATTTTACTGCGTTACCAACCAAACTCATTATTGAAAAAGGCAAAGAACCCGGTATAACAGGCCCGCTTCGTACTGGAACATCAATTGCGGATGCCTTTATATTACAATATTACGAAGGGGCACCATTAACAGATATAGCCTGGGGTAAAATAAAGAATAACGAGCAGTTTGAGAAATTAGTCGCTATCAAAGAAAATTATAATACCGTATTATTTGGTTCGCCTGTTGTAGCCAAACAAATCGCAGCCAATTTAGTTAATTATATCAATCAAACATTTTCAGAAAAAAACAACAAAAGCAAATTTACGTTTTTAGTCGGCCATGACTCAAATGTTGCATCACTATTTTCCGCCATAAAAATTAAGTCGTATACACTGGCAAATCAATTTGAAACTACGCCAATTGGTGGAAAAGTTGTATTTCAAAAATGGCGCGATAACAAGACTGGTGAAGCATTAATGAAAATTGAATATTTTTATCAGTCAACCGATCAAATTCGTAATTTGACCCAATTAAATAGGAAAACTCCTCCGCAAAAAATTGTATTAGAAATGGAAAATTGTCCAATTAATAAAGATGGTTTTTGTTCATTTTCTGCATTTAAACAAATCATGAATGATATTACTAAATAATGCTTGATATATTGATTGTATGCTTAGGTTTTTAGGCATACAATCAAAAAGTTATTAATTAATCGTTATATTAGTAATTTATACTTAAATCATGACTTATCAAAGTCGACACACTATCTAAAAAGTTTACCACAACTTTAATAATTAATTTAATCAACATAGATGTAACATTTTGATTATAAAAATTATTTTCAAATCGTTAACTAGCAACTAGTTTCATATCTACAAGCCCCAGTACATTCACTTTAACTTGGTTGCAAAAAATGGCTATAAATAATAGCGAAAACAACAAAACAAAGAAAAATAGCTACATGAATATTTTTTGATCGCAAATAAAAATATGATCTAGGTCACAAAAGAAACTTTTTTATATTGCAATAAAAGATTATAGTGACAAAATGTTACCCGTAACAGAATGGTTTAGAGAATAAGCTAATGACCGAAAAAAAGAAAAATATTTTCATTTTTATGGGAGTATCTGGGAGTGGTAAATCAGTTGTTGCTAAACAAATTGCCGATAACCTAAATGCGGCTTTTTTAGATGGCGACTTTCTACATCCCAAAGCCAATATATTAAAAATGCGTAGTGGTATTCCGCTAAATGATGAAGATAGGCTGCCGTGGTTAAATCTAATTAGTAACGCCGCATTTGCGATGAGTAACGTCAATGATGTTTCGATCATAATTTGTTCCGCATTAAAACAACAATATCGAGATATTATTCGTGGCGAAAATGAAAATATTCACTTTATTTACCTAAAAGGAAGTTTTGCGGTTATTGAACAGCGTCTAGCTGAACGTAAAGGACATTACCAAAAATCTGGCATGTTACAGTCACAATTTGACACCTTAGAAGAACCTACTGCCGATGAAAAAGATGTCTATGCCATCAATATTGAACAATCGCTAATTGATGTTATTAATGAAACTATGCAGGTTATTAATTCAATATGTAATTGTGAATAAATTTATAACAATAAAAAATAAAAAGATCGGAGAGGTTAATGTGAATTCCACTATTTTAGCTGTAACTCAGCGAATTATTAATCGTTCTAAAGCATCACGTGAGGCTTATTTACAAAAAATAGAACAAGCTATGTTAAAAAAAGTCACTCGTGCAAGTTTACCTTGTAGCAACTTAGCACATGGCTTTGCTGCTTGTTGTTTGGATGATAAAAATGATCTTAAAAATATACTAAAAAGTAATATCGGCATTATCAGTTCTTATAATGACATGTTATCTGCACATAAACCTTATGAATATTACCCCGAACAAATTCGCAAAGTATTACATGAAATAGGTGCTGTTGGTCAAATGGCCGGTGGCGTACCCGCCATGTGTGATGGAGTAACACAAGGTGAACCAGGGATGGAAATTTCCCTCATGAGCCGAGATGTCATTGCAATGTCAGTTGCTGTTGGCTTGTCGCATAATATGTTTGATGGTGCTCTTTATCTTGGCGTTTGCGATAAAATTTTACCAGGGTTATTTATTGGCGCTCTATCTTTTGGGCATTTACCGGCTATCTTTGTCCCTTCAGGACCAATGCCTTCAGGCCTATCGAATAAAGAAAAAGTCCGTATTCGCCAACTTTATTCAGAAGGAAAAGCATCACGTGAAGATCTATTAGAATCTGAATCTGCATCATACCATTCTAGCGGAACCTGTACTTTCTATGGTACCGCGAATAGTAACCAAATGGTCATTGAATTAATGGGTTTACATTTACCTGGCGCAGCCTTTGTACATCCAGAAACAGCATTACGTTACGAATTAACAAATGCAGCAGCAAAACAGATTACGCGCTTAACAAACCAATCAGGTAATTATATGCCTGTCGGTAAAATGGTTGATGAAAAAGTCATTGTTAATGGCTTAGTTGCTCTATTAGCAACAGGTGGGTCAACCAACCTAACCATGCATATTGTTGCTATGGCTAAAGCTGCTGGTATTATTATTAATTGGGATGATATTTCTGATTTATCAACTGTTGTACCGCTACTTAGTCGAATATACCCAAATGGACCAGCTGATATCAATTATTTCCAAGCGGCTGGTGGAACGTCATTACTAGTAAGAGAATTATTAGCTGGAGGCTTATTACATGAAGATGTTGAAACAGTTGTGGGGCGTGGATTAAGCCGTTATACCAAAGAACCAATTTTAGAAAATGGCAAACTCATCTTCCGTGAAGGCCCAACCAAATCTTTAGATGAAAATGTGATTGCTTCAATTAAAAAACCTTTCAATTCCCATGGTGGACTAAAGGTCATGTCGGGCAATTTAGGTCGAGCCATAATGAAAACGTCTGCTGTTACTGCTGAGCATCAAATTATTGAAGCACCTGCAGTAGTTTTTAACAGTCAATATGATTTAGATGCAGAGTATAAAGCTGGCAATCTCAATAAAGATTGTGTTGTAGTTGTACGTTATCAAGGTCCAAAAGCAATCGGTATGCCTGAACTGCATAAATTAATAACACCATTGGGTGTGTTACAAGATCGCGGTTATAAAGTTGCCTTATTAACTGATGGCCGCTTATCTGGCGCCTCAGGTAAAGTACCAGCGGCAATTCATGTCACCCCTGAAGCTTATGCTGGAGGATTATTGAGCAAAGTACAACAAGGTGACATGATTCGAGTCAACGGTCAAACTGGCGAAATCACATTATTGGTCGACGAAGCTGAACTAGCAATGCGACAAGCAGAACCAATCGATCTAACTGATTCACATCAAGGTTTTGGTCGAGAACTTTATTCGGTTATTAGAGAGAATCTTACTTCAGCGGAAGAAGGCGCCGTTAGCTTTTAATTCAACTTATCTGCCGCTATATGCGGCAGATATCGTTAAAGTTAGGCTAAAAAACCCCTTTCCTCAAAATTTTTTTAGATAATACTTAATTGTTAACTTAATGATTTATTTTTTAACAAAATTATCAATTAACAAATTAACCACATCTTTCATTTTGCCATGTAATGATGCTTTTACACTATAAAGCGCCATTCCCATCACTTGTGAACTATGTATTTCTGGCGGCATGACTAATTCATACTCACTAGTTTTAACATCTAATAAAGCTGGACCAGGATGAGCTAAGAATGATTGTACAGCCACTTCTAGCAAATCGGAATTATCAACTCTAATTGAATACAAACCCATTGCATTGGCAACTTTTGCAAAGTCAGGATTTTTTAAATCTGTATAGTGATCGACAAGCCCTTCCGATTTTTGCTCTAATTCAACAAAATTAAGTGAACTATTATTTAGAACGATAACTTTGATGGGTAGATCCTCCTGAATTGTGGTCAATAAATCACCTAACAGCATACTAATACCTCCATCCCCTGATAAGGTAATAACTTGACGATGAGGAAAGGCCTTTTGCACACCCAATGCTTGTGGCATCGCATTGGCCATAGTGCCGTGTTTTAGACTAATAACGGTACGTCTTTTACCATTGGTTGAAAAATGGCGACATGCCCAAACCATTGCCGAACCAACATCAGCACACAGTACTGCATCATCATTAGCATACTTATCAATCAATTCGGTTAAATATTGCGGGTGAATGACGGTTTTTGATGGTATCGCTTTTTTATTTAATTTATCGATTGCTTTAGTGTGTAACTCACGGCATTTATCTAAAAATGTCGTATCTGTTTTTTCATCAACTAGTGGTAATAAGGCCGCCAAAGTTGGTTTGCTAGCCCCGACTACACCAATCTCTACACTATGACGGTGACCAAGATGAGTAGCATCAATATCGACCTGAATAATTATTGCATTATCTGGATAAAACTGAGACCATGCAAAATCAACACCCAACATTAAAAGTACATCACACTCTTTAATAGCCGTGGTACCTGATTCCATACCAAACATCCCCGTCATACCAACATTATAAGGGTTATCATATTCAACAAAATCTTTAGCTCTTGATGTATGGACTATCGGTGATTTTAATTTATTGGCTAGAGCAACTAACTCATCATGAGCATCTGACACTCCATGCCCAGCAAAAATTGTCACTCTACTATTTTTATTTAAAATTTCAGAAATTTTAGCCAATTCATCATCAGATGGACGAATTATTGGTTTGGGATGATAGATTTTGTGTCCACTGTTATCCTCAACTTTGGTTAAACTAATATTGTAAGGAATAACTAAAACAGCAACCCCACGCTGATTAATCGCAGTTTGAACCGCAGCAGTTGTAATTCGTCTTGCTTGGGTTGGGTCAGTAATTTGCTGACAAAAAACAGAACAGTTTTTATAAACAGCCTCAAAGTCAACTTCTTGCGGAAAGTCCGTTCCCTGTTGAGAAGTAACCAACTGACTAGCCAATAAAATAAGCGGTACTTTATTTCGTTGTGCTTCATAAATACCATTAATAAAATGTAAACTTCCCGGTCCACAAGAACCAGCACATGCAGTTATTTGATCGGTCAAATAGGCTTCAGCGCCAGCAGCAAAAGCACCAACTTCTTCATGACGAACATGTACCCACTCAATATCATCACTTTTTTTAATAGCAGAAGTAATCTGATTTAACGTATCGCCAACAATACCATAACAATGTTTCACACCGGCTTGAGCTAAAACATCAACAATAATCTGTGCAACTGATTTTTTTGATGACATATGGTCTCCTCAACATGGTTTAGATTTAAACAATTCAAATTGACTAACTTACATCTAGTTTTATGAATACGAATAGTCGAAAAATAAAACAGCAGAAAATGTTAAAAATGTCATAATGGTAAAGGATTGCCGCAATAATCTTTATTTGAAGATATTCCCTATTACAATGAATCAAGGTATTATGTCGAAAATCTACTCAATACTATAGAGCTACTTTTTGTGGAACATTTGTCATCTGGACATAGTTTTGTATCATCAATGTCGGCTTTTTTGCCTAATTATATAATCGAATATTATCCTCTTATTACTGTTTGTTTATTACTTTTTATTGCTATTTTACTGTTTTCATTCAGTAAATTAAGAATGGATATTATTGCACTTCTCATTATAACTGCAATCACCGTTACCGGTGTCTTAACACCAGCTGAAGCACTTTCAGGATTTAGCGATCCAAACATTATTTTAATCGCATTACTATTTGTTATTGGAGAAAGCTTAGTAAGAACCGGTATCTCTTACAAAATGAGTGAATACATATTAAAAGCCGCCGGTCAAAATGATATACGTATTATAACATTTATTATGTTAGGTGTAGCATTATTAGGATCGGTGATGAGCTCAACAGGCGTGGTGGCGATATTTATTCCTGTAGCGATTAGCATTGCCAATCATACCGGTATACATGTTAAAAAATTAATGATGCCGCTATGTATTGCTGCGCTAATTAGTGGCATGATGACCCTTGTTGCTACCGCACCAAACCTAGTAGTGAATAGTGAACTGAGTCGAGCAACTTTAACTGAATTTGGTTTCTTTTCTATTACGCCAATAGGTATAGGGGTATTAATTGTCGGTGTTATTTATTGTGTACTAACTCGCAATTGGTTACTGACAGCCGACCAAATCACACCAACCAATAGTCAACCACAAAGACGCAAAATTACCGACCTAATTAGAGATTATAGATTAATTGGTCGAGCGCATCGAGCACAAATTCTTGCTGGCTCTCCTTTTGTTGGTCGAACTATTGACGGTTTACATTTACGTAGTGAGCACGGGGTAAATGTTATTGGTATCGAGCGTTGGCGAAAGTTTCAAAAAGTCCTCATTCCGGTTAACGGATCTACCGAATTTAGAGAAAACGATATTCTTTTGTTGGATATGTCACATTCCGAAGCTGATTATCGTACATTTTTAACGACCAATAATCTTGAACCGAAAATTCTACGTGGTGAATATTTTTCTGAACAAGTAAAAGAAGTTGGTATGGCCGAGGTAGCATTACTACCAGAATCATCATTATGTGGTAAAACGCTTAATGAGATAGATTTTAGAAGTAAATATTTTTTAACCGTGATTGGTATTTGGCGAAATCATGCTCCTGTTGAGACAAATAACTTATTCCAAGAACGCTTAGAAATGAGTGATACGTTATTAGTTTGCGGTGATTGGGGTTCAATCCAAAAACTTCAAACTCGTACTAGTGATTTTGTAGTGTTAGATTATCCTTCAGATATTGATGATGTTGCCCCCGCTAGCTCGCAAGCTTATGTGGCACTATTTAATCTAGCCTTGATGATAATTTTAATGGTTACAGGAATTGTTCCAAATGTGGTTGCAGCACTTATTGCCTGCCTATTAATGGGAGCAACTCGTTGTATCGATATGGCTAATGCCTATAAGTCAATTCATTGGCCAACATTAATTCTTATTATTGGTATGATGCCTTTCGCAGTAGCTTTAAATAAAACGGGAGGAATTTCATTAATCTCGGAATGGCTTGAAATTCATTTACGATCGTTTGGTCCTTATATGGTGTTAACCTTTATCTTTTTATTGTGTTCCACAGTTGGACTATTTATTTCAAATACCGCAACAGCAATTTTGATTGCACCAATTGCGATTGATTTAGCCATAAAATTTGGCTATTCGCCTTATCCATTTGCTATGACAGTGGCGATTGCAACATCAGCTTCATTTATTACACCTGTTTCATCACCAGTTAAAACAATGGTAGTGGCTCCAGGAGGATATAGCTTTAGTGATTTTGTTAAAATTGGCCTACCATTAACTTTTCTAGTGATGGCCGTTGATATAGCATTAGTGCCAATTTTCTTCCCATTCTAAGTAAAAAAATATTTATTAAACTATATTTTATGGTTACTATAAAGTGTCTGGATGACCAGCTAATTTAAGGAATAAGGTTTTAGAAAATGAGTAATGCTCAACAATTTTTAATGTTTATAGGTATAATGTCATGTATTATTTTAATTTTTTGCACATTTATTTATCTATTAATGAAATTATACATGTTCGTAGTAAAATCAACAATAAAGAATAGTAAGCTGACAGATGAAAGATTAACCAAAATGTACAATAATATGAAGGTTAGCAAGGATAATAAATCAAAACTTATTATCCTTGCAATTGTCACCGGCATATTTTGTGGTGGCGTTTTTGGTGGAATTTTTTATTATTTTTTATACAAAAAAATCTTCTCCAACACCTACGAACTTTACAAACAAGGCATGATTGAACGTAACTTACCGCTATAACTCAGTCAATACTTTTATACAATCCAAAAGTGATAGATATTAAAAACTCATTTTTGTGGTTGCAGATTCTTAATTTAATTTAAAGTATAATATCCATAATATTTTGATTATGGATATATTGCACATGTTACAAGCCACTAAACCCTTAAATATTATTTTTGCAGGCACACCTGATTTTGCTGCCACACATTTAAAAGCTTTAATTGACTCAAACCATAATGTCATCGCCGTCTTCAGTCAACCAGATAGACCCGCAGGTCGAGGAAATAAGTTAACGGCAAGCCCTGTAAAACAATTAGCAATCGAAAACAATCTTCCCATTTATCAACCAACCACACTCAAAACCGTAGAAAATCAGCACGTCATTGCCAATCTTAATGCCGATATTATGATTGTGGTTGCTTATGGATTAATTTTACCTCAAGCAGTACTTGATATGCCAAAACTTGGATGTTTAAATGTCCATGGTTCTTTATTGCCTAAATGGCGAGGTGCAGCACCAATTCAGCGTGCGTGTTGGGCTGGAGATAGTGAAACAGGTATCACCATTATGCAAATGGATGCCGGACTTGATACTGGTGATATGCTTTATAAGTTAGCATGCCCAATTGAACCGTCTGACACCAGTGCAACACTATATGAAAAGTTAGCTAAATTAGGGCCACAAGCATTACTTGAGACACTAACACTGATTAATCAAGGAAAAATTAAACCAGAAAAGCAACAACAATCACAAGCCACTTATGCAGAAAAATTATCTAAACAAGAGGCTAAATTAGATTGGAATTTATCAGCAATACAACTGGAACGATGTGTGCGAGCATTTAACCCTTGGCCAGTTAGTTACTTTGAAGTAAATGGTGAACCTATAAAAGTTTGGCAAGCTCAAGTTATGGCAACTCAACATAATCAACCCGTTGGCACCATTTTACAGGCGGATAAGAAAGGAATTTGTATTGCCACAAGTGATGGATCATTAAACATGACAATATTACAACCAGCAGGTAAAAAACCAATGTCCGCCCAAGACCTACTAAATTCTCGTAAATCTTGGTTTGAAGTGGGAAAAATACTAGGTAGTAATCAATAGTCAAAAACAAAATATTACAGGATGATATCCTGTAATATTATCGTTTTTTTGCTAGTAAAGTCGCAAAACGAAGTTTTATCCGGTTACCATTAATATCCGTCTTGTGCAATTCGCCAACATCTTCATTATATTTTAGAATATCCCAATCTTGATAATAATTACGTAATTCATTCTCTTTAAACGTAAATGAAAACCCGACTGAACAAGGAAAATCGTCTGTTGACATGGCACATACAATTAAATTATAACCGCCCGTTTTGGTTATAGTTTGCATATTATCAATAATATCAGGAATTCGATCTGGTTGTAGAAACATCATTACAACTGTTGAAATAATTAAATCGTAATTACCTTTAAGATTAGCTTGGTTTATATCATAAATAGATGCCTTGATATGAGATAGATCATCATTGGCAATAATTTGTTGTAAATTACTGATACTCATCTCCGATTTGTCAACAGCATCAACATCAAAGCCAAGTAGTTGCAAAAAAAGTGAATTACGACCAGAACCACACCCTAAATCTAAAGCTTTTCCTGCTTGAATAATTTGACAAACATCTAACACATCAGAATGCGTTTTCGTCATTTGATATTTTTTCTGGGTATAATCTTCAGGTTGACAATAAAAAGCCAGTTGACACTGTAGATCATCAGATACATGCGCAATTCGATGCCATTGTTGAGGCAAAATAAATGGAGGTTGATGATCAACATCGAAAATATGTTGAGAGATAATATCTCCCTGTTCGGTTAACATATCAAAATTCACATAACCTTTAATAATGTTTAATTTCGCCCATGTACCTATTTGTGTATTATGCTTTTCGCGAAACAAAGTTGGTAAAGTATTAACATCCCAAATAGGTAACGTTTTATAACAAACTAAATTTTTCATCACAATACCATTAATAAAATCACCAAATACTTGACTATTATAGTCAACTATTAACCAAAACAACAACTTTTTTAGCAATAAACTTAACAAGGATTCAGGAAAAATAAATTTATAGTAGCGAAGTTAACTATATCAACATATAATCATCAGCATTCTAGACTATATAGTAAAAATATTAGAGGAATAATTTATGGGATTTTTAACAGGTAAACGCATTCTGGTTACCGGCGTTGCAAGCAACCGTTCTATCGCTTATGGTATTGCAAAAGCAATGCATCGAGAAGGCGCAGAATTGGCCTTTACTTATCAAAGCGAGAAATTAAAAAGCCGTGTTGAAGAGTTTGCTGCTGATTTTAATTCTAATATCGTTTTACCTTGTGATGTTGCACATGATGACAGCATCACATCATTATTTACTGAGCTAGCAAAAACATGGGACAAATTTGATGGTTTTGTACATGCTATTGCGTTTGCGCCAGGAGATCAATTAGATGGTGATTATGTTAATGCGGTAACTCGAGAAGGTTTTGCTATTGCCCACGATATCAGCTCTTATAGCTTTGTAGCTATGGCTAAAGCTTGTCGTTCAATGCTTAATCCTGATTCAGCATTAGTTACTCTTTCTTATCTAGGTGCTGAACGTGCAATTCCTAACTATAATGTTATGGGCCTTGCCAAAGCATCTTTAGAAGCAAATGTACGTTATATGGCAAATGCAATGGGACCTGAAGGTATACGTGTAAATGCGATTTCAGCTGGTCCTATTCGTACTTTAGCTGCATCAGGTATTAAAGATTTTAAAAAGATGTTATCACATTGTGAATCAGTTACCCCTATTCGTCGTACAGTAACCATCGAAGATGTGGGTAATTCAGCAGCATTCTTATGTTCAAACCTATCTTCAGGTATTACCGGTGAAGTTATTCATGTAGATGGTGGGTTTAGTATCGCCGCTATGAATGAATTAGAACTTAAATAATATAACCTTAAATGTAAATAAGGTGCCAGAATGAATAACTGACACCTTATTTTTTTAATTTATCACCGTGATATTTTTTATCTTAACCTCTAGATAATCAAACTTTTGTATAGAGTAAATTGATATTGCTGTCTAATTCAAAAACATAAAATTGTTACTAATCCATTTTATTTGTAAATTCTTGCTATATCAGCTAATCTAAATTAAAAGCTCAGTATCTTAATTCTAAAAATTATCTATCACTTTTTAACAATTAAAATACAATAATGATGATTTAATAATCATTAAGTCTATTTTATAGAACCTTAAAAATCTAATAAATTATCATTACCCAAATAACATATGATCAAATTTTACAATAGAATATAAATCGTAATGTAGAATCCAATGGTTAATTTAATAATATTATTTTTAACACATTGATGCATCTTTATTTTGCGAGATAACGACACAAATAAGCTGTTGGTTCTGATACCTGAACATCGAATTTACTTTCTTTAGCAATATGAAAAACTTGGCCAGCTTCAAATATTTGCCAATCATTTGCTGTAGGCAATAACACTTTAAGTGAACCGGTTATGACGGTCATTTCTTCTGGATTATCAGTATTAAAAATATATTCACCTGGTAACATCACACCAACAGAGACTTTACCGGTAGAACCATTTTCAAAGCCGATAGATTTTACTTTCCCTTCAAAATAATCATTAACTTTCAACATAAAATCCCCCTTTCCTCACTATTTTTAGTCATTAGCAATAATTTAATATTAGCTACAATAAAATACTGTGTAAAATTCACACTATCAGCTTAATTGATTTCAACTAGCTATCCAACTATTATTTACCAATTAAAATTGGTCTCTTGAAACAAAAGTACTTCAAAAAATAAAACATTAGCAAAACTTGTTAAAATACGAAAAAATAGCATACAGATGGATTTTTTTCCGTTAAAATCTAACACTATTTGCTCAGTAACAGTTTGTTGGAGAAAACATGAAAATAGCAAAAAACACAGTGGTAAGTTTAGCATATCAAGTTCGTACTAAAGATGGTGTTTTAGTTGATGAAGCAACAACAGTTGCACCACTCGAATATCTACACGGTGCAGGAAACTTATTACAAGATCTTGAAAATTCCTTAGAAGGCCATCAAGTTGGTGATAAATTTGACGTTGAACTGGTTAATCCTTATGGTGATTTTAATGATGCACTAGTACAAAATGTGCCACGAGACGTTTTTGTTGGTGTTGACGAACTTGAAGTCGGTATGCGTTTTTTTGCTGACACTGATCAAGGCTCTTTACCTGTTGAAATTACTGCAATTGATGGCGATAGTGTAACTATCGATGGCAATCATATGCTGGCAGGCCAAGATCTAAATTTTAATGTCGAAGTATTGGCAATTCGTGAAGCGACACCAGATGAAATATCACATGGACATATTCATGGTGCACACGGTCACGATCACGGGCATGGTGGCTGCGGTTGTGGCGGACATGATCATGATGAAGATGAAGAAGAAAGTGGTTGTTGTGGCGGTGGTCACGGCGGATGTGGCTGTCATTAATTTTCGAATAAATAACCAGTTAAAAAGCGCTAATAAGCGCTTTTTTTATTTGCTGTAAAAATAATTTCATTACTGCGAGCTAGTTCACAACGTTATATATCTCTACTTATTATTTTTCACAAGATAGCTAATAATCGCATTTTGTGTGAATAACAAGAATCCAATTATGTCAGAAAAAAAAACGACTTTAATGCCTCGAGAAAAACTATTACTATTTGGTGTCGAAACACTATCTGATGCGGAATTACTCGCTCTTTTCTTACGCACAGGTATACGTAATTTACCTGTCCTAGATTTATCGCAAAAATTATTAAATGAATTTGGCTCATTTTATCATTTAATAAATGCTAGCCACGACGAATTTTGTAAAAAGCAAGGTCTTGGAACTGCAAAATATACTCAGTTAAAAGCGGTTGTTGAACTTTCTAATCGTTATTTGAAAGTTAAAATTAGCCATGAAAATTACTTAACATCGCCAAGCTTAACCCATCATTACCTAGCTAGTCGCTTAATGGATAAAGATCGTGAAATTTTTATGGTGATATTTTTGGACAATCAGCATCATGTCATTACTTCTGAAGAGATGTTTGTTGGAACCTATAATTGTGTAGAGGTTCATCCGAGAGAAGTAGCTAGGCGGGCATTACAACATAATGCAGCAGCATTAATTTTAGCTCATAATCATCCATCAGGATTGGCTGAACCAAGTCAAGCTGACCGGATATTAACAAAGAAAATTGAACAAGTTTGTGAATTAATAGATGTTCGCATTGTTGATCACCTTGTGATTGGTAAGGGAGAGTACGTTTCTTTTGCAGAACGAGGATGGATTTTATAATTACTTTTACTTACAATATAAAATTACTAAACCAATTAATGAATAAACTATGAACCAACAACTGGAATTATTAGAAACTAAAGTCGCATTCCAAGAAATGACCATTGAGGAACTCAATCAAATGGTTATTAATCTTCAAGCAGATATCAGCAAACTTAAAGAACAATTAATGTTATTGTCACAAAAGTTACAAGCTACACAAACCTCAAATATTGCTAATTTATCAGAAGAAACTCCGCCTCCTCACTATTAACTACGAGTTTAATAATTCGAGGGACTCTAAAATCTACTTTTTACCAATAAAATTATACCCTCGATAAGAAAGCAGAGAAATTAAAATCAAGAAGCAACCAACCCATTTTGTCCATGGCATAGGTTCCAAATAAACAATTACACCAACCAAAGTTGTAAATACAAGCTCTAAAATCATGATTATTGCTGCATTGCATACAGGGACGTATTTCTGTCCAACAAATTGCAAAGCAAATCGTAAAATTGTAGCAATAACAATACTAACGATAAGCCAAATTAAAGTGATTAAACTGATGCTTGACGTGCCAGTACAAAGCAATTGTACACAAATTAATAGCAAAATTACTATTTTTTGGACTAATCGACTATTAAAAACAAAAAATATTGCTTGAGCTAGTGCAGAAATTAAAAACTAGAGTTGATTAACATTTAAATGCCAATCATTTGATAAAGACAAAAAGGCAAGACCAGCAATGGCGAGAGCCAAAATATAACTAATCGCCTTTCTCTAAAAATAACGAACCAACAATTAGTGCCATTAATACCGATAAACTCATAATAAAAGAGCCTTCACTTAATTGTCCACCAATACTGCTAATATCCATAAAATAACATTAGTTGATTGCAAACAGCCTGTTATTATTGCTTTAGGTAAATGTGTAAGATTGATTCTTTGTTTAATACTTAAACAGACTACAAATAAAATAATAAAGGAAGAGAGAAATCTCAATCCCATAAAAGCTAAAAGAGGCATTTCTAAAATTGCTTCTTTTGAAGAAACCCAACCAACTGTGGCTAAAATAGTAACTAGTACTAAAATCCATTCACCTTTTGTTTAACATCAATGATCTTACTATTACTTTACTTAAAACTAGTTTGTTAATATTAAAACTATAATTTAACTGAGTAAATATCAATAATAACTTATATTAAGTTTTAAAAATGATATAAAAAAAGACTTATATGTGATAATTAAATAAAAATACTCAAATTGGTAATATGTAGATAATAAAAAACCGGCCATTTAGCCGGTTTTAGTTTAAGCTTTAATTATTTATTCAGCTGCTGCTTCTGCTTCTACTGCAGGGCGATCAACTAATTCAATATAAGCCATTGGAGCATTATCTCCATCACGGAAACCACATTTTAAAATGCGAACATAACCACCTGGACGGGTAGCAAAACGTGGACCTAAATCTGAAAATAATTTTTTTACTGTATCTTTATCACGGATACGAGCGAAAGCCAGACGGCGATTAGCTACGCTATCGCTTTTAGCTAACGTAATTAACGGCTCAACGACACGACGCAACTCTTTTGCTTTAGGCAATGTTGTTTTGATAATTTCATGTTCAACTAATGAACTTGTCATATTACGAAACATCGCTTGACGATGGCTGCTATTTCGGTTCAGTTGACGACCACTTTTACGATGGCGCATAACTTTATCCTTCTTATATAAATTTTATCTTAGTCTTCAACAATACTTGCTGGTGGCCAATTCTCAAGACGCATGCCTAAAGATAAACCACGAGATGCGAGCACATCCTTAATTTCGGTAAGAGATTTTTTACCAAGATTAGGGGTTTTAAGTAACTCAACTTCGGTACGTTGCACTAAATCACCAATATAATGAACTGCTTCTGCTTTTAAGCAATTAGCAGACCGAACAGTTAATTCCAAGTCATCTACTGGACGTAAAAGAATTGGATCAAATTCCGGTTTATCTTCTTTGACTTCTGGTTGACGTACATCACGTAAATCAACAAAAGCTTCAAGTTGTTCAGCCAAAATAGTAGATGCACGACGAATAGATTCTTCTGGATCGATAGTACCATTAGTTTCCATATCGATAACAAGTTTATCTAAGTCGGTACGTTGTTCCACACGAGCAGCATCGACAGAATAGGCGATACGCTCAACTGGACTATAACATGCATCAACTAATAGACGACCGATAGGTCGCTCTTCATCTTCTGACTTAACTCGAGCAGAAGCAGGGACATAACCACGTCCTCGTTGTACACGAATACGCATACTAATTGAAGCATTGGCATCAGTAAGATGACAAATTACTAAATCAGGATTAACAATTTCAACATCACCATCATGAGTGATATCTGATGCAGTTACAGCACCAACGCCTGATTTATTTAAAGTCAGCATAACATCATCTTTGGTATGCACACGAACCGCCAATTTTTTCAAATTAAGCAGAATATCAAGCACATCTTCTTGAACGCCTTCTTTAGTACTATACTCATGCAGAACACCGTCAATTTCAACTTCGGTCACTGCATATCCCGGCATAGATGATAATAAAATGCGGCGTAGTGCATTACCTAAAGTATGTCCAAAACCACGCTCAAGTGGCTCTAAAGTCACTTTCGCATGAGTTGGGCTGTATTGAACAACGTCAACTAGGTGAGGTTTTAAAAACTCTGTTACAGAACCCTGCATTATGTCCTCTCTTAAGTGCTAAACTTTACTTAGAGTAAAGTTCGACGATCAAATGTTCGTTGATGTCAGCAGATAAATCTGAACGTTCTGGTAAGCGTTTAAACACACCTTCCATTTTGCTAGCATCAACTTCTAACCATGTTGGTTTTTCACGTTGTTCAGCTAACTCTAAAGCGGCTTTAATACGTGCTTGTTTTTTTGATTTTTCGCGAACACTGATAACATCTTCAGGTGAAACTTGATAAGATGCGATGTTCACAACGTGACCATTAACAAGAACAGCTTTATGACTAACTAATTGACGAGCTTCAGCGCGAGTTGCACCAAATCCCATACGATAAACAACGTTATCTAAGCGACGTTCTAAAAGAGCAAGTAGGTTTTCACCAGTATTACCTTTAATACGTGCTGCATTTTTGTAGTAATTACGGAATTGACGCTCTAAAATTCCATAAATACGTCTAACTTTTTGTTTTTCGCGTAACTGAACACCATAATCTGATAAACGCGGTTTACGCGCACCATGTTGTCCAGGAGCTTGTTCTAACTTACATTTACTGTCAACCGCTCGGACGCCAGACTTAAGAAATAAATCGGTACCTTCACGACGACTTAATTTGAGCTTTGGTCCCAAATATCTTGCCATTTTTTTTCTCCAATAATCCTATAAACATTCAATGTTTAATAAAAAATTAAACACGACGTTTCTTTGGTGGACGACAACCGTTATGAGGAATCGGAGTAACATCAGTAATATTAGTGATGCGATAACCCGCTGCATTTAATGCACGAATTGTTGACTCACGACCAGGACCAGGTCCTTTAACCATAACTTCCAGATTCTTAATTCCGTAGTCTTTTACAGCTTCGGCACAACGTTCTGCTGCTACTTGAGCTGCAAAAGGTGTTGACTTACGAGAGCCGCGGAAACCAGAACCACCAGCGGTTGCCCAACCCAACGCATTACCTTGACGATCGGTAATTGTTACGATTGTATTGTTAAATGATGCATGAATATGAGCTATACCATCAGAAACTTGCTTTTTAACACGTTTACGTGTACGAACAGGTGTCTTTGCCATTTATTATCACCTCAATTATTTCTTGATTGGCTTACGCGGTCCCTTACGGGTACGAGCGTTAGTCTTAGTGCGTTGACCACGGACAGGAAGTCCACGACGATGACGCACACCACGATAACAACCAAGGTCTAATAAACGCTTGATACTCATAGTTACTTCACGACGTAAATCACCTTCAACAGTGAATTTAGCGACTTGTTCGCGTAACTGTTCAATCTGATCTTCAGATAGTTCTCTGATCTTAACATTTTCAGGAATACCCGCTTCAGCACAAATTGTCTTTGCACGAGTACTACCGATACCATAAATTGCTTGTAACGCAATCACAGTATGTTGTTGATCAGGAATGTTAATGCCTGCTATACGGGCCACTATGCACTCCTTTATTGTTAATGTTCAGCAGATCCACCATACTGAAAAGCCCGTTTTCAGGATACTCAAACGATGGATCTACAAAAAAATTTTTTAGGCTGGCTATTCTAGCCAGCTTTACTATACTTTGGCAAGTAAAATATGCAAAAGTTCAACTTTACAGTTAAATAATATTAACCTTGACGTTGTTTATGTTTACCTTCAATGCAAATAACACGAACAATGCCATTGCGTTTGATGATTTTACAATTTCTGCATAATTTCTTGACTGAAGCACGAACTTTCATTTTTTTCTCCGTAACTTCTGGCTAACTTATCGGCCGTAGCCTTTAAGATTCGCTTTCTTTAACACTGACTCATAACGATTTGGCATCATTAAAGTCTGTACTTGTGCCATAAAATCCATGATTACAACAACTACAATTAATAATGATGTTCCACCAAATTGAACTGGAACTTTCATTGCACTTGTCATAAACATTGGTACCAAACATACAAGAGTAATGTAAATAGCGCCAATTAGCGTTAAACGAGTCATTACTTTGTCAATATACTTCGATGTTTGTTCACCTGGACGGATACCTGGAATAAATGCACCAGATTTCTTTAACTGATCTGCTGTTTCTCTAGGATTGAAAACCAATGCTGTGTAGAAGAAACAGAAGAAAATAATCGCTGCTGCAAAAAAGATTATGTATAATGGTTGATCATGAGAAAAATATTGTCCAATAAGAACAAAGATATATCTCCATCCTTCACCATTTCCTTGGAACCAAGAAGCCATCATTGATGGTAACATAATAATTGTTGAAGCAAATATTGCAGGAATAACACCTGCCATATTAATCTTCAATGGTAAATGTGTACTTTGTGCGGCATACACACGACGGCCTTGCTGTCTTTGTGCATAATTAACAACGATACGTCGTTGACCACGTTCAACAAAAACAACAAAGTAAGTCACACCAACCACTAATGCTGCAACGACTAATAATAAAATCGGATGCAATGAACCAGAACGAGCTTGTTCAATTGTTTCATATATTGCATGAGGAAGACTTGCCACAATACCAGCAAAGATAATGATAGAAATACCATTACCTACACCGCGTTCCGTGATTTGCTCACCCAACCACATAAGAAACATAGTGCCAGTAACTAAGCTAATCGATGCAATAAAATAGAAAGAAAATCCTGGGTTAATCACAACATGACTGTAACCAGGAATATTCGGTAAACCAGTCGCAATACCAACCGCTTGTACAATCGCTAAAGCTAATGTGCCATAACGGGTGTACTGACTGATTTTTTTACGACCTGATTCACCTTCTTTCTTCAATTCTGCTAGTTTAGGGTTAATTGCCGTTAATAACTGCACAATAATAGATGAAGAAATATAAGGCATTATCCCTAAAGCAAAAATTGAAGCACGGCTTAAAGCACCACCAGAGAACATATTGAACATACCAACAATACCATTAGATGATGATTGTAGTAAGTCCGATAACGCTTTAGTATCAATACCAGGAACCGGAACGTAAGAACCAAGACGGAAAACAATAAGCGCTAAAAGCACAAATAATAAACGTCTTTTAAGCTCACCACTACCGCCTCGTGTGCTTTGAAAATCTAATCCTGGTTGCTTTGCCATCTTTCTAATTATTCCTCAATTTTTCCGCCAGCAGCTTCAATTGCAGCTTTAGCACCTTTAGTTACTCGAATACCACGAACTGTTACTGGTTTAGTAACTTCTCCAGATAACATGATTTTTGCATATTCGATTTGTGAATTAATCACATTAGCAACTTTCAAGCTATTTAGGTCAACAATATCACCTTCAACTTTCATTAAATCAGAAAGTCGAACTTGTGCTGTTACCATAGCTTTACGTGAGGTAAAACCAAATTTTGGTAAACGACGATATAAAGGCATTTGACCACCCTCGAAGCCACGACGAACGCCGCCACCTGAACGTGATTTTTGACCTTTGATACCACGAGTACCAGTTTTACCTAGCCCAGAACCGATTCCTCGGCCCACGCGCTTAGATGCATGCTTTGAACCTTCAGCAGGAGATAAAGTATTTAAACGCATTACTATTACTCCTCAACTTTAACCATGTAATAAACTTGGTTTACCATACCGCGAATTGCTGGTGTATCTTCACGCTCAACAGTATGACCAATACGACGTAATCCTAAACCAACTAACGTAGCTTTATGCTTCGGTAGACGGCCAATAGAACTACGAGTTTGTGTAATTTTAATTGTCTTTGCCATGGCTAATTACCCCAAAATTTCTTCGACGGTTTTACCACGCTTAGCAGCAACCATTTCTGGAGATTTCATATTTTCTAAGCCATCAATAGTCGCACGAACCACGTTAATTGGGTTAGTAGAACCATATGCTTTAGCTAGAACGTTACGAACACCAGCAACTTCTAATACAGCACGCATTGCACCACCGGCGATAATACCAGTACCTTCTGATGCTGGTTGCATATAAACACGAGAACCTGTATGAGCACCTTTAACTGGATGCTGTAAAGTATCGTTATTTAACGCAACATTAATCATATTACGACGTGCTTTTTCCATTGCTTTTTGGATTGCTGCTGGCACTTCACGTGCTTTACCATATCCAAAACCAACGCGGCCATTACCGTCACCAACCACTGTTAGTGCAGAAAAACTAAAAATACGACCACCTTTTACGGTTTTAGAAACTCGGTTAACTGCGATTAATTTTTCCTGCAGTTCACCAGCTTGTTTTTCGATGTTTGACATCTTTAACTCCTACCTTAGAACTGTAGGCCAGCTTCGCGAGCAGCATCTGCTAGCGCCTGAACTCGACCATGATATTGGAAACCTGAACGATCAAAAGAAACTTCTTTGATATCTTTCGCTAATGCGCGTTCTGCAATTGCTTTACCAACTGCTGCTGCTGCATCTTTGTTTCCAGTGTATTTTAAACTTTCACTGATAGCTTTTTCTAATGTTGAAGCCGCTGCCAGTACTTCTGATCCGTTTGGTGCGATAATCTGCGCATAAATATGACGCGGAGTACGGTGAACTACTAAGCGAGTTGCAAGTAGTTCTTGCATCTTACGACGCGCTTTAGTTGCACGACGGATACGAGCTGATTTCTTATCCATAGTGTTACCTTACTTTTTCTTAGCTTCTTTAGTACGCACAACTTCATCTGCGTAACGAACACCTTTACCTTTATAAGGTTCAGGACGACGATAAGCACGGATATCAGCAGCTACTTGTCCAATTAACTGTTTATCAGCACTTTTCAGAACGATTTCAGTTTGAGAAGGACATTCAGCTGTTACACCTGCAGGTAATTCATGATCAATTGGATGTGAATAACCAAGAGATAAACCAATTGTATTACCTTTAACTTGTGCACGATAACCGACACCAACTAGCTGAAGTTTTTTAGTAAAACCTTCAGTAACACCAATAACCATTGCATTAATCAATGCACGAGCAGTACCTGCTTGAGCCCAAGCGTCAGCAAAACCGTCACGAGGCGCAAATGTAATTTGGCCTTCTTCTTGATTAATAACAACAGCTTTATTTATTTCACGAGATAACTCGCCATTTTTACCTTTAATCGTAATTACCTGACCATTGAGTTTTACCTCTACGCCCGCAGGAACAACGACAGGTGCTTTTGCAACACGAGACATTTTTTTCTCCCTTACGCTACGTAGCAGATAATTTCACCACCAAGACCTGCTTGGCGTGCTGCACGATCAGTCATAACACCTTTAGAAGTAGAAACAACTGCAATACCTAATCCAGCCATTACTTTTGGTAATTCATCTTTACGTTTATAAATACGTAAACCTGGACGGCTAACACGTTTAATACTTTCTACTACAGCCTTACCTTGGAAATATTTTAAAGTGATTTCCAATTCTGGTTTAGTGTCACCAACTACTTTATAGTCCCCGATATAACCTTCTTCTTTTAGCACATTGGCAATTGCCACTTTTAGCTTAGAGGAAGGCATGGTGACTGCAACTTTATTCGCAGCTTGACCGTTACGAATGCGGGTCAACATATCTGCTATAGGATCTTGCATGCTCATCTATAACACTCCCCTGATTACCAACTTGCCTTTTTAAGACCAGGAATCTCACCACGCATGGCTGATTCACGAACCTTAATACGGCTTAAACCAAACTTACGAAGGACGCCATGAGGACGACCGGTTTGACGACAACGACGACGTTGACGTGATGGACTAGAATCACGAGGAAGCGTTTGCAATTTAAGCACTGCATTCCAACGATCTTCATCTGATGCATTAAGATCAGAGATAATCGCTTTTAATTCTTGACGCTTTGCAAAATATTTTTCTGCTAGCTTTACGCGTTTCTTATCGCGTTCAATCATTGATTGTTTAGCCATTATGCCCTACCTTACTTACGAAATGGGAAGTTAAAGGCAGATAATAAAGCTCGGCCTTCTTCATCAGATTGTGCAGTTGTTGTGATAGTGATATCTAAACCACGAACACGATCAACTTTATCATAATCGATTTCAGGGAAAACGATTTGTTCACGAACACCCATGCTATAGTTACCACGACCATCGAAAGATTTTGCGCTTAAACCACGAAAATCTCGAGTACGAGGAAGAGCAATATAAACTAGACGTTCAAAAAATTCCCACATACGTTCGCCACGTAAAGTGACTTTACAACCAATAGGATACCCTTGACGGATTTTAAAACCAGCAACTGATTTGCGTGCTTTAGTGACTAGTGGTTTTTGACCACTGATTGCTGCTAAATCTGCAACAGCATTATCTAATAATTTCTTATCAGTAATTGCTTCACCCACACCCATATTCAAGGTGATCTTTTCGATCCGAGGGACTTGCATGACAGATTTGTAGCCAAACTGTTCTTGCAGTTTATTTACTACCTGTGCTTTGTAGTAATCATGCAGTTTCGCCATCGTACACTCCAAATTACTTAATTGATTAATTTATTAGTAGACTTATAAAAACGGACTTTTTTACCGTCTTCAAAACGAAAGCCTACGCGATCTGCTTTGCCTGTATCAAGGTTAAAAATTGCTACGTTAGAAACGTTAATTGGCGCTTCTTTCTCAACAATTCCACCTTCTTGATTTAATGCAGGTACTGGTTTTTGGTGTTTTTTCACCAAATTGATACCTTCAACAATCACTTTACCAGTAGACAAAACACTTTTTACTTTACCGCGTTTACCTTTATCTTTACCGGCTAACACGATAACTTCATCTTCTCGACGGATTTTAGCTGCCATTACCCGCTCCTTACAGTACTTCTGGTGCTAATGAAATGATCTTCATAAACTTCTCAGAACGAAGTTCACGAGTGACCGGTCCAAAAATACGCGTACCAATCGGTTGCTCACTGTTATTATTTAAAATAACACAAGCATTGCGATCGAAACGAATGACAGATCCATCAGGACGACGAACACCTTTTCGAGTGCGCACCACCACAGCTTTAAGTACATCACCTTTTTTAACTTTACCACGTGGAATAGCTTCTTTAATGGTAACTTTGATGATATCACCTACCGCTGCATAACGACGATGCGATCCACCGAGAACCTTGATACACATTACGCTACGTGCGCCAGAGTTATCAGCAACATCGAGCCTAGTCTGTTCTTGGATCATTTTAATGCTCCGTATAAATTAATTATTGTCTAATCTACCTTCATCCACCTCAACTACCATGGATAAGAATAGACAACCAAAAACCCACTTACGTGAGGGCGCATAGTATAACACCACTCAAATGAAATGGATAGCATAAAATAAACGGCTAGTAAGCCGTTTATTATATTATGTACAGTTTTTAATCAAAAAGATTAGCTAACTGCTTTTTCAACGATTCGAACAAGAGTCCAAGATTTGGTTTTTGATAATGGACGACACTCTTTAATTTCTACAGTATCACCAATACCACACTCGTTGTTTTCATCATGTACATGCAATTTAGTCGTACGTTTAATGAACTTACCATATAACGGATGCTTCACTTTACGTTCAATAGCTACAGTAATAGATTTATCCATTTTGTCGCTAATAACACGACCTTGCTGAGTACGAATTTTTACTTCAGTAGTCATATTACGCACCCGCCTTCTCAGTTAATAACGTTTTAACTCGTGCAATATTACGACGCACTTGTTTTAACATATGAGTTTGTGTTAACTGACCTCCAGCTAATTGCATACGTAAGTTAAATTGCTCACGTAATAAATTAAGAAGTTCAGTATTTAACTCTTCAACGCTTTTTTCGCGTAGCTCTTTTGCTTTCATTTACATCACCGTCTTAATCACAAAGGTGGTTTTAATTGGCAGTTTTGCAGCTGCCAACGCAAATGCTTCACGAGCAACTTCTTCCGGTACACCGTCCATTTCATAAAGGACTTTACCTGGTTGAATCTGAGCAACCCAGTATTCAACGTTACCCTTACCTTTACCCATACGCACTTCAAGTGGTTTTTCAGTAATTGGTTTATCAGGGAAAACTCGAATCCAGATTTTACCTTGACGCTTAACTGCACGAGTCATTGCACGACGTGCTGCTTCGATCTGGCGCGCAGTCAAACGACCACGACCCACAGCCTTAAGACCGAATGTACCGAAACTTACATCAGTACTCACAGCAAGACCACGATTGCGGCCCTTGTGCACTTTACGGAATTTTGTACGCTTTGGTTGTAACATCAGCGACGCTCCTTATTGTTTTCGGCCTTTGCGCTGCTTTTTCGGTTGAGCAGCAGGTTGTTTTTCTGCTTGTTCAACGGCAGCCATACCACCAAGGATCTCACCTTTGAAGATCCACACTTTAACACCAATAATACCATAGGTTGTCAATGCTTCTGATAAACCATAGTCGATGTCCGCTCTTAATGTATGTAATGGTACGCGACCTTCACGGTACCACTCACTACGAGCAATTTCAGCGCCGCCCAAACGACCACTTACTTCAACTTTGATACCTTTAGCACCCGCCTTCATTGCATTTTGTACCGCACGTTTCATTGCACGACGGAACATAACACGGCGTTCTAACTGAGAGGTAATACTGTCAGCAACTAATTTAGCATCTAGTTCTGGTTTACGAACTTCAGCAATATTAATTTGTACTGCAACATCACGTTTCTCTTTTTTGTCTTTGTATTTATTGACAATAGAAGCTACGGCATTACGTAATTTTTCAACGTCCTCACCTTTTTTACCAATCACAATACCTGGACGAGCAGTGTGAATAGTAATGCGAACGTTAGTTTCTGCTGAACGATCGATAACAATTTTAGAGATTGATGCTTGTGCTAATTCTTTATTTAAGAATTCACGCACTCTAAAATCACTTTCTAAATTATCAGCGAATGTCTTTGTACCCGAATACCATGTAGATGTCCAAGGCTTGACGATGCCTAGTCGGATACCATTTGGATTTACTTTTTGACCCATTGCTATTCTCCAGCCTAGCGATCTGAGACGATCACGGTGATGTGACTCGTACGCTTCAAAATTCGATCTGCACGACCTTTCGCACGAGGCATAATACGCTTCATGGTTGGGCCTTCGTCTACGAAAATTTTCGCAACTTTCAGATCATCAATATCAGCACCATCGTTATGCTCTGCATTAGCAATAGCAGACTCTAATACTTTTTTAACAAGTACAGCCGCTTTTTTATTGGTGTACGTTAAAATATCAAGTGCCTGAGACACTTTTTTACCGCGAACAAGATCTGCAACTAAGCGAACTTTTTGTGCAGAAGAACGAGCGTGGCGGTACTTTGCAATTGTTTCCATCTCTTTCTCCTACTTATTTCTTCTTAGCTTTCTTATCCGCAGCGTGGCCGCGATAAGTACGAGTCGGCGCGAATTCACCCAATTTATGACCAACCATTTCGTCGGAAACATAAACTGGAACGTGCTGACGACCATTATGGACAGCGATGGTCAATCCGATCATGTTAGGAAAGATCGTTGAACGACGGGACCAAGTACGAATTGGTTTCTTGTCCCCGCTTTCCACCGCTTTCTCTACCTTCTTCAGCAAGTGTAGGTCAATAAAAGGACCCTTCTTGAGAGAACGTGGCATAGCTAATCCTCTATATTAATTATTTCTTATTGCGACGGCGAACAATATACTTATCAGTACGTTTGTTGCTGCGCGTTTTCAATCCTTTGGCTTTTTGACCCCATGGAGACACAGGATGTTTACCAAAGTTACGACCTTCACCACCACCATGTGGATGGTCTACCGGGTTCATTGCTGTACCACGAACAGTAGGACGAACACCACGCCAACGCGTTGCACCCGCTTTACCTAGTACGCGAAGCATATGTTCTGAGTTACCCACTTCACCAATTGTGGCGCGGCAATCAGATAATACTTTACGCATTTCACCTGAACGTAGACGTAATGTTACATAAGCACCATCACGAGCAACGATTTGAACATAGCTACCAGCTGAGCGAGCAAGTTGTCCGCCTTTACCTGGTTTCATTTCAATATTATGCACGGTAGAACCTACTGGAATATTGCGCATTGGTAAACAGTTACCTGTTTTAATCGCTGCATCAACACCAGATTGGATCTGATCACCTGCTTTTAAGCCTTTAGGCGCTAAAATATAACGACGTTCACCGTCTTTATATAGAACCAATGCAATATTTGCACTACGGTTCGGATCATATTCCAAACGTTCAACAACTGCTGGAATACCATCTTTATTACGCTTAAAGTCGACAATACGATAATGTTGTTTATGACCACCACCGATATGACGGGTAGTGATACGACCATTATTATTGCGACCACCAGTTTTGCTTTTTGTATCAAGCAACGGTGCATAAGGCTTACCTTTATGCAACTCTGGGTTAACCACTTTAACAACGTGGCGACGACCCGGAGATGTAGGTTTACACTTAACAACTGCCATTGTTCTTACTCCTCCGAATTACTCAGCGACGCCAGCAAGGTCTAAATTTTGACCTTCTGCTAAAGTAACGTAAGCTTTTTTCCAGTCGCTACGGCGACCGATTTGTTGACCACGACGTTTTACTTTGCCTTTAACAACAAGAGTATTAACGTCATCTACTTTGACTTCAAATAGTTGTTCAACTGCGGCTTTAATCTCTCTCTTAGTAGCATCTTTAGCAACTTTCAATACTAATGTATTTGTTTTTTCCATTGAAATAGATGCTTTTTCAGAAACATGTGGTGCTCGCAGGACTTTAAGCAGACGCTCTTCACGAATCATGCTAACATCTCCTCTACTTGTTTAACGGCATCAACAGTGATAACCACTTTGTCAAATGCAATCAAACTAACTGGATCAATACCTGCCACATCACGCACATCAACTTTATATAAGTTACGTGCTGCTAAGAAAAGATTTTCATCAACTTCAGAGGTAATGATTAGAACATCTTTTAGGTTCATATCATTTAATTTCTGAGTTAATAATTTAGTCTTAGGTGCTTCAACAGTAAATGTTTCAACCACGATTAAACGTTCTTGACGCACTAATTCAGAGAAAATACTCTTTAATGCACCACGATACATTTTACGGTTAACTTTTTGGCTATGATCTTGTGGTTTTGCTGCAAATGTTACACCACCACTACGCCAGATTGGGCTCTTAATAGAACCTGAACGAGCACGACCTGTGCCTTTTTGACGCCATGGTTTTTTGCCTGAACCAGCGATTTCTGCACGAGTTTTTTGTGCGCGAGAGCCTTGACGAGCAGCAGATGCATAAGCAACAACTACTTGGTGAACTAACGCTTCATTAAACTCACGTCCGAAGGTAGTTTCGGAAACAGAAAGCGCTTGCGCGTCTTTTACTACTAATTCCATCTCTATCTCCTCGACGTTAAGCCTTGATTGCCGGTTTAACAATTACGTCACTATTGATCGCGCCTGGTACTGCACCTTTAATTAATAAAAGGTTACGTTCAGCATCAACACGTACAATATCTAAGTTTTGAACAGTTACACGTTCATTACCTAAGTGACCTGCCATTTTACGACCTTTGAACACTTTACCTGGAGTTTGGTTTTGACCAATAGAGCCATGACCACGGTGTGCCAAAGAGTTACCATGAGTAGCATCTTGAGTGCGGAAATTCCAACGTTTAGTTACGCCAGCGAAACCTTTACCTTTAGATGTACCAGTAACATCAACTTTTTTAACGTCTGTGAAAATATCAACGTTAATGCTTTGACCTACAGTATATTCGCCTTCTTCAAAACGGAATTCCCATAGACCACGACCAGCTTCAACGCCAGCCTTAGCGAAATGACCTGCTTCAGGTTTGTTTACGCGGCTTGCTTTTTTGCTGCCAGTAGTAACCTGAATAGCTTGATAACCGTCATTTTCAAGTGTTTTAACTTGAGTAACGCGGTTGCTTTGAACTTCAACTACGGTGACAGGAATAGAAACACCCTCTTCGGTGAAGATTCGTGTCATTCCTACTTTACGACCGATTAAACCAATCATTGTTTCGACCTCTCAATCATTCAGCTTAGGATTAACCTAAACTGATCTGCACATCAACACCGGCAGCAAGATCTAGACGCATTAAAGCATCAACTGTTTTTTCAGTTGGCTCTACAATATCAACTAGACGTTTATGAGTGCGAATCTCATATTGATCACGCGCATCTTTATTAACGTGCGGAGAAATCAATACTGTGAAACGCTCTTTGCGTGTCGGTAATGGAATAGGACCACGAACTTGTGCGCCAGTGCGCTTCGCAGTTTCTACAATTTCAGCAGTTGATTGATCAATCAAACGATGATCAAACGCTTTTAACCGGATACGGATTCTTTGGTTCGACATGAGACCAGAGCTCCACTATTTAAAAGTTATAACAAAAGATTACTCCTCTTGCCCTGTTTCGATTGACAGGAGAGTGTAATCCGTTCTTTTCGTAATCCCCAAATCGGAGATGTTGTTGATATAATTCGATATTTTGACATAAAGACTATATCTTTTTACGCATTTGTTTATTGAAAAATCAGCAAACAAAGTGCGACAATTATACGGGATTTATTTGCTAATGCAAGGAGTAATTATAAAAACTTGTGTATAATTATCTAATTGATTAGCTAATAATGAAACAGTAATCATAGTGATGCTGTTTCATTATTTAAAAGCAGTTTAGATTACAAAATACAATCTTTATTTGCATTAAATTTATTTGCTATTGCAATAATTCATCGCAATTTCAGAAGCTAATTTTGCATTATTAAAGACTAGGTTGATATTTGCTTCTAAACTATCACCACCAGTTAATTCTACCACTTTTGCCAATAAAAATGGGGTAGTTTCTTTACCTTTAATGCCTTGTTCAACTGATTCTTTTAATGCTTTTTCAATTGCTGTTGAAATTAACTCTTCATCCATTGCATATTCTGTTGGAATAGGATTAGCAACCACAACCCCACCATTTAAGCCTAAATCCCATTTTACCTTAATCATGTCAGCTATTTGTTTTGCACTATCTAGTTTGACACTAACATCAAATGGGCTGGTTCGACTAAAGAATGATGGTAGTTTATCAGTCTGATAGCCAACCACAGGAACACCAAATGTTTCTAGATATTCCATAGTTAAACCTAAATCTAAAATTGATTTAGCACCAGCACAAACAACTGCAACACTAGTATTCGCAAGTTCTTGGAGATCAGCTGAAATATCAAATGTATGTTCTGCCCCACGATGAACACCACCTAGACCACCAGTTGCAAACACACGAATACCGGCTAATTCAGCGATAATCATAGTTGCGGCAACGGTAGTTGCACCATTTTGTTTATTAGCTACAACTACTGGTAAATCTCGACGACTCACTTTAGTTACATTTAATCCTTCTTTACCAAGAATTGTTATCTCTTCTTTTGACAAACCAGCTTTTAAACGACCATTAATTACAGCAATAGTGGCAGGTATTGCGCCATTTTTTCTGACAATTTCTTCTACTTTTAATGCAGTTTCAACATTTTGTGGATATGGCATACCATGTGAAATAATGGTAGATTCTAATGCCACAACCGGTTGATTATTTTCAAGAGCTTGTTTAACTTCAGGCGAAATATCAAGATATTGATTATATTTAGACACATTGTTCATGAAAGGGACTCCAAAATATTTTGAACACAATTAATTGATAAATTAGGATTATTAGTAAATTCAGATGATAATGTTAATGCCGAACAACCTTGACCAAATCGCACACTTTGATAAAAACTCAGTCCATTCAAGTAACCTTGAACAAGCCCTGCAAGCATGGCATCACCAGCACCAGTAACGCTGACAATATCAGTTGGAATGGATGCAGACCAACCACGATCACCATTGATTTCGCTATAATAAACACCATCAGCACCAGCACTAATTGCAATTCGTTGCACACCTTGCTGATGGAACCAGTCAACCACTTTAGGAATATCGTCATTAGTTTCGATTTTTATTCCACTTAAAATTTCGGCTTCTAGTCGGTTAGGTTTTAAAGTATGAATATATGACAACCAAGCTTTAATCTTATGAGATTTAAATGCAGATACAGTATCAACAAAAATAGGCACTTCCCCAGCATTATTAAACAGCCATGTTAATGCTTCTTGTTGCAAATTACAGTCGATAACTAGTAATTTAGCATGCTGAATTAACTGCTTAGATTCATTTAATAAACTTGGTGTTAGTTTGTTAATAATATCCATATCATTAATAGCTATCACCATTTCTCCTGATTCATCAAGCAGAGAGAGGTAAGTTGAAGTACTGTCGCCTTTTATTACATGGCAATGCTCCATATTAACACCTGCTTTTCGGGTATGTTCAATAAGCTGGGCACCATAAAAATCATCACCAATCATTGAGATAAGATGGGTATCAAGTCCTAAAAGCGCCAAATTTTCAGCAATATTTCGCCCCACACCACCAGGAGTACAACGAATCTTACCTGGATTAGAATCTTGATAAACTAATTTTTCATCTGAATATCCAGTCACATCCATGTTACAAGAACCAACAACAACTACATGATTATGTTCAGACAAAAGATAACCTTTTCCTTTTATATAACCTTTTTGAGTCAAAGTCATAATGTAACCAGCGACACTAGAACGGGTAATGCCTAACATTTCAGCAATCGCTTGTTGTTGGATGAAGGGATCTTTGCGAATAATCGTGAGGATCTGCTTTTCTCTTTTATTCATAAACACCTGTTTATTTTTAAGCATATGTTTAGACTACGACTATATCAGAATCGTTATTAAGTTAAAAGCAGTTAAGTAAATTAGGTAAAGAAAATGTGATAATTATCACAAGCAAAAAATTTGAGGAAAGGCGTTTTCACAGAATGATGTCGCCATCAAGGCGACTAATTAATGATCTTCTTTAGCATGATTTAGGCTATATCTTGGGATTTCCACTTCAAGATCTTCATTGGTCACCCTAGCTTGGCAACTTAAACGACTATGAGGCTCGACACCCCAAGCTTTATCTAGCATATCATCTTCTTGTTCATCACTTTCCTCAAGTGAGTCAAATCCTTTTCGAACAATACAATGACAAGTTGAACATGCACAAGACATTTCACAAGCATGCTCTATTTCGATATCATTGCGCAAAGCGACATCTAATATCGATTCGCCTTCTTCAGCCTCAACAGTTTTTCCTTCAGGACAAAGCTCAGCATTTGGTAAAAAGGTAATTTTTGGCATAATAATCTCATTGGTTAAATATCATCAACGCTATGCCCTGTTAAGGCATCACGTATTGATCTATTCATACGTTTAGCAGCAAAGGTTTGTGTTGCGTTATCAACAATCTTTATTTGCTGCTCAATCAAAGAACAATCATCAGATTCCGTTGCTTGTTGCAATTGTTGTTTAGCATTCAAGATAAGATTAAGTTCTTCTTCATTTAATAAATCGGCATCTTTATCTAGAGCAGATTGTAATGTTTCAAGGACTCTGGCTGCCTCTACTTTCTGTTCGGCGAGCTTTCTTAGTTGTTTATCTTGATTTGCATAATTGATTGAATCTTGAATCATGCTAGCAATTTCATGTTCAGACAGTCCATAAGAAGGCTTAACTTGAATCGCCGCCTCAATCCCTGTCGATTTTTCCATTGCAGTGACACTCAATAAACCATCAGCATCGACTTGAAAGGTAACTCGAATATGCGCACCACCTGCAGGCATAGGAGGGATCCCTCGCAAAGTAAATTTTGCTAACGACCTGCAATCGGCAACACTTTCTCGTTCACCTTGCAAAACATGAATCATCATCGCCGTTTGACCATCTTTAAATGTGGTAAACTCTTGTGCACGAGCGCATGGAATTGTACTGTTACGAGGAATAATTTTTTCAACTAATTCCCCCATAGTTTCAATCCCTAATGATAAAGGAATAACATCCAGCAATAACATATCAGAATCAGGTTTATTGCCAACCAATATATCAGCTTGAATTGCTGCGCCAATGGCAACAACTTTATCGGGATCAATCGACGTTAATGGTTCTATTTTGAAATAGTGACCAACTAATTGTCTTACTAATGGCACTCGAGTTGAACCACCGACCATCACAACTTCACTAACTTCATCAAAATCAATTTGCGCATCTTTCAACGCTCGGCGACAAACAGCCAATGTTCGTTTAACTAGAGGCTCAATTAAGTCTTCAAATTGTTTACGGGTTATTGAGAAAGACTGCCCTTGTATATTTACTAAAGCAGAATCTTGCTGACTTAGTAAAATTTTAATTTTAACAGCTTCATCGATAATTTTCTGGTTTATATATGGGTCAGAATTGTTATTTAAACCTAACTGCGTTTTTAAATAATCAGCAAGTAATCGGTCAAAATCATCACCACCAAGTGCTGAATCGCCGCCAGTTGCTAAAACTTCAAATACACCTTTATGTAGGCGTAAAATAGAGATATCAAATGTTCCACCACCTAAATCATAAACAGCAATAACACCTTCTTTACCTGAATCTAAGCCATACGCGATAGCAGCAGCTGTTGGTTCATTCAGTAATCTTAAAACATGTAATCCGGCTAATTTAGCTGCATCCTTAGTTGCTTGTCTTTGCGCATCATCAAAATAAGCGGGAACTGTTATTACTGCACCATCAATCTCACCACCTAAGCTTTGTTTAGCTCGATCAACCAAAGCAATCAAAATCTCAGCTGAAACTTGTACTGGATTAACTTGTTGATTAGGTAAATTTAATAAAGGAACACCATTATCAGTTTGTGAAAAAGTATAAGGAAAGCGCGAACTATCAATATCAGTTAAACTTCTTCCCATTAAGCGTTTTACGGAACTAACCGTATTAAATGGATCATTGGCTGCATTAGTTTTAGCATTTTTACCGACCGTAATAATAGTATTATCATCATAGTCTAGGCCATAATGCACAACCGATGGTAATAATGCATTACCGTCTAAATCAGGTAAAACGTCTGCTTGCCCACTACGAACTGTTGCCACTAAAGAATTAGTTGTACCTAGATCTATGCCAATAGCTAATCGACGTTGATGGGGTTCTGGTGTTTGTCCCGGTTCACTAATCTGTAATAATACCATTTGATCTATCTCTAATTGATGTGTTACTTAATCTTAAATTATAAAGCAAATTGCTTTTCTTGTAACTTTTCGATCTGTTCAATCAATCTAGTCAGATAACGGAGTTTATAGATTTGATTAACTGCGTTTTGCCAATCTTGTTGGGACATATGTTGCAATAGCTGATGATAGACTTGTTTTTTTCGTTGCGAAATTTCGGAATGAAAATCATCTAACAGATCAACATTATTCTGATTTTCAATATCGTCCAATTTTTCACGCAAACTAAATTGTTCCATTAAGAAATCGGCATCATGAATAATATTTTGCTCTGTTGCCACATCAAAACCTTGCAAAGACAAAAAATATTCAGCCGCTTTTATCGGATTTTTCAGGGTCTGATAACCATCATTGATCATCGCTGATTTCTGAATAATGGCCATTTTTTCATTATCATTTGCATTGGTAAAGTTATCGGGATGATATTGACGTTGCAATTGTTGATAGTTGGCCGTTAACTGACCACTATCAATAGGTAATTGGATTGGTAATTGAAATAATTCAAAGTAATTAATCACAATTCATGTCCCATTAAACATTAAAACTTTCGCCACAACCACATTCATTGCTAGCGTTAGGGTTATTGAATTTAAAGCCTTCATTTAGACCTTCTTTGACAAAATCAAGCTCTGTTCCATCAATATAAACTAAGCTCTTTTTGTCAACGATAACTTTGACATCTTTATCTTCAAAAACACTATCATCATCATTAATAATATCAGCAAATTCTAATACATAAGCCATTCCAGAACAGCCAGAAGTTTTAACGCCTAACCGAAGCCCAACACCTTTACCTCTGTTAGCTAAAAAGGCCTGAACTCGATTTGCTGCGCTATCAGTTAATGTAATTGCCATTAACGTTGTCCTTTTTTGGTTTTATAGTCATCAATTGCTGCTTTGATGGCGTCTTCAGCTAAAATTGAACAGTGAATTTTAACCGGAGGTAAAGCTAATTCTTTTGCTATATCAGTATTTTTTATTGCTTCAGCTTCATCTAATGATTTACCTTTAATCCATTCAGTCACTAATGAACTTGAGGCAATTGCACTACCGCAGCCATAAGTTTTAAATTTGGCATCTTCAATAATGCCATCATCATTAACTTTAATTTGTAATCGCATTACATCGCCACATGCTGGTGCACCAACCATACCACTTCCAACATTCGGATCATTTTGATCGAAAGAACCTACATTGCGAGGATTTTCATAATGATCGACGACTTTTTCACTGTATGCCATAATTTACTCCTAATTTTTAATGGGCTGACCATTTAATTTTTGTTAAATCAACACCATCTTTAAACATTTCCCAAAGCGGAGAAAGATCTCTTAATTTACCGATAGAATCTTTGATTAATTTGATTACATAATCTACTTCTTCTTCTGTACTAAATCGACCAAATGAAAATCTTATTGAGCTATGGGCCAGTTCATCATTAAGTCCCAGCGCCCGTAATACATAAGATGGCTCTAAACTTGCAGAAGTACATGCTGAACCAGATGATACAGCTAAATCTTTTAGCGCCATCATGAGAGATTCACCTTCAATATAAGCAAAACTAACATTTAAAATGTTAGCCACACCATGCTCTAATGAACCATTAAGATAGACTTCTTCAATATCTTTTAATCCATTCCATAAACGAGTTTTTAGTGCTAAAAGACGTGGCATTTCTGTTGCCATCTCTTCTTTTGCTATACGGTATGCTTCACCCATACCCACAATTTGGTGTACCGGTAAAGTACCAGAACGCATACCGCGTTCATGTCCACCACCATGCATTTGGGCTTCAATACGTACTCGCGGTTTACGTCTAACATAAAGTCCACCAATGCCTTTTGGTCCATAGATCTTATGTCCAGAAAACGACATAAGATCAACTTTTAATTTGGTTAAGTCTATTGGTAATTTACCAACACTCTGAGTTGCATCAACATGAAATACAATACCTCTTTCACGACACATTTCACCGATTTTTTCGATATCCTGAATAACACCAGTTTCATTATTAACGTGCATAATTGATACAACAGTTGTGTCATTACGCATCGCCGCAGCCAGTTTATCAAGATCAAGAATACCATTTGATTCTGGTGCTAAATAAGTCACTTCATAACCTTCTCGTTCTAATTGACGACAAGTATCAAGCACTGCTTTATGTTCAGTTTTACAGGTAATAATATGTTTACCTTTAGCATGATTAAAATGAGCCGCACCTTTAATGGCTAAGTTATCTGCTTCTGTCGCACCTGAAGTAAATACAATTTCACGTGAATCGGCACCAATTAAGTCAGCAATTTGATTTCGTGCAATATCAACTGCTTCTTCTGCTTGCCAACCAAATTTATGTGAACGAGAAGCGGGATTACCAAAAACACCATCGGGTGTTAAATACTGCATCATTTTTTCAGCTACTCTTGGATCTACAGGCGTTGTTGCTGCATAATCCATATAAATAGGTAATTTCATTAATTACTCCCAATTACAAATTCTGTATTTTTAATTAATTCTGTTTTGATGAAGATGACTTTGTCGATTAGAGACGGCTTTCACTTCTTGATTATTAACCAATTCGCTTAAAGTGATGCTGGTCAAAAAATCATTGATTCGTTCACTTAAGTCATTCCATAAGCTATGGGTAAGGCATCTTACACCGTTTTGACATCCGGTATTACCGTGGCATTTAGTCGCATGAACAGTTTCATCAACAGCTTTTACAATTGAGCTAATCGCAATTTGCTCCATACTACGGCCAAGTACATAACCACCACCAGGACCTCTAACACTTGAAACTAAACCATTTTTACGCAATCGCGAAAACAGTTGTTCTAAATAAGATAGTGAGATTTCCTGACGTTCTGAAATATCAGCAAGTGAAACAGGGCCTGATTCTGAATGCAGTGCTACATCTAACATAGCTGTCACTGCATATCGCCCTTTTGATGTCAATTTCATTAATCATTCCCCTATATTTAACAGTAAATATTTTATATATCCTTTATTTTTAGTCAAGTATTTAGTTGACTATTTTAGTGGGAATTAAGTTATCAGTTCTTCATCGACGAAATATACGGGAATATGCTAATCTAATAAGCTAATTTGATACAGGAGTTTAAGAATGAATTTAGTAATACGTTGGTGTTTGATATTAAGCATACTTTGGGCTAAAAGTGTGTTTGCAGAGCCTACTTTGAGTGATTTGCGACAAAATTATCAAAAGTGGCAAAATACTTATCAATCATTAACTTTTGATGAACAACAAACATTACTAAAACAGTTAAAAAACTATCCATTATACCCTTATGCTGCCGTGCAATTTTTTCAAAATAATATTAAAACAGTATCAACACAAGCAGTAAGTGATTTTGCAAAAAAATATCATGATTTCCCATTAACATCGTCATTAACTCAAGCTTATATAACTGAGCTGGCTAATCGTCAAGACTGGAATGCAATTATCACTTTTCCTATAGATAATTCTATTGCTTCTAATTGTCGATACCAGTATGCAAAATTACAGCAACATCAAGACAAATCAGTGTTAGATAATGTCGAATCGCTATGGTTAACAGGTAAAGAATTACCTTCAGCTTGTGATCCTTTATTAGATACATGGTCAAAAAGTGGTAAACGCACAGCAAATCTTATTTTGTTACGTATAGAACTTGCACTGGAAAACAACAATTTAAAATTAGCTCGCCATTTAACCAACTTACTAGATGATAACTATCAAACAACCAAAAATCATTTATTAGCTATTTTCGATAATCCACGAAAAATTGAAGCTTTTTCAAAAAATATCAAAACGAGCACCTTCACAAAAAAAATTGTCTTAGCTTCTTACCCTCGGTTAGTTAAAGCTGACAAAAATGTGGCTGCAGCATTATTACCACAACTAATTGAAAAACAGAATTTCACTGATGATGAGCAAATTAGATTACAACAAAGCTTAGCCAATAGTTATTTTAGTGATTCAGCAACCCCAGAACAGATAAAATGGCGGGATAATTATATTAGCAAAAGTCATAACTCGACTTTAGTTGAAAAACGTATTCGCATGGCTATTGATGCTAATAATTACAAAGATATTGCACATTGGCTAAAACAACTAACTCCAGAAGATCAATTAAAAGAAGAATGGCAATACTGGCACGCTCGAATATTACTCAATAACAAAAAAACTAACGAAGCAAAACATATCTTAAAAAGTTTAACTAATAAACGTGGTTTTTACGGAATGGTAAGTGCACAAGCTCTTAATCAACCATATAGTATCAATAATTTATCGAAAAAGATCCTGAGTACAGAAGTCAATGCACTAAAAGCCAAGTATGACCAGCAACCATATGTCATTAGAATCAAAGAATTAAGATTATTAGGTATGTTAACGGAGTCAAAACAAGAATGGCGATATGTACTTAAAAACCAAGCAGCAGAAAATGAATATTTAGATTTAGCTAAATACGCTTATCAGAAAGGTTGGGGAGAACTAAGTATACAAGCAACAATATCAGGTAAATTATGGGATAATTGGACTGAACGCCTACCTATCATGTATAAAAACTTATATAATGATGCCTTGAAAGATAAAGCGATTCCACTATCTTATGCTTTAGCAATAACTCGGCAAGAAAGTGCATTTGACACAATGATACAGTCTCCAGTTGGAGCCAGTGGTTTAATGCAATTAATGCCAGCAACAGCTAAGGAAACAGCCAAAAAAATCAATAATATTACCTATTATTCACCAAGCCAACTGTTTGAACCGACAACGAATATACAGTTAGGTACTTATTTTTTAAATAGCGTTTATTTACAAAATGATAACAATCGTATTTTATCCTCGGCGGCCTATAATGCAGGTCCTGGCCGAGTAAAAAAATGGTTGAATAATAGTAATGGAAAACTTGATGCTATCGCATTTATTGAAAGTATTCCCTTTAATGAAACTCGAAATTATGTCAAAAGTGTATTAGTTTATGATTATATTTACCAATATATTTTAGGAAATCAACACCCTCATATACTGACAACAAACGAATTTAATAGACAATATTAATGGTGCATTACATGAAAACTAAAGAATGGAACCAAACGGTTGAAATATTACACCAAGCATTTAATAGCGGTTATTCATTAGATATATTGAAATTACTGATGACAGCTGATGAGCGGGATGCATTAATCACAAGAGTTAAAATTGTCCGTTCATTACTGGATGGCTCAATTAATCAACGCCAACTTAAAGAGCAATTGAAAATTGGCATTGCCACTGTGACCAGAGGATCGAATAGTTTAAAAGAAGCAACTCCTGAATTTAAAGTGTGGTTGGAAAACATTCTATTGAAATCAGATAAATAAAATAATAGTCAATATTTATAAAAACTAGTTAAAGTAGACTATAACAAGTTTGACTGGATATTGACTTCATCATCTGCAACCACAGGTACACAATAATCGCATTCCATAGTATGAATATCTTCAAAACATTTAATCGTATCATCATGATGATTATGATGAATCTCAATTAAACAGCTTGAAGTGCGTAACCGAACTTTCAATGCTGGCATTGCAGCCAAATGGACTTGAGAAATAAAATCGCTGAAATTTTCTAGCGAACCGATATATTTAAAACAAAGATATAAACCACCTTCATTAACAATTGGTTCTATATGCTCAAGATTATTATTATGATCTAAGGCAATTGTATATAAAAGTTCTTGTTCATTAGCATTATCTTTACTTTTCAAGATACGGCTAAAAGCAAAAATCTTATCCGGTAAACTGTCGCTATTGTGAGCATAATGGGATAAATAATTTTGAAAAAACTGCGATCTTAATTTATTTTCTTCATCTAAAATTTGACTCAAATTACAATTATTTTTGTAAGAGATCCCCCAAAAAGTTTGTTTCGGCATATTCACAAATTTAGGCTCAGGTAAAGAAAGTCGATTTTTATTTAATTCAATAGCAGGAGTTAACCCGGTAGGATCCCAAAATTCACCACGACGATAACTTGCTGGTGTTTCATTAAATTGCTTTTTAAAAGAACGAGTAAAAGTTTGCTGCGAATCAAAACGATATTGCATAGCAATATCTAAAATAGGTTTACTTGTCATGCGCAAAGATAATGCCGCATAAGTTAATCTGCGGTGACGAATATAAGTACCAAGTACTTGACCAGTTACTTCTTTAAACATCCGTTGTAAATGCCACTTCGAATAACCTGATTTCTGGGCGACATTATCAATAGATAAGGGTTGCTCCAAATTTTTTTCAATCCAAACGATAAGATCTGAAATAATACTAACTTGATTCATATAACCCCATCATGATGTGAATTGGCAAACATTATGCGATTATGACTTAATCACAGCAATAAGCAAGATGTAAATCGAAAATTTTTTAACAATATGAATGGGTTCCAGCTTGATGTTCGGTAATATCTTTTACGCCTGCCAGTTCAGGGAATTCAGTAAGTAGTTGTTTTTCAATCCCCTCTTTTAAAGTGTAATCGACCATCGAACAACCATTACAACCACCGCCAAATTGTAATATCGCATAATTATCATCGGTTAATTCAACCAAACTCACATGACCACCATGACTAGCTAATTGTGGATTAACCTGTGCTTGAATAACATAATTGACGCGTTCAATTAACGGCGCATCATCGGCAACCTTTTTCATTTTTGAATTCGGCGCTTTCAAAGTTAATTGAGAACCTAATTCATCTGTTACATAATCAATCACCGTTTCCTCTAGAAAAGGAGCGCTAATTTCATCAATATAAATAGCAAAACCTGCTTGTTGTTGTTCTTCGATATCGCTATCTTCTATAGTATCTGCTGGGCAATATGAAACCCCACATTCTGCTGATGGTGTGCCAGGATTAATAACAAAAACCCGAATTTGTGTACCATCAGGCTGATTAGCAAGTAATTTTTTAAAATGTTGTTGCGCTGATTCAGAAATGGTAATAATAGACATAATCCCTCACTTTGACACGATTGACATTAATCATCACTAACATCATCGATAATAGTTGACTAACCTTGTTGGTCATTATAGGGGGTGTTTTAGATTTTACAAGATGGTGCGACATAAACAAACTACCTGAATATAGTTTGCCCCACAATGTTTTAACTGTTGGCTAATGGCATTTATGGTATTGCCGGTAGTAACAATATCATCAATAAGCATTATCGATTGATTGGTTAAATCATCGCGGCAACTAAATAAGGTTTCAACATTGGCTATTCGTTGCTTAAGCGATAGATACTTTTGATCGTGTGCCACTGACTTTCGTGATAACAGATAAGGTTGAAAATCACAATTAAGCCATCTGGCTATTGGTCTCGCTAATAATGCCGCTTGATTAAATCCTCTAAACCAATAACGAAAATGGTGCAATGGAACACAAGTTACAATATCGGGTTTAACCAAACCACTACTCAACCGTCGTTGATACCACGCTAAAAACATTAATCTAGCCAGAGCATTAGTTAACTCAGTTTTTCGATAAAATTTTAAATGTTGAATTAATCTTTTTAACGGTGCCATATATTCTGTTACAGCAATCATTTCATCCCAATAAGGCCGATTATCACGACATCGATAGCAGATTTTGGTTGATAATGAATGAGGAAGACTACATTGATAACAAATCTTATTAAATTTTGGTAAGTTTTTAACACATTGACTACAAATCCCATGATGAGGCAACACTAAAGGCATATTACATAAAATACATCGCATAATGATTCATCGCTTAGCAAAAAATTTTGAGGAACAGGTTTTTTATCTACAAAATATGCTTAAAAATACAAAGAAAATAGAAAATAAACTCACTAATAAAATGAATTATAATAAATAAAAACTATTTTTTATTTATTAATCGCAATATTGGAATCTATCACCCAGAATTTTAGTTAATTAGTCATATTAATCATTTCAATTCATTTAATATTCGGTATAATTTGCCCACTATTTTGGAGTAAGGATTTGTTAAATGAAAAAAATCAAACTATTACTTATATCATTACTATTAAGCCTTTTTTCAACTGTCGCCTTGGCTGATAGCAAAGTATTATTACAAACCAGTATGGGCGATATTGAAATTGAATTAGATAGTGAACATGCACCAATTACCACGAAAAATTTTCTTGATTATGTCAATAGCGGTTATTATGAAAATTTAACCTTCCATCGAGTCATTCCTGGATTTATGATTCAAGGCGGTGGCGCTGATGATCAATTAAAATTCAAAGAAACTCAACAACCAATTAAAAATGAAGCCAATAATGGCTTGAAAAACGATCGCGGAACTATCGCAATGGCAAGAACCAATGTTGTAGATAGTGCAACTAGCCAATTCTTTATTAATGTTGTCAATAATGATTTTCTTAATTACCAATCACCAGACCAATATGGTTATGCTGTTTTTGGTAAAGTCATTAAAGGAATGGATGTCGTTGATAAAATTGTTAATGTCGCTACAAAACGCATGGGACCACATCAAAATGTCCCTGTTGAACCAATCTATATTAAAAAAGCAACTGTGATTGAAGACAAATAATAGGCTCTAAAATTAATCAACACTTCAAGTAAACCACCTTAGTGATTTAAGGTGGTTTTTTTATTAAATCATAGGATTATTTTTTTAATTTATTACAAGCTCTTTCAAATCCCTGATCACAAGACTGTTTAAAATACTCATTAGCTAATGATTTGTTTTGCTTAATGCCATCGCCCTTATCATACATCAGCGCTAAATTGTATTGAGCATCAGGCACTCCTTGTTGTGCCGATTTTGTAAACCAATATACAGCTTTTACTTTATCTTGTTCTACACCATCACCTTTATCATACATAAACGCTAAATTGTTTTGTGCAGCGGGATGTCCTTTCTCTGCAGCTTTTGTATACCAATATATCACTTTTTGTTTATCTTGTTCTATGCCATCACCTTCATCATACATAAGCGCTAAATTGAATTGAGCATTAGATTCATCTTTTTCAGCTGCCTTTGTATACCAATATGCTGCCTTCTGTTTATCTTGTTCTACACCATCACCTTTCTCATACATAACCGCTAAATTATTTTGTGAATTAGAATTACCATGCTCTGCTGCTTTTGTATACCAATATGCAGCTTTTTGTTTATCTTGTTCTACACCATCACCTTTCTCATACATAATCGCTAAATTATATTGTGCGTAAGATTCACCTTTTTCAGCTGCCTTTGTATACCAATATAACGCCACTTGTTTATCTTGCTCTATGCCGTCTCCTTTATCATACATAAGCCCTAAATTATTTTGTGAATTAGAATTACCTTGTTCTGCTGCTTTTGTATACCAATATAACGCCTTTTGTTTATCTTGTTCTATGCCATCACCTTCATCATACATAACCGCTAAATTAAATTGTGCATCAGATTTACCTTTTGCTGCCGCTTTTTTGTACCAATATGCGGCCTTTTGTACATCTTGCTCTATACCATCACCTTCATCATACATAAGTCCTAAAATATATTGGGCTTCGGCATTACCTTGCTCCGCTTCTACTTTACATGGAGTGAAAGCTTCTTCATTACTCCCCATCAACCAATATATTTCGCATTGATTTGCATAACTTGAAAAAGAACACAGAATTAATAACCCAAAAGATACTAGTTTTTTCATTGTATTTCCTATACATGCTAAAATAGACACTACTATTTTTTATTTTATTCATTATATATAAATGTATGTATCAAAATAATCATTAGCATTAATTTTCTTAATTATCGCTCACAAATAATAAAGTTATTGTGTAATGAATAAACCTATAAAGAAGAAAGATTACTGATAAGATTATGACTGTCGAATTTAACATATAAGACCACGTCAAAATGCCCTTGTTGAACCAATCTATATAAAAAAAGCAACAGTGGTTGAAGATAAACAATAGGTTGTTCTAAAATTAATCAACACTTCAAGTAAACCACCTTAGTGATTTAAGGTGTTTTTTTATTAAATCTTAGGATTATTTTTCTAATTTATTACAAGCTTTTTCAAAACCCCGCTCACAGGACTGTTTAAAATACTTATTAGCTAATAATTTGTTTTGCTCAACCCCATCACCTTTATCATACATAATTCCTAACCTGTATTGTGCTTCAGGGACGACATTCCGCTCCGCTAATTTAGTATACCAAAATGCTGCTTTTTGTTTATTTTGTTCAACTCCATCACCTTCATCATACATAAGAGCTAAATTAAATTGTGAGTTGAAGTCACCTTGTTCTGCAGCTTTTTCATACCAAAATATCGCTTTTTGTTTATCTTGTTCTATTCCATCACCTTTATCATACATAAGTCCTAACGCGTATTGTGCATCCATATAACCTTGTTCAGCTGATTTTATATACAAAGTTAAAGCTTTTTGTATATTTGGTTCAACGCCATGACCATATTCATACATAATACCTAAATTATATTGTGATGGGGGGTCATTTTGTTCTACAGCTTTCTCATACCAAAATAACGCTTTTTGGGAATCTTGTGTTTCATCATCACTTTGATCATACAATATGCCTAGAGTATATTGTGCATCTACATAACCTTGTTCGGCTGATTTTGTAAACCAATAAATAGCCTTTTGATATAGTGAATCATCTTGCTCATCTCCTGTTATAGCCTGATAATATAAGTCACCTAAAAGATACTGCGCTTCTGAACTACCTTTTTCTGCTTCTTGTGTACATTCAATAAGTGCCTTTTCATAATTTTTATTTTCATATTCTGTTGTACAATCCCTCGCATAAGTAACAAAAGAAAATAAGAGGGGCATAACTAATAGTAACTTTTTTATATTCATGATATTCCTTATATATTTATAAACTTTTTTAAAATTCTATTTAATGCATCATAAAATCATTACTAATCATTTTAATATAGTTAACAAATTAGCCAGCGTTCTTACCCCGATACCTGTTGCACCTGTTGCCCATAAAGCGGTAGCACTTTTGCGGAATGTCGCTGAACAGTCAATGTGTAGCCAATTTTGTTTATAATTTTTAATAAAATGAGATAAAAATGCCGCAGCAGTACTTGCACCAGCGGTATTGGGTAATCCAGAATTGGCCATATCAGCAAAAGATGATGGAAATTGACTACGATGAAAATCAGCTAATGGTAATCGCCAAAAAGCTTCATGTTCCACGAGGCTACTAGCTAATAACTGATTTGCAAAGAGGTCATCAAACGAAAGTAATGAATGATAATCGTTACCTACAGCAATTTTTGCTGCACCAGTAAGGGTTGCACAGTCAATAATATAATGAGGATTATCGTTGTCAGCACTAATTAATCCATCAGCTAAAACTAACCGTCCTTCCGCATCGGTATTATCAACTTCAACAGTTTTACCATTACGATATCGAATAATATCACCCAGTTTAAATGCCTTACCACTCACCAAATTATCAGCACAACACAGATAAAGTTTGATACGATGTTTAACACCTCGAGCAATAGCAAGTGCCAGAGCACCAGTTACTAATGCTGCGCCCCCCATATCCGATCGCATTGATTCCATAAAACTGCTTGGTTTTAAGCTATAACCACCAGAATCAAAAGTAATACCTTTACCGACTAAACAAGCAACAATTGGCGCTTTAGGATTTTTAGTCGGATTATAATCAAGCTCAAGCAACGCTGCCGGTCGTTCTGATCCTTTGCCAACCGAGTAAATGCCCATATAATCCTGTTCTTTTAATGCTTCACCTGAAGTAATGTTATAGGTAATATCTGAGGAATAATTACTAATTAAGTTTGCACTTTGTGTTGCCAGTTCTAACGGGCTTAATGTTTCAGCTTGTTGATTAACAATATCTCGACACCAATCAATAATTGCGAGACGATATTTTAGTTCTTGCTTATCTTGACTATCAAGTTTGGCCCAACTTACTTTATTATTATTCTTAGCATTACGATAACCGAGCCAAAAATGCCAACAAGATTCTAAATCCCAATTATCACCACTAAGTTTAACTGACTTAATACCTTGATTATCTAGTTTTCGAGCAGCTCGCTGAATAGCACCATGTCGATGGTCAGGTTGATAATGAATGGTAATGGCATCATCAGAAAAACTAAGTAAAGCATCTTTACCCCATTTAGATGGAGCAGGTTTTTCCGATAATAAGATAGATAAAGTCGACATAATAGATTCCTCAAGCAATAATAATGCAAAAACGATGAATCAATTCTAATCAGAAACATGTTAATATAGCAAGCAAAGTTAAGCAGAAATAAGGACCAATAATGACATCAGTTGTACCAATCCAAAATGGAATTAATTTTCGAGACTTAGGTGGCATTAAAACCAGTGATGGTCGCCAAATTCGTTCAGGAATGTTGTATCGTTCAGGTGAATTCTCTCGCCTTAGTGATGAGGAAAAAAAGTTCTTATCTGATGAGCTTAATTTACATTATGTATTAGATTATCGTGATCAACTTGAAATCGATCGTAATCCTGATAATCTTTGGAACAATAGCCAATATTTTAATATCCCAGCAAATCCATTAAGTGATGAAATTACAGCAAGCTTAGTTAGTGATGATATATTCGTACTTAAAAAATATTCGCCGTTGGATTTTATGATTAAACTTTATCAGCTATTACCGTTTAATAATCCAGCTTATAAAAAATTAATATCAATATTACTCAATGCGAATGGCAAACCATTAGTACAGCACTGTGCAGTAGGTAAAGATAGAACTGGTGTCGGCGTCGCCTTAACCCTATTTGCATTAGGTGTCAGCGAAGACGTTGTTATGCAAGATTATTTGCTTACCGAACAATATTTAAATGATTATCGTCAAGCTGTACTTAGTCAAAATAAAAGTAAATTATCGGCTGAAGAATTTGAAAAACAGAAAATCATTTTTTCAGCTAAGCAAGAGTTTTTAACCGCTGCTATCGATGAAATAAAAAAACGCTATAACACAATAGATAATTGGTTACACCAAGAGTATCAATTAGATGATAACAACAGAAAGATCCTTCAAGATATTTATCTAATTTAACTAATATAAGTGTATGAATAACTATCATACACTTATCAATAATCACTTTATATCAATAAAAAGTGAAATACTAAAAAAGCAATGTGAGGAAAATGAAATGTTAACCAACCAAATGGTCAAAAAACTCAATGACCAATTAAATCTAGAATTCTATTCTTCTAACCTTTACCTACAAATGAGTGCATGGTGTGATGATCAAAATTTTCCTTCGTTTGGAAAATTTTTAAGGGATCACGCTAGCGAAGAACGACAACATATGGAACGCTTATTTGATTATGTGTTAGATTGCGGTGCATTAGCGCTTATTGGCAAAATTGAAGCACCAGAAGCAGAATATAAATCATTACTTGATGTGTTTAGAGCGGCATATCAACATGAACTTAAAATTACCAAAGAGATAAATGAGCTTGTTGACTATGCTTTAACCCAAAAAGATTTCTCAACATTTCACTTTTTACAATGGTACGTTGCTGAACAACATGAAGAAGAAAAACTTTTTAAAAGCATTGTTGATAAACTGGAATTAGTTGGTGAAAACAAACGAGATTTATTCTTTATGGATAAAGATTTTAATAAAACATTAAGTGAGTCTGGTTTACTTGCTTCCAGCGCAGAATAAATTAATAATATTAATCTGCTGCGACCATCATGGTGTAGCAGATGATTATCCTGTTAAGATTGCAAAATAAAATCTGTAATAGGTTTATTATGATTTACGGCAAGATGAACTGCTTCTACTTGCTGATATTGATAATAAAAATCCTGTCCAAATGGCGCACTAATCATCTGTTTTTCAACATCTATTTTGACCGATTTTATTTGCCAAACACCTTTCGCATATAATTTAAGTGCAGATTCTTTTAATGTCCAAAGTTGCCAAAATGCCGCTAAAGTATCCGATTGTTTTAATATCCATTGATATTCTTCATTAGCAAAATAATTTTTGGCGACATTCAGATAATTTTTACGCTGCCTAGCAACTTCAATATCAATCCCAACTCTACCATTTAAGGATATGGCAACTGCCACCCAATCTTTACTATGACTGATATTAAAATCAGGCAGGTTATGTTGTAAAAAGCAAGGACGGCTATTATCACCAATAATGATGGGTGGCAAACTATCAATATGACAATACTGTTTAAGTAAACTAGCTAAAATTGAACGACAAACTAAAAACTGTTTTTTTCGTGAACCACTTAATGACTCAGCATCATTAATGATTTGTGGTGATAATAATGAATAGTTCACTTCTGCCGTATCTAAATGAGCAAGTTGAGCAATTAACATTTTATGTAAGCCAATTTAAACAAAAATTATTTTTTACTATTTTAACAGCATGCTATGCTAACTGTTATCGAAATTTATCGGTTCACTAAGGATGCATCATGTCATTACAAACAAAATTAGTTCATGCTGGTCGAAAAAAACGTTATACCCAAGGTGCTGTTAACTCCGTTATTCAGAGAGCATCATCGCTTGTTTTTGATTCATTAAAAGCGAAAAAAGACGCGATGGAAAATCGAGCCAAAGGCGGATTATTTTACGGTCGACGCGGTACCTTAACCCATTTTGCCTTACAAGATGCCATGGTCGAAATTGAAGGTGGCGCAGGTTGCTATCTTTATCCTTGTGGTGCAGCAGCCATTGCAAATGCTATCTTAGCTTTTGTCAAATCAGGTGATCATATTTTGGTTTCAGAAGCCAGTTACGAGCCAACGCAAGAATTTTGCGAACATATATTAAAAGATTTTGGTGTGGAAACCGATTATTTTTCACCCTTGATTGGTCGCTATATTACTAATCATATTAAACCCAATACCAAAGTAGTATTTCTTGAATCACCAAGCTCAATCACTATGGAACTGCATGATGTGCCAGCGATAGTTAAAGCTATTCGCAGTGTTAATCCGGAAATTGTCATTATGATGGATAACACTTGGGCTGCAGGTGTTTTATTTAAAGCATTAGAGCATGATGTTGATATCTCTATTCAAGCCGGTACTAAATATTTAATTGGTCACTCTGATGCTATGTTAGGTACTGCGGTTGCTAATCAACGATGTTGGGATCAATTACGTGAACGCTCTTATTTAATGGGACAAATGTGTGATGCTGATACCGCTTATATGGCAGCACGGGGATTAAGAACCTTAGCGGTCAGGTTAAAACAACATCACGAAAGTGGACTAAAAGTAGCTAACTGGTTAGCAAATCACCCCAAAGTTGCCACGGTTAACCATCCTGCATTAGCAAGCTGTAAAGGGCATGAATTTTTTAAACGTGATTTTAGTGGCGCTAGTGGCCTATTTTCGTTTGTACTTAAAGATCATTTGAGCGAAGTGCAATTATCTGATTTTTTAGATAATATGACTCACTTCTCGATGGCTTATTCATGGGGTGGATTCGAATCATTGATTTTAGCCAATCAACCTGAAGATCTTGCGAAAATACGTCCAGTATCCGGTGTGGATTTCACAGGTACATTAATTCGATTACATATTGGCCTTGAAGATCCCGATGATTTAATCGCCGATCTGGCTGCTGGCCTAGATCGAATCAATCTACACAAAAATAAGGTTAATGCGTTACAAAGCTTAGTATAAATGGATAGCACATGAGCCATCAAAATCAAACCCAAATAGACAATATTGTTGAGCAAACTATTTTACAACATCTAAACGGTCGGCAATCGTTATTGGTTGCCTTTAGTGGTGGTGTCGATTCAACCGTATTAATGCAAGCATTAGTCACCTTAAAGCAACGGCTACAAAATTTACAACTAAGAGCTATTTATATTCATCACGGTTTAAGTAAAAATGCCGATAATTGGGCTGAACATTGCCTGAGACAATGCCAAACGTGGCAAGTGCCATTGATTATTGAAAAAGTAAAACTTAATCGTAGTGCTGGCAATATTGAAGAACAGGCCAGAGAAACTCGTTATCAAGCCATTTATCAACATTTAAAAAGTGATGAGATGTTATGTACGGCACAACATCTTGACGATCAATGTGAAACTTTCTTCCTAGCCTTAAAACGTGGTAGTGGCCCAACAGGCTTATCCGCTATGCCTCTGGAAAATGGCCAACATCTTAGACCATTATTAACGATCTCTCGCCAAGAAATTGAACAATATGCCAATCAACATCTATTAAGTTGGATTGAAGATGAAAGTAATCAAGACGACCATTATGATCGTAATTTTTTACGCTTAAAGGTAATGCCAATACTTAATCAACGTTGGCCACATTTTTCACAAATGGTGGCTCGTAGTGCTGAATTATGTCAACAGCAAGAAGCTTTAATTCATGAGCTGTTATTGGCTGAATTTGAGCAAATTATTGGTAATGCTAAACAACTCAATATTCAACCTTTACGGGATTATTCTCAATACAAACGTAATGCAATATTGCGAATGTGGTTTAGAGAGCAACATATCGGCATGCCAAGTCAAAAGCAACTGTCGTTAATTTGGCAAACCGTTATTCAAGCGAAAGAAGATGCCAATCCACAATTTATTTTGCATAATCGACAGATTCGCCGCTATCAAAACCAACTCTATTTATTACCTTTATATCAAGATATTGAACAGCAAATCCTGCCGTGGGATTTAGCTACGTCACTCATTTTGCCTGATAATTTAGGCCATTTACAGCCTAATTATCAAACAGATTTAACCTGCCGTTTACCACAAAAAGATGAAACGGTTTCGGTGCGTTTTCATGCGCAAGGTCAATTTCAAATTGTACAGCGCCAAGGATCACGATCAATCAAAAAATTATGGCAAGAACACCATATTCCGCCATGGATGCGCACTCGTATTCCATTAATTTACTATAATGAGCAATTGATTACTGCCGTTGGGGTATTTGTTACTGAGCAAGGTAAAGGATCACAAGTTGGTTTTAATCTAAAATAAATCATAAAAATAAAATGTGCTTGAGTCTAATTGACACGAAATCGAATTCAATCCAATCATACTAACCTGAATTGGATTATATAATTAAGTAACCTCATACATAACAGAGCTATCGTTCTTCATGGCTAAACAGCATACACTTTACAGTAACAAATTAAATGGAACTGATAATACAAAAATAATGTTAAATTACATAAGCATAACTATTAATAGGAAACCAACTAAGCATCGTCAAAATAAATTCATTTAGCATATTTATTATCTTACAAAAAAAACATATACTACTAGGTGAAATAATAATCAATCAAGAGTTAAGACAAAAATGAAAGTTAGTCGTTTTTCTGCAAATGTTGGACAAGCAATCAATAAAGTGAATCAATATGCGATAGATAAAAAACATATAGTTGGATCTGTTGTTATGGTTGCTAAAGAGGGACAAATAATCTATCAACAAGCATCCGGCTATGCTGATAAAGAACAAAAATCAACCATGCAAGTTGACTCACAATTTTTGCTTTCATCTGTTACCAAACCGATAGTTAGTGCAGCCGCATTATGTTTAGTAGAAAAAGGACTACTAAAATTGGATTCGCCTGTTACTGATTATCTACCTTATTTCACTCCAAAACTAGAAAATGGCCAGCAACCAGTTATTACTTTGCATCACTTATTAACCCATAGTGCGGGACTAAAATATCGTTTTTGCGAACCTCATGGTGAAGGCATTTATAATACATTACAGATTTCAGACGGCTTTGATCAAATAGCAACTGATTTAGATGAAAATCTTCATCGATTATCAAAAGCTCCTCTTCTTTTTGCTCCTGGAACAAATTGGTGTTATTCATTGGCATTAGATGTCCTAGGTGGAGTATTAACTGCTGTCACTCAACAACCATTAGAAGAAATAATAAAAACTACCATAACGATTCCTTTGAATATGGCAAAAACCGGCTTTACCATACCAGATAATAATCAATTAGTTACTCACTATTATAATGCTTTACCGGAACCATTACCTATGCCAAGCCCTTATTTTATGCAATTAGATGAAGCATCGAATAACGGGATTGTTTCTTATGATCCTAAACGCATATTTAATCCTAAAGCCTATCATTCAGGTGGGGCTGGTATGGTTGGTACTGCCCCTGATTTTATGCAATTTCTGTTATCACTAACTTCAATAAATACTGATTTAAGTAACAATAAACTAATGGATACAATGGCGAAGTGTTATATAAGTAGTGAATATGGTACAAAAGGGCCAGGATGGGGATTCGGTTATGGTGGTGCGGTGCTTGATGACCCGATCTTAGCGCAAACACCACAGAGTAAAGGAACTATTCAATGGGGCGGTGTGTATGGTCATAATTGGTTTTATGATCCTCAACAAGAATTAGCTGTAGTCATTTTGACTAATACCGCAATTGAAGGAATGTTGGGACACTATCCAGTAAAAATTAGAGATGCTATTTATCATTGTTTAGCATGATGCTATTCCGATAGGAAAATTTTGCCGGTTTTTGGCTTTAATTTATCAGAAAATGCCGATTGAAAAAACACCCTATAAGATGGTGCTTTTTCAATCAAGTATTTGAATCTTCGCATAGTGAAATATTTATACTTATCCAATTAATCGTTTTTTCAATTAGTTTCATTCTGATTTATATTATATTCACCACTAATCTACTATAGATATTACCCTTATTAGATCCGAACGATAAAAAGGATCCAAAATCGATTAATTTGGGACAATATTTGCATTAATTACTTGATCTAAAATTAATTTATTACCATAAAGCATTTGTTCAAAATAAATTATTTTGACCGAGAACGTGCTTGCCAACGTTTTAACAATAAAGCATTAGTCACAACACTTACACTGCTAAGTGCCATAGCAGCGCCGGCTATCATTGGATTTAAGAAGCCGAAGGCAGCAAGAGGAATGCCAATTAAATTATAGAAAAAAGCCCAAAATAAATTTTGCTTAATTTTATTATAGGTTCGGCGAGAGATATCAATAGCATCGGCAATTAAAAATAGATTGCCACGCATCAACGTTATACTCGCTGCATGCATCGCGACATCAGTCCCCGTTCCCATAGCAATACCAATATCAGCCGCAGCTAGAGCTGGAGCATCATTAATACCGTCACCCACCATTGCCACTTTATGATTACTATTGCTATTGTTAAGGTTTTGGCTCTCTTTTTGTAATTGATAAATATAATTGGCTTTATCTTGTGGTAAAACCTCAGCAATAACTTTATCTAAATGTAATTGCTGTGCTACATAATTAGCCGCTTGTTGATTGTCGCCGGTTAACATAACCGTATTTACGTTTAATTGATGTAATGCATCAATGGCATTTTTTGCTTCCGATTTAATTACATCAGCAAAACCAAATAAGGCTAATATCACAACACCATTTTCCGATTGCTGTTTGGCTAAAAATGAGATTGTATAACCTTTTTGGGTAAGTTCATTAATTTTATCCTGCATATCCATAAAATAAGCATTTAACGATTTCATCCAACGTAAACTGCCTAAATAAAACTGATGATTATCAATGGTTGCCATTACCCCTGAACCTGCAACCGAGATAATATTCTGCGCATAATTATACGATTTAGCTTTCGCTAAAATTGCTTTAGCGAGTGGATGCTCACTTCCGGCTTGCATTGATGCTGCTAGTGCAAGAATTTGATCGGCAGTTTCTGTGCCCATTACATCCAGTTCAACTAATTCTGGTTTACCAATGGTTAATGTGCCAGTTTTATCCAATGCTACCGTATTAATGTTATGTAAGATTTCAAGCGCCTCGGCATCTTTAATCAAAATACCATGGCGAGCAGCAACCCCCGTACCAACCATTATGGCGGTGGGTGTCGCCAATCCTAATGCACATGGGCAAGCAATGACTAACACGGCGACCGCATGTAGTAAAGCTTGCTGCCAATCATGAGAAATAAGGCCCCATGCAAGTAGAGTAATCAGAGCAATGATTAAAATTACAGGAACAAAAATAGCACTTATTCGATCGACAATACGCTGAATTGGCGCTTTTTTCGCTTGAGCAGATTCGACCATAGCGATAATCTTAGACAAAGTCGAATCAGCTTGTACCGCTGTTGTTTTTACTATCAATAATCCTTCACCATTAATGGTGCCACCAGTTACCACACTATTGAGGATTTTATTAACTGGGAAACTTTCCCCCGTCAACATCGATTCATCACAACTCGATGCGCCGTCAATAACCACACCATCTACTGGAATTCTTTCACCAGGTTTGATCACAACCACATCATCGACCTTAACCTGACTTATCGGCAAACTTACCTCTTGATCGCCTTGTCGAACTAATGCAACTTCAGGGCGAAGTGCAGAAAGTGCCTCAATCGCTTGGGTCGTTTGATGTTTGGCTCTCGACTCTAACCATTTACCAATCAAAATTAACGTAATAATAACAACCGATGACTCGAAATAGAGATGATCGTTATTACCAATAATAAGCTGATAAAGTGACAATCCATAAGCTGCACTGGTACCAATTGCCACTAACAGATCCATATTTCCTGATAATGCTTTAGCTGCATTAAAACCACTTCGATAAAATTTAGCGCCAAGACCAAATTGCACAATCGAAGCAATCACTAATTGCAACCAAGCGGGCATCATCCAATGAATAGCAAACGGTTCAAGTAACATCGGCAACACAAAAGGAATCGCTAAGATAACAGAGATAATAATCGGCCAAATTGATGCTTGTTTACTCATATCTTGGGCATGAATTTCTGGTTCAGTAATCTTTACGGCGTGGTAACCAGCTTTATCGACTGCTGCCATTAAGGCTTCTAATTGCACATTAGTATTAGCTTCAACTGTTGCCTTTTCTGTCGCAAGGTTAACACTAACATTAATCACGCCATCAATCTTTTTTAATGCTTTTTCAACACGACTAACGCATGATGCGCAACTCATCTCTTCCACAAAAAAATTATATTCGATGGTTTTCATTTGATGTTTCCCGTGGTTTTTGATGTGATTTATATAGCTATTGTAATATTAATTATCCTTTTAACAAGAATGCACTTTTTTGATATATACTACCTAAAAAGATACCATTGAGATAATAATGTGAAAAATAATCCGATTAATACCACTTGTTGTGGAAAAGGACATCAACCTATCACCTGTTGTCCAGTTGATGCTACAATTAATATGATTGGTGGTAAATATAAATCGCTCATTTTATGGAAACTGATGACCGAAACCACCTTAAGATTTTCACAATTACAGAAAGAAATTCCAACCGCTACACCTAAAATGCTAACCCAACAGCTACGTGAACTTGAAGCAAATGGCCTAATTCATCGACACGTTTATCCCGTTGTACCACCTAAAGTAGAATATTCTTTAACCAACTTTGGCAAAAGTATCAGGCCTGTTCTCGAATCGATGTATATTTGGGGTAGTGACTATTTAAACAATCAAGGCTTACAAGTTAATTGTTCCATGACAGCAATAACTGATCCACAATAACCAATAGCAAATTTATATTTTTGATAAAAGATATAAAGACAAAATGCAGGGTTAAGACAGCCCTGCATTTAGATAAAGAAAGTAAAATTAATTACGCAAATTTTCTGGCCAATCATTTTGAGTAGAAACAAGCAGATCTTTAACGATTCTTGGATTGCCTGCAACTATGTTACCAGAAACCATATAATTATTACCGCCAGCAAAATCAGTAACCACGCCACCAGCTTCACGTAAAATCAGCTCACCAGCAGCAATATCCCATGGTTTTAAGCCGATTTCAAAAAAGCCATCTAAACGCCCTGATGCGACATAAGCTAAATCTAATGCTGCTGAACCTGTACGGCGAAAATCACCACATTTAGTGAATAATTTTTGCAATACTGCAAAATAACTATCGCTGTGTTGTTTAGCTTTAAAAGGAAAAGCCATTGCCAAAACGCTACCTTCTAAGTCTTTAGCATTACTTACGCGGATACGGTAACCATTTAGTTGTGCGCCTTTACCTCGTGCAGCAGTAAAAAGTTCATTACTCATTGGATTATACACAACAGCAACTTCAGTTTTACCTTTAACTCGAGCGGCAATCGAAACAGCAAAATGAGGAATATTTTTAATAAAATTAGTAGTACCATCAATTGGGTCAATTATCCATTGCGTTTCAGCATCATTACCTTTAGCTAATCCGCTTTCTTCAGCAATAATAGTATGATCAGGATACGCTTTCTTGATCGTTTCGATAATTAAGGCTTCAGCAGCACGATCAGCGTTAGTAGCAAAATCGTTGGCACCTTTAGTGTCAATTTCGATTGAACTTGGATTTTCATAAGCCTTAATGGCCACATTACCTGCTTTACGAGCAGCACGAATAGCAATATTCAGCATCGGATGCATAATTTTCTTCCAATTGATGATGTTAAAGAACGGGTTGATTTAGCAACACAGCAAGTATTACTAAAAATTGCCACATAGTATAAAGGTTTTATACTTACTTTGCCAGCCATTGTTAATAGAGGAAAACTTAAAATAAAAAAATTAGTCGAATCAGCAATATTTATACAAGTAAAAACATGACTAGCAATAATAATTAGCCATATTAATACTAGTCACAATATATTTTTGATAAATGTTATTTAATTCCAAAAAAGCAAAAAGGATCATTTTAAATGATAAAGATCCTAGCTTCATCATCAATATATCTTCGTCATTTTACTGTCACTCATCTAACCACGCTGTACTAAATATAAACATAAAATCAGAGTAATCAATTGATTAATCGAATAAATGTATTTAAAAAATTTAAACAAAATCCCCAAAACATTTATTACTAGTGTTTATAAAAAAAGGAGCGGTTAATCGAATAAGTAATTGAAATAAACAATACGAATGATATTGAATATATCATTAAAAGATATTATAAATTGATATATATCAGTTTTACGCGTGGATCTTCCTGTATTTTGTTGTTAGCATGGTTTTTATGTCTATTTTTATGTGATGTTATGTTGTAATTAATATGATAAATTTATCGATTAAAAAACATTTATTTGCCTGGGGTGCTATTATCATACCCTCGTTTGTTGCGTTAGCTGAACCACCGCCAAAAACGCAACAACTGAGTGATCAGCAACTGATCCGCCAACAAGAGCGTGATAGAGCCCTTCAAGATACATTAACGCCTTCGGCACCTGACATCCATTTATTACCACCTACTCATGAAACAAGTGACATCCATTTTCCAACAGAGTCATTTTGTTTCAATATTCATCAGGTGCAATTATTAGAACGAGATAAATTACCTTGGTTTATTCCTATCAATAAACTGGCTCGTCAAGCCGAGCACCGTTGTTTAGGTGTAGAAGGTGTCAATTTATTGATGACCAAAATACAAGACCGCTTAATTAGCTATGGATATATCACCACTCGCGTGGTGGCGCCTGAGCAAGATTTAACGTCAGGCACATTAAAACTATTGTTAGTGGAAGGAAAAGTACGAAAACTCTACTACAGTGATGATAGTGATAAATATGCTCAATTGTATAGCGCAATGCCAGTAAGAGAAAATCAACTTCTTAACTTACGTGATATCGAACAAGGTCTGAAAAACCTACAGCGGTTACCGACAGTTTCCAGTCAAATGAAACTGGTACCGGGCGATAAACCAGGGGAAAGTGATGTGGTTATCACGCGAAAGCAAAGCAAAATGTGGCGATTAGGGTTATCGGTTGATGATTCGGGAACAAAAGCGACTGGCCGAGACCAAGCTGGTGCGACTTTATATTTAGACAATCTATTATCCTTAAGCGATGCGTTTTATGTCTCCGGTGGTCACGATATTAATGGCAAAGGAAAATATGGCTCACGTAACTTCCTTTTATCTTATTCTATCCCTTATGGCTATTGGTTACTGAGCGCATCATTATCCGGCAATAAATACCATCAAACGATAGCCGGTCAAAATGAGAATTTTGAGTATAGTGGTCGCAGCCGCAATGCTAATGTACAAATCAGCCGAGTAATTCATCGTAATGAATCACAAAAAACAACCTTAAGTTATGGCATTACTCTTCGTGAATCCCATAACTATATTAATGACACTGAAATGGAGCTCCAACAACGTAAAACTACGCATTGGCAATTAGGGTTAGAACATCGACATTATATTGACGATATGACTTTAGATGTGGGTGTTAGCTATCAAAAAGGGGTTCGTTGGTTTAACGCCAAAAAAGCCCCCGAAGAAGACAATCCTGAAGATACCAGCAGTGCATTGTCAAATATTTTTCTGGTTAATTTCTCCGCCAATGTGCCATTTAAAGTGAAAGAGCAATCGTTTCGCTATCGTTTAGACTATCAAGGCCAATATACCCGTGGCGATGACTTAACTTCACCAGACCAATTTTCAATTGGTGGCCGTTGGTCTGTACGTGGTTTTGATGGGGAATTAACATTAAAAGCAGACCGTGGATGGTACTTGCGTAATGAGCTTTCCTGGCAAGGGCCATTTAATCATGAGCCGTATCTAGGTATCGATACGGGTGAAGTGTCGGGCAATAAAAGTGAGTACCTACTCGGTCGACACTTAACCGGTGGCGTGGTCGGTATTCGTGGAAATAATTATGGTTTTTATTATGATTTCTTTGCCGGTAAACCAATCCGCAAACCAAAAGGTTTTAAAACCAACCCATTAACATTGGGCTTTAATGTTAACTGGAACTATTAAAATTATTATTTACTCATACGAAGCAATAAATACAAACAAAAGCAAGTCCTAACGTTTTACCGTAGTCAATCTAAAACAAGAATAAGCAGTATTAAGTAAGGAATAGATGATGAATAAGAAGTTATATCGAGTTATTTTTAATAAAAAGCGTGGTTTACAAATGGTGGTAGCTGAAATCGCTAAAACATCAGGTGGTAAAGAAAAAACAGCTACGGATGAAAAACTACCGGCACTCAAATCACTTTTTTATACACTTAAACCGATAACCTTATTCGTATCTCTTTCGTTAGGTTTTGTCACCCTCAGCTCACCTGTTTATGGTGCCAGCGATATTGTTGCCGATAAACAAGCCGCAAAACATCAACAACCGCAAATGATTAATACCGCTAACGGTATTACACAAGTCAATATTCAAACGCCAAACAAAAAAGGGGTTTCTCACAATAAATATCAGCAATTTGATGTTGCACAGCAAGGGGCGATATTAAACAACAGCAGTAAAATCAGTCAAACTCAAATTGCGGGTCATGTACAAGGTAATGAATTTTTAAAAAACAGTGGACCGGCTAAAATCATTTTAAATGAGGTCAATTCTCGTAACCCAAGTCAACTTAATGGTGTACTTGAAGTCGCCGGTCAAAAGGCGCAAGTTATCATTGCCAACCCCTCAGGCATTACCTGTAATGGTTGTGGCTTTATTAATGCCAGTCGCTCAACGCTCACGACCGGTAAACCTATTCTACAAAATGGTGACTTAACCGGTTATCAGGTTGAGCAAGGTAAGATTACGGTCACCGGAAAAGGATTAGATAGTTCAGAGCAAAGCTATACCGATTTAATTTCCCATACAGTATCAGTCAACTCAGCTATTTGGGCAAATGAGCTTAATGTGGTAACGGGGAAAAATAAGGTTAGCCAAGACGGCCAAACCGTTGAGCCTTTAGATGATACTAATTCAAGTGAAAGACCTGAGGTATCTATTGATGTCTCGCAATTTGGCGGGATGTATGCTGGCTCAATACGCATGGTGGGTACCGAAAAAGGGGTCGGTGTACATAATGCAGGTGAATTAGGTGCCAGCATCAACAATATTAGCATTAGTGCCGAGGGTAAAATAACTAACCGCGGAGCGATACAGGCGACAAAAGATATTCAAATCAGTAGCCGAGATAATATTGATAATCAAAAACAAATTTACAGTAAACAAAATATTAAACTCAATAGTGGTAAAACCATTAATAATGATGGAACGTTAATTGCACAAAAAGATATAAAACTTAGTGCCAATAACATCCATAGTCAGCAAAAGAGTGCCATCATTGCGGGTATTGATACACAAGGTAAACTGACGCAATCAGGTAATATTAACGCCGATGCTAATGTCATTGCCTTAAACGGTCAAAATAAAGCCGGTGACAAATTATCATTAAAGGCCAAGCAAGCCATTAATCTTGATGATAGCCAAACGTATGCCAATGAGATAAATCTGATTGGTGACCAACTTTCGATTAAATCAGCACATTTACAAACTGAGCAACAACTCAATTTAAATCATACCGTATCAATTGATACCTCCAACGCCACATTGCAAACCAAAAAAGGGATTGTTGTATCAACCGAGACATTAACCAATAACAATGGCACATTCATTGCTGAAGAAGATGTTGCAGTGAAGGCAAATCATGTGCAAAGTCAAGCTGCTAACATCTTAACGTATGGCAAATTGACCATTGATGCCGATGATATAGATATGCAAAAAGCCGCGTTAAGTGCTAAAGATGCTATCACTGTTTCCGCTGGCAACATCAATGCTGATGAGCTTGAAATTATCACTGAACAGGACCTAAAGATTAAGGCACAAAATTTATCGGCTAACCAAGCGGATTTACAAGCGAAGAAGTCAATTCATATCAATGCCAATAACCTTTATGCGCAATATCTTAAATTACTGACCACTGATGCGCTATCACTCAAGGCGAATCATTTAGTGTTAAATTATTCACAAATCAGTGCGTTAGGTTATCTTGATGTTGCCGCTAAAACACTACAGAATAAACAATCACGTTGGATTGCTGACAAGGATATCAATGTTAAAGCTGAGGACATTGACAACCAATCAAGTCAATTAAAAGCAACGGGTTCGATTAATTATCTATTTACGCATTTAAATAACAACGATACCGTCTTAGTCAGTGGTCAAGATTTAATCTTTACTGGTGATAAATTACAAAATATCAACGCAAAATGGCAAAGTGGTCATAACACCACCATCAATATAACAGGTTTATTTGATAATCAATCAAGCCTCATTGTATCAAAAGGTGAATTAGCGATACGGGCGCTAACAATAAATAACAATGATGGCGATTTAATTTCAGGCAAATCATTAACTATTAATAGCAAACAATTAGCCAGTGAAAATAGCGTATTACAAGCCGAGCAAGCCCTTAAATTAACGGCCAGTGAACAGTTTGATGGCCAATCAGCAACGTTATATTCAGACCAGCAAATTGAAATTAATAGTGATAAAATCGATTTAAATCAGGCCTATGTCGGTTCGAAAGGTGATATTACATTAAAAGGGCAACATCAACAATTAAACGAAAGTGAACTCCTATCTAATGGACAAATTGCAATTACTGCTGCCAATATTCATGCGGATGATGCCATTATTAAGTCCGCAAAAGATATAATCATTAATGCATTAGCCTTTGTGGCATTTAATCGAGCACAGCTTGTTACCAATCAACAATTAAAGATTAAAACCGAGCAAGCTGATACGGCAGAATCAAAGATATATGCAAAATCGGGCATGCATATAGACGCGAAAACACTGAATAACCAACATGCAAATTGGTTAAGTGAAAGTACTATCTCACTGTTTGCAAATCAGTTTAATAATCAAAAGTCGATCCTTGAAGCCAAACAAAATATTGATATTGATGCTACACAATTTAATAATCAAGAGACGGTATTATTAACTGATGGTCGTCTGATTATTAATGCAACAGATATTGATAATACCTCAGCGCAGATTCAGACTAAAGACGGCATAACTATTAATGCCAATAATCAATTATTTAATGATAACACCAAACTTATCACTGAAAATGACATTGATATTCATGCTAATGTGATAAGTAATACTCATGCCCAGTTATCCAGTAATCAATCTATCGCTATCAATGCTCAGCATCTTTATAACCAACATAGTACATTTTTTACTGGTGGTAAAATAAACGTTACAAGTAACATTATTAATAATGAAAAGAGTGAAATTAAAGCGACGCAAGGCATTGATATCCAAACCGATTCATTAGCCAGTGATGAAGCGAATTATCTCACTGAAGGTGATTTCAATCTTAATAGCCAAGATGCTTTGCTTAATAAAGCAAAAATTGCCAGTAAAGGTAACATGCACATTGTCGGTGAACAAACGTTGTCGATGCAAGAGGCACAGCTAACGTCACTAAAAAATATGCAGCTTAATGCCAACACACTTAATAGCTCAGCATCAGACATTTACAGTTTAGGAAATATTGATATTACCGCACAAACCGTAAAGAATGATAAAGCCTCACTCATCAGTGACCAAGACATCACCATACACGCTGACACGATAGATACAACTGAAAGTGAAATAGGCGCAGAGGGGGATATCAACGTCAGCGCCATAACACTTAACAATAATAAAGCCAAATGGATAGCTAAAAAAGCCATCAGCATTAATGCGCAGCAGTTAGCCAATACAGCTGCTCAATTAGCCAGTCATCAATCACTCAATATCCATGCTAAGCAAATTGATAATCAGCATGCCGTGCTTAGTGCAAAAGAAACTATAGCCATTGATGCTGATGATCTAGATAACAGCCAAGCAAAACTATTTAGTGACCAATCTGTTATCATAGCGGCAAATCACTTAATTAACCGTGAAGGGGTGATTAAAGCAGCGGATGAAATTACGATTAACAGTCAAAACATTGATAATAATCAAGCTATTTTTGTTGCTGAAAAGGATATTCAGATCCATGCCAACACACTGAATAATACCAAAGCAGCACTTCAATCCCAATCACAAATAGTGTTAAAAGCCGATCAGCTAAATAATGAGTCAGCATTACTGCTCGCGGGTGATAAAGGGCTTAATATCACCAGCCAAAACCTGAATAATCAGCAAGCGCAGCTTTATTCTAAAGGGGATTTAACAATCGACACCCAGAGCATGGATAATCAACATGCTAAAATGATTGCTGAAAAAGCCTTGAATATTCATACTGACCAGTTAAACAATCAACATGCCGAATTACAGGCTAAAGGCAATATCACGATTGACGCAACTGAGCAAAATAATCAGCAAGCGACAATATTATCGGAAAACGATATCAAACTAAAAGCCACTGAGAGTTTAGATAATCGTGATGCGCAGTTCACCGCAAATGGGTTGATAGATATTCAATCAACCCATCATATCGACAATTCACAGGCTAACTTACTCTCTAATAAGGGTATAGTTTTAAAATCAGCAAATGTGATAAATCAATCGGCGACATTAAAAACCAATGGACTGATAGATATCAAAGCAAACTCACTTGATAATCAAGCATCTGAATATCAGGCCAATAATATCGTGCTTGAAATTGATGATTTAAACAACCAACAAGCCAAATTAACCGCCAATCAAAATCTGATAATCAATGCCCAAGACTTTGATAACCGTCATGGACACTTACTGGCCAATGATATCTATTTAAAAACTAAAGCATATCGTGGTGATGGCACCATGAAAAGCCAAAATAATTTATCACTGGATTTACAAGACAGTTTTATTAATGAAAGTGAATTGTCTGCAAATGGGCATTTAGCGATTCGCACACAAAAAGATATTGTTAATAAAAATAAAATTACTGCAGGTCAACAAGTTTCCTTAGAAAGCCAGCAGTTAACCAATGAACAACACGCTGAAATTAGTGCTGAGTATCTCTCATTAAAACACCAAAACGTGACCAACCATGGCTTAATTGATGCAACCACAGCCGTAATGCGAACCAATAAACTTGATAATTTAGCCGGTGGTCGGATTTATGCCGATAACTTAGCCATTCATGCCAACTGGTTAAATAACTTAGCAAAAAACAACCTCGCGCCGGTGATTGCCGCCCGGCAAAACTTCCATTTAGGTGTGGAGACCTTAAATAATTATACTCATGCACAATTACTCAGTTTAGGGAATTTTATTATTGGTGGCGGCCTTGATGAAAACTGGAATGTGACAGGCATGGCCAAGCAAATCAATAATCACTCTGCCACCATTGAAGCACAGGGTGATTTATCTATTGCAGCCAATCAACTTAACAATATCAATGACCATATTGTCACTGAAATGCGTAAAAGTGATGAACCGCCTGAAACAGAAGAGTATTTTGAACATGAAGGAAGTCTAGAAAAATACTCACCAGATGATGTTTATTATCGTATTCAAGTATTTTATTTTTACCAATATGGATTACCCGAGCCTATATCATACGGTTGTGAGAAAGGAGGAAGAAGGTGCTACTATAAATGGAATGATATTCCTGAACAGTTCCGGGAAACCGGTATTATTGAAAGAATTAAAGTAAGTGACGGCAGTTATAGAAACTCTAACCATTATAAAATTGTTAAAACAAAATACCAAACAACAGTATTAGAGACCGACCCTGGCAACATTACCGCTGCAGGTAATGTAATTATTCATGGGCAAACTTTGAATAATCAGGATAGTAAAATCATTGCCGGTAAAACCGTCAATATCAATGTAGATCAACTTAATAATCATTCACAAGAAGCAATAGCTAAATATGTGTATTCTGGTAAACGTATTGAGCATTGGAAAAAACGTACTGATGATTACAGAAAAAAAGAACATGAATACACTAAACCCGATGAAATTTTTATTGATAATGCCTTAAATAAAAATATTGTCGATCATCAAATATTTGAAAAAACAAAACTGACCGAGCAACCACGCAGTGAAGTTAATGTGGAAAACAGCCACAACTCCGTTGCAGTGGATAAAACGGTCAATGATACTCTTAGCCAACAAGCGAAAGTGGTTTCAGCGCAAAGTATTGCCATTAATTCAAATCAATCAGATAGAACTCATATCAAAACTGATGCCAACCATCAGTCAGGCACCATTACGTCTATTCTGCCAAAACCGACAACAACGATTGAAGAGGATTTACCTCATCAGGAAAATAATCCCCCTGCCGTTGATGAATCGACACTACCTGAAGCCGGCAATGACATAACACCATCGAAAACCATTAGTGTTTATGAGCCAGACTTAACATTACCGGATAATAGCTTATGGATAGTGAATAAAGAGACTGACAAAAATTATATTGTTGAAACCGATCCGCGTTTTACTAATCGTAAAAAATGGTTAAGTTCTGATTATATGATTAATCGTCTAAGTGGCAACCCAGATTCAGTATTAAAACGTTTGGGTGATGGTTACTATGAACAACAACTTATTCAACAACAAATTGTTGGCTTAACCGGTCACCGTTACTTGCACGGCTATAAATCTGATATGGAACAATATCAGGCATTAATGGATGCGGGTATCAGTTTTGCTAAAGAATTTGGTATTGCAATTGGGGTGGAATTAACCGGCGAACAAATGCGGGCATTAACCAACGATATCGTCTTGTTGGTGAAAAAAAACGTTATGGTTAACGGTCAACCAACTGAGGTACTTGTACCACAAGTCTATATGGTTAACCGACCTCAATTAGGTACTGATGGCGCATTAATTGCGGGTGACAATATTTTTGTTAAAGGTGAACAACTCAATAACACCGGCTTAATTGCCGCCAAACAAGATGCGTTATTACAAGGCCATGATGTCACTAACAAAGGGACAATTTATGGTGGTCGTGTTGAAATTGATGCCCAAAATGACATCATCAACTATGGCAAATTAGTCGGTGACAAATTAGTTTACCTATCCGCCGATAACGATATTAATTTATTATCAAGCACCCGCACACAAACCCGCGCTCGTAATCTGCTGACCAATATCGATCAGGCTAGCACAATTCAAGTCAGCAATGGCAATATTGTGATTAATGCTGGGCATGATATTCATGCTAAGGCGGGTTATATCGTTAACAGCGGTAAAGAGGGAACTACATGGTTACAGGCCGGGCATGATATTGGATTAACCACAGCCGATATTGAAGAGAAATATGATTATCGAGCCAGAAAAGACTATAGAATAACAGATGAAAAAGGCGTGGTCGGCACTGAAATTATGGCGGCCAACAATATTCAGCTAGTGGCAGGTCATGATATTAAAGCCAAAACGGTGGATATTACAGCGGGTAATCATTTAGGACTACAAGCGGGTCATGACATTAATATTGGTTCATCGACAGAAAGTGCCTATTTGGATGAGTTCCACAAATACAAAGATAAAGGATTTTTAAAAAGTAGTAGTGAAAAAACCAAAGTAACTATCGATAACACGACTCAAAAAGGCAGTGAACTTAGTGCCAATAGCGTAACGATAAAATCCGGTCATGATTTAGATGTATCTGGCAGCATGGTGATAGCAACCCAAGATGTCTATCTTAATGCAGGCAATAATGTAAATATTACTGCCGCGGAAGAGAGCTATTACCGTCATGAAGAAAGAAAAACCAAAAAATCAGGGGTATCAACCAGCTCAAAAGGGATTAGCGTTGGTTCACAATCAACTAAGGCGACCTCAACCTCGAATGAAGTTAATCAATCACAGGCGGGGAGTTTAATTGGCACCTCAGGTGGTAATGTGATTATCGCTGCCAATAAACAAGTGACCATTGATGGTAGTGACATTATTGCCGGTCGCACACAAGGGGATGATAAACGCGCCACCGGTCATATAGACATCAGTGGTGAAGATATTTCGATTATCCCTGGCCATGATATTGTTGATAGAAAACAGACTTTCAAATCAAAATCTTCGGGTGTTGGTATTTCGTTTAGTAATCCAATAACTGAGAGTGTGCAAAATATTCATGATATTTTCAAATCCTCAGGTAATAAGGTTGAAAAAGCGAAACAATTTACCGGTGAACTGGCTGCATTAGCTATGGATATAGGTAACCCAGCCTCATCCCCAATTTCATACCATAAATCGTCAACGAAAAGTGAATCAAGTTTACACGGTGAATATAGTAACGGTAGCACATTAACTGCAGCTGGCAATATACAACTTCATGCCACTAATAGTCAGGAAAGGGATTCACAAGGACAATTAACGCATGGCGATGTCGTCATTAGTGGAAGTGACTTAACCGCCGGTGAAGCCATCATTATTGATGCTAATCGTCACGTCATTATTGAAACTGCTACCGATAAACAATCGGAATACAGTAAAACTAAAAGTAAAAACTGGAGTGCAACAACAGCGGCGCCGACAGCGGGTTCATCGGTACGATTTATCAACGGCAGTCCAAATCATGGTGCGGGTATCTTACCATATGGAAGTGAAAGCTCTGGTAATCGAAGTAATAGTGATGTCATTGGTCAAAACGCCTCCACACTAACGGCAAATAACATTGCCATCAATAGCCATGAAGGCAACATCGACATTAAAGGTAGCCTATTAAATACTCAAGATGATATCAACTTACGTGCGGAAAAAGGCAATATTGATATTGGTGCTAGTACGAATCAATCACATAGTGAAAGTAAAGGTTACAATAAAGTCGTAGGTGAATTAAATGGCGATGGCTATAGTGGCACAGTGGGTTACCAACATTCACGATATAAAGAGTTAGAAGATAAAGCAACACAAAGTAATATCCGCAGTGGACTTAACAGTACAAAAGGCAATATTAATGTCGTTGCAGGTGATGATGTTAAACTGGCGGGTGTCGATATTACCGCTGGTAAATCAGTAAACTTAACGGGTAAAAATGTCATTATGGAAACCAGTGAGGACAATATTTACCAAAAAGTAGAGACTCAAAATAAACAATATGGAGTAACAGTCTCGGCCTCTGGTTATGCGGTCACCGCAGCACAGTCAATTGAAAAAGCAGCAAAAGCGATTGAAAATAAGGAAGATAAACGTTTAGCCGCTATTTATATGGCACAAGCCGGTGTAAATGCGGCACAAGCTGATTTAAATATGTCCGATGCACCGGTAGAAGTAAACCAACCAACAGCAAATGCGGAGAGTAATGCTAATGGTGGTGATGGTGGTTCTGCCTCTTTAATTAAAGTCAATGTAAGTGTAACGGCAGATAACTCAAAACAAAAAACAGAGTATAACAGTCATACTCAAGCCGGTACGGTTATTCATGCTGGTCAAAATGTGAATATCAATGCAGAACAGAACATTGAAGGGAAAGGCGTTGATATTACCGGGCAAAACATCAATCTCAATGCGGGGAATGATATCAAATTTGACTCAGCAAACAGCACTGAAAAATTGAAAAGCACGGATTCTGGCAGTCACTATGGTGTTGGTGTTGGCTTTGGATTAGTGGGCGGGCAAAATGGCTTTTCACTTGAGCTGGCCGCCAGTCAATCCAAAGGTAAAGAAAATGGTTTCAGTGATATCAATCAAAACAGCACGATTACAGCTAGTAATACGCTTAACATCCAGAGTGGCCGTGATGTTATTTTAACGGGCGCGGAGCTGTCTGGTGAGCAAGTTATTGCCGATATAGGTCGTCACTTAACCATAAGTAGTGAACAAGATAAAGAAAAATATGATGCTAAACACACCAGTGTTGGTGCAAGTGCCAGCATCTGTGTACCGCCATTTTGCTATGGTGCAAGTAGTGCTAGTGCTAATTTTGCTCAAGACCGGATGAAGAGTAATTATGAATCGGTTAACGAGCAATCGGGCATATTTGCTGGTAGTGGTGGTTATGATATTACTGTGGGTGAACATACCCAACTAAATGGTGCGGTGATAGCCTCTGAAGCTGACCGGTCAAAAAATCGCTTAGATACCGGCACTATTGGCTTTACTGATATTAAAAACAAAGCCGAATATGATGTCAGTAGCGCCTCGGGCTCTATTGGGGTAAGTAAAGGACCTGGTAGTGGTGGTTTTTCACCGACCAGTAGCCAACCAACCGTTTATGACCATAACGATGAAGCCTCGAATATTACGCACTCGGCAATCAGTGACGGTGAGTTAATCATTCGTGACCAAGATAAGCAAACACAAGATATTAATGAACTTAGTCGTGATACTGAAAATGCCCATAGCAAACTTAAACCTATCTTTAATAAAGAGAATGAACAGACCAAACAAAACATTGTCACTAGCTTACAAGAGTTAGCGTCACAGGTTAAAGAGCTTGAGCGCACCATTCATAAAGATGCCGGTAAAGACTCAAAAGATGGTAAAATGGGCAATGACTTTAGTAAAGGCGTTGACTCAGCCGTATCGATTATTACCGGCATTATCACTGGCGATATTGCTGGTGGCCTTGCTGGCGCCAGTGCACCATGGCTTGCTGAACAGATAAAACTGCACACTGGGCACCTAGACAAGGATGGTGAATGGGTCACTGATAACCTTGCCGGTAACTTAATTTCTCATGCAATACTTGGCGCGGTAGTAGCTGAACTGCAAGGTAATTCGGGGTTAGCCGGTGGTGCTGGAGCGGTAGCTGGTGAACTAGCAAATAAAGCAATTATTGGTATACTTTACGGTGATAAAAAAATAAGTGAGTTAAGCGAAGAGGAAAAGCAAACCGTTAGTGCTTTATCTCAATTAGCGACGGGTCTTGCTGCTGCCGCTACAGGAGGTAATTTTGGTGATGCTAGCGCGGCTATTAGTAGCAGTAAAAATGCGGTTGAGAATAACTTGTTGAATAAAGATCCATATTGGACAGAACAAGAGAAAAAAGAAGCTTCAGAAAGGATAAAACAAGGATTTATCAATAATCATTGTGGTGGAGTTGATGATGCAGCTTGTACTCAGAAAAGACAAGAACTAGTTATTGAGAATTTGAAAACGATAGGTGGTTTAATTGTTGATTTTACGCCAGTGGTTGGGGATGTTAAAGCTTATGCAGAAGCTGAAGATAGTATTGATTATGCCATTGCAACAGTTGGATTAATACCTGGTTTAGGTGATGCTGTTGGTAAGGTATTAAAAGAAGCAAAAGCCGCATTAAAATTAGGCGATACAAAAAAAGCCAGTGAGTTGGTTCAAGAAGCTCAGAATAAAGTAAAAGCTCTTGATGTTGGTGCTCAACGAGAGTTAAAAGCTAAAGAACAAGTTGGTGATATGTTGGAGAATGATCATATTCCATCATTCGCTGCATTAAAAAAAGCTGAAGAAAAAAAATTAGGACGTGAGTTAACAGTAAAAGAAGAGCGAGCATTATACAAAGAGTCTACTGCTGTTGAAGTTCCTAAAGATGTGCATCAAGCGGGACCAACATATGGTGGTAAAAATACAGCAGAACAGATCGAAAAAGATGCAGCCGATCTATGTGGTGCTATTTGTCGGGATACCGATGCGTTGCGTAAAAATATGATAGAAAGAGGATATGATCCAAAACAAGTTGAAGATGCAATAAATAAAATTATAGAGAGAAATCGTCAAATGGGAGTAATTAAATAAAATGGTCAAGTGGCAAAAACTTATCAATGCCTTAGGGAAACCTGAAAATTCAGAAGAATTCTTTATTTTGAAAGAATCTATTGGCGAAAAACCAAAATTATCTGAAACGCCCATTGAATACAATGACCCAAATAGCACTAAGTATTATGAGTTTTTTAAAAATGGAATATTAATTAATTTCCGACATAATAAGCTGACACAAATTCACTTATATTTAATAAATGACGATGATTATTTGCAATATCATGATGAATTACCTTCAGGAATAAATCCATCATATGATAAAAATAGAATAACTAACTTATTAGGGCTCCCGGTTAACGACGGGGGAGGTTATCCTGATAAGTTATTAGGCTATATCAATAAGTGGATTGCATATTATATAGATGATAGTTATTCATTACGATTTGAATTTAATCAAAAAGATAGGCTTTCAGCTGTAACATTGACAACACTACCTATCTAATTAAATCATTTTAAATATTGCGACAAATGTCGCAATATTTACCTAATCATTTATCAACAATGCGATCTCCTTCGCAAGTTGTACAATTAACTTACCTTTTTTAGTGCTAATGGTGATGAATTGTCCTGTGGTGAATCTAAGTTTATTTATCCAGTTGCATTTTATGGTGAATTGTGGAGAGGAGAAATCATAAAACATGAAGTATGTTTTATTAATTTGAGCTAAAAAATTTTAAAATATCTATATAGAAAGATTCTCTATCAAATGTTCACCTTTTCCATCATAAAATTCAAATATCAATAAGACGGTATAGACTCCTCAATTATTTTTACAAATAAACCTCAATAAACTAAATCAAAATAATCATTATCTAGAAATATAATCACCAATTAGAACTGTTACTAATAATAAAATTTTTTCACCGACAAGTGAACAACTTACCGTTTATGACCATAACGATAAAGCCTCGAATATTACGCACTCGGCAATCAGTGACGATGAGTTAATCATTCGTGACCAAGATAAGCAAATACAAGATATTAATGAACTCAGTCGTGATACCGAAAATGCCCATAGTAAGCTCAAACCTATCTTTAATAAAGAGGATGAACAGACCAAACAAAACATTGTCACGAGTTTACAAGAGTTAGCGTCACAGGTTAAAGAGCTTGAACGCACCATTCATAAAGATGCCGGTAAAGACTCAAAAGATGGCAAAATGGGCAATGACTTTAGTAAAGGCGTTGACTCAGCCGTAGCAATTATTACCAGCATTATCACTGGCGATATAACCGGCGGCCTTGCTGGCGCCAGTACCAGTGCACCATGGCTCGCTGAACAGATAAAACTGCATACAGGCGATAATGAAGCAGCAAGGTTAATTGCGCATTCCATACTCGGCGCAGTGGTTGCGGAACTACAAGGTAACTCAGGACTTGCCGGTGGAGCTGGTGCTGTGGTCGGAGAAATAGCAGCAGATATCATCCGCAAACAACTGTATGGCAAAGAAGTCAAAGATTTAACCGAAGAGGAAAAAGAAACCATCAGTGCACTATCTCAACTAGCCTCCGGCCTTGCAGTAGCTGCCGGTGGTGGTAATTTTGGTGATGCCAGTGCGGCTATTAGTAGCAGTAAAAATGCGGTGGAAAATAATGGTTTGAGTTGGGCTGATGGTGGTAATGATGGTAATTTTATTGGAATTCCATATGAAACTGGAGCAAATTTAGATAGTAACCTCGATGCCTATGCTCAAGGTTATTTGACAGAGGAAGAAATTATTCAGTTAATGGACGATATGAACTCAGGACGGTTCATGTATGCACCTTTTAGAGAGGATTTTAAACGTTTTCCAGAAGATCTTGCTATTTTGGTAACGCCGTATAAAGATGGCTCTAAGATTGATATTAACTGGAATACTGGCCGAGTAGTTAGAACTGCAGCACCAAAATATGGTCAGGATGGTTCCACTATAAATAAAGGACAGAGATTGGATTCAAGTGGCTCTGAAATTCCAAGAAATTTACCTCATGAGTTACATCCAACAGAAACAATAAATTTTAAATAAGGTTAATAAATTATGTTAGATATAGGAAAGTTATCAATTAGCTGGATTTGTGAATTAAATGTATCGAATAATCAGTTGAAAGTTAAAGCAATTGCTTTGGATAAAATTATTCAAATTGAATTTAATGTAATTTTGTTTATGTCAATAGAGAGTCAATATAATGAAATTCAAGAGATTGGAGATACTATTGATATTTCACATGAATATAGAGCACTTGATTCTAAAGATATGGAAATTTATCCATATAGTTATAATTCGGGCGATCCCTGTCATATCCTAAATATTTATGGTGATTACATGATCAAATTAATATGCAATGATATTAATGTTATAGAGTTAAGTGAATAAAATTTCTCTTTAAAGTCTCAGTTCTGCGATTTCCATCGCAGAACTGGATCAGTTTTTTTCAATTATGTGATCTATTTAACAAGTTAGAAAATTAGCTTATCTTTTTAGTGTTAATAGTGATGAATTTATCTGTAATGAATCCGACTTCACTCAGCAGTAAATTCCTTTTGCTAATGAATATTCAGTGTCAATAAAATAAAAAAGTAATGCTCATCTTTACTAGCACTACCAAAGAATAAGACATAAAGTTTGTCTTATTAACTTGAGCTGAAAATTTCAAAAGGTCTTCATATAAAGAGGTGCTATCAAATGAGCACCTTTTTCATCATAGCGTTCAAATAGTCAAGAAACGGTATAGACTCCTCAATTATTTTTACAAAAAAATCTCAATAAACTAAATCAAAATAACCATTATCTAGAAATATAATCATCAATTAGAACTGTTACTAATAATGACTGTTTTTTAACTGACTAGGGTGCAACCAATTTTTATGACCATAACAATGAAGCAAGAATAATAAATAGAAATTTATAACAAAACAGGTAAAACTTCTTATACAAATCAATTATTATCTTATAAAGTACCGCAACAACAAGTACTTTGCTTATTGATAGTAGGGTGGTATCGAAAAGAAAATAGTTATGTAAACTCGAACTTGACGAACAGAAAAATAAACTAAATTGGGATGGTCCAATATAAGTACAATATATTTAATAGAATGTTGAATTTTCATTAAAAATGATAAGGTAAAGAAATGATGTCAATAAAAATTGGTTTTACAGGTGGCATCCGCATAGTTGAATTAGTTACAGACAGCGATATTTGATGCATATTTTAAAGCATTTTATGAGAGTATTGAATGTGCTATAAGAAATTATGAATGGTTCAAATCAGATCCCAATTATAAATATTAATCAGTAATGGTAACAATTTCTACCATTCTTTATTGTATGAGCTACAGAAGATCCCTTTATCTGTTTTCGATAATTTACAATCGGACGAGAAACCAATTTGGTGGACTGGCAAAATTCCTAAAACCACAACGTAGTTACTTTTATTTTACCTCTCATCCCTCTTTTCCTCAAAATTTTAAGGAAAGTAGTTGATGTTTTACATCATAATTTATGATGGCTTATATTTAAATGCTATAATAATATAACTATTTATTATTATTCAAATAGTTATTTATTACTATAATCAAGTACATCCTAATGATATTTCTCAATATATCTATTTAAATAGAAAATTACACAAGGATGGAAAAATTATGCGCTCTTTCCTGTCTTTTTATAAAAACATTTTTGCCGTGGTTATTGGCGTTGTTTTTCTTTTTATACCCCCTTTAGCGGTAGCAAAAATTGATGATGATTCAAATGTGCTAAGAATTGGCATTGATTTGACCTATGCGCCTTTTGCTTATCTGGAAAATAATCAAGCTGAAGGTTTTGACCCTGATTTTATGCGTTTGTTAGCACAAAAGTCTCATAAGATAGCTAAATTTAATGATACTCGAATTGAAAATATTATTATTGGACTGGAATCAGGCCATTATGATGTTGTAGCTAGTGCTCTATATGTTAATGGTACACGAGCTAAACAAGTTGATTTTATTCCTTATTTACAGACGGGTGGTGTGCTATTAGTACGGCAAGATGATAAATTTAATCCACAAACCTTAGAAGATTTATGTGGTAAGAGTGTATCGTCAATGAAAGGGGCGGCATGGATTGAAACCATGAATCAGATCAGTGAGACATATTGTAAATCTCAACATCTTCAGGCCATTATGGTAAAAGAGTACCCAAGTGCGCCAGAAGCTTCTCAAGCGCTCCTTTCACATGGTGTTGATGTGCAATATGAAGATGCTGCGGTGGCAAATATGGTGATCAAACAATTAAATAACAGTTTGAAAATCACTAGCAAAAATATGATAAATCCTGTTCTGATTGGTTTGGCTGTGCGCAAGAATGATACGGAGCTCAAGCAATATTTGCTCGATCTTATAAAATCAGTACGACAATCGGGCGAATACGATCAATTGTTAAAAAAATATAATTTAGCTTATCCCAATCAAACATTATTGCAAGATAATATCGATTTTATTGCTACCGATTTAGCTGGTAATTTAAAACAAATTCAGAATGTTGAACAGAAAGGCTTTAATTGGAATTATTTTTTTAATGAGCTGATTAATCCTAATTTTGCAAAAGCTAGTGGTACTGTTATTTCTTTAAGTGGTTTGGCGTGGCTAAGTGCTTTAGTTTTTGGACTATTATTAGCGTTGGGTAATCGTTCAAAGCGCTTAATGTTGGTAAAAATAACCGCATTTTATATCTGGTTATTCAGAAGTTTACCATTATTAGTTTTGTTAATTTATATCTATAGTTTACCTAGATTTTGGCAAGCAAGTAGTGTTGTATTATCTAATCCTTTTTGGGCAGGACTGATTGCATTGATTCTCAGTGAAAGTGCCTATATGGCTGAAATTCATCGCGGGGCGTTACAAGCAATTTCTAAAGATCAGATTGATGCAGGTAGAGCCTTAGGACTAAGGTACTGGGCAATACAAGCTAAGATCGTTTTCCCTCAAGCACTAAGAATAGCCTTACCACCACTAACAAATCAATTTGTTACCATTATAAAATTAACATCGTTAGTATCGGTTATTTCATTAACTGAAATTTTATTAGTTGGTCAACAGCTTTATACCCGTAACTTTTTAGTTATTGAAACGCTAACTATTGTTGCGATTTATTATGTGGCTATAGTGACTATAGTAACTTGGCTAATCAAGCGTTTTGAAGTCTCTTTGGATGTTACAAAACGTTCCAACATTGCGACAATTGAAGCAAATGAATTTAAGTCAATTTCTAATAAAGAGAATAATCTTTTATCAACAAGTAAACCAAGTAAGTATGTGTTAGAGTTGCAACATTTGTCTAAAAATTATGGTAATACAAAAGTTCTAAAAGACATTAATTTAGATGTCAATTGGGGGGATGTTATATCGATTATAGGTCCATCAGGTTCAGGCAAAACAACTCTTATTCGAACCATTAATGGTTTATCCGACTTAGATGAAGGAACGATTAAATTTGAAGGAATTCCCTTTATTAATGGCGGACAAATACATGATAAACAATTCTATAATCGAATTGTGCATTTAGGAATGGTATTTCAAAATTATAACTTATTTCCCCATAAGACTGTTTTAGATAATCTACTTTTAGCGCCTGAATATCATGGCAAAGATTTAGCGATAACGAAACAATTAGCTTTAGCTTTATTAGATAAAGTAGGGATGTTAGACCATGCTTATAAATATCCGCATCAGTTATCTGGTGGACAGCAGCAAAGGGTAGCAATTGCTAGGGCTTTGGTTATGGAGCCAAGTATTATGTTGTTTGATGAACCTACATCAGCCCTCGATCCTGAATTGGTTAATGAGGTTTTACAAGTTATTGCAAAACTGGCAACAGAAGGGATGACTATGTTAATTGTTACTCATGAAATGTCTTTTGCATTTAAAGTTTCCAATCGTATCCTCTTTATGGAAGAAGGACAGATTATTCATGATGATGCGCCTAATGTTTTAAAAAATAGTGATGATAAACGTTTACAACAATTTCTTAATCAGAATGAACGTTGATAATAAAAATTTAAACTTAAAAAATAATAGTTAGAATGATTGAGGTATAAGTGATGCAAGAATTTCCCGAAATAGGTATTTTACATCGTCGTAAAATTGAAGCAGAAATAATAAAACCTATATATGAAATATTAACACGCGATTATGGTAAAGAGGTCGCTAAGGCGGTTATTGGCGAAGCGGTTGCCCAAGCAGCAGTTGAATCTGGAAAAGAGTTTGCTGCAAAGGAGCCCAATGGTACTAGCGTTGAAAGTTTTGTAGCCTTACAACATCTGTGGGAACAAGATGATGCTTTAATAATTACTGTCGTTGAAAACAGTCATGAGCGATATGACTATAATGTCCATCGATGTCGATACGCAGAAATGTATCAGCAAATGGGATTAGCTGAAATTGGTTTTTTATTATCCTGTAATCGCGATAGTAAATTTATCGAAGGCTATGCTCCGCAAGTTAAATTAGATCGTCCTCATACTATTATGATGGGTGATGGTATTTGTGATTTTCGTTACTGCCTAAGGGGCAAAAATAATGAGTAGTTTACAACCCAAAATTAATATTACACGCCTTGAAAAATTGCTTGATGATTTTGCTCAAATAGGCAAGACTAAAAATGGCGGTGTGACACGTTTAACATTAACGAGTTTAGATAAACAAGCCCGTGATTTACTTATTCAAATTAGTCAATCTGCTGGTTTTAAAGTTCAAGTCGATGCGATAGGTAATATTTTTATCCGTCGAGAAGGCCTTAAAGATTTACCAGTAGTGATGACCGGTTCACATGGTGATAGTCAACCAAAGGGGGGCCGGTATGATGGGATCTATGGCGTATTAGCTGGTTTAGAAGTTTTACTAACGTTAAATGATTATAATATTCAAACTAATCACCCTATAGAATTAGTGATGTGGACTAATGAAGAAGGTTCACGTTTTGCGCCAGCCATGATGGGATCAGCTGTTTTTACTGGCAAGCTGGATCTTGATCAAGCTTATGCGATAAAAGATCAAGATGGTATTACGGTTAAACAAGCATTAGAAGATATTGGTTATTTGGGTAATGCTAAAATAGCCAATCAATCAATTAAAGCCATTATTGAGGCTCATATTGAACAAGGTCCTATACTTGAACAACAAAATCAAACAATTGGTATTGTTAAAGGTGCGTTTGCCCAGCGTTGGTATGAAGTCACATTGACGGGTTTAGCTGCCCATGCAGGAACAACGCCAGTCAATATGCGCCAAGATGCGGTGGTGGGATTATCTGAATCTGTGACTGCTTTAAACCGACTGGCATTACATCCAGACAGCAAAGATATTAGGTTAACCGTGGGTATGATAACTGTCAGCCCAAATTCTCGTAATGTAGTTGCGGATCATTGTTTTTTTACTATAGATCTACGACATTATGATTCTGAATTATTGGCAAACTTTGAAACGCTTATCTATGCTCAATTATCTGAAATTGCTGAGAAATTAAATTTAAAACTGGAAATAAAAAAAGTGCTTAGCATGCCATCTATCCATTTTGATCTAAACTGCATAACGTCAGTTAGAAAGGCGGCAATAAAAAATAATTATTCGGCAATTGAAATGGTTTCTGGTGCAGGTCATGATGCTTGTCATTTGAGTAGCATCGCGCCGACTTCAATGATATTTATTCCTTGTATCAAAGGGATAAGTCATAATGAAGCTGAATCGATAACTACTTCCTGGTGCAAAGCCGGAGCAGATGTTTTATTGGATACTTTATTAGAATTATCGCAATAAACGATATTATTTTCCTCTAATAAAGACATAATTTGACTATTTCAATTAGAGCCATTGTTTACAAGATTAAAGGATTAAAAATGAAAAAAATAATTTATTTTGTTTTGGCTATTTTCATTATTGGATGTGCTCCTAAAGATTCGGTTCGAATGGTTCCACCCAAAGAGTATGATAGATACAATACAGGTATAAAAATCAAATATTGTGTGTTTAATACAGATAAAAATCAATGTAACGAATATATAGGTAAAAATGATCTCTATATTTTTGTTGGTAAAAAAAATGATTATAGGCAATATTATACTTATTTTAATAACATACTTTTAACTTATCCTAAAATTGAAACAGCCCAAGTTGATGATGCAATAAAAGAACTTGTCAATTTTTTAAAATAGGCAAATTTACCGGCACAAGAGCGTTCTTTAAAACAAAAAGAATATGAAGCTAATATAAAATTAGGCGTCTTGGGTAGAAAATATTTAATAAATAATAATATTCCTTATATATCTCAGACCCTTATTGATAACGGTATTTTTGGCTTATTTAAGTCTGAAAGACGTTATTTAGTCGATGAAGTTACAACTAAAAAAATATTAGTTCAATTACTAATTTGGAAAAAATTTATTCAAAAAACGAATATTCCCTTAGATAATAAAAAATAATCTCAATTAATTATTTTAAGTGAATAAATGAATTAATATATTTTCATAAGGTCGTATACTCGACCTTATAAGAAGTAATAAAGTTTTCGTACTTCGATATTCAGTATTTCAATGCTTTTAATATCAGTTTAAATACAATTGAACTTTTCTCGTATTTACGTTCGGATGACTAATCTAACGAAGATATAACCCATTACAATTAGATTAGTTTTTCCATTTTCAGTCAAACAATTGATAAAAAACTAGAAATGTTTGTGCAATGTTAGATGTTTCTTTCACTTTTTATTTATAAAAATTTTTTTAAGCTCCCTTAATTTAATTAATTGTTTTTTAAATCAATCAACCAAGTAATAGGAGTAAATAATGGTTAAAAATGTTAAGAACAGAAAACTAACTATCTTTATTTCAACGCTATATTGCTCTTTGTTTTTTTCTTCATCGTTATTTGCTTTCCAAAAAGGTTCAACAGAGGATTTTTTAGGCCATGAAGTAGGGATTACTTATCACACTGCCGAGCAAGCGGTGAGTAGTAAAGAGTATTTACCTGTTTATCCAGAAGAAGGGACACCTGAATTTGAAGCAGATAAAATAGCTTATTTACATGGTTATAACCTTAAAGGTACAGAGCGTTGGCAACAAGCGATACAGGATGCTGATTTGCATATTGCGAATGTGGCTAAAATATTTTCTCAATCGCTCGGTATCACAATTTCGCCAGAGACTACGCCTACTTTATATAAAATGTTTGGCGATCTATTAGTCGATTCAGCAGACAATGCGACTAAAACTGCCAAAGAATTTTACATGAGAAAACGTCCATTTGTCTATTTTGGTAATCATTCTTGTCAACCGATTGAGGAAGAAGATCGATTACGTCAAAATGGATCTTTCCCATCAGGTCATACAGCTTATGGTTGGACATTAGCATTAGTTTTAGCTCAAATTGCTCCTTCACATGCCGAAACAATAATAAAACGTGGTTATGAGTTTGGTCAAAGTAGAGTGATTTGCGGTGCTCATTGGCAGACAGATGTTAACGCTGGTCGTATAGTCGGTGCTGTAGAATACTCAAAATTACAAACTATTGCAAAATTTCAAGAAGACCTTCGCAAAGCTAGCGAAGAAATTAATCAACAATATAGTTTATTAAAATAAGTAGTCTATCTCCCCTGAGTGAATAAAGAATCTAGTTTATAATAGGCTTAGGGGAGCACTATTATGAATTTTTAAAGTTATCTAACTCTATATTTTTCAATAAAATAATGGAACTATATATTTATACTAGTTAAGATAATCATTCTAGCTATATTTGATTTGCAATTAGTATTTAAAATGAAAAAAATAAATTTATTATTATCTGTATTTGGTTTTTTATTGCCCTTGACTGTCATGGCAGTAGAAGTTAATGATGTAACTGGAATGACACCAGTTCAAGTTGCTGCAGTTGTGCAACCAGAATCTACTCAACAAGTTGTTGATATAGTTAAAAAGGCTAGCGGGCCAATTAGTATTGCTGGTGGTAAATATAGTATGGGAGGACAAACCGCAATTCAGGGCGCCGTACAAATAGATACTCGCAAATTAAATCATGTCATTGATTTTAAACCTGAACAAAAGTTGCTAACTATCGAGACCGGTGCCACATGGCATCAAGTCCAAGCGCTTATAGACCCTTATGATTTATCTGTAAAAATAATGCAAAGTTATGCTAATTTTAGTATTGGTGGATCATTAAGTGTTAATGTTCATGGCCGTTATATAGGTGAAGGACCTATAATTCTTTCGGTAAAACAATTTAAAATTGTGTTAGCTGATGGCAAAGTAGTAATAGCTAGTCCTGAGCAAAATCAAGATATATTCTATGGTGCTATTGGGGGTTATGGTGGCTTAGGTATAATCACCGAAGTGACTTTACAACTTGCAGATAATGTTAAAGTCAAACGTTTTAGTAAAGCTATGCCAATTAACAACTATTATCAATATTTTACCCAACATATTCGTTCTGATAAAAAATCGATATTCCATAATGCGATAATTTATCCACCAGATTATAAAAGAGTGAGATCCGTTACTTATAAACAGACTGAAGAACCATTAACGATTTTGCAACGATTAAGATCTGATGATAAAAAATCGCATAATCTGGAAAAGCCAATCAAAATTGTATCTTCCTCGACTACTGGTAAAAATTTACGTAAATTATTTGATGATTTTTATTACATAAAAAAACCAGTAATGTGGCGTAATTATGAGGCTAGTTATGATGTCTCGTATTTACAACCGATAGCGACTAAAAATAAAAGCTTTGTTTTGCAAGAATATTTTATACCGGTTGAACAATTTGATCACTTTTATCCAAAATTAGTCACTATTTTGAAAAAATATAAAGTTAATGTTATTAATATTTCTATTCGTCATGCCAACCAAGATAGTGGTTCATTACTGGCTTGGGCAAAATCGGAAGTATTTGCTTTTGTGGTCTATTATCAGCAAGACACTGATGAATTGAGCAAACAACATGTTGGTAATTGGACAAGGGAATTAATAGATGCTGTTTTGGAAAATCAAGGAAGTTACTATCTACCTTATCAATTACATGCGACAACAGAACAATTTCAAAGAGCATATCCACAGGCTGAGCAATTTTTTAAACTTAAAGCTCGTTTAGATCCACACAATAAATTCAGTAATATGTTATTGAAACGCTACCATATTCAAACCGTTCAATAACATAGTGCCAGCAAGATAATTAGTTATTTTTTGTTAAATAACTAATTATTTAAGCTGATATTAGATAATATCAATAAAGTTCAATACATTGTTTAATATTAGAAAAGATTTTATTTTTAAACTTATGTGAGCTTCATTTTAATGTACTATATAACGAGTATTAGACATAAAAATTGTTTGTAGATTTAAATATTAATTTTTCATGTCATTTTTTATCAATCATTTGAAACTAAACTAGTTTTTTAATGCTTCTAATACTAGTCTAAATACATTTGAATGCCCCTTACGACTTGGATAATAAATATAAAAAGGTTCATATGTAATTGAATATTCCGGTAATAATTCTATAAGTTGTCCTGATGCTAATTCATTTTTTACATCTGGATAACCAATCCAACTAATACCTAAGCCATCAAGAGTAGCTTGTTTTCTTAAATGATTATTGATTGTGAAGTGAGAAATAGGGTGATATTGAATAATATTGCCTTTATCGGAAAACTCCCATATCGATTCCATTCCATAGTGGGTTGAAACTTTTTTGCCAATTAATAAATGTTGATCTAAATCATTTATCTGTTTTGGTTTTGTTCTCTGACGCAAATAATCAGGACTAGCCACTAAAGCCATTCGCAAAGGTTCTGATATTTTTACTGCTACCATCTCTTTTGCCAAATCATTTCCGATTCGGCAGCCCATATCGAAACCTTGTTTGACAATATCGACTAAGTTATTGTCACATTGAATTTCAATTTTAATTTGTGGATAGCGTAGTGAAAATTGACTTAATTTAGGGTATATAAAATTTTCAATAGCAATATTAGATGCATTAATTCTAATGGTACCCGATGGAGTATCAAGGTAATCGCCAAGAGCAGCAACTTCTTCATTGATTTGTCGATATAGAGGGGCTATTTGTGTATAAAGTTGTTCACCTGCTTCTGTCAATGATAGGCTTCGAGTCGTGCGATTAAATAGTCGTAAACTCAGACGTGTTTCTAAGTTTCGCATGCTATGACTTAGTGCTGATGACGAAACACCTAAAGATTTAGCTGCACCAACAAAGCTTTTTGCTTTAGCTATAGTAATAAAATAGTTTAGTTCATTATAGTTATACATCGGATATAAATAGAAAATTAATGAATTTAATTCATGATACTATAAATGAATAATACGTTTATCTCAATAAAAGTTAACGATAAAATAATCATAATTAAAATTGAATTTTTAAAAATTTATTAAATTATTCAATCTATTATTAACTAGTAAGGTAAAAAGTATGGATTATATAAAATTAGGTAATTCTGATATTGAAGTCTCACGATTTTGTTTAGGATGTATGAGTTTTGGCGATCCTGCTAGTAAAATGCATGATTGGACACTTAATCCAGAACAAAGCGAAACAATTATTAAACATGCCTTAGATCTAGGAATTAATTTTATTGATACAGCAAATACATACTCTAGTGGTACCAGCGAAGAATATGTAGGAAGAGCGATTAAACGAAATATAGCTCGAGACAAAGTAATTCTGGCTACTAAAGTCTATTTTAATGAAGGGCATTTATCTAAAACAGCAATTGAACGAGAAATTGATGGATCCCTGAGACGATTAGGTACTGATTATGTTGATTTATATATTATCCATCGTTTTGATTACAGTACACCAATTGAGGAAACCATGGCTGCGTTACATCATTTAGTTCAGAGTGGTAAAGTACGAGCATTAGGTGCTTCTGCGATGTATGGTTATCAATTTTATAATATGCAATTAGTCGCCAAACAAAATGGTTGGACGCCGTTTGTTTCGATGCAGAATCACTATAATTTATTATATCGTGAAGATGAAAGAGAATTAATTCCCATCTGTAAGCAATTCAATGTTTCATTAACCCCTTATAGCCCTTTAGCTGCAGGTAGACTCTCCCGATTAGAATGGCAGACCAATACACTACGTAGTAAAACTGATAAAACGGCTGTTGCTAAATACGATAGTACCCAACAAATCGACATGAATATAGTGAAAAGAGTTAATGAAATTGCGCAAAAATACACTGTAACCATGACTCAAATTGCTCTTGCATGGCAATTTGCCAAAGGCGTTGCTTCACCAATCATTGGGGCAACTAAAATTCAATATTTGGATGATTCGGTAGGGGCATTAAAGGTTTCATTAAATAAGGATGATATTGCTTATCTTGAAGAACTTTACTTGCCTCATCGTATTGTCGGTGCACTTTGATTTGTTGCAATCAACAAGATTAAATTTACTGACAAATATTATTGGGATATTTGTCAGTAACTGTTACTAAATTTTTCCTAAATTTAAATATTTTTGCATCTCCTCTTTCGGTACCATTCCGCCGCCAGTTGCCCATACTAAATGAGTTGCATTTTGTAGTTGCTGATGGGTAAATTGCATACGTTCTAAATATTTCGAATTGTTAGTTACAATGACGGGACCTTGCATACCTGCTAGAGCAGAAGGTTCAAGTTGCATGTTTTCGGTTTTATCCAGTAATACTAACAAATCATACATATCCTGATCAGACAGGGTGTAATATCCATCTAAGAGACGTTGCATCGCTCGTCCAACAAATCCAGAAGGCCGACCCACAGCCAAACCATCTGCGGCAGTAATATTATCAATGCCGATCTCTTGTACCGAAATTTTGTCATGTAAACCAGTATAAACCCCTAGTAACATACACGGTGAATGGGTCGGTTCAGCAAAAATACAATGTACGTTATCACCGAATGCCATTTTTAAACCAAAAGCAACACCGCCAGGGCCACCACCTACACCACATGGTAAATAGACAAAAAGAGGATGATCTTTATCAACTTTAATTCCCAACTCATTGAATTGTTGTTTCGTGCGTTCACCTGCGACTGAATAGCCTAAAAATAGGGTAGTAGAATTTTCATCGTCGATGAAGAAACATTTTGGATCAGATTCTGCTGCTTTACGGCCTTGTTCAACGGCAACACCATAGTCTTGTTCATATTCAATAACATTAACACCATGATCTCGTAATTTCTTTTTTTTCCATTCTCGGGCATCTGCCGACATATGTACGCTAACTTGAAACCCGAGTTTAGCGCTCATTATGCCAATTGATAAACCAAGGTTACCTGTTGAACCTACCGCAATACGATATTGACTAAAAAACTGTTTAAACTTATCAGAATAGAATTTGCTGTAATCATCATGTTCTGATAATAATCCATTTTCAATAGCTAGTTTTTCAGCATAAGTTAAGACTTCATAAATACCGCCGCGAGCTTTAATTGAGCCAGAAATAGGTAAATGACTATCTTTTTTCAAATAAAGTTGACCGGCGATAGCAACATTATATCTGGCTTCAAGAGCTTTTTTCATATTAGTAATTTCAACTAACTGTGATTCAATAATACCCTTGGTTGTTGCTGTTTCAGGGAAAGCTAATGCTAAGTAAGGTGCAAAACGATTTAAGCGTTCACTCGCTTTTTTTATATCAATTTGATCAAGTCCAACATAAGGAAGGCCTATTGCTAAAGTTGTGGTATCAGGATTAAACCAACTGCATGGTTGAAGCTGAATTAACTTTTTTACTAACGGTTTATCGGCTATAAGTGTTTGTATCTCTATTTGATTCATATCGCTCCTTGAAAGATATCTAAATAAAATTAGATAATAAAAAAGTAACCATTAATGCCACTACTGAAGCAATGAATGTTGCAGAGGTGTAGTATTTCAGCATTTCAGTCATTGTCGCACCACAATATTGCTTAACAAGCCAAAATAACGAATCAGTAACTATGGTACAACCAATAGCACCCGAACCTATAGCCAGTGTAATGATTTCCGGACTGATATCAGGATAAAGGATTAGCATCGGTGATACGATTGCTGTGGCGCCCATCATAGCAACCGTTGCTGAACCTACTGCCGCATGCAAAATTATTGCTACTAGCCATGCCAATAAAATTGGATGCATATCTAAGAGAGATAAAATACTCGCTAAACTATCACTCAAGCCACTCGCTTTTAAAATACCATTAAATGCACCACCAGCGGCGATAATTAACAAAATATTGCCAATTGTTGAAAAACAATCTTCAGTTTTATTGAGTAAGTCGGCCATTTTCATTTCACGTCTTAGACCTAGCATATAATAGGCAACAAATGCAGCAATAAACATAGCGGTAATAGGATTACCGGTAAATTCTAAAACAGTATAAATTGACGTGTTTTTATCCATGTTTAACTCCGCAATTGTTTTAATCAGCATGAGAAAAATGGGTAATAAAATTATAAGTAATGTTGCAGCTAATGAAGGTAATTCTTCTGCAGTTCTTATTTTTAAATCGGAAAATTGTTCCGGTACTGCTTTAAATGGAATTCTATTTTTGATCATTCTTAAAAAAATAGAACCTCCGGCTAATGATGCGATTATTCCAATAATTAATCCATATAAAATTACACTACCAATATCAACGCCTAAAGCATTAGTGACATACAGTGCAGCTGGATGAGGTGGAACAATACAATGAACCGTCATAAGTGCAGTACATAATGGAATTGCTAACATTAACAATGATGTTTTGGTTTTTTTAGCAATTGAAAAGGCTAATGGTATCAAGAGTACAACGCCGACCTCAACAAATAATGTTATACCGCAAATCATGCCAATCAATACCATAATAACATCTGGTGATAACCAGCGGCATTTTTGTAAAGTAATACCAATGCGTTCAGCTGCACCTGATATTTCTATCATTTTACTCAGAATGGTACCTAAACCAATTACTGCAGCTAAAAAACCGAGTGTACCACCAATACCATCTTCAATAGAAGCAATCATATTTAATGGCTTCATTTTCATCAATACACCAACATAAAAGCTGGATAATAATAAAGCTAAAAATGGAAGAAGTTTAAATTTGATTATACTTATTACAATTAATAAAATACTTGAAATTAAAACACCTAACTCCCAAATCTGTGAATCCATAATGTTTTCCCATTTCAATGAAAGTAAAAATCAGCGCGTATTAGATTTTATGGGGAGATAACTGACAAATGATAATTAATCATCTTCACATGAGTAATACTCGGTTGAATAAGCATTAAGCTGTAAGAAAGTAGTAGTTATTAATTTAATTAATTGTATTTGATTTGTCATTTTTAGTTAAATGTTAAAAAAATTAGGTAAGTAAGGATGTGCAATGTTGGATGATGATCGTTTTATTACCACTAATCGATTGGTATCAGGATATCAATTAGCAAAATTTCACACTTTTGAAGCTGCTGCACGTTATTGTTCTTTTATGCGTGCAGCCGAAGAGTTATGTATTACCCCAAGTGCCGTTAGTCATCAAATTAATAAACTTGAAGAAGAATTAAATTTTAAGTTATTTAACCGGTTTCATCGCCGGATTGAGTTAACTCAAAATGGTAAGAATTTATTTAATATTTTAAAAAAATCTTTGGCGATACTAAATAGAGAAATATTTGAAATAAAGAGTCAAGAATTGATGGGACAACTAACCATTTATTCGCGTCCTTCCTTTGCAAAAGAATGGCTTGTACCGAAAATATCTGAATTTAATAAAAAACATCCTTATATTACCTTGAATATTTTAACCGGCAATGGGGTAGTCAATTTTAATCGGCACTGTGTTGATTTAGCAATTTATTATGATGATTTGCAACATGAAGATTTGGATGTTTATCACATAATGAATGAAACAATTATGCCGATATGTAGTCCTACATATGCTGAACACTATCAACTTAATGAATGTGTTGAAAATCTAAAACATTGTCTAATATTACACGACAATCAAGCTTGGCGATATGATTCTAACTTCGATGAATGGCAATCTTGGGGCAAGCACTTTAATATTGATATTGATTTTGAAGATTTGCCGACGATGTTATTTGATCGATCCGATTTAGCTATCGTCGCTGCAATTAATCATTCGGGTATTGCCATGGGAAGAAAAAACATAATTAACAAATATATTGCTTCAGGCGAGTTAATCACACCATTTCCAAATATGGCTTTAACATGTAAACAGCGTTACTATGTAGTATCTGCTACTAGGCACCGCAATCCAAAAGTGAAGGCTTTTGTTAGATGGTTAAAAGAAAATCTGGCTGAGCAGCCGGTTGAAAATGTTATCTAAAAATTAGTGAAAAATAAAGAGTAATTGTATATATCTATTATGAATATAGATATAATTTTTTCGTATTATCCCAATAGTTAATCACTATCTATAATGTTATCTCTAAATAATAGAATTAGTTGTTCAATTAGATTAACTTACTGATTGAAATAGGGAGTGATAATGAAAAAATATATTTACTTAATTCTGCTGTTGGGTTTGACTCTGATTGGCTGTGACAATAAGTCAGAATCAGCCAAAGAAAGTCAGGAAGACAAAAAAGAGATCATTGTTGGTTTACCGCCAAGTATGCATAACATCATGATGGAGAAAATCGTTAAGCCAGCTTTAGAACAAAAGGGTTATAAAGTTAAATTGGTAAATTTCAGCTCTCTTAGAGACTCAAATACCGCTTTAGTTGAAGGAAGTATTGATCTTAATGCAGCACAGCATCAAGCTTATCTTGATGTATATAATAAAGAAACTAAAAGTGATCTTGTTTCTTTAGTCCATATTCCTTCGATTTCTGCTGCGCTATTTTCTCAACTGCATCATTCGGTTGATGAAATAGCGAATGACCAAACAATTGTCATACCTAATGATCCTTCAAATAAAGCCAGATCACTATTATTTTTGCAAAGCTTAAATTGGATTACTTTAAAACCTGAAAGCAAATCAGGGACATTAGATTTAAATGACATTGCTGACAATAGATATAATTTGAAATTTAAATCGATATTATCGGAATTAATTCCTCGAACTCTTGGTGAAGTTGATTATGCGATAATGCCTGGCGGTGTCGCATGGTTAAGTAAAGTTCCAGCTGATAATGTTTTAGCACAAGAAAAGTTAACACCTAATCTAGAATTAATGGTGGTTGTAAAAAAAGAAAATTTGAACAGTAAATGGGCTCAAGAGATAAAACAACTTTACCAATCAGATGCACTTAAAAAATTCATTAGTGAAGATCCTGATGCGAAAGGTCGTTTTATCTGGCCACAACAATAAGCAAACAATTATCTATAAACTATTCTAGCAATAAATTAGGATAGTTTATGTTGTTGTATATAACATTGCATATTTATAAATAATTAAAATAAATTTAGTGTGTAGGTTGTTATAGCATCAAAGGCTCAATTTGATTTTAGTATTTCTTTATAAAGAGTTTTAGATTTTGATGATTTACTCTAAAATTCGTTGTGTTAATATTTACGCACTTCGATGTGAAAATTATATAAAAAAATAGTTAAATGTGATGAAAAAAATAAAATATTCTTTTATATTAGCTTGTAGCATAACGCTTTGTAGCTGCTTTAATGGTCCAACCTCACAAGTTCGTTTAATTGATAATCCTACTGCCAATGAAATTAAGTTAGTTATTGATGGTAAAGATGTTGTCATTCCAGCTAATTCAAATATCAAGTATACTTTTGAATATGGTAAACATAATCTAGCTTATAATAATGAGTCAATTAACTTTGTTGTAAAACCTGTAAAATTCAATGGTCGAGGTTTTATTAATCCAACCCAAAGCAACTATATGTTACATACTTTTATCTATGCAACTGACAACACCAGTGATGAAACGTATGACAAATTATTTGAGAAATCACTTAATAAAGTTGATGTTATCTTAGATGGTGAGCAAGTAGAGATTGATCTTCCTGTGAAAGTGGTTAACGATTTCTTTATTGAAGATCGAGATAATAGATGGGATTACTCTATTGATGAAAATATTCCCGACGAAATTACTGAAAATATTAATAAAAATCAATCTTATCAATCTCGTAAAATTAAAATGTATCGTGAAAGTGAATATTTGAAGTTTTTAAAAGAAGATGGTATAGAAGATGAAATTAGTTTTCCTAATAAACCTAAAAAATTGTCTGAAATTAATCAGTATGTATTTCCGAAACTTGATTTAGAAAGCATAACATGTGATGAAGGTAAAAAATATTTACAGGACACATTAGATAAATGGCAACAACTTTTCACTTTAACGGGTAGTGACGTTGCAAGTAAGTATGAAGGATTTGGGGGATATGATGGTATGCATGCCTTACTTGGTTCTAAAAAACTTTGTCCTAACGAAAAAGATCCTGAACAAACTTATTCCAAAGCTATTAGGCCGTTAGACGACGCTTTAACTAAAGGACGTGATATATACTTTTTTGTAATCAAATAAATCTGAAAATATTTTAAAGATCAAATTATAAAAAATAAAAGGCACTAAATCTTATAATTAGGTTTAGTGCCTTTTAATTTTTCTATTAACAACATCATTTTTTTTATGTTAAGATTTGTACTCTTGTAATATAAACTAAATAAATGGATGTTATGAAAAGATTTAAATATTCTTTGCTTTTGGTATGTAGCCTTTCTTTGGTTGGTTGCTTTGAATCAAGCACTACTGGAAAATCTGTAAAACGTTTGATTGATAACCCAACAGACAAGGAAATAAAAGTAGCAATTGATGGTAATGAGTTAGCTATTCCCGCTAAATCAAGCGTTAAATATGAATTTGAATATGGTAAACATCAGTTGACTTATAATGGCCAATCATTAAACTTTTTAGCTAAACCCTCAACATTTAATAACACTGGATTTATCAATCCAACTCAATCCAATTATTATATGTATCGAACATATTATACGAATAGCCAAGAAAATTACGAAAGTAGAATTAAAGATCATCTTAAAACGTTCGAAGTGACTATCAATGGTGAACCTCATGAGATAGAACTTCCTATTAAAATTATTAATGATGTATTTATTGAAAGAAATGACGATAGATATGAGAATGCATGGGATTATGGCATAAATGATAAGTTACCAGATGAAATAAGAAGTAAAGGTATTACTAAAAAGGATAAATTGTTTCGTGAAGCTGATTTTATTGATTATCTAGCTGAATCTGAAGAAGATCTTAAGACAATACAATTTCCAAACCAACCAAAGAAATATGCTGATTTAACTAAATATATTGTTCCCAATATTAATTTAGATAAAATTAAATGTGATGAGGGGCGAGAATTTGTAAAACAACATTTAGCTGATTGGAATAACCTTTTCACCTTAAAAGGAGATGATTTGACTAAATTATATAATCAAATAAAATCCGATGAAACTTTCAGAACAAAACACGATATCATGAGAAGATGTGTTGGAGATATAGATCCAGAACACACATATATGTATGCTACTAGAGAAATTGAATCGGCATTAGAGGATAGTGATGAATTAAATCTTATTATTATTGAATGATTATTTAATTATTGATTGATAATATATTATATGTGGCACCTAATTGAACAATTAGGTGCTTTTTTCTTGGTAAGTAAAAAATATTATTTAGATAAATATTTTCAGGATTGACAGCAGTTAATTAGCACAATTTGTAAATGATTTTATTGATATAACTCACATAAATTACAAAAAAACTTTTGGTTAAAGTTAAATCGATATAGTATTAATGTGATATTAATAATAGAAAGGAATATCTTATGAATAAAACTAAGTTGAAAATTGTCGCATTGATTAGTGGAATTATTCTTAGTACCTCTAGCGCTTTTGCCTCACTTGATGATGCTAAACAACTAAAAATCATTAGTTATAACGTCTATAATGGTATGAAGTTAGATGAGAGTGAAGGGAAACAGAAATATATTGATTGGGCCAAAGCACAAGATGCCGATATTATTGCTTGGCAAGAAATGAATTTTTTTACTCGTGAAAAACTTGAAAAATTTGCAGCTAGTTATGGTCATAAATATGCGGTACTGTTAAAAGAATCACCAGAAGATGCTGCTTTTTTCCCTGTAGCTATTACTTCAAAGTATCCAATAATTAATGTTAACAAAGTCGTTGATAATTTGTGGCATGGGGCACTCTATGCAGACATTGGAAATTATCATTTTGTAATTACGCATATGAATCCATTTTGGACGGCTAAACGAATTGATGAGATTAATTTAATTATCGATTCAATCAAATATAGTCGTGATCCTAAAGGGAAATGGATAATTGCCGGAGATTTGAACTCGTTTTCACCGGCAGATAAATCTGACTATGATAAAAGTACCCTTTTAGAGGATATTAAAGAAAAGCAAAAGAAAAGGCCAATTTTAGAAAATCTGGTTGATGGTAAACTAAGTTATACTGTACAACAAAATCTTCTGGATGCTGGTTTTATTGATGCATTAAAAATTAAGCATAAAGAATTTGTTGCAACTGCACCAACTAAAGTATTTTATGATCAAGCATCAGTTCCATTACGCTATGATTATATCTATGTTTCACCACCACTTAAAAATAATGTCATTGATGTTGAAGTAATAAAAGATGATTTTACGGACAAATATTCTGATCATTATCCTGTTCAAATGATCATAAAAAATAATTAATATTAATCGAACTTATTTATATAAAATATATTGATAGATTAAACGGGCAAAAGCCCGTTTTTTTATTGTGTTTATCTATTTTAAAAGACTAGAAAAATAATCGTTACTTTTAATCCCAATAAAATTAAAAAATCATTTTCTAGCAACAAATACTGCCCGCATTGGCGCAGGATAACCTTCTACTGTTTTGGATAAATCGTTCGGATCTAAAAATTCCGCTAATGAATCTGATTCCATCCATTCTGTTTTGCGTTGTTCATCCAAACTGGTTTTGGATATATCAACCATTTTTATATCTTTAAAACCACATTTATGTAACCAATTTATCATGGTTGGTACTGATGGAATAAAATAGACATTTCGCATTTGAGCATAACGTTCACCAGGCATTAATGCTTGATGTTCGGTTCCCTCAATAACCAATGTTTCGAGTACTAATTCGCCACCATCAACTAATTGATCTTTCAATTGATAAAGATGATCAAGCGGTGAGCGACGATGATATAATACTCCCATTGAAAAAACCGTATCAAATGCGTTTAATTTTGGTAATTCCTCAATGCCTAATGGAAGTAAGTGAGCTCGCTGATCATTGCCTAATAGTTTTCTTATTGCTTCAAATTGGCAAAGGTAAAGAGCCATTGGGTCAATACCAACAGCAAGTTTGGCTCCTGCACCAATCATACGCCATAAATGATAACCACTATTACAACCAACATCGAGAACTGTTTTACCTTCTAAATTATCGATATGATCAATCAATCTTTGCCATTTCCAATCGGAACGCCATTCAGTATCAATATCAACGCCATAAATATGAAAAGGGCCTTTACGCCATGGCATCATGGTTTTTAATAATTGTGTGATACGTTGCTGTTCGCCAGAAGATAATGGTTGCTCTGTTTTTACAGTTACACTATGTAATAGATCAACTTGAAAAGGAGTAATTGCAGGCAAGTGCTTTATACTATTTATCCATTGACTAAAACGGTTATCTAAATTTTGTTTTTGCCAATTAGACAATTGCGCTGGTAAAACTTCAAGCCAATTTTTAAGCTTATTTTTTGCGATAATTTGGTAAAAATCACCAAAATCAATCATTCTTTTTTCCTTTATAATCAAATTAAATCTAGAGGTTATTTGATAGCAATAATCGAGCCAAAATTAAAACATTGAAACCAAGTATCAACATGCTCAAACCCTGCTGTTATCAGACGTTGTTTATGGGTCGCAACGGTGTCTGTAAGCATAACATTTTCTAGCATATTACGTTTTTGGCTTATTTCCAGTTCACTATAGCCATTGGCTCTTTTGAAATCATGATGCATATTAAATAATAAATCGTCGACAGTCTCATCACTAAAACTAAACTTTTCCGATAAGACTAATATGCCATTTGGTCGCAAAGCTTGATAAATATTATTTAAAACCCGTTGTCGATTTTCGGGAGTTAAAAATTGCAAGGTAAAATTAAGAACTACCATTGATGCATTTTGCATATTTACATTACTAATATCTTCACAGATAACATCGACAGGCGTATTTGATTTATAAGCATCAATATGTTTTTTGCATCGCTCTACCATAGGTAATGAGTTATCAATAGCGATAATGTGACAATTTTCGTGTTTGATATTACGGCGAATGGCGAGAGTGGCAGCGCCTAACGAGCAGCCTAAATCATAAATCATGGAGTTAGGTTGTACAAATCGGTCAGCTAACATACCAATCATTGATATTATATTCGAATAACCGGGTACCGATCGTTGCACCATATCAGGGAAAACTTCGGCAACTTTTTCGTCAAAAGTCCAATCACCTAATTTGTCGATCGGAGTTGCAAATAGCTGGTCTTTTTTGGTATCCATAAAAGTTATTGGTACTATAGAATCTAATTCTGTTATCATACCATTTTTTGAGTCCAATTGTTCGAGTAATTATGACTTTTGTTGATTTTATAGCCATTTTTGCAACGATTATTATCAGTATTTCGGTCACATTTTTATTAGGAAAACGCTGGCAGTTTTGGTTTAACCTTCAGTTAAGCGGTTATGGTCGAATTATTTATTGGCTGACTATTGGTTTGGCCGGTGGATCGTTTATTCTTGCTAGAGTATTAAATGATATTTTAACCTCGGGATTACATCTGTTTCTGCTAACGATTTCTGGTTTGATGATCTGTAGTGTTTTTATAACACTCATTTTTGAAATTGTTTATCGGTTTTATAAAAAGCAAATTAAGCCCAATCTTTGGCATAAAATCAGTTTTATTATTGCGGTTGTGGCTTTGTTTTGTTTTGGTCATGAAATGGCGATAAATCCTAAAATAGTTGATTATCAGGTTGTAATTAATAAATCAGCCAACGTTGATCGTCTAAGAATTGTGCAACTTTCTGACATTCATATTAATGAGCATACCTCTGCAAGTATGATTCAAAACATGATTGACAAGGTAAATAGCTTAAAGGCTGATTTTATTGTGATAACTGGCGATACATTAGATAAACGATTAAAACCTTTCGTCAAAAATGGATTTATTGAACAGTTTCAACAATTAAAGTCGAAATACGGCAATTATATTATTTTTGGTAATCATGAATATTTAGGTACCCATGATAATAATAATCGTGAAGAAGATATCATTAATGCATTCAAACAGGCGCATTTAAAAGTATTGAAAGATGATATTGTTTATCTTGATGAGGTTGGCATTACGTTGATAGGGCGTGATGACTTTTCATCATATAAGTATGATGTTAAGCGCGCCTCATTATCCGATTTAATTATGTTTTCTGATACTGATAGACCAATAATTTTATTAGATCACCAACCACGAGATATTAAAGATGTAGCAGAACAACAAGTAGATTTAATGTTATCTGGACATACTCATGGTGGTCAAATCTTTCCTATCAATATATTGGTGGCGATGATGTACAAAAATGCCAATGGAATTTATCACGATACTGATCATCATTTCACCAGTATAGTCAATAGCGGTTACGGATTTGGTGGCCCACCAATTCGATTAATGACTCGCTCTGAAATCGTTGTAATCGATGTATCTTTTGCCAACAAAACTACCATTCAATAGATTATCTTAAATAGGAAGCGTACTTTGAATTATCAATTTATTATTAGTAATGATGAATTATCCAATTATTGTCAAAAGATCAAGAATAGTAGTGCTATAGCATTGGATACTGAATTTGTACGAACTAAGACTTTTTATCCTCATTTAGGGCTGTTACAGGTTTTTGATGGTAAACATGCCGCCTTAATTGATCCTCTTAATATTAACGATTGGCAGGAATTCTTAGCGATTTTAACCAATCCTAATATTGAAAAATATTTTCACTCCTGCAGCGAAGATATTGAAGTGTTTCTTCATACATTTAATTGTGTTCCTTCTCCAGTAATAGATAGCCAAATTTTAGCTTCTTTTTTGGATAATCCCATTAGTAGTGGCTATGCAAGTTTAGTTAATAAATATCTTGATGTTGAGTTAGATAAAAGCGAAACACGGACTGATTGGTTAAAACGTCCTTTGACAGAAAAACAGTGTGATTATGCTATTAATGATGTTTTATATTTGTTTCCATTAATCAATAGGTTAAAATCTCAGCTTATATCGATTGATTATTTAGCGGCTGCTTATCAAGAGTGTCAAAATGCAATTGCACGTAAATGTGAAACATTTGATCCTCAAAAGGCTTACTTAAATATTAAAAATAGCTGGCAATTGAAAGGGGATAGTTTAGGGCAATTAGCTAAACTTGCTTGCTGGCGTTATCAATTTGCCAAAACTCACGATATAGCATTGAATTTTGTGGTACATGAAGAGATTTTATGGAAAATAGCTCGTTATCAACCAACTTCTTTAGCTGAACTGGATAAATTGGGTATGAAAGGTAAAGATATCCGTTCATATGGCCAAACAATTTTGGATATATTGCTTCAACCTATACCTATTATTCCGGCAATTCAACGTATTAATAGTTATCCAAATTATAAAAATATTGCTGATTCATTGAAACAAATCGCTGAAACAATAGCATCAAAAACAGGACTTAACAGCGAATTAATACTTTCAAGACGATTAATCAATCAGTATGTAAAATGGCAAAATGATAGGAAAGGTGAGATTCCTGAAATTCTGTCAGGATGGCGTAAACCATTATTTGAACAATATGACCTACCTAATTGATTAAGTCATAATGTAAGAATGACAAAATTTTAGTTAAAAGGTGTCAAATTCGATTGACACCAATTTTTATTTTAAGCTAGTTCACTTAGCATCGATTCAACAATTTTTGATGATTGGGCAGCAGCAAGTTTTAAAAATGATTGAAAATCAACTGCCGATTCATTATCACCATTATCCGAAATTGCTCTCACCACCACAAAAGGTACTTTAAATAACCAACAAACATGGCCAATAGCGGCGGCTTCCATTTCAACAGCGATAGCATTAGGAAAAGTTTCTTTAATCCGTTCTAAATTGTTTTTACCATTTATAAAGGCATCACCACTGCCAATTGAGCCATCAACAGCGTTGACCCCATGTTTCTTTATACATTGCTTAGCTAATGATTGATAATTAATATCAGCAGCAAACGAAACAGGACAACCTGACATTTGACCTGGTTTATATCCAAAGGCGGTTAAATCAACATCATGATAAAATACATCTTTTGATACAATAATATCTCCGATATTCAGTTCCGTTGATAGACCACCCGCTGAACCGGTATTAATAACTGCATCAACTTGATAATTATTTAATAATAATGTTGTTCCTGATGCAGCAGCAACTTTACCTATGCCTGATTGTAATAATACAATTTCACAATTGGCTATTTTACCTATATGAAAATCACATCCTAAATGACGCTCTAATTGATAATCGGTAATTTTACTCTTTAGTATGGCTACTTCTTCTTCCATAGCAGCGATAATAGCAATTTTCATATGGTCCTCTTGGCTTATTAACCGTATATTTATTTTAAATGTGCTATCATAATTGCTGTAAGTTAACTTGACAATAAATGAATATAACGGAGATAAAATTTGCGTACAATTTTTATAACAGGTTGTTCAAGCGGTATAGGATTGATTTCAGCTATCGCATTGAAAAAACGAGGTTATCGTGTCATTGCATCATGTCGAAAAATAGCAGACCAACAAAAATTAATTGAGCAAGGTTTTGAAACCGTTTTGTTAGACTTAGACGATGCCAATTCAATTAATCAAGCTGCACAACAAGTATTAACCTTGTGTGAGGGTAAATTATATGCATTATTTAACAATGCTGGATTTGGCGTTTACGGCCGTTTAAACACCATTAGTCGATCACAATTAGAATCACAGTTTTCTACTAACTTTTTTGGTGTTCATCAATTGACTCAATTACTATTACCGGCAATGATTGAACAAAATGAAGGTAGAATAATTCAAACTAGCTCGATTGTTGGAATAGTCGCAACACCAGGAAGAGGCGCATATTCTGCCAGCAAATATGCTTTAGAAGCATGGTCTGATGTACTGCGTTTAGAGTTAGCGAACACCAATATTAAAGTTTGTTTAATCGAACCTGGTCCATTGAAAACCTATTTTTCAAATAATGTAAATCAGACCGAAAAAGAAAAAATAGTAAAAAATCCACCTATTGCCAAACACTTTACGTTAGCTCCTGAAGCGATATTACCATATTTGTATCACGCATTAGAGCATAACAAACCAAAAATACGTTACAGGGTAACAAAAGTAACTAAACTGGCGGCAATAGCTAAACGTTTGCTTCCAGATAGATTAATGGATAAAATTTTACAAAATAAATAAACAGTTAAACATATTTATAGGATAGATTATGTCAAATCAATTTATTTTTGATGTTAATGAACAGAATATTCAAGAAATTATCGAAAAATCAACCAGTAATCCAGTGTTATTCTATTTTTGGTCACCAAGAAGTCCTAATTATCAAGAAATGACAGATACGTTAACCAAATTAGCAACACAACATCACGGACAATTCATTCTTGCTAGCGTAAATTGTGATGAACAACAAATGTTAGCAGCTCAATTTGGGCTTAGAGCAATTCCAACCGTTTATATGTTTCAAAATGGTCAACCTGTTGATGGTTTTCAGGGGCCACAAAATGAAGAAACTATTAAAACTTTTTTAGATAAAATTTTACCCAATGAAGATGAACTGAAGCTTATTGAAGCACAACAATTATTTAATGAAGGCCAATATGCGCAAGCATTACCTTTATTAAAACAAACTTGGACTGTACTTAAAGATCATTTAGGCAAACCAAGATCAGATATTGCGTTAATGTTAGCGAAAAGCCAAATAGAACAAAAACAACTAGCTGAAGCAAAGGAGGTTTTGACAACTATTCCATTGCAAGATCAGGATACAGCATACCACGGTTTACAAGCCGAAATTGAGTTACTCGAACAAGCAGCGAATTCACCTGAATTACAGCAATTACAAGCTGAATTAGCTAAACAGCCAGATAATGTTGAGTTAATGATTCAACTTTCATCGCAATTAATGCAGGTAGGCCGGCACGAAGAAGCCTTAGAACTGTTGTTCAAACCTTTAACAAAAGATCTGAATGCTGGCGAAGGGCAGGTGAAGAAAACTTTACTAGATCTATTAGCAGCTTTAGGAACGAATAACGCACTTGCTAGTAGCTATCGCCGTAAGCTTTATACGTTATTATATTAAAATTTCTAAAACCAAAGCTTGAAGGATATTGGACGCTTTTTTATGAGCTACTGGATATTAGGGACGAATATCACAACCTAGAAATATATGTCGCAGTAAAGTTAATGAATTCAAAAATCGCGGGAAATTGAATTCTAGATAGTTAGGTTAAGGTATATAAAATGAAGAGATTCAACAATAGAGTATTGTTGAATCTTTTTTATTTAATGTTCGATAACGCGAGGAAAGTTTTCATTACTGCGAAGGGTTAGAACTTCAACACCATTATCTGTAACTAAAATCGTGTGTTCATATTGGGCTGACAATCCATGATCTTTGGTTTTAACTGTCCAACCATCTTTCATGGTACGAGTACGCCAATCCCCAGTATTTACCATCGGTTCAATAGTAAAGGTCATACCTGGTTTTAAAATCACACCACCATCGTCAGCATCATAATGTAAAACTTGTGGTTCATCATGATATACTTCACCTATACCATGACCACAATATTCACGAACAGAAGAAAATCCAAATTTATCAACATATTTTTGAATTGCTTTACCGATTTCTTTTAATCTGATCCCTGGTTTAATTATTTTAATGGCTTCGTATAAACTCTCTTGTGTGACTTGACATAGTTTTTCTCCGGCAACAGTTGGTTTTCCTGCAATGTACATTTTTGATGTATCCCCATGAAAACCATCTTTAATTACCGTCACATCAATATTAAGAATATCACCATCTTTTAACTTTTTATCAAAACTTGGAATACCATGACATACTACATCGTTAATTGAAATGCAGCTGGTATGCTGAAAACCATGATAACCAATGTTGGCAGGAATAGCCTTTTGCACATTAACAATGTGTTCATAACAGATCTTATCTAGCTCACCAGTGCTAATACCTGGTTTGACATAAGGTTCAATCATTTCTAAAACTTCTGCTGCTAATTTGCCAGCGATTCGCATTTTTTCGATTTCAGCGGGGGTTTTTAACTTAATAGACATTAATGAGTTCCTATAATTTGCATGGCAATATCCTATCATATACCGCTATTTCGTCAAATCATAGCTATTGATAAATCAAGTATAACGATTAAATTTAAGATTTTTGTTAAAAAATTTTGAGGAAAGGGGTTTTTGGACATAAAAAAAGAAAACTAATACAGCTTAAAACCATTTAATTATATAATAATGCATTATAAAAAAAGGTTTTCATAAAATGCAATGTAGCTATTATCAAGAAAATAAATGTTTGTCTTGTCATAAAATAAATCAACCATATAAGTCTCAACTAAATGAAAAGCAAAACCAATTAATTGAAACTTTAGCAAAGTTTAATCCTAAAGAAGTTAAAGATCCTTCTGCTAGCCCTGAATTAGGTTTTCGTAATAAAGCTAAAATGGCGGTGCTAGGCACGGTTGAAAAACCCATATTGGGTATTCAAAATGATAACCAAATTATTGATCTGTGTGATTGCCCGCTTTATAGCGTAAATATGCAAAGTATCCTAAAAATGGTTCGCACCTATATCCGTAAACAAGGATTGGTCCCTTATAATATTAATAAGCGGAAAGGGGAGTTAAAATTTGTCATTATTACCGAAAGTGTTATCGATGATAAAAACCACTTTATGCTGCGATTTGTGTTGAAATCACATGTATTTGTCGAGAAAATAAGAAATAGTTTGCAAAATTTACTCGATAAGATAAATAATCTACAAGTCGTATCGATTAATATTCAACCTAACCATGCCGCTATATTAGAAGGTAATGAAGAGTTAATTTTAACAGATAATCCTTTTCTAGAATTTAGGTTGAATAGCATACCACTTTATATAAAATCAAAAAGCTTCTTTCAAACAAATAGCTATATTGCTGAAAAACTATATAAAACGGCTAGTGATTGGCTGGCGAATTTAGATGTAAACTCTATATGGGATCTCTTTTGTGGTGTAGGTGGATTTGGTTTGCATTGTGTTCGTCATGCTAATAACGATAATATTCAATTAACAGGAATTGAAATTAGTTCTGATGCTATTGAATGTGCATCAAAATCTGCTAAACAGCTAGGTTATGACAAACTTAATTTTGAATCCTTAGATGCCACTAAATATGCAACCCATCAAAAGCAGACGCCTGATTTAGTTTTACTTAATCCACCAAGACGAGGGGCAGGTAGAGTACTGGTCGAATACTTGGAAAATATACAACCCAACTATATTTTGTATTCAAGTTGTAATTTGTCATCATTAGCACAAGATCTACAATTATTGACTAATTACCAAATGACCAAAGTGCAATTATTTGATATGTTCCCTCATACATCTCATATGGAAGTGTTAGTTTTGTTAGAAAAAATCAGATAAATCATTACTAAGATAGGCTAGTTTTTATAATAAATATTAATAAATCTAGCCTAACCAATTTTGTGAATTCTTTTGTTCTTACCTTTTATTTTCATCATATAAAGATTTATTATCCTGATTCTATTCAATTTTTATAATTACAGCAATAACATTAAATGATAATCATTAGCAAATGTTAATAATTATTATTAACATTGATCGTGTTTATAATTTTTGCTAGATTAATGAGCCAAAAATGATAATTATCAAATATTGTGGCATTGGTTAAAGCAGTTCATTAATCTAATTTTGTGGTGAAAAATGAAAATAAATAAGATATTTCTAATGATGTTGGCGGCTTCAATACCTTTCCCTGTATTTGCTGATAATGATGATATAGAAACAATTACGGTTACGGCGAGCAGACAAAAGAAAGCTAAATTGGCTATCCCTGAAACGGTTAATGTTGTGACTAAGAAAAATATAGATGATCATCAAATGTCAACAATGGAAGATTTAGTTAGATATATGCCAGGTATATCGGTAAATCGACAAACTTCTGGTACCGATCCTTTTGGGAATCTCGGTGGAATTAGAATACGTGGTATGTCGGGTAACCGTGTTCAGTTACAAGTAGATGGCTCAAGGGTTATTGAAAGTATACAAGACGGAAACAGAAATTTTATTGATTTATCAAATATCAAAACCGTGGAAGTTATTCGTGGACCAGGATCAGTTTTATGGGGAGCCGATGCAGTTGGTGGTGTTGTGGCATTTAAAATATTAGATCCTAGTGATTTACTTAAAGGCAGATCATATGCAGTTAGAGTTAATGGTGGTTATGATAGTTTGAATAAACAAAATACTAAAACCGGTATGTTAGCTGTTGAACTAATGTCTAATTTAGAAGGTTTATTAAGTTTTAGTCGTCGAGATTATCAAGAGGCGAGATTAAGCAAAGCTAAAGCGAATGGTGGTATTTGGGGATGTCCGCGTGGAGAAGATGCCATTCGATGTAATAAATTAAACCCTTTAGATGCGAAAGCAGAAAATATGCTCACTAAACTGGTTTATCATAATGATAATCGGGAAACAAAATTAACATATGAAAATTTTCGATCTAACTCGTTTGTAAAACAGCTATATGATTACGGTTTGCAATCTAATGGATCTTTCAATGGTGATTATCGAAGAACGCAAATACAAACTCGTAAAAGGTTTGCCATCGATGATAGTTGGATGCCATCATTAGGGTTTGTGGATCAAATTAAAACCATGCTCTCTTATTCTCCTCAAGAACGTTATTTAAAATCACATCGTCAGCAAAAAGATAAAAAACAAAATCCGATTTATACCTATACAACTAATGATTATAAAGAAAAATTCTGGCAATTGGATTTACAATTGAACTCAAACTTTGACTTTTTAAACAGTAATCATGATTTAGTTTATGGTTTTCAGGGCGATATTACCCGCAGTTACTATCGTAATGCAAGTACAAAAAATGGTATAAAAAGCATTGGTGGAGGGTTTAATTTTGCTAATTCTAAAACACAAAGAGCTGATATCTATTTTCAAGATGAATTTCATTTGATTAGTGAACGATTTAAAATTAAGCCAGGTGTCCGCTATGCAACTTACAAAATCAAACCCAATCCAGATAGCCATTATGCGGTAATCGAAGGAAAAGAACCTCGTGAGGTTACATCACATCGTTTTATTCCTCAATTAGGTGCTTTGTTTAACATTAACGATCAATACTCAGTTTATGCTCGTTATGCTGAAGGTTTTAAAATGCCAACAGCTCAACAGATATATACTTCTTTGCCATCATTTAGCATGAATCTAATCCCTAATCCTAAATTGAAGCCAGAAAAAGTAAAATCATATGAAACAGGGTTAAGAGGCGATTTTTCTAAAGGCTGGTTTAGTGTAGGCTTTTTTAAAGCTGATTATAGTGATTATATAAAGAATTTTATTCGTGTTGGACCAAAAGATTATACCTATAAAAATTTATCCAAAGTTAATCTTTGGGGTATTGAATCATCGGCTGAATGGCAATTTTATCCAAATTGGACATTAAATGCGTCGACTTCGTATCAATATGGTAAAAAACAAGAATCACCTGGACAGAAAAAATCTTATTTTAATGATGCCATGCCATTACAAGGTAATCTAGGTCTAAAATGGCATCTTCCTGATTTCGATTTTGATACTGAAGTATTAGCTACATTTTCTAAAGCGGTTTCACATGTATCCAAAGATAGCTCGTCTTCAGATGAAGTATTTAAGCCAAGTGGTTATGCCATTTATGATGCTTATTTAAATTGGCATCCAAGCAAGAATATTACTATTAGGGGTTCAGTATTAAATATCTTCGATCGTCGTTATTTTAAATGGCCTATGTTTAGTAGTTACTATAAAAATCCGCAAACTAATGTAAAAGTGACGAATCCTATCGAGTTACAAACAGCGCCAGGAAGAACATTTGCCATAAGTGCGGTTATAAATTTCTAATAATTAAGGATGATTACTACTATCAAAATTTTAATAACGATATTGATGGTAGTAAATAGAAAAAATATTTAGTTTCGAGAATATAAGTTTTGCAAACATTAAAAAATATCATATTGCTTATGAAGCTCTGTTTCAAATCCAAGCAAGGAAAGTTAGGTTTTGGTTATGCTTTTATTATTATAAGTTTAAATATTATTCTAATCAGAATCAGTCTAGAAATGATTAATTGGAATAAAAACTTTTATAACGCATTAGAAAAGTACGATATGCAAGCGGTAATAACGCAATTATTAGTTTTTATCATGTTAACTTTTTTTGGTGCAATTACCTATTTGATCATCGAGTATTTAAGAAAAACATTGGTTATAACTTGGCGTAAAGTTTTAAATGACACGATAATAAATCATTGGCTCAATCATAAAGCCTATTGGTTTATAAATAATAATCAAGCAAACATAGACAATCCAGATCAGCGTATTTCTGAAGATTGCCTTTTATTTATCGAAAGATTAACTAACGAAGGATTTTCATTTATTACACAATTTATAGGTCTTTTTTCATATTTTATGATTTTATGGCAAATAACCGATAATTTTTTTTTAGAATTTAGCCTATTCAATATTGATATAAGCATTTCACATTATCTAATTTGGTTAGCCCCTATTTATGTCATTTTAACTTCATATGTTGCTCATAAGTTGGGAAGCCCATTAAAAAATTTACTCATTCAGCAACAACATTTAGAAGCAAATTACCGTTTTGTTTTAACTCGATTTAGAGAAGCGAAAGAATCTATTGCATTATTAGAGGGAGAACAGGTTGAACAACAACAATTTGATCAACATTTTGATAGCATTGTAAAAAATTGGTATAAACTGATTAAACGACAATTTATTTTAGGTTGTTTTACACGTCCTTACTATTTAACAGTGTTAAGTATTCCGACCTTTTTTTCTCTACCAATCTATTTAATCGGTAAAGTTAGTTTGGGATCATTGATGCAAATTAGTAAATCATTTAGTAATGTAGTGACTAATTTATCTTGGTTTATTTTCAATTATAATAAACTGGCCGAACTGATTGCCTGTAGTTATCGTTTAAGCCAATTTATTCAACAGTCTGAAAAAGTCTCTTACCAGTTTAAACAACTTAATCAAGTTGAAAATGGAGATGAATGTTTATTATTGGAAAATTTAATCATAAACAAACCTGATGGAAAGATTTTACTAAAATTACCCGATCTCCATATTAACAAAGGGGAGTCAGTTGTTTTATCTGGTGCATCGGGTATAGGTAAATCAACACTTTTTAAAATAATATCTGGTCTTTATCCATATTATGATGGAGTGGTCAAGGTTCCTAAATTTAAGAAACTTTTTTTATCACAAAATGCTTACTTTCCTATGGGAGGATTGGCTCATGCAGTAAGTTATCCAGAACCATTGTTTGAGAAGGATCTTACCGTTATTAAACAACTACTATTAGATGTGGGTTTTTCTTCTGAAAATATTGATAAAAATTTACTTAATGATAATTTAAATACACTTTCTGGTGGCGAAAAACAACGTTTAGTTATTGCGAGAATTTTAATGCATAAACCGGATTGGATTTTTATGGATGAAACCACCAATGCTTTAGATAAAGTAGCCGAAAAGCAATTACTAAAATTGTTACAGACTAACTTACCAACAAGCAGTTTTATTATAATTTCTCATAGTGATATATCGAACTACTTTAATAAGTGTTATCAATTAAATTTATCGTGATTTTAAAAACAGATTATTTAACAAAATATTAAAACAAATCAAGGAGTAATTATGGCTGAGTCCAAAAATGATGTTGTGCAAAAAACAATAGATGATTTACATGTAACAATGCAAACTATCATACTTTCAACAATCACCGAAACAGGAGAGGTTGATACTAGCTATTCACCTTATTTCTTTGACGGTAATGACTATTACATCTTAATTTCAGACTTAGCACCACATAGTAAAAATATCAAAGCTAATTCAAACATATCTTTTTTAATTATTGATGATGAATCTAATACTAAGAATATTTATGCTCGTAGAAGATTGTCTTTCCATGCTTCGGCAACTATTGTTGAAAGAGGATCTGAACAATTTGATTCTGTTGTCGATCTGCTAGCTAAAAAAGTGAGCAAAATGGTTTATATGTTAGCTGAAATGAATGATTTTAATTTATTTAAATTAACCCCAAAAGAGGGTAGATTAGTAGTTGGTTTTGGTAAAACCTATATTATCGATCCACAAAATAAAACGGTAATACCAGTAGATGAAGATTATGTCGCTAAGCAAAAACAACAATCTACTAATTAATATCATTATCTAAGCATTATCTATATTATTGCCATTACTTATTAACTCAGTAATGGCTTTTTTCATCACTCCACTTTTTGCTTGAATGTTTTAAATAATAGTTTTTTTATTTTCGATTGAGGATTCATATTCTTAAAATAGCTTCACTCAATCAAGAAAACTGCCTATCTAAAGCAGTAAACTATGTTAAAATTAAACCAACATAAACTGAATTTAGGATAGTTAATATTATGGTTCCTGATGTTTCGAAAGCTCTCAGTTGGTTAGAAAAACATTATACTATTTTACAAGGCATTCAGAGAGGCCTTGAACGTGAGACATTACGGATTTTATCTGATGGTTCGCTGTCAAAAACGTCGTTTCCTGAAAAAATTGGTGCTGCATTAACTCATCCATGGATAACGACTGACTTTGCAGAATCTTTATTAGAGTTTATTACTCCAGTTAATACCAATATCGATTATATGTTAACTTTTTTACGAGATTTACACCGTTATGCCAGTGTAAATATTGGTGATGAGTTAATGTGGCCACTGAGCATGCCTTGTTTTGTTGCCAAAGAAGATGACATTATCTTAGCTCAATATGGAAAATCTAATGAAGGACGTTTTAAAACGGTTTATCGTGAAGGTTTAAAAAATCGTTATGGTGCCATGATGCAAACTATTTCAGGGGTTCATTATAACTTTTCATTACCCATGGCATTTTGGCAAGCAAGAGATGGTGTTAAAAACAGTGAAGAGGGTAAGGCTGTTATTTCGGAAGGTTATTTCACTCTAATTCGCAATTACTACCGTTTTGGTTGGGTTATCCCTTATCTATTTGGTGCATCGCCATCAATGTGCTCGTCATTTATTCAAGATCCAGAAAAAGCAAAAGCTTTCATCGAACAAACTAATGGTAACTGCTATTTACCTTATGCCACATCATTACGATTGAGTGATATTGGTTATACTAATAATGCCCAGAAACAATTAGGGATCACCTTTAATCATCTAGATACTTATGTTGAAGGTTTAAAGCGGGCTACCAAGACAAAATCAGTCGATTTTGGCAAATTAGGCATTAAGGTTGATGGCCATTATCGACAATTGAATGATAATGTATTACAAATTGAGAATGAATTTTATGCACCAATTCGACCGAAACGAGTTCCAAGATCTGGGGAATCACCATCTGATGCTTTACTACGTGGTGGCATAGAATATATAGAAGTTCGAGCACTTGATGTTAATCCATTTTCACCAATTGGTATTACCGAGGAACAAATTCGATTTATCGACCTATTTTTAATTTGGTGTGCTTTAGCGCCTGCTCCTGAAATGAGTAGTGCAGAGCTAGAATGTGCAAAATTAAATTGGAATAGAGTGATTATTGAAGGCCGTAAACCAGGATTAGAAATTGGATTAGGTTGTGATAGCTATCGACAACCGTTAGCTAAAGTAGGGCATGAACTTTTCAAAGATTTACTTCGAGTCGCTGATGTACTTGATCATCAAGACGACAAACAACAATATCGAAAAGTTTGTGAACGGCTTGATCTTATGTTTGATCAACCGGAATTGACATTATCGGCGAGAACTTTAGCCGCTATTAGTGATTTGGGAACAGCCAAATTTGGTTTAGCTTTAGCTACTCAATATAAAAAACAACTTAGCTCAGAACCTTTATCAGTTCTAACTGAAGATGATTTTAATCAACAACGAATGTTATCGATTGAAAAACAACAGAAAATAGAACAAAATGACACTATGTCCTTTGATGAATATTTAAAAGAAAAAATGAACAGCTAAAATGTTTAAACATCGCGATTATACATTACGATATCAAGGAAAAAGTGATGTTGAATTAATATTACCAAACCATAAAATTATGCATAATGAACCGTTAATTGGCCAACAACCTTTTTCGGTTTTGGTTTGGAATATTTTTAAACAGAAGAGGGCGGATTGTATTAATATCCTCGAGCAATATGCTCATCAAACCAAGTTGATATTATTACAGGAAGCTCAAACCACCTCACAATTATTAAATTTTATTGCTGAAAATAATAAAATTGCTGATCATGTACCAGCCTATAGTTTAAACGATATTTATGCTGGAGTTATGACAATAACTGACACAACACCAACACAAATTTTATCCTTTAGAGAAAGAGAACCATTCATTCGCGTACCAAAATCAGCATTAATTACTCTTTATCCAATAAAAAATTCAACGCAACAACTTTTAGTTGCTAATATTCATGCTATTAATTTTAGTCTAGGAGTGAAAGTTTACCGACAACAAATCTATATATTATTGAATTATATCGAACAACATCAGGGGCCGGTAATTTTGGCGGGGGACTTTAATGCTTGGAGTCGGCAACGATTAAGCCTACTTTATCATTTAATTCGTTCAATAAATCTTAAACCAGTTAATTTCTCTAATGATATAAGAAAAACATTTTTAGGTAGGCCACTTGATTTTGTATTTTATCGAGGATTGAAGATTAATGCGGCTAATATAGTCAATACAGCCGCATCAGATCATAATCCATTATTTGTGAAATTTAAATTGGATTAGAATTGACCAAATTGATCGTTAAGATGTCACCTTCTTTAACACGCATATTTTTTAATTTATTCCATTGCAAAAGATCGGTGATTTTAACTCGGTAATTTTGAGCGATAGTATAAAGGTTATCACCCGCTTTAACTTGATAAGTAATCTGTTTTTTGCCACCATTCAACATTGATTTGGTATCTTTCGTATTGGTACCTGTATATTGAATAGTAGTAGATTTTATTTCAAACGGCATATTGTTATGTGGAACATCTTCTAAAAGTTCAGTCACTTGATTAACAACTAAATTTTCAGATTTTAACTTTTTAAATAATTTATCTGCATGAGAATAAGGTACCAATAGATGGAAAGGGCCATTTACTGTTTGTTGTACATAACCTGCATTGTATGTCATTAAATCGTTAAGTGATAATTCTGAATATTGCGCTATTTTAGCTAGTGATACGTTTTTAGACATATCGATTCTAACTAATGAATTTTCATAATTACAATCAGGTAATTTAATACCATATCGTTTATTATTTTTAACAATATCAATGATAGCTAATATTTTCGGCACATAATGCATTGTTTCTGCCGGTAAATCTAACGACCAATAATCAGTTGATAAACCTTTAGCTTTATTTTTATCAATAGCTCTTTGAATTCTACCTTCACCAGCATTATATGCAGCTAATGTTAACAGCCAATCGCCATTAAATCGATTATTAAGGTTTTGTAACAAAGAAATTGCTGAACCAGTTGATGCAATTAGATCTCGACGGCCATCAAAACTGCTACTTCGTTTTAAACCATATTCTTTAGCAGTGATAGGTACAAATTGCCATAAACCAGCAGCTTGAGCAGGAGATGTGGCTAAAGGATCGTAAGCACTTTCTATTAATGGGATTAAAGCTAGTTCGACCGGTAATTTATTTTTTCGTAACTGATTAATGATGTAATACACATAAGGCTCAGATCGTAACGCAATATTTTCAAATCCTTTTGGATTACGTAATAAACGTTCGCGTTCGGCAACAACTCGGCTATTATTAGGTACATTAACGTTAATTTGCGTTAACATATAACGCCAAGGATTTTGCGTAACTGAAGCGTAATTAACACCACCACTTTTAACGCTAGAATTAACTATTGATTTAGTATTATATTTTTTTGAGCCAGCGTTGTATCGTGAACCATGATTCTGACACCCGACTAAAAAAGCACATAACACTGTAAATATTAATAATTTTTTCATTAGATTATAAGTTAGGACATTAATTTAAGCTGATTATTATACCTAAAAAATGTCCTTTTGGCTCCTAAAAAAAGCAAACAACTCTAACTCATTGTTACAATTAAATTTATTTTGTAAGTTTTTTTCCTCACAACGTAAAAATAAGTTGATCTGTTTTTCTTTGGTTAAAATAGAAGGCAAAGTAATTTTCTTTCTGCAGGTAAAATCATAATACTCACGGATAACTTGATCCCCAGGAACCAGCATTTGAGTAAAATCTAAATTAGTTAAGGTATATTCATGTCCTGCACAAATAAGGGTATCATCAGGTAACTGCTTTAATTTATTCAGTGAACTTAGCATTTGCTTATGATCACCTTCAAAAATTCTTCCACAACCAGCGGAAAACAATGTATCTCCACAAAATAAATATGGCTGACAATAATAAGCTAAATGTCCTAATGTATGTCCCGGTACTGAAATAACCTCATATCGAAAATCAGCAATCAATAATTCATTGATGTTTTCGAGATGGTTAATCTGCAAATTAATTTCACTTGGCCCATAAGCTTCAATATCGGGATAAGCTGCTTTTAGCTCAGTTACCCCACCAGTGTGATCGATATGGTGATGAGTGAGTAAAATTGCAAGGGGTGCTAAGTGATATTTTTTTAGATAACTTAGCACTGGAGCTGCTTCACCAGGATCTATAATAACCACCTGTTTATTAGCATTTTCAAGTAACCAAATATAATTATCTTTTAGAGCAGGGATAATATGTAGCTGATACATTGTTATTATACCTTTATTTTATCGGATTAATCAGTTAATGATGCTTCAAAAATAGTATCGTGTAAGGTAGGTGATTCAGCTTGCGTTTTAGCGATAACATCACAGCGTTCGTTCTCAATATGGCCTGCATGGCCTTTTACCCAAATCCATTCGATAGTATGTAGCTTAGCTAATTCATCTAAACGTTGCCATAAATCTACGTTTTTCACGGGTTGTTTTTTAGCGGTTCTCCAGCCGTTTTTTTTCCAACCATGAATCCAATTCGAAATACCATTACGTAAATATTGGCTGTCAGAATAAAGCTTAATTTGACAGGGTTCTTTCAGTAATGCTAACGCAACAATGGCAGCAAGTAACTCCATACGATTATTAGTGGTGTTGAAATAACCTTGAGCTAGTACTTTTTCATTTTGTTTGTATTTTAAAATCGCTGCATATCCACCAGGTCCTGGATTACCCAAACAAGATCCATCAGTGAATATTTCAATACTTTTTTGCATATGTGGCCTAATTTATAAACTTTTATCGTGATTATTTTTCAAGAAATTTTGGCTTAATATAAATATTAATAAACCATTATTAATGTTGTATCAATCATTGACTAAAACAGTGTAGGTATCAACATCAGAGCGTTTTGGTGTTAGACTATACCACTAATTTGTTAAATTCCCAATTATAGATAAAGAAGAGTATATTGTGATAACACATTCAACCCGCCAAATTGTATTAGATACAGAAACTACAGGTATGAATCAAGACGGTAATAATCATTATGAAGGTCATAAGATTATTGAGATTGGTGCAGTTGAGGTATTAAATCGACGATTAACAGGAAATCATTTCCATGTTTACATCAATCCAGAACGTTTAATTGATGAAGAAGCCTTTAAAGTTCATGGTATCAGTGATGAATTTGTTAAAGACAAACCGATTTTTAAAAATATTGCACATGATTTTATTAAATTTATAGATGGTGCTGAATTAGTTATTCATAACGCCTCGTTTGACGTTGGCTTTATGGACTATGAGTTTCGTCTTTGTGGGTTAGACTATAAAACAGCTGATCACTGTATTATTACCGATACATTAGCTATGGCTCGCCGTCTTTTCCCTGGTAAACGTAATAATTTGGATGCATTGTGCGAGCGTTATCAAATTGATAATTCACATCGTACCTTACATGGAGCCTTACTGGATGCTGAAATACTTGCTGAAGTTTATTTAGCAATGACCGGAGGACAAACCACTTTGGCATTTAGTTCAGACGATAATTTATCTTCATCAATAACGAATAATGCCGTGAAAAAAATTGAACGTAGTGGAATACCGCTAACAGTAATTAAAGCTAATGAAGCAGAATTATCTGCGCATGATTCAATTTTAGAAAAAATTAATAAAAAAAGTGGTGGAGCGCTTTGGAAAGTGCATTGATGATTGTTTTCTATTCAATTGAACATAATTTTTAAAATTTATATTGACGAAAATAATAATAATCTTTAATATCACGCCTACTTTAATCTTCTGCATTAAAGAGTCTAAAAAGCGGAGCGGTAGTTCAGTTGGTTAGAATACCTGCCTGTCACGCAGGGGGTCGCGGGTTCGAGCCCCGTCCGTTCCGCCAATTCTTAAAAGTTTTACTCACTTTGAGTATAATTCAAAAACACTCATTCTATATAAAACTCATAACATTTCTGAATTAATTTTAACTATATTTCAATACTATTTTTGTATCCTTTTTTTGTTCCAATTTTAAATATATGAGATATCACGTCAAGAAACTAGCTTAGCCGTAATCTTTTGATTTAAATTTTCTATAGCTACTTATATCTAGTCTTTCTCTAAAGAATATGGCTAGAGCTTAATAGTTCTGTCATTTGATATTTAGTTGTAACTTTCTCTATCTATTTATGTTATCTTCAATAATTATTTACACAAATTAATATTATTCGAATTGATTTAAATATGTTAAAGAAATCGCTATTTATTTTTCTAGGAGGGCTTTCCTTTGTATTAGGAACAGTAGGCATTTTTGTTCCTATTTTACCTACTGTACCTTTTTATTTGCTTACTGCATATCTATGGTTAAACAGTTCTGATCGCCTGTACAACTATTTTACCCAAACTCGTTATTATCAGACCTATGTGCAGAAAATGCTTATAGAGAAAAAAGTATCAAAAAAAGGATTGATAAAAATGTTAACCATGGTTTTCATCATTTTATTTATTCCATTTATTTTATTTGATTCTTTGCATGTCAGAATTATTTTAGCAATAGTCTTCTTTGCACATGTTATTTATGGTGGGTATTATTTTCTCAAGAAGAGATAATATAGTTGTTGGTAGGAATAAAATTACAGGGTAAATAAGTTACCCTGTAACAATCACTTAGTAATATAGTGAGATAACTGATAACTATTTAAGACTTTTTTTAATCTCAATAGCTAATAATGGGTTCCACATTGCACCTGTAGCACTCATCACAGCATCAGCGCCATTTTGAATAAACTGATGATAATGTTCACTATTGCTGACACCACCAACGCCAATAATGGCAAAATTTAAATCTAGTTGTTGACGATATTTTGCCAAACGACTCACCATATCAAGCCCTGCCCAACGGATTGCATCACCACATATACCACCTTCTTTACGGTTTTCACCTAGTGCCGGATGTCCACTTGCATCTACCGGTTTTGCCGAAAGGGTATTAATAGTACTTAATCCGTCAATGATTTTTCCGACACGAGTTAATAGAGATATAATGCGTTCATCATCAGGAAAATAGGCTAATTTTAATATAAGAGGGCGATCTGGTACCGCATTCTTAATTTCATTCACAATTCGTTCTACTTTATCGACATCAAAACAAAGTAGTTTACTTGCTCCTTCGTTTGGACAACTCAAATTAGCTTCTAATATAGGCGCATTAGTTTCTCTCACTAATTTAGCCGCTAAAGCATAATCTTTTTCTATCTCACCATTACCTTGGGTACCTTGGAAACTACCTATCACACATTGTCCAGCGCCAGCCGCATTTACCGCATCAGCCATATCAGGTTGCCAAATATCCGGTGCAAACGATGGCACACCAAAAGAATTAGTAATGGATAAAGGTTGATCGTAGTTTCTATCAGCCAACACAGTATCTAGGTTAGGTGATAACTTGCCGTTAGGATGAACAGACAAAACATTCGGTAATGGATGACATTTGTGAAACTTGGTTCTAACCGTTTTATAAACACATAAGTCAAATCCATAAGCAAAAGCAGCTTTGATATAATTAGCATTTAGTAACGGACCTGCAGGCTGACCAAATGGAAGATTAACATCGACATTTAAAAATTTTGTTGGTTTAGTTGCGACCTGTTCAGCCTTATCTAATTCAGCAAAAAGTCCAAAAGGGCCTTGAGCATAATTATCTTCGTAACTTATGCTTGGATTATAAAAAGGGATCAAAGGTTTCATGCTATCTCCTGTCTATGGCTATTTTTGATGTGATTTTGGTTTAAAATTTGATATAAATTCGAAAAGTTAAAGTTGCAGACATAAAAAATCCTCCATAAAGGAGGATCAATATTCAAAAGAAAAAGACAATTCAATTTTATTTTTGCTATTGGTCTGTGTGTTTGAATCACAATCATAATCAAATTCTCTTTTCTAAAATTGCTAAGCATTCTAGCCGAATATAAATAAAGTTCAAGTGCTATATTGATAAAAATATATAAGTAAATGAAATAGTTACAGTGTTTTTTTTTAGACTATCAGCTTTGAAGTTGTTGTATAAGTCAACAAATACCGCAAAAAATGAACAGTCATTTTTTGAGATTTGACAATTTTTGCCATTAAATCTCTAAAAATATTTGATATTTTTCTGTCGAAAAAATGATATTTTTTGACTAATGAAACTTATGTAAGTGGAGAAGAGTAATTTGAAATGGTATTATGCTCGCCAAAATTTTAATTTGAATATTAATGATTAGGTATTAAAAATGAAAAAAGATATTTTCAAGTCAGTAACTTTACCCAATGGAGTGGCATTAAAAAATCGCATTATGATGGCGCCTATGACCACTTGTTCAGGGTTTTATGAAGGATCAGTTACCAATGATTTAATCGAATATTATCGAGCAAGAGCCGGAGAAATAGGCACAATTATTGTTGAATGTGGCTTTGTTGACAATAAAGGATTAGCTTTTCCTGGTGCAATCGGTCTAGATAGCGATGATAAAATTGAAGGTCTTGCTAAAATAGCTCAAGCTATTAAAGAAAAAGGTTCAAAAGCAATTATTCAAGTTTATCATGGCGGTAGAATGGTTGAACCAAAACTTATTGGTGGTCAAACGCCTGTTGGTCCAAGTGCTATTGCTGCCCCAAGACCGGGAGCTGCTACACCGATAGAATTAACTGCCGATGAAGTTGATCAAATGGTTGATAAGTTTGGTCAAGCAGTGCGTCGAGCTATTCAAGCTGGTTTTGATGGCGTGGAAATTCATGGTGCTAATACTTATTTGATTCAACAATTTTATTCACCAAATTCAAATCAACGAAATGATAAATGGGGTGGCAGTCGCGATAATCGAGCTCGATTTCCACTAGCGGTTTTAGATATCACCTATAATATGGTCAAACAGTATGCAAATTCAGACTTTATTGTTGGTTACCGATTCTCTCCAGAAGAAATAGAAGAGCCAGGAATTCGTTTTGATGATTCAATGTATTTACTTGAAAAGCTTGCTGAGAAGGGCTTAGATTATATTCACTTTTCAATGGGGGCTATTTTAAGACCTTCGATAGTTGATACTCAAGATCCAACACCATTAATTAATAAATATATAGCAATGCGTTCAGAAACTTTAGCTAAAATTCCAGTTGTTGGGGTGGGTAACGTTGTTAATGAAAGAGATGTTAGAGCTGCTTTAGATAATGGATTTGACTTTGTTGCTGTTGGCCGAGCGTGTATTGCTTATCCAGATTGGACTGCTCGCATCATGAAAGGTGAAAAATTAGAACTATTCATCAATAGTGATAAACGAGAAGAACTTAATATTCCCGAACCTTTGTGGCATTTTTCACTTGTCGAAAGTTTAATTCGTGATGTGAATTTAAATGTTAAAAAGTTTAAACCTGGTAATTATCAAGAAAAAGTTAATGATGAATCTTATGAATTTGTGATTAATGTTGAGCTTGGTAAAGATTTTATCAAAGATATGCAATTAGTTAATGCCAATAATTTTGATAATGAGGTATTAAATAATTTTTCAGAAATTAAGCATCGCATTATTGAGTCAAATAGTCCTCATGTAGATGCGATTTCTGGTGCTACATCACAAAGTGAAGCCTTCAAAAAAGCAGTTACTAAGGCGATGGCTCAATCAAACAAAGAAGCGATTATTGCTGAAGGTGGTGATCCAAATGCCAAAGCCTATGATGTTGTTGTTGTCGGTAGTGGTGGTGCCGGTCTTGCTGCAGCGATTCAAGCCCATGACCTTGGTGCTAATGTTGTTGTGATTGAAAAAATGTCAGTTATTGGCGGTAATACCAATAAAGCTTCAGCAGGTATGAATGCTGCGGAAACCAAATTCCAAAAACTTAAAGGTATTGTCGATAGTAAAGATCTGTTTTATCAAGAAACCATGATTGGTGGTAAAAACAAAAATAATCCAGAACTATTACGCTATTTTGTTGAGAATGCGCCTGATGCTATTGATTGGTTAGATAATAATGGCATTGAACTCAGCGGTATTACAACTACTGGTGGTATGAGTATTGATCGTACTCATCGTCCTGCAAGTGGTGCTGCAGTCGGCGGTTTTTTAATTAGTGGTTTAGTTAAAAATATTAACCGACGTGGCATTGAAGTAATGCTTGATTGTAATGTTACTGAAATTATTACTGAAAATCATAAAGTTGTTGGTGTTAAAGTGACTGAAGAAGATGGTTCAATACAAACCATAAAAGCTAAAGCAGTTATAATTGCTACCGGTGGTTTTAGTGCCAATCATGAAATGGTTGAAAAATATCGTCCAGATCTTAAAGGATTTGTCACCACCAATCACAAAGGAGCAACTGGCTCTGGTATTATGATTTTAGAAAAATTAGGTGCCGGAACAGTGGATATGAAAGAAATTCAAATTCATCCGACTGTTGAGCAGACTACATCTTACTTAATTTCTGAATCAATTCGTGGTGGTGGTGCGATTTTAGTATCACAAAAAGGTGAACGTTTTGTTAATGAATTAAATACACGTGATAAAGTTTCTGCCGAAATCATTAAGTTGCCTGAACATTATTCGTATATTTTATTTGATCAACAAATTCGCGATGAAAATAAATCTGTTGAGGAATATGTATCGCAAGATCTAACTGTACAAGCTGATTCAATTAATGAGTTAGCACAAAAACTGTCAATTGATGCGAATACCTTACATAAAACCATTGAACGATATAATCATTTTGTTAATAACAAACAAGATGAAGATTTTGGCCGAACTACTGGTTTACGTCATCCAATTGATAAAGCACCTTTTTATGCGATCAAAATTGCTCCAGGTATTCATCATACTATGGGTGGGGTAACGATTAATACTGAAACCCAAGTTCTTGATACCGAGAAAAATGTTATCAGTGGGGTATTTGCGGCTGGTGAAGTTGTTGGTGGTGTACATGGCGCCAATCGTATCGGTGGTAACGCCGTAGCTGATATTATCATTTTTGGTATGCAAGCAGGTAAACAAGCTACAGATTATATTCATCAATAACTGAATAGCAATTTTTGAATGCATCATTCACGCTATGAATATACTCAAGCTATGATGGGAACAACGGTATCATTAATGCTTTTTGAGCCTAATGAAACCGTTGTGCAACATGTTTTTAATACCATTAATCAACTTGAAAATAAATTAACGGTTAATAGACCCGTATCGGAAGTTATGTCAATCAACAATGCGGCAGGAAAGCATCCGATAAGAGTTAGTCATGCCGTTTATTCGCTTATTGAGCAAGCTTGGAAAGTCAGTTTAATGCCAGATAGTTGCTTTAATGTTGCTATTGGCCCATTAGTTAAACTTTGGAAGATTGGTTTTTCTGGACATCAGGTCCCCGATCCCGAGCAAATTGTTGAAAAAAGATCTTTGATTGATCCTAATGATATTGAATTAGATCCTAATTCTTGTTCGGTATTTTTAAAAAAAGTAGGCATGGAGATTGATTTAGGCGCAATAGCCAAAGGTTATATTGCCGATGTGATTAAACTAGTTTTGCAACAGCACAAAGTTTATCAGGCAATAATAAACTTAGGTGGTAATGTGCTAACTATAGGCGACTCACCCATTGATGCTGAAGGTTATTGGCATATAGGGTTAAAAAAACCCTTTTCCTCAGTCGAAAATGAGTTAGTCGGTCTTATTAAAGTAAAAAATAAATCTGTTGTTACATCGGGAATTTACGAACGTTACTTTATTGAAAATCAACATGTTTATCATCACATTCTGGATTCTAAAACGGGTTATCCCTTAGATAATGAGTTAGAAAGTATTACCGTTATTTCGGATACATCCCTTGAAGGTGATATTTATTCAACAATCTTATATGGATTTGGTATTGAAAAGACTAAACAATTATTGAAAAATCAGCAAAATTTATCTGCTATATTTTTATTGAAGGATAAAACAATAAAGATAGTCAATCCTGATAATTTTGCTTTTGAACTGCTCAATAGAGAATATGAAGTAATCTAAATATTGCGAATAAAATAAAGATTTTACAAATTATATCATTTCATTATCAATTTGATTAAATTGATATTTAATTTAAAAGGAAATATTATGAGTACAGTAAAAAAACCGCCAGTTAAATGGCTTCCTCTTATTATTATTGCAGGGATATCGGCAATATTGTGGCTTTTTATATCTCCACCAGAAGGTATTAGTTTAGAAGGTTGGCGAACAAGTATTATATTTGTGGCAACCATCGCTTGTATCGTGGCAGAAATCATGCCTATAGGTGCAATTGGATTATTAGCTATTACGGTATTTGCTGTTCTAAGACCATCAGGAGCGACAACCGCCGCCGAATCGGTCAAAATATCATTAAGTGAATTAAACAGTAGTTTAATTTGGTTGATTGTTATCGCGTTTATGATAGCTCGAGGGTTTATTAAAACTGGTTTAAGTAAACGTATGGCTTATTTTTTAGTAAAAATTTTAGGTAAAAACACCTTAGGTTTAGCCTATGGATTATCAGTAACCGATGTTGCTTTAGCACCTGCGATTCCTAGTACTACGGCTCGAGCTGGTGGTGTAATTTATCCAATTGCTGAAGCATTAGCAATCAACTTTAATTCAAATCCTAAAGATGAATCAAGAAATCGTATTGGTACTTTTTTAATGCTAACCATCAGCCACGTTAACGACATTACTTCGGCAATGTTTTTAACAGCTTTTACTGGTAATTTATTAGCGGCAAAATTAGTGACTTCATCACTTGGTATCACTTTGGGTTGGGGACAATGGTTTATTGCGGCAATTGTTCCTTGTTTAGTGTCATTTGTTGTTATTCCTTTAGTTATTTATTTCTTAACTAATCCAGAATTGAAAAAAACACCTGAAGCACCAAAATTAGCTGCTGAAGAACTTAAGAAAATGGGTTCAATTACCTTAAAAGAAATCATTATGGGTTCTACAGTCGTTTTATTATTAGCACTTTGGATTTTTGGTAAAAATATTGGTATCGATTCAACGACAACCGCATTTATTGGTTTAACTATTCTAATTTTAACTGGTGTTTTAAGTTGGGATGATATTAAAGGTGAAAAAGCTGCTTGGGATACATTAATCTGGTTTGCGGCTTTATTAATGATGGCAGGTCAAGTCAACAAACTTGGTGTCACTAAATGGTTAGGCGATACCATTGGCTCTGCAGTGAAAGGGCATTTAGGGGATAGTAGTTGGATTTTTGTTATCATTATTTTATGCGTTGCTTATGTTTATTTACACTATTTCTTTGCCAGTGGTAATGCACATATTGCAGCTCTGTTCCCCGTGTTCTTATCCGTTGCTATTGCCTTAGGGGTACCGCAATTAATTGCTATTTTTGCTTTAGTCATTTGTACCAATTACTTTGGTTCTCTAACCCAATTTGCTAATGCTCGAAATCCATTATTATTTGCTGAAGGCTTCGTACCTGTAAAAACTTGGTGGAAAGTAGGCTTTATTTGTAGTGTAGTTAATCTAATTATTGTATTCACCATCGGTATTTTATGGTGGAAAATTATTGGATTAGGTTAAAACCTCTATAATCTACTTTTATCGACAAATAAAAACCGCCATTTTTAGGCGGTTTTTTTATTGTAATCAATTGAAAAATCTCAAAAGGTTTCAATAGATAATTTCCAATTATTAACCGCTTTCCAATATTTTTGCTCTTGTTCCAAATCTAATAGAATCAGCCTATTATTTTCAACAAACAGCTTATCTATTGCTAGTGTCACTTTGGTGAACTTTTCTTGCGACAAAATTAACTTGAAAGCATCAAGATCTAGATCGGTACTGCGTTGATTGTTTATGAGTATTGATAATCTGAGAATTTGCAACATGGCAATAATATGTTTAAATTCAAACAAACTAAAATAAGGAAACTCTTCTATATTAATCGATTTTCGATGGTAACGAACCAATGTTGATAACAATAATTGTTGTTCTTCATTAAATCCAGGTAAATTACTATTCTTTAGAATATAACTAGAATGTTTATGGATAGAAGAAAAGTTAATTTTTAAACCTACCTCATGCAATTGCGCAGCCCAATATAAAATGGATTCAACACTTTGAGGTATGATCATGGATGATTGTGCTTTCCATTGAGAAAAAAAGTATTTTGCCGTTTTTACAATTTGTTTAGCATGGCGCTCATCAATATTATAGTGTTGCGATAGCGATTCAGCTGTTGTTTGTCTGATATCTCGATAGTTCGGCCCATCAATAAGTTCGTAAAGAACACCTTCACGTAAAGCACTCGGACTAAATTGTAATTCTTTTAAACCTAATGCATTAAAGACGCCACTGAAGATGGCTAGCCCACTTACAAAAACATTTTTTCTTTCCTCGGATAGAGATGGGAAATCAATTTCATGAAAATCATTAAATTCTAATACGTAACTGATTAAATCATCCAAACGTTTAGGGGTGATAATTCCGTCACTAACTCCAATATCGAGTAAAATTTTATAAATGCTTTTAATGGTACCGGAGGTACCGAAAGCAGCACTAATATTCTGTTTTTTTATTAAGTTAATTAAATTTTCAATTTGTTGTTCTGCAGCTAGTTTTGCTTGTTGAAATGAATGGTAATCGATTTTCTTTTGCGGAAAGAATTGTTTAGTATAAGTGACACACCCCATTGGTCTGCTAGCTACTAGTATTGGTTTTAAATCATTACCTTTACCAATAGCAATTTCAGTAGAGCCACCACCAATATCAACCACGAATTTGCTATCATTTTCATTGGTTGACTCTGCAGTCATTGTACCTAGATAAATAAGTCTAGCTTCCTCTTGACCAGAAATGATTTCAATAGGGTAAGGTAATATTTTAGCAGCTTCGTTTAAAAATTTAAGTCTATTTTTCGCAATTCGTAAAGTATAAGTAGCGACAATTCTTACATTTTCTGTTGGAAATCCATTTAATCGTTCAGCAAATAAAGCTAAACATTCAATACCGCGATTAATACTTGATTCACTTAATTCGTTATATTCATTTAACCCAGTAGCAAGATGAATATTCTTTTTATGTTTATATATGATTTGTCTAGCCCCATCGATATTGCGAGCGATGATCATATGAAAACTATTAGAGCCTAAATCGACGACAGCATATTCATTAAATTTATTCACGTTAAAATCCTTATACCGATGATTCCATGTGTTTTAAATAGTCATAAATGGCATGTTGTGCTCTTATTTTTTTCTTATTGCCTCGTTGTACATAATTATTCATATTATCTTTATCGATGATTCTTGCTTTGACATTATCATTGCATTGCAAGTTAAAGATATCATGTATAGTAGATTTTAATACTGGATCAAAAATTTTAACGCCTACTTCAATTCGATTATCTAAGTTACGAGGCATCCAGTCTGCTGATGAAATATAAGTGTCTTTTTTACCATCGTTTTCAAAAATATATACACGAGCGTGCTCTAAATATTGATCGACAATACTCGTTACATAGATGTTTTCACTTAAATTAGGGATTTGAGGAACTAACACACAAGTTCCCCTAACAATCATTCTAATATTTACACCTGAACATGAAGCTCGATAAAGTTGATCAATCATCTCTTTATCGGTGATCGCATTCAATTTTAAATAAATACCAGAAGGTTTTCCTGCTTTGGCATTATTAATTTCACGTTCAATAAACTCATAAAAACGTTGACGAGTATTTTGTGGCGATACCAGTAAGTGATTAAATGAAACAGGTTTAAATGGATTTTCAATGAAATTAAATACTTTAATAACTTCATCGGTAATGGCCGGATCAGAAGTTAATAGGGAAAAATCAGTATAGACTCGTGCTGTTTTTTCATTAAAGTTACCTGAGCCAATATGTGCATAGCGAACAATTCTATCTTCTTCACGTCGATCAATTAAAAACAATTTAGCATGGATCTTGAGTTTTGGTTGTGAATAGATAACTTTAATACCACTACGAATTAATCTTTTAGCCCATTTTATATTTGCTTCTTCATCAAAGCGAGCCTGAAGTTCAACCACCACAGTAACTTTTTTACCATTATTGGCGGCATTAATGGCGGCGTGAATAAATCGTGAATCTTTCGCAACCCGATAAATATTCATACGAATATGGGTCACAGCTGGATCGAAAGAGGCTTGACGCATGATCTCAAGTACATGACCAAATGAATAATAAGGATAGTAGAGCAATACATCACGATCCTTAATTGTCGCAAAAGCATTCCTAAATTTTTTAAATCGATTATAAGCAAGACTAGGTAAACGTTTATTAAGTAAATTTTTAACCCCTAAATCAGGAAAGTTAGCTAAATCTTTAAAATTAGGATAACGTCCGCCTGGCATTGCATCTTGTTCTGTTAATCTTAATTTATTAATCAATAATTCAAATAATGCTTTAGGCATATCTTTTTGATAGGTAAAGCGTACTGGTTGAGCCGTTAAACGTTGTTTCAAACCTTGTGACATTAATTCTAGTAAACTATCTAGTTCACTATTTAATTCATATTCTGCATCACGATTAATATTGATTGAATACGCATTTAATTCAACAGCATCAAAAAAGACTTTAAAAATATCGTCTAAACAGTAACGTAAAATATTATCTAAAAAGATAATTGATTTGTTTTTGGTTGAGAATTCCGATGGTAATAATACAAAACGAGGAGCATTGTCGGTAGGTAGCTCCAATAAGGCATAACTAATATTGTCTTTACAAATAATTTCCACCGCCAAATAAGCATGATCATCTTTGAGAAATTGGATCAATTCGGTATGACTATCAAGAAGAATAGGGGTGATATATTGTCTTAAATTTTGTTTATAGTAATTTTTTATCCAATTTTCTTGATAACTGGTAAGTTGCCTTTCATTTATTAGAAAAATCTGGTTTCTGGCCATTTCTAATAAGAGTTCGTTATAGAGCTGATCAAATTGTAACTCAAGTTGAATAACCTTTTGGTTAACTTGTCTTAATAAATGTTTCGCATTGGAGGTAGATTGAGATTGTTCTTGCTCAATAAGAACATATTTTTTTAAGTTTGCAAATTGAACTTTATAAAATTCATCTAGATTACTGGAGTAAATACCTAAAAAACGGATTCGTTCTATAAGAGGATTACTTTCGTCAGCTGCCTCTTGTAGTACACGTTGATTAAAGGATAACCAACTGAGTTCTTTGGGTAAATATACTTTTTCTATAATCATGTCTTATTTGGTCCATTCCACAAATTGAATATCTAACAGCATAACGGAAGTTAAAAAAAAAGCTAGCATATCGCTAGCTTTTTATCATTCATTTAAACAAATTTAAAATGATTAGATGCGGTGTACCGAAGTTGTATTAGTAGTACCACTTGGAACCAATGCACCTGATACCATAACAATAGTATCGCCTTGTTTTGCGTTACAAACTTTAACCGCCATTTCTTTACCTAAACGGTAGAAATCATCAGTTGAATTAATCGCATCAATTAAAATTGGTTCAACACCTTTAGATAATGCTAATTGATTAACTGTTTTTTGACTTGAAGATAGCGCTAAAATACGAGCTGTCGGGAAGTAATGACGAAGTTCACGAGCAGATTTACCACTACGAGTAGCAACAACAATTAATGGCACATTTAAACGTTCAGCAATTTCAACTGCACCACAACATACTGCAGCAGTAATACGTAATGTTTCTTCTTTGGTTGTTAATTCAAGTTTAGCTGGAATAGTACCATCAGTACGTTTACAGATAGTAGCCATCACATTTACTGCTTCAAATGGATATTTACCTTTAGCACTTTCACCTGATAACATAACTGCGTCAGTTCCATCAATGATTGCATTAGCAACGTCACCAGCTTCAGCACGAGTAGGACGAGGGTTTTTAATCATTGAGTCTAACATTTGTGTTGCAGTAATAACTGGTTTTGACGCTTTATTACATTTTTTGATCATCATTTTTTGAGCAAAAATAACTTCTTCAACAGCGATTTCCACACCTAAGTCACCACGAGCAACCATGATACCGTCAGAAGCTTCTAAAATTTCATCAAAATTATCTAAACCTTCTTGGTTTTCAATTTTAGAAATAATTTTGATTTCTTCACCACCGTGAGCTTTAAGATGAGCACGGATATCTTCAACGTCAGAACGTTTACGAATAAAAGATGCAGCAATAAAGTCAACGCCTTGCTCACAACCAAAAATTAAATCATTTTTATCTTTTTCAGCAAGTGCCGGTAATTTAATAGAAACACCCGGTAAGTTAATACCTTTATTTTCACCTAAATCACCATTATTTAATACTTTACAAACAACTTCATTACCGTTAATTTCGACAACGTCCATAGCGATTAAACCATCATCAACTAATACACGATTGCCTGGTTTAAGATCTTGAGCAAAACCTTTATAAGTAACCGCAACACGTTCTGAATTACCAACTACGGTTTCATCGGTAGTAAAAGTGAAAGTTTGACCAGCAACAAGTGATACATCATTACCGCCTTCTAACTTAATAGTACGGATTTCTGGACCTTTAGTATCCAACATAATTGCCGCTTTTAAGCCTGTTTCTTGCATTACTTCACGTAAATTTTTGATTCGATTACCGTGTTCTTCATAATCACCATGAGAGAAGTTTAAACGCATTACATTCATGCCTGCATTTAATAATTTGGTTAACATCTCTTTTGATTCTGATTTTGGTCCTATAGTACAAACGATTTTTGTCTTTTTCATAATATTATCACTACTTGTTAAGGTTAATGTTTAAATTTCATATAAACTGGGTATATGTCTAAATGCAAAATATTCTTATTGGATTGAAAGGGATATAAGAAGGATCGAGTAACTGAAAAATAGTTACTTAATTTTATTTCAGTATCTGAAAAATTGACTATTTTCATTAAAATATAGACCCTCAAAAAACTGGCTTCATTATAGACTTAACTCTATTTTAAATAAAGTTTTTTTATCATCAAATCTGTTTTAAGTTTATACAATTAGTAAAGATAACAGATTGGATAATAACAATAGATTTTATAAAAATTTTGAGGAAAGGGGTTTTTTAGTTACATATAATCTTTTAATTGAAAGATAAGTGTGTCTTGGTTATTTTTTAGCACTAATTTAGTGTCAATTAATTGAATATTTGCCCCATCAATAATCAGTTTTTTAATCACATTATCGAGTAAATCTAATTGTTTGTTCTGACATTTAATGTTGGTCATATTGATTATCTGGCCTTTGATCATATTATTTTCAAGTTTGATTTGAGCTGAAAATTCACTACACATTTTTCCAATCATAATCATATTTTCGCCAAATTCTAAATCCACATTTTTGAAAACAGGTAAACTCAAACCATTATATTCCATCAAGACATAATGATGATGCATAAGATCCTGTTCTGTGATGCTATTAGACGAAGTACACCCACTTAAGTTAAATATTACCGAAACTGACAATAGTAATAGTGATTTCTTCATTTAATCTCCTATAAATAAAGAATATTTGCTATAATTTATAATAATTATAATTGTAAATAATATACTCAACGCCTTATGGTATCTCAACAACAATTAAACAAATTGTCGTCAATGACTTTCTTAGATCAACTAAAAATAAGAAAGCTTATTAATAAAAAACAAAATATTGCTGAAATCGAATCAGCAATAAATTTAGCTATTGAACATTATAATATTCGATTACAATCTTTACCTAATCATATTGATTTTCCTAGTAATTTACCTGTAGTTGAAAAAAAACAGGCTATTTATGAAGCAATTAAACATCATCAAGTAGTCATCATTGCTGGCGAAACAGGCTCAGGTAAGACCACACAAATTCCCAAAATATGTCTAGAATTAGGGCTAGGTGTTAAAGGCTATATTGGTCATACTCAACCTAGAAGATTAGCCGCTCGTTCGGTAGCTAACCGTATTGCTGAAGAATTAAAGACGGAAATAGGGCAATTAGTCGGCTACAAAGTTAGATTTTCAGACCATGTAAGTGATAGTACATTGGTTAAATTGATGACTGATGGAATTTTATTAGCAGAAATTCAACAAGATAAGCTCTTACTGCAATATGATACTATCATTATTGATGAGGCCCATGAACGTAGTTTAAATATAGATTTCATTTTAGGATATTTAAAACAACTATTACCTAAGCGTCCTGATTTAAAAGTTATTATTACTTCGGCAACAATAGATGTTGAACGTTTCTCTAATCATTTCAATCATGCTCCGATAATTGAAGTATCTGGCAGAACCTATCCGGTTGAAGTTAGGTATCGGCCAGTGATTTTTAGTGAGGATTCTGAAAGTGATAAAAACAGTGATTTTCAACCGATCATTAATGCTATTGATGAGCTTTCATTGGAAAGTGCTGGTGATATACTCATTTTTCTAACGGGAGAACGTGAAATACGAGATCTTGCCGATACATTAAGAAAATTAGAATTGAAACATACTGAAATTCTACCTTTATACGCAAGACTATCGGCATCAGAACAAAATCGCATTTTCCAACAGCATAATGGACGACGGATTGTATTAGCAACTAATGTTGCTGAAACGTCGTTAACTGTTCCATGCATTAAATATGTTATTGACCCTGGTTTAGCCAGAATTAGTCGTTATAGCTATCGTACTAAAGTACAACGATTACCAATTGAACCAATTTCTCAAGCATCGGCAAATCAAAGAAAAGGGCGTTGTGGTAGAACATCGGACGGTATTTGTATTCGGCTTTATGATGAACAAGATTTTTTATCAAGACCTGAATTTACAGAACCAGAAATATTACGAACAAATTTAGCTTCAGTTATATTACAAATGACATCATTAGGATTAGGTGATATTGCTGCTTTTCCGTTTGTGGAATCACCTGATTCTAGGTATATTCGTGATGGTATACGACTATTAGAAGAACTTGGAGCTATTTATACTAAACATCATCATTATCACTTAACTAATATAGGTCGAATTTTATCTCAGTTGCCTATAGATCCTCGATTAGCGAGAATGTTAGTTGAAGCAAGGCAATTAGGTTGTATAAAAGAAGTGATGATTATTACAGCAGCATTATCAATACAAGATCCTAGAGAACGTCCATTTGATAAACAGCAAGCTTCTGATGAAAAACATCGACGATTTGCCGATAAAGAATCAGACTTTATCTCTTTTATTAATTTATGGAATTATATTGCCAGTCAACAAGCAGAATTATCGGGTAATCAATTTAGACGCTTATGTCAAAAAGAATACCTCAATTATCTGCGTATTCGTGAATGGCAAGATGTTTATACGCAAATTAGGCAAACAGTTAAACAACTAGCATTTCCGATCAATAGCCAATTACCGGATTATCGTTCATTACACATTGCACTATTAAGTGGTTTATTATCGCATGTTGGGATGAAAGAAATCGAAAAACATGAATATATTGGTGCCCGTAATATCAAATTTGCTATTTTCCCTAATTCAGCGATTTTTAAAAATCAACCAAAATGGTGTATAGCTAGTGAATTAGTTGAAACCAGCCGATTGTGGGGCAGAACTGCAGCCAAAATTGAAGCTGAATGGATCGAACCAATAGCTAAACATTTAGTTAAATACAGTTACAGTGAACCGAGATGGTCTAAAAAACAAGGCACAACCATTGCAAACGAAAAAGTCACTTTATACGGATTACCAATTGTTGCTAGTCGTACGGTTAATTACAGTAAAATTGATCCAATATTAAGTCGCTCTTTATTTATACGCCATGCGTTAGTGGAAGGTGATTGGCAAACTAACCACAGTTTTTATAAGCAAAATCAAAAATTAATCAATGAAGTTGAAGAGCTTGAGCATAAGTCTCGACGTCAAGATATTCTGATTGATGATGATGACCTATATAATTTTTATGATGAACGAATAGATAAATCAGTGATTTCTGCAAAGCATTTTGATACATGGTGGAAAACTAAACAAAAAATTGATCCAGAATTTCTCAATGTCGAAAAAAATATGTTGATCAAAAAGTCTGCACAACCGGTAAAAGTGAATGATTATCCAGATTTTTGGTATCAAGACAACTTAAAGCTACCTTTGAGTTATCAGTTTGATCTTGGTAATGCTCGTGACGGTGTCACAATTACTATTCCACTCAACATCCTTAATCAGATAAAAAATAGTGGTTTTGATTGGCAAGTTCCTGGTTTTCGCTATGATTTAATCATTTCATTAATCAAATCATTACCTAAATCATTACGTAAAAGTTTGGTACCTGCACCAAATTATGCTGAAGCTTTTTTAAATAGAGCCAATTCAACAGCATCGCCGTTACTTGAAACGTTACAAAATGAATTTAGAAAAATGACAGGTACTAGGATTGAGCCTTCAGATTGGCAACTTGATCAAGTACCTAGTTACTTAAAGATGAATTTCAGTATTGTTGATCATAATCGTGAAATAGCTTTCGGTAAAGATTTAGTTAAGATTCAAGAACAACTTAAAACAGAAGTTCAACAAGCGTTATCATCTTTAACCCAGAAAAAATCGGTTAAAATAGAAAAGAACAACATTATTGATTGGGATTTTGGTTCTTTACCAACAATCTATGAAGAAAAACAAAACAATTACATAATTAAAGCTTATCCAGCGATTATTGATAATCAACATTCAGTTAGTATCAAACTTGTTGATTCGTTGGAAGAACAAAAGCGATTAAGTAAATTAGGTATTCGTCGATTATTAATCCTCAATATTCCATCACCAATAAAATATTTACATGAAAAACTGCCAAACAAATCTAAGTTAGGCTTATATTTTAATTCATTTGGCACAGTACTTAATCTTATTGATGATTGTATTGCTTGTGGCGTTGATCATTTAATAGAAAAAAACAACCAACTTATTGATAATCAACAACAATATCAACTACTTCTAACTTATACGAAAAGCCATATCAATGAAACTGTTGTTGATATTGCTAAACAAGTAGAATCAATATTAACGTTACACTTTAATATTAATAAAAAATTAAAAGGTCGAGTAGATCTATCCCTTGCTTTTGCTTTATCTGATATAAAACAGCAAGTCAGCGAATTAGTCTATAAAGGGTTTGTTGCACAAACCGGTTATGACAAGCTTCCTGATATTTATCGCTATTTATCTGCGATTGAAAAACGTTTAGAAAAGCTTGGTTCGAATATGGCTAAAGATAGACAAGCAATGAATATAATAGAAGAAGTTAAGAATGAATATCAAACTTGGCTAAATAGTTTGCCAGAAAATCAAAAATCATTAAGTAAAGTGACTAACATTAAATGGATGATTGAAGAACTAAGAGTTAATCTTTTTGCCCAACAATTAGGAACGCCATACCCAATTTCTGCAAAACGCATAAGACAACAAATAGAGACTGTATCGACAGAGTTATAATTTTAGAATCTATAATCTGATAAGTTATGATAATAAAAAGAAGGGCGCTTAGGCGCCCATTTTTTATTATCGATAAAGATCAATAAATACCGTAATATTTGGACCTTTAGTATCATGTGCTACACGAGCAATATGGTAATATTTTGCGCCAGCCTCAATCGCACGTTTACCTGCTTGATAAGAAATTTCTTGATCAGTGACATAATAGCCTCTAAATTTCAATGTATCAAATGCAACCATTTTAGCTGCTGTAGCATCATTAAGTTCTTGGATTTTTCTTCCATCCGGTAATGTTACAGTGTAACGAGTTACTCTTTGAGGTTCTGTAACAACAGAAGTCGTTGTTTCAGTACTTGATGATGTTGCAACTTTAGCTGTAGTAGCAGTTGTTGTAGTGGTAGTCGTTTTATCGATAACTTTATTATTAAACTTATCGGCATAATATTTTTCATTGAATGCTGAAGGAGAATAATAACCCGGTTTTTCAACCTGCATTGCAGCATCACCACCTTTAGCTAAAGCTAATTGCCCCGCTTCAGAATCATAAGGAATAGCATCTTCTGGTTGTAATTTACGTTCTGGTGCATCTTTTTTGAATATATAAGCTGCAATTTGTAAATTACTACCTATTTCTGAACGTGAATCAATATAGAATCCATAAGCCCCTTGAGCTGATGCTTCTTTAGCAATTGCTTGATTAATATCATAATCGGTTGGGAAATAACCACGAATACGGACAATATTAAATGGTTCTAAACGAATTGCTTTTGATTTTGGATACTCATAAACACCTTCAAACTTACGTAAACTTTCCGTTTTTTCAACAGCTTTAGGAGCGTCTGATTTATACAATTTAGCATAAACAATTCGTAAAGTATCATTAGAAGGACTAATATTGGTAGTAGTAATATAGAAAGAAGCCGCACCTTCATTATCAGCAGCTTTTGACATAGCCATAACGTAATCGCTATCAGTATAAAAAGCACCTCGAATAGTAATGCTTTTGTAAGATTGCATGCTATTAGCTTGTTCTTCTGTTAATTGTTGTGCAGCAAATGAAGAACAGGGAATAAGAGCAAAAGTCGCAGCGATAAATGTTTTCTTTAAACTTGTCATATAAAAAACCTTACAGTAAATTTTAATTAATTTAGCACAGATAAATTTAGTTACATATTTCTATTAAAGCTTCTAACTTATTAATATATATGAATTTTCCTTTGGCTGTTAAAATATTTTGTTCTTGTAATTTTGTTAAATTTCGGCTGACTGTTTCAATCGTTAATCCTAAGTAATTGGCTATATCAGCACGACTCATTGCTAGTTTAATATTTAAAGAGGTATGTCCTCTTTGCTGATATCTAAGATAAAGAGAATAGATAAAAGTAGCAAGACGTTCTTCAGATTTTTTTTGCGAATAACATAGAATTAATTTTTGATAATTATAAATATCTGTGCTTAATAACTTAAATATCAAATCACGAACATCTTTGTTACTATCAATTAATGACATTAATTCATCATAGTAAAGTTCACAAAGCAGGGTATTACCTAATGTTTGAATATTACTATTATAGACTTTAGTCGAAATAGAGTCTAAACCAACGATATCTCCAGGTAAATAAAATCCATTAATTTGTTCAGTATTTTCTGGAGTAGTGACAAACGTCTTTAATGCGCCAGAATGAACAATATAAAACTTCTTAAATGGAGTTTTTGATTTAACAACGATTTCATCTTTTAAATATGATTTTTTCCGTTCTAAAACATCACTTAGTGAATTATTAAGTAACATTGGGATACACAATCCACCAATGCTACATAATTCACAAGGAACGGAATAACTATTGCTGCGCAATGTTTTATAAATAGTATGCATATAAACCTAAATAGAACCGTTAAAGATTTTGATTGTTAAGATTACCATATTTTATGATAAAACAAAAACTAACTATATAGTTTACATTCTATTATTCAATAAATAGAAAGGGAATAGAAAATTATTATTAAATAATTAAATTACCATTTTTTGGTAAATTATTTTGATTTTTAATTTACTAAAAATCAAAATAAGTCGAGTAGGATAGAGAGATTATAGAAGATATATTTCATCTTATATTATTTAACATAATATACATTATGCGCACCAATACAGTTTTATAAGAGGGGTGCTAAATCATGATGCAAATTTAAATAACAAAAGGTTTTCATTGTTATCATAAAATGATGTCGGTTCTTGATACCACGCTGGACGTTGTTTATTAAAATCAATATCAATAACTCTAAACATCGGAATTATATTATTTTTCTGTTGTTGCAGATTTTGTAATTGCAACTTACTTAAACCAATAGATTCAATTACTTGTTGAGCAATCAATTCATTAGGTAGTATTTTATTCCTGCTCGGTTAAAAAAATCCAATATTTAAATTCTTTAAATTTCATTTACGATTATCGAATTTTATTTATAAAATTCAGGTTTCATTAAACATCCGAAATCAAAATCTAATGTTATATTGAATTGCTATCGCTTTTGATATATTTTTAATTGCATCATGATTTTTCGATGAACTATTATTATTAATTATAAAAAAGTTTTCTTATATAGAGTTTAAGAGCTATAAATTGAAAATAAGATCATCAAGAGGAAAAAATATACTCAATTCATATAATGATTATAGATCATACGTGTATAATCTTTTAAAAATTTCAGAATTCAATTGAAAGAGAAAAACAGTGTTATACATTATTAATGTTAATGTACATTTTTCGATTTTTAACCGACGTTGTTTGCTGAAGCTATAAAAAATATGATATAAACTTATTAGATTATTTTATCAATAAAACCTTTAGAATAAAGCACAGCTTTTACTGAATCAATTAACCTTGAATAAACAAAATTACCAATTTTATTACTACTGAATAAGATATCAGTCTGTAACAATAAAAGTAATTCTGTCCTTTCTTCTTTAAGTTTATTCATGATGTTTATAACATCATCTGAAATTTTTCTGCTTCCACTTTCCCAATATTGCCATGCTCGCTTTGAGCATTTACCGATATATGTTGCGGCATCAGCAACATCAAGAAAAAATAAACGCCTAAGCGCTTTCAATTCGATATTAGTCATATAAATCCTATTTTCAACTGTTAGCTAATGAAAAGGGTCTATATCATAATTTTTGTCATAAAACTATTGAATAAAATCCATAATATTTATCACAATAAGAATTGATTCAAGTCAAATATTGCTTATTTTATAATGCCTTAATAAATATAAGCTTCTAAACAATTATTAATATAAGATCATTAGTTGAGTGCTACTATAATGATTTTTGTTATTAATAATAAATAAATTATTATTTTGGGAGTTATTAAAGGAGTAATATAACCGCCCTTTTCTTTTTAGGTGATTTTATTATAAATCAGATATTTAAAGTTAGAATAATGTATATTATGTTAAATATAATGTATTATTACGAACTTAATTCTTTTTTAGAAGAACTGAGTTATTCAGTAAATTTCGATTCTTTGACTATAATTATTTATTGGTTAATAAAATCAGTTCACTTCCTGGTAATGGCATTTTTAAAATGTGATTTTTGATTTTACCCCAAACTTGCATTTCACAGGCTTTACAATTAAATTTCAGTATTAATTCTTCATTATTATTTTGTACTAATTTCATTGGTGTTACTTTTGTTTTCACACCTTGAATACCTTTAGCTTGTTTAGGACATAAATTAAACGCAAATCTCAAACAATGTTTTGTAATCATTAATGGCGCATCATCTTTAACTTCATGTGCTTCAAAAGCACTTTCAATTAGTTTAACGCCATGCTGCGCATAAAATTCTCTAGCCTTATGATTATAAATATTTGCTAAGAAGCTTAAATGCTCTTCTGGATAAATTGGCGAAGGTTCCGTTTGTGGTTTACGTAACTTTCTTTGGTAATGAGTTAGCCGTTCCAATGTTAATTTATCAATAATATCTCGTCGTAATTGATTTAATTGGCTACTTGGAATAAAAAATATCTCGGTCAAATTAACCTCTAAATCAGTAAGGTAATATATCGTTTGACCAAGTTTTGATAAGCTATCTTTTATATTTTTGAGAGCTTTATCAGATTGTTCAGCTAATTCAAACTCACCTTTTAAAGCAATTTTTACACGACAGCCCTCTTCACTCGTTGCTATCAATTGAACAACATTTGATTGATTTATCAATTCAAATGCTACACCAATTCGACGATTACTCGATTCTTTTAATAAAACTTGTTGCCAATTATGATCTAGGTTACGGTTAATTTGATAAGGTAATTTTAAGGAATGAAATACCTTAGGTAATTCATTAGGAAACACTCGATAATGATTATTAGCAATTTTTTCAACTTTATCAGCCCTGAATCCTACGATTTCACGCTTTACCATAACGTTTAATCCATCACCATTAGTTAAAACTTTTTCAGATTTAATATCAATTGCTTGGTTAGTAACTTTCGTCATCTCACCGATAGGTAAGCCAATAAATTTAGGTGAATCAAAAGCGCCAATATTGGATTGTCTACCCCGAACAAAATAATCAGTAGCACCTCGATGAAATGTTTTATTTGGGTCTGGAGTGAATGAGTGCTGAGTTCTACCACTTGATGCACTTACAAAATCATCCGATTTTTCTAAAATTTCATCTAGTTTTTTACGGTAAAAAGCAGTTATATTTTTTACATAACTTAAATCTTTATAACGCCCTTCTATTTTAAATGACCTAACTCCAGCTTGTATCAATTCGATTAAGTTTTCGGATTGATTATTATCTTTCATTGATAAAAGATGTTTTTCATAAGCAACAACACGACCTTGATCATCCTTTAATGTAAATGGTAAACGGCATGCTTGCGAACAATCACCTCGATTTGCACTTCTGCCCGTTTGAGCATGAGAAATATAACATTGACCTGAAAATGCAACACATAAAGCCCCATGAATAAAAAATTCTATATTGGCATCTATTTGTTGATGAATATTCGCTATTTCAGTTAAGTTTAATTCTCGAGCTAAAACTATTTGTGAAAAACCAACATCAGAAAGAAATTTAGCTTTTTCTGGTGTTCGAATATCCATTTGCGTGCTAGCATGTAAATCTATCGGCGGAATATCCATGGCTAATATGCCCATATCTTGAACAATTAAGGCATCAACTCCCGCATCATATAATTGCCAGATCAATTGCTGAGCCATCTCAAGTTCATTATCGTGCAAAATAGTATTTAATGTGACAAAAACTTTGGCATAAAAACGATGCGCAAACTCAACTAATTCGGCTATATCACTGACTGAATTACCGGCATTATGACGGGCACCGAAATGCGGGCCTCCAATATAAACTGCATCAGCCCCATGTAAGATTGCTTGTTTGGCAATGTCTATGTTTTTCGCAGGACTAAGTAATTCAAGTTTATTATTGTTGGTTTGCAGGTACATATTAAATCTCTGGGAATATTATCGATTGATAAAATAAATGGCAAATATTATTACTATTTGCCATTAAAATTTCATTTGTTTATTAAGCCAATATTTAAAGTTTAATTAACCAATAATTGATTGGTTTTTTAAAGCTTCAATTCGTTTTTCTAAAGGTGGATGTGATAAGAATAGTTGCGAAAGTCTGGCTTTCTTCTCACCATTAATGCAAAAAGCTAAAATTGACGCTTCTTCATTTGGTTCATGGCTTACTTTTAGTTTTTCTAATGCGGCAATCATTTTTGCAGAACCTACCAATTTTGCAGAACCTGCATCGGCATGAAATTCGCGGTAACGCGAGAACCACATCGCAACCATACTAGCTAAGATTCCAAAGATAGTTTCGAATATCATTGCTATTACATAATAGGCTATATCTGCTAATGCTTCACTACGATCTTCAATCACTTTAGCAAACATTGACGCTATAATCCGTGAAATAAAGATAACAAAGGTATTTAATACACCTTGTAGTAGTGCCATGGTCACCATATCACCATTTGCTACGTGACTCATTTCATGACCAATTACCGCTTCTGCTTCATCTTGAGTCATTGCTGATAATAATCCAGTACTTACCGCAACTAAAGAACGGTTTTTGGTCGCCCCTGTTGCAAAAGCATTAATATCATCTGCTTCATAAATAGCTACCGCCGGCATCTTTAATTTAAGTTGATCTGATTGGCGACGCACTACATCAAGTAACCACTGTTCTTGATCATTACGAGGCTCTTTGATCACTTCACCACCAACAGAACGTAATGCCGTTCGTTTAGATAAAAGAAGAGAAATAAATGAACCACCAAAACCAAAAATAGCGGCAAAAATAAGTAATCCTAAGGTACTATGGGCGTTAACCCCTAAAATACTCAGAATTATACCAAATACAAACATAACCGCTAAGTTAGTTAGAAGAAATAATCCAACTCGCATCATATACAAATTCCTTATTACTATACTTAATATAAATAATTTTATTTAAAAAACTAAATAAAATTTGATATATGATCGCAAATAAGCGGTTTTCCTACAACTTATTTACGTTAAAAATTAGAAAAAGAAAATTCAATTGATTAATAAATCAACAGAAATAGACTTAATGAGTTTATATATTGAAGGAAAATATTTTGGAGGAGACCCTATCAGCCACATCCCACACCCATATTTTTTACTTTGGCTGCTTCCTTCCGGACCTGACCTGATGAGCAAAAAAATGTTGCAAGAGGACCCATAGAGCCTCCATTGAGGAGGTGTATTATGCTTGATTCAGCAATTAATTACAATAATTTTTTACAAAAAAGTAAACAACCTTTTTGCGTTGTAATAACAACAAAAAGGCTATTACTTACAAAAACAAATTTTAAAAATTTAATTATAAAGTTAAATTTTTCTCAATTCGTTCTCTAAATTTAATACCTGGTCTAAATGTGACAACTCGTCGAGCTGAGATATCAACACTCTCACCTGTTTTAGGATTACGACCTGGACGTGAATTTTTATCACGAACAGCAAAATTGCCAAATCCAGAAAGTTTAACAGGTTCACCTTTTTCTAAAGCAACGCGAATCTCTTCAAAAAAGAGTTCAACAAGGACTTTAGCTTCTTGACGATCAATATCAAATTTATCGGCAAGACGATCTGCAATATCAGCTTTAGTTAATGTCATAATTATCATTCTCTTAATAAGGCATTGAAACGATTCTGTAAAGCAATAACACAATTGCTTACAATGTTTGTTATATCTTCTTCTTCCAGTGTACGTGATTTGTCTTGTAAAATCAAACTGATAGCAAGACTTTTTTGATCTTTATCAATTTTATCACCTTGATAAACATCAAACAAGTTAACTTTTACTAGTTGCTCACCACCAGCACGCTTACACTCAGAGATAATATCCGCTGCTGGAATTGTATTTGATACGACGACAGCTATATCACGTTTATTTGATGGATATTTAGATAGCTCTTGAGCAACAGGCACTTTTTTATCATTAATTTTAGCTAAATTTATTTCAAAAACAAGCGTTTTACTGTTTAAAGATAATTTTTTTTCAATTTCAGGGTGTAAAACACCAAAATTGCCGATAACTTCGCCATTAAAAAGAATTGCTGCACTTTGTCCTGGATGTAATGCATCAAGTTCCGAACGTTGATATTCAATATCATCAGAACAACCTAAAAGAATAAATAACTGCTCTAAATCCCCTTTTACATCATAAAAATCGACATTTTGTTTAGGTAATGTCCAATGCTCTTCATATAAATTTCCTGTAATAACGCCGGATAACATTAATTCTTGGCGAACACCAAATTCACAGCTTTCATCAGGTATAAATCGTAATCCAGTTTCAAATAATCGCATACGAGATTGTTGGCGATTTTGGTTATATAAAACTGCTTCTAACAAACCAGACCATAATGACAAACGCATAACCGACATTTCACTCGAAATTGGGTTCGGTAATGTAATCTGTGGTTGTTGTGGATGTAATGTTTGCTGAATTTTAGGATCAACAAAACTATAAGTAACGGCCTCTTGATAACCTTTGTCCACTAGTAGATTTTTTACTCTAGATAAGGAAATTTTGTTTTCCGGTTTTGGCTTCATCACAGATTCAATTTTCATATTCACATTAGGAATATTGTTATAACCATAAATCCGTGCAACCTCTTCAACTAGATCTTCTTCGAGTTGTAAATCAAATCGCCAGCTAGGTGATTTAACCTTCCAACTATCATCATTATAAATAACTTCACAACCTAATCTTACAAGAATATCGGTAATCTTTTGAGTTTCAATATGATAACCAATAATGCGATCAATTCTGTTTCGACGTAATTCAATTGTTGCTTGAACTGGAAGCTCACTCTCATTCACAACTTCAGTAATAGGTCCTACTTCACCGCCACAGATTTCAACAATCAATTGAGTTGCTCTTTCGATTGCAGCTGATTGTAAATAAGGATCAACACCTCTTTCATAACGATGAGAAGCTTCAGTATGTAAACCATATTCACGTGCTTTACCCGTTATCACTAATGGAGAAAAGAACGCTGATTCAAGGAAAACATCTTTCGTTGATGCCGTTACACCTGATTTTTCACCGCCCATAATACCTGCGATTGCTAATGCTTTTTGCTGATCAGCTATGATTAATGTTTTTTCATCAAGCTTAACCTCATTACCATTAAGTAAGACAAGCTTTTCATCTTTATTGGCATATCGCACAACAATGCCTTTGTCAATCTCAGCTAAGTCAAAAGCGTGCATTGGATGACCGAGTTCTAATAAAACGTAGTTAGTAACATCAACAATGGCATCAACAGAACGAATACCACCTCTGCGTAACTTCTCTTTCATCCATAGCGGAGTTAAAGCATCAACTTTAACATTTTTGATAATACGACCTAAATAACGAGGGGCTGCTTTAGCTGCATCAACCTGAATAGGTAAAGTATCATTAATTGTATGAGTGATATTTTCAACTTTTAGTTCTTTCATTGGGATATTGTTTACAGCAGAAATATCTCTCGCGACACCAATGATACCAAAACAATCGGCACGATTTGGTGTAACGCTAATATCAATCATTACATCATCTAAATTTAAATATTGTCTTATATCTTGTCCTAAAGGGGCATCCTCTGGTAATTCAATAATTCCATTATGATCGTCAGAAATGCCTAACTCAGAATAAGAACACAACATCCCTTCCGATGGTTCACCACGAAGTTTTGCTGCTTTGATTTTAAAATCACCAGGTAATACAGCACCAATTGTGGCACAAGCTACAGTTAAACCTTGACGGCAATTAGGTGCACCACAAACAATATCCAATAATTCAGGTTTACCAATATCTACTTTCGTCACTCGTAATTTGTCAGCATTTGGATGTTGTTTACATTCTACAACTTTACCCACCACTACACCGGTAAAATCACCAGCAACTTTTTCAATATCATCTACTTCTAAACCAGCCATAGTTAACTGATCTGATAATTTATCGCTACTTATTTCTGGATTGATCCATTCACGTAGCCAACTTTCACTAAATTTCATGTTTTGATCTCCAGAACTAATTAAATTGCTTTAAAAAACGTAAATCATTTTCAAAGAAAGAACGTAAATCTGTGACACCGTAACGCAACATGGTTAATCTTTCGATTCCCATTCCAAATGCAAAACCACAATACTCTTCAGGATCAATACCTACGTTACGTAGCACATTAGGATGAACCATGCCACAGCCTAACACTTCTAACCATTTACCATTTTTAGCTTTAATATCAACTTCTGCTGAAGGTTCAGTAAATGGAAAATATGCAGGTCTAAATCTTATTTCCATATTATCTTCAAAGAAACAGTGAAGAAAATCATGTAATAAACCTTTTAAATGCGTAAAACTAATATCTTTATCTACCAACAACCCTTCCATTTGATGGAACATCGGAGTATGGGTTTGATCATAATCGTTTCGGTAGGTTCTGCCTGGAGCAATAATTCGAATTGGTGGTTTTTGATTTTCCATAGTTCGAATTTGAACTGTTGAAGTTTGGGTACGTAATAACCGTTTTGCATCAAACCAGAATGTATCATGATCAGCACGAGCAGGATGATGTGCAGGAATATTTAAAGCATCGAAGTTATGATAATCATCTTCTATTTCGGGTCCTGTTTCAACAGCAAAACCTAATTGCCCAAAAAACTCAACCAAACGGTTAATAGTTTTAGTTACTGGATGCAATCCACCTAATTCAAGTGATTTACCAGGAAGAGTAATATCAATGGTTTCATTGGCTAATTTTGCATTAAGAGTCTGACGCTCTAAAAAGTTACGTTTTTGGTTTAATAACTCAACAACTTCTTGCTTTGCATCATTAATTTTCTGACCTACGGCTGGCCGTTGATCAGCTGGAACATCACGTAAAGACGCCATTTGCATGGTAAAATAGCCCTTTTTACCAAAATACTCCACTCGAATCTGTTCGATAGTATTAATATCATTAGCACTTTCAATAGCGGATTTGGCATTGCTTACCAGTTCAACTAATTGAGACATACAGTTCTCCTGCTTATTGTTTATTACATAAAAAAAGCCTCTCCTGAGGCTTTTATAATTATTTTTCGTTTCTCATTTGCCTCACAAACGAATAAGCTTATCGAAGCTAAAAAAGAAACGAAAAACAACTAAATTCATAATCGATCAACTCTTAAATATTGTTAAAACAATAAAAGCCGAGATAACTCGGCTCTTATAAAGCTATTAAAGTGCAGCTTTTGCTTTTTCAACTAATGCAGCGAATGCATTTTTATCGAATACTGCGATATCTGCAAGGATCTTACGATCGATTTCAATTGAAGCTTTCTTTAAACCATTGATAAAACGGCTGTAAGATAAACCACATTGACGAGCAGCAGCATTGATACGAACAATCCATAATTGACGGAATTGACGTTTACGTTGACGACGGTCACGATACGCATATTGTCCAGCTTTAATTACTGCTTGGAAAGCAACACGATATACGCGTGAACGAGCACCATAATACCCTTTTGCTTGTTTTAAAATTTTCTTGTGACGTGCACGAGCAATAACACCACGTTTAACACGAGCCATAAACTATATCCTCTAAATAATTAATCAATAAATTAAGCGTATGGAACACACGCCACTACTAAACCTAAATCGCCTTTTGACACAGTAGTCAAACCACGTAAATGACGTTTACGTTTAGTTGATTTTTTAGTTAGGATATGGCTCTTGTTAGCTTGCTTATGCTTAAAGCCACCAGATGCTGTTTTTTTAAAGCGCTTTGCTGCGCCTTTTACAGTTTTAATTTTAGGCATTTTATAAATTTCCACTTCGCATTGTTAATAAAAATAAAATAATGGTGTAATTATTAGTAAACTAAAAATTAGCTTGTTGAACCACTATTTCTTCTTCGGCGCTAGCACCATAATCATTTGACGACCTTCAATCTTAGTTGGATAAGATTCAATGATAGCCAAATCAGCTAAGTCTTCTTTAATGCGATCAAGCATTTCAGTACCTAACTGTTGGTGAGCCATTTCACGTCCACGAAAACGCAACGTAACTTTAGCTTTATCGCCATCTTCAAGAAAGCGTATCAGGCTGCGGAGTTTTACCTGATAGTCGCCTTCGTCTGTACCAGGTCGGAATTTAATTTCCTTAACCTGAACAACCTTTTGCTTCTTCTTCTGTTCTTTTGTTGCTTTACTCTTTTCATAGAGGAACTTGCCATAATCCATAATTCGACAAACAGGTGGCTCTGCATTAGGACTTATTTCAACTAAATCTAATGTTGCTTCCTCAGCTTGTTTTAAAGCTTCGTCTAAGCTAACAATGCCGAGCTGTTCACCATCGACGCCGGTTAACCTCACCTCGCGAGCGGTAATTTCATCGTTGATTTTGTGCGCGCGTGTTGACTGAATTCGTTTACTGACTTTAATATCTCATTCCTCCAAATTAATTTATCATTAATTCATTTGTTCTAATGAACGACTATGAATTTCATTTAGCAATAATTCTATAACATGTTTCACTTCAAAGCTACCAAGATCTTTACCTTGGCGAGTTCGAACTGAAATTGTTCCTGATTCCATCTCTTTGTCTCCACAGACAAACATATAAGGAACGCGTTTTAGAGTATGCTCACGGATTTTAAACCCTATTTTCTCATTTCTCAAGTCCGCTTTTGCTCTAATGCCAACTTTTTGTAGTTGCTCGGTTAATTGTTTGGCATAATCGGCTTGATTATCAGTAATATTGATAACTGCTACTTGTAACGGCGCTAACCAAGTTGGGAAGAATCCAGCACAATCTTCGGTCAATATACCCATGAAGCGTTCCATTGAACCAAGTATAGCTCGGTGAATCATAACAGGAACATGGCGTTCATTATCTTCACCAACATAAGTTGCATCTAATCGTTCTGGTAACATAAAGTCAAGTTGAACTGTACCGCATTGCCATGCTCGACCTAAGCAATCATGTAAAGTAAATTCAATTTTTGGACCATAGAATGCCCCTTCACCAGGTAAATATTCAAATTCAATGCCATTTTCTTGCAAACATTCAGCTAAATCTTTTTCTGCTAAATCCCAAGTTTCATCTTTACCAATACGTTTTTCTGGACGAGTCGATAATTTAACCGTGATATCTTTAAAGCCAAACGTACTATAAGTATCATAGACCATTTTGATACAGCTATTTACTTCACTTCGAATTTGCCCTTCGGTACAAAAGATATGCGCATCATCTTGAGTAAAACCACGCACACGCATTAATCCGTGCAAAGAACCTGAAGGTTCATTTCGATGACAACTACCAAATTCCGCCATACGTAATGGAAGATCACGATAAGATTTAAGACCTTGATTAAAAATTTGCACATGGCCAGGACAGTTCATTGGCTTAATACAATATTCTCGGTTTTCTGATGAAGTAACAAACATTAATTCTTTATAGTTACCCCAATGCCCTGTTTTCTCCCAAAGTACACGGTCCATCATAAATGGACCTTTCACTTCTTGATAATCATATTCTTTCAGTTTGGTACGAACAAAAACTTCCAATTCACGGAAAATAATCCAACCATCATTATGCCAAAATACCATACCTGGTGCTTCTTCTTGCATATGATAAAGATCAAGTTGTTTACCAATTTTACGATGATCGCGTTTTGCCGCTTCTTCTAGAAATTGTAAATAACTGTCGAGTTGTTTTTTATCTGCCCATGCAGTTCCATAGATGCGTTGTAACATTTTGTTATCACTATTACCACGCCAATAAGCGCCAGCAACTTTTTGTAATTTAAAATGGTGACAAAAACGCATATTAGGAACATGAGGCCCACGACACATATCAATATATTCTTCATGATGATAAAGTGCTGGTGTAGAATCTTTAGGAATGTTTTCATCTAAAATAGCAATTTTATAAGGTTCGTGACGTTCCCAAAACACTTCTCTTGCACGTTCCCAACTCACTACTTCTTTTTTAACTTCATAATCTTTTTTAGCCAATTCATGCATTCGTTTTTCTAAAGCATCAAGATCTTCCTGAGTTAAAGAGTGATCTAAATCGACATCATAATAAAAGCCATTATCAATAGTAGGCCCGATAGCCATCTGAGTATTAGGCCATAATTGTTTGATGGCATGTCCTAATAAATGAGCACAAGAATGACGGATAATTTCAAGTCCATCTTCATCTTTGGCGGTAATAATAGCTAACGTTGCATCATGCTCGATAACATCACACGCATCTTTACGTTCACCATTAACACGGCCTGCGATACAGGCTTTAGCAAGTCCTGCACCAATACTTTGTGCAACTTCTAATACAGTAACAGGTTTATCAAATTGACGTTGACTTCCATCAGGAAGAGTAATAATTGGCATAATAAATCCTTATAACAGTGGTGCGCCACACGAAAGCGCACATGCGTACATAAATAAATAGACGGAGTATACTATCACTTATCATAAGGATTTTAAATAGGCTTGAACTTGATTTAAAAATAGATTTATCTCTAGCGATTAAACTTATCCTGTTTTAGTAACCACTAAAAACAAACAGTACCCTATTTTTAATTATTAATAGCTTTTTTAGTGGTTATTTTTGATTAGGAATTAATAAAACAATGTTGTAATCAAATATGACAAGAATAGTTATGACCTAGCTATTATTCATTAATTAAAAAGCTAGGCCTGAAAAGAGATTATAATTCGGCTATATATGCTTGCGGTATAATAGGCATAGGTCCGCTTTGAGTACAAACATATGCAGCAATATGATTTGCTTTACTATTAATTTCCTGTAATTGTTTACCTTTTAAATATAACACGCTACTTATTGCCATAAATGAATCACCAGCACCAACAGTATCAATTGGGGTGATTTTTTCAGCAGGACAATGATTCTGTTCATTTTGGGTAATAAGATGACTACCTTCACTACCACAGGTATAAATTAATAATTCAAGTTGATAATGTTGATTTAGATAATTGAAAAGCGTTTGTGGATCTGCCTTTATGTTCAATAAATCAGCAACAATTGGTAATTCTTCATCATTTAACTTCAAAATATTGGCATGTTCAATACAAAGAAGTAAAGTTGCGTGGTTATAATGATTTTGACGTAAATTAATATCAACAATAATTTTGCTTTTTTGAGACCTGTGGTTAATAATCTTTTGCAATAATTTATGATTATGTATATTACGTTGAATTAAACTGCCGAAATAGATTGCATCTAAATCATCTTGCTGGATAAGTTCTAATAGTTGATCTGTTAATTGAATATCATCCCAAGCTACAGGATTAACAATATCATAAGTGGGTTTACCAGCTGAATCTAATTTAACCAATACCGTTCCAGTTGGATAATTTGCGGATATTTGAATTTGTTGTGGAATTTGCAGTGTTTCAATCTGTTCACGTAATTCTCTACCATTGTCGTCATCGCCAATTGCAGAAACTAATATTGCATTTGCACCAGCTGATTTAGCATGATAACAAAAGTTGGCGGCAGCTCCGCCAATCTTTTTCCCATTAGGTAAACAATCCCATAAAAACTCACCTATTGCAACAATCTTTATGTCATTCATCTTCGATTAACCCTTGTTTGACATCAATATTTTTTTCCATACTATCGGCTTGCTTCTGCCAATCATCAAATTGACCATATGCAGTATAAATCGTTGAACCGGTAGGTAATTCTGGATACTCATTTTCACCATTAGTACCCCAATTAACCCAACCTGAATCTTTACGTTGAACAATTTGATAACGTCCGACAATATTACTCGTATACCAAACCATAGCATAACCTGATTCGGGATTTATTTCAGCCGTTTTATTTGCAGCAAGTGGAAAAATCGTTTGTTCTGGGACACTATTAACATCCACATCTTTAGCAAATAATACTTCTTTGTTTCGAGAGCTATTATGCACAACATGATGAGCTTTACGCAGAATGGTTTTGACATGTGATTTTATTTCTTCATCACTTAAAATGCCTTCTTTAACACAAAATAGTCTCCAGAAAAAATCCCAAGAAACTGCATTAATATTATCACCAATAGACTCTCGATAAAGTCTTGCATTCAGAGGAAGTTGATCTAGTGGTTGCGATAAAATTCGATTAACTTCATCAGCTAGAATATTGGCATAAAGATCGCCTTGTCGATAATAAGTACCACCGTAACTAGCAAAACGTGAAAATACCACATTATTTTGACCACTTTCATACTCATCACCAACGGTGATCTTATTTATGACCGGCATACCATCAACAGAAGTTTCAAAATCATCAACATAATAAGTACGTCTAAACCATGGTGATTGATAGAAAAATTCCCACACAATTGAGAATGATTTATCATGCAAAGCTGGATCTAAGCCATTGGGAATTTTTCCATTGAAACGATATCGACAATAGATTGGCCCTTCGACCTCTGTTTGGCACTCTACGATGGTATGCTCCGGTGGATTAATTAAACCATTAGCAGGAGTAAAAAAGGGGCCATAAAAACCACCTATAGCATTAGAGCAATCCTTAATCAAATTCCGACCTTCAGCTTTAGCAGAAAAGTAACGAATACCCCATTTTCCATATGATGTTCCGTCAGCAGTACCACGACATAATTCTAAAATATAATGCCCTGTATCAAGTCGTTTTACACCATCATTTAAAGTTGGCGCTAGTTGTTTTATGCCACTTACATTGCTTATTGACGTTTTTTCATCAAGAAACAAAGTATAATTTTCAACTAACTGATCTAAATTGGTTACTATAAAGGCGATTGAGCAAGCAGAGATTAATGTATTAGTATCATCATAAACGATATCAAACAATTGATGTGGTATAACTTTTCCTTGCTCATTAACTAGTTTTAATTTAGACGGATCTATTGGCTGTTCTTTGAAAAAAAGACGCGCGATTACCGGTTCATTATATCGAGTAATACCATCTGGGTTATTTAACATCAAAGTACATTTTTTCATTCTATTATCCTATTAATTAAATTGGTTATTATTCATATATTAAAAAACAAATTAGCCTAAATTAGTTTGCTTTCTTGCGTTTTAGCATATCGACATAGACGGCTAAAAAGATGATTACGCCTTTTGCAACTAATTGCCAAAATGAATTAACACCTAATAAATTCAAACCATTATTAATAATGCCGATAACAATCACGCCTAAAATAGTGCCACTAATGCGACCTATTCCACCTGACATCGAAATACCTCCAAGCACACAAGCAGCTATGGCATCCATTTCATAACCTTGTGCAACTGATGGTTGTCCTGAATACATTCTTGCTGCAAGCACTATTCCTGCGAAAGCAGCTAAAAAACCAGCAATGGTATATACAATGATTTCAACACGTTTAATGGCTATACCTGATAACCTTGCAGCCTCACGGTTACCTCCGAGAGCATAAATATAGGTACCTAAACGAGTTCGATTAACAACTACCAACATAACAACAATAAATACCAACATATAGATAACTGGATATGGAATCATGCCTAAGTAACCAGTACCTATGCTGGTAAAACTCTCATCAAAAATACGAATTGATTGGCCGCCACTATAAATATAACCTACGCCACGGGCAATCATCATCATAGCTAATGTAACGATGAATGGTGGGATACCGGTATAAGCAATAGCAACACCATTTGCCGCACCGCATAAAGTACCGATAAACAAACCTAACAGAATAGCTGGAACAATGCCCATTTCACCAATTGAAATAAATCCAACTGTGAGTGTACCCGCCATAGCGACTATCGATCCAACAGATAAATCAATTCCTCCCAATATGATAATTAATGTCATACCTAAGGCTAAACACATATTAGTGGATACTTGTCTTAACACTGAGAGCATATTTTCTTGGGAAAGAAATACCGGACTGGCAAAACTTAAAATGATACTAATTAATAGAAGCGCAATTAAAATCCCTATATTATTAGTAATAAAATTTTTGAAACTTCTAATAATGATATTATTGGTTATTGTAGTATGATGATAGCTCATATCATCTGATTGTTTCATAGATTGGCTAGCCATTTTAAGCTCTCCCTGTTGCTAATTTCATAATTTTTTCCTGTGTTAATTCTGATTGCGATAATTCACCTTGAATTTGTCCATTCGCAACAACACAAACACGATCACACATATTGATAATTTCTGGTAATTCTGAGGAAATCATAATAATAGCCATGCCGCTTGCGCAAAGTTCATCAATAATTTGATAAATTTCGGCTTTAGCACCAATATCAATTCCTCGAGTAGGCTCATCTAAAATGATGATTTTCGGTTTAGTTGCTAACCACTTAGCTATTACAACTTTTTGTTGATTTCCACCACTAAGCTGACCAACAATTTTGTCAGCATTTGGCGTTTTTATATTGAGCTTATTAATATAGTATTGAATGATATCTTTTTGTTTTTGTTGATTAACTAAACAACCATGCATAAATTGTTTCAATACTGTTAATGTTAAATTGAACGCAATACTATTACCTAAAATAAGACCTTGTTTTTTCCTATCTTCTGGAACTAAGGCTATTCCTATATCAATAGCATCTTGTGGCGATTTGAGCTTAACAAGCTGATTGTCAAAATAAATTTCACCACTATCATATTGGTCTGCTCCAAAAACTGCTTGCATGATTTCGCTCCTACCAGCCCCCATAAGACCGGCAAAACCTAAAATCTCTCCTTTCTTTAAATGAAAATTAACGTTATTAAATACTCCTTTTTTCGAAAGATTTTTTACTTCTAATAAACGTTCTCCATTTTCTTGATAATGACGTTGATAATAATTATTTAAGTTACGCCCAACCATCAATTTAACTAATTCATCAATATTGGTTTGTTTAGTATTGACGGTATCTATATAACTACCATCTCTAATTACAGTTATTCTGTCAGTGATAGTAAATAACTCATCCATGCGATGAGAAATATAAATAATACTAACGTTATGTTCGGTTAGTTTTTTAATCATAATAAAAAGCTGTTCAACTTCTTTATCAGTTAAAGAAGATGTTGGCTCATCCATGATCAAGATTCGAACGTTAAATGAAATAGCTTTGACGATTTCGATAAGTTGTTGTTGTGCAATGGTTAACTCATGTACGGGCCGTAACACATCGATCGTTAACCCCATACTTTCCATCATTATTTTGGCTTTGGCGATCATTTGACGATGATCTTTAAAGCCTAAGCGTGTTCTCGGTTCACGACCTAAGAAAATATTTTCATATACACTAATATAAGGAACTAAGACAATTTCCTGATGAATAACATTAATTCCTCTTGCTTGAGCATCTTTAATACCATTAATTATCTCAGTCTTACCATTAATCTTAATTTCACCGGCATCTGGTTTATAGATGCCGCCAATAATTTTGATTAAGGTTGATTTGCCAGCACCATTTTCACCCAATAATCCATGAACTTCACATTGTTTAAGATTAAAGTGCATATCTTTTAACGCATGGACACCAGCAAATTTTTTTTCTATATGAGATAGTTGTAATGCAACTTGTTCCATATAAATATCACCTTATTGATTTCAATAGATATAACTTGATTAAAGTCAATGATTACTGCCAGACTTTTACTCCATATTGATCAATCATTTCTTTGGTAATTGGAAAAGTTGGCACTAATATTTCTTTAGCAACGCTTTCTCCAGCTAGAACCTGTTTACCGACTTTATAGGTTTCTTTAGCTAATTGAATTGGAGCTTGAGCTACAGTTAATGTTATATCGCCATCGCTAAATGCTTTTTTACCATCAGGTGAACCATCAACAGTATAGACCTTAACATTTTTAAGTTTATTTGATGCTTTCAAAGCAACAACAACACCTAAAGCAGAGGGATCATTTACGGCGAAAAATGCTTGTAAATCAGGATGAGCTTGAATAATATCTTCGGCAATTGGCATGGTGACTTCTAAAGCACATTTACCATTTTGTTGAGAAACTACTTCAAACTTACTTCTGTTTTCACCTAATCCGGCATAAAAACCATCAGCTCTTAGAACACTAGCACGATTAAAAGGACAATCAATAACAGCAATTTTGGCGCCATTAGGATAATCTTTAGCCATTTGTTCGCCATTAATTTTACCGGCTAAGAAATTATCTGAAGCCACAGTGCTAACCACTAAATCATCATCACTAATAGGATTATCAATCACTACCACTGGAATCTGTTTTTGTTTTGCTGCCAATAATCCTTGGCGAATACCTTCTGAATCAACAGCGATTAAGTAAATAATGTCAACTTTTTGATTAATGACATCTTCCATCATTGAAATTTGTTTAGCTTGATCATATTGAGGATCGACAAGAATGTATTGATCACCATTTTGTTTGGCAATTTCAGAAAATGTATCGGATATTGCAGTAAAAAATGAATTGTTTAAAGTTGAAGTAATAAAAGCAAATTTAATAGGCTTTTTTTCATCAGCATTTACAAGTTGAAAGCAACTTGTAAAGATAATAAATGTAATTGTTAAAAACGATGTTATGAATTTTTTCATAAACCCACCTCAGATAATCAAATGATTTGTAATAATAATTTCCTTAAAAACTAAAACCCAAAAATATTTTGTAATATATTTTGAGTAAATTCAGTCTAATTATCTGCACCAAACTTAACAATATTAATCTATTTCTTTTTATTATTTATGATATCAAAGTCACTTTTTTTGAAAACTTGTAAAATTTAATTTATCAAGTTTGATGGTTATGTCATACTAGGAATATTCAATTAATGTTCTATAGGTAATATGATGGCAAATAAATGTGAGCAGATTTATCAGGAAATATTATTGCAGATCAAAAGTGGAATTTTAGATTGTAATAGTGCCCTTCCCTCTTCATCTAATTTAAGCACAATATATAAGACTTCCCGACCAACAATAAGTAAAGTATTTTCAAGATTAAAAACGGAAGGTTACATTGAAGGTAAACAAGGTGGTAAGTTTTATGTTAGACAACCTAAAGATCAACAAGTAAGCAAATATATTTTTGGAATATTGGCTCCTCGTTTAGAACAAGATGAAAGTAGAATGATTCTTGATAGTTTATATTCTGAGATAGCAAGTTTAGCCAATAATTATCAGTTTTCTCTTTTATGGGCTGGGATGCTGACCAAAAGTCAGGATATACAATCTATTTTAAATGACGTAGAAAGAGTCATCATTAATTATACAAAAAATAATATTAACGGAATATTTTTCACGCCTTTAGAGTTTCACCCTTACGCGAATATCATAAATAAAAGAATAATGGATTATCTGACACTCTACAATATTCCTTGTATATTGTTAGAGAGAGACTATTGTGTTTTCCCTTCACGAGGTAAAGCTGACTTAGTCAGTATTGATAACATTGCCGCAGGTTACGTTGTCACAAATCATTTCATTGAACAGAAAAATACTCGAATAGCATTTGTATCAAAAAGTGATTCAGCTAATACTGTTGCTTTAAGAACAATTGGTTATAAACAAGCATTATATGATGCAGGAATTACAAAAATTAACGATTGGATAATTCAAGTGCCACAAATTGATGAGAAAGTAATTAATCAATTAGCAAAATTGAACATTAAACATGTAGTTTGTGGTAATGACTTTACAGCAATGCAATTAATCTCATTGAATCAAAGAATAAATCCAAAACAAAAATTATTTACCATTAGCTTTGATGATGCTGATTATGCCGGTCATCTATCTACCCCACTGTCTACTTATAAACAACCGTTAGCAAGTATAGCTTTGACTGCGGTAAAAACTTTAATCCAAAGGATAAATAATCCAACCTTACCAATTCGTACTATATATGTAAATGGTGAATTAGTTATCCGTGCATCAAGTGGAGCATAATAAAGAACTCTTTAATCAATCGATAAAATACAGTCTACAAAATTATTATATATTTATATAATATTCAAATATATAATAATATATATAATTACTGAACATAATTAGAAAAGGAAATCTTAATGAATAAATTTTATAACATATATAATGTATTAGTGATTGGCTTAATCAGTTTAATTTTAAGTGGATGTCAACAGGCAATCAATACAAATAATACTTTAAATAATACTTCAAATGATAGAGGTATTGGAACGCAATGGGGCGATGGGGTCGAATCTCATGTTCGAGAAGTTAAATTAGCACGTATTAATAACACACCAATAGACGTTGCAGTAATTCATTATTCTAAGAAAGCATTTGTGCATGGAAAAAAAGTTCAAGAACTTATGCTTAATGGCGATGTTGGTATGTCAATAATTGATGATAACAATAATAAATGGTCGCTTTTTAAACAGGATGATGAAATCAATATGTCTGGTGAAGCGGGCAAAAATTATCAACTTTATTATGTCAATTATTCAAGAAATACTTATGAAATTGTAGCAACTGTTGATGGACTAGATGTTATCAACGGAAAAGCAGGTTCATTGAACAATAATGGTTATATTTTAAGACCGTATAGTACGCTATCAATTAAAGGATTTCGAAAAAATGAGCGTGAAGTTGCCTCATTTACATTTTCGCAAGCATCTAAAGCTTATGCGAATCATACCGATGAAGGTTCAGCGAACAATATTGGGGTGATTGGTACAGCAATTTTCCAATTGGAAAATAGTAATCAATATAAGAAATCACCGAATTCTAACGCTTTTCCTGCCGATAGTTATAATAGCAAATATGCTAAACCACCAAGATACTAAGTGTAATCGAGTAAATTAAAGTTAATAAACTATTCCACCAATAATCATTGGTGGAATAGTGAAATAAAAAAAGCTAAATTTTCAAGAATAACTCTCTACTCTTAAAAGGTTTTGTACCTACATAAGGTTTTAAAGCCATTCGAGTAAAACGTTTAGCAGCTTTAAGTGTATCAATAGTTAGAAACTCTCTTTTACCCAAAGCTAAGACTTGTTCGCCAGTGAAACTGGTACTATTTTGTAGCAAACTACTAATAAAACCTTTTTCTGATTGATATTGATAATGCATGGTTTCAACAATATCATCGCCCGTTGCACTGCAATGAAAAAAGTCAACGTGATAGCCTAAATTCTCAAGTAATGCCAATTCAAATGCACGCAACACATTTTCAGCCGGCACTTGTTGTGCCAATTGTTGTAGGCTTATCAAATAATCATCAAATAGCGTGTTAGTTTCGGTTTCAGCCAATAAGACTCTATGTAATAGCTCATTTAAATAAAAAGCGCTGTATAGAAAAACTGATACAAGTGGTAATGTCAGAGATATTGCTTCAACCTGACGTAAATTCTTAATTTCCCCTTGACCTGAATACTGAACAATCAATGGTGTAAAAGGTTGTAAAATTCCCTTCAATACTGATTTTTTACGTCTAGCCCCTTTAGCTAGGATAGTTACTTTTCCTACATTCTCAACAAATAAGTCAACTAATAAGCTACTTTCGCTATAGGTACGTGTATGAAGAACAAATGCTCTTTGCCAGTTTTCCATCAATAATTTCCGTCAATTAAAATGCTTGTTTTTTATTCAAAAAACGAGAGTGATTAAAAATTGTGTGATTTAGGCAATTTTAATCTGAAATTTTGTTAAAAATCCGATATAATCAATAGTTAATTATAGGATAATAACAAAAGAGTAACTATGGAACTATTTTCAACAATATTACTTCTGGTCTTAATTGTATCACTTTCTGGTGTTGTTATAAAAATGTTGCCGATCCAAATTCCTTTGCCGTTAATGCAAATACTATTGGGTTGTCTCTTAGCTGCTTTGGGTGTGTATTTGAAATTCGATCCAGAACTCTTTCTTGTATTATTCATACCTCCCTTACTATTTGCTGATGGTCGAAAAACTTCGGTGAAAGATTTTGTCTACAATTTTAGAGAAATTGTCGGACTAGCGCTGGTGTTAGTCGTAATTTCTATTATTGCATTAGGATATCTGCTTTATTGGATGCTTCCAAATGTTGAATTACCAGCAGCTTTAGCATTAGCAGCAGTACTATCTCCTACTGATGCCGTTGCTCTTAGTGGAATTGTTGGTAAAGGAAGAATTGAAAAAGAAAAAATGGAAATCATTGAAGGAGAAGCATTAATGAACGATGCTTCTGGCCTCGTTTCATTAAAATTTGCCATCGCAATAGCAGCAGGCGCTTTGCAATTTAACCTATTACAAATCAGTATTTCATTTTTCGTTGTTGCAATTGGTGGACTTGCGGTTGGGGTTTTATTTACCTGGTTATATGCACGTATCTTACGTAAAATAAACCAATTAACTCATAATGATCCCGCTATTCAAATTGTATTACTATTCTTACTACCATTTGCGGCTTATATCATAGCGGAAGAATGTCATTGTTCTGGAATTTTAGCTGCTGTTAGTGCAGGTATGACAGTAAACCAATCAGGCATGATGCGCAATGCACCATTAACTGCTCGCCTACAATCTGATAGCACATGGTCAATGTTAACCTTCGTTTTTAATGGTTTTGTATTCCTTTTATTAGGTATTCAATTACCAAGTATCTTATCAACTACCTTTACTGAAAATCAGACCGATGCTTCAATTGAATTATGGCAATTATGTTTGATTGTTTTATTTGTTTTCGTAGTCTTAATGGGTACTCGATTTGCATGGTTATGGGCAATGAAACATATGCCAACAATGCCTTTCGGCACAAAACGCCCATTAGCATTCAGAGCCTATACCAATCGTGATCTTTGGATTTCCACCTTTGCTGGTGTCCGTGGGGCAATAACTTTAGCTGGTGTATTATCAATTCCAATGACTATCGGTGGTCGTTACCAATTAGTATTTATTGCTGCAGGGATTATATTAGTATCATTAATTTCAGCTGTAATCATATTACCTATCCTATTACGTGGTAGTGTTATTTTGGACAATTCTGAACAAGATAATGAGATTTTAACAGTTAAAGGACAAATGGCAGAAGAAGCTATCGTTAGCCTAGAAAAAATGCAAACCAGTCTTTTACAAGAAACCTCAGAAGAAGGTTTAGATCAAGAGATTATTCATGAAGTCGGATCGCGGGTAATTGGTTCATTAAGACGTAGAACAGGACTTAAAGATTTAGAACAAAAAGCACTTGAGGCTGAAAACCTAGAAAGACGTATGCGTTTGGTGGCGATTGGAGCTGAACGTACAGCATTACTTCAAATGAAAATTCGCAATGAAGTAAGTGAAGAAACATATGAACATCTGAACACTGATTTAGATATTTATGAGAAGATGATTTCTGGAGATGCATAAATGATTGGCAATAAACACCAATTACTTGGCAAAATTCATTCTCAATTTGTCGATAAAGCACCACAAGTGTTAGGTTTAACTTTACGCTGTATACCTTTCGATTTGAAAAAACGAACGATTGAACAATTGTTGCAATTACAGTTCAAAAATTCGCTTGATGATGGTGATCTCGACTTTTTAGAAAATCGTTGGCTTAAAATACAAGTAACAGATCTGCAATTAGTTTGGTTTGTGAGTTTAATTGATAACAAACTAGTTGTGAGTCGTGAAGAAATTCCTGATGTTAGTTTCATTGGTAATGCTAACGATTTGATTATGATTGCGACTAGAAGACAAGATCCTGACACACTATTTTTCCAACGTCGACTAATTGTTGAAGGTGATACAGAATTAGGTCTTTATGTAAAAAACCTAATGGATTCAATTGAAATAGAAGCTATGCCAAAGTTTTTGAGAATAACACTGGAAAAATTAGCAGATATTATTGAAAGTGCACCTAAAAACTGAATCACACTAAAAAGGGAATAATAAATTCCCTTTTTTATTAACTGATATTATTTAGATATTAATTATTTTGAGTAAATAGTAATCATTTTTTTATTGAAAAATTAGTATTGATTAAATTAATAATGCATATTAACGATGGATCAATACTTCGTTAATTATTATCTACCTGCCCCATCTCTTACCGTTAAAACAATGTTAGCTTTGCATAAGTATAATGGAGAGAACCAATTATGAATAATATAACAAAAGCACTATTATTTTTTATTTCCTTTATCATTGTTCCGCCAGGATTTTGTACTGATTTTTACAATAGAAATGAAGGTGATTATATTATTAAAAACTTTCGATTTAATGATGGTAATACGGTCAAAAATTTAAAAATTCATTATGTCACACTTGGAAATCCTAAGGGCAAACCAGTTTTAATTTTACATGGTACAACTGGTGATAGTAATTCTATGCTTAATGATAGTTTCGGGCATGCATTATTTGATAAAGGAAAACCGTTAGACGCTGAAAAATATTTTATTATATTACCTGATGCAATTGGTACGGGAAAATCATCAAAACCTTCTGATGAACTAAAAGGAAATTTTCCTCATTATGATTATGGTGACATGGTTAATGCTCAATACCAACTATTGAAAAATGGATTAGGCATAAATCACCTTGAACTTATTATTGGTAACTCAATGGGAGGCATGAACACCTGGTTATGGATAACTAAATATCCTGACTATATGACAGCTGCAATTCCAATGGCAGCAACCCCTGCTCCAATGTCTAGTCGAAATTGGATTATGAGAAAAATGCTTATCAATTCAATTAAAGAAGATCCTGATTGGAACAATGGTTTTTATACTAAACAACCAGAAAAATTTCAAACTGTTTATCATTATTATGACATAGCAACTAATGGTGGCGATATTGCTTGGCAAAATAAAGCCTATAATACGGCAAAAACAGAAGAAATATTATCAGACAAGTTAAAAGAACGTGTTAGCATGGATGCTAATGACTTTTTATATCAATGGGATGCGGCAAGAAACTTTGATCCAACTCAAGATTTAACTAAGATAAAAGCTTTTATTTTAGTCATTAATTCAGAAGATGATGAAAGAAATCCTCCAAATACAGGAGTGATGCAGAAAGCGTTAAAAGATATTGTAGCAGCAAAATATTATCTAATTCCTGCCAGTAACAAAACAAGTGGCCATAGTACAACGATGAATGCAAACTTTTGGATTGAGGAATTAAAAATATTCTTAAAAGAAATTGAAACCTATTACTAAATTAAAACAACGATTAAAGGTGAATATATCCCTATATTCACTTTTAATATTCTGATTAGTAATGCAAAGATAGTATAACTTTTCAAAAACAAACATAATAAAGTAACAATATAAATTTCATCATGTTTTAACTATATCAAATATAGTCTTATTGAAAGATCAAACAATACCTTTTGCTATAGATAATTTAAAATAAAATATAAAGTGATTTTATTCAAGTTATAGTTATCAGACATAATGTCGAATAAAAGCATATAGCGATTTATTAGCTAATAATGACCTTAAAACATCAATAGTAATCAAGACATTTTATCTTTTTTTTCTATATTTCTTAAGTTTATACACTTCGACTTTAGGATCCATCGCTTTTTTAATTGCTCTAGCTTCCTCTAATTTTATTCGCTCAAGTTCATTACGCTTTTCTTTCTCTTCTGCTAATAATTTATCTTTAGCTTCTTTACACTCTTGAATTACCGATATTGCTGATAGAAAAAATATACCAAGAAAGAAAATGATAAAAATACTTAAAAAAATATTATCTAACGGTGTTTCGTTGCCCGTTCCTCTACTAGAATGGAAAGTATGAAAAGAATAGGTACGAACCCGAGGAACATATGTTCTATAATGAGCAGCACCATAAGCATTTTGTATAACTGTAATAAAAAAGACCAAAACTAAGATAATTTTTGTTTTCATTATTTACACTGTTCACTAATAAACTTGTTGTCATTACCCTGAATTTTTTCTATTTGTCGATTTCTATCACATTCCCATTGTTTAGGTGGATACATCTCATTCCACGCTATCATCAACTTATTATCAGAATCAGATAAATTTATATTGTATTTATTCTGCATGTAGAAATATGTTCGTGCTATTACGCCTCGAATTTGTTGTCTAGGTTGAAAAACTCGTGCTTTAAAATCAACTGCAGATTGACATTGGCCATATTGACTAAATTCTTTGGTAAATTGTGAATATCTATAATTAGATCGGTCACCATTCACCTCACCAATAGCTGGTTGTAAATTATGCAAATCACCTTCCATTGCATTAAATATAGTATCCTGCTTACACCCTTTACGCCCCCCTTCTTGCCAACATTGCAAATGACGACCAAAATTTTCAGCAGGCATAACATGCTCCCATTCGATACGAGATGCTCTTTGTTCATTTTTTCTTGGTTTATAACCACATTGACTAAAATCTATAGAACCTTTTTTACCGTCAAATGAAAAGTTACATCCGCAATAAAATGTTGTTTGCTCAGGATTTTCTTTATAGATTTTAACTAAATGAGTTTTGGCGGTGTTAAAATTTTGCTTACTAATTGCAACTATTGAAGATTCAACTTCAGCAGAAGTTGAAGTTGAAGTTGAAGTTGAAGTTGAAGCAGATTTTGGTTGCGATCTACCAGAAACAGGATAAGAATCAATCCTACATGTTTTGTTGGCTGATATACATGAGTTACCACAAGGTATACCCTTTTTACAGTTTTTAGCATAACAATTTGCGGTCAAAACGAAACAAATAGCTAAAGCTAGACTAATTTTTTTTGCGAAATCCATTTCAAAATACCAATGTTAAAATAATAAATTATTTACATTCCATGTAAGCTAGCTCAAAAGCATAATCATCAACAAGATGGCTGATAACATCACACTATTTTTTAGATAACGACTTAAGAAGAATTACAGTGAAATAGTTATTTTAATTCTGCTACTACTGCTACTACTGCTACTACTGCTACTACTGCTACTAATAGTAAGCTTGATAGCTTACAATATAGCCAAAAGGTTGTTTTTTTATAAATTTAATTTAATTATAACAATAATTTAACTAAAAAATCAAGATGGTTTAATTGGTTTTAATTAGAGCTGAAATAAATCTACATAGTAGCGAAAATTGTAGTATAAAAATAAAAGATTTAAATTAAGTATCGATAAAATAGCGGTGATCAAACAAACTGCTATTGATATTAATATATAAGGAGCCGACCTGATCGGTAGAAGCGACTAATTTCTTTAAAGACAATAAAAAGCCTTATAAAAGGCTTTCCTGATAATTCAATATCGAACGTTGTTCTTGCTGTCGTCCTTAGCTTTTAGTTTTCATACAATTTTTATATAAAATAATGATAAATCTATTTTTTGATATGTGTTATTTTTATATTAAATCCATCTTCAGCTAAATCAACAAGATTAACATCATTTCCTTTATAGTGCTCAATCATAAACGGTCTTAAACGTATAAATATATCATAAAAACTTCTATCAACATGTGCTTCTATAGCTGAATCAAAATAAGTATGTATTAATTCCTTATCATCATCTTCTTCGAAATAAAAACCAAAGTAGTGAGCTATACCTTTATTTCGCTTATCAATATCTGAAGTTTGTTCATTTTTTTCAATAAGATCAGGAACAAACTCGATACTGACAACATCATCTGATACTTTAATCTCGGTAAAAATAAAATGAAATAATTTTATATTTCCATCAATCACTACATCATCTCGAAGATAAACTAATAACATAATTATTCATCCAAATTAACTGTTCTTACGATTCTAAACTCTTTGTTCAATACTAATACAAATAAAATAAATTTAGATGATTAGTTAATAACAACAAATATTATATAAAATAAAATAAGATAAAAAGCACATTAGCTATTTATTAACCTATCAATCTTTCGATTAGTAATGATTAAAACATTATATTTGTGACAGGGTAACAAATTAATTATTCTAATAAAATTATCACAAAACCTTTGTTTTGAATATTATTATAAATAAAGTTAATTAAAATAAATTTTTATAGTTCACAGTAAAGTCAGTTTAAAGATTAACTATTGGAATTTATCTATTCTTACATCATTGTAATGTTCATAAATAAGATTAGCTAAATAATGATATAATCAATTGAAATTAAAATGAAAACTTAAGAGCAAAATAACGGAATGAAAAACGATCAAATACAGCCTACTTTTTACTTCCATGATTACGAAACTTTTGGTATCAACCCCGCTTTAGATCGTCCAGCACAATTTGCCGGCATTCGAACAGATAGCGATTTTAATATTATTGAAAAACCATTAGTCATTTATAGCCAAATTGCGCAAGATTATTTACCCAATCCTGAAGCTGTACTTATTACCGGCATCACACCACAAAAAGCAAATCAAAATGGGTTATGTGAAGCTGAATTCAGCAAACTAATTCATCAAGAATTTAGTCGACCGAATACTTGCATCTTAGGTTATAACAACATTCGTTTTGATGATGAAGTGACTCGCAATATTTTATATCGTAATTTTTATGATCCTTACTCTTATAGTTGGCGTAATGGTAATTCACGGTGGGATCTGCTTGATGTCGTTAGAGCATGTTATGCATTAAGACCCGAAGGTATTAACTGGCCAACTAATGATGCTGGTTTACCGAGTTTTCGTTTAGAAGATTTAACTAAAGCAAATAATATAGCCCACGAGCATGCCCATGATGCAATGTCAGATGTTTATGCAACTATAGCTATGGCAAAACTTATCAAACAAACCCAACCAAAGTTATTCAATTATTTCTATACATTACGTAACAAAAACAGAGTTGCCGAGCTTATTGACGTTGTAAATATGACACCTATTGTTCATGTATCTGGAATGTTAGGTAGCCATAGAGGCAATATGTCATTAGTCTGCCCTATTGCATGGCATCCAACGCAAAATAATGCAGTTATAGTCTGTGATCTAACTGGAGATATTGATTCAATTATTGATTTACCAGTCGAGACTATTCAGGAAAAACTTTACACCAAAACAACCGATCTTGAGTTAGACGAACAGCGTATTCCATTAAAACTGATTCATATAAATAAATGTCCAATTATTGCGCCATTAAGCACATTATTAGCTGATAACGCAAAGCGTTTTAATTTAGATAAACAACAATGTTTAATTAATCAACAAAAACTACTACAAAACCAAAATAAATTACAGGATAAAATGCGTGAGCTATTTAGTATCAATAATGATTATCCAGTTAACAGTGATGTTGATGCACAAATTTATAGTGGATTTTTAAATGGTCAAGATCTATTACGTTGTGAAACTATAAGAACCACGCCAGTTCATTTATTAGAAACTTTATCAATCACTTTCGATGATCCACGATTAACCACATTATTCTTTCGCTACAAAGCGAGAAATTATCCGCAAGCATTAACCGAACAAGAACAACGCATTTGGCAAGATCACTGTCGAGATAAACTCAATACCATTGAGATACAAAATTATTTACAATCACTTGAACAACTAGCCGAAATTTATATACAGAAACCGGAAAAGCTCACTTTATTAAAGCAACTTTACCAATATTGTCATTATTTAGTTGGATAATTGAATTACAGGGGCGTATTATATGTTTCTGATTTTAGTTCTCCGCCCTTTCTAAACGACGGACATACCGTCAATATTTAATTTTAAGACAATTAGTATATAAACTATGAAACATTTTTTAGCCAAACATGCAACAATTAAGCATCGACTTTATTCTTTATATTACACACTATTTAGTTATGGTCGGGGCTTAATTATTTTAACCCTCTGTTTATGGGCTGGTAATATTGTTTCGGCAATCTTACCAATCATGATCCCTGGTAGTATTATTGGTCTATTAATCTTGTTTTTTTTATTAGCATTTCAACTTATACCAACGCGTTGGATCAAAAACAGTTGCAATCTTTTTATGCGCTATATGACTGTGCTATTTATTCCTGCTGCAATGGGGATCATGGATAATTATTCACTACTTTTAGCTAATTGGGTACCGATTATTTTTGCCAGTGTTGGCGGTTCAATTATTGTCTTATTTTTAACCGGATATCTTACAGAGCATTTGCATAAACCAGCGGTAAAATCGTCTGATAATAAGGGGAAACAATCATGATATGGATGTTACCATTAACTATTTTAGTTTTTCTTGTGATTCGTAAAATTTCCTTTAAAATCAAAAATCCACTATTTAATCCATTAGTGATTTCGGTTATTGTTTTAATTCCTATTTTATTAATTACACAGACTAGTTATATTGAATATGTAAAAAACGTCAAAATTATTAATGATTTACTCCCTTATTCAGTTGTTGCTTTGGCTTACCCTTTGTATGAATTAATCCCACAAATAAAAGCCCGTTGGAAATCCATCATGATAATCACCTTTACCGCTTCAATTGCTTCTATGGTGACAGGTGTTTGTATTGCATTTTGGTTAGGAGGTAGTAATGAAATTGCCGCCTCGGTACTGCCTAAATCAGTTACCACTGCCATAGCGGTAACTATCGCAGAAAATCAAGGTGGTGTTCCATCTATTGCCGCATTATGTGTAATACTTGTTGGAACTTTAGGAGGAATTTTTGCTCATCAATTGCTAAATTGGGCTAAAATCAAAACAGCCTCTGCCAGAGGTTTATCAATCGGTGCTGTATCACACGCTGTTGGTACAGCTCGCTGTATTGAAGTAGATTATAATGAAGGAGCTTATAGCTCTTTATCACTGGTACTATGTGGTATTATGACTTCATTGACAGCACCATTTTTATTTCCAATAATGGTACTTATTTTAAATTGGTTTTAGCATGATATTAAAAAAGTTAATAACTTATTTAATTACCTTCCTATTGTTTTTAATAACGGTAATACTCAGTCTCGACTATTGGATAAGCTATAAAACGGCCCCCTACATTTATCATGATGAAAATAAACTTCCCTATCGAACAATTGGTGTAGTATTAGGTACATCTAAATATGTAAAAGGTGGTGGTATAAACGGCTTTTATCGCAATCGCATCGATGGCGCTATTGATCTATATTGGCAAGGAAAAGTAGATTATTTATTAGTCAGTGGTGATAATGCGCATTTAAATTATAATGAACCAATCACAATGCAAAAAGATTTGATTAAAGCTGGTATTCCTAGAGAATCAATTGTATTAGATTATGCTGGTTTTAGAACCTTCGATTCAGTTGTTCGGGCTAATAAAGTTTTTAATGCTGATGATTTTACTATAATTACGCAAGAGTTCCATTGTGAACGAGCCATTTTTATTGCTCTTGCGCAAGATATTCAAGCACAGTGTTTTGCCGTTCCTGCCCCAAAGAGCATGAAGTTAGTTCGTATCCGCGAGATGTTCGCTCGTGTTAGTGCTTTTATTGATTTGTATATAATGAATAAAAAACCTAAATATCTTGGACCTATTATCCCTATCATAAGTAATAATGATTAAATTTACTTAAAACCTATAAAAATTTTGAGGAAAGGGGTTTTTTTAAGTTATTAATTGATGCGAATTGGTTAAGCTATTACTGAATGTCGCCTTTTCCTACCATAATATATCAGCCTAGTAGATATTTTTAATTATAACTCATTGATTGAATATGAAACTAAGCAGTAAAAATTTAAAACTAATATTTTTTGGCTAACAATCTATCATAAAATTGATTGTCTAATAATTTAGATTGCATTTTTATGCAAAAAAAAGTAATATTTAGTCAATTAAAATTTAAATAATTTACCTAATACTAATGAATATTGAATTAAGCCATATTAACTGTTTTTATGGTACTCATCAGGCATTGAATGACGTCTCTTTATGTTACCCTTTGGGTGAAACAATTGTTTTACTTGGTCAAAGTGGTGCAGGCAAAAGTTCTTTGTTGAAAGTATTTAATTTACTTGAAATTCCCACATCAGGTGAAATGACGATTGCCGATTCACATTTCGATTTTTCGCAAAAGATAAGTGAATCCACTATTCGGACATTACGCAAAAATGTTGGCATGGTTTTTCAAAATTACAACCTATGGCCACATTTAACTGTTTTGGAAAATTTAATTGAAGCACCATGCCAAGTATTAAAATTATCGAAAAAAGAAGCTAGTGATAAAGCAATGTCAATTTTAGCTCGTTTACAAATTGATGAAATGGCGCATCGCTACCCTCTCCATCTTTCTGGTGGTCAACAGCAACGTGTTGCTATTGCCAGAGCATTAATGATGGAACCGAAAATTTTGTTATTTGATGAACCAACAGCGGCATTAGATCCAGCAATTACATCACAAATTGCTGAGATTATTAATGAACTGTCACAAACCGGAATTACACAAATTATTGTTACTCATGAAGTTGATTTTGCGCGTAAAGTTGCTTCACAAGTGATTTACATGGAACAAGGTAAGATTATTGAGCAGGGACAACTTGAGTGTTTTGCTCATCCAAAAACCGAAGAGTTTAAAGCTTATCTATCACACTAACATTAATTAAAACCAGATTGGGTGGAAATATGAAAAAAACATTACTAGCGATTTTATTTGCTGGATCTGCTTTTGCAGCTCAAGCAGCAGAAACATTAACTATTGGTACCGAAGCAACTTATGCGCCATTCGAATTTACTAACGATAAAAATGAAATTGTTGGTTTCGATATCGATGTTATGAATAAACTTTGTGAAGAAATGAAAGTATCTTGCAAAATTGTTAACCAATCATTCGATGGTTTAATTCCTAGCCTTAAAACTCGCCGAATTGATGCAGCAATTGCAGGTATTGATGTTACTCCAGAGCGTCAAAAACAAGTCGCATTTACTAAAATCTACTACGACGACAGCTCAATCCAATTCATTACTTTAAAAGACTCTTTAACCAGTCTTGATCAATTGAAAGGTAAAAAAGTTGGCATCCAGAAAGGTACGACCTATTCAAAATACTTAAATGAAAAGTACCCTGATGTTAAAGCAGTCAGTTATGACAGCTATCAATTTGCTTTTCTAGATTTAAAAGCAAAACGTATTGATGCCATTGTCTCAAGCTCATTTGTTGCTGGAGAATGGTTAGGTAAAGATGCTGACATTGTTGCTTTAGGTGACAAAATTACCGATCATGAATTTTTTGGTGAAGGCTTAGGTATCGCTTTACGTCAAGGAAATGATCAATTACTTGAACAATTCAACCAAGCAATTGATAAATTAAAAGCAAATGGTGAATTAGATATTATCTATAAAAAATGGTTTAGTAAATAATATTATTTACTAAAATCTGTATTTTGAGATCTCGCCGCATACTCTGCGGCGAGTTTATTTTTTAAATTAATTACGGTTTTTTTATGTCAGACTTTTTTGCACACGGTATCGACTGGTTACTCTCTTCTATGGATGGGTATATTTTGCCGCTAACTAAAGCAACCACAATAACGTTATCACTAGCTTTTGTATCGTTAATTGTCGGCATGTTTTTTGCGTTCATTTTTACTATTTTAGAATCAGTTCCTTTCAAACCTGTTGCATGGTTAATGTCACTATTTAATTTAACTATTCGAGCTTTACCTGAATTATTAATTGTGGTGGCAATCTATACAGGTTTACCGCTGTTATTGATGGCATTAGATGATGGTTTTACCATTCCACTTGGTTTTACATCATTTACCGTAAAAATGAATATTGAAAATACTCAGCCAGATCCATTTTTATGCGGTGTTTTTGCTTTATCCTTACTTTATGCTGTTTATGCATCTCAAACTTTACGTGGAGCATTTAAAGCGATACCAAGTGGGCAAAAACAAGCCGCTCAAGTATTAGGCCTTAGTAAATCTCGTACTTTTTTCCGCATAATAATGCCGCAAATGTGGCGCCATGCATTACCTGGTTTGAGTAATCAATGGTTAATTTTATTAAAAGATACCGCCCTTGTATCTGCGATAGCGATTGATGATTTAATGATGCAAACCAAAACAATTGTTGCAAGAACCAACCAACCTTTCTTATGGTATTTTATTGCTATGCTTGTTTATTTAGTGATATCAGTTTTAAGTCAACGAGTTATTTCTCGTATTGAAAAACGCTCTACCAAATTTGAACAACCGTCATCAGCTAATAGTCAGTAAGGTCATTTTATGTCTGATAATTTTATTTACTATCTAAAAATCATTCTTCAAGGTCTACCTGATACTTTAAGCTTAAGTATTGCAGGCATATTATCAGCTGGTTTTTTAGCTATCGTTTTTTCTTGTCTTTTATCTTTAAATTCGAAGTTTTTAACTAAAACGATACGTGGTTATATTGTTATTTTTACTGGTTCACCTTTATTGGTACAACTTTTTTTAATCTATTATGGACCTTCACAATTTGGCGAAATTTTAAGTAAAGTACCGGCTTTTTATGAATTTATTTCATCGCCATGGTTTTGCGCTTATTTAGCATTAACGCTTAATAGTGCAGCTTACACTACTCAAATTTTCTATGGTGCTTTAAAAGCTGTTCCACAAGGACAATGGCAAGCATGTAGTGCATTAGGCATGAATAAAAGACAAACACTTAAAATTGTAATGCCATATGCATTAAAACGAGCACTGTCTACTTACTCTAATGAAGTTGTCTTCGTGGTTAAAGGAACTGCACTGGCATCAATGATTCCTGTTATGGATCTTATGGGATATAGTAATACACTAAATGGTGAATACTATGACTTCTCAATTTTTGTTGTTGCAGGGCTTATCTACCTCTTGATAAATGGTATTTTAAGCACCATTATGAGGATAATAGAGAAAAAAGCCCTCACCTTTGAAAACTAATATGAGCCAATTTGATTCTGTATCTTTCTTAAAAACTGTCCCACATAAACCAGGTATCTATCAAATGTTTAATGATAAAGATACCATCATTTATGTGGGAAAAGCGAAAGACCTCAATAATCGTTTAAAAAGTTACTTTAATAGTAGTAAAAAAACCATCAAAACCGATCGATTGGTGAGTCATATTCATCGCGTAGAATTTACCATCACCAATACCGAAACAGAAGCACTTTTACTTGAACAGACTTATATCAAAAAATATCAACCACGATATAATGTTTTACTTAAAGATGACAAAAGCTATCCGTTTATTAAATTAAGTAAAGAACGCCATCCACAATTATCTTTATACCGCGGAGCAGTTAATCGTAAAAAAGATGAGTTTTTTGGCCCTTACCCTAGTGGCTATGCAGTTAAACAAATTCTTGCATTATTACAAAAAACCTTTCCGATAAGGCAATGTCTTAATAGTACTTATCGTAATCGAACACGTCCTTGTTTGCAGTACCAAATTAAGCGTTGTTTAGGCCCTTGTGTACCGGGTTTAGTCAGCGATGAAGATTACAATGAACAAGTGAATTATGTTAGATTATTTTTATCTGGACAGTCAGATGAAATCTTAAAAAAAATCACTGCTGATATGTTGAAAGCTAGTAGTGAGCTTAATTTTGAAAAAGCAGCAGCGCTACGTGATCAGTTACAAGCAATCAAACACATTAATGAAAAACAAGCTATCTACAATAATAATGATAATTTAGATGTAATTGGTTTTCATTATGAACTCGGCCTAGCTTGTATTTATGTACTTTTTATCCGTAATGGACAAACATTTGGCCATCGTTCTTATTTTCCTAAAGTTCCCTCTAACACTGAACTTGAAGAAGTTATTGAGACATTTTTAGGACAATTTTATCTACAAGGTAATCAAAACAGGAATATTCCAAAGAAAATTCTTCTGAATTTTTCGTTGTCAGATAAACAAGCGATGGAAGAAACTTTATCCATCGTCGCCGAACATCACGTTAAATTAGTTGATGAACCAAAAGGTGATAATCTTAAATTATTAAATATTGCAACAGTTAACGCTCAAACGGAAGTTAAAAATAAACTATTAGAAAACTCAACCATTAAACAAAGATATGATGCTTTAAAAGCCTTTTTGGGTATTGAGAAAATCAATAGAATGGAATGTTTTGATATCAGCCATTTTATGGGCAAAAACACTATCGCTTCTTGTGTTGTGTTTGATGATAAAGGACCGGTTAAATCTGAATTCCGTCGCTATAATATTAGCGGTATCACCCCAGGTGATGACTATGCAGCAATGGAACAGGTATTAACTCGCCGTTATAGTAAAAAAGATCTCCCTGAAGATAAAATCCCTGATATTATCTTTATTGATGGTGGTAAAGGACAACTTAATCAAGCTTTACAAGTATTTGAGAAGTTACAGGTAAACTGGGATAAACATCATCCTATTTTAATCGGGGTGGCTAAAGGTGCTGAGCGTAAAGAAGGTTTAGAAACACTCTTCTTTGAAGCCCATGGTAAAGGTTATTATTTAGATGATCATTCCCCTGCTCTATTATTAATTCAACAAATCCGTAACGCATCACATGACCATGCGATTGTAGGTCAGCGTAAAAAAGGTGTTAAACAATTAACTGATAGTGCATTAGAACATATAGAAGGCGTTGGCGGAAAAAGACGCCAAGCATTATTAAAACATTTTGGCGGACTTAGAGAGCTAAAAAATGCTAGTATAGATGAAATAGCCCAAGTACAAGGCATATCCAAATCGCTAGCTGAAAAAATTTATCTAAATTTACAGCAATAACACATTGAAAAATTAACATTTTTCAGGCAACATAATCAGTAAGAAAACACTGTTTTTTTAATTATCACTAACCAATTGATTAATAAAACAAAATGAGCTAATGTCACATGAAAATCAACTTACCTACATTTTTAACATTATTTCGAGTAATACTTATTCCTTTTTTTGTGTTGGCATTTTATCTATTTCCTCATGAATGGTCTGGCTTTTTTTCATCATTAATATTCTTAATAGCTGCAGTAACAGATGTTTTTGATGGTTACCTCGCTCGTCGATTAGGCCAAACTACTAAATTTGGTGCCTTTTTAGATCCTGTTGCCGATAAAATTATGGTCACTATCGCTTTAGTTTTAATAACCCAATATTATCAAACATGGTGGATTTCTATTCCAGCAATCATCATCGTCTCTCGAGAGATCATCATTTCAGCATTAAGAGAGTGGATGGCTGAAATTGGTAAACGAAATAATGTTGCCGTCTCATCAATTGGTAAAATAAAAACTATTGCTCAAATGACTGCATTAACATGGTTACTTTGGAGACCTTGCGATCTAGTTATTTATGCCGGACTTGCAGCCTTGTTTATTGCTACAGTATTAACCCTATTATCGATGATTCAATATTTATGGGTTGCTCAAGTCGATTTATTAGATAACGATTAACATAATAAATTTGATGTGTAATGTCTAAATATTCAAATTAAAAAAATAGCATTGCACTTTAGTTAAAAACGAAAAAATAGAGCAATTTAACCTCGAATCAGTCAAACATTGAGCAATCAAACGATTAATTTAAAATTTTTATTGACTGAAATGATAAGATAGGTAAAATGCACAGCATCCAAAGCGCAGTTACCCTTCGGTACTAAGTTTTGAGCCCGGGTGGTGAAATCGGTAGACACAAGGGATTTAAAATCCCTCGGCCTTTTTGGCCGTGCGAGTTCAAGTCTCGCCCCGGGCACCATTTAAAACACTTCTCATGCGGGAATAGCTCAGTTGGTAGAGCGCAACCTTGCCAAGGTTGAGGTCGCGAGTTCGAACCTCGTTTCCCGCTCCAATTTAAATTCAATCGATGTTCATAACATACTATTATCTATGATAAACTATATATTTCACTTAGTAGTATAAAATCATATAGAGCCACAAAAAAATACAGTTATATCTATTGCTTTATAGACATTGTATTTATAAATATCTTTATACTATGAAAGCATACAATGTCCACCTAGATAATAAATAACATACTGCAATTAACCTTTATAATTAAAGTGTCAGATGGATATATTTAAGATGTTAAATTTGATAATTAACATTTTCATCTTTAATGTATTGCTCTATATATTGTTTAAATATTTTTACTCTATTAGGGATATAGCATCTATCTCTAACCATCACATAAACTGGACGAGGGATACCAACCCACTCGGTTAAAATTGGAATTAACTCTCCATTCTGAATCTCATCATGAACAAATTGCTCAGAAACAAAACAAATACCTAAATCCTGCTTAGAAGCATTTATCATCAACTGTGTTTTATGTAATCAAAGAACCACATTAGTATTTATTCTTATAATTCACTGTTTTCAAGAATTATTTTGCCCATATACAGCGTTTTACAGATGTGACTATAACCTTAGCATACATGAAGTATATAATTTTTGAATAATGGTAGACCATGCCGAAAATTATAGATTAATTCATCTTAACTATATTGGCTTAGTTGTTGTTATTCAGAGCTCTTTCGGCCAATGTCCTGTGGTTTGATATAACCATTTTAAAACTCGTTTGGCATAGGAACGATCATTAAGATATGAAAATAGTGTATAAAATAGTAACAGGAGTAAAGGAATAATTTGTGCTCCCGATATTATCCATAAAAAACCATTCATTATAAAATCAAACTCTTTAATTGGATATATAATTATCTGTAATAATAAAAATGCAATTGGGGCAAAAATAGTATAAAAATACCAATTACGTAATAACGTTTTCGCTTTTTGTTTACTTATCCAAATACAATGAGGAATTAAATAGCTTGAACCATCGGTATGATTAATAATCCCATGTATTTTATTATTTTCAAATATTAAACTGAGTTTATCTCCTGATGCAATAAACGTCGGATGGCAAAAAGAATAAACAACCGGTATATGATCATTATCTAAAGCAAGTTCATCGAAAAATAGTCTAACACCGCTAAAATCAAATAATATTTTCCTTCGTTCCGATCGATAAATTAATTGTCTATCTATATTAGTTGCAATTCCTTCATATACAGGTAAGTCTGTTGATGAACAATTAACGGTTTTACGATGTTCTAAAAACGAGGTTTTCATAAAACTAAGATCGCCTTTTTTTAATTTATGATATCGCTGACGTAAAAAAAATTGTTTAGGTAAAACCAAATTTATTAAACGAAATAGCGTTGAACAAATACACCATATCAAAATTAGAAACAACCCAGTGGCTAAAAATAGTGTTATAAATTGAAGATCCAGCCAAAATCCTATCAAGATCAAAAATGGTAAAATTAATGTAGAAGGATGAGGGAAAGCACAATGTAATTTATTACGAATAGCCAAGTCTCCTTTCCATGAAACTAACCAGTGGAGCCAAAAAGTGCCATCATTAAGTGCGTGAGAAGCAATATGGATAACATCGCCTTCATTTAATTTATCTAAGACACTTACATCGATAAATTGGTTTTTATAAAAAAAATAAACTCCCTCATTGGTAATAATACGATAACAATCAGTATGTCCATAGGGAATGTAGTCATATCGATAAAATTTATTAGTAATAAATTGGCAATTATCTTTCATTTTGTGTTCTTAGTCTTTTAGAACGCAATCCACTTATTCGTTGGTATATCAATGTATCAGCATTGTTTAAATTGTGGCATTACATAATTTCATAGTAAATATTATTTGCTATTTTAACCTTTTATTTCAAATTTAACAGGTCAGTAATGATATAAATACGAATAGTATTCAATACATATTAATTCAACACTATCTTTTCTAAAAAATGGATTTAATTATCTTATTCAAGTTTATTTTACAATTTCTTTGTAATTCTGTAGTAAAAACTAATCTTTCCAAATCTCTTTTGCTATACGAAACGCAGCCCATGCTTTAGGCCAACCAACGTAAAATGCTACATGAGTTAAAATTTCTGCTATTTTTTGCTTAGTGATACCGTTATTTTTTTGCAATCTGCAAATGAAATTGTAAAGAACTATCTAAGATACTACTGGCAAGTAATGCCGTAACTGTGACTAAACTTCTATCTCTTGCTGAGAGCTCTTTTTCTCTAGACCAAACTTCGCCAAATAATATAACATCATTAAGCTCAGCAAACTTAGGAACGAATTCGCCTAGTACATCTCTTCCCGCTGTTACTTTGTTCTTAATTTTTTCTTTTATTTTGTATTATGAAAAAATCAAATTAAAAAATCTAACAAATTTGGAGATTTCAATAAGATATTGTTCTCTTTTAATCATAATGAATAATTATCTTAATGAAGAAATAACTGAGGAAAACAATTATTATCAATAAATCTTTTCAGTTAATTACAGTTTGTTCATTTTCTCTCTTCGGTCTTTAATCGCCTAATTTCGTATTCTGCCTAACTATCAATATCTAATTTCTTAAAAAAATTATGGATTAATTAAGTTATATTCTCGCTATCCATAGTTAGGATTTTCATCTTTTTATTAACACAAAAATATTAAAACATTATCTTCAATTATAAGTAAATTGAAAATAACGGGTAGCCATATTCCACTCTCTATAAAAATAGACTAATAGAACACTAGAACTCAAACTAACTTATTCCCCAACCAATTTCATTGCAAATTAATTAGCAAAATTATCCACTATCCGCCATTTATAGTGAATACAAATCACTTACTTTACAATATTACCTAATACGAATTAGTTAAATAATATTCTTAATATCGTTAAATATTTAAAGAGTATCAAATATATTTTCCCTTAAAAATTAATTTATTAATTAAAAAAAAATTAAATTTAAAAGAATTTAGAACTGATTCGGTTATTTTTGCCCAATATGGGGAGTCCTTTGCTAGCAAAACATTTACATTATAAATGATAATCATTCTTAATTAAATATGTTAATGATGCTACTAGCTAGCACATTTAATAATCATTTATTAATTTACCAAAAGTATTCCCTATTGATTATGTAGGTTATGGTTGAATTTAGGAAAATAATATGAGATACAAATTAGTTTTTACCAATAAAATAACTAATAAAGCATTAGTTTGTTCTAACAAAAGCATTATTGGTTCACCGTGGTTAATGGCCGGTATTTTATGTTTATCGTTTAACACAATGGCAGATACAGCTGAAAAAAAAGACGATAGTGATCAAGTAGAACAATTGATAGTTACTGCTAGACATGTAAAAGAGTCAGCCAAGGATATTCCATTTACGGTCAATATTGTTGACGACAAAAAACTGGTTGACCGGCGGGAGACCACTTTAGAAAAAGCTTTAAATGATACTGTCGGTGTACAAGTAATTAGTAATATGGGGGCAGCGAAATCTATTCGAATGCGTGGTGTCGGTTCTGTATTACCTATGAGTGGCGATGACAGCTCGGTTAGTATTAACGTGGATGGGATGCCACAATCAAAAAGTAATACGACCTTAAATTTACTTGATGTTCAACGTGTCGAAGTATTAAAAGGCCCGCAAGGGACATTATTTGGCCGAAATAGCGAGGCTGGTGCTATCAACGTTATTTCGAAAAAACCAACTCGCTATTTTGAATCAGCTTTTAGAACCGAATTCGGACAAAATAATCAAATATTAACCGAAGGCGTCATCAGTGGCCCTTTATCCGATCAATTAAGTGCTCGATTTGCTGTCCGTTATGATGAAGCAGATAGCATTCTAGAAAATGTTAATGACCATAAACCGGTGAGTATTCTTAGAAATAAAATCGCTAGAGGCACATTATTATGGGAAGCTTCAGAACTCACTTCTATCTCATTTATTACCGAAATAGAAGAAGCTATGGGTATGGACGATATGTATATGATGCGCCCATATGGACATCACCCTAAGATTGACATTCCAAATAGCAGTGACAAGAATGACAAAAATATTTATCGTTTCAATTTAAAAGTGGAACATGAGTTGGATAATAGCTTATTGAGTTCTATTACCGGTTATTCGTATAGCAAAAGTGACAGAAGATCACCAATTTATGAAGGTAGGTTATACCACCATTTGAGCGGTATGTCACCACCATCTAATTGGTCTTATTTAACCAAAGAAGATCTTTTCACTCAAGAATTTAGAATTTCATCTAAACCTGAAGCACCAATATTTTGGGTAGCAGGTATAAACTACTATACCAATGATCGTCATAGAAATACTTATGATGTTATGGATGTGTTTTATCCAAGTAATGCATTGAATGCTAACATTAGAAGACAGTTCGAAACAGATAATGTCGGAGTGTTTGGTGAAGTCACCTACCCTGTTACCGAAAAACTCAAATTAACAGCAGGTCTTCGTCAATCTTACGAAAAGAAGAATTATCATGCAAAATGGCTAGCTAACTCAATTTATGCTGAAAATAATAAAGATAAACCAACCATGGCTTTTGATAAGCAAAAGATAACCGATAACTTTACTACTGGCCGATTAGGTTTGAATTTTTTACTTAATGATTATGCTACCCTGTATGGTCTTTACTCAAGAGGATATAAAACAGGTGGTTTCAATGATGAAGGTACGGATTTTGCTACTATTGGTCGTTCAGATCAAGCCTATAAATCAGCGTATGTAAACGCTTATGAAATAGGGTTAAAAACTGAAAATAATACGGTAGGATTAAACACGGCATTCTTTTATAACGATACTAAACGTGAACATCTAATGGCTTATAATCCAGCGACGTTTGTTTCTGTGGTTGAAAATTATGATATCCGAAGTTATGGTGTAGAGCTAGATGGTTTTTGGAAGGCACCAGGAAATTTAGACTTTTCAGGTGGCATAGGTTACACCAATGCTAAAATAGTCGGTACGCCTAACAAAAGTTTAGCTCATGTAAAAAAACATAACGAAGTGCCGGATACATCTCATTGGAATGCTAACTTAACCATTCTACACTCTATACCACTAAATTTAGCTTCAGGAATATCATTAGAAACGCAAATAACTGATCGTTATATTGGTTCTCGCCAAGCTGATGTGCAAAATAAATTTGGCTTAAAAGCTTATAACAAACTTGATGCTCGAATTGCTGTCAAAACAGAAAATGCTGAGTTTTATGTGTGGGGTGACAATCTACTAAATAAATCCTACGATTTATGGGGATATCATATTCCAGCACTGTCTCATGATGGCCCTGATGCAACAATTGGTTCGCCTGGTAGAGGCCGAACTTTAGGAGTTGGTTTTATTTATAACTATTAACAATACTTAATTTTAAAGGGATACACTTTAAATCAGTTAAATAATAGCTTAACCATGCCGTCATTATTCGAGAAACTTAGACGAATACTGGCGGCGTATCTCTTTAGGTAATACCCCAAACTGTTTTCTAAATGCTGAACTAAAATGACTAATATTGCTATAACCCATCATAATTGCCGTTTCTGTAACACTATATTCGGCTAATAACTGTTTAGCTTTATGCATCCTTTCTGCCAAAAAATAAGCATAAATACTTTTACCAAAAATCTGCTTGAAACCTTTTTTTAACTTACTCTGATTGAGACCTGTTTGTTTAGCTAAACAATTGATAGTAGGAGGACAGGTTAAATCACTTATTAAACAATTACGAGCATGGTTAAGTTGTTGATATTCCCATTGCGTAAATTCATGTTTAGTAGATTGTTGTTCAAAAGACTTAAAATACCAATTTAAGTACTTTAAAACATGGGCATATAACAATAGACGGTTGGTGATTTTACAATCAGTGTTTTGCATTAAATAAAATAGTTGTCGAGCACAAGATAATACATTTTTGTTTTGCTGTATCTGATAATGCTGCAAAAAGAAATTGATCTTTTCATCTAAACAAGAAAATTGAAAATCCATATCACCAATTAAAACATCCAATAATTTTGGCATTATCATAACCTCAATATTGCAAAAATCCTTGGAATGTTGTAAATGAAAAATCTCACCATCAGCGAAACCAAAGGTTAAATCGCCTTCTTTACTTACAAATTTCTTATCTTTAATCTGTACACTCAATTTACCTTGTAACTGGCAATTAAAGCATAAGCAATTTTCACTACTCGAAAACGTTTTACTAACATCCACAGCATTTAGATCTGCAGCACTGTTAATACATATAGCTAAGCCTGGTTGTAACTCAATATATGATAGACCTTTACCGCTATAATTTAGATTTTTATTGGTTAATTGATTATCAAAACACATACATCCTCCAAACAATGCAAAAGATAACAAATATCATTTGCATTTACAACATAATAAAGCTACTATTTATAAGTTGTAATGCTTAGGAGTATAGAATATGTAATAAGATAATTATTATATATACATATAGAAATTTTCATGGATAATAAAACCATTCCTTATTATAAGCAGAAAAGTTATTTTTTATTTATTATTGCGCAACTCTATATCATACAAGGTATTCCCGTTGGATTAGCTTTTGACGCCTACCCTATCTTATTACGTGATTCAGGTGTTTCGTTAGCCGTGATAGCAATGATTCCACTAGCGGGTTTGCCTTGGGTTATCAAATTTATATGGGCTCCGTTAGTCGAAAATCACTGGATAACTAAAATAGGTTATCGAAAAAGTTGGTTACTACCAATGCAATGTCTATTAGCAATTTTGATAACCATTATTGCTTTCACCCCTTTCACATCAGAAACCACTACTTATCTTCTTATAGTAATCATCTTTTCTTGTATCGTTTCTGCAACACTCGATATTGCAACTGACGGGCTTGCAGCAGATTTATCGCAAAACAACACTATTAGCCAGATAAATAGTATTCAAGTAATGGGCAATATTACTGGTATGCTTATTGGCGGGGCTGGAGTAACCGTTTGTTATGATTATTTAGGAAAAACCTATAGTATTTTACTGTTAGTTGTAATTATTTTTGTATCGATTATACAACTCACTATATGGACAGAGCCTAATTTAGGCCACAATTCGCGATCCAATTCCAGAGCAAGAATCCACAATTTTTTTAAACGAAAAAATGCTTACCATATGCTATTTCTTGCGATCATGATACCTTTTGCTGGTTCGGTAATTTTAACCACAACTAAATTTATTTTACTGGATCATGGGTTCTCTGTGAGTGATGTTGGTATTTATACAGGTATTGGTGGTTATTTAACCATGCTTTTAGGTTGTGCCATTGCAGCCTATTTATTAAAAACTAAACAACCTTATCAAACACTAAAAATTGGTTTTGCTCTACTCTTTTTTCTAATTCTGTTTTGGTGTTTACTTTACAATATGCCTGACTATATTAATCCTATTACGACTACCATTATGATGACTATTTTAGGTATTGGTATTGGAACGATTAATGTTAGTATTTACACCATTACAATGATTTTTGCCAAACAAGGAAAGCAAACTGCTACAGATTATGCTATTTTTCAAAGTAGCTTATTATTCTCTGAAATAATCGGTTCCTCAATTTCAATGACAATCGCTGAATACTTTAATTATCTCATTGCCTTTTTATTGGCGCTAATAAGTATAATTGTTATTAACTTAATGATTAGAAATAAATAATAAGTTGTAATTTTTTGATATCTTTGTACAGTCTCTTGAGTATAACAGTACGTTTTAATCTATTGATACATAACTTTAAATTATTGTTTGATTAATGATAAAAATGTATTACAACTTACTCTACTAATTTTTACACCAAAATAATTAATAAATTGATTTAATTAAAATATTAGTTAAATGACGATATCAATCATATAAAGTTTTGAATCGTATTAAACATTATTTTTTATACTAAAGTATCTCGTTAATGAAAATGGTCGCTTCACCAATAATGTTGGAAATAAATACGTTAGCGATTTTTTCGGTTTATCAAATAATTCTAATGTCCAACCACCTTTGATCAGAAAATCAAAAGAAATCCTATTTTCTGAAAGAATCACTAAATCACTAAAAAAATCTGTATAATACATTTGATATATTTTCGCTTTATCAATTATTCGATTTTGTTGTAAATCTAATAAATAAATAGCTAAAATTTCTTCAAATGGACAATCAAAAGTAACAAATAACAAAATATAATTGTCATTTACTAGTAGAGCCGCCTCTAAGCAAGTTCCATCAACATGAATCTTACTTTCATGGCCATCAATGATGATTGTATTGTTATGAATTTGTATATTGGTTAATTTTTTAATCATAACGCATTCACTTTTATTAGCTTCTAACTAATGTTAGCTCACCATTTATACAAAATAAAGCAGATAATAAAGCTAAATATATATTTAATCTTTCAATTTAGTAATAATATAAGTGAAATAATCTGCTTTATATTATTTTTATGTATGCATCATTATAATCAACAAATTCATTATACTGATATTAATAAAGATTATTTCTGATTTAGTAACGTGCAAGATATCTCAACTTTAAATTTTATTTGCACAAGTATTTAATCATCTGTTTTTGTATAGTTCATTAACACATAATTTTTAAAGAGGTAAATAAAATTGGCTAAAGGAAATACTTCACTGTTAAAAAGACGATTAGATATTGCCGAAATAGTTAGAAAGCAAGGTGAAGTGAAAGTTGATGAATTATCTGAATTATTAAATGTATCTGGTGTCACTATACGACAAGATTTAAATTATTTAGAACAACAAGGTTATCTTAAACGATCCTTTGGTGGAGCCATATATTTACAACCTAAAGATAGTTTTGATAAATCCCATCAAGAATCAAACAATGAAGCCCAAAACGCTTACTCTGATATTAGTTTGATTATGCGATGTTTATCATTCATCAATGATGGCGATACGCTATGTTTATTAAATGGTAAAATAACCAGAAAACTCATACCATATTTATATAATAAAAAAAATCTCACTTTGATCGTTAATGATTTAAGCTTCGCTATGTTAGCAAAAGATTATATTCAAGGTGAAATCGTGTTAATTGGTGGAGTATTTAATCAAAAATATACTAATTTTGATAAAAATGATGTGCAAACTCTATTAGTAAAATATGAGTTATCTACCGTAATATTTGAAATAGAGGCAATCAATACCGATGATGAAATTGCAATATCGAATAGTCAATTGATGGAAGGTTATCAATTATTATTAAACAACGCTAATTGTCGCATCGCCCTTCTCCCCAGTCGAATGGAAGAAAATGATACTTTTGGATTTGCTTCACTTCAGCAAATTGATGTCATCATTCTTTCTAACTCAACAATGGCAGAATATCATCAGCAGATAACTAATTGTTCATTTAAACAATCTAGTGTTAATAAAGATAGCGTTATTTATCAAAACTCAATGAAAAAATAAAATTAATTCACAATTTATGTTTATAAATATTTACCAAATAAATAGTTAGAATAAAACTATACTATTGATTTTTCTATAATTAACAACACTTTGAATAGTATAATATCAACTATTATTTAACTAGATTTTTTATTTAATATTGTAAGCTAATTCTAGTTAAGATTTGCCTTAAAATTAGTGACAACGTCACACAAATAAGCAAAAATTTAAATCGCTATTTTCAATATTATTGATTTCTGAAGGCATAAAACAATATATAAAAAATTATTGAAAATTTTAAATAATGTAATGTTTTTTATGGCAAATTTAATAAAAAAAGCCCCTAATTAGGGGCTTAATCATGATTGAAATCAACTATTTTTGTAGGAATTTTTCAATCTGCTCTAATGTTGACGTACCTTGCATTGGTCCTTGTTTTGTCACCGCCAACGCACCGCAAGCATTAGCATAAGTTAAGGCTTTTTTGGCTGAAAACCCTTTATGAATTAAAGCGACATATGCACCACCAAAACAATCCCCTGCACCAGTCGGATCTATTTCGGTAACTAAATGAGGTTGCACATCAAAAGATTCATTTGCCGAATAATAACTCGCGCCCTTGTTACCTTTTTTTATAACAATAGAAGATATACCATTATTTAAAAAATAATCGATCGCTTGCTTCTCATTATCCGTATCGGCTAACAGTGTGACTTCACTTTCACTTGGTAAGTAAATATCGGTTTGCTGTAATATTGCTAACAGCGCCTCTTTAACGCCTGGCAGATTTAACATTTCCTTACGGATATTAGGATCAAAGGAAATGATACCTTTATTTTGTTTAACTATTGCTATAGCTTTCTTAGCGGTATCAAGAATTTGTTTAGAAAACAGCGAAGATCCCATTATATGTAGATGATCGCAATCTTCTAAAATCTTTTGACTAACCATGTCTTCATTAATCAGAGCACAAGCAGCATTTTTTATATTAAAAATAAAATCCCGACTACCATCCTCATGATAAGTTACAAATGCGCTTCCCGTAGTTTGGTCATCCATAACTTTAATATGAGAGATATCAACACCATCATCAGCCAGTTTTTTTATATTTAACTCACCAAAGCCATCATTACCAACACAACTTATCATCGCTGCTGGTTCATCTAATTTCGCCACTTGATCGATAAAAATTGCTGGAGCACCACTGGCAAATGGGCCCTTCCATAGTCCATCATGTGTAAATAATTGCCCTTTTTGGTTAGCCATAATTTCGACAACAATTTCACCTAGTGTAAATATTTTTTTCATATTAATTCAACTCCATTTAAACTCTGTTTTTCTTATTACGAACATCAATATATACAGCTAATAGAATGACTAATCCTTTAACAACTAGTTGATAAAAATAAGGAATGTTCATCAAGTTCATGCCGTTATTAATAACACCGATGATTAGAGCGCCTATCATTGTTCCAATAATTGTGCCGTGACCGCCATTTAAGCTTGTTCCTCCCAAAACAGCTGAAGCAATAGCATCTAATTCATAACCTTGCGCAGTACTTGGTTGGCCTGAATAAAGTCTTGATGCTAACAATAATCCACTAATCCCTGCCATTAATGCAGTTATCATGAAAACTTGTATTTTTAATTTTTTAACATTAATTCCTGAATATACAGCGGCTTCTTTGTTGCCACCAGTGATATAAATTTTTCGACCAAATGTCGTTTTAGATAAGATGAAATGATTGACTAATAACAATATTAATAGCACCCATATTGGATTCGGTATTGAAAAAATATCACCATTACCTAATTCAAGAAATACATCATCCATAATCATTTCTGGTTTACCATCTGTAATGATATAAGCAATCCCACGGAAAATCCCCATAGTTGCTACAGTCACAATAAACGATGGAATACCAGCAAGTGCCGTTAAACTACCATTGATAAAACCAACCGCAATTGAAAGTAACAAAGCTATAACTATGGCAAGATAAAATGGCAATCCCCAAAGTAAAGCAAGTGCCGCTAATGTGCCAGTTAACGCTATAGTTGAACCGACGGATAAATCGATATCGCCAAGCAACAATACATATGTCATACCAAATGCCGTAATCGCAATAATCGATACTTGCAAGACGATATTCATAATATTGGTACTAGTTAAAAAGTTTCTATTCATAAATGAAAACAGAATGAATAAAGCAATTAGCCCGATAACAATTCCACCATATTGACGGAATACTTTAAAAATAGATTCTTTAAAATTACTATTATTCATCGAGGTATTTTCTTTTGTATTCATGCACATGCTCCTGTTGCTATATTCATTACTTCTGGTTGAGTTAACCCTTCAGTATTAAATTCCTTTACAATTTTTTTATTACGCATAACAAATAAACGATCACTAATAGACATCACCTCGGGTAGTTCTGATGAGATCATAATGATTGCAGTACCTTTTGATGATAGTTCTCTTATTAATTTATAAATTTCCAATTTGGCACCGATATCAATTCCCCGAGTGGGTTCGTCTAAAATCAAAATTTTAGGTGGCTTCACTAACCATTTGGCAATAACGATTTTTTGTTGGTTACCACCACTTAAACTACCGGTTACTTGGAATGGATTATTGGTTTTGATAGCCATCTTCTTTATATATTTAGTCGAATTTAATAATTCTTTTCTATTATTGATGATAAATGATGGCTCATATTGAAAGGCAATATGATTAATATTTGAATGAACATCATGCATCAAAACCAAGCCTTCTTCTTTACGATTTTCGGTAACAAAAGCAAGGCCATGTTCAATGGCTTGAGTTGGTGAATTAATATTGACTTTTTTACCTGAAATAAAAATTTCACCTTGGTATTTAGTTACCCCAAACAATGCTTTCATCACTTCTGACCGACCAGCACCAACTAAACCAAAAAAACCAACTACTTCACCAGAATGCACCTTAAAGCTAATATTCTTGAATTCTCTAAAATGATCTAAGTTTCTAACTTCTAATAAAGGCGGATCTTCCTGAATTTGGTGTGGTAATTTTGGTGGATAAATATTTTGTACTTCACGGCCAACCATTTCAGCAATCAGCTGATCTATGGTGGTTTCGTTTTTTTGGTGGGTGGCAATATACTCGCCATCACGCATAACTGAAATATCATCAGAGATACGCATGATCTCATCCATTCGATGCGAAATATATATAATTGCAACATCTTTTTGTTTAAGTTTTTCTATTATATTGAAGAGTAGTTCTGCTTCATTATCACTTAATGACGAAGTTGGTTCATCCATAATTAATACTTTCGCGTCATAACTAAGTGCTTTTGCAATTTCAACCAATTGCCGTTGCGCCATAGACATGGTTCCGACAATTTGTGTTGGATTTAATTTGATTCCATACTCCGCAAATAATGCATTACAATTTTTAATCATTTGATTATCAGAAATAATGCCATATTTATTTGGTTCATTATTGGCATAAATATTCTGAGCAATCGTTAGGTTATTACTTAAACTCAATTCTTGGAAAACTATAGCAATCCCTATCTTTCTTGATTCTGTTGGATTCTTTATAGTGATAACATTGCCTTGATAGGTAATTGTTCCACTACTTGGCGGATAAATACCGGCTAGGATTTTCATTAATGTAGATTTTCCTGCGCCATTTTCGCCCAATAGCGTATGAACTCTACCTTGGTAGATGTCTAAACTAACATTTTTCAAAGCTTGAATCGGACCAAAATTTTTGGCAATAGAATCCACAGATAATATGATATTATTCATTAGTTGATTCCTTGTGGAAGGGATAGATATTACCCTATCCCTTATTGTGAATTATTTTTTTCCTGTATATACGCCAGGAGTGACTGGGATTACTTCATCGACTTTTTTACCATTTAAGTAGTCAATTGCAGTAGCTACAGCGATTTCACCTAACTTATTTGGATATTGTTGGATTACAGCTACGAATGTTTTTTCTTTATCTACAGCTTTTCTTGCTTCATCCATGCCATCAAAACCAATGATTTTTATATCATTATTTTTAACAGATTTCGCCGCGATAACCGCTGATAATGCAGCATCATCACCAAAACCAAAAATTCCATTTAAGTCTGGGTATGCTTGTAACATATTTTGTGCAACAACAAGCGCTTCTGCACGGGTAATTCCGGTTTGAATAGACACTATTTTCACGTCTGGAGTTTTAGACAATCCTTCTTTAAATCCATCAACACGATCAACAACTGATTGCACCATTGGATAATCAATAACACCAACCGTTCCTTTACCGTTTAATAATTGCCCCATTAACTCACCGGCAGTAACACCACCAGCATAATTGTTGGTCGCAATATGACTAACGACTTTGACGCCAACGGCAGGAACATCAACAGTAATAACTGGAATATTCGCCTTTTCAGCTTTCATAATCGCAGCTTGTACACCTTTTGAATCAACTGGTGATAAAATAATTAAATCCACTTTTTTAATAATAAAATCTTCAATGTCTGAAATTTGTTTATTAAGATCTTGGCTAGCGATAGATAGTGATAAATCAACATTTTCCTGTTGAGCTTTTTGTTTTATAGCATCTGCTAATGAGATATAAAAAGGATGTTGTTGGGTTAATAATGAAACACCTATATGATATTGCTTAGCATGTGCGCCGAAAGTGAAAAAAAATAGAAAACACACAAAAAAGAGTTTAGATATTTTTTTCATAGAAAGAGCTCCTTAATTTTAAGCATGATAATTAACCTTATAGGAAAGAAAGAATAAATCATCCAATCTTTTATTCTTTATCATCATGCAACTATCAAAATACAATACAAAGAAAAATATTTTTAAAAAGATTTGAAACCATAATTTTTCTCTATTTACTGCAATATTCGTAACTTTACGCTACGTATTATTAGTATAGTTTTTGAAACAAATTTTATTGTGACGAAGCTCTCAAATTTTCAAAATAAAAGCAAAAATATAAAAATATATTTTCATTTTAAAAGTTAATCGTTATTTATAGAAGATTTAAAAGTAAGCTAGCAACATCAATATTGACTACGACAAACTTAATTCGAAACAGACAAATCAATCTATCTAAACCTAATTAAAACGATTCAATCGTCAAATCTTAGCTTATCAAACTTAAAAAATGATAAGTAAAACTACTTTCATTTTTAATGATAAATAATGTTATGATTAATTTGTAAAAATGAAAGATAAAAAATAAGGATGTTTACATGGAAATAAACAAGACGCAATTTGATATTAAAATTCATCTTCCCAGAATGCAGCAAATTGTATTTACCGATCTTAATCAACAACTACATGACATATTAAATATTTATCAATACTGTATAGATGACAATGCCCATTGGTACCCAGATCGAAGTACAGCCAAAGGTAAGCCCAAAGCTTTAATTTATAGTCCTGAAGGATTTACCGAATATGGATTAAAAAAACTATCGCGTGCTTGTAAACAAATCGACACAAGAGGCAGTGTTTTATTTTTTTTTGCCGATAGTCAAAAATTATCTAATTGTAATCTGATGTCCTATTCCGGATACAAAGCTATCGAAGGTTTTCAGGCGGGTGAATCTTCCGTTGGTTTCTATTTTAATTTACCTGAAAGTAAACAAATTATTGATAAAATGGCATCGTTTATAACTGGATTAGCGCAAAAATTTAGCCATAACTTTATTACTATGAATAGTAGAGAAATTCCTAGTTCAATTTATATCTTTCCTCCACGCATAAACTTATCTTTAATGGCTTACATACCTAGTCCACTACAACATAAGGATTATCCAGAAGTTTATCAATTAATACCAATTATAAAAGAGAATACCCATGTTGGTACTGTCATTGTTTTATTCGATCATTTTCCTAATAGACAAAATATTAATGATATTAAAACTATGTATAGTGTGGAATTGAAATTGCGAGAAGCAGATCTTTTACCAATGAAACACGATTTATAATCTATGACATTAATATAAAAATTTGAGAATTAAAATGGTTAAAATTATAAACAATAAATCTACTTTGTTAGATGCAACTAAAATTCTAGTTAATACTGCGGCAATTATTGCTGTAATAAAATATGATCCTGATCTCAACCCTTCACGCAGTGATATTGAAGCGATGAAAGCGATCGAAGACGGACAGAAAACAATTAATAGCAACTCAAGATTAACGGTAGAACAAAAAGCTAAAATAACTCAAGACTTTGCTGAAAAATTAGCCGAAGAAATACTTTTAAACAGAACAATTTATCATGTTGATGAAAATAGTTATATCAATGAATTAATTACCAATATGCAACATGAACATATTTCATTACCTAATGAAAAATCAGCGCAATTATTTCAGCGATTATTGGCTGCTTATCATTATTTAGTCGATTTAAAATTTACTGAAATTAAAATCATTGAAACTTATTTATACGCCTATGCTTCTGATCCATCTTTTAAAGATAATCCTATTATTAAAGCGTGGATTGAAAAAACGGATCAATCAGCCCAACAACAATTTCAAGATATGATTTATGTAGCTCGTAAATTCAATTTTATTAAAAATTATCTTAACCAATAATAAAATATATAAAACAAAGCCCTTCTTTATAAGGGCTTTTATGAGTCTTGAATAAAAAACAATTAATCAATATCGCAAAAAACGATATCTTAATTATCAGAATCGATAAGAAAAACTGGCTTTAAAGTTACGTGCCATACCATAAGTATTTTCACCAAGATAGAGTCTATAATCCTTGTTAAATAAATTATCTACAGATAGTTTAACTTCTGCTTTTGGTAAAAAGGTTGGTTGCCAACTAGCAAATAAGTTATGTAATGAATACCCTGATGAAGGTCCTAATGAATAAGCACCAAGATCAGGTAAACCATCATGATTTCTATCTTCATGCCCGGTTCGATCCTGTTTTCTGACAAATTGAGCATTCCATCCGGCTCTTATATTCCATTCTGGTATTTTAAATCCGGCAGTTAACGTGGCTGTACGAGGAGCAATAGTCGCTACATAGGTTTTGTTATGCATCCAAGGTGCTTGAGGTGCGGTATCTCGTTCCCCTTTCTGTATAGAATATGTCGCACTTGAAAACCAATATTTACTATCATAATATGCTTCAAGTTCAAAGCCTTTCACAATTAATTTACCCGGAAGATTTCGATAATTAGATTGGCCTAAAGGACATGATTTATTGGGCCCACAAATCGATCCATTAAAGCCACGAGTAACAAATATTTCATTAGTGACACGTTGCCTAAATAGCGTACTACGAACCTGTATTTTATCGTTTTCCAATATTAAATTATTAAAATCTAAAATATTACCAATTCGAATTGATAAATCGCGTTCTTTATCTAAATTACGGCTCGTCGCAGTAATCTTACCACTTCCGCCATTTTTAGGTGTAAATTGCACTTCATAAGTTTGATCTATGGTTGGCGCTTGCCATGCGTAACTGATGTCACCAAAAAAGCCAATATTATTGGTTGCTTGCCAATAAGTACCAAATCGTGGCGTCCAACCACTATATGTCACCGGAGAATAATCATGTCCAAAACGTGGATCAGGATCATTATAAGCGGAGGCATAATTTTTTGTGCCATGATTTCTTACATAATCATATCGTAGGCTAGGCGTTAAAACAAAATTGCTAACAGAAATTTCATCTTGTACATAAAAACTATAAGTTTGCTGTTTACCCGATGGCATATATGCTGGTTGAAAATAACCATGATGATAGTTTGGTTTTTTTTCATAATTCTTATAATACATTAATGTATCACGATCATGTAAATGAGCTTGTGTGCCAATCTTTAATGCGTTCTTCACATCACCAATATTAATTAAACTTACATTTTCCAATTCAATCGTTTTATCAGTATAACTGACCCAACTTTCATTACCCATGGTTCCTAACGAAGAAACTGGATTATATTTAGCTGGGCGCTTATCATGTTGTTTAGTTTTAGAGTATGTAGTATGTAGTGTTAAATCAATGAGCGGATTATAAGTTGGTTGGTAATTCCATTTAAATTGGGCTGAATCATCTGTTTGGTATCTTTTTACCAATTTCCTTAACCATGCAGCTTTATAACCATATTTTTTTATCTGTGCTGCTGTAGGAGGCGTCATTTTTTCGACATATTTTGCCGCCCACGGTTGCCAAGAATCACGTTTAGAGTGAATACCTGATAACGTAAAAGTGTGCTCTTCATTAGGTCTAATATTCAACTTACCCATGTAGCTATCCATATCATCCTCAGAAAAAACAAACCTTGATCCATCTGGCCGTTTAAAATTACCGCTATTTCGCTTGGTATAGTATACTAAACCATCAAAAAAATTATTCTTAGTACGACCATAGACAGCGCCTGTTTCCATATTTTGATGATTATTAGAATGAAAACTATATTTAAGCAATCCTCCCACATATTTATCTGGATCAAGTAAATCAATGGCATCTTTAGTTTCCATTTTAACCACACCACCAAATCCACCATTACCAAATTTGACATCATGTGGACCTTTATTAACTTCAACTTGTTTCAATAATTCTGGTTCCACAAAAACCGAACCTTGTTGATATTTTTGGAAACCTTTTTGAGCACCGTCAACAATTATTTTGACATCTTCAACTTTACCAAATCCCCAAATATTTAATGTTTGTCCTCCCGGCCTTACCGAACCAGCAGAACTTACACCAGGTAAGGTATTAAGTAATTCGGCGACATTATCTGCTTGCTTTTGTTCAATTAAACCAGAAGAAAGTGTAGAACGACCAGCAATCACACTATTGATTTTTTTTAATTCATCCTGCGATGACGAACGAGCAATAACTGTCATGACATCATCAATATCTTCATTAACTGTTTTGCTTTTATTATTTTTTTGTTGTTCTGTTATATTGTTAGACAATTTATTCTCTTCAGGCTGTGGTGCAGCTTGAAGAGAAAAACTCATAAAGAGCATTATGGTACTCACCTTCTTATAATTCATATTTCATTCCTTCATAAAATGCATTTTTAAATTAAATTAACCACACAAATAATAATGATAATGATTATCATTACCATGTGAGAGGGATGGCAAGTATATTGGGTTTAACAAAAAATAAACAGCAAAATATAAAATTTATTTAATTTCCAATATTATTTTTAATAAAAAAAGCCATCATGATAGATGGCTTTATTTTTCGTTAAATAAAAGGAATGATTAATATCGATTAACTGATCCAAATAATTTCATTCGTTCTGTTATTTTTTCTGCTACCGGACTTAATCCATGATTAATCACTTTACGAGGGTCATTAATGTCATGATCTTTTTGTTCAGCAAATAATTTTCCAATAGCAACACACCACGTATACATATTTTCAGTATTAACATTAATTTTTGCTGTCCCTAAAGAAATCGCATGTAACATATCTTCATCACAAATTCCTGTTCCACCATGAAGCACTAATGGTATTTTTATTAAATTAGAAATATGCTGCATTTCATTAAATCCTAATTTAGCTTTTCCTTTATATAGACCGTGAGTAGAGCCCAATGCTGCAGCTAAACAATCAACATTAGTTTCTTTTACCATGGTTAAACATTGATGTGGATCTGCATAAATTACTTGAGAATTAACTATTCCATCTTCACTTCCTGCAATAGTCCCTAATTCAGCTTCTACCGAAACCCCTCTTTTGTGCGCATAATCTACTATACGTTTGGTAATTTCGAGATTTTCTGCAAATGGTAAATGCGAACCATCAAACATTACTGAACTGAATCCTGCATTAATTGCGGCAAAACAAGATTCATAACTTTGACCATGATCCAAATGTAAAGCAATAGGTACATCAATATCTAAATAATCCATTGCATTTTTGACAATAGCATGGATAGTATTAAAGCCCAACATATGCTTTATTGTACCGCCTGATACACCAAGAATTGCTGGCGATCGATTCTCTTTTGCTGTTTTTAAAACTGTAGCTACCCATTCCAAATTATTGATATTAAATTGTCCTACAGCATAATGTTCATGATAAGCATTATTTAACATATCTTTCATTGAAACTAACATAATCTACCTCTTAATCCTTTATTTATTAATTAGTTATTTAAAATATTCAGTCAAATTTCTTTCAAATCTACGTTGCGCTTTATTGACTTCAGATAAATTAGGCATCGCTTTACGAACACCTTTACGTTCAATCGAAATTGCTGCGGTTAAACTTGCAAATGAAATAATCTCTTCAATGTTCCAACCATAACTTACCCCATAGGAAAATGCCCCATGAAATATGTCTCCAGCACCTGTCGTATCAATTGATTGACAAAGAAAGCTTGGGCTAACTTTAACTTTTTTATCTTCCATATAAGCACATCCCTTTTCGCCTAATGTTATAAAAGCCGAACCTCTAGCTATTGATGTTAGTTTTTTCAATGCACTCTCTAATGACTTTTTATTTGTAAATTCATCTAAATGGGCATAAGCAAGTGCAAAATTTTCACTTGCAACTAGATAATCCGTATATTTGGCTAAATAGAGATTACTATCTCGTAACGATCCAGCATCCATGACAACTTTGACATTAGGTAATTGTTTAATGACATATTCACTTAATTCTGGTTCATGACCATCGATGAGAATAACTAAATCACGCTTATTTTCTTGTAAATATCGAATAAACTGATTCAATTTATTTTTTTCGGTAGTCGTTATTGATGGTGGAGTATTTAATTTTCGCGTAATAATAGTTCGCGAGCCATTTTCTTTATTGACGGTAATAGCAGCAAGTGGCGTAATCATCTCATCTGAAAAAATAATTTGGTCAGTTTTCACGCCAATTTGTTTAAATTCAGAGACAATTTTGTTACCGTATATATCATCATGCAAATGTCCTAAGTGGTAAATATCTTCTCCCCATAGCCCCAATAAATAAGCCGCATTTGCACAAGGGCCACCACCGCTTTCAATAAAATCATAAGCAAATGATTTACTGTTCTCTTTTGGATAACTAGTTGTAAAATAAAACTGATCATAACAAGCTAGTCCAATTGTCAGTATTGCCATAATTAATCCTTAATTATTCATTTAACTATAAAAATTGTTTTTACTAAGATTCATTAATTGCAAATAATGAGTAACTCATGGTTGAGAATAAAATTACTCGACCATGAAGTCGCAAATTATGATTGGTCTATATTTCTTGAATCACCAACAACTTTGATAGATTTAAAGAAGAATGGCACACAAAGAACAATGATTAAAATTAAACAGATAAAATAGATAGCAGTTTGACCGAAAATATTAAATAGTTTACCAATGATGATCCCCCAAACTGCAAAATCAAAATCAGCAAAAGTTGAGTTTTGGAAACCTAAATCGCCTAATGTAGGTAATAATAATGCTGGCAAGAACGCTAATAATATTCCACCGATAAAAGATGCGATAATACAACCTCGTTTGCCACCTAATTTATCCGCAAATACACCTGAGGTACCGCCACAGAAGAAATGAGGCACCATACCTGGAATAATTAATGCCATCCCCATTCCACCTAAAATAAACATACCAATTAATCCACCGATAAATGAACAAATAAAACCAACGACAACAGCGGTAGGACTAAAGGTAAAAAATACAGCACAATCGACTGCCGGTATTGAATTAGGAATAAGTTTTTGACTTATACCTTGGAAGGCTGGAACAAGATCACCTAGAATTAATCTAACACCGTTATAAACAATAGCCACACCAACCGCAAATTGTAAACCACTCAGAATGGAAAAGATGATTGGGCTTTGTTCGGTAATAGTAGCCATATATTCACTTCCGGCAACTAAGCTACAAAACATATATATGATTACCATTACGATACCCGTTGTTACAGTTGTATCTCGTAAAAATCCCCATTTTTCAGATATTTCGGTATCGGCAAAGGAATTATTTTTATCCCCGACTCTTTTAGCAATAAACGCAGATAAATAATAACCAATCGAACCAAAATGCCCCATGGCAATCCCGCCATCATCTGTCACTTGCTTTGTGTAATTTTGACCAATTGCAGGTGAAATCGCTGACCATGAACCTAATAAAAAACCACCAATAATAATGAGTTCCCAACCATCAAATTTAGCCGCGCGTAGAACAGCTGAAAATAAACAGGCAAGAAAGAATGAATGGTGACCAGTTAAAAATATATATTTATATTTAGTAAACCGAGCAATAATTAAATTTATAATAAAGCCCAGCAACAAAATACTCATGGTTTCAACACCTAAAACTTTTTGTGCTACCGATACTATTGCTTCATTATTAGGAATAACACCACGAATACCAAATCCAGCTTCAATAATGCTACCCAATGGATTTAAGTTGCTAATAATTACACCAGCACCAGCACTTAACATTAAGTAACCTAAAATTGGTTTTAAAGTTCCTGTCAAAAGTTTATTTAATGGAGAACGCAAACAAACTAATCCTACAAAAGCAATAATTCCCATTAAAAAAGCTGGTTGACTAAAAATCTCCGTTAAAAATGAAAGTAACAATTGCATAAGAATATCTCCTTTGAAAAAACATCAAATTTCAGCTAATTGCTGTAATTTTTCACTAATGTCTTCCTCAATTTGCTTTTTATTGACATAACTACGAATAATGACAACTTTTGATTGATCAGAAAATTGTTTAGCTAAATCTTTAATGGTCACATATAGATCTGCTTTTTCACCTTCGGCATTAGCAAAATCTATTGACGCCACATCAGCCTTGATATTCAAAGTAGCACAGATATTCTTTACGTGATTAGCCGCCATTAATGAACTACCAATACCATTTCCACATACTGTCCGAATTTTTAACATTGCTAATCTCCTTTTTTCGATTTTTGCCTAACATTGAGTTTTTACTAAAAAACTAAAATATAAATTTCTTACAAATTTCTTATTTATTAAGCTATTTGCTGATTTTTATATTAAATAATGAAAATTTACCGATTCGTGATACATATCACACTGTTTGATACGGCGAGTGATTCAAGTCACAAAATAATAATAAAATCGAAGCTAAAATAAGTTACTGAAAGGACAATATAAAAAATTAACATCATGATTATTTTTAATAAATTAAAAATTCATTTAAACTAATAGAAAAGTGATAATTTGAATTATTCAATGTTAAAACGCTTATTTTTGTGATCTAGTTCAAAAAAGACACCATCAAAAGCACAAAAAAACAGCGATTTTTATATAAAATACAAATAGCTGGATCGTAAATAGAAATGACAAATAAATTTTTACTTAATATTTAAAGTTAAAAAAATTAAAAAGAACGAAAAAAGCGCCATTAAGGCGCTTATAAGTTATCGAATCAATCATTAAAACATCGTATTATTATTTTCTGCCTGCTCTGGTACATTTTGGATCACATCCCAATGTTCCACTATTTTTCCATCTTTAACTCGGAATATATCAACTACCGCTTTACCAAGATCATCATTATTGATTTTAGAATGGACATGTAACCACACAATATCGCCTTCTACTGATGAACGAACTATAGTAGCACTTGACTGCGGATTTTGCTTAAAGAAGCCTTCGAAATACGTAATCGCAGGTGTTCTACCATTAGCGACATAGGGATTATGTTGTTTATAATCTTCAGCCAACGTTTTAGTTGCCTCAGCCACTTGATGCTTATTAAAGAAGTTATTATAAAAATTGATAACCAGTGTACGATTTTCTTCCTCTTGAGCGAGATTTCTTTGCTTTAGATCTTTTGCAACGGCAATACCAGTAAAACTCAACAAACAAATACCAATAACAAAGCTTTTTTTAATTATATTCATACCAACTCCAATTTCTATTTTAATTTAGATAAACTCTATCTATAATGCGTTATTAGTCTATAATGTAGACCGCTTGAATGGTAACAATAAAAACCAAATAAAACAATAAGTAACATAAACATGACTAGGTCAGCTCAATGTGACTTAATCTGTTTAGGGAAACTAGATAACGAAAATTATGACAATGACTAAAACGACAAGAAGTGAACTATTTGAATTTGACCATCCATGTCCTATTCGTGATGTCCTCGATAGAATTGGCGATCAATGGAGTCTGTTAATTCTAAAATCATTAGAACATAATGCTATGCGATTCAATTCTTTACATAGAGAAATTGGCGATATATCACGACAAATGCTGTCACGGACATTAAAAAGACTAGAAAAAGATGGTTATATCACTCGAACCGTTTATGCACAAGTCCCAGCTCGTGTAGAGTACGCTCTAGCTGAACTTGGTATATCATTTCTTAAACCAATGAATACATTAATACAGTGGGCCGATGAAAATCATCAAGCGATTTGTCGAGCGAGAAAACGACAAAATTAGTCATTATTTGAATAGTTATTTTTGAAAGGATAAAAAAGCTAACCAAATATATTGGTTAGCTAATGATTTAATTACTGACAAACAAAGTTTTCAGGATTATTAGTATCCCCTTTACCTTGATAAATCGTTTTTTGTGGATATTGGCATAAAGGACGTTGTAGAGTGACCTGACCATTTTCAATTTTTTGGGCAATTAATCTGTTTGGCGCTTGTTTTTTCTCAACCCAATTAACGAGCGACTCAAAACCATTAATGTTATCTGGGCCATCACCACCATTACAATGATCAACACCAGGAGCTAGGTAAAGTTTTGCAAAATCATCGACTGAATCTTTACCGCCCATAATCTTCAATACATTATTATAATATTGAATTGTTCCTTTTGGTGCGATCAGGCGATCATTCAAGCCATGCCAAATAATCATTTTACCACCCAATTTTTTAAATTGACTCAAATCGGCATTATCAGTTCCCATTATTGGACGGAATAACTCTACTGATTCATTAAAATAGTTATCAAAACCGCTGTAACCTAAGGTTTTCCAGTCAAAATTAGGATCTTGTTTAATCCAATACTTTAAATAATCCTCTGGAATAGGAAAAGGTCCTTTATTACTAGCTAAAACATCAAGTGGTGCAGTCGGTTCAATGCTAAACCATAAAGATTTGCCATTTTGATCTGTTGGTCCTTGCCAAATTTTTCTTAATGTGCGAACTTCATCCTTATCAAGTCCTGCTTTATATAGCAATTCATCACTGATATCTACTGCTGCTGGATCACTAACTAGACCATCTTTAATACCATCTTTTTCATCAGCCAGTTCAATAATCGCTTTTCTAACTTTTTCCAGTTTATCACTATCGATCGGTTTACCTAGCTCTTGTTGCATAACAATTTGAGGCCATATTTCTGCTGGTATAAATTTATCCCAATGGATCGCTGGTGCTGCAATATACAAACCATCATAATCCGCCGGATACCTTTGTGCTTCCATTAGCCCTTGTCTTCCACCCGTTGAACAACCATTCCAATATGCATAATTAGCAGCTTGACCATAATATGACACTATGACTTGTTTGGTTTTTACTGTCATCTCATGTACACTGCGATAAGCAAAATCAGTTACCGAATCGGCCTGTAATTTGCCATCTTTAAAGACAAATTTGCCTTCAACTAAATTACCGGTATGTCCAGTATCTGTAGCAGCTGCAACATAACCATTTTTAGCAGCTACGGCTAATTTATCAAATGGTATAAATCCTGCATATCCACCGCCACCTATTGCTTGTAATCGTTGATTCCAATTAGTCGGCAACCAAACTTCGACATTAATAGCCGGTTCTATGGATAATTCGACGCGACAAATCTGCGGTAAATCAACAATTTCTTTAGCTTTAGCGCCTCTTAAAGTATCAGCTAATTTAGAACTTGGTGAAAAACGATCGGCAATTAATTCGCTACTTACTACTTTAGCATTCTCTAATTTCAAATTTGCCAATGCGTGACAACGCTCTTCGACATTAGCTTTCGTGGAAGTCGCATAAGCAGAAGATGCTAAACAACTTAACACCGATAAAAACAATAAACTGTATTTCATCATATCCTCATTCCTATCCTCAAAAAATATAATTTATAAAACTAGTTATCATTAATATTAGTCATTAGCCGTATAAATAACAACATTAATCATGATTATTTCTATCAGTGAATATCTCTTATCGATAGTAATTTAATACCTAAGATTATTTATAGAGATTAACTTAAATTAAAACAATAATTAAACAAAATTATCCGCCGTTATAGAACCGACGGATTTATTTTTTCAGTCTTTTCTCTGCTGAAACTTTTCACCGTAAAAGACCAATTGGCTGTTGCCTCTCAATATAGAATAGTGAAATTGTTGACGGATATTTTTTTGTTGCTGGGTTTGTTCAGCTGCATATTCAGCTAATTTATGTGCCAATAACAATTTAGCTAACCGTTTATTTGCATGTTGACTACGTTCGGTTTGTACTTTAACACTAATTCCTGTTGCTAAATGTGTTGCTCGTACCGCTGATTCAGTTTTATTCACATGTTGACCACCTGCTCCAGATGATTTCATAGTGGTAAATTCAATGGTATTGTCATTTAACTCCATCGGGTTTGCTAAACAAGTTACGCCCAAAAACCAATTTTTTCGCTTATGGTTTGGGCGATAAGGACTTTGACAGATCCATTGTATTGTACCTAACCAACGTTGAATTAATTGTTCACATTCAACACCTTCGATCGATAGTAATACTGATCGAAAAGTATTGGGTTTATCACCCAATACGCTTTCGATAATTTCAGTGGTTAGTGACTGTTGCTCAGCCTCTTTTAAAAATTGCGTTACCGCTTTAGCAACAGCTAAACTACACTCATCGGGCCCTCTAGCAGAAGAAAAAAACAACAAAGCCATCAGTGACCTCCTTGTGTTTTATAGTTCAATATTGGTGTCAATTGTGCAATGACACTAACAATACTAGCTTGCTGCATTGATTCAATTACACTATCAATTGATTTATAAGCTTGCGGCGCTTCTTCAAAAATAAGGCTACTATCTTCACAAATAACACGACTACCTAGTTTAGTCCGTTTGAGTTCTTGCATTGAATAGCGATTATCCAACTTACCTTTACAGTCTGCTCGACGCCATTTACGTCCAGCTCCATGTGCTAATGACATAAGTAGATCATCTCGTTGAATCGGTTTGACAAGATAGCTGTAATCACCTCGTGAACCTGGCACAATCACCAGTTCATCCATTGCCGACGATGCACCTTTTCGATGTAACCAATAGCTCTGTTTATCTATGGAGACTTTTTGTAAAAAATTGTGACAAACATTAAGTACTTCATGGCCTTGAGTATTCAAATTGGTCATTAATCTTTCCGCCACAACTTGACGATTTAATCTTGCAAAAGCAACTGCATTATCATGTTTTTCAATATAACTTAATGCATCATCACTATCATCTGCTAAGCCTTGATAACCAAAGCGTGATAATTGATTTTGCAAAATAGCATGTCCTAAACCTCTTGAGCCACTATGCACTAATAAAAAAAGTTTTTTGGCATTAAGTTGGTATTGATTAAATAATGTTGCATCAAAAATCTTACTGACTTTTTGAATTTCAGCAAAATGATTACCGCCACCAATAGTACCTAAATTATATTTGTGACGAGTATCAGGCAAATCAATATTCCCTATTTGCTTTTCTAACTTATCAATACTCAATTTGGCAAGGTTAATGTCAGTTTGCCAAAATCCCATGCCACAGCCGATATCACTACCAATTAATGCCGGATAAATTATTTCACGACTTAAATATGCTGCGCCTATTGGATAGCCTTTGCCGGGATGAAGATCGGGCATCCCCATTACTTTAACCATATTAGGTAAATTAGCTGTTGTCAGTAATTGTTGTATTGCTAAACCTTCGATCCAGGTATTTTTAGATGCTATTAACCACGTTTTATCTGATAGCACCTGTATAGAATTGTCCATATATCAATCCATTTAAATAAATATTATTGTTATTTTTTTCAATACTGTTTAAAGACAAATTTTTAAATGAACCCATCAAATAAAACGCATATGCAACTTAACATTAATCGTTAAGAAATGTTTAATTTTATCCAGTGACAATACGATCACTCTCAATACGATTTATCAATAATTGGTTTTACTTGAACGATATCAAGTTATCTTTAAACAATGGGTATAAATTAATTGGCAGGCAAAGATCAGCTAAGTGAATTGAAGTAAGAATAGAAAAAGTTACTTAATTATTGGCGGATTAACCTGCAAAGGTTTGTTAAACAAATCATAATAAAAATCTCCTTTGCTATTTATAATGGCGCGTATGCTAATTAAATTTTAGTCAGTTGTAAAGTAACAAATTATCTTTTTTTAATCATCTATTTTTATTTTTTTACACTCGTTTTTATTGAATTAAGTATTTTATACTGTATATTTATACATATAATTATTTTTAATACGAATCATCTGGCACTATTCGTTTTTATTAATTTTTCGGAGTCTTTTCTTGAATAAATATTGTGTTGTCCTTGGGCAAGCTAATAGTTCGCTCACTGCTTATTTACCTTTAGTTGATACACCAGTAAGAGCTGGATTTCCATCTCCTGCTGATGATTATTTAGAAACAAAACTAGATCTAACAAGTCATTTAGTGAAGCATCCTAGTGCAACTTACTATATTAAAGCAATTGGTGACTCAATGATTGATTATGGCATTTATAGTGGTGATCTCCTTGTTGTCGACCGATCTTTACAACCAAAAGTAGATGATATTGTTGTTGCAGCTGTGGATGGTGAATTAACCTGTAAATGTTTAAGTTTTATCAATGGCGAACATCATTTATTGTCTGGCAATAAACTTTACCCTCCAATTTCATTAGTTGGCAAAGACGTACATATTTGGGGAGTGGTAATACATACCATTCATTCCCTACGTAAACGGGGACACTCATGATTGGCTTAATTGATTGTAATAATTTTTACGCATCTTGTGAACGGGTATTTAATCCCAAATTAGAAGAAAAACCAATTGGTATTCTTTCAAATAATGATGGTTGTGTAATAGCTCGCTCTAATGAACTCAAACCGTTAGTCGCGATGGGCATGCCGGCCTATCAAATCCCCTCCCATATTCAAAAAAAAATTACCTTATTAAGCTCTAATTATGAACTTTATGGTGATATGAGTCAGCGAGTATTTGATACCGTTCGCCATTATACTGCGGATATCGAGCTCTATTCGATCGATGAGGCTTTCATTCATCTAAACGGGTTTAGTCATGTTTTAAGTCATTGTCAAAATTTAAAAGCAATAGTAAAACGAGATACGGGTATCCCTGTCAGTATCGGGATTGCCGCAACTCGCACGCTAGCAAAATTAGCTAACCATATCGCCAAAAAATACCCTATTCATCAGGGTGTTTATTATTTTCCGACAAATCAGGAAGAAAAAATAACTATCTTAAAGCAATTCTCAGTTGCAGATATATGGGGGGTTGGTTGGCGAATTACGCAAAGATTAAAAGAACTAGGTATTCATACAGCTTGGGATTTACATCAAGCAAATTTAAAACAAATTAGACAGTCATTTTCTGTTGTCCTTGAGCGTACCATACTTGAGTTACGTGGTATGAATTGTATTGAATTAGATGATCTGCATACAGCTAAAAAAAATATTATGACATCACGTAGTTTTGGTCATTTAACCAATGACCTATTTGATATACAAGAAGCAATTCGTGTGCATGCAAGCCGTGGCGCAGAAAAATTGAGAAAGCAAAAATCAGTTGCTAATGCCGTACTGGTATTTTTAAAAACTAATCGATTTCGACCTGAATTAGTACAATATAATCCGTCAATTGTGGTGCCATTGCTATCGGCGAGCGATGATTCAAGATTAATTATTCATGCGGCTCAAAAAGGGTTACGATCCATTTATAAACCAGGTTTTTTATTTATGAAATCAGGTGTGATGTTACTTGATCTAAAAACTAAAGATAATTATTGCCAATCGGATTTATTTACCGCTGAAACATCAGCAACTGAAAAACACAAAAGTGAACAATTAATGAAAACCATGGATGACATTAATCAGAAAATGGGAAAAAACACTATTCACTTAGGTGGTATCAGACAAACTGCAGCATGGCAAATCAAGCGAGAGCGACTTAGCCAACGGTATACGACTCGTTGGGACGAGTTACCTTTTGTAAAATAGATAACGGATTAACCGCTAAGATAATAATTTAATCAATTGATTGAATTGAATTACCTTGTTCATTGCGAACATGCACATCAATATCCCATTTTTTTCTATATCTATCATCCTTCGATTTTTCACAAGAAATAGAAATAACATATCGAAAAGGAATTTTACCGCCATGAACTTCTGCTTTCTTCCAACCAGCTTTTAATGGTACAAGACAACGAGGTAAATAATCTTTTCCATTTACTTCGACAATATGCAAATTAGTATGATGCGCTTTATTATAAGCGGTAATAAATTCAGTTGCCTTGTTATTGATATCTAAAAATTCAGTTCTTGAATCATAGACGGGAATAGCTTCAGTTGTATTACTATCAACATTATCTGAAGACTCGGCCATTGCAAAAGGAATAGTAATAACAGTTAAAATTGCAATAATATATTTTTGTAAATGAATCTTTTTCATAAAAAAACTTCAATAATTTAAATTGTTAAGTACAAATAAAGTTAATTTTTGCACATTATTATTAATAAAGTTAAGAGCCCATATTAACAATTGAACTACGAAAACGTTTAAGCGCAATAAGGAAAAATACACTACCAATTCCTAATAACCACGCATACGAGGTCCAAACCACACTTAAACCAGCCCCTCGATATAAAATTGCCTGCCCTAATTCGACAAAATGGGTTGTAGGTGCAAATAACATAATATTTTGCACCACTTCAGGCATACTTTCTCTTGGCGTACTACCACCTGAAAGCATCTGTAACGGTAGAAGAATCAAAATAAATAGCATCGCAAATTGTGCGGTTGATTTAGCCACCGTCGCCATAAAGATACCGAGTGACGTTGTCACGAATAAATGCAAAGCAGCACCAATTAAAAATAAAGTAATCGAGCCCTCAATTGGCACATTTAACCAACCATGAACAACGACTAACAGTGCTCCCCACGTTGAAACAAGCACCACCAGCCCCATAGACCAAACTTTAGAAATCATGATTTGAAATGGTGTCACAGGCATTGACAGCAAGTGATCGATAGTACCATGCTCACGCTCTTTCATTAATGCCGCACCGGTTAAAATAATCGACAATGTGGTAACAATATTGATAATCTCCATGACGGAGCCAAACCAGGAACGAGTTAAATTAGGATTAAATGCCGCATGAACCTCAATATTAACCGGCAAACTGGTTGGTTTATCAATTTGATTAAAGTATTTAGTTATTTCGCTGGTGACAATTTGCGTAATATAACCATTACCAACAAAAGCCTGCCCCATTCGGGTTGCATCAATATTAAGTTGAATTTCTGGATTTTGGTTATTTAACACATCGCGTTGAAAATTAGGTGGTATATTTAATGCAAAAGTATAACTATCGGTATCCATTCCACGATCAACTTCATCCATTGAATTTAATTTAACTGGCTTATTAAACATTGGTGGATAAAGCGCTGCGATAATTTGCCTTGATAAAGGCGAATCGTCTTCATCAACCACCGCAATTGAAGCATGATGAAGTGAATCTGAAGTTGCGGTGGCTGCGGTATAAATATCCAGCGTAAAGCAGTAGGCGATTAACAATAACATGATTGGATCACGAATCAATCCCCATAACTCTTTAATACCTAAGCGATAAATATTAATAAAACTTTGCATAATATCTATCCTTCTTGTTTCTTGAGGAGGAATATACTTGCACCAAGTATAATCGGAATAGTGATAAGTAAAGTAAATATCGAGTTATGTAAATCAAAAAATCCTAATGCCTTATTGAAAACACCCCGAGCAATAATAAGCATATGGGTAGTTGGATAGACTTCACCAATATATCTCCCACTCCCTTCTAATGATGCTACTGGATTGAGTAACCCCGAAAATTGTATCGCCGGTAACATAGTACCAACACATGTCAAAAATATAACCGCAATTTGACTACGTGTTACGGTTGAGGCAAGTAAGCCAAAGCCTGTCGCAATAATACAATAAGCCAATCCAGCTAAACATAAAGTTAGCAAACTTCCTTTTATCGGTACACCAAATATCGTAACCGCCATAAGTAGCAGTAATAAGAAGCTAAGCATCGAAATAACAATATAAGGAACTTGTTTACCTAATAAAAACTCAGTTCGAGTAACAGGCGTTACATATAAGTTAATTATTGATCCCATCTCTTTTTCACGCACTACGGATAATGCCGCTAACATTGACGGAATCATTAAGAGTAAAATAGGAATGACCGCAGGCACCATCGCTTGCAAACTTTTAATATCTGGATTATAACGATAACGGGTCTCAATATTTGCCAATGAGCTAGATGCGGTACCGGTGGTGGTTTTTATTTTGTCACTTAACCACGCAAGGTGCATACCTTGTACATATCCTTTAATTGTGTCGGCACGTAATGGCATGGCCCCATCAATCCAGATACCGATATTAACTGGATCACCGCGTTGAATATCATGGCCAAAATTAGGTGGCATTTCAATAGCCAACGCTATCTCATTACTTCTCATCCTATGGTCCATATCATCATAATCAGTGATTGGCGGTTTCTCAATAAAATAACGCTTAGAGCCAGATAAATTAGTAATATAGTTTTGACTGGTAATCGTTTGATCACGATCTAATACTGCAAAATTTAAGTCCTCAACATCCATCGTGATACCATAGCCCATCACCAACATTAATATCGCTGAACCTAACAGTGCCAATAAAGCGCGCAATGGATCACGAGATAACTCAAGTGTTTCACGCCATAGACAACCAATCAAACGAGTTAGACTAAATCCTTGTAGATGATGCGCATTGATTTTAACTTGCTCATTATCATTAACTACAGCTTTAGGCATTTCACTAACTTTTTCATCATTACTCGTATCATCAGCGCCTGCATCAACTAAATATCGAATAAAAGCCTCTTCAAGGGTTTTCGCATCTTTAGAATGAATGATATTATCTGGCGTATCACTGGCTAAAACTTTACCAGCATGCATTAACGAAATCCTATCACAACGTGCCGCTTCATTCATAAAATGAGTAGTGATAAATACGGTAACTTTATCTTTTCGGGAAAGCTCAATAATTAAACGCCAAAAGTCATCACGAGCAATCGGATCGACACCAGAAGTAGGTTCATCCAGAATAAGTATTTCAGGATTGTGAACCACAGCGACCGATAAAGAAAGTCTTTGCTTAACGCCTAACGGTAGACTATCTGGCAAACTTTTTAATTCATTTTCCAGACCAAAACGCTTAACTAACTCCTCGACTCGTGCTGGTATTTTACTTTCTTCAATACCAAATAGACGAGCATGTAACACGAGGTTTTGTTCAACCGTCAATTCACTATAAAGTGAGAACGCCTGCGACATATAACCTAAATGGCGTCTTACATTAATATCACTGGCATCAACCGGTTTACCAAATAACCACGCTTCACCTGACGAAATTGGTAATAGACCAGTTAACATCTTCATGGTGGTTGATTTACCGCAACCATTTGATCCTAAAAAACCAAAAATCTCACCTTGTTTTATGGAGAAATTAACATGATCAACCGCAATAAAATCGCCAAATTGCTTAGTTAATCCTTTTGCTTCGATTGCTACTTTTAAATCTTGATTTAAATCTAATGGAGGGATTTCAACGGCCTGATAACCTTCTCTAGCATCTTCAGGCATTAATTGAATAAAAGCATCATCTAAATTATCTTTTGCTGTTTTGGCTAACAACGCTTGTGGTGTACCTGTTTCGAGGATCTTACCGCCATACATTGCCACTAACCAATCAAAGTTTTGTGCCTCATCCATATACGCGGTAGCAACAATGACACTCATTTGTGGACGTTGCTCACGGATTTTATTAATGAGTTGCCAAAATTGTGCACGAGAAAGCGGATCAACACCGGTTGTTGGTTCATCAAGAATAAGTAAATCGGGGTCATGAATTAAAGCCGAACATAAACTTACCTTTTGTTTCATCCCACCAGAAAGACGACCTGCAGGCCGAGATAAGAAAGGATATAAGCCGGTACTTTTGGTTAACTCATCAATACGTCGCCGTCTTTCAGCTGCATCATTACCAAATAAACGGGCAAAAAATTGTAAATTTTCTTCGACTGACAGTGTTGGATAAAGATTTTTACCTAATCCTTGTGGCATATAAGCAATACGGGTACATACGTTTTGACGATGGGTTTTATCTTTCATATCCCCATCTAATACGTAAACTAATCCCTCTTGGATGACATGCGCGCCAGCTATCAAAGACAATAGACTCGATTTACCCACCCCATCGGGACCAATCAATCCCACCATGCATCTTGGTGGGATGGCAATACTGACATCATTGAGTGCACAAGTTTTTTTATAATGTAATGTTACATTACTGACATTAACAACTGCATCTTCAATGGTTTTACCTTCTGCAAGTAACGTCAAATCCTTTTTATCCGATTCTGACATATGCTATCTCCAATTATTTTGTTTGGCATTTTGCAACATCAGATAAACCCGCAGGCCATTCCGTATTAGGATCAAGTCTAACCCATGCAACGCCTGGAAGACCGGTTTTAACATGAGTGATATAACACCTTAACAATTCTGGGCTTAATTGTGCTTTAACTCTAAACATCAATTTTTGACGTTCATCTTTGGTTTCAACAGTTTTAGGCGTGAATTGTGCAACACTAGATACAAATGAAATTTTGGCTGAAATAGCTTTACCAGGTAAAGCATCCAACACTAATCTTACTTCATCACCAATTCCTACTTTTCCAGCAATCATTTCAGGTAAAAAGAAAGTCAAATAAACATCTGACAGATTGACTAGATTTAATACTTTTCCGCCTGAAGGTAAAACTTCACCAGGTTGGGCTATACGATATTGAATACGTCCATCAACAGGAGCGATTAAGGTACTATCATTAATATCAGCTTGAATTTTATTGATATTCGCTAACGCTACATTTATCGCTGATTTAGCACTTTCTACACCAGCTTGAGCAGCTTCAATTGCAGCATCGGCAGCGGTAATTTGTGATTTAGCTGAATCTAATGCCGCTTTAGCACTATTTACCTTAGCAGTATCATCATCAAATTGTTGTACTGAAATCGCTCCTTTTTGATAAAGCGCTGTCGTACGTTGTAAATGTTTATTAGCTATATCTAAGTCACTTTCTCTTTGCGTAACACCCGCTAAAGCTGCAACTTTATCACTCATTTTTAAAGCTACTTGTGCTTTTGATGTCGCTTCATTACTTATAGCTTGTCGATGTTGAGCTTGAGCTTCATTTAATTGCGCTTGTAACGTATCAGTTTGCATAATGACTAGCGGTTGACCTGCAGTGACAAAATCGCCTTCTTCAACATTAATCTTTTCAATTCTACCGGCTAGCTTAGTAGAAATGTTGATTTCAGTAGCTTCAATACGTCCGTTGCCACTAGTAAAATCGGCACCATAGCCATCAGGTTTAAATTGCTGCCACAAAATAAAACCAATAACAACAACCACAACTGCAATAACAATCCATTTTTTGTTTATTTGTTTCATGAATAACACCTTATTCTAAAGTGACAAATCTATAATAAAACTTAACGAAAAATTTAATCGTTAGAAGCGATTTATTTTCAATATGATCATCATAGCAAATGTATTTTATAAATAATATCAACTCTCAAAACAAACGCAGTAAAAGCTAAAAAAGGTCATTTATAATTTTAAATATAGATTACAATAAACGTAGATGACGATTTATAAAGAAAAGCAAAAAAATGAATATCTAATTAATTTAATTGAGAATATTTTAATATATTATTGATTTAGTCAATGGAATGAAGGTAATAAAAAAATTAAATTCCAAATCAATATAAAATTAATTTGGAATTATCTTATAAATGTTAAACGATTATTTTGAAAAAGATCATAAATCCGGTCTAAATCGTCTTAATTCTTTTAATGGAATATCACCTTGAACTGTGCATTGAATCATGATTTTGCCACTAAACCTATCATATTCAAGAAACAATAAATTTTCAGCAGTGCCTCTTACTGGAGAGTCATTGGTTAATACATGTTTATTCTCAGACCAAACTCCATTTTTATAAAATAACGCATTGGCAACATCAAGCGTGCCATCAGCCGATATCTGCCAATCAACCCATGGTAACGCACTTTTAATCTCTTCAAAGGTATTATCGGTGTTAAATCCCCAATAATAGTACTTTAGATGATCATCGTTAATATATTGAGACTGATCAAAACTTTCGATTTTTAAACCATTAAAGATAATCGGTGGATCAAATGTAAGTCTATTTTTTTGGGGATGATTAATAGATTTAGTGGCAAATTTGCTATAACCATTTGGTAAATTTACGATTGGAAAATAATTACGATATTTTTTTTGATTTAAATCCGAAAAAAAAGTCTTATCACATTGGGTAAAGCTTTTTAATAAATGACTAAAATCATCATCAAATGATGGATTTTGCGCATTTGCGAAAAATGGCATGAGTAAACCAATAAAACATAATGATTTAATCTTCACTGTCTATTTCCTTATTAGTGATTGATAATAAATTTTTACTTTGAGTAGCTTTAAAATAAGTTATTATATCAATAATAACAAATAATATTTAGCCTATCTTTAACTATAATAGTAGCGAAATATTCAATGATTAAACAATTAGTTGCTAATCAATAACCGTCTAACAAAATAGCAACAAACTATTGCTAGCAGTGCTGTAAGGAAATATAGTAATTAAATATATTTTTCCCAGCGGACTTATTTAATAAAGGTGATTTTATGGCTCTTCCTTCTTTTTTGACAATTTATAATGAATTAATATCCACGCCAACTATCAGTAATGTAACCAATGAAAAATTAGATTATTCTAATAAACCACTAATTGACAAATTAGCGCAATGGTTTGCTGATTTAGGCTTTACAATTGACATTCAACCAGTACCAAATACTCGTAATAAATTTAATATGTTAGCCACCTATTCTAATAGTGAAAATAAAACTCAAGGCGGCCTATTGTTAAGTGGTCATAGTGATACAGTGCCTTTTGATGATGGACAATGGAGCAAAGATCCATTTAAGTTAACTGAAGAAAATAATAAGCTCTATGGGCTAGGCACGGCAGATATGAAAGGATTTTTTGCATTTATATTAGATGCATTACGTGATATCGATCTTAAAACATTAACTAAACCAATTTATGTATTAGCCACCGCAGACGAAGAGACATCAATGGCTGGCGCTTCATTTTTTGCCCAACAAACGCAACTACAACCAGACTGCACGATTATCGGCGAACCTACCTCATTGATTCCTATTCGTGCTCATAAAGGATTTATATCTAATTCAATTAAAGTTATTGGTAAGTCAGGCCATTCAAGTGATCCAGACAAAGGTATTAATGCTATCGAAATCATGCATTTAGTGATTGAAAGATTACTTATTTTGAAACAAAAATTCAAAGAACAATATCATAATGATGGTTTTAGTGTACCTTATCCAACCATGAATCTTGGCGTTATTCATGGTGGTGATGCAGCTAATCGTATCTGTGGCTGTTGTGAATTGATTATTGATATTCGGGTATTACCAGATAACGATATTGACTCACTTTATAATGCCCTTTGTGAAGCATTACAACCCGTCATGGACCAATATCCTAATCGAGTTTCCATCGAATATGAGGTATCACCAATACCGGGCTATGAATGTAAAAAAGATCATCCAGCATTAAATCATATCGAAAAACTGGTTGGTCACACCGCGCAAACCGTTAACTACAGTACTGAAGCGCCATATTTAAATCAAATCGCCCCAACTATTGTGTTAGGACCAGGCTCAATTGAGCAAGCTCATCAACCAGATGAATTTATCTCTATGGATTTCTTAAAACCGACCAAATTAACCATTGAAAATTTAATTAAAGATTTTTGTTTATAAATCAATATATTCGCCGGCAAAGTCGGCGAATCAGTTTAAGGTTATTAGAGTAAATAGCTCATTACTTTTAAATTAAGACGGTATACACTCCTCAATATTTTTTACAAAAACTTACTTTTTCATCCTACATTTATCACTTAATAAAATTTATTTATAAAGTTATCTAACCACTACAATCATCAATAAAATTTTTCTGTAAATAGTGATACTAAATGATATTAATGAATCATTTTCATTTTAAGACGGTATACACTTCTCAATATTTTTTACAAAAATTAGCTTCTAAATTAATCCAAGCTATCATCTTTATGTATATTTCCCCATTGGCAAAGCATATCTAATACAGGCACTAGTGTTTTACCCCGTTCTAATAGTCCATATTCAACTTTTGGTGGAATTTGAGGGTGTTCTTTTCTAAAAATTAATTTATCTCTCTCCATTTCTTTTAAAGTATTACTCAATGTTTTAAAGGAAATTTCTTTAATGCTACGTTTTAGTTCATTAAAGCGCATAGATGGTTGATTTTCATTTAACCAATAAAGAATAATAATCTTATATTTTCCTCTGATCATCGAGAGCGTGTAATTAAATCCACTATTCTCGAAATTATCTTCTGCACAATGATGCTTTTCCATATTTACACGCTCCTTAAAGATAGTACATAACAACAATTACCGTACTTCAAAAATAATTGTATCAATATTACTATGACAAGATGATTTATCACAACAAAAAGGAATATTGAGAATGAAACGAACTTTAGTGATTGTAGCCCATCCAAATTTATCATCATCAAGTGTTAATCGATGCTGGCTTAATAAATTAAATCAATACTATGAACAACTAACCATACATGATATATATTCATGCTATCCAACCCAACAAATAGACGTTAAATTTGAACAAAATTTAATTGAAAACCATCAGAATTTAGTCATTCAGTTCCCAATATATTGGTTTAATTGTCCACCACTGTTAAAACAATGGTTTGACGACGTTTTTACTTATGGTTGGGCTTTCGGTTCTTTAGGCGATAAATTAAATAACAAAAAAGTGGCTTTAGCGGTTTCAGCTGGTATTAAGAAAACAGATTATTCCTGCACAGGACAATATCAATATACGCTTGAGGAAATATTAAAACCTTTCGAATTAACAATGAATTACGTTCATGCTGATTATCAGCCTATGTTTGCACTTTATGGCGCAAACAATGAACCAGATTACCCAGATAAAATTACTTTGAATGAGGTAAATAAAAGTGCAGATGATTATGTTAATTGGATGAAAAAATTAGGAATATTAATCTAAATGACATAATTATTATCAAAATCACAAATAAAATAATTTTATTAAGGCCGTTTAATAACCAAATTAGTCCTAAGGAATTAAGTTCAGATAAGCAAAAATAAGATGGTATAGACTTCTCAATATTTTTTACAAATATGGTCATCTCGATATAGTAAAAATATATAAGAAAAGTCATGTTTTAATTATTGTTATCGTTTTAATTTTGATTAGTTTGATTAGTAATAGCCGACAATGTCGGCGTAATTGATTAAACTTGAAAAGAGGCAAAATCAGTGGCAATTTCAGTATTAACAAAGACGCTCCTTGCTTCATTAACCAGTTTTTGATTATCTTGTATACTATATCTAGGGCTAATATGCGTTATGATTAACCTTTTAGCCTTAGCTTGCTTAGCAATGTTGGCGGCATGTATTGTCGTTGAGTGCTCACGTTCAATGGCTTTTGCCTCAAAAGCTTGCTCTTGAGTGGCCTCATGCACTAATAAATCAACGTTTTCGGCTAAATCAATGGATGCTTGACAAGGAATGGTATCACCCAATATAGCTACTTTTTTGCCTCGTTTAATATCGCCTTGATAATCCTTACCATTAATCGTTCTACCATCTTCTAAAGTAACAGTTAACCCTTCTTTTAAAACGGCGTAGTGTACACCAGGATTAATATTATCTTGCTGCAATTTGTCAATATCTAAGCTTGGAGGTAAATCCTTTTCAACAATACGATAACCAAAACAAGGCACTCGATGTTGTAATAATTTGGCTTCGACGCGAAATTTATTATCTTCAAATACTAAGCTATCTTGTTCAAGTTCAATAATATTTAAAGGGTAAGTAAGCCATGAAGAACTAATTTCAATCACTGTTTGAATAAATTGTTTAATACCTTTAGGTCCAACTAACGTTAATGCCGATTGCTTTTGCATTAATGAACGAGTGGTTAACACACCAGGTAAACCAAATAGATGATCACCATGCAAATGAGTCAAAAATACCATCTCCAATTTAGCTAAACTAAAATTGGCCTTTTGCATTTGCATCTGCGTTGCTTCACCACTATCAAACAGCCATAATCGCCCTCGTTCTTGTCGAAGATCAAGCATAACACTACTTACATTACGTTCTGCGGTTGGTGAACCGGCACTTGTCCCTAAAAAAGTTAATTTCATATCAAGATCAAATTGTCATTTAAAATTTTATTATATACTGAGAATAACTATTGATAATGTTATTTTGCTATAAGAAATAGAAAAATTATTATAATAGTAACTATAATAATTAATTCATTTATAACAGAACGTTAAAACCAAAATGGTTATATCACACAAATCAGTACAATAATTTAAATAAAGATTTCATCTTGTACTTTATTTAAGATAAAGATCTAGTTGTTTTGCTCGTTGAAAATTTAGTTCAGCAAGGCAAGAAAATTTCATCATATCTAGCGCATTATCAATTGCTCCACCACCTAACGAACGTGCAAAATCACACTGCAGAGTGCGATATTTAATAAATTCTTGGTTAGATTTTTCCAATCTAGTTTTAGCAATTACGATGTATTCTTTATCTTCCCACCAATTATCAAGTTTATTGAAAAATTTCTTTTGCGATTTATCTAACTCAGCTTGACTAATATAAAAAATTTTTTCTAAACATTCAGTCAGGGCTGCTTCTGAAGGCTCGCGACCACAGTAGATGCGCAATTCGTACTGATTTAAATCAGCATATTTTGAATTAGCAAAAACCACTAGTGGCATAAAAATAATAAATATAGTCATTAATTTCATTATTTTCATAAAATTTTAAAATCCTTTTGATCACTTAAAATAAATCTAACCAATTGATTTTTTAATACATATTATACGTTTTTACGTTCAATGGTCTGTTCACCCCAAAAGAGCTTATCAGCTTTAGTTTTAGCGAAAGCGCGTTGTAACACTTCATCGCTACCTTCTTCCCAAATTTGTTCTGCTAATTTTTCATCATCATTAGCGAGTTCAAAAATAGCCTCGGCAATTTCAATAGAAGTTTCACGAATATTTGCCCAAGATCGAATATCATGTATTTCTTTTTTGGTACTATTCATATTTATTCTCCTTATTTGCTAAGATTACAGGTAAAATATACCCAATTCGCACAAAACACAATAGGTAACACTTTTTATGCTAACTATCATCTCTCCAGCCAAAACCCTTGACTATCAAAGTCCATTAATCACTACAACCCATACCCTACCTGACTGTTTAGAGGCAACAAAACAACTTATTGCTGTTTGTAAAAAGCTAACTAGCGATAATTTAGCTAAATTAATGTCTATCAGCCCCAAACTTGCGGCAGTTAATTATGAAAGATTCCAGAATTGGCATCCTGATTTTAATTTACAAAATGCCAGACAAGCGATCCTAGCGTTTAAAGGCGATGTATACGAAGGTCTACATGTTGAAGATTTTACTGCTAGTGACTTGCAATTTGCGCAATCGCATTTACGTATTCTGTCTGGATTATATGGTTTATTAAAACCACTTGATTTAATTCAACCTTACCGTTTAGAAATGGGTATCCGGTTAAAAAATGGTGACAAGACTAATCTTTACCAATTTTGGGGAGAAAGCTTAACCGATAAACTCAACGAAGAGTTAGCAAAATCATCTCAACCAACCTTAATTAACTTAGCCTCTAATGAATATTTTAAAGCGATTCAAGTTAAACACCTAAATGGCAAAATTATTCAACCGATATTTTTAGATAAAAGCAAAGATGATTATAAAGTGATCAGCTTTTACGCTAAAAAAGCGCGCGGATTAATGAGCCGATTTATTATAAAAAATAACATTAATAATTGTAATGATATTAAAAGTTTTAATTTAGATGGCTACCAATTTGATTCTAATCGCTCAACTGAATTAGAATGGTACTTCACCAGAAAACATGCATAGAAAGATATATTAAGATGGAATTTTTAATCACATTATGGCAGCAGTTTTTAACGACCTTACCTTTATTTATCTTAATTTTGTTAGGTTATATTGCTGTAAAAATGGGCCGTTGGCAAAAAACGGTAACCGATAGTGTCACTAAATTCACTTTCTATATTGCTTTCCCAATTATGCTCTTTCAAATTATGAGCCACTTTTCTGAACATTCAGAAATCGATATTAATCTTTTATTAGTATTTTTTGGTGGCTCATTTATTGTTTTTGCCTTGAGTTGCTTTATTGCGGTTAAATTTTTTAAACTTAATGGTTCTGAAAGTACCATGTTTGCTATGGGTGGAATTTACACAAATACGGTATTTGTTGGTATTCCAATTATTAATATGTTATTGGGTGAAAAAGCGATTCCTATAGTCGCCATTATCGTAATATTTAATGCTTTAATTTTATGGACTTTAGCAACAGTATCCATTGAATTTGTGCAAATGGGTAAACTATCAAGCAAAGGGTTTATCAAAGCCTTTAAAAATGTATCGAAAAATCCAATCATCATCGGCATATTTGTCGGTATAGCCGTTAATTACTCTGGTATACCTTTACCTATATTTATCGAAAAATCGACCCAAATGGTCAGTGATATGACCGCACCGCTATCATTAATCGTATTAGGGATGGGGCTGGCTGAATATAAAATTCGTAATGATTTACATATCACTATAGCAATCTGTATTATCAAATTGTTTGTGTTACCAATTGTGACCTATATACTAGGTAAATTATTAGGATTACCTGTTTTAGAGCTACAAGTTATCGTATTATTAAGTTCCGTATCAATAGCCATAAATTGCTATATGATGGCAAGACAGTTTGAGGTTTTACAAGGACCTATCGCATCTAGCTTATTGATATCAACGGCATTGTCATCGATAACAACACCGTTAATTCTATCAATAATGTTACAGTTACCTTTTGCTTAAGATTAACTTATTTCACCGCAAAATTTATGAATTTGTGGTGTAAAATCAAAGCAAAAACAATAACTGCACTACCAACAGTGAATCGCCCCCAATCTATTGATTGGTGCCAAATAACAACATTAACTAAAATACCAGCCGGAATAACCAAATTATTCATAATCGCCAATGTACCAGAATCGACTTTAGTCGCACCTAAATTCCATAAAAAATAACATAATCCCGAAGCCACAACACCTAACCAAATAATAATCCCCCACTGTAATTGAGTGGTAGGCAGTTTGTCAGCATTACCAAATAATAACCAACCAATAGTTGCTACAACTATTGCCCCAAAATAGACCCAAGCAAAAGCTTGATGTTGCGGTAATGGATAGAGTTCCATAATACGTTTATAGCCGACTTGCCCTAAAGCAAAGACGATATTGGCCCCCTGAATTAATAAAAAGCCAATGATAAAATCACGACTGATGTGATCATAACGGATAATTGCCGCACCAATTACCGCTATAATGGCCGTTAATAAATAATTAAGTCTTAGTCGATGCCCTTGCAGTAAATCATAGATGATGGTGACATAAATTGGCGTTGAAATGGTAAATAATAGAACCTCTGGCACCGAAATATATTGAAATGAGTTGTAATAAAAGAAGTACATAATTCCTAATTGGCATGCACCTACTCCCATCAAAAGCAACATCTGCTTTACAGAGACATTTTTAAAACGTAAAAAAGGAATAAAGGTAATAAAAGCCAGCAAAACGCGCATGACTACCGCAAACCAAGTATCAACTTGACCACTTAAATAAACCGCAATAAAACTAAATGAAAACGACCAAACAATAGTGACAAAAATAAGGTAATACATAGCAAATTTGTACCGAAAATAAAAAGTCAGGCATGGTAACAATTCATATATCGGTTGTAAACATTTTGATGCACTAATTGATTACAACCATGACAATAATTATTTCTTACTCCAATTATTCATTGATTGTTTTTTCAATATAGATATATTTATTTTCATCCGTTATTGGAATATCGTCAGGATTCCACATATAATTTCTAGCAATCTTAAATAAAAACTTATTATTTTTTCTATAAATTGAAATAAAATATTTTGGATTGATATAAATTTCATCAAAATTTTCAGCATTATCGATATTCAATTCTGGTAACTCTTTATTATCTGTAGCATTATCTTGTAATAATTGTTTAGCTTGGTCAAACGAATAGATACCGGCTCTGCCATAATCAAGGTAGAAATGATTAACCAATTTAGTTTTATCAAAGATTAAAACATAGTAACCAACTGTACCACGTTCAGACTCGCCCTCAATAAGAAACACGTTAAATAAATTATTTGCAGAACTTTTGTACAAATATCCATTAAATGAAGTACTGTCAATGAAACTACCGAGTGGTATAGAAAAATCAAATTTTTTATTTGATTTTAAAAAAAGTAAATTACAATTAAATTCTTCTATATCAGGGAACCAATCACATTTAATTCGATTATCATCAAATACCCACAACTCTCCCTCAGTAGATTGTATCGGAATTTCCTGATCGTAATACTGCCAAGATGTTAAATCTTTGAAATTTGTTGCTTTACAACAACTAATCCAGCTTAGATAAAAAAACATTATCGATAACCAAAAATATTTCATATATTGTCCCTATTATTCGAAATCCTTTTTATTCATATTGATATCATACAAGGCTTGATTTATGAGCGATAACAAATCAAGCCTTTTATTGCAATTCCGCCAATTCTACAATTAAAACGTATTAATGATACTATTATTCTAATTGAAACAACAAGATAGAATTTTATTATAATTTACCAATGTTTAAGTTTTGATTAGAAAATGATAGCAGCATTTTTGTTTTTATCGATGGCTTGCTCATTTACTATGACAAATATAGTTACCCAATTAAATAATAATCGAATAATGATTACTTCGACGCTGAAATACAACAGCGAGCATCAATTGATATGATATGAATTACTCTATAAAACATAAAGTTAATTGCACATTTTCAATTAAATTTAGATTAAGTATTAACAATACTTATGACTTAATTTTTAAATATTTTTGCTAATAAAATCAAAAAATCTTATTGTGATGATGATTTCTAAGTTATAGAAGTATATTGGGAATATTTTCAATATTCTTTGAGTTGGAGATACAGCTATTGTTATCTCTCACTTTCACTGCTTAAGACTAATATAATATTTTCTAAACCACTTTTTCTCATTAAGGTTTTTATATATTACTTTTAACAAAATTTTTGTTTGTTAAAAAATAACAAACATGAAAATCATTAGTAAATTCATAGAGATAAAACTGAATTATTCAAAAAGTGTTAAATATGCCATAATATAAAGAAATTTATTTTAATGGTGTTATATGTATTTTTGTTATATATAACTGCCTCCTTTTGTCAATTCGAGAGTAATTATCAGTGTTAACAACAAGCAATATCACAATGCAATTCGGCAGTAAGCCACTATTTGAAAATATTTCTGTCAAATTTGGTAATGGTAATCGTTATGGATTAATTGGTGCTAATGGGAGTGGTAAATCCACCTTTATGAAAATTATTGGTGGCGATTTAGTGCCAACTTCAGGCAATGTATCGCTTGATCCACATGAAAGATTGGGTAAATTACGCCAAGATCAATTTGCTTTCGAGGAGTTTACTGTTCTCGATACCGTAATTATGGGACATACAGAATTATGGCAAATCAAGCAAGAACGTGATCGCATTTACTCGTTAGCAGAAATGAGTGAGGAAGACGGTTTTAAAGTCGCTGATTTAGAGACCCAATATGCCGAAATGGATGGTTATAGTGCGGAGGCGAGAGCTGGTGAATTATTGCTTGGAGTTGGTATTCCTATCGAACAACATTATGGTCTAATGAGCGAAATTGCTCCAGGTTGGAAACTACGGGTATTATTAGCCCAAGCGCTATTTTCAAATCCAGATATTTTATTACTCGACGAACCAACCAATAACTTAGATATTGATACTATCCGTTGGTTAGAAGATACATTAAATGAACGTGAAAGTACAATGATCATCATATCCCATGATCGCCATTTTCTTAACATGGTCTGTACCCATATGGCCGATATGGATTATGGTGAACTTCGTATTTACCCTGGCAATTATGATGATTATATGACTGCCGCTACTCAAGCAAGAGAACGTTTATTAGCTGATAATGCGAAAAAGAAAGCACAAATAAGTGAATTACAATCCTTCGTCAGTCGCTTTAGCGCTAATGCCGCTAAATCAAAACAAGCAACATCACGAGCGAGACAAATTGAAAAAATAAAATTGGAAGAAGTCAAGGCATCCAGCCGACAAAACCCATTTATTCGCTTTGAGCAAGATAAAAAACTATTTCGTAATGCACTAGTGGTAGAAAACCTCACTAAAGGTTTCGACAATGGTCCTTTATTTAAAAATCTTAATATCATGGTCGAAGTTGGCGAAAAAGTAGCAATTTTAGGGACTAACGGTATCGGTAAAACTACCCTACTCAAAACCTTGATGAATGAATTAACACCAGAACAAGGTGATATTAAATGGTCAGAAAATGCCAATATTGGTTATTATGCGCAAGATCATGAATATGAGTTTGAACAAGACTTAACTGTATTTGAATGGATGAGTCAATGGAAACAACCTAATGATGATGAACAAGCGGTACGAAGTATTTTAGGTCGATTATTGTTCTCCCAAGATGATATTAAAAAGCAAGTTAAAGTTCTATCTGGTGGTGAAAAAGGCCGTATGCTGTTTGGCAAATTGATGATGCAACGACCAAATATCATTGTCATGGATGAACCGACTAATCACCTTGATATGGAATCGATCGAATCATTAAATATGGCATTAGAGCTTTATCAAGGAACGTTATTTTTTGTATCGCATGACCGCGAATTTGTCAGCTCACTGGCTAGCCGTATTATTGAAATCACGCCAGAAAAAGTGATTGATTATACAGGTAATTATGAAGATTACTTGCGAAGTCAAGGTATCGAATAAAGCTGCATAAAAATCAATAAAAATAGCCACATAAGTGGCTATTTTTTTATTGGCTGGTTATAAAGAATTAAAAATCTAATTCATCCCACCAAATATCGATTAAAGCGCTGGTTTTAACATTTTTTAAACCATGACTCTCAAGCCATTTAGTGACATTGTCACGATCTTCTTCAGTACAGTTACCTAATTTCTGGGTACAAATAATCCCCTTCCAAGTCAAATAACCACTTCCTTCGTAAGCCAAACCATTAGCTTGTATTGCTTCAACGATAAATTGATCGACAACGTTATCGATTGTTTCTTCATTAGTACCTTCGTCAAATGACCAGCTTACAGTAAAACCTAACTCTTTAAATTCTTCAATATGTAATTTTTTTCTTAAACGACGACTGCGATTAACCTTAGCCATAATAATATCCTTCTGCTTTAAATAATTTAGTGAGTTTTAGAATGTGTATGATGGCTTGATTGCTTCATACTATTCTGATGATTTTTAGAAGTTCGAGATTTATCAGCACTTCTTCTTTTTGTTGGAGCTCGTTTTGCTGGCGCTTTTTTGGCTGGCTCCGCTTTAATTCTAGGATCGACTTCAAATCCTTGAGTAAAAATTTCCGGAATCGTTTTTCTAAGCAATTTCTCAATTGATTTTAATTGAGGAAGTTCATCAATACAAACTAGCGATATAGCTTGACCTTGATTTTGGGCTCGCCCTGTTCGACCAATTCGATGAACATAATCTTCTGCTACTTGTGGCAGCTCATAATTAATAACATAAGGTAATAACTCAATATCCAATCCTCTGGCAGCAATATCTGTAGCGACTAATGCTCGTATTTGTCCCGACTTAAAATCAGCTAACGCTTTCGTTCTGGCGCCCTGACTCTTATTACCATGAATTGCTGATGCTTTAATGCCATCTTTGGTTAACTGTTCCGCTAGATGGTTAGCGCCATACTTGGTTCGAGTAAAAATTAACACCTGTTGCCATTGATTTTTGCCAATTAAATAAGAGAGCAATTCACGCTTACGACGCTTATCCACTCGATGCACATATTGCGTAATTTGCTCAGATGCACTATTGGTTTTCGCCACAGCAATCGATTCAGGCGAATTTAAGATGGTATTCGCTAATCCTTTTATCTCGTCAGAAAAGGTGGCAGAAAAAAGTAAATTTTGGCGTTTTTTCGGTAATTTAGCGATCACACGTCGGATATCATGGATAAAGCCCATATCTAACATACGATCAGCCTCATCCAGAACTAAAACTTTTACCGGCGAAAGATCGACAGCATTTTGCTGCACTAAATCTAATAATCGTCCTGGTGTGGCAATTAAAATATCCACCCCACCGCGAAGTTTCATCATTTGTGGATTGATACTGACACCACCAAATACCACTAATGAACGAATAGATAAATAACGGCTATAATCACGAATATTTTCACCAATTTGCGCTGCTAGCTCACGTGTTGGTGCTAAAATTAATGCATATAAAGGGCGTTTACCTTTTTTCGGTTCTGAGTTAGGTGAATTTCTTAATTGCATTTGATGCAATTTTTGCAATATGGGTAAACCAAAACCTGCGGTTTTACCGGTACCGGTTTGGGCACTAGCCATTAAATCTTTACCTGACAGTATTACGGGAATAGCTTGTTGTTGGATAGGAGTGGGATCGGTATAGTGTTGCTCTTCAATAGCTTTTAATATCTTGGCATCTAAGCCAAGAGAGTCAAATGACATGTAATGATTCCTAAATAATCGAAAAAAATAAATAAGCAACAACATTATAAAGCAATTTAATAATAATTGTCTGATTATTTTATCTTTTCATTGCTAGTTATGTAATATATGTTACTATTTTAGGGAATAACCTTATAAAGTATAGAGTTATTAATCGCTTAAAATATGTTCATAATATATTGCTCATTTTTTAGGTAGATTGGAAAAATGATATTGATTATCATTATCATTTATTGTATTGTTGCAAGCCCAAAACATAATTATTTCATGGAATAGATATGTCTTTTAACTTCCCTCATTTAAAAAAATTATTTATCTTCTTAATGTTAAGTTGCTTTAGTTTAAATTGTTTAGCCAAAGATGATATTACTTTCGCAAACTTTCGTGATATTCGTGATTTAAATCCACATTTATATTCAGGTGAAATGTGGGCGCAAAATATGTTGTATGAATCATTAGTTCACTATAATGAAGATGGCACTTTTTCTCCATGGTTGGCAGAAAGCTGGACTATTACTAACAAAGGTAAAACTTACACCTTTAAATTAAGAAAAGACGTCACATTTAGTGATGGAGCAAAATTTGATGCGCACAGTGCCAAACTGAATTGGGATGCCGTGTTATCCAACAAAGTTCGTCATACTTGGTTAGAAATGGTGCGTTTAATAACCGAAGTCAAAGCAGTCGATGATTATACTCTTGAGGTTAATCTTTCTGAGCCTTACTACCCTTTCATGATTGAAATTGCCGTCACTCGCCCTATGCGATTTATTTCCCCAAATTCTATGATTGATGGTGAAACTAAAAATGGCGTGAAATCTTATATTGGTACCGGCCCATATGTTTTAGGTGATCATAAGAAAGATCAGTATGCAGTATTTAATGCCAATCCAACTTATTGGGGTACTAAACCGTTACTGAAAAAAGTGACTATGAAAGTAATCGCAGATAATCAAAGTCGGCTAATGGCCCTTGAAAAAGGTGAAATAGATCTGATTTATGGTAAAAATATGGTTGATGCGGATTCATTTGAGCGTTTTTCTAGCATGGATAAGTTTCAAACCTTAATGTCTAAACCGGTTTCCAGTCGAATTGTTTTAATGAATACGACAAGAAGCCAATTGAGTGATGTTAATGTCCGCCAAGCTATCGAACATATTATCAATAAGAAAGATATCTCAGAAGGTATTTTTAATAATAGCGAAGCACCAGCGGATACATTGATGGCAACCAATATTCCTTATGCCAACATTGGTTTAAAACCTTATGTCTACGATACAAAATTAGCTGAAACACTACTTGATAAAGCTGGTTGGCTAAAAGTTAAAGGTGAAGATTATCGCCAAAAAGAGGGTAAACCGTTTGAGATCACTCTTTATTATGATAGTAATACTGCCTCTCAAAAAACCATTGCACAATATATGCAAGACGAATTTGAGCAAGTGGGATTAAAGCTTAATATCCATGGTGAAGAAGAGCAAGGTTATCGTGATCGCCAAAAAGCGGGTGATTTTGATATGGTATTCGATATTTCATGGGGAACACCATATGATCCGCAATCATTTTTATCGGGAATGAAATTACCGGTTTATGGTGATTATATGGCGCAACAAGGCTTGAAAGAAAAGCCACAAATTGATGAGAGTATTAGTAAAGCATTAATTTCAACTGCTGAAAAAGAGCGGCAAGATCTATTCCGTTATGTACTAGAAACGCTGCACAATCAGGCCGTTTATATCCCATTAACTTATGAACGTAATCGTGCTATTGCAGTTAAATCATTAAAAGGAATTGAATTCGCTCCTTCTCAATTTGATATTCCATTTGAGAAAATGCATTTTTAATAAACTAATATTATTGACGAATAATGTTAAATTATATTATTAAACGTTTAACCATGATGATACCGATATTATTCGGTATCTCTTTTATCGCTTTTTTTCTTATTAATTTAGCCCCCTCCGATCCTGCTGAAGTTGCATTACGCTTAAACGAAATCATGCCAACACCAGATGCTATTGAAAGTATGCGTCAAGAATTGGGATTGAATAAACCTTTTTTAGAACGCTATTTTATTTGGCTATATGATGTTTTACATCTTGATTTTGGTCGTTCATTTATTCATCGAGATAGACTAGTTTGGGATGAGATGATCCGCAGTTTAATTCCGACATTAATTTTAGCGATGTCGGCATTTGCATTTACACTTATCATCAGTTTAATTTTAGGTGTTTTATGTGCCATCTTTGCCAATTCAGCATTCGATCATATTGTTCGTATTATTATCTTTCTAGGTACTGCAATGCCTAGTTATTGGTTAGGTTTGCTATTTATTTGGCTGTTTGCCAATTATTTAGATTTACTGCCAACCAACGGTTACGGAACATGGCAAAATCTCATTTTACCTACCTTAACCTTATCGTTTGTCTATATCTCAACTTATATTCGTTTTATCCGTAATAACATGTTGGAAAATATGCATAATTATTCGGTATTTTATGCTCGTAGCCGTGGTTTAAAAGAAACAACGATAATTGTTAAACATGTGTTAGTTAATTCTCTACATACTACTATCACGGCTTTAGGTATGACTATTCCGCAATTAATAGCTGGATCTTTTGTCGTCGAATATATCTTTTCGTGGCCAGGACTTGGTCGTTTATGTATCGCGGCTATCATGAACCGTGATTATCCGGTCATTCAAGCTTATATTCTTATCATGGCTATTCTATTTGTAGTTTGTAATTTTATTGTTGATATCATTCATCAATGGTTAGATCCACGATTACGATATAATGGTGGTGCCGTATGAATATAACTAAACAACTGATTAACAATAAAACAGCTTTAATCTGTTTAATCATCATCACCACAATCGTTATATTAGGTATTTTAGCACCTTATATCGCACCGTATGATCCCAATAAAGTTCGTATAGTGCGTAAATATGCCGCCATGTCTAGCCAACATTGGCTTGGTTGTGATCATCTTGGTCGCGATATTTTATCGCGTTTGCTTTATGGTATCCGCTCTACCCTGTTTTTATCCTTACTGACCATGATCATCACTATCGTAGTTGGTAGTCTAATCGGCCTTATCTCAGGTTATCAACGAGGCAAACTTGATGAATGCATTATGCGCCTTTGTGATATTATGCTGTCATTTCCTAGCCAGGTAATGATTTTAGCGATTGTTGGTGTATTAGGCGTAGGTATTGAAAACGTCATTATAGCCAATATTGTGGTTAAATGGGCATGGTATAGCCGCATGATTCGTAGTTCAGTCATCAAATATAGCCGAAAAAATTATATTCTTTTTTCACGCGCAATTGGCGCACCACATTCGTTTATTATTTGCCGTCATTTATTACCTAATGTTATGTCAGAGCTGGTGGTATTAGCAACCTTAGATACAGGTTGGGTAATTTTAAATATCTCAGCACTATCCTTTATTGGATTAGGTGTTCAAGCACCTACTGCCGAGTGGGGGTTAATGTTAAGCGAAGCGAAAAATGTCATGACTCAACATCCGTTGCAGATGGTCTATCCTGGTATCGCAATTTTAATTGTCGTTGCAGCATTTAATATGTTAGGTGATTGTTTAAGAGATATTTTAGATCCAAAGGACAAAAAGCATGAGTAGCTCGCTATTAGAAGTGAATAAACTTACTGTTACCCTCGACAATGGTAACAAGCTATTAGATGATGTCTCATTTAAAATTAATCGTCATTCATGTTTAGGTATCGTTGGTGAAAGTGGCAGTGGCAAAAGTTTAACATGTAAAGCCATTATCGGATTATTAGAGCCCTATTTTAATGTGTCAGGTCAAATATTATTTAAGTCACACCAATCTAAACTAACCTTAGCTAATAATGGTGATCTATTACAACAGAATAAACAGACCTTAAAGCAGATACGTGGTAAGGTAATTTCGATAATACTACAACATCCTATGAGTGCCTTCGATCCGTTATATTGTATTGGCAAGCAAGTGGTTGAAACACTACAAGCGCATCAAGTTATTAGCAAAAAGCAAGCCATGACAAAAGCGTTAGAAATGATTGAAAATATTGGCCTTAATAATCCACAAGAGATCTATAGAAAATATCCTCATCAATTAAGTGGTGGCATGTTACAGAGAATAATGATTGGTTTGGCATTGATGCTTGAACCTGAACTCATCATTGCTGATGAACCTACTACAGCACTCGATTCAATTAGCCAATTTCATATTTTAAAAATGTTTACCGAGATAAAACAGAACTCGAAAACAACCGTGATTTTTATTTCTCATGATTTAGGTGTGATTCATCATATTGCTGATGATATCATTGTGATGAATAAAGGAAAGATTGTGGAATCGGGTAGTCGTGAACAAATTTTTTACCATCCTCAACATGACTATACTCGTTACTTGATAGACACACGTAAACAGTTATTGAATAAGTTCAATGCTATTATTGGTTTCAATAATCCAAATTTGATTACGGAGACAACTTAATGCCACCGTTATTACACGTTGAAAATGTAAAAAAGTCTTTTTTACAGCCGAATCAGAATCTATTTAGCCGAACAAAAAATACCGTTATCAATGGCGTTTCATTCGAGCTAAAACAAGGTGAATGTCTTGGCATTATTGGCGAAAGTGGTAGTGGCAAAAGTACCTTAGGTAAACTGATTTTAGGTTTAGAAAAACCTGATAGTGGTAATATCTATTTTAATGGTCAAGATATAGCTAAACGGGCGTGGAAAAAGTCAACAATGCGTAAAGCTATCAGTGCGGTATTTCAAGATTATAATGCCTCGGTCAATCCGTATTTTACTGCATCCCAAATCATTGCTGAACCAATTGATATCTATGAAAAACTAGCCAAAGATGACCGTAAGCTGCGTATTAATGCTTTATTAGAACAAGTCGGTTTAGATAGCTCTTTTTATCATCGTTTTGCTCACCAAATGAGTGGTGGTCAATTACAGCGTGTTTGCATTGCCAGAGCAATTGCCTGCTCTCCGCAATTTATCTTATTTGATGAAGCTGTGAGTTCATTAGATATCTCAGTACAAACCCAAATATTGTCACTACTTGCCGATTTACAAAAGCAACTCAATCTTACCAGTATTTTTATCACCCATGACCTAACGACCATTACTTATCTTTGTAACAAAGTGGCATTTTTTTATAAAGGTGAGATCATTGAATATATTGATAGTATAGATAAACTTAATCAAGTCAAAAACCCTTACTCTATCCAACTTCTCGAATCAGTTTTAGGTTTTTAAAAAATGGCAAACTCATCAACATCAAATCAACAATATCAGTTTAGCGATTATCTTAAATTGGTGATCCCCTTTGTACTGTCTACTATTACCACCCCCCTACTTGGCGTCGTTGATACCGCTTTAGTTGGTCATTTACCTAATCCAGCTTTTATTGCTGGCATTGCCATAGGAACAGTAATATTCAATACCATTTACTGGTTATTTGGTTTTTTAAGAGTCAGTACCACCGGTTTCGCAGCCCAAGCCTTGGATAACATATTGTTACTAAAATCTTCGCTTATTCGCCCCCTGTTTATTGCGATTTTTTTAGGTTTGGTATTTATTATTTTTCAAAAGTTCATTTTTTCTGCTTCAATGCAGATCATCAAGCCTAATCAAGAAGTTCAACACTATGCTGATAGCTATTTTTCCGTGTTAATTTGGGGGGCACCTTTTGTACTTATCAATTATGTATTAGTTGGTTGGTTAATGGGTATCTCTAAAGTAAAAGCAGTATTATTTTTACAAGTTTTCATCAATGTACTTAATATTATAATGGCGATGCTTTTTGTCTGGTGGTTTCGTTGGGACATCAAAGGCGTCGCATTCGCAACCTTAATCGCCCAAATAAGTTGCTCTTTAATCGGGATTTTGTTCATCTATCGATATCTACCGAAAACACATCAAAAAACCGACTTAAAAGCAATTTTGTCATGGAAATCCTTAAAAGGAGTCATTTTAGTCAATACCAATCTAATGATAAGGACTATCTGTTTATTAATCGTCACCAATCATTTTATTTCGATTGGCTCAACATTCGATACCGAAGTATTGGCCGCTAATGCCGTCTTATTCCAGATCCATTACATGATGGCGTATCTGTTTGATGGTTTTGCTAATGCATCAAGTGTATTTAGTGGTCGCGCGAAGGGGAATAAAAATATGGATCTCTATAACCAAACTCTACGTTGGTCATTGCAAGCCTGTTTTATTTGCCCAATTGTAATAATTGCTATTTGGTTGGCGTTTGACAGCTCAATTATCAAGCTACTTACTAATCAAACGGAAATTATAAATCTTACGCTGCAATATCAATCATGGCTAGTTATATTCCCTATTGTTGCTGCGGGCGGTTTAATCTATTATGGTGTTTTTTCAGGTATTAGTTATACTTCATCAATCCGTGATTCAATGTTATTAGCGTTATTGCTTTGGTTGATAGTACAATATTTTGCAGTACCAGTTTGGGGAAATCATGGATTATGGCTGGCCTATAGTTTATTTAGTTTTGGCCGAACAATATTTTTAATTATTTGGATTAAAAAATCGCGCAGCTACATTACTGCTTAATGGCGAATTATCGCAGATTTTTGATTAAATAATCTTACTACTAGTGAGGATTTTAGCGCAAATTTGAAACTATCTTTTTCGATTAAACAGGCGTAGAATTTGCCTTCATTATTCTAATTACAGTCAATATTGTGCCTAGTTATTCTGCTATCAAAAAAAGAATTCAACTTTATCATAAAATACGTAGTTTTCAGGATAAAGCCCCACTAATCGTACTAATAGTTGCCGGCGTTATCGGCACAATCACTGGTATTGTTGGCGTATTATTTCAATATGCGGTGAATTGGGTAATCTCACTGCGTAAAACATTATTATTTAATCTGGTCGACAATCTAGTAATTAATTATCTATTAATCTTTGCTATCACTGGGACAATGAGTGGGTTAGCTTACTATTTGGTCAAACGTTTTGCACCAGAATCTGGCGGTTCAGGTATACCAGAAATTGAAGGTGCATTACTTGATTTACGTCCAGTTCGTTGGCGATCTGTCCTACCCGTTAAATTTATTGGTGGCATTGGTGCTTTGGGCTCTGGTATGGTGTTAGGTCGTGAAGGCCCTACGGTTCAACTCGGTGGTAATATTGGTGCAATGGTCTCCGATCTGCTTAAAGTTAAAAATAAAGCTTATCGACATACTTTTTTAGCAACGGGAGCCGCCGCTGGGATTACTGCAGCTTTTAACGCGCCGTTAGCAGGCATACTGTTTATTATAGAAGAGATGCGCCCACAATTTCGCTATAATTTGACCTCAATAAAAGCTATTTTTGTTGGTGTTATTATGGCCAGCATTATGTATCAATTTTTATATAATCAGGAATCTGTCTTTCAGATCGGTCACTTTAATGCCGTTCCTATTGAATCTTTATGGTTATATCTCTTATTAGGGACTTTTTTTGGTGCTATGGGTGTTTTATCAAATAAATGTATATTAACCTTACAAGAGCGATTCAAACAGTTTTATCTATTGCATAAAGTTTATTTCGTTATCACTGGATTTTGCCTAGCGGGATTATTTGGTGTGGTAAGTTTTATCATTCCAGAAATAACTGGTAGCGGTTTTGATTTTATTCCTAATGCAGTTGCAGGTAATTATGCAATCAATAGTTTGATAATGATTTTATGTTTGCGCTTTATCACTACCGTTTTATGCTTTAGTTCCGGCGCTCCAGGTGGCATTTTTGCCCCAACTTTAGCCCTAGGGACAACGGTTGGGATCGCTTTTGGTGTGATAGCACAACAAATTTACCCCAATTATCATATTGAACTTGGTGCTTGCGCTATAATTGGAATGGGAGGATTATTTGCAGCAACCGTACGTGCGCCCCTCACAGGGATTGTCTTGGTAATGGAAATGTCAGATAACTATCAGCTTATTTTACCGATGATTATTACTTGCTTAGGTGCAACACTCATAGCCCAAGCGCTAGGAGGAATGCCGCTATATACGTCTATTTTGGAAAAAATCTTATTAAGAAACAAACTTCAATCAGATAACACGACTCAGCTAACAGCAAGTAATTCTTGATAAATTGCAACATAAACAAACTAGTTGTTGAGGATAGTTGAAAAATAAGACCAATATTTGAGTTAAGCCATTAACTTAGTAATGAATCAAAATTAATATCTCAATGTTTCGATTCATTACTAAAATTCGCTAAATTAAGAATAATCTTATAGTTACCTATTCTAACTCACAGATTTCTTTGATTGATAAAGTGGTAGGAATATTACGCTCATCAGTGAATTGAAAACGGAAAATAAAACGAATGTCATAAGTTTTTAGGACATTCACAACATCAGATTTATCACAAAATTGACTATTAAGCCCTAATCTAACATTTTCCATAAAATCATCTAAAGGTGTGTTTTGGCTATCTGAAGGCATCTTATATTCAAAAACCACATTATTAAGGTTCGCGGTAATATTGGTGACTTCATAACCGGCCTCTACTTGAATAGGAAACTTACCTTTTTCTCCTAACAATGAACGTTTTGCGCTATCTGCTAACGCTTTAGTAACCTTTACTCCAGTAGTTTTATCAGCTTCAGCTGCATTTGCGGTCGTAAACATAAAAAGGCTTGAAAGCAACACGGCCAAATTAACAACTTTTTTCATCATTTTTCCTTACTTTATCCCTTATAACTCTATTTCCAATCAAATCTATTGATAAATAATTAGATTTTTATAGTTATCTTAAATATTTTAATTTATTTAATAATCTAAATAATAGTGAATAATAAAATTATCTGCTATCTTACACAATATTTCTGATAAAAAAAGCCAACTTAACAATTTATTGTAAGAATTTAGATTAAACCACACAAATATTGACCATTTCAACTTTAACTATTTTTATCATTGAATCTAATTGATCTTCATAAATTTTGCCTGAATTTAATAATCTTTCAACCAAAATAAGCAATGAATTTTAATTAGATTTGGGTATTATTAAGCTTTAATTTTGAAATACCTGAATATATAGGTTATCTAGGATAAGTTAAATTCTTTGGACAAAATTGGTTTACTAAATTTATCTGTTAATAGTAAACATAATTGCAAATAAAATCGCAGAAAATCAAGTGCCCTACCTTGTCACGGTAAGGCACTTTATAGGTTATTGTGGAGTTAATGACATGATAACTGTTTCAAAAGGCTCAAGCGTTAACATTGCTGTTTTCGAAATAGTTGTTGGTTTTTTTGCATGTAACTTACTAGCATAATCAATTTTAATTTGAAAACGGTCAGTTGCATTAGTTGGTAATTCTAAATCATTTTGCAAATCTAGATAGTAAACTTGCTGTTTATCAGATGGATTACGTAATGTGATGATTGCTTTATCTTTACTCCAACCGGCCCAACCATATACACCTAATTTTGTCGGGTCTTTACCTATCCAATGGCTATCAAATAAAACATCTTTATTAGTTCTTGCCCATTTTGCGGCTGTAGCTAGCGTATCCCAATTTTGGGGCGTTAATAATTCAGGTGTAATATACATTTCTTGCAATTGAGTACCTGTTGCAAAGTAGCTCCAGACCTGATCGGCAAAATCTGTTTCACTTTCTTGATCAAGATTTTTCGCTTGTTTTGCATAGACAATACCATGCAACATTAAGGAGTTAAGCGGGAATAGTGGACCTTTTAAAACTATAGAACGATAAGTTTCAGCATCACGATAAGTTAACCACTGTTGCACTTTGCTACCAGGTCCATAGTAGTTAACGTCATCCCCTCCTCGCCATATTGAATCAGCATAGAATAACCATGATGGCGTTGCTTGAGTACCGGTGGTTAAATTGATGTAGAGATTTGGGTTAGCACTGCGCATATCTTCAATTAAATGGATAGCAGCATCAAAATCACTAGTAAATTGGCTACCAGCAATAACCTTATCAGCATTACCCGTTCCATCAAGTTTAAACATGGTTATGTTTTGATTATTAATCAATTCGAGGATTCGTTTATGGAAGTTAGTATAATAATTTGGGCCTGACAAGGCTAATTTACCATCCATAGTTTCATAACCAAATTCAGGCGCATTAGCAACACGTTTATCACGTGGTTTATTATAACCGCCCCATGGTGATAACCAAATACCGAGTGCCGTTTGATATTTATCCGAAGCTGTTTTCAAATTATTAAATTCATTAGGGAAATTGGCGCTAAATCCCCAGTTACCTTTTAGATTATCCCAACCATCGTCAAATAAATATCCATCCAATTTTACCTGACGTTTTTTTACCAACTCCTCACCATATTGATCAATTCTCAATAAAGCCTCTTTTTCGGTATAAGGATTAAAAAATCCTATATCAAGCCATGAATTATAGTGTAAATATGGATTATATGGACGTTGACGAACACTATCAATAAACTGATTAATGTTACGTCTTAACTGTCCTTTTTCATAAGTACCAATATAAGTTTTATAACTTAAAGTGTGTTCAGCTTGCAGTGGAATAGCTTGTGGGATTTTTTGTGATACACCGCCTTCATAAGCAACTGTATTGGTTAGTGGATTTTCTGGAATGATAAAAAAAGTATCACTAATAATCGGTGAACTTACTACTGAACCATACACAAATGGTGCCTGTGAATGGAATGGCATTAATGAAACTGATGACATTAAAAGTGCTTTATTTTTAGGCGTGATTCTTAATTCATAACTCGCAAAATGTTTATCATCATTTAGATTAACGACAGTTTCAATCGACATATCATGACCAGTGTAATTTAATGTCATGCCTGTATCTTGTTGTTGCACTTTATCCAGTGAAAAATCTTTATCGGTTAACTTATCTCCGGATGCTAAAACAATTTCAAACAACGTTTCAATTTTCACCGAATCATTAGTAACTGGATTGATAATATTTAGTGCTGTAATACTATTTTGACTGTCATCCTTAGCTAATTTAACTTGTGCATTTTTTCCTGATAACTGATAATCTTTGGCCCAAGCTGCACCTGTTGGTAAACACAATGCTGATAATATGCCTAACACAACCAATTTTTTCATGTTTTTTTTCATTATTACCTCCTAAAGGATAAACAATTTTATTTCCATAAGTACATATTGGACTTAGTATAGGCATCAAATAGTAATGAAATTGTGATCTTCTTGGCAGTTTATTAGAATTGCAAAATTGCCAAAAAATGACTAAATTTACTTTGTAGTGAAAGAGATATATTTGATTGAAATTGATTACAACTAATTTTTTATTACCATAAATCAAGTCATTTCTCAATTAGCCATAGGTAATAATGAAAGGTAGGTTTAGCAATAGACGAGACATTGCTTTTATTTTTCAACGTGATAAAGATCACAATTTTAAAATAAAGTTATTAGCAAAAAACAAAAACTCAAAAATAAAATTTAATGATGATGACAAATAACCAAAAAGGTAACACTAAGTGTTACCTTTCAAAGTTACAACATAGAACGAGTGCTATTTTTTAGTATGATGAGGATCTTTTACTGAATCACCTTGACCACTCACCACATACCAACCATTCTTACTATGTGGTTTTTTATTATGATCAGGACAAGGGGGTAACGATTTTTTACTTTGGTTTGAATATACATAGCCACAATCAGCACATTTATAAGTGCCAGCTGAAACATCACTACCGTATGCAGCAAATTTTTGTACCATTATAAGCTCCTCCAGTAAAATGTTATAAATAATAAGCCGATTTGCTTATTACAATAATATATAAACGCTGATTGAACCAAAAATCAAGTCAAGATTGAATAAATCTCTCAATATCTTCGCTAAAATAGCTTTAAAATATAAAAAAATTTCGATTTTTAAGTTTAAATACTCGATAAAATAAGCAACGTAATTCTGTCTTATCTCAAATTGATAATAATGGCATATTGAAAGAAATTAACAAATAACAAATGAGAAAAGGTACTCAATCATTTTAAAATGACTGACAAATACCTAATAAAATTCAACTAATTTTTTAAAAAACTTTTTTAAAATATTCTTTTTTACTGATAAGAGCTATTGACTTGTTTAACAGATAAATAACAATATAAACATCTTAATATTTTAATCAATACTAAAATAATGTAACCGAAAAAACAACCGAGTACAGGAATGAACATCGCAATGATGAATCCTATATCATCGTAACCATTACTAACATACTCAAAATAAAAATATAAAATACCCAACCAGCAAAAAGAAAAAACTAATCCACAAAATAATCCTAAAAAAGAAGTTAATACATGTGTCTGAGGGATAATAAATAATTTTATTAATTGTATTAGGAAAAAAATAATTTCAGAGATTATTATTATACAAAATATTATAAAAAGGATATGTGGAGCTGCATCACTAATGTAGAATTCGCTTCTTAATGAAAAAATATTAAAAGTAACTATAAATGTCAAATAAGCAACCCAAAAAAGACAGATCCATAATTTATCTTTAGATAAATATTTAATAATTTTTGGCATAATTAATCCTTAAAAAACTTAAGTTAACTTCACTATTAACCTAAAAAATCCCATCCAATTAGATATGGTTACACTCTGATAAAATTAATATTTAACTGCTTAATAATCAGTTATTCATTCTACTTTAGATGGTTAAATAATTCTCTTAAGCAATATCTAAAAATGACAGTTAATCAAAAAAATTTCATTTAGATCTTTCAACAAATAAAACACAATATAAAAAATATAACATTCTGATAAGTATTAAAACAATATAACTCATAAAACAGCCAATCGCAGGCAAAAACGCCCAACCAAGAAATCCAAAACCATTCCATCCCCAACTATGAAATCGGACGAAACAAATATATAAAATAAATAGCCAAATAAAAGAAAATGCTAGCCCTAAAATTAATCCTAAATAAGAGGTTAACAAATGTGTACTATTAGCAACAAATAGTTTTATCAACATTGAAAGAAAGAAAATAATTTCAACTACAACCGCTATAGCAAATAAAATATCAACAGTTGGCTTACCTATTTTGCTAATAAACGAATGAGGATTTTCTAAAACAACATAATAAGTTATGTCCATACTAAAGTAGAATATGAAAAAGAGACCGATCAATACAGAATCTTTAAATAAATATTTCATAATGCTTAACACCTCTAATCCTTGAAAATATCATTAAACCTCCCTATTAATCGGTTGGAGAATTGTTTAATAATAATTTTTTTAAGGATTTAGATTAGTTTAATATTATTAAAAAAGCAAATTAGGTATGGTGAAATTGATATTTATTTCTTAATAATTAAAATGTAACTAACTGTTAATTGATTCTAGCATAACCAACAAACTTACTTATTATGTTAATAACATAGAAATGAGTCATTTTATTCTATATTTCAGATATAAATCTTAAGTTAATACCTTAAAAAACCTACTCGGCAGTATATATTCATATACATATAGAAATTAAGTAAAATTTATTATAGCGCTGTAATTATATATATGATTGATTTTAGGAACAAAAAAAGCTACCGAAGTAGCTAATTATTAATTCTAAAAATCTATTTTTCTTTTTTATCTTCTTTTTTATCTTCTTTTATTGAAGGAAAAAGTCCTCTAATCAAACTTAAAAATGCTGCAAAGATATTTAATGATGTCGCAGTAGTGATTGCAATCAAAACATGATCCGAAAAAATTTCAAATCCACCACCATTTTCATGTCTGGTTAAGAATTTAGTAACTCCATAAACAAAAAGCAATATAGCCCATCCCCATAGCGATTTTTTTACTACCTTAAATGCTTTGAATGAATATTTGTCTCTAAGTTGACGATCAGCTTTTTCTCTTTCATATTGCTCTTGCTTTATGTAAACACTTACTCTTTTCTCTTCAATCTCAAAATCTAAGACTTCTTGTGATTTAGGTGGTTTTTCTATACTACTATTAAGATTATTCTCATCTTGGGGAGAAAACTTAACTTTTATATTTTTTAGAGAGTCTTTAATCATAAATCACTCAGTATCTAGCTTCATTTCATCTAAAGTAATTACTGAGCCATCAGGACCGCTAATCGCCCATGCGGTTCCGTCTTGATGTGTCATATTTGATAATTGCTCTGCTGAAAATGAGCCATATACTTCTAGAATTCTATCTAGATATTGACCAATCAAATTATCTTTAATCACAGGTTCAACAAAAACCGTATCATTATTTATAAACTCTAAATCACCTATTTTAGAAGTAATATTATTTGCCCCATAATACTTTAATTTATGATATAAAGACGGGATAACTGGTCCATAATGCCAACGAGAAAAATGTTCATCAATAAGAGGTTCATTATTTAATGAATAATACCAAGCCTGAGCATAATAAATTAATTTCTGCATTTTCATTGGAGAAATTTCAATGTTCTTTTTTTCTGCAATCTCTAATATTGTATTTGCTACAGCAATTGTAGAATAAGCCATATATCCCTCCTATGAGCAATGTCTTTTAGATAATGTATATCGCAAAACAGCTAATATAATTAGCCAAGTTACCATAAATCCTGCTACAACATATACCATATATAATTCATATAATGCTGGATGTTCATTTCCATTAATATTAAAAATTATCAGATAAGCAATAGAAATACTAATAACAAAAGCAATTAATAGTGATATAAAAACAGCAATTCCTTTGATTGTTATTTTATCAAGCCAAATTGTTATTTTCTTAAACAACTTAAATTTCTGCTTTTTGGGATATCTCATTACAAAAAATCACCTGTTTATTTATACAGTTTAATACGATTACGCTGGTTGTCAATATAATACCATTCATAGAAATATATATTTTTTTACATTTGTATTCAATATACTAATAATGGTTATTCAAAAAAATCAGAAGAGTTCTTATTGGCAATGTTATTTTTAACAATGTCTTCTATTTTGTCAATTATTGATTATTTAATTGCTATGATTATTTTTTCATATTTTCTAAACTGCCTACACGGCAGTGAACATTCATCAGCAGTACAATTTCCTCGTTGTGATTTTCTAAACTACCTACTCGGCAGTAAATTGACTAATTTAGTATTCCATCGAGGTTTACAATTTCTAAACCTCCTACACTATTTCTTTAATTAATTATCACACTTTTATTTTAACCCATTAATGTTAGCGGTTGAATCTATGATTTTATAAAATCAAAATGTTATTCTCAAATAACAAACAAAATCACTTATTAACTGTTACTAAAGGAGCCTGTATGCCTTGCTCTATAACTAATATATTTTAATTAATGATTTCCATTGATCTTGTGTAAAAGAAATTGCTTTTCGCACTTTTTTACTTGTTTTTGATCAGGATTGAGCTACAAGTATCTATCTTGCAGCCCTTTGAATTATAATAAATCATGATAACTAATAAGTATGAAAATATTGCTGAATTAATTCAGGATCTTTAGTTTTAGTTAATGCTGTCATGAGTAAAATTCGAGCTTTTTCAGTATTAAGCGAATCTGAAACTAACCCTGGTAATGTTTTGTTTACAGGAACTATCCCACTACCTGTTCGAGATGAGCGTACAACAACAATACCCGCATTTTCTGCTTTTTTTATGCCTCTATCACTTCTAACAGAAGTAGAGCCAGCTCCAGAACCAGCATAAACAATACCATCTACATGGTTTTCGATAGCAGCATCGAACAAATACTCTGGATCATCCTGATAGCCATATAAAATAATCACTTTAGGTAACGCTTTAACACCGCTAAGATCAAAAATAGAATTTGATGTATGAAGTTTGTCAATTTTGGTTTCAAAGTGTGGTTTTGCAGCTATAAAAACACCTAAATATCCCTGTTCTGCGGCTTTAAAGGTATCTGTGGTTGTGCCATTAGTCTTTGTTATAAATCGGGCTGAGCCTATTCTATCGTTAAGTACAACCATGACACCTCGCCCTTTAGCTTCTGAAGTAGATGCCAATGTCACAGCTTCTAATAGATTCATTGGTCCATCGGCACTGATAGCGGTCGCGGGACGCATGGCTGCAGTCAAGACAACAGGTTTATCACTTTTTACCGTTAAATGAAGAAAATAGGCTGTTTCTTCAAGTGTATCTGTACCATGGGTAATTACAACGCCATCAATATCATCTTTTGCTAATAGTTCATTCACACGGTTTGATAGTTTTAAAATAATATCACTGGTCATATCATTACTGCCGATATTAGCTACTTGCTCACCATCAATTTGAGCAATATTTTTTAATTCAGGAACCGCATCAATTAATGTCTGCACGCCCAATTCACCGGCTTTATAACTAACGGTATCGGTATTGCTTGCAGCCGAACCGGCTATTGTTCCTCCAGTTGCCAAAATAACAATATGAGGAAGTTTTGTCTCACCAAAACAGAATGTACTCATTAAGAATAGAGTGGTGAAAAGTATTATTTTATATTTCATCTTTTTTCCTTATAGATAGTAAATAAATATCCTTTTATTTACCATGCAAAATCTAGACCAAGTTAAATAAAATTAAATTGTCGCTAAAAATTCTCAATGAATTATTTAACTTATTAAAAATAGAGTAAAATTAATCAAGAAAGATTTTATCTATTATCAAAATGAATGCACCTAAATGGTGCGATTTACTCTTAATGATTTAACCTTGATCCTCAAAATTGAGCAAATATGGATAGCTAACTCGTTTTATATAGTGAATTTACCATTTTTAACAATGATAAGGTATAAAAACACAACCTAATTCCGTTCTTTTTAATCATTCAGCAAACTTATTGATTAGTAATAAATAGTGATAAAACTTTTGATAGATTTTACAACTGGACTTGAACCTGTTACTGCTCGATTATGGATTCTTAAATATAATTTTTAATACAGTAAATGACCATTTAAAGGTTTAAGAGTGAATATATTCACATTAAATTCTATGAAATCATTTTCAACCATCGCTTTATTGTCACTATTAAACGAAGAAATCGAATTATCCTCAATATTTTACACTGAGCATTCTAATAAAATAAGATGTATGATTTTCAACTTACATGAGTAATATAAATATTATAATTTTGACTGTGTTTTTGGTGAAAATCTATCCTTTTGGGCAACCTCATCCTATCATTTTAGTAAAACTAATTTGTATTACCAATTCATCTATTATTGATGAACCAATTTACAAATCACCAGTTTACTTATCAATTGATAATATTAACATTAGACACTTCATCATCAACCAATTATCGCTTATTTTTCTTCATTTTCACAGTAAAATCAAAATTCTAATAAAAATTCATATAGATAAAGTTTGTTCTATTAGACTTTATTATACTAATCAAAACTCCTCTTAAATTTATTATCAATAAATCAGTTGAAATTAAAAGTTATTATACCTTTTCAAAAACACTTAGAACCGATTATTAAATTAATTAAATTAAATTTTTGTGATCTCAGTCACCAAATTTGGTTTTTATATTTGTGAACTACAACTTTATTATTTAACTTATTATACCAATTGTTTGTTTTTGTATATTTATCTAAATTAGAGGGAATTATGTTTTTTACAGAAAGGAAATTAAAACAACGCGTTGAAGAACTATTGCGGTTTGAATTACATGATATTCAAACAATACAAAGTTTTGATTTTTGTTATGACCGTAAAGGAGTTAATGGTGCCCCGCCCCCTAATGAAAATGCCGATTGGCAAAATATTGAGCAAGGATTTGAGTGGAAAGAAAAGGATATCTATGTTTGGTTAAGGTTAAGCCATACTTTCCCTAAAACCGATCCGAATCGTTCCACTCATATAGGTCTTTTTAATTTTTCATTATCTTTTCTACGTGATGAATATGAAGCGTTACTCTATGTTAATGGTAAACCATGGCATGGTTTAGATAAAAACCATAATGTTATTTCATTTCCGGACGACTTTTCTGGTAAAACAATTAGATTTGATATTCGTATATGGTCAGGCGTACTTGAAGGTAAAGTTAGACAACATTTTGATGAGTTTCATGTTGGTAACAGTATAAAACAAGTTGCCTTCGGTTTAAGAGATAAAGCCACTCATGATTTGTACGTGACTTCTACCGCTATATTACAAACATTAGATGTTATCTCTAACAATGATTTTTATTATTCGAGATTACTTAATCTATTAGATAGCTCTTTTCTACTCATTAATTGGCAAAACCCATCTAGTAAAGAATTTTACCAATCAATCAGTAATGCATCTAGGTATTTAGAAGAAAATTACAGCAAAGATGCGGTGAAATCGCCAGTTGTGATTAATTGTGTAGGCCATACTCATATCGATCTCGCCTTTTTATGGCAAATAAAACATACCAGAGAAAAATGTGCGCGCTCGTTTTCGACTGTTTTGAAGTTAATGAAACAATTTCCAAAATATAATTTTTTCCAGTCTCAACCACAACTCTATGAATATGTTAAAAATGATTATCCTGAAATTTATGATCAAATAAAACAACGTGTCAAAGATGGGCGCTGGCAAGTTGATGGTGCTATGTGGGTTGAAGCTGATTGTAATATACCCTCTGGTGAATCATTTGTCAGACAAATTATGTATGGCAAAAATTTCATGGAAACCGAGTTTGGCATAACGCCTGAATGCTTATGGTTACCAGATGTATTTGGATATTCTTGGGCATTACCACAAATTTTAAAAAAATCAGGCATTAAATATTTCATGACAACAAAAATTAGTTGGAATGAATTTAATCAACTGCCACACGATACTTTTAAATGGCGAGGCATTGATGGCAGTGATATTTTAGCGCATTTTGTTACAACACCTGAAGAAGGACATCCACGATATACCTATAATGGCATTGTTAATGCTAAATCTGTTCAGGGGTTATGGGATAACTATAAAGATAAAGGTTTAACAAAAACACTGTTGCTACCATTTGGTTATGGTGATGGTGGTGGTGGGCCAAATGAGCAGATGCTTGAATTATTGGAACGATTCGAAAAAATGCCAGTATTACCTAATATTCAATTTGGTACTGTTAAGCAATTCTTTCATGAACTAGAGGATAATATCAATCATAGCAATGATTGGTTCCATACTTGGGATGGCGAATTATACTTTGAAACTCATCGCGGAACATACACCAGCCAAGCGCAAATTAAAAAAGCGAATCGATTAGCCGAATTAGATATTCGTTTCATCGAATGGTTATCGGCGACTAACTCAATCTTAAATAATGACTGGTCTGTTTATGATAAAAATAAACTAGATTATTGTTGGAAACTCATTCTTAGAAATCAATTTCATGACATTATTCCTGGTTCATCTATACATGAAGTCTATCAAGATGCCAAACTTGAATTTCAGGATTTAAATAATAGACATAACGAAATTCTTAAACCTCTGTTAAAAAATATTACAGATAGTGATGTTAATAGCAAAATTATCATCAATAGCTCTAACTTTATGAGAAAAAATGACGTTGTTTATTTTGATACTTATGCAGAAAATCTCACTATAAAAGATGATTCCAATCAATATCTCACTATACAAAAATCAAAACAAAATGATGGTTATTTTGTTGAAATACCATCAATAGCGCCACTAAGTTGTATAAATGTAAGTTATGAAAATAACGTTACATCTGAAAGTAATAAGGCAAAAGATGCTTTTATCTATAATGATGATGAAATAGATACACCTTTTTATCTCATTAAGTGGAATAAATTTGGCCACCTTACCCGTATTTTTGATAAAAAGAATAACCGAGAGGTATTGTCAGGTTGTGGCAATGTATTGACTGTATATGAAGATAAACCAATGAAATATGATGCTTGGGATATTGAAATATTTCATATTCAGAAAAAATCACCTGTTGTACAGTTACAATCTGTCGAACTGACTGAATTAGGGCCATTAATTTGTGAAATCACATTTAAATGGATTTTTAATAACAGTTCAATTTGCCAGAAAATGCGAGTCTATAGTAATAATCCAAAAATTGATTTTATAACTGATATTGATTGGCATGACTGCAATCAACTACTTAAAACAGTATTTCCAGTCGATATTAGAGCAGTTGAAGCAACGTACGACATTCAATTTGGTAATGTTAAACGCTCAACTACTTGGAATACTAGTTGGGATTATGCAAAATTTGAAAGTGTAGCACATCAATGGGCCGATTTATCCGAATACGGTTATGGCGTCAGCCTATTAAATAATTGCAAATATGGTCATGCTATTAGAGACAATATAATGCAATTAACCCTCATCAAATCAGCTATAAGCCCTGATTTACAAGCTGACCAAGGACAACATCAATTTACATATTCTTTATTTCCTCATACGAAGAATTGGCAAGAAGGTCATGTTGCCCAAGAAGCTTGGTTCTTAAATGAACCGCTAAGGATTTATGATGGCAAATTAAAATCATTTATTAAACCATCTAATCTATCAATTCTTACATTAGATAATCATTTAGTTCAGGTTGATGCTTTGAAAAAAGCAGAATCAGGTGATTGGTTAATTCTCAGAATTCATGATTTCTCCGGTGGAACACAAAATGTCAATATCAGCTCTCACTACAAAATCAACTGGTGGAGAGAGTGTGATTTGATGGAGAACTTTATTGATCAAAACATAAATAAAGGAAATTTAAAAATAAAATTAAGTCCTTTTGAAATTAAAACTTATGCAATTTCAATAAATTAATTGCTTAATTCTATTACGAGGTTTGGAAAATGAAAAATAAAAAAATAATCACTATTCCTAAAGCTATAGGTTTTGGAATGATTGACATCATTGGAGGGGGAGCATTCACCATTATAGGTGCATGGTTGTTATACTTTTTTACTACTTTTGTTGGATTGAGCCCAATTGAAGCGGCATCAATTGTGGCAATTGCTCGAATATTAGACGCCATATTATGCCTTTTCATGGGGAGTTTCACCGATCACTTTTATAAAAATAAATTAGGTAAAAAATTTGGACGCAGAAGATTCTTCTTAATAATTGGCGCACCATTAATGCTTTCCTATGCATTATTATGGATTAATGGCATGGGCTACTTATATTATCTAGCTATCTATTTAACTTTTGAGGTAGTTGTAGCCATGGTAATGATTCCTTGGGAAACTTTACCATCTGAAATGACCAGTGATTATGCAGGAAGAACCAAACTATCTACTTGTCGAATGTTTATTTCTGCAGTAGGTACTTTTATGGCAACATTTGTACCAGGCAGATTAATTGCAATCTATGGTGAAAATGATCCAAATGCTTATTTATTTAATGGTATATTTTTTGCTGTCTTATTCATGATTTGCGTGATTATATCCTACTTTTCAACTTGGGAAAGACCACTAACTCCGGAAATGTTAAAAGAATTAGAAAAATCTAAATCTGATAAAAAAGTAAATCCAGTTACCTTTGTTTTTGGTCTGTTTAAAGAATATTTCTCTACCCTGAAAGTTAGAGCCTTCAGAAAACATTTAGCTATCTATTTATTATCTTTTACTGGTAAAGATATTTATAACACTGTATTTGTATTTTTCTGTGTATATTGTTTAACGCTTGATGCTTCTGTAGCTGGAAGCCTTTTATCTTTAAGTATCATTGGATTACCAGTTACATTAGTAGCAGGATTCGCATTCGTTAAATATGGGCCGAAAAAACTACTTGTTGGTGCTTATTCGACTATGCTTTTATGTTTAGCTGCGACCTATTTAGTTTTTGTATTTAATCCATCATCAAAAATAGCCATACTGTTTGTTATTGGTACTGTATATCAAATAGGCCGATGCCTGATGGAGTTCACACCATGGAATATTTTCCCATTCATTCCAGATATTGATGAAATGATCACTAAAAAAAGAAGAGAAGGCTTATTTGCTGCTGTTATGACATTCTCTAGAAAAACGACAGTCGCCCTATCAACTCTTTGTGTTGGATTAATATTAGAATTTGGTGGTTTTGTTCAAAAACAAGCAGATCAAACTCCTGAAGCAATAACCACAATTGCATTAATTCTATTTTTAGGAACTGGATTACTTGTTTTCTTAGCTATGTTAGTGACTCTCACCTTTAATCTAGATAAAGAAAAACATGGATTATTAGTTAATGCAATTGATGTCTTACAATCAAATGGCGATGTAAATGAGTTATCTGAAGAAACTAAATTCGTAGTAGAAGACTTAACAGGCTATCCGTGTGAAAAATTATTTGAGAAAAAATAAACCCTATTTATAGGTTGTAATTACTAATAAAATGACTATAAATAGTCCTAACATAAATTAGTAACCGTAAAAATTAGATACTAGATGAAATTCAGCTAGTATCTAATACCTAATATTCTTAATATATTCTATTTTAAAACCACCCTAAACTGTAAAATAAGACTAAAAATTTAATCGTGATTAGTCACATATAAAACTACAAAAGTTAACAGTACAAGTAGAAACTTTTATAATTAATATTATGATTTAGCTCTTCAATAACAGATAGCAAATCGTTCAAGTTCATTCATAAAATATCAACTTTAGATTTTCTAAACAAAAGAATTAAATATTTTGATAAGGTATTTTTGATAAAAACTGATATTTAAGTAAATTATTTAAAAAGCAAAGCCGAGATGACTGAGTTTGAGAAAAACATATTAATGTTAGAATAAACAACTGTATGAAAAATATTTATTGCTACATTTTTATTAAACTCATCAGCTATAGAATTTTTGAAATTCTATCCTCAACCTTTTTAGCTACACCATCTAACATGCAGCCATCCTCAATAAACTCTTATATTAGAATTATTTTTTTAATATCTGACATATTAAACTGACGAGATTTTGCGTGCGGATCAACAGCTTTAATTATTCCATTGTCATCTCAATATTTTAAGTTTATTACAAGAATATTTGTCATTTCTGAAACTTAACCAATACCAACGATCACAGTTAATAAAAAGTCATCATATTCACTTTTAAAAGATTTATTTTCAGTCATTGCTCCTTGCATTTTTATATTTCGAATTAAAAATAACTAGTATTTTATATATTCTAATTTGTTTTTAAAACAAATAGAAAATCAAAAGCGAAGCAATTGTTGTTAAACTACAATCATTAGATCTATAATTCAAAAATTATATTTATATAGCAGATAAAAATAGTGAAATATAAATTATTAACAGGAACTTTCTTTGTACCCATTATCGCCCTATCGGTAGTAACTCAGTTATATATATTTATTCCTGTTTATTCTGATTTAGTACTTTTCATAAAAGGGGCAACTTTAAATAACATTGGCTTACTGACATCTTTATTCGCTATTTTTTATGCAATTGGATTTATTATCTGGGGTGGATTATCCGATCGAATAGGAAAAGAACGTACTTTATCCATAGGGTTATTGCTATTAGCAACAATTAGTTTCATTATGCCGTTTATTACTAACTATTATTGGTTACTTATTTGTCGAACACTCCAAGGATTTTGTGCTGCATCGTATCCGCCTGTGGCAATTGCTTGGATTACGTTAAATCTATCGGAACCATCGAAGTCTAAGGCTGTATCAATTATTAGTTGTGCTTTTCTGTTAGCTGGTATTATTGGGCAGTGGTTCGGCTCTTTGATGATCACAAATTCTCTTTATCCAGCTATGTGGATTTTAATGGCCATCTATATTTTTGGTTCGCTGTTATTTTTCTATCAAACTCCTAAAAAAACTCACCAAGAAAATTCTAGTAATATGAAAGCTTCACTATTTTCAATATTCAAGCAATTAGCGCGAGTTTTATTTAGCAGAAAATTATTTCCAATTTATTTATGTGCTTTAATTGTTTTATTAAGTTTTGTCACACTTTATTCCATTCTACCAAGTAATAATATTGCCGAATACATCCCGACACTAAGAAAGATTGGCATTGTTGCGATGCTATTTAGCCTTACCGCAAGTTATCTATTTAGATATATTAAGCCAGTTTATGTCCTTACTTTAAGTCTATTTTTAATGACAAGTTCTCTTCTTATACATTATCTTTATTTAAATGAACAGTTAAATAATATTTATTTACTTTTCATTAGTCATTTCATATTTATCGTTGCACTTGCTTACGCAGTCCCATCGATGATTACCTGTGTAGCCACTCAATCAGCAATTGAGGACAGAGGCATTGCAACATCTCTGTATACTTGTATTCTCTTCATTGGTGCAAGTTTGGGCTCATTTTTGCCTATTATTTTTAAGTCTAACACCCTAATTCTATTTATCTCAATTTGTATCTTTATTGCTTTAGTACAACTTATATTACTTAATAAAAAATGATTGATAGTAAATGTTAGATTTAATGTAATAAAAGACTTCTTAGGAGGTTATGGTCAGATAAAAATATTATATTTTTTAAGCAAGATCTCGAATGAAATTTAATAAAAACAGGCTTTCAGACAAAGAAATATTTACATATCAGTTGGTTAAGTAAATTAAAATAGCAAAAGTTTTTCCTTAAAATAAGAAATAATTTTAAAAACAATTAAACAATTCAAAAGATAATAATCCTACTGGACTTGAACCAGTGACCAATCGATTATGAGTCGCTTTTATAGCTTTATTGAATTAAATTTAAATTATTAAAAAACAAATAATTAAAGAGGTTAGCCGCCCTTATTGCTGTATATTTGTTCACTATTTTTTACAGATTTTTACAGATTTTACGGCACAAATACGGCACAATTTCTGCGATCCACTTTCCAACTTTTCACATCAAACGGCATCAATTAAGATGAAAAATATAAAAATTTACTATGAAATATATTTGTTGTTAATTTAAAAAATTATTACCACCTACTTTTCGGCCATGTAGCCACAGCAAAGTAATGAAAAGAACCATCACCCCATCGACCTTTGTTTTTCAGATCAATATCAATTGCACCAATTCTACTGAATAGGTTACATCTTTTCTTTGATAAACAAAAATTGCAAATTTTGTCAGATGTACCATTTTGGAACAAATTAAACCGTATTTCATTTACAAATGGAAGTTGTTTTTTTATTTCTTTAGCAAATTCTTTTAAAGAAAGAAAACCTCCGTCCCGCTTGTTTAGTTTAAATAAATAATCAGTATCAACTGCAAAGTGATTTAAAGTTATAATAGCCTCTTCTTCATCAATTAGTATATGCTCAAAATAACTAACGCAAATATCATTTTGGAAAAAACAGAAATCGTCAATGCGATATAATTTTTTTTCCTCAGAAAATGAAGCTGTTATTTTCCTAGGCTCTGAAAATATAACCTTATCGTAACCCTTTTCATAATAAAAACCATTTTTTTCATGTAGTTCATTAGTTTTCTTGGAAAAGTGATTTTTAAAAATAGACATAAAATTCTTCTTTAAAAGGTATTGGTGAGTATATTTTAATCAAATTATTAGGCATGTATATAAAAAAATAAACATTTCGACCCACTTCCCAATTCAAATCCACACTCCAAAAAATATTAGTTTATGATGAATAAAACTAACTAATCTTACATAACATGATAACAATAAAATACACAATACCGATTTATGTGCGAATGACGCCCGATGATTACGATGACGAAATCACGGGCGAATGCTATATAATCAACAGTCAAGACGATCATAACTACGTGTTCTATCAAGATGATAAAACTATGTATGATATCGCTGATTTTGTGATGCTTTATGAAGCGATTGAATACTGTGTGTTAAAAATTAATAGCGGATTAACTCTAATTTAATGCAAAATACCTACTTTTTGAGTGGTATTATGTTTTTATTATCTAAATTATTTAAATCAAACAATATTAAATCGAAAACAGTTAATCAATGGTTAGACGAATATGTCAAAATTTTAGCTGAGCGTGAGTTAAAACCAAAAACCAGAGAAATAAAAGCTTATCTTATTAAGGTTATTCGTCGAGAAATCGGCAACCAATTAGTAAAAAAAATAACACCTCCAGACATAGCGAAAATTATTAAAATCTATACAGATCAGGACAAGGCTCCTTCAGCTAAGAATATGTACCACCTTTTAACGGATGTGTTTAGGGAAGCCTACGCTCAAGGATGGAATGATAAAAATCCTGTCGATCCAATTAAATGCCCAAAAGTCGTAGTTAAACGCTCCCGTATGACATTAAAAGAGTTTAAAAAAATATTAAATGAGGCTGATAAAACAGGTAATAATCTTATGTATAGAGCTATGATGCTAGCGCTAGTGACTGGTCAACGCCGTTCAGATATAGCTGTTATGAAAAAATCTAATGTGAAACGAAATCACTTACTAATTGATCAATATAAAACTGGATCAAAAATAGCATTACCAGTGAAATTAGAATGTAAGAAAGTTAAAACATCATTACGTGACATTATTGACTCATCAAAAAACGATTATTTAGTTAGCATTAATAATGAACCAGTAAAACTGGATAACATAACTAATCAATTTTCACGGTTACGTGATAGAGTTTTTAACAGAGATTATTGGACAGGAAATCCTACAACTTTCCACGAAATAAGATCACTATCAGAACGTTTATATCGAGAGCAAAAAATTGACACCATGACACTACTTGGCCATAAATCTCAAGCAATGACAGATAGATACAATGATAGTCGTGGGCGTGAGTGGCGATATCTCAAAGTTTGATCTATGATTGAGATCTAAGCCCATCAATAAGGCTTATCAGGAAAAATAACGTTAATATCTGATGCATCAATCCGATTTAATAGAACTCGGTACTTTTTCCACGCCTTCAATTTGTCTTCATCACCATTTTCAGATATGTCAAGATCAATTGCGTCTTGTAGTATCGATATATTTTCATTAGCTTCATTCAATAATGAGCTTTTTAACATTTTGTTTTGTTTTATTTTAAATGCGTTTTGTTCCTCTTCATCTAAAACCCATTTTTCGCCGTTCCATCGACTAAACTTGAATGGCTCTAATAATGTAAATTTTTCTTTTATTGAACCGAGATATGCAACTCTGGATGATTCCTGAGTTTCTATGTTATAGACTGTTTTATCACGATGATCTTCAACTTGTACCCATTCACCATTTAATTCGCATGGGTGGAAGCCTTTTTTAAACTCTGGAGCAATTCTCAATGCATTATCTGGTGGTAATGTATCATCATTAGCATCCAATTGATGTGTATATGGTTTTAGTTCATTTGTATTGTCAAAATAATAATTTATCATAGTTTTTCCTATTAATTTTTACCTATTCGACAGGTAGGTACGGTTGAAGGGGATTCAATGCGTCAGTTAAGTGGTTGTTTTTTAGGATTTAACGAAACGGGCAATAATATCGATAATATGTTTTATGCTGACGAACGCTATATTTTTGATGCAAGCGGTTCGCAGCAGAATAGAGCGTTAAACCTCGCATGGAATGTATTTGATAACAATAGAGTTAACAATCCCGTTTCAAACGAAAATAAACCACTTAATATCGGATTAACGCCAGTGATATATCTTGGAGTTTAAACTCCAAGATAAATAACAGGAGTCATACCCACGTTGAGCGGTCTATTTTCGCTGGCAGTAGGTACAACACGAGATGCATCAAATAGAATATCAGCATGCCAACCGTGAGCATTCCCCTCGTAAGCTGGCGCGGCATTTGCATTAATTTTAAATGCTCCTGTGGCATCTAATGCCGATACTATAAAATTGCCATATCTGGCCCAAATGTTTCTGATTGCATCATCTTCAACGCTACCTACCTGTCGAGTAGTTCCATCGACTGCTCGCTCAAAAAAACCCCGTCCATCAGACGCAAAAGCAGATGGCACATTAATATATTGCTGACCATTAATATTTTTGATAGTTATCAGATGATCACGTTTATAATTATCTGATAACCCGTTCAAAGCTTTTCCTTGCCGTGAACTTAGTAAATAGTTATCCCCGTTTCTGAAATACCATCCAAATGGTAGTTTGTTAGCACGGAACGGCATTAGTCTAAAATCACCAACAGTGCTTAATTTAGCTGTAATCAATTCAATTTTATTATTAATACCTGTTAAATCTGTTATTACTGATTTACCATTTACTGTTGGTGTTTTTTTAAATTGGATATTATCACCTACTGAGTAGGTAGGTGCCCCATTTACTACACTTTTGATAGCTGGTAAAGCACCAACTACATCAGCAGATGCATTAGCTGTCGTAAGAGCCTCATACCAAGATTGTTTCCCTTCTGGTATTGCACAACGATAGTAAATTCGAGGCGTTTTACTCTGAACAACAGCTAATTTTTCAACATACCATTTTGGGGTCCACGCTGGATAAACAATTAAGCTAGCGGAATCATTCCGATTTTTATATTCTGTTAGCTCTGGAAATGATGTTGTTCGAGTTGCATAACATCCGCCCAACAATGTCTCATCTGGCTTATCTAGTTGTGCACCAGTTAATGAGCCTATTCCATAGTCACCAGTTTTTAACACTGATTTACCATTAATAACCACGTCATTTATATATTGAAAACTCCATGAGTTTGTAGTCGAATTGTAAATAAGCTTGCTCAGCCATTGCTTTTTTTCTGCATCATAAAAAACGTGTGAATAATTATCATCTGATGTCACTAGCGCCATTATATTTTTGTTATCGTAACTGATTTTTAATCCATTTTTAGACAAAATCAGTTGGCCAGACATCGTATCACCAGTTTTTTTAACTAACGTCGATGTATCAATTGTAGACACCCATTTTTTCGCGTTATCTTCTGATGTTTTAGCATTTTTTGCTGCATTATTTGCATTAATTTCCGATGTTTTAGCTGCTGTTGCGCTATTCGTTGCCTGTATTGCTGATTGGCTGGCTGTTGTTTCGGATTTGCTGGCATTATCGGCACATGCTTTTGAGCTAGTTGCAGCAGTATTTGCTTTAGTTGATGCTTCTGTAGCTGTTGCTGCTGATTTACTAGCTGAAGATGCAGATACACTAGCATTAGTAGCATTTAATTTCGCCGTATCTGCTGACGATTGGGCATTAATTTCCGATGTTTTAGCTGCTGTTGCGCTATTTTCTGCCTGTGTTGCTGATTTTTTTGCAGCATCACGAGCATCGAAAACTTGTTTTAAGAATTCAGGTGTTAAGTCGCTTTCTTCTGGATTAATTAAATAATCATTTAATGAGCCATCCGCTGAATCCGAAGAAACATTGATGCTACCGAGCCGTTTTTTTGGAAAACCGTTAATAATTAAATTAACATCGTACTCGCAAGGCAATACGTTCATCGTGTAACTACCATTATTTGCGACTTGAAATGCTTGAGTTTGCGTTAGCACATTGCTTGTCGTTTTTTTTGCATATAGTTCAATAGCGCAGTCATTAATAATTTGTCCTGCACCATCAGTTAAAATTCCTGATATTTTTGCCATAATTTTCTCCAGATAATTCGGGTTTAAGCTCTGTTTGTAATAATAAAAAGTTGGCTGGGGGTATTTGCATCACCCTTTGTAAAAGAACTGTATTTTATAGTCGTTCTAACACCTTTCGGGATATATTTCACAAAAGATTCTTGTCTAACTTGCGAATTATAATTAGAATCCAAATTAATTTCGATAACTTTAACGCCATCTATTTCAACGCTAGCATAAGCTCTTGCGTACCTACCTTTACCTACCCATATATTAACAATGCCATTCCAAGCAGATCCACTAAAAGTAGGAAACGTGCTTATTGCGCAAACAACTGGAACAACGCTTAAATAGCGACCATATGAAGATGCTTCAATCTCTATATATCCTCCAGACGGAACTGTATAGCACTTCGAAATATCACCGTCGATTTGTTCTACATTTAATTTTTTTATGTGACAATTCTCATTAATCAAAACATTGCTTAATTGACCCGAACTCGCATTAATATTACCCGAGATATTAGCTCGTCTTGCATTTAGTGTGCCATCTTCTAGTAATTCAAAGGCCGGAGGATTACCTGCACTTATAACGCTACCAGCAACCATTTTACCGCCGGTTATTAACGGTGCTTTGATTTCAGTACCAGCAATTAATCTATCACCACGCATTGTTCCTGTTGCGATTAAATCCCCATCTATAAACATTTTTGGCTCTATCCATTGTGCGCCATTGTATAGCCGAGCTTCTGAGTGCGAGACCTTTCCGTCACCACCTAATGAGTAGATAATCAATGTCGTATCACGGGCAGGATAAAAGCCGAACTCACGATAAAACATTTGTGTTGTAGTGTTGTTATCAGGGAATCTACCATCGCCTGTTTGAATTCTAAATAACCCACCTGCCCCATTTTCAGCAATTAATGTCCGAGTGTTAGCAATGAACATCTTTGAGCGACCAACTACGTTAACTGCATTCACACCGTACCAGTATTCGGTATCGGGCGTACAATCGACATCAGTTAATGACATTGCGCGACCTAAGTAGTTGGTTTGCTCCTCGACCTCTGCCCGTGTTGCCCCTTTATAAAATTCGAATTGAGTACCAAGACTTGATGTTGCTGTCATAACAGGTCGAATTGCAATATTAAATGCACTTGGCGTTAATACTAATCCCGATGGTTTAGCTGGCGGTGATATTGAAAATGCAATAGTCGTTTCATCGCCCAATCGTCCGTCTTCTGCTACTCCTCGCACGGTCGCATTGAATTTACCTTGTTGTAGGTCCGATAGATAATACTCAGTATCATTAACCGTTTCTCTGCTAAATAATTTATCATCACGATAGATTTTTACCTCAAATTTCAAGTTTTGAATTGTGCGAGGTGTTGACCATGACAAGCGAGCTTGATATAAGTCTGATTCGGGGATTATTTCAGCTTGTAGTTGTTCAACAGGTGGAATCGACCAGCCAAAAATTGTATTACTCTCAGCTTCGAATTTAGCACCGTTATCAACAATTTCTTCTTTCTTTGGCTCATGTTGTAACGCTGTGATTGAGTAAGTGCCTTCACTGTTTTCGGCTATTGTTATTGCTTTAAATAAGCGAGGTTTGATTTTATTGTCATATAAGCCCCAGACAGAATACTCATCAACACTAACACTATTCTCCAAAACAATTTGATTGGGTTTAACTTGCGCTTGAATTTTGACTTTTTGTAGCTGCATATTTGTATCAGTCACACTTAAATACGCACTTTTCATGTTCTTAATGTCAATATCACGGTCTAACGTAATCGTGCTACTATTTGCTTCTAAAATTCGTCCACCGATAGTTGTACCAGAAAAATCATTGTCAGCAATACCAATAATATCGCCAGGTAAATGACGAATACCCTCACGACCTATCGAAAAGGTGACGGTTTGTGTTTCCAATTTTTCGGTTTGAATTAGCCATTTACCCACTCTGTGAGCTTGACCTCTCGACGTACAACCAAACGCATCAATTTGCGCTACATTCAGTCCAAAACGTTTGATTAGTTCATCATCAGCAACGTACTCAGTTGTTGTTTCCCAATTGTTATTAGGGTCAATATAACGAACATGCACCGCTGTGTGTCGTGACTTTTGTGCTGCTGAGGTGTAGTTGAACTGCCCCTCTACAACATTGGCATTTGCATAAATTGCTACAGGGTCACTTGGTCTATCCATCACTGCTGTATACTGTGTGCCATCCCAGATTGGCATGGCTCGGAAGATTGAGCACAGGTCATGAATAACATCATACGCTTGGCGTTGCTCGGTAATGTAACAGTTGCATGTAAACCGTGGTTCTTTACCGCCAAAACCATCATCCACTAACTGGTCACAATATTGAGCGATAGTGTATAACGCAAATTTATCAACACCGAATTGACCAATTCGATTACCCATACCGTAACGTGTGTTAGTCAAAATATCGTAAAATATCCAAGCTGGGTTATTTGTCCAAGCAAGCTTGAAATTTCCTGACCAAAAACCTTTATATTCTCTCGTCTCAGGGTCGTAATTGTCAGGCACCTTAAGTATCATGCCTTTGATTAAATAGTTTCGGCGAGGTACACCACTAAATTGCGATGAATCGAATTTTAGTCCAACTACGGCAGTATTTGGATATGAAAATTTAGTATCGTAGATTTCCGTGTACGAACTCCACAGCGTATTATTAACTAATAATGATGATGTGCTATCTTGCGTTCTGCGCACAACTCGAATGTTAAACGGTTTCGGTGGTAAATCATCTAAAATAACCGATGTTAAATACTGTGAGCGTGTTTTTTTATCGATTAAATCAACAGTTTTTACCGTTTCCCACATGTTCCCTGTACCGATTTGAATTGCCATTGATACCGATGTTCGGTTGATGTTGCCTTTATTGTCCGTTGAACTTAATGACTGCACACCAACCGTAACTCGAACTCTATCAATATTTGGATCGGTAATTGTCCGCACAATAGGAGTTGATGCTTTTACCTCAAGGTTAACTGGAACTTCGTTTTCAGTTGCAGGGAAACTCTCAAGCGGTGCTTGTGACTGCGTGCCAGAAGTCCATTCGATTTCAACCCCCTTGAAGTTATATGAACCGTCTGGCGCTTGAATTGGCGTGTCGTTTAAAAAAACGTTTTGTAGTCCGTTCGCTGGTCCCTCTATCTGTCCCTCACACAGCAAATCAATAATACTCAGTTGCTGATTTGATTTTAAATTATCTTGTGCCTCTCTTGGCGTTTTCGCTTTTTTTTTACCTTTACCCATCTATTGTTTCCAACCCTTGTGATAAAACTTTAGAGCCTATTTTTGTTAATCCATAACAAAGTGGTACGGGGGCACCTTGTGCTATCGTATTGTCCAGATTAGAAAAATAGGTGTTTTTATTGGTACCGCCGTCTGCTAATTTTTCGGTTTTAGGTAGTTTAGTTAGCATCATAGCAACACCCCCAATCATGAGACCAATCCCTGCAGCCATCAATGGATAACCCATTGGCGTCCAGTAAAAAATAGCCCCAACAACAAACATCACAGCACCAGCGATAAAGCTGAAAGCCCCACCTTTTGCCCCTTCTGTTTTGGGTACAATATGAATAACGGCATTTTGAGGAATTCGGCTATGTAGCCCAAACTGTAAATTGTCCTCATTCATATCTACACCGTTAATTCTTACGCGAAAAAAGCCGTCCATGATTTGCTTTTTCAAGCCTTTAATTTGGTAATATAAACCGTTCAATGCTTCCGATGCAGTTTCAACGTTCATATTGAACTTATCACCATATTGTTTAAGATTGCCGTAAAACCTGACAATTGCCATTTTTTATATCTCCAAATTGAATGTGTATAATCTAGCCAAAAACCACCATATAAATCTCGTTTAGATAGTCGGTTTGGACAGTGATGTAAGATTTGTTGATTTCCGACATAGATAGCTGCATGATTTGGTGTCGATGAACCGAGACAAATAATGATCACATCACCTTCTTGCAGGTTCTCTGCCTCTACTAGCTCAAATCCATTTTTAGGCAGTAGATCTAAGTAGAGATTTTGCCCGTTATGCCACCAATCATCTTCTCGATCAAAATCGGGTAATTCGATACCGCAAAGATGGTAAACATCTCTAAACAAGGTATAACAATCAGTTTTGGCATGTTTAAACTCACGACCAATCAATGGTTGCATATATCTGAATTTATGAATTTGGTTATCACAAACGAGCCACCAATCGACGGCTGTTTTTTGCTGAAAAAGTTGATCTGCCGTGCTGAGTATGCGTTCACCGTAAGGGTGAGAGTGTACAACTGCTGTAATCTCTCCCTTTTCTTCGGCTTTTATCCAATCCTCAGGTGAAATTTCGAACGTTTCGGTTGGTGTAGGTGAAATGTTATTGCATGGCATGTAGATTTTGTTATCAATAACAAAACCGCAACACTCAGCCTCACCGCATTGTTTAGCATGATTAAATATTTGTGTTTTCATAATTAATTAAGAGAGTTTAGCTGCAGTTGGGAAACCACCAAAAGGAAGGACAGCGTGTTGACCAAAGCGAAGTTTACATCCAGTCAAGCATCGACTACATTTATCTTTAGTGATGTCATTTGTTGGTTTGTCGAATTCATCAGCTACTGCACCGCCAGTATAACTACATTCCGACGAGCGATATATCCAACTACAAGTGTTAGCAATAATTACACGGGCAGGAATTAATGCACCGTCAGACTCGCATGGCAATGCTAATTCAAATGTAACAACCATTGAGTTTTGTTGTTTTACCTGCTCAATCACATAATTTGAAATAATTTCACAAAACGGATCGGCATATTGATTACCGCTCTCAAAATTCACCGCATCTAGATATTTGATAGGCACTTCATGACGAGTAACAACTGCGCCTAGTAAACCGTCAAAATCAACAATTAGACCAGTGATAAAGCCCATCGCATTACTAACACTCATGGTTGGACGGTTGCTTACGCCTTGTCCATTCTTTTCAAAACCCTCAACTTTTATTGGGTATGGCTCATACACGTTACCCTGCCACGTGATAGGTCGGCGTAGTTCATTTAAACCATTATGAAATCGAAATATTGTTTTGTTACCTATGATTTTAGTTAGATCAACTTCATACAAATCAACAATAGCATCTTGCTCTATTTTTGCGATATCCAGCAACATTTTTTGCGGTATCATACGATAACCTCCTCAAATGTTGTGGTAATTGATACTGAAGTGTTTTTAACGTTTGTTGACCAACTAGGACATTTAACTGTGATTAATCGATTGGTGTTTGGTTCTCTCCATTTAAACGCATGCACACCACCTTGACGAGTTAGGAATGCATCTATTACTGGTGCATCATCTCGATGCACATTTAACGTTACACTGTATGTGCGCAAATCATTATTGATTCCATCTTTTATACGTTGCTCATAACCATCGCCAAATTTGATTATTTTAACTTTTGGCTCTGCTATTACGCTCATACTCGGTGCAACTTCCCAATTAAATGTTTCCATATTTTCTCCAGACATAAAAAAACCGCCACTAGGGCGGTTTGTGCGAATTTTAGTTACCAATGTGGCAGTAAACGATAGTTCATGCCTATTTTAAGTGGGGCGATCAGGAGCTCAAAACGGCAACGAGACAGCGGACGCACTCCCTCACGAAAGCATTTTATTAGTCGCACTCAAGATCAAAATCAGTAAAATAAATAATCTTTTAATCTTATTTTATTTCTAAATTTTCGTAACCCCATCTTTCAGTAGATATATTGTACATAAGGTTCATTGAATAATGATTTCTAACAATCCCACCAAAGCTATTTTGAGCATCAACGTCTCCACCAATATAATAATGGCATACCCCTTCCAGCTCGCCGACTCCAATTAAATCTCTATCTGCTGGATATGGAAAATTTGCTGTAGAAGGTGATTTTAATCTTGATTTGACTATATATTGAGCTTGATTCAAAGCGTCTACTACACGTGGACAAGTTTTTTTACCACAACCAGTCAAAAATAACCCAATCAACCCAATATAAATTATCTTTTTCATTCCATTTCCTTATTTAATAAATGGTATGAAATTTTAGTTCTTAAATCAACGACGATTTAATTTACCGCCTGGTCGAGTTTGCTCATCTAGTATTGATAACACAGATTGTTTTATCAGTATACCGATTTCTTTGCCGTCCTCCTCGCTAATATCACCTCCGCCAACATTGACTGGTACATTTACAGTAATACTGCCGCCAGATGATTTAGATGTATCAAGGAAATTTTTTAAATCAGCATTTGTGCGCGCATCAACTACTCTCTCTCCTTTGTCTAATAACCAAGTACCTTCACTTGGAATATTATCAATACCACTATGCGCCATACCTGAAATAGTTTGAGCAGCAATTAGCCCAACAGATGCATAACCTAATCCTCTAACAAGAGAAACTGCTGGAATACCCAAAATAGGGCCAAGTTCAAGCGCTTTTGCTGCAGCAACTTCTGTACTAATAATTGCTTGAGCAATAGCAGAAGCCTTACTAGCTAAAAACATCACTTTATATGCTGCTGATGATTCGCCAGCTGTTTGTTTAAACATTTCAGCAATTGACCCAGTTAATGATGAAAATGTACCTAACGCTGCCATTGTATATGCCGATTGCAACTCTTGTTGCTTATTCTGCATAGTTTCCTCGATACTCACAACAGCATCTGCATATTCTTGGTGATTTATTAATTTTGCATTTAACAAATCAGTTTGAATTGCAATCTGCTGTTCCTTCCAATCTTTTAAATTTTTTTCATCTTCAGCAACTTTGATTAGTTCACTACCAGGTCCATTATAAGAATTTTGAATACTTAACGTAGGCGCTGATTGGATCATTTTTTGATTCATTTTTTTAAGCAACTCTTCACGTTCTTTCAAGGAAACGTTACTTTTTTCAAGAACTGACAGATTTTGTTTGTAACTATCAAATTGTTGTTCGGTAGGACTACGCATTGAATCAAGAATAGATTTGTATTCTTTTTGGGCATTAAGTTGATCAAGTTCAACAGCTTTAGTTTCAAGCGTCTTTTTCTGAATTTCAGATAATTTACTTAATTCGCCCTCTGCTAACTGGCGTCTGAGTTTTTGCAGTTCTGTGATATCAGTGTAGGCATTGATTTGACCGTTAAGTTTATCTAGTTGGGATTGATAAAGATTGGTTGGATTCTCACCAACACTATTGTAGTTTAATTTTCCCTGTTTTTTATAACTTTCGCGTAACTTCTCCATATACGCGTTCAACTTTCCGGCTAATTCAGTTGACATTTCTGCTGATAGTTTCTGATTGGTCACTAAAGCAATAAGGTCTTCTGAATGTGCCAGTGCTGCATTACCTGCTGCTTTTTGTAAACCCGCTAATATATAAGCCTGTTCCGCAGATAATTTTGTTTTCTTTTGGTTTTCATTAAGTTCCTGGTTTAATATAGCTAGTTGGCTATCAAGGTTAGGAAAATCAACTAGGTCAAGCTGTTTTACACCATTATTAGCAGCTTCTGACGCTTTATTCATAGCGTCTAGCTTTTCTTTTTCCTGAGCTAATACATTTACATTGTTTAGTAATTTACTTGTCAATTGGACTAATGATGATCCAAACTGTTCATTATTAAGTGTCGCTACATTTAATTGATTGTTAGCTTCATATAACTCTTCACCAAAACCATGATCTAGCAATGTTCCATTTTTAACTTGGTCATACAAAGTTGTTATTTTTTCTATATATGCATCAATTGCTTCTGCGTTTTCAGAAGGTAATACACTTTGAACCTTAGGGTAATCATGTCCAGTTGGCTCAAATTTAGATAATGCTTTTGTCAAATCTTCTTTAAGAACAGAGATATTTTCATCAACTTCTTTTTCTTTATCTTTAACGTTTGAATTGGTGTCATTTTTATACACGGCTTGACGTGCTTTATCAAGTTCCTTGTATTTTGCAATCAATTGATCAACAGGTAATTGCAGATCTTCGATTGGTTTTTTAGCACTATCCGCGCCATCTCTCATTGAGAAAAAAGCCGTCCCAACAGCTATGGCTGTCATCGCTAGTCCTAATGGACCACCAAGTACTCCTAACAAGGTACTACCAGCTCGAGTTAAAATAGTCATTGCGCTACTTGATAACTTAAGTCTCTCATTTGCTGCCCTAAGTCCATTTTTAGCCTGTGTTTCCCTTTCAGTTAGAGCAATTTCTTGAGCTTCAAGTGCTAAAACAGCTCTACGTACATGCATGCTAGAACTAATACCGGAAATGTTTTGCAATCTAGCGATTGTCGCCTGTTTTGTGCTTGCAATAGATTGTTTTTCAACTGCTATTTTTTGCAGTTCGGACTCAGCAAGATGTTTTTGAGCTAATGCAAGATTTCTAGTTTTATTAATGTGATCTACTATTTCAACTGAAAGAGTTTTTACTGACGAGTATACGCCATTTAGATAATTGCTAAATTTGGCCGATACAACTGCCGCTCCAGCTACCGAAACTAATCCAATATTATCAGCTAAAATTTTTAAAGCTTTCGATATATTATTAGTTAATCCAAGACTATTATTTAATTCGTTAACTAATTCTCCAAAATCATTAGATATTGCATTAAAGCCACCTTGAAGAGTATCACCCATGGCATCTGCCATTTTACCCGTTTCATCCTTGGCCTTAATCATCGCATCAGAAAATTGACGCATTGAAATTTCACCAGACATACCGAGTTGGATAATGGTAGCTTCAGATTCGCCCATGGAGTCAGATAATGCAGTAACAACATTTGATGTTGATGACAATATTTTTTTAAAATCACCACTGCTTACTTTACCCGTAAGCAGTGATTCATTGATTGCATTTATACTTGTCGATACCTCAGTTGCTGATGTCGCATTTATTTTATAACTGTTTGACATCGCCTCGATAAAATCGACCGTTTCATTAGTACTGTAACCTAAATCAGACATTGATGAAGCAGTCGCAATATATAACTTTTGGGAATCTGAAATCGCTTTACCATTTCTGTTACTTATTGCAAGTAACCTATCTTGAACTAATTGATAATCATCAGCAGATCCGCCAACTGAACTTATTGCCATTTTGACGCGATTGGCCATTTTCCCATAGTCATCGGCCATTTTCAAAATACCGGTAATTGAAAAATTAACCCCAAATGTTTTGGTCATATCGGACGCTGAAATCTTTAACTTACTTAAATGCTCATTGATTGCTTGAATTGATTTCTTATTGTTAGCAATGTATTGATCAAAACGCCGTGAATATTTCTCCATTGTTTTGTAATAATCATTACCAAGACGGGTTGCTCTTTTAATTTCTCGTTGATACGATGCTGAATTTGCACTGAGTTGTATCACCAATTCTCGCGGTATAACCATATTATTTTCCAATTAAGTTAGATAATGCGTCGAATAAAGTGACTGGTTGCTTTTTCTCTTCTCTAAATTTAATTAAACAGTCGTCGAAAGAAACTTTTCCACCTTGTGAGCGGTATATAGATGAAGAAATTTGAGCTGCATGCCAGTCATTTCGCTCGTCACTGATAGGATTTAATTTATCAAATGCGACCCAGTAGTAAAATTCACTAGCTGAAAGTGATTGCTCAAGTTCAGCTAGCGTTTTACCAAGCCTTAATGCTAGCTTTAATTTAAAGAAAAGCTCTGGTTCATTTTCTACTTTTTTTCAGCCTCTTTGAGAGGATCGTTATTTAACTCTATCAATTCGAGGGCTTTATTCAGTACTCGAGTATGAACAGGACCATAACTTTCTACTAACGCCTCCATTTCTTTACTGTCATTATTATTGAAAATAAGATTACCGTTTTTATCAATTACGGTTGCAGCAAATAATAAAGTTTCAGCTTTGATATTTAGTAAATCTTTTTCTTGCTCTGTTAATGAGTCATCTTTTGACGTTTTTTCAATGGTTTTTACATAACGATAAAAATCAATATGTAACGGTTCTCGAACACAAATTGTCGTATTCCATTCTGCTACCTGAAACTCTTTAATGCGAAAGCCTGAATTTTTAGCTGTGATAATTTTTTTTAGATTCATTATTATTTCTCCACAAATTAATTAGTTGGAGTCGGTTCGTTAAACACAAATGAGCCTTTTACTTTGAATGCAAATGAACCAGTTAAAATACCATTTTTTTCGCCTTTAAACTCAAAATTGGTAACGCGCGCAATCCAGTCAACTGAACTACCATCCTCATGTTGGATTTTAAATGCGTAATTATTACCTGACTCATATGATTCTCTTAAAGCTTTTTGACCATCATTTGCTATAACAAAATTAACGTTCATTGATACCGTTGGTTCAGCCGGTAATCCACTAATGGTTTCTTTGGTACGAGAAGAAAGTGTTGAGACATCAATCTCTTCACCTTCTGGTGATGTCATGGAATAATCGGTTACCGTACATTCCAAACTCAATTTTGGGGTGTTATCTGTAATAAATTTTGTTGAAGGGACTTTACTGATAAATACACCAATATCTCTGGTTTTGGTATATTCGCTTTGTGATTTTTGTACTTCAGTCATATAAATTTCTCCAAAAATAAAAAAACCGCAATTAAGCGGCAAACTGGTTAATTTTTACTTATTGATTATTAAAGGTATAGCTCTAATTATGATCTATAGGCTATATATTTAATTCGTAGTTAGGGTGACTTTTAACATTGAAAGGTTTCAATTGTTATTAGTATATTATTGTATCTGTCTTTCCTATAGATTAAAAATCTATAAATATCATTATGAAAATCAAACAGTTAAATTATATAAACATGGTTTATTTGTATAGAGTGAAAGTTAAAAACTAAGCTCTATTTAATTGATTACGCTAATTATTTTTTTTATTGCTCTTTTATCTTGATTGCATCTTTCAATAACATTCAAGAGATGTTCGTTATATTTCACACTGTCACCGAATGTCATTTTTTCAGGCGGTAGTTTGGGCAAGCAATCACTGAGTAGATTTGCTGGGATTGGCTGACTCACGTAAACTTTTCGCTCTGTTGTACATGCTGCCAGAGATAGGCATAGGAATAAGCCGATTAGCACAATCATCATCTTTGAGTTGTTCATTGATTTGCTCCTGACGTGAAATAGATTGATTTTCTAGTTCATGTTTTGATAACTCGTTGTCAGTAATAATCTGATTATTTTTAATAATTTTTTGTTGCAATTGTTGCATCTGAGATGATAATTCAGTCATTTGCTGTTTTGCAGTTTGTTCATCTTCAAAACATTGATAAGCAAAATAAATGCTAAATATGACGATAATCAATAATGCTATCGGAGATAGCTTATAAATTTGTTTTAATTTATCCATTAGACTATCCCATTTACGTAAACCGTTTTACCGCTATTTTTGATTGCTGTTAAAACAATTTGTCGATTATAGTTTGGGCTAAAACCGATATGCACCCATTGGTTATGTTCCTGGATTAACTTATCAAACTGAACACCGGTATCAATTAAACGCTGGCAAATTTCTTTAGGTGTGCCATAAGCACAATGGAAATCAACAGCCAAGCCTTTGGTATGAGCGCTAGTTGATACGCCACCCACCCGGGCATTTAATAACGGGCAACGATAACCAGAAGTAATCATTATTGGAAAACCTAACACTTTTCTAACTAACTCTAATTTGTTAGCTGTCAGTTGAATATTTGCCATTAACTCATCTGGCACTCGATTATCTATTCTTAATCTGCTTGCAATGTTTGAATGGGTAAATTCTTCAAGTGTAAAATGTTCTGTTAGTTTCATTGTTCTCCAGCACTCCTTTTCATTCGTTCGGCAATGACTTTGATCATCTCTGCACCCAACCACCCCGCAGAGCCTGCCATACATCCTGTGAATTCAGCACTAAACTGTAGTGCTATTGATAATAAAATAGTCAGTGCGCCGGCAAACATAGAAACAATTAATTGGCATATAGCTATCTTTATCCCTACTGCTTTACCGTTAATGATATCAAATGCAGTTTTCGCAATAGAGCCTAGAGCAGCCATACCTAATGTCATTAGCCAATATAGCCAATTCGTAGGATCACTGTTTTGCATATGTTTAATCTTCATAGAAAGCCTCCATTTTGAGGCAATTAATTGAAATGACAGCGTAAAGTAATCTTTTGTTGTAATTGTGATTAACTTTGTTGTCGATACTGTGAAACCTCAGAATTGAGGATTTGATAAAAAAGCAATCAAACCAAATAGTGTTCCTGATAAATTGTTATTGATTGCCGAAAATTAGATATAAAAAAAACGCAATTAAGCGGTTTAATAAATCTTTTTATGATCTGTTGGTGTTTAAATCTCTAAGAAAATCTACGGGAAACTCCTCTAATGGCGCACACAAAATTCTAGCATCAAAATCTCTTGACCAATATGCAAGCCATCTTTCCACATCTGAAGCGTCAACTGTTTTTTCCGCAACACCTACCATCACCTCTATAACTTCTTCTGACGGCGCCGTAAGCTCATAACCGTTAAGTAATAGAAATATATACCCCGCAATAAATGCAGTTCTTTTATTCCCATTAGCAAAGCAATGATTTAAAACAATACCTACAATTAAAACGGAAGCTAATTTAAACATATCATCGGTTTGATTGTAATACCGATACATAGCTGGTTTAGCTTGTAAAGACTCCAACTCATTTGGTTTTAAAATTGAATAAGGTTCTTCAGGTGTATATTTTTGGATAACAAAATAATTAATGAACTTCAAATCCTCTACAGTTAAGTAGTTAACTCCATCAACAACTTCTCCGTAATCTTCTAAGCCCATTTTATACTTTAGCTAACTCTTCTATTGTTTTTTTATAACGAATACAAGCAATTGTAGCAGCCTGTTGAACACGTTCCTTATGTGATACACCAACAGACGGTTTTGGATGAGCTACTTTACCATCTCTTTGCGGTATATTGCTTAAGCAATTTTGTCTTTTTAGTGCTACATTCATATCACATCCTCCATATATGCATTAACAGATTTAGTTGCTACAATTTCACAACCAAATCTGTTAACGTGTAATGATTATAGTCAACTTGAAGTAGTAATACAACAATTTGTGTAAATTTGAGTAAGTAAAGCACAAAAATATAAACCATAAAAAACCAACTGTGATTTATTAATAAAATTATTGTTAATTTCTGAAAATATTCCTTTTAATATATGTTTTTCTATCATCTAATTTTTATTGTATATGTATAAATTTCTCGCACGAAAAGTGTTTGCTTGCTATTTCGATCGAATGATTTACAAAACTACGTAAGTTTTACTATATAACACAATAGAACTTAATAAGTAACTTGAAGAAAATCGAAAAACATTAGATATTCAGGTGGGAAAAAACAGACATTTTGATGTAATTTAACTAATATATAGAATAACTCTTTAAGAGCAATTACCTGTCAATCAATATAAAAGTTGAATAATATAGAATAAAAAAAGCCCAAATATTAATTTGGGCTTTTTGTTTAATGCGCATTAAACTGCATTATTTATATATTATGCATTTAAACGTTTAAATAGTCAAGTCTTTGGTGTTTAAAAATTAAAATATTTTTCTCTACGTTAAACATTATGCTGTTTTTGAAAATAATTGGATAATATGTCCACGTATAAAACATTCTGCAGCAAGTAATATTTTTGTAATTTCAGTTGTTTGCTTACCTAAAAGTTTTGCTTGTTTGCTGCATGATATTCCGCGAAGATAAAAAGACGTCAATATTGCCCAATATTCTATATTATCAGCTCTAAGTGTTAAAACCGCATTATCAACAACTTGTACTTCTTCTTCGGTTAAATACTGACGATAATCGAAATCGTTGGACGCACCAGCAAAACCTGATGATTTTGACGGATATTCAGTACCTATTCGCTTTAAAATACGTGTATTTTTCCATGCAATTAAAATATCTTTAGTTTCTCTCACTGCGCACCTCTGATTCTCTTATATAAATTTCAATACTAATGTTTTTAATTAAAATATAACTAGCTCTCATAATATTTTTAGTATTTGTTAACCTCATAAATTCAGTTACATAATTAACTTAACGTGTTTTTTTATTAATTTAATTAGTTTGCTCATGATTTATATTTTTCTCTGTTCAGGTAAAATTTACCGCAAGAAGCATCCATATCACCATTTACTGTTGTTAACTTCCTTGCACAAACAAATAAATTTATATCCATGTTATATAAACAATCCCCTTTACACTCTGGGCATCTAAACCCTGTCGGAATTAATTTGTTTCTTGTCGGCATCTTTCACCTTATTTAAATCAAATCTGTTTATTTTTTCTCTACGTTGTTCATATAATTGTGCTAATTGATTCTCAATTTCAGCTATAAGATGATCTATTTTTTCCAATTGTTTCATTTTTATTTTTCCTCTTCTCTTGATAATTCATTTACTATTTTTTTGTTAAAAACTAATGATCACCGCTCCATCATTAACAAACTTAATACTCTTTTCTCTCTGAATGGTTGAGCTGATCAAATCAGTTTTGAGATAATTTTTTTATTCCTTGATTTATCTTTAATAAATAACAATGTCGATATAAGCAAACAGCTAACACCTACTTTTGATCGGCCAATAATACTATTCACAATAATTAATAATTTGATTAACATTTGTCTTGCCATCTGTGAATCTTGATTAAATACTGACATAACCTGTTTTTAACATTTGTTTAATGTTGGCGATGTGTGACATGCTCTTATCAGATACGCTTTGTTCGTATTTATACTCGATCATGGCAATAGTATTTTCTGGTTTCGGCAGATAATAATTAGCCCTTTCTTTAGTTAATAAACCGGTAAATACAGCGTGATTAATAGCGTCAACTCGCCTTGATTTATCATTACCAAGAGATACAAAGAACTCTATAGGACGGCAATACATCATTGATTCATTTACTAATCGCTCGTAAGCCTCAATAAATGTTCGTCTAGCACCGATTTTGTCACCATTACAATAAACAATTTCCGCCTGAGACCATGCTTTGGCTATTTCGTTTGTCCATACAACAGTGTTAGTTTCATCGCTTGCAAGTATCGCTATTGACCAGGCTTCATCTGGAGATAAATGATTACCAGCTCCACCCATTAATTTAATCAAATCAGCCGGTTTTGGCATAAATTCACTTTTACGAACCCAAACATTAGCGGCTTTACGCAATGATTCAATCGGATATTGCCCTACTGTTGACCAGTAAATATTAACTTTGGTAGTGCTTGCTTGTTGTCCATAAAGCTCAAGCAATCCACCAATAACAGCTAAAAACTCATCTGTAATTTTTGCCATGATTACCCCCTCATACTCTCTAGAACCGCCCGGTTACGTTCGGCAAGTGTCATAAAATTAGCTTTGTTGTTTGGACTAGCCCGTTGATATTTACCTGCATTACGTAACCAGTTATTAAATGCAGCGTTCCAATCAATGTATTTTTTCCCGTTAGCCAAGCAATAGTCTTTAAATTTTATAAATTCGTTATCTAAATTGATATTTTCGTTAACTGCTATATCTTGATGATTAGTTGTTGGTTCAAAATCATCAGGAATTTGACATGCTCGTTTTTGCTTTTGCGACTTAGCCACAATAATATCTGTAGTAATCTTTGTAGTAGTCTTTGTCGTAATCTCTTGATCTAACGAACTTGATTTTGTAGCCATCTCGGCATCTACAATGTCGAGTTCGAGATGAGTACTGTTTATATCTCGTGGTAACTCAATCATAAATTTGGCGAAATTCCTTAAAACTTTATTCACTTTTTCATTATTAATTTTGTAATAAGTTTTATGTTGTAGGCGCTTTTCAGTAACAATTAAAACACCTCTTTCACATAACTTTTTAATTGCCGTTCTTTGTTCGTTATGGCTTAGACCTGTTTCATCTTCTAATTCATCACGCGTCTTATATACACCTAAATCAGAAGTCGCTTTGTCCTGCCAATAAAATAGTTGTGAAAAAAGAATGGCTGAACTAATCCCACCCAAAGGTTTAGCCAACTTTGGATAGTAGGCAATGGGGTTACCCATTGTTAGAAGATAATCGGTTGCTTTCAATTTACACCTCTAATCGAATACTCAGCGTACTGAACACCATTCTCATGAACTAAACGACTATCAATGTCAAATCCAGGTTTCTTTAGATCATAAATGCGAGCACTTAATCTAAAACAACCATATAAATTTAATGCTTGGTCTGGACTAATTGATTTTCCAGTTTGTAAATGGATCAATATTTTTTCGCATTGGCTTAGTGTTTTTTTATTGTTTAGCATCTTTATCATTACCTTAAATATTTGAAGTGCCGTAATACAACCATTCAACAGAACAATTCAAAGCATTTGCTATCTCGACAATATTTCTTGGTTTTTCAATATTACCAGCCTCTAAATCACTTATTGATTGTTGTTTCATTCCAACTAATTCAGCCAATGACGCTTGGCTAATATTAAGTTCGATTCTTTTCTTCTTAACTCTTTCTCCGATTGTCATTTAAACCTCAACATAAAATACAGTTATAACTGTATTAAATAACAGTTTATTCTGTTTGTCAATTACAGATTTATCTGTATTATTTTATTAATCATAAAGGGAGACTTTTAAAATGAATAACCTAGGTCAAAGAATTAGGGCTAGACGCGAAGAATTGGGATTAACCCAAGAACAAGTTGCAGAACAAGTAGGAATTAAACAACAATCCTACCAAGCTATAGAAAGTGGTAGCGTTAAAAAGCCTCGACACTTATACGAAATTTCAGTAGCTTTAAAATGTGATATGGCATGGTTATTAAGTGGAAAAGAAAAAGATGTAATAAACGTAGAAAAAATAGAAATTCACGCCCATCAAGTCCCATTAATAAGCTACGTGCAAGCTGGAGTATGGACAGAGTCGTGTGAACTTAGCGATTCAACTGGATTTGAATATATTATGACATCATTAGAATTATCAAATAAAGCATTTGCACTAAAAATAAAAGGCGATTCAATGGAACCAGAATTTAAAGAAGGTGATGTTGTTATTATCGATCCAGCTATAAAACCATTTCCAGGTGAATTTGTAGTAGCTGTAAATGGAGATGAAGAGGCAACTTTTAAAAAATATCGTGAATTAGGATATGACGAGCATGAAAGAATGCAGTTTGAACTCATACCACTCAATCCAGACTACACAACTATGAGCACTTTAAAACAACAGATTAGAATAATTGGCACTATGGTTGAGCATAGAATATTTAGACGTAAAAGATAATAAAAAGGCATTTATCTGAAATTAAAAATAGAATAACTTAGAAAATTATTAGCTCAACAGTAATTGATACACCAAAGCTAATCATAAAAACAAAACTAATATAATTTATTAACTAAATTTTTCGGTGATTTTTTACGTAACCATTTAATTTTCACAATAGTATTCTAAACATATCTTTGAATTAAAAGTGAATTAATGTAGTTTTAATTCTATATTTTATTGGAGATGTCTTCTTTTTTATCTAAAACTTGAACTATATTTAATGAATATTTCAATGCAAATAAATGGAATACCTAAAGCAAAAAATTATTATGTTTTAGCTAATATTCCGTATAGCCAAGAAGATCATGTTCGGTATAAAGATGCTTTCATGCATATAATGAAGGATATGAATTTACATTATCCATAGCTAAATCTGCGTAATAAAATAAAAATAAGTTTAAGGCCTATTTGGGGCTTTTTTTATACCTAAAATTTCTTGATATCTTATTTAAGAATTAAGCATGTATAACACTTAAAGTTCAAAAAATAACCAATTAGTTTAAATACAGCTTTTAAACAGTTTTAACTGTTTACTTTAAACAGTTAAAACTGTACAATCAATTTTATCGAAACAAATCAATCTGTAAAAATTTAAAATAGATTACTAATTACTATGTCTAAAGTAATTAAAGCTTTTCTAGTTATTAGACTTGATTTTGAAAAATTTCTGATACAGGAAAGAGAACATTTAACATTGTCTTTCTCACTTTTAATAGTTTTTATAGGATTAAAAAAAATGAATTATAAAGAATGGAAACGGGAATATTTAGAGCTTTTAACTGAAGTTATAAAAAATCATAAATATTCAGAATATTATAATAATGAGTTCATTGAAGAGCTTGCTAACGAATTATTAATGCGTGGCTATTTTGACGAGGATTATGGACATTGGCAAGTCACCCCCGCTGAACAGGCAATTAAAGAAAGTTTTGAACTGTAGTTAAATGATAATTCTGAGACATACACAATGACTAATAAAGATTTTGTCAAAGTGAAAACCAAAGATCGGTTTCATAATGATTATCAACTATCAGATAGCGAAATTAAGTTTGCCCTATTTTGCACTTTTATTGTTGCATTAAGTAGCATGTTTGGTTTGTTTTATTGGATTTTGCAAATAGCAACGAGGTGATTTATGTCGTTACAAAGAGTGGTAGAAAATTGGCATGAAAATGCATATTGCAGAATGATGAACAACTTCGAGAAGCAAGATGCCCGTGATGATTGGATAGAGAGTCGCGCTGAAGAGCTAATCAGAAATTTTGCTAATGACAATGACTGGCAAATTATAGAGTTATTAAAAATAAAATTAGAAAGCAAAAACATTGATGCAGAGATATACAATCAATTTATTGTTGATATTTGCTATTCTCAAGCTGAATTTGATTTTAATAAAAATTTTATATAAACAAAATATACTTTAAAAAAGTACTTAAATCCTCTTATTTAAGTGATGTTGAGACAATTGAACTGATCAATATAACTATAGATTAGTTGCTAGATCTACCTTGCGTATCATAATAGTGATAACTTTTACATTTTTAGCAGGATATTAGTCTTTAAAATAAAGGAATAATTTTATAAATTGTTTAATATCAATTTGTAAAATGGTGGCCCCTACTGGACTTGAACCAGTGACCAATCGATTATGAGTCGACTGCTCTGACCAACTGAGCTAAGGGGCCATGTTTTGATGTGCTACTGACTTAGTAGGGTTGCGATTATAATAGAGTTAAAATTAATTTGCTACAATTAATTAACTAAATAGGTTGATTTGGTTAATTATTAAGCTGACATTTGTCATAATAGCATCATTTATAATAAGCGATATTTTTTAATCAATTATCCTGATACAATGTTTTATATTATCATTACTCATGTTCGTTTATTGGTTGAGGAAATATTATGTCTATCAAAAAAACTCTTTTTATTAGTGCTGCGCTGTCAATGACATTATTTTTAAATGGTTGTAGTAGTTCAGATTATCAAGCTACCTCGGCTGGTCGCCAAGTTCAATTTATTGATACTAAACCAGCAGAAACCTGTCAATTTATTGGTAAAGCTGAAGGTCGTCGCAGTACCTTCTTTTCTGGCTTAAAAACGCATAGTGAATTAATCCGTGATGCAGCAACTGATTTAATGAATAAGGCTGCAGCTATGGGTGGTAACGTAATTTATAATGCTCAAGATGCATCTTTACAATATGTTTCTGATATTGCCCCAACAGATGCTGTTATGGTTGGTGAAGTTTTCAGCTGTAAATAGCTAATCAGCAAATAAAAAAAGGGATATATTGATATCCCTTTTTAGTAAAATTTACCAAAATAATTAGCCATTTTTCTTTTCAAACTGTTGCATAAATTCAATAAGGTATTTGACACCTTCAATTTCCATTGCATTGTAAATTGATGCGCGCATTCCGCCTGCAATTCGGTGACCTTTAATGCCAATAATATTCGCTTGAGTAGCCTCACTAACAAACTTTTTATCGAGTTCTTCATTTGGCGATAAAAAGGTTACATTCATAATGGAACGATTGTTTACCGCTACAGTATTGCGGTAAAAATCAGACTGATCAATAAATTGATAAAGTAATTGTGCTTTTGCTTGATTTCGTTGTTGCATCGCACTTAAGCCTCCTAAACTCTTAATCCATTTGAAGACTAAACCTGACATATACCAAGCAAAAGTTGGTGGAGTATTAAACATTGAATCATGATCTAATAATATTTTGTAATCAAGTACCGAAGGTAAGACTTTTTGCGCATAACCAATCAGATCTTCACGAACAATGACAATAGTAATTCCGGATGGGCCGATATTTTTCTGTGCACCGGCATAAATAATACCGTAACGCTTAACATCGATAGGTTGTGATAAAATACAAGAAGATAAATCTGCTACGACAGTTTTATCGGCAAAGTCAGGTTGTTCAAATATTTCAACGCCATCAATGGTTTCATTGGGACAATAATGAACATAAGCACTGTTATCGCTTAATTGCCATTCAGACATTGGTTTGATCGAGGTTATTCCTGCATTTTTGATAACTACATTTTGCTCAATTACATTACAATATTTTGCTGCTTCTTTCGCTGCACACTGACTCCAATAGCCACTATTGATGTAATCAGCGTGAGTATTATTAGCTAAAATATTTAATGGTACAGCAGCAAACTGAGCTCTAGCTCCACCTTGGCAAAATAAGATTTTATAATTTTCTGGTACATTTAAAAGATCACGAAGGTCATTAGTTGCTTCAATCGCACATGCATCAAATTCTTTACCTCGATGACTTAGTTCCATCACCGATGCACCGGTGTTTTGCCAATTTAATAATTCAGCTTGTACTTGCTTTAAAACATCCGCCGGTAGTTTGGCTGGGCCTGCACTAAAATTATAACTTTTACTCATTGCGATTCACTTTCATCCATCAAAAAATAGAAAATCTATTTTTACACTCTATGAACCAATATACAATCAGATTTTTAGCAAAAAATTTTGAGGAACGGGGTTTTTGAAGCATAAAAATACCGACAATAGTCGGCATTTGTCGCAAAGAAAATGAAATTTAAAGAGCTAGTTGCTGTTTAGCGTTTTCGATAGCGAATTTTACTTGTTGCGGTGATACACCACCTTTTGCAGATCGTTTCGCTAAGCAAGATTCTAAAGATAATATAGAATAAACATCATCCTCAATGACTTGGCTGTATTGTTTTAATTCATCTATAGTTAGCTCTTCTAATGCTTTTTGTTTCGCTATCGCTCCTACTACCGCCTCACCAACAATATGGTGCGCTTGTCTAAATGGAATGCCTTTAACCACAAGATAATCAGCAAGTTCTGTCGCATTAGAATAACCTTGTTTAGCAGCACTTTGACAATTTTGGTAATTGATTTTTATATCTTCAAGTACTAATACCGCCATATCTAAACACGCTTGCCAACTGTCAAGTGCATCAAATAAGTGCTCTTTATCTTCTTGTAGATCTTTATTATATGCCAGAGGTAATCCTTTAAATGTGACTAATGCTCCTGTTAATGCGCCAACCACTCGCCCTGCTTTACCGCGAATTAATTCTAATGCATCTGGATTTTTTTTCTGCGGCATTAATGAAGATCCTGAAGTAACGCGGTCAGATAATTCAACGAAGTCCGCTTCACCACTATTAAAAATAATTAAATCTTCAGCAAAACGTGATAAATGAACCATACCGATTGATGCATTATTGAGTAGTTCAAGCACATGATCCCTATCAGACACCGTATCCAAGCTATTATTGGTTGCAGTTGCGAAACCTAACCAGTTGGCTAACATATCACGATCCATAGGATAAGCTGTACCAGCTAAAGCACCACAGCCTAAAGGACTAACATCCAAGCGTTTTAGAGTATCTTGTAAACGACTTTCATCACGCGTTAACATTTCATAATACGCTAAACACCAATGCGCAAAAGTTATTGGTTGAGCACGTTGTAAGTGAGTATAACCAGGCATAACCGCATCTTGATGTTGTTCTGCAGTTAACACCAGTGTTTTACGTAATTGATTGATAGCAGAGATAAGATGAGCAATTTCATCTTTACACCATAATTTTAGATCGGTAGTTGACTGATCATTACGACTGCGACCTGTATGAAGTTTTTTACCTAAATCACCGACTTTTTCTATTAGTTTTTGTTCTACCCAACTATGAATATCTTCAGCGTCACTTTGTAAGATCTGCTGCGGATCTTGTTGTACCGAACTCAATAATTCATTTAACGCTTGTTCTAACTGTTGTTGTTCATCATGAGATAAAACGTTCACAGTGACCAATGCTTTCGACCATGCAATTGATCCAATGATATCTTGCTCTGCAAGCCGATAGTCAAAGCGCAGAGAATCATTAAAGTGTTTAAATCTTTGATCTGCTACCTGGCTAAAACGCCCACCCCATAACGCCATAATCACCTCAAATGTTTTATTTCAAATCAATCTTAAACGATTAAAAATCAATCGTTTTTTTAATAATTTTAATGATAAGTTTATCTATAACGATATTACCGAAAAATATATACAGACCTAAGTCTGTATATATTAGGTTTTATATCTAGCTAAAAAGTCTTAAAAATTACTTTTTAGTTTTAGTATTACTTTTTGATTTTGTGGTTTCTTTCGCTGCCGATTTAGCTTTTTTAGTCGGCTGATTTTTCTTACCTTCATTTAAAGCACGGATGCGTGAAGATAGAGAGAATAGACGAATAAAGCCACCGGCATGACTGTGATCGTAAACCTCATCTTCACCAAACGTTGCAAACTCTTCGCTATATAAGCTATTTGGTGATTTCTTCTGTACTGCGGTTGCATTACCTTTATAAAGTTTAACTACAACTTCACCAGTCATATCTTCTGCTAACACTTCTGCAGCGGCTTGAAGAGAACGACGATATGGTGCAAACCAGCGACCATCATAAACAACATAAGCCATTTCTAAACCAAGTTGTTCACGCCATTTGAAGCTATCACGATCTAAGATCAGTTGTTCTAAACCACGTAACGCAGTCATCATGATAGTTCCGCCAGGGGTTTCGTAACAACCACGCGATTTGATGCCGACTAAACGGTTTTCAATAATATCTACTCGACCTACACCATGTTTTGAACCAATTTTATTCAACGTTGCAACACAGTTATATGGTGATAATTTTTTTCCATTAACGGCAACAACTTCGCCTTTTTCAATACCAATAGTGACAAATTCTGCTTCATCTGGTGCATCTTCTGGTGATACAGTCCATGCCCAACAATCAGCATTTGCTTGATTCCAAGTGCTTTCTAACACTCCACCTTCGGTTGAAATATGCCAGGCGTTTTCATCACGGCTGTAAATTTTTTCAACTGTTGCTGTAGTAGGAATTTTTCTCACTTTTAGATAGTCAATTAACGCTTCACGTGAACGTAAATCCCATTCACGCCATGGTGCAATAACTTTTAGTTGTGGTGCTAAAGCGGTATAAGTTGTTTCAAAACGGACTTGGTCATTACCTTTACCGGTCGCACCATGACAAAGGGTATCAGCACCAACTTCTAATGCATATTCAACTTGAGCTTTAGCAATGATTGGGCGAGCCATTGAAGTACCAAGATAATACGTTCCTTCATATAATGCGCCAGTTTTTAAAACAGGGTAAACATAATCTTTAACAAACTCTTCGCGTAAATCAACAACTTTACAAGCTACTGCGCCAGATGCTTTGGCCTTTTTTTCCACATCTTTTAGTTCTTTAGGATCTTGTCCAACATTGGCGACTAAAGCGTAAACTTCACAATCGCCATAATTCTCTTTCAACCAAGGAATAATAGCTGATGTATCTAAGCCACCAGAATAGGCTAAAACTACTTTTTTTGTTGCACTTTTTTTCATGTTATACCCTTTCATAATTTACTGACGAAAAAAATAAATGTTTTAAACACTAAGCCAAGTATATCTAACAATAAATATACTTGTTTAATATACTGACTGATTTATATTTAAGCAATAATTCTTGTACCCGTTATGCCTGATTTTCCATTAAATAATTCAATGAGTTTATCTGATTCTTTCCAGCTAGCGATATCTATTGGTCGACCTAATGTTTTAGCCGCTTCAAATGCAGAATTCACTTTCACGATCATTCCATCGGTAATAGTTCCTTGAGCAATTAGATGATCTGCCTCAGCTTGTGTTAACGATTCGATTAATTGTTTGTTTTCATCTAAAACACCAGATACATCAGATAGTAAAATTAAATCTGCATTTAAAGTTTTTGCCAAGGCAACAGCTGCGTGATCGGCATTGACATTCATCATCTTGCCTTCATCGGTAATCCCAATTGAACTAACAATAGGTAAATAACCATTATTAAGGAGTAAATTGATTAAGGCCGGATCGCCTTGTTCAGCTTCACCGACATAACCTAACTCTTCAGAAATTTGCTTAACTTTTACGCTATCACCATCGGCTAAGCAGAGTCCAATACTAGCTATTTGTAATTTTTTAGCTTCTGACAAAATTGTGGTATTCGCACTACCAGCAAGGCTACCAACAATGACATCTATTTGATCTGCCGGTGTAACGCGTAAACCATTACGTCGAACAACAGGTAAGGAGAGTCGATCCATTAATGAATCAACCACACTACCACCACCATGAACAATAATTAAAGGACGTTTAAAATTTTTTTTGTATTCGCTAATAACAATAAATAATTTACTTAATGCATCTTTATTATCGAGTAATACACCGCCAAACTTAATAATCAATGGTTTCATTTTTATTTCCTATTCACGCTAATAAATGTTCACTGATATAAACTTGTCATCATTAACAAATTATTATCTATCTTTATAATAAGGCTGTTGTTTCATCAAAACCAAATCGAATATTCATACATTGAACTGCTTGCGCAGCTGCACCTTTTAATAAATTGTCTTCCACAGAGATTAAAATCAGATGTTGGCCTTTAAGCACAAAACCAATATCACAATAAGGTAAGCCAATTACCGATTTTAGGGCTGGCCATTGTTTTTGGTAAACTCTTACTAATGGCTTATCATCATAATATTTATTTAATGCGGTAAGAATATCTTCCTCACTCACCCCTTCTTTCACCTGACAGGTGATAGTCGCGTGAATACCGTCTTTAAAACAACCTAAATGAGGAGTAAAAATAACTTCCTGCCCTAAATGTGTCTCAATTTCAGGTTGATGACGATGAGTAAATATGCCATAAGCATGTAAGCTGACCTCACAAAATAGATTATTTGTGGAAGGTTTACGGCCTGCACCACTAACGCCACTCACAGCATTGATGACAGGCCATTGCCTTTTGTCTAGTAAATCTTCTTCAATTAACGGTTTTAGTGGCAGTTGCGATGCGGTTGGATAACAACCTGGTACAGCGATTAATTGCGCATTTTTTATCGCATCAAAATTCCATTCAGCTAAACCATAAACAGCTTTATCTAACCACTGTTGATGTTGATGTTCAAAACCATAAAATTGAGTATAAAACGAGGGAGAATTGACTCGAAACGCACCCGATAAATCAAATACTGTACAACCATTTTCAAGAAAAAATGGTGCGATATCGTGACTAACAGAATGTTCAGTAGCTAAAAATACAATATCAATATCTTTGATAAGAGAAGAATAATCAGCCGTAGCAATTAAAGGTAAATCAACAACACCTTTCAATTGCGGGTATAAAAATCTATCAGAAATAAGTTTACCTGCATCAAGGCTATTTTCTGATACCGTTAAAGCGACTAATTCAATATTTGGATGTTTTGTTAAATAGTAAGCTAATTTTGCACCTGCATAACCACTCGCCCCAACAATTATTGCTTTTAACATATCTTTCCTTATCTATCATTCAGATTTTTATGCAGTATAGTAGGCGATTTAAACCAACAAAACAAGAGAAAATTGAATTTTTATTCACTTTTTGTGAATTTATTTTCAAAAAAGACAATTACTGCCACGATTTTAAACTTTAGCAGTGAGGTGAAAATGTCATCCTCCTACACATTAGATCTGTAGGAGGAGGATTAATGATTATTTTAGATAGCTGGCAGATTTTAAGATTGCTATGAGTAGTTCCCAATAACGATAAACACTTTGAATATTAACTTTTTCATCAGGTGAATGAGGTGAAACAATTGTCGGGCCAATGGATATCATATCCATATCCGGATAAGACTGTTTAAATAGACCACATTCTAATCCAGCATGGATCACCATAATTTTTGCTTGTTTAGAGAAAATCTCTTGATATTTATCTTTAGCTAATTGTAAAAGACTAGAATTTAAATTAGGCTCCCAGCCCGAATAGCCACCACTAATTTCGTAATTGGCATTCACTAATTGGCTTAACGAGATTAATGTTGCAACGACTGCATCTTTCGCACTATCAACTTGAGAACGGATTAAGAAATTAACGTTCAGTTGATTATCGCTAATACTTACAATCCCCAGATTTAAAGATGTTTCAACAACACCATGAATTTGGCTACTCATACTCACCACACCATTTGGCGCAACATTTAATAAATTGATAATTTTACTTTGCTGTTCAACGGCGATGACTCGTTTAATATGATCACTATTAACCTCTTTTAAGGTTAATTCTATATTGGGTTCAACCTGTCCAAACTCATTTTGTAAAATAGATTTATATTGGTTAATAATCTGTTCTAGTTTTGGCAAATCTTGTTTATTTAAGGTTAATTCAGCAAATGCTTCTCGAGGTATTGCATTACGTAAAGAACCACCTCTTATATCTGCTAATCGATATGAGATATCTTGTCCATATTCCGCTAAAAATCTTGCCAGTAATTTTATTGCATTACCGCGGCCAAGATGAATATCACAACCAGAATGACCACCTTTCAAACCTTTTAGCGAGAGTTGAATATAGCAATCATGTGTTTCTGGCATTACCGCATATGTGATGGCAAAACTGGTCGTAAAATCAACACCTCCAGCACAGCCAGTAAATATTTCGCCTTCATCTTCAGAATCAGTATTAATCAAATAATGACTTTTCAACCAATTAGGTTGTAGACCGAAAGCGCCATGCATCCCCGTCTCTTCCGAAGTAGTAACTAATACTTCAAGAGGGCCATGTTCAACTGAAGGATCAATTAATACCGCCAAGGCTGATGCCAAACCTACGCCATTATCTGCACCTAATGTGGTTCCTTTAGCTTTGACCCAATCACCATCAACATAAGCTTGAATTGGATCAACAAGAAAATCATGCTGAGTACCTTCATTTTTTTGCGGAACCATATCCATATGAGCTTGCAAAGCAATTGATGGACAATCTTCCATACCTTTAGATGCAGCTTTACGCAGCAAAATATTACCGGCTTTATCTAGCTGACAATCAATATGATGAGTGGCTGCAAAATCGACTATATATTTAGTTATCATTTGTTCATGATGTGAAGGATGGGGAATTTTACAAATATCATTAAAAATCTGCCAAACAAATTTTGGATTTAAGGTCGATAGCATATTTTATCCTCAATATTAGGTGGGTAACGAATTAATAAGTGGTTTTTTTTATCTAACCACTCTATAATAAGGTGCAATTTTACATCTATTTTTAGCCCATTAATATTAATTTATTAAATTCGTATATTCGATTAAAATTGCAGGTTACACATGTCAATAGAACAAACTTTAACAGAAGAAGAAATCAAAGCAAAAAAACAGCATAAAGCAGAACTTATCGCTGAGAAGAAAAAATTCAATGTCACTTGGGAAATGTTACAAGCTTATGGTCGTCAGCTTTCTGAGAGATTATTACCCGCCAATCAATGGAAAGGCATCATCGCTGTTAGTCGTGGTGGCTTAGTACCAGCAGCTATTCTAGCTCGTGAACTTAGTATTCGTTATGTCGATACAGTTTGTATTTCTAGCTATGATCATGATCATCAACGTGAAAAATTAATTTTAAAACAAGCAAACGGTGATGGCGAAGGCTTTATTGTTGTTGACGATTTAGTTGACACTGGTAGCACTGCACATACCATTCGTGAAATGTATCCTAAGGCGCACTTTGTAACTATTTTTGCTAAACCAGCAGGTAAACCATTAGTTGATGATTATGTTGTCGACATCGCACAAGATACATGGATTGAACAACCATGGGATACTGGTGTCATGTTTGTTAAACCAATTTGTGATAATAAATAATTGTTAAATATAACTAGGTTGCTATGGTTATGACTGAAAACCTTTCTGAAAAGATATTTAAACCACAATATGACTACCCTGAAACATCGTCGCTAATCAATCGTCTTGATAGTAGCAATGGCAGCAGTATTAGTCCTCTTGATGGTGAAATTGATTCAAAATGGTATCGAATCATTAACCCTCTTTTATGGTATTGGCGCGGTCTTCCTAAGTTAGAAATCGAAGCGGTTTTATCAAGAATCGCTATTTCAACGAAGCGCCATACTAATGATAAATGGTTGGATTCAGTTATTGGTTATCAATCTGGCAACTGGATATATGAGTTTTTAAATCAAGCTGCAATGTGGCAAGCTAAAGCTGATAATGTTGCTCAATCTAATTTAACTGAAGAATCGAAAAATAGTTTATATCAGGATTATCTCATTGCCAGCGAATACGCCAGTATTGCCAGTTATCCTCATTTTAAGAATGATGAGCTAGCGATGTATGCTCAAACCTGTGCCTATCAATCGTATATGAAGGCACTTGAATATTCACCTTATTCAACCAAGCAGTTAGAGTTTAAAGTTGAAAATCGGGTTATTAAATCCATTTTGCATTTACCAAACAATAGTAATAGTAGTGTTTGTCCTGTTGTTTTAGTCTGCAATGGTTTAGGTAATTTACAAATTGATTATTATCGTTACTTTAGTGAATATCTTGCTCCACAAGGTTTTGCTATGTTAACTGTCGATTTACCAACCGTTGGATATAGTCGTAATTTTGTATTGAGCCAAAATAGTAGCCAAATTCATCAAGCAGTGATCGAACAACTATCATCGGTTCCATGGGTAGATAGCAATCGAATGATTGTTGCTGGGTTCCGCTTTGGTTCACATATTGCAACACGGCTTGCTTATCTAATGCCTAATAAAATTAAAGGATTATTTAATTTTACTCCATTTGTACACCAACTTTTTGTTGATAAGGCATTACAACAAAATCTACCTAATAGCTATAAAGATATGCTAGCCAGTCGTTTAGGTTTAACTTCTGTATCAAATCAAAAATTAGCAGCCGAATTGAATTATTTTTCTCTTAAGAATCAAGGATTATTAACCCATTCTTGCCCTATACCAGTTATGAATATTATCTTTGAAGATGATAAATTAAGTAATTTGAGTGAAGCGAAATTAATTCAATCAGCAAAACAAAGCAAAATTGTCACAATCCCCAAAACACCATTGCAAAAAGGTTTACAAAACGCCTTTGCTCAATCAGTTAAATGGATGGAGTCTATTTTGTAATAGCTAATTTAAATAAGAGTATTGTTATGAATAATAAAAAACAACAAACTGTCGTTGTTAAACTCGGTACCAGTGTTTTAACTGGAGGAACTAAACAGTTAGACCGTGCGAGAATAGTAGAACTGATTCGACAATGTTCTTATTTACATCAAACTGGTCATAAAATTATTATCGTGACATCGGGCGCTATTGCTGCTGGTCGAGAATACCTCAACTATCCTAACCTACCCAATACTGTTGCCACAAAACAATTACTTGCTTCAGTCGGTCAAAGCAAATTAATCCAACTTTGGGAACAGCTGTTTTCGATATATAAAATTTATATTGGACAAATGCTATTAACTCGCGCAGATCTAGAAGATCGTGAACGCTTTTTAAATGCCCAAGATGTATTAAAAGCGATGTTAGAGAATAATATTGTCCCAGTGATCAATGAAAATGATGCTGTCGCTACGGCTGAAATTAAAGTTGGTGATAACGATAATTTATCAGCTCTTGCCGCAATTTTAGCCGAAGCAGATAAATTGATATTACTTACCGATATCGAAGGTTTATATACCGCCGATCCAAGAAGCGATAGCAATGCACAATTAATAAAAGAAGTAACTCAGATTAATGATGATCTGCGCAGTATCGCAGGTGATAGTGTTTCAGGTTTAGGGACCGGTGGCATGAGTACCAAAATTCAAGCTGCCGAAGTAGCCGGAAGTGCTGGCATAGAAGTAATTATAGCTGCAGGAAATAAAGCCAATGTGATTGTTGATGCAGTCAATAATCAATCGGTTGGTACCCGTTTTTTACCGCAAAAAACCCCATTAGAACATCGTAAACATTGGCTATATGGCGCACCAAACGTAGGCAAAGTGATACTTGATGATGGTGCGATTAATGCTATTTTAAATAATGGTAGTTCGCTATTACCAAAAGGCATTATCGCAGTCGAAAAAGATTTTTCACGTGGTGAAGTCATTAATATTTGTGATAAATCTGGTAAGCAAATAGCTCGAGGAGTCAGCCGTTATAATAGTGATGCATTACGACAAATAGCTGGACATCATTCACAAGAAATTAGCCAAATAATTGGCTATGAATATGGTCCTGTTGCCGTACACCGCGATGATATGCTGATTAAATAATAGATTTAGAATAGAGACATTCGGCCAAATCGTTACAAAAACTTACTCTATAGCGTTGTGTTCAGTACTATCTTTTACTAATAGTAATAATGCCTATAATCAGGCTTTTGTCTATACAAAAACCAACATCAGATAAGGTCATTATTGGCATGTTTATATTTTTCATAATACAAAATGATTTATAATAAAACTAGACAAGTTTTTATTACATTAAAAATAGCTTTTAGAAAAATCGAGCAAACTGCTCCTTTAGAAAATAAAATCGATACAATAGTAAATCAAATGGGTTTAGAGGAATTATTTTAGTAAAATTAGAAATGCATAGTTAAATTACAAAAATATATTGATGATTTAATATATAACATAGCGTTCTGGATAGATTACCTATCTTATCGATAAATAAAAAAACAGATGAATAAGATAAAAGGCTTATAAAATTGAGTATTGAAGTTAATAGCTATCACGAAAAATGGCAAAAAGATGAGCAGGATTTAGTCTTTTATAGACGTAAATATATTGAACCACTTATAATAATTTTACTTACCTGCTTTATAGCATTCTTTATATTCTCTCACATAATCGAAATCCCTTTTCAACTCGGTCTCATTTTATTATTAATGATTGTTTTTTTGTTATTACAATGGGCTGAAAAATATATCATTTTGGGTAAAACATTTATTAGTATTAGGAATAGTCAGTTTACCGTTGCGGATCTTATCCTATTTACCCTGTTTTTTATTGTTTATGTCTTTTTAAAAAGAAAAGATAAAAATAAAATGACCTGTATCCTATTTAAGAATATTATTAATATCTCAGAAAAAAATCCTAATACCATGATAATAAAATATAAGACAAACGATATTATTGAGGATTATGTTATCGACCTAAATATGATGTTGGAGTCAGAAAAGCAGTTATATTTAGAAAAAATGCAATCTATTAAAAAACTCTGTGGACAAAATCAATAAAGGTTAAGCAATGATAAACGAAATGGGTAAAGCAGCCAAACTTGCTTCATATCAATTAGCACAATGCACAACAAAAATTAAAAATCAGGCTTTATCTCATATCGCCGATTTATTAGAACTAAATGCTAATAAGATTCTCGATGCTAATCAGAAAGATATGGCTATGGCAAAAGAACAAGGATTGACTGAGGCAATACTCGATCGTCTGTTATTAACTTCCGAACGATTATCATCTATTGCTAATGATGTTAGAAATGTTGTTTCTTTAACCGATCCAATTGGCCAAGTTATTGATGGTTCGACATTAGCAAGTGGATTAAAGTTACAACGTCACAGAGTTCCATTAGGTGTGATTGGCGTTATCTATGAAGCTCGTCCAAATGTGACTATTGATATTGCGGCTCTCTGCTTAAAAACCGGCAATGCAGCGATACTACGTGGTGGTAAAGAGACGGTTAATACCAATGCCGCTATCATAGCTATCATTCAGCAAGCTTTAAAACAAGTCGGTTTACCTGAAACAGCAATTCAATCTATCGATAATCCTGATCGCAAATATATCACTGAATTACTTAAACTTGATAAATATGTTGATATGATTATTCCTCGAGGTGGCGCAGCATTACACAAACTTTGTCGAGAACATTCAACCATACCTGTTATTACTGGTGGTATTGGTGTTTGCCATATTTTTGTCGATGAAAGTGCTGATTTTGATAAAGCGCTATCAATAATACTTAATGCAAAAACTCAGCGACCAAGTACCTGTAATACTGTTGAAACATTACTTGTTCATACTGAAATTGCCAATACTTTTTTACCAAAACTTAGTCAAATCATGGCCGATAATCAGGTGATATTGCATGCTGATCCCGATGCTTATAAAATTTTGAATGCTGGAGTGGCAAATGTTTTTGCCGTTGAGGATGATGAACTAAGACAAGAGTGGCTTTCCAAAGATCTGAATATTGTTATTGTTGATTCATTGGAATTGGCGGTGGAACATATTCGCGAATATGGTAGTGGTCATTCAGAAGCCATTTTAACGCGTAGTCTTGTAAATGCTGAACAATTCGTTAACTTAGTCGATGCTGCTGCAGTTTATGTTAATGCATCAACCCGATTCACCGATGGCGCACAATTCGGTTTAGGTGCTGAAGTTGCAGTTAGTACACAAAAATTACATGCCAGAGGACCAATGGGCCTTGAAGCGTTAACAACGTATAAATGGATTGGTTATGGCGAAGATTTAATTCGTCAGTAGTGATAATAACTAACTATTCATAAACCTGAACAGTTAGTTATATAGTTATATAGTTATTAGTTATATAAGTTAAATAGATTAATCAAAATTACGCATTAAAAGCGCATAATTTAAATCAATGTCTTCGGCGATTGAAATATAAACAATGTGACCATCACCAAGTCCTGCTGGAACTGGTTGACCTTTTTTATTTTCCATTCGTTCAATAATAAAGGTCATATTACCTTTAGGGGTCATCATTTCAACACTATCCCCTACTGAAAATTTATTTTTAACAATAATTTCAGCTAAGCCATTTAGACGTTGACCACTAAACTCACCAACAAATTGTTGTCGATCAGATACAGAATGACTATGCACATAGTTTTGCATATCTTCATGTTTATGGCGACGTAAAAAGCCTTCGGTATATCCTCTATGAGCTAAAGAATCAAGTTCCGCCAATAAGCGTGGATCAAATGGTTTACCTTCACTGGCGGCATCAATAGCTTGACGATAGACTTGCGCAGTTCGAGCACAGTAATAAAACGATTTGGTTCGACCTTCAATTTTTAATGAATGTACGCCAATCTTTGTCAGATCTTCGACTAATTCAACTGCTCTTAAATCTTTTGAATTCATGATATAAGTACCATGTTCATCTTCAAAAGCTTGCATATATTCGCCAGGACGACCAGATTCTTCTAACATAAAGACCTGATTGGTTGTTGTACCAACACCTAATGTTGGTTCAACTTGTTGTACAGGAATCGGCTCGCATTTATGGACTATCTGCCCTACTTCGTCCTCTTTTCCCTCAGATACTTTATATTCCCAACGACAAGCATTAGTACAAGTACCTTGATTTGAGTCACGTTTATTAATATAACCAGATAATAAGCAGCGTCCTGAATAGGCCATACATAGCGCACCATGAATAAAAACCTCAAGTTCCATTTCTGGTACTTTTTCACGGATCTCTTTAATTTCATCCAGAGATAATTCTCGAGATAGCACCACCCGAGTTAATCCCATTTTGTGCCAGAATTTTACCGTTGCCCAGTTAACCGCATTTGATTGTACGGATAAATGAATTTCCATTTCTGGAAAATGTTCACGAACCAACATGATTAAACCAGGATCAGACATGATAAACGCATCCGGTTTCATGTTAACAATTGGTTCTAAATCACGAATAAAGGTTTTTAATTTTGAATTATGAGGGGCAATATTAACTACCACATAAAACTTTTTACCTTGAGCATGGGCTTCGTTGATACCAATAGCGAGATTTTCGTGATTAAATTCATTATTGCGCACTCGCAAACTGTAGCGTGGTTGCCCTGCATAAACTGCATCAGCACCATAAGCAAATGCGTAACGCATATTTTTAAGAGAACCAGCTGGTGAAAGTAATTCTGGTTTTGGATATAACATTGTCATTAAAAAATGCCTCTGATTTCAAGTCAGTATTACCTTATAAGGCAATAGGTTAAGCAAAATAGGATGGGCATTTTACGCTTTAGCTATCAGATTGGCAAATTTATTGTAACCATAATAAGGAACAACAATATCTCAATTATAAATAAGGAATAATAAATTGTTGAATAAGGCGTTATTTCGCAAGTTTAATTAAAACTTGTGGAATATTTCTTTTTTAAAAATCAAATGAAAACATAAACAAGATTATACAGACAAAATCCGCTAAATTTGTGATTAATATCACATAAAACTATTATAACGCCCAATATTTTTTAGCTTTTATTGCTCACATTTGTGCAAAACCACATAGCCTAGCAAACAAATTCAATAATAAAATTAGAACAATATTTTTTGATAGTCATAAAAAGCAATGAGGAAAATTTAAATGACTGAATTCATAAGTTGGTATGGAGCGATAATAGGACTTTTTCTTGCTATTTTTTTAATTCTACGCGGAATAAATCCAGTTTATTCGTTATTTTTTGGTGCGATAATAGGTGCATTTATTGGAGGTGCAAATCTAGTACAAACTATTTCGATTTTAACTACCGGTACACAAAGTATAATGGGAACCGTAATCAGAGTATTAGCCGCAGGGATTTTAGCTGGCGTGATGATGGAATCAGGCGCAGCTGAAACAATCGCACAAGCTGTTGTAAAAAAATTAGGTGAAAAAAAGGCATTACTCGCTTTAGCACTAGCCACCGGTATTATTACTGCATCAGGCGTATTTATTCCGGTTGCTGTATTAATTGTTGCGCCAATTGCTTTATCTGTTGGTAATAAAATGGGGATTTCTCGATTAGCATTATTATTAGCGCTTTCTGGTGGTGGTAAAGCTGGCAATATTATTTCCCCTAACCCTAATACTATTGCGGTTGCCAATGGTTTCAATTTAAGTCTAAGTGATGTAATGATAGCTGGTTTTATCCCTGCACTATTTGGTTTAATTGCAACTGTTGTAATTGCTTCATTAATCAAAAATAAAGGCGATAAAGTAACTATTGAAGAAGTCGTTGCTTTGCAAAAAAATGATGCAGAACAAAAAAATAACAATCCTTCTCTGAGTAAAGCAATCGTTGCACCTGTAACTGCTATTTTGCTATTAATGATCAACCCTATAGGTAATATTTTTCATATTGAAGCATTAGCTAATTTAAAGATAGATGCGCTATATGTACTTCCCGTTGCAGGAATCATCGGTATGTTAGCAATGGGGCAACATCGTAACATTGCTATGTATACTAAATCCGGGATTGAAAAAATGACACCAACCGTACTCATCCTTGTCGGTGCAGGTGCTATTGCTGGTTTAATTGGTTCATCAAACTTAGCTACTCAAGTTATCAATATTATTGATTATATGGGCATCTCAGGTTATTACTTATCACCAATTTCCGGTGTATTAATGGCAGCGGCCACCGCGTCAACATCTACTGGCGTTATTTTAGCAACTGGGACTTTTGGTTCAACCATTACAGACATAGGAATACCGGCTATTAGTGCAGCTGTAATGATGCATACAGGTGCAACTGTTATTGATTCATTACCACAAGGAAACTACTTCCATGTCACTGGTGGTAGTATGAATATGACAATTAAACAACGTATGAAATTGATCCCATATGAAGCTATGGTTGGTGGCACTATGACACTCGTTGCCACAATTTTCTATCAATTTATTATGTAATATTAAGAGTAATTTTTATGAAACAAAAAACATTTGTACTTGCTCCTGACTCGTTTAAGGAAAGCTTAACCGCAAAAGAGGTATGTCAGGCAATCGAATCTGGATTAAAAAAAGTTTTTCCTGATGCTAAATATATTCATGTACCGATGGCTGATGGTGGTGAAGGCACAACACAATCATTAGTCGACGCAACTAATGGAACATTACATACATGTGAAGTCACAGGTCCTCTTGGTAACAAAGTCACTGCCTATTATGGCATTCTAGGTGATAACACGACTGCGGTCATTGAAATGGCCTCAGCAAGCGGTATCCATCTTGTACCCAAAGAACAACGAAATCCATTGATTACCACAACATTTGGTACGGGCGAATTAATCCTTGCCAGCTTAAAACATGGTATTAAAAAAATCATTTTAGGTATTGGTGGTAGCGCCACAAATGATGGTGGCGCAGGAATGGCACAAGCCTTAGGAGTGAAGTTTTATGATAAAAATAATCAGATAATTGCTAAAGGAGGCGGCGCATTAGAGCATTTAGCTAGAATTGATATATCTGAAGTCAATCCTCAATTAGATAAAGTTGAATTTATCGTTGCTAGTGACGTCACTAACCCTCTATGTGGAGAAAAAGGAGCTTCAAAAGTATTTGGGCCTCAAAAAGGGGCTACATCTGAAATGATTAAACAATTGGATGATAACTTACAGCATTATGCATCCATTATAAAATCTCAGCTAAATAAAGATGTCGCAACTATTCCAGGTGCTGGTGCCGCGGGTGGATTAGGTGCCGGATTAATGGCGTTTACCAATAGTAAAATGGAAAAAGGCATCGATATTGTTATCAAGTATAGTAATTTAGAAAATCAATTAATCGGCGCAGATTTTTGTTTTACTGGTGAAGGTGGGATTGATTTTCAAACCAAATTCGGTAAAACACCTTATGGTGTTGCCCAAACGGCCAAAAAACACAATATTCCAGTTATTGCATTAGCCGGAATGATTGGCGAAAACATCGAGGAACTTTATCCAGAAGGTATTAACGCCGTTTTCGGTATTATCCCTTCGATATCTAAAATCGAGGATCTATTGGCTGATGGGTTTAAAAATATTGAACGAACCAGTGAAAATATTGGTCGCTTAATTAATATAGCTCAAATTTAACATTTCTAGACAACTAAAAATATGGGGAAATAAAAGATTATTCTTTATTCCCCAATCATGAAATCTTACGAATAAAGTATAAGCTCTGTAGTTTGCTATAATTAAAAAATTTTAACAGGTTTCAAAAAAATCATAGTAATAAAATTATTATCAATGCGATATAAATTATTACTTGATTATAATAAAAAGGTTTATTGCTATGAAAGTTCAAAGTATCTCTCCAATACTTGCTCAATCGATTGTTGATAAAACCATGCGCATTATCAATTGTAATGTCAATATAATGAATAATCGGGGAGAAATTATCGGTAGTGGTGATTTAGAACGAATTGGCGAATTACATGAAGGTGCTGTATTAGCCATATCACAAGGCAGAGTAGTGACAATTGACAGTCCAACTGCAAAAAAACTTAAAGGAGTTAAACCGGGTGTTAATTTTCCATTAAAACTTAAAGAAGAAATTGTTGGTGTGATTGGAGTAACGGGTGAACCAACTAAAATTATCCAATTTGCTGAATTAGTGAGTATGACGGCAGAGATGATGATGGAACAAGCATTATTACTCAATCAACTCTCTCAAGATAATCGTTTAAAAGAAGAGTTTATATTATCGATAATTCAATCAGACAAAACTGTCTCCAATATAACTGAATGGAGTCGAAAATTAAACATTGATTTATCTTTATCCTATGTAACTGTCATTATTGAAATCGAAAGTGGCCAACTTGGAATTCAAACCGCAATGAGTGAATTACAACAAATTCAAAATGAACTCGAAACATTAACAAAACTAGTAGCGATAAAATCACTAACCGAAATTGTTATATTACTTCCTGCTTTAAATAAATTTAATCGATGGGATTTAACAGAACATAAAACAAAATTAGAAAAGTTAGTTAGTCAGGCAAAACTGCTCAGTCAATTTAAAATAAAAATATCTTTAGGAAATTATTTTCATCAAGGTAACGATACCATAGCAAGATCTTATCAAACAGCCAAAACCGCCTTAGAAATCGGCAAAAAAAGATTTCCACATTGTCGTAATTATTATTATCAAGATCTCATATTACCTGTTTTGTTGGATGGTTTAAATAAAGATTGGCAAGCAGAAGAGTTACTTTCACCGTTAAATAAATTAAAAGCGTCTGATTCAAACGGCTTATTGCAAAATACTCTCGAAACTTGGTTTATCCATAACTTACAGAACAATAATACGGCAAAAGCCCTCTTCATACATCGCAATACATTAGAATATCGATTAAACAATATAACCAAACTAACTGGATTAGATTTGTCAAAATTTGACGATCGAGTACTGCTTTATATTGCATTACAACTCGATAAATAACCTTATATACCACTCCCAAAAAATCACTTCGATTGATCATCAGAACTAATCAATGGGAGATATTCTTGCCAACGATATTCCCTTATCGGCATTGGATTAGCATTGTCAAAATATAAAACTAATGCAGGTTTGATACCGTTCCAATTATCGACAAATTCATAGCGGACCAGATAGCCTTGTGAGATCAGTTTTTTGGCTTTAGCGTGATAATTAAAATAAGCCATATTTTATCTTATCCTATTTTTTGATAAACACTATAAATGGACATAATTCAATAAATAACAATACTAAATGATGAGTTATTATTTGATTGTTTAATTAAATAACGATTTAATAAATAACACTAAAAATTGAAAACATTTTTACAATTACAAAAGATGCCTGAACTAGAAATGGATTTTAACGATGATATTCAGTTTTAGGATTACTAAAGAATGGTTATTTTGAATCATCCTTTAACATCTCTAAACAATCTTTACTATCTATAGTAAAAGAAAATAAATGTTTACCATTTTTTTCACTATACATGTATTTAAAAATCGCTCCTTTAGATATTGTTTCTTTTGTACATTCTTCAGAACAAATAGAGTTTCTTGCAGTTAAAAAAAGTTTATTTTCAACAAAACCCATTTCTGAATCTTTAATATTAACATTAATAATTGTCATTTTATAAACTATTGTATTTTTATATGCGGTAGTTGAATCTAAAATGGTGAACTGATCTAACTGATATGGGGTATTTTTATTTATTTCTTTTGACATGGTAAATAACAGCTTTTCAATATTTTTATCAAATAGGTCAAATTGATTCATAAAAAAGAAAACTGCTACTGAAGCAATAATAAATGATAACCAATATCGAAGTTTTTCTACCGTCATAATAATACTCAATTCGCTATAATTATCATTAACTATATCATATAAAAAATAATTCTCTCTATTGACTTGGTACTTTATTCGAGGAAATACTGTAGGTAACTTATCGATTTTAAATGGAGGCGCGTCCCGGAGTCGAACCGAGGTAGACGGATTTGCAATCCGCAGCATGGCCACTCTGCCAACGCGCCGATGAGGTCTATCTGAATAGGTGGCAAATATTAGCATTGGCTTACCTTATCGTCAAGTTTTAATAGGTTATAAATACAGCAGTCGCATAGAATATTTAAAATGTCCTAAATATCGGACATAAATAAAAACAATAAACTTAATTTATATAACTTTTTTACACTTAAAATCAAAAAATTTTAAAGAACAGGCTTTTCAAATGTAAAATCATACACAATATTAAGAAGAAATTTTATTTTTGATAAAAAACAAAAATTTGACCTAACTCACAACTTTTAAATTTAAATAGATAAAGTAATAGATTATTTTCAATTAAAATGCATTTATTGCTTGAAAATTAACTCTTTTAGTATAAAAATAGCCCTGCTTTTAATAATATTTATTTTTAAGGAATGGAAATGTTTAAAAAACTATTAGCAGTATCATTATTAAGTTTTGCGTTAATTGGTTGTGGTGATGATGCAGCTAAAATTGATTTTACCACACAAGATACTTTTACTAGTTCTGTTAAAAAAGCTAGTGAAAAATTAAGTGATGCAGATAAAATTGCTTTCGCTCGTGCTATTGTTAAAGCAACAGCTGCAGCGGCAACTAATCCAGACAATGCGGGTGATGAAGCGAAAGTAAAAGAAGATCTCAAAAACAAACTTAATGGTAAAACAGCTAAAGAAATTATTAGCGAATTTGATAAATAATCTTATCTAATTAGTTCTAAAGCCCGCATTAGCGGGTTTTTTTATAAATAAACTTAACCTCATTGAGTAAATTTTTCTTAAAATAGTTATCGAGATAAAGAAAAATTACCAATATTTTAATTTAATTACTTTTGATAGTGGCAATTTAATTTGTATATAATTTAGACTTTAAATATTAATTTTTTTATTTCCTGACCAAATTTTATATACTTACAGCAATATAACAGTACATTTGAGGTGTCTAGTGATTGAGTTAAAGCTTAGAGAAGTAAAAAAAGACTTATCAACTAAAGAACTTAAAGTTGCTTATTTTATTATTGAAAATACCCAAGCGCTCAAGAATATGAGTATCCAAACGTTAGCAAAACTCAATCACGTAAGCACCACAACTATATTACGTCTATGTAATAAATTAGGATACAAAGGATTTAGTGATTTTAAGGTCGATCTTATTGGCTCAATCCCTAAAAAACTTAATAATGAAATATTACAAGATGATATCAATTTGAATGATCCTCTTGCTGATGTTAATAGTAAAGTCCAAGCAATGGAAAAATCCTCAATCGATGAAACTCACTCCATTGTTAATATTCATGCACTCAATAATGCAATTGATTTAATTATTAATAGTCAAAAAATAGTTATATTTGGTGTAGGCAGTAGTGGTTTAGTTGGTAAAGAACTTGAATATCAACTAATTAAAATAAAGAAAGATGTAAATTGTCACTTCGATGCTCACGTTACACGTAGTCTTATCAGCACATTAGATAAAAATGATCTTGTCATTATTATTTCACATTCAGGAGAAACACCTGATTGTGTTGAATTACTAAAACTAGCCGATCAATCTTTGGTTCCATCTATTGCTATTACCAAAATGGGACAAAGCCAAATTTCATCCTTAGCTACTTTTGTTTTACATACTACTTCTATGGAGCATGCTTCAAGGTTAATACCGATACGCTCTAAAATATCACAAATATCTGTTGTAAATATGCTATTAACGAACTTATTTATTCGTCAATATGACGAACGATTACTATTACAAACTCAAAACAGAGAAAAGCGTAAATATCCGGCAAAAACAACAAAATAATCTCCAAAAATAAAATACTAGTCATGAGAACAAATTTGTTGGTTATCTCGTCACTCTTTCTTTGCATAAATTTGATCTTGTTCACAAAATCATAAAAATTTCTTAAAAAATGGATGACTATTTCCCTCTGTAGATGTAACTTTGTTACTAAATAAATAACAATATTTAGTAATAAAATTACATAATAAGGAAATTTTTATGCCACATCCTTTACCCATCATTTTAGCTAGTCATGGTCCATTTGCTCAAGGCGCTTTAGAGTGTGCTCAAATGCTTATGGGCAAACAAGACAATGTTCATGTTATATCAGTTTTAATTGATAGTAATATCGATAATTTACGTCAGGAAATGCAAAGTAGTTATAAAAAACTTAACCAAGGCAATGGCGTAATTATATTGGTAGATATTATGGGAGGAACGCCCTGTAATCTAGCCACTGAACTGCTCATATCGCATGATGATGTATTGCTATTTTGTGGTTTTAATATTCCAGTATTACTTGAAGTTTTAAATAATCGTGAAGGAACATTAAATGATGCCAAATTAGCTATTGAGGAAACTTTTCCTGAAAGCTGTAAAGATGTTCGGCAGATTCTAAATGTTCAACAAGAACAATCTAATGAGTTGTAAGGAGAAGACCAATGCCAATAAATGTAGCAAGAATTGATGACCGTTTGATTCATGGACAAGTTATTACTACTTGGGTAAAAAACTATGACATAGAACAAGTATTAGTTATTAATGACAAAGTCGCTGGTGATAAAGTTCAGCAATCGGTACTCACTATGTCGGCACCTCCTGGGCTAAAAGTTTTAGTGTTTGGTGTACAACAATTTATCGAAATTTTAAAAAAGACCCCGATCAAAAAAAGAACCATGTTACTTTTCACAAATAGTATTGATGTTAATGCGTTAGTTGAAGGCGGATTATCACTGGAAAAAGTGAATGTGGGCGGTATGCGAATGCAAGATGGTCGACATCAATTATCAAGAGCGGTTTCAGTAACACCAGAAGAGGAACAAGCATTCAAAAACCTTATTGCTAAAAATATTCCAGTTGAGGTACAGATGGTGCCTAAAGATCCAATAGTCGATCTGCAATCACTACTTAACTAAATAATGTTTGAAAGTATTTATTTATAATTTGGAGGTTAACATATGTTAACGCAAGCTATTCTTGTCGCCATTTGGGCGGGAATTTGTTCATTGGATGATGTTGGTCCGCAGATGTTACGTCGCCCATTATTAACTGGTACCGTTGCAGGTATTATTATGGGTGATATGGTTCAAGGGTTAGCAATTAGCGCCACGCTAGAGTTAATGTGGATGGGTATTGGTAACGTAGGTGCATATTCCGCACCAGACATTGTTGCCGGTGCCATTATCGGGGTTTCACTAGGTATTACTACTGGCGGAGGTATTGCTACCGGTATTGCATTAGGCGTACCTGTATCATTGTTATGCCAACAATTGCTTATTATATGGCGCTCATTTGCCTGTTTTTTAAATCCTTGGGCAGAACGTTCTGTTTTAAATGGTGATTATAAAGCGCTGGCTAAAGTTCACTTTTTTTCAACACCACTTTGGTTTTTAATTCGAGCTGTTCCATGTTTTATTGCAATTTATTTTGGTAGTGATTTAGTTAAAACTATTTTAGATGCGATTCCAAAAAGTATCATTGATGGTATGGGCGTTGCTTCCAAATTAATTCCAGCAGTAGGTATTTGTATTTTATTACTGATGTTACTCAAAGGCAGAATGTGGTTCTTTTTCCTATTAGGTTTCATGCTAACAACCTATTTAAAATTACCAATTATTCCAGTGACATTTATTGCTCTAGCTTTCGCAGTCTTATATGACATGGCGTCAACTAATGGCAGAATCAGTAATAATAATGAATCATCCGACAACCAAACATCAATGAATAGCAACACTGAAGAGGAATATGATCTATGAGTACTCTACATAAAATTACTAAAAAAGATCTAAATCGTATCTTTTGGAACCTACAAACCATGTCATTTTCATATAACTATGAAAAAATGCAAATGATAGGATTTGCCCATTGTATGGCCCCAGTATTAGATCGCCTTTATAAGGATGCTGATAAAGAAACGCGTATCCGTGCAATGAAGCGTCATTTAGAATTTTTTAATACTCAAATTAATGCTGGTGCGTTAATTTTAGGGGTTACCGCTGCAATGGAAGAGAAAACCAGTGAAGAAGAAAAAGATGCGGTAGTCTCTGTTAAAGCTGGTTTAATGGGCCCTTTTGCAGGTTTAGGTGATAGTTTACTTAAATTCACTTGGATGCCAATTTGCGGCAGTATTGGCGCTGCTTTCGCGTTGCAAGGCAATATCATTGGTCCTATATTAATGTTTTTAATTTATAACCTTGTTAATGTATTAAGCAAATATTTCTTTATTCATTATGGCTATAACAAGGGTGTAGATTTAATTGAGCAATCAAAAAATTCAAATATTATTCAAAGAATAAGTAACTTGGCTAATGTTGTTGGTGTCATGGTCTTAGGCTCACTCATTGCATCAACGGTCAAAGTGGCTACACCACTAACGATAAATGTTGGCGAACAATCGATTAAAGTTCAAGAGATGTTCGATAAAGTCATGCCAAATTTTTTAACCTTACTTTTTGCATTAGCCACATTCTTCATCGTTAGGAAGTTTCAAGGAAAATACACAGTTAGCTTAATACTGGCGGTAATGGTGATTGGGGTAATATTTTCAATGTTTGGTATTTTAAAGTAAGGAATAAATATGGTAGTTAAAATTAAAACAGCTTCATTAAACCGCAATAAGCAAGGTCAATTAACTGTCTCATTTGAAAACAATTCAGATCATCGTGTAGATTTATACTGGACTGAAGAAGCAAATGTTAATACAACAAATAAAACATTAATCAGTGAAGATATAAAATCGCCGTTTAGTTTTGAAGATCCTTTACAAGCAAAACGTCGTATTTATCTGATTCTACAAATTGGTAATGATTTTTCATTTTTAGTTGCCGAACGAACTTTACCAATTACAGGCCTAAATAATTTCCGTGATTTTGGTGGTTATATTGGTGCAAATGGAAAACGGGTAAAATGGGGATTATTATACCGTTCTAATCATCTTCATGGTTTAAAACCAGATGCGCAACAGTATATTAAAACATTAAACATTCAAACAATTATAGATTATCGTTGTGAAAATGAAATTAAAACTAGTCCGAATTCTTCAATTGGTGAAAAGCAAACCTTTAATTTTGATGCTTCAGCACAAACAGCAGAACTTGCAGCTCAATTTGCAGCCGATCCCAGCAATGAAGATCGAGCTCTAATTGAGAGTGTGTTGAGAGATATTCCGAAAGAATTAGTCAATGGCGAAGGAATTCAAGTTCTGGAGCAATATCGTAACTTTGTATTGAGTGAAAAGTCGAAGAATGCTTATCGACAAATGCTTAGAGTAGTATTAGATGGCAACAATAGTCCAAGTATTCAACACTGTCGTGGAGGTAAAGATAGGACTGGCTATGGCGTGTTACTTATCCAGATAATGTTAGGTGTATCTGAATCAGATATTATTTATGATTATATGCTAACTCACGATAACCGATTAGAACGTAATAAAATCAAAATGGAAGCTTATCGAAAAATAACCGATAATGAGGATGTTTTAGGATATTTGCTAAGTCTAATTGATACTCGTGAAAGTTTCGTATTAGAAATACTTAATACGATGAAAAAAGTTGCTGGAACACCAAGCAATTATATTAAACAAGAACTTGGTTTCACCGATCAAGATTTTGAAAAAATGCAGGCTATTTATCTAGAATCTTAACTGAATAACCTCTATCAAAAAGCGTAATTATTCCATTACGCTTTTTTTAAATCTATTCTCTTATTTGTTTTGTCAGAGGCAATTTTTCAATAATAAACGAACTGAACCGTGACTAATTAAACGTGATTTTATTATAAACCTTCCAGCATTAATTATTTAGTTGTCCGGATAACTATATATCCAAGTGATATCAGAATAATTGGCAAAAGCGCTCGGAAATAGATAATGACCACGCAATAAAGGGAAATTAGCATATTTCCATTCTGGGTTAAAATCAGATTTATATTTGATAATAACGTCATACAATAACGTAGTACAATATAAATGGTCTTCCTCACGAGAAGCGAGTTTAAACAGCTCTCCTTGTTTAGTTAACAGCTCGGCAATAATTTGTGACTTTTGCTCGTCTGTTAAAAAGTTTGGCCGCGCTATGGCATATTTCTCAGCTAATTCTGGAGCAGTAAAATCAGCCAAACTTGAAATAATAACTTGATTTGGAATATTTTCATCATCAGTAGTCGTGGCATGAATAACTTTTATTTCCGGTTCAATCGCGACAACCATGCCTATATGAGAAAATATACCGCCATCAAGTTTTTTTACAATAAGACTATCTGTTTGAACACCACTACGAAAAATCCAATCCCCAACATGAATTAATGAACTCTTTTCTTTATAGGAATTATCGGAATTTGCTGATTCTTGAGCATAAACTGGATTTTTTATAAAAAGAAAAAGAATAAAAATATAATAGGAAAATTTCATAAAGTTTGAATTTTTTCATTATTAATTTAAAAAGTTCAAAGATGAGACTCGTCTTTTTAAATTATCAAATAATTATAAGAGCTATTCCATATTAATTAACCATTTACCATCAACTTTTATTAATGAAAAATCTGACTTATTATCAGTTCCATTTTTAAAGATAATGGTTGTTTTGATATTAGCTCTAGTGTGATCATTATTATATTCGGTGTTAGATAATTCTACTCGATCAATACCACCATTTTCTTTTGTAGTAGCAACTGCTTTGTCGATAGCAATTTTCAATTTACTTTTTATTAAATCGTTAACATCTACACCTTTGGTTTTTAATTCATTAGGAATATATACAGCACCAGGAATATGGAAATAAGGAACATATAAAGCATCAAAAGTACCTTCAATATCGCCACTATAAGCATCTTTAATAAATTTCTCAGCTACCACTTCAGGCGTATTGTCATCTGAAAAACAGGCGGTAAGCATTAAAGCTAACAAAAATACACTTAAAAATTTAACTAACAATTTCATATTGTATTTCCCTATTTGATATTGTATTCAATATGTTCCTATATTTATTTAACTACAAAAAAGTAAAATAACCTTTATTTTCCTGTATATTTAAACAACCAAAATTGTGATCTTAAAAACTAAAAACCGACTTCAATAAACCAATTACCATCAACTTTGGTTAATTTAAGGTCTTCATTTTTATTAGCATTATCTTTGAAGATTACATTTATTCCAATGATAGCACGGCTTTTATCATCATTTAGATATTTAGTGGGTTGATATTCAACTTTATCAATGCCACCATGTTCCTCAGCATAAGCTTTAGCTCTTTTTGCTCCGTCTTGCAATTTACCGGTAATCATTGTGCTAGCACCTGAAGATTTGTCTTCCTCTGGAATATAAATCATTTTTATTACAGCATCTGCATCGCCACTATAAATAGCTGATACATATTTTTCTGCGACTTTTTCTGGTGAGCTTTCACCTGATGAACACGCAATAGCGAATAAAGTTAAAAAGAAGATACTTACATACTGAGTTAATCGTTTCATTGTTTTTCCTAAATAATTTACTAAATTTAATTATTATTAATGCCTGAAAATGTTAACAATACTTTGAAAACATGAAGATAAGTGCTTTGCAGATCTTGTTAACGATTTAGATATGCGGCTTAAGGTTATAGTAACTCAGTTGATAATGCAATAAAATTTGTGTTGAAAAAAATTAAATACCACTAATAAATTGAAATTAATTATCAATAAAGCCATTAACTTTATCTAAAGTTTTTTAATATTGTTAACCACTCTTGACTTAAGTTTGCATGGATAGTTAATGGTTCATGGGTGACAGGATGCATCATTTTGATAGTGCTAGCATGTAACATAAGACGTTTAACAGCGAAATAATGACTAAAAGCACGATTTTGATGGAGATCACCATGTTTACTATCACCAATAATTGGATGGAAAATATGTTTTAAATGGCGACGCAATTGATGTTTTCGACCAGTCTGCGGTTTTAACTCAACAAAACTGTACCTAGCTGTTTGATATTTGCCTACTGCAATAGGTAACTCTATTTTACTAAGGCCTTTATAAAAGGTTATTGCTTCTTGGGCTAGCTTATCTTTGCTAGCAAATTTATCAGCAATTTTATCTAACTCTTCAACTAATGGATAGTCAATAGTATCTTCTCCATCAACATAACCTCGTACAATAGCATAATAAGTTTTTTCAATCTGTTTTTCAGCAAACTGTTGTGATAATAAACGAGCGATATCGCTAGATAGCGCAAAAATTAATACTCCAGAGGTTGGTCGATCTAAACGATGGATAGGATAAACATGTTGCCCTATTTGATCTCGTAATGTTTGCATTACAAACACTGTTTCATTTTTATCAAGCCAGCTACGATGTACCAACCACCCTTCTGGCTTGTTTATTGCTATTAAATCATTGTCCTGATAAAGAACCTCAAAAACCATGCTTAATTAACCTATTTGACTATAAAAATAATTTTTCAAGTTCATTAGCAATACTAGGGCTATTGTTATCGCCAATCGTATAACTAGCTTTGGCTTTAACTTCATCATCGGCATTACCCATAGCAATACCTAGTCCTGCAATAGCAAACATACTAATATCATTATAACTATCACCAAAAGCAACGATTTCACTTAGTTTAATATTTTCATGTTCAGCCCAATGTTTTAATCCATTGCCTTTTGTATTACCTTTAACTGCAATATCGGCACGATTCGACCATGACCATTCACAAGAAAACTCTTCAAGTGCATCAACTGCATCTGAAAATTGTTTTAAGGCAGATAAATTATGGCTACTGGTAGCAAATTTGAAAATCATATTGGCCTGTTCAATGACTTGTTCAAAATTATCAACTTTTTTAACTTCTGGTTGTAAAAATTTTGGTAATGAGTTCAACCATCCAAAGAATCCTTCTAAATGATCATCAAGAATTTCATAATTCATAACTTGATCTGTGTAAATCATGGTATGAATACCAAACTGATTGACTAAGTTCAATAAAGTTTTTGCTTGCTGTTTAGTCATCGGTTTTGCAGCAAAATTTTGTTGTTGTTTGAAATCATATAAGTAAGATCCATTACAACAAATTGCCGGTGTTGATAATTTGAGTTGATAATAATAAGGATGTATTACCGTATGATGACGACCAGAGACTAAAATAACTTTAATGCCTTTATCCATAATTTTTTGGATCATCTCTACTGTTTCAGGAAGGATTAAACGATTACTCGCCAGTAAAGTACCATCCATATCAAAAGCAACTGCTTTATATTTCATAACATCTCTCTTTCTAATTTTTGCTGAAATCCACGAATATTTACTAAATAATCTATTTATCTATTGCGATTAACCATAAAATAACACTAAAAGTCTATCTTTTGTCGACCAACAAATGAATGCGATAAGGTAGTTCCATCCACCATTTCAAGTTCACCACCTACAGGAACGCCATGGGCAATACGAGTCGCAACGATATTAAACTCATTACACATCTGAGCAATGTAATTAGCAGTTGCATCACCTTCAACTGTTGGATTGGTTGCTAAAATAACCTCATGAATTGATTCTGACGCTAATCGGTTTTTTAGTAAATCAAGACCAATATCGCTTGGTCCAATGCCATCTAGTGGCGATAAATGGCCAAGTAAAACAAAGTAACGACCACTATACTGCCCAGTTTGCTCAATGGCAAAAATATCTGCTGGAGATTCAACCACACAGAGCTGATCACTACTTTGACGGCGAACATTAGCACAAATAGTGCAGATCTCTTGCTCAGTAAAAGTTCTACATGCTTTACAATGGCCAATGTTATTCATTGCCTCGTTTAGCTCATGAGCTAAATGAAGTCCTGCTTGACGGTTACGTTGTAATAGATGATAAGCCATTCGTTGTGCTGATTTTGGACCAACACCAGGTAAACAGCGCAGTGCACTAATAAGTGATTCGAGTAACGGACTGATTTGCATGAATTATTTTGTTACCATATAGTTATAATAATTAATCAATAATACCTTGTTTCAATTATGTATAAAACAAGAAATATTCTATTATTTCAATTCCAAATTAATTAAACTTTAAAAAATCTAACGTGAAATTAGTTGTTTTATACTTTTTAAATTTTCATCATTAATAATGATTAGCTGTTAAAAATAAATATCCCATTAAGCTATTTTTTGTTATGCCTAGTATAGCTTTTTGGCTCTTCACCTTTAAATAGTCGCATAATATTACTACTATGACGAATAATGATTAAGCAAGAGAGCATTGTCACAGGTAACGTCAATTCGGGCTTGAAAAACCAGACAAATAGAGGTGCAAAAAGAAAGCCAACAATTGCAGCCACAGATGAATAGCCAGTAATAATTAGCGCCAAAAACCACGTTAAGAGAAAACAACCAGTAAAATCAAGTCCAATAGGCGCCATCATGCCTAAAGCAGTTGCAACGCCTTTACCACCACGAAAATGAAAGAAGCAAGGGAAAATATGACCAAGACAAGCTGAAATACCAATTATGCCTAAAAAGAAAGGTGATATCCCTAGTCGATAAGCAATATAAACAGGAATCGCTCCTTTTAACATATCAAATATTAATACGATAACGGCAGGTAAACGGCCATTAATTCTTAATACATTGGTTGCGCCCGGATTATGAGAGCCATGCAAGGAAGGATCATGTAACTTCATCACATGGCAAATAATCATGGCGCCAGACAGTGAACCACAGAGATAAGCAATGATGATCATTAATATAATTTGTAATGTCAAAATACCTCTCCTATGGTTACCGTAGTTTTAGTCCAGATTATTTATCTTTTTGTCGTTGCAATAATGGTTTTAAATATTGACCTGTATAGGATTTTTTCGATTTAGCAACATCTTCAGGGGTACCTTCAGCAATGATCTCACCACCACCACTTCCTCCTTCAGGACCTAGATCGACAATCCAATCAGCAGTTTTGACAACATCTAAATTATGTTCAATCACGACTATAGTATTGCCTTTATCTCTTAAAGAATGTAATTGAGCGAGCAATTGTTTTACATCGGCAAAATGTAAACCTGTAGTTGGCTCATCAAGTATGTAAAGTGTGCTACCAGTATCTCGCTTAGATAACTCTTTTGCAAGTTTCACCCGTTGTGCTTCACCACCAGATAAAGTAGTTGCTGATTGACCAATGGTGATATAAGCAAGACCAACATCGATTAAAGTCTGTAATTTACGTGAAATCATAGGTACTGCATCAAAGAACTCCCGCCCTTCTTCAACCGTCATATTTAGGATTTCATTAATCGATTTACCTTTGTATTTAATCTCTAATGTTTCACGATTATATCTTGCACCATGACACTGATCACAAGGCACATAGATATCTGGTAAAAAGTGCATTTCGACCTTTATTAGACCATCACCTTGACAAGCTTCACAGCGTCCACCTTTGACATTAAAACTAAACCTTCCTGGATTATAACCTCGTGCTCTAGCTTCTGGCACACCCGCATAAAGTTCGCGAATTGACGTAAAAAATCCAGTATATGTAGCAGGGTTTGAACGTGGTGTTCGACCGATAGGACTCTGATCAATTGCGATGACTTTATCAAAATAATTTAATCCTTTGATTGCTTCATAAGGTGCAATGTCACTTTTTTCCGCGCCATTAAGCTCATTTTGGGCTAAAGGATACAAAGTGTCATTAATCAAAGTTGATTTACCGGAACCAGATACACCAGTAATACACGTAAATAAGCCAACTGGGATATTCAAGGTAACATTTTTAAGATTATTTCCCGTCGCACCAATGAGTGATAACATTTTTTTCTTATCGATTTTGGTTCGCTCAGCAGGAATTTCAATTTTTTCCTCACCAGAAAGGTATTTACCCGTTAATGAATTTTTACATTCCATTATCTGTTTTGGCGTACCTTGTGCAACAACCTCACCACCATGAACACCTGCACCAGGGCCAATATCAATAACATAATCAGCAGCCATAATCGCTTCTTCATCATGTTCAACGACTATAACGGTATTACCTAAATCACGTAAATGAGTCAATGTATCAATCAAGCGACTATTATCACGTTGATGTAAACCAATCGACGGTTCATCAAGAACATACATCACACCAACTAATCCGGCACCAATTTGGCTAGCCAGTCGAATACGTTGCGCTTCACCACCCGATAAGGTTTCAGCAGAACGAGATAAAGTTAAATAATTTAAACCAACATTAATCAAAAATTGCAGCCGATCATTTATTTCTTTTAAAATCTTTTCAGCTATTTGCGCCCGTTGTCCGGTCAATGTTAACTTATCAAAAAAGTCCTTCGCTTGTTGGGTACTTAAATTACTAATAGTTGGTAAATTAGTATCGTTAATAAATACATGTCGAGCTGTTTTACATAACCTTGAACCTTCACAACATGGGCAAGGTCGATGGCTAATATATTTAGCTAACTCTTCACGAATTGTTTGCGAATCGGTTTCTTTATAGCGACGAGAAAGATTATTGATAATACCTTCAAAAGCATGTTTACGCTTCACAACGTCACCACGATCATTAGTGTAAACAAACTGTATTTCGTCTCCACCAGAACCATTTAGTAAAATATCTTTCACTTTTGCAGATAATTTTTGATATGGTTGATCGATATCAAATTTATAGTGTTCAGCTAACGATTTTAACATCTGAAAGTAATAAAAATTACGTCTATCCCAACCTTTAATCGCCCCTGCGGCTAAGGAAACTTCCGGCATTTGAACAATTCGATTGGGATCAAAATATTGTTGTACCCCCAACCCATCACATTCAGGGCAAGCACCAGCTGGATTGTTAAATGAAAACAATCTTGGTTCAAGTTCAGAAATACTATAGCCACATATTGGGCAAGCAAAATTGGCTGAGAATAGATGTTCTTCAGCTTTTGGATCATCCAAATTCGCGACTTTAACAATACCATTGGTAATTGAAAGTACTGTTTCAATTGACTCAGCTAAACGTAGTTTCAAATCATCACGAATACGAAAACGATCGACAACCACTTCAATAGTATGTTTTTTCTGTAGCTCAAGTGTCGGAGGATCGGAGAGATCATAAACATCACCATCAACCCGAACTCGAATATAACCGCTAGCAGCAAGTTGTTCGAATAATTTCACAAACTCACCCTTACGCTCAGTAACCACTGGCGCAAGTAACATATAACGATTTTCTGCAGGTAATGCCATAATACTGTCAACCATTTGCGAAACTGTTTGCGCAGCTAATGGTAAATTATGATTTGGACAACGTGGCTCACCAATTCGAGCAAATAACAGACGTAAATAATCATAAATTTCGGTGATTGTACCGACCGTTGATCGCGGATTATGTGATGTTGATTTTTGCTCAATCGAAATAGCTGGCGACAAACCTTCAATATGATCAACATCAGGTTTTTCCATTAGTGATAAAAATTGACGAGCATAAGCTGATAACGACTCAACATATCGTCTTTGTCCTTCAGCATATAAGGTATCAAACGCTAGTGATGATTTACCAGACCCAGACAGACCAGTAATTACAACCAATTTATCTCTTGGAATAACTACATTGATATTTTTTAAGTTGTGTGTTCTTGCACCACGAATATCGATATCTTTAATTGACATAGATCTCTTCTTATATGTGTGTTTAGATAAATAGACAAAAGATTAACTGTATATTATACCAGTATGGAATGATTAAATATACAACTATATAGCTCAATAGGGTCGGTTAGTAAAATTTCAATAATATAAACCAAATTTGTTCATTAAATAATAAAAATAAAGCATTTTTTAATCATTCAAAAACCCCGTTCCTCAAAATTTTTCTTAATAGATTAGAACTAAAAATTATATTTCTATAACTTAAAATTATTTGTTTAACAAATATAACCATTTTACAATAAACAAGTAATTGTGTTTTATAGTGTGAGGAATAGTTTTGAATAACGATGTATTACAAGCTTTAAATTTATTAAAATCAAAAAAATGGATTGATTTGACCCATGCATTTGATCACAATTCACCACATTTTTTTATGTTTAATCCAGCCGAAATCAAAACGCTATTTGATCATAATGATGGTTTTTTAGCACAAAACTTTAGTTTTGCTGGACAATATGGCACTCACTTAGATGCGCCTATTCATTTTGTGCCTAACACTCGCTATTTGCATGAATTACAATTACAAGAACTAGTATTACCGTTAATTGTTATCGACCAATCGCAACGAGCACAACAAGATCCTAATTTCTCTTTTTCAGTAGCAGACGTATTAAGCTTTGAACAGCAGCATGGACAAATTGAAGCTGGTAGCTTTGTTGCATTACGAACTGATTGGAGTAAAAAATGGCCATCACAAACGGCAATGGAAAACAAAGATGCTAATGGGAATAACCAAATTCCGGGATGGGGACTTGATGCACTGAAATTTTTATTTGAAGAACGAAAAATTAAAGCTATTGGTCATGAAACTTTTGATACTGATTCAGCCAAAGCATTTAGGGAAAATAATGCTTTAAAAGGCGAATACTATGTTTTAGAGCAAGATACTTATCAAGTTGAATTAATGACCAATTTAGATCAACTGCCAGCTAAAGGAGCAGTTATCTTTAATATTGTAGCCAAACCTAATAATGCATCAGGTTTTCCGGTTCGTTCTTTTGCTATATTACCTTAATTTATTCATCATGCCCTACTATCTATTTTGGTTAGATATTAAGGGCTAATATTTCGGTAAATATTGATTTGCAATAAAAAACGGTCATTAAGACCGTTTTATTTATTAATTCTCAATTAATTTTGGTGTAGCGTCCAAAGGTATTATAGCACCACGATACTGAATCACAGTTCCTGCCACTAGATGACCTTGACTGGCTGATTGTGAAGGAGTTTTACCACTTAAACGAGCAGCTAAATAACCAGCACTAAATGAATCACCAGCAGCTGTAGTATCGATAACATCTTCTTTAGCAATTTTATTAGCTGGAACTTCAAAACGACCTTCCAAAGAATCAATGATGCAACTATCACTACCACGTTTTATCACTATTTCCGAAACACCAAAGTTTTTAGTACGCTCAATAACTTGTTCATAAGGTAATTTACCCCATAATAAATCTTCATCATCTAAAGTTAAAAAGGCAATATCAGTGTATGACAAAATATCTGAATAAACGCTACGAGCTAAATCAAAGCTACTCCATAAACGAGGACGGAAGTTATTATCAAAAATAACCTTACCACCATTCGCCTTAACTTGTTTTAATAACGCTAATAATTTAACGATACTTTCTGCATCTAAAATTGCGATACTAATACCACTTAAATAAACATAATCACATTTAGCAATTTGTTCAGTAACTTTGGCTGTTTCGGCTGTTTTTAACCAAAATTTAGCTGCTGCATCATTACGCCAATAATAAAAAGAACGTTCACCTTGCTCGTCAGTCACAATGGAGTAAAGTCCTGGCATTTTATCAGCCATTCTTTGAACTAGATCAGTTGAGATATGCTCTTTTTGCCAACTATCAAGCATTTCTTGACTAAAAGGATCGGTTCCTAAGCCTGTCACATAGTGAATCGAAAAATCTTTATTGGTCAACAAACGCGATAAATAAACCGAGGTATTAAGAGTGTCACCACCAAAATTACGGGTTGTTGAATCTTGTTTTATTGAAAGCTCAATCATACATTCGCCAATAACAGCGATATTTGTAGTCATAGTGTTACCTAAAATCCTTACTCTATCTATAAATAATTCAATGCAATTTTTACCACAACTTTACGAACCGTAGCAATCTTATTATCAACAGCACAAAGTGGTTTATGAACTTCATTGGGTAAAAAAACAATAAAATCGTCAGGCTGTAATACTAACATAGTTTCTTCGTTAGGCGTTTTGATAAAAGCGATATCATTTTCCGCTATTTTATCATCTAAAACTTGAGTGTGTGGAGGCAAAGTACAAATAGCCATACCTTCCTGCCCTTCTAAAACAATTTGTACATCAATATACTTTTTATGATATTCAGGATTAGCGTCATGAATATATCTTAATGAATTATCTGACACCATAAAAAACATATTGTCACCATCGATATCATAACGACCAGCTGGTGTATTGCCATTAACATTGTCCTTTACGTATTCAATCGATTGTTTAATTTTGGCCGGCAAGTATGGAACTAAATCCAAATGATTAACATTACCTAAAATCATACTCAATGCTCCTTCACTTATAAATTGATGCAATAACTATTCACTATACTCTTCTACATACAACTATATGGAAGAATAAAATCTTTAGGCAAGAGTATATACTCAAGCAATAATTTTTTATAGTTCATTTATTAAAAATTAGGAAAAACAATCTATTATCGAAATCACGTAAATATTAAAAAACCGCAATTATGCGGTTTTAAAAAAGAAAATTTATAAGAATATATTTAGATCAAATTATTTCTCTTTGGCAATTTTATCCAATGCCAATGGTAAAAATTTATCTAATTGTTTTTCTACTTTGATATAAGCAGATAATGGTAATTTGTATGGGTCAGAAAGATCTTCATTTTTACCTGTGGCAAATTCAGATAATGTAAATACTTTATCTTTCGATTCTGGGAATTTATCCAAAATTTTATCTTTATGTTTTTGCGTCATTGTCAGTAAATATTCTGATTTATCGATATCCTCTTTCACTAATTGCGTTGCTTTATGTGAAGATATATCAATATTTCTATCTTTTAATACCTTAACTGTACCTTCTTCTGGTGTTAATTCACTTGGATCAACATTAACACCCCGTGATCGAACCTCAATATTGAGATTATGTTTGTCAACATAATCCTTAGCCAATGCTTCGGCCATAGGGCTACGGCCTGTGTTACCTGTACAAACAAAAGTAACAACATGATCGAATGCATAGCAAGAAACACTAAACAATGCCAATAAACCAACTAAATATTTTTTTAAATTAAACATGTTTTACCTTAATAATTAACTAAAAATTCGATTTTATAATAACAAAAATAACATAAAATTCTAATTTAGCTTTATTTCAATGTTTAGGTCTATAACATCCTATTTATTTCATTATTTAGATCATATTTAATCTGCAAAAATAAACAAGAATAACCACTGTCTAGCGATATAATAGGATTATTAAAAGAAAACTATTCATAATTTTTATCAATAACGTTGTAATTAAAATGATAAACAATAACCCTACTCTGCGGAGGATTAGCTTCTCCAATATCTTTTAATTTTAGGTAATATCCCATTTTAATTTTAGCATTTGACGATTGAAAGCCTATTTAAACAATCTTAATTTTACTTATTTTCATTATTTTCCTTTAACAAGGTTATTAAATGACTACGACTTTGTTGTAAAAGTTCAATTTGTTTATCAAGTTTTAAAAGTGTTTCACTCAAGCCATTTTTAAACTCCTTACAAGGAGAAAATTTGTTACTTTGATATTGCCAACAAGGAAGGATCTTACGTATAACTTTTAATGTTAATCCGGCACTACTTAATTTATGAATGAGTTTAACTCGGTCAATGTCCTCTATTTCAAACTGACGATAACCTGAAACTGTGCGTTTTGGTGAAAGAAGTCCTTCTTCTTCATAGTATCTAAGCATCCTTATACTAATTTGACTAAGTTTGGATAATTCACCAATTTTCATAACACCTCCTATTGACTCTAACAGCCCTGTCATACTTTACCATATGGTTTTATTTATTAAAGGAGATATTAAATGATCAAATTAATTACGTTAGTTAAACGCAAAAAGACATTAAGTTATCAAGAATTTGATAACTATTGGCATAACCATCATGCAAATTTGGTTAATTCACAAAAAGAAGCGCTAGGAATTCTTCATTACGTCCAAAGTGTTCCATTACAGGATAAAAAACCGGGAAATGCTATGCGCAATAGCAGAGATGCACCTATTTTTGATTTTGATGGAATGGCTGAAATTTACTGGCAAAGTAAAGAAAAAATGTTAAGTATCAGAACTTCACCTGAAGCCAAAAGATCCATCCAATTATTATTAGATGATGAAAATCAATTTGTCGATCACTCACAATCGCTAATCTGGTATGCAACAGAGCGAATAATCATCTAAATGTAAAATGAATGATTATTGTTAGCTGTACGTTTAGTTTAATAATTTTTTAAAATCTTACAATAAAAAAGCCATTCGATATGGAATGGCTTTTAGATATTAATTGAAGATAACAACTGAGAAAGTGCTACTCCCACTCAATAGTCGCTGGCGGTTTGCCGCTGATATCATAGACCACTCGTGATATACCATTAACTTCGTTAATGATACGGTTTGATACTCTTCCTAAAAAGTCGTATGGAAGATGCGCCCAATGGGCAGTCATAAAGTCGATGGTTTCTACGGCACGTAGCGAAACAACCCAATCATAGCGACGACCATCGCCCATAACACCAACTGAACGTACCGGTAGGAATACGGTAAACGCTTGACTAACTTTGTGGTATAGTTCAGCTTTGTAAAGTTCTTCGATAAAAATAGCATCCGCTTGTCGTAGTAAATCACAGTACTCTTTTTTCACTTCACCTAATACGCGTACGCCTAAACCTGGTCCAGGGAATGGATGACGATATAGCATATCGTATGGTAAACCGAGTTCTAAACCAACTTTACGTACTTCATCTTTGAATAATTCACGTAATGGTTCAACTAAGCCCATTTTCATATCTTCTGGTAGACCACCGACATTGTGGTGAGATTTGATAACATGCGCTTTACCTGTGTCAGCGGCGGCTGATTCAATAACATCGGGATAAATAGTCCCTTGAGCTAGCCATTTTACATCTTTAAGTTTTGCTGCTTCTTCATCAAAAACTGCAACAAACTCTCGGCCAATGATTTTACGTTTAGCTTCAGGATCTGCTTCACCTTTTAATGCCGCCATAAAGCGATCTTCAGCATTAACCGCGATAATATTTAAACCAAATTTATCACCAAACATGTCCATTACTTGTTGTGCTTCATTTAAACGTAATAAACCATGATCAACAAAAACACAGGTTAATTGATCGCCAATTGCTTGATGTAATAATAGTGCAGTAACCGAAGAATCAACACCACCAGATAGACCTAATAATACTTTATCTTGGCCAACTTTCTCTTTAATACGTGCCACGGCATCAGTAATAATTGAAGAAGGTGTCCACAATTTTTCACAATGACAAATATCGATAACAAAGCGTTGTAATAGTTCAAATCCTTTAACAGTATGAGTAACTTCAGGATGAAACTGTACACCATAAAATTGTTTTTCATCATTTGCCATAATAGCAAATGGACAGGTTTCTGTTTGACCGATTAAATTAAATGTGTCTGGTAATGAGGTTACTTTATCACCATGGCTCATCCAAACATCAAGCTGATTAATACCTTGATCATTAATGCTATCTAAAATTCCGTCTGTTAATTTTGATTTTGCAACAATATCTACTTTAGCATAACCAAATTCACGTTGATTAGATGCAGTAACGACTCCGCCCTTACCTAACTGGATCGCCATTGTTTGCATACCATAGCAAATACCTAATACCGGCACTCCTGCATTAAATACATATTCAGGTGCACGAGGGCTACTTTGCTCGGTAGTACTTTCGGGACCACCCGATAAAATGATACCTTTAGGATTAAATTGTTTAATTTTTTCTTCCGAAACATCCCATGGCCAAAGTTCACAATAAACACCGATTTCACGAACTCGTCGAGCAATTAATTGCGTTACTTGTGAGCCAAAATCCAAAATTAATATACGCTGCTGGTGGATGTCTTTATTCATCAATCTTAATTCCTAAAATATGGGCTAATATAAAAGTTGGTGGCTATTGTATCATCTAATTATTAAGCTTAAATAGCGTATAAACATTTTTTTTGTATATTCATCCTACGACATAAAGGTTTATAATCTTATTTTGTACATGACTATCTTAATCAAGATGAGAAAATAGCTGTTTGCAAAGAGAGATATAAATTATTTAGCGTATTAAGAAAATTCATTGCGTCTTAACTTCAATAAAGGTCATTAAAAATCGAACTATATCGAAAAACTCATTTTTGTTACTTTGAAATTCTTTATTACTAATGCAAAAATAACTCGAATTTATCTATAGATAATAGTTTAAACAGATAGTAAATTCACATTTATATAATTTATATCACATAAATATAAACCCTAAAGAGCTAAAAACCAGTCCGAAAAGTACTATGTCATGTATAAAATTGCAATCAAAAAACCGTATTTAAAAATAAGAGGATTGGTAGGAGAAATAAAAATGAGAGGTTATTAATAACCTCTCATAAATTGCCGTATAAATACTAACTATTTAGTAGCATTTTGTTCTTGTGCTGATTGAATAGCTGTTAATGCGATTGTATAAACAATATCATCGACTAATGCACCACGTGATAAGTCGTTCACAGGTTTACGCATACCTTGTAACATAGGACCAATTGAGACAAGATCCGCTGAACGTTGTACCGCTTTGTAAGTGGTGTTACCAGTATTTAAATCAGGGAAGATAAATACGGTTGCTTTACCCGCTACTTGTGAATTTGGTGCTTTAGATTTTGCCACATCAGGCATAACGGCAGCATCATATTGTAATGGACCATCGATCATTAGATCAGGGCGTTTTTCTTGTGCTATACGAGTTGCTTCTTTTACTTTCTCAACATCGGCACCTTGACCAGAACTACCAGTTGAGTAAGAGATCATTGCTACGCGTGGTTGAATACCAAAGGCAATTGCAGTATCAGCAGATTGGATAGCAATTTCCGCAAGCTCTTGCGCATTTGGATCTGGATTGATTGCACAGTCACCATAAATATAAACTTGATCTGGCATTAACATAAAGAACACTGATGATACAAGTGAGCTTCCTGGTGCAGTTTTGATTAATTGTAATGGTGGACGAATTGTATTAGCCGTAGTGTGTACCGCACCTGAAACTAAACCATCAACTTCGTTTGCTTCAAGCATCATTGTACCAAGTACCACATTATCCGCTAATTGCTCACGAGCAATGACTTCTGTCATACCTTTGTTTTTACGCAATTCAACTAAACGTGGTACATATTTTTCACGAATACTATCTGGATCAACGATTTCAACACCGGCGCCTAACGTAACACCTTGCGATGCAGCCACTTTACGAACTTCATCTGGATTACCAATCAGCACACATTTTGCAATGTTGCGCTCTGCACAAATTGCAGCAGCTTTGATAGTTCTTGGTTCGTCACCTTCTGGTAATACCACCACTTTTTTCGCATTACGAGCAAGTTCAGTTAATTGATAGCGGAATGCTGGTGGAGATAAACGTCGAGTAGAACTTACAACTTCATTTAATGATTTAATCCAATTTGCATCAATATGGTCAGCAACAAAGTTTTGAGTATTATCCATACGCTCTTTGTCATCAACTGGAATTTCTAAATTAAATTGTTGTAAATTAATTGAAGTTTGGAATGTATTGGTTTTAACCGTAAATACTGGTAAACCAGTATCAAATGCTGGTTGACATAACTTATACACTTTTTCATCAATATCGTAACCACCAGTTAGTAATACCCCACCAATGGCAACACCGTTCATCGCAGCTAAACTAATAGTAACCAATACATCAGCGCGGTCGGCTGAAGTCACTAAAAGCGCATTAGGTTGGAGGTGATTGATAATATTTTGAACGCTGCGAGAACAGAAAGAAACATGTTTAATTCGACGATTTTTAATTGCGCCTTCATTAATAATTTTTGCATCAAAATGTTTAGCAATATCGATTGCTCGGCAAGCACTTAAATCAATATTCCACGGAATACAGCCAAGAACTGGTAACGGGCTATGTTCGCTTAACTCTTTAATAGTGATTTTTTTATTATCAAATTTTGGCGTATGATAAATTTCGGCCACATCAGGACGAGCAAGGTTTTGCTCTTCAACTGGAGCATTGACTTTATTAACAATGACACCAATAATCTTATCATTTTTAATGCCACCAAAATTAGAACGGGCAATCTCAATACGATCTTTTAACTGTTCTGGATTATCTTTACCCATATTTACAACAAAAATAATTTCAGCGCCAAGTGTTTTAGCGATGTTATTATTTAATTCATTAGCAAAAGGATAATCAGTTGTCGGTACAATACCTTCAACTAAGACAACATCAGCACCTTTGGTATTTTCAGCATACAGCGCAACAATTTCTTCCATTAATACATCTTGTTGATTTAAACCTAATAGGTTTTCAACATGACTCATTTTTAACGGTTTTAACGTAGGAATTGATGTGTTAGTGCTAACTAAAGTAGTTGTATTATCAGGGGCATCGCCACCTGCTCTTGGTTGCGCAACTGGTTTAAATACATTTAAATTAATACCTTGACGCTCCATCGCTCGAATAACACCTAGACTTACACCTGTTAAACCAACATTGGTACCTGTTGGAATCAGCATAATGGTACGAGACATAATTTGTTTCCTCTTAATTCTTTATTAAATCCAAAAAACAAACCGCCTTATAGGCGGTTTTAAAAACTTTTAAGCTGTTAAACGTGCAGCATCTTGGGCAATGACGAGTTCTTCATTGGTTGGAATTACCATCGCGATTACTGAACCATCTTTAGTAATTGTACCGCCTTTACCAAAACGAGCCGCTAAGTTGCGTTCTTGATCAAGTTCAATACCAAGTAAGCTTAATTTTTGTAAAGCCATACGACGAACTTCTTCAGAATTTTCACCGATACCACCAGTAAATACGATTGCATCTAAACGACCGTCTAATAACATTGCATAACCACCAATGTATTTTACTAAACGATGAACAAAAACATCTAAGGCATTTTTTGCATTTTCATCTTTATCGTAATTATCGGTTACATAACGACAATCACTGCTAACACCCGTTAAACCTAGTAAACCAGATTTTTTATTTAATAAGTTGTTAATATCAGCAACAGACATTTTTAAGTTGTCATGTAAGAAGAACATAATAGCAGGATCAATATCACCACTACGTGTACCCATAACTAGACCTTCAAGTGGCGTTAACCCCATTGAAGTTTCAACACATTTACCATTTTTAACCGCAGTAATAGAGGCACCATTACCTAAGTGACAAGTGATCACGTTAGTTTCTTCAACTGGTTTATTTAATAATTTAGCTGCTTCACGGCTAACATAATAATGGCTTGTACCATGCGCACCATAACGACGAATACCATGTTTAGTATATAATTCATTAGGGATTGCGTATAAATATGCTTCTTTAGGCATTGTAGTATGGAATGCGGTATCAAATACTGCGACGTTTTTATCTTTTAAATGAGGAAAAGCGGCATAAGCTTCACGGATACCAATTAAATGTGCAGGATTATGTAAAGGTGCGAAAGCCGCTGCTTCTTCAATTCCTTTTAATACTGAATCATCAATTACAACTGATTGGGTATATTTCTCACCGCCATGAACAATACGGTGTCCAATTGATTTAATACTATCCAATAATTCTGGTTTTTGTGGAAAAATACTGTTAACAATAAAACGGATTGCTTCGCTATGCGCTGCACCAGCACCTAAAGAAGCTTCTTTCTTTTCACCATCTAATTTCCATTTAATACGAGCATCAGGAAGGTGAAAACATTCAGCTAAGCCAGATAAAAATTCATCACCATTTTCAGGGTTTATGATTGCAAATTTTAAAGATGAACTTCCACAATTCAGAACAAGAGCGTTATTACTTGATGACATAGTAATTCCTATAAATTGAATAAAAAGATATATACCAATCAAAATTGGTAACTCTACACATGATTAAATAATCAATGTGATATACAAGGCGACTTCTGATATCTTGGTTTTTAAGATAAAATAAAGAGAGCCCCCAATTTGAATGACACTATTTTAAGACATTAAAATGTGAATGTCGAGGAATCCAAATCAGATGAATTTAGTTAAAAAATTTAAGGCAGGTCAAACATATATGGATCTTTGCCCCAAAGATAAGGCGCTTTCATATTCATTTCCGGAATTAAAAATTATTAACCACATAAAAACCGCAAAAAAAATATTACCACCAATCATTATTGGCTTAATTGTTTGGCAATATTATCTGCCAGCACAATTAGCAGTAACTATTGTTACTATTCTATTTGCTTTAAGCTTACCTATTCAAGGAATATTATGGTTAGGCTATCGATCTCAATCGCCACTACCATTATATTTGGTTGATGGTTATAACCGAATTAAATCACAACTAATTGAAAAAAAAATAATCAGTCCAAACCGAAATCCTAATGAAAAATTAACGTTTGAAGCACTAATGAAATTGATGAATCTATCTAAAATTCATCTAGGCAACTATTTTGGACAAGATGATGATACATCTAACCAACCATGAAAATATATCTATGCAGAATTTTTTGGAAAAATTAAAAGATCAGATAAATCAACTTGAGCAACAGATCAACCTATCTGATCAACCCACTTATCAAGAACACTATTTTGATGAACATCTGTTTAATAGCAGTAAGATTGAGGTCGATTTTCAATTTTATATCGATAAGATAAAGCTTACTTATCATTCTCTCTGTGATGCAGCTTTAACCGAAAAACTAAGTCAAATTGAATTTTTATCAGAAAAACTTATTGACCAAATTACTGCACTAAGTCGTGAGCTTGCTACTGTACATTTACGCAAGCAACCAACAAGTTATGTAATTCAAGAAACCGTTGCAGAAAAACATTCCAGACATTTAGATTATCTGCGACGATTGCAAGAGATGAAATATGAATTAGAACTATCGCCTGAGGCTATTGATTATACAAAAATAGCAGCATTAGATAATCGGATATATCGTTGTGAACAAGCAATAAAAAAGATTGAGTTAGATATGGAAAATGAGGTCTTCGATTAAAGTCGAATTATTTTATCAATGCAAATTTGAGATATTAACAGTGACCATCACTGCATGTTGGTGGCATATTGATTATTTATCTAAACCATGATTGTTAAATGATACACTTTAGCCTATCTAAAGCTAAATAATGCTCGTTTATAACAAATATAACAATATATATAAACTAAAACTTTTTAAATTAAAATTATGAATACATCATTTTGGTAAAAATTTAAACATGATAGCTATTATTTTACTATTTTAATAAAAATAAAAATCTATTTATTAAACAAATAATTCCCTAACAGATAAAATAACCGCGATTAATTGATAATTTAAAGAAAAGTGAGTAGATATTATTAAATACCCCCCTCATAGCTAGTTATCGTAAATGATTACGAATCAAATAGATAAAAAGATGTTATTTCCTCAAATTAAATAAATGATAAAATACGAAAAATCCTTCATATTTACTAAGTTAATTTTATACTTTAAGTACACTAATAAATAATTCGTGTAGCTTACGACTAAATTCCGAATTTTCCAATTCCTCTGGTAGAACTAGAACATAGTAGTATAAGTCTTTAAGATGTAGATTAATATTGTAAGGTTCGAAATTCGTTTCCCTTTCAAATTCAATCAAAGTTGCAACCGCGTTCAATGAAACTTTTTTAGCTTCTATCGTTACACAGCCTTCACCTTGCATATCAATGTTATAACCATTCTCATAGTGATATTCAAGCATTTCATTATTCTTATAACTAAATAACCACTCGTCTCCCATCCAAGGGTTATAATAACTTTTGTAGTTAATAGCTATCATTTTTTTTCTCCATTCGGAGAAAACAACATTTATAGGTTTAGTTGAATAAAAAGAGTTCCAAGAACCAGTCCACTCCATAAATAACCCCAAAAATATTTCTTTTATTCAAAAAATGTGAGTAAACATTATAAATCAGAAGATAAAAACACCCAAATTAATGTACAAACATCAAAGAAATAGTATCGATTTTTTATAGATATATCTCTAAGAGTTTTTTATCAAACAATTTGTTGCCTAATATTCTTTTTCTTTTACTAAATATCAATTCCATCTCTTTATCTGTTAAAGACCTATTATGTTTTTTGCTTAGGTATAAAATTGTCAAAAAAGGATAAGCATAATAGTCTGGGAATAATATGATATCTTTTATCGTTTCAGGCTTTAACTCAATAAGATTGATAGCTCTTGGCAAATAAATATCTCTCACCTTAGTAAAAATCCATTCACAAGTTTTTTTTCTTTCTTCTTCATTTCTGGGTAAATCTACAGTACCACCCAAATTAGGAGCGAATGATTTAAAACCAATCTCCATTGAAGTATTCATTGCATAAACGACGCCTTCGGGGTTATTTGATCTATATGGTGGATTTATTTTATTAAAAAAAACAATTAATTCTGGAGAATCAACACTTGTACTGAGACAGTACCCCTGAGCATTATTTAAAAATCTGAAACCTATACGGCCACTTGCTTGATTAATTTTTGTTTTTTTTATGGATATTTCCGTTTTTAAACATTTGATATTTGGGCTATATATGATGTTTTCCTTTAAATAATTATACAACTCAAATTCAAACAATTTTCTTAATTCAGCTGTCACCGACATTTTTGCTCCTTAAAACATCATACATGAATACTTATATTATAGTAGCTAACTCATATATCTTTATCTCACATAATATATTGATTTTTTAGCAACCTATTTTTATTAATCTCATTAACAATAATTTTATAATATCTTGTTTTTATAAATTAAAAATTTTATCTGTTTAATTTATACGTTATTAATCTTCTAAAATACTTAAAGCCATTTCAGTAGCGCCCTTTATATCAATATCATTCGATTTTAGTGATATATTAAGGTCTTTCCTTAATCTTTCGTCGCGAAAAACAGCTGCTACTTGAGTAGTCCAGTACCTAACACTATCAGCAATAGTTTCATCCTCCAATCAAACATACAGAGTAAGGAATAAACATAATTGATTATCAATACGATGATTTAATTGAATTAGAATCTAGATGGAACTAATTAAATAGTCATTAGAATGACTAAGGTGAGTAGCTAAGTATGATCCAATTATAAAATAATTTTTTGAGTTATTTCCCTAATTTGCGAATAATATGCTGATACATCTCTGGCTTTGAAATCTTTACCGTAATTACTAATTGTAAAGAAATCATGTTCAACAAAATGAGTAAATAATAAAAAAAGTGTATGTTCGAAAATAACGAATAGACCTTTAATCACCTCATTATAGTTATCAGTTTTACCAAATTCACCATACGCTTTTGCCAAACTATGACAAATATTTAACAATATTGAAAATTTTTCTTTATCAAAATAAGAATTTTCATGCAGTTGATATAAAAATGTCTGACTATCTTTCGCTTGAAATTCATTCAAAATATATTTTTCAAGCTTTATCCGTTTATCCATATTGCTTTTCTTACTGACATTACATGATAAAAATTATCAAAAATTTAATTTTATTTTCCGACATTTAAATTATCTAAATTTATAATACATAATATTTATAACTAACTGCATCATATATTATTTCACATTCCAAATCGTTTATTATATTCATTTGAATATTCAGTATCGACTATGAGTTTGCAGTAGCATTTATATAATTTAAATAACTATGAATTAGTAATAATATATCTTTATGAGCTAAATCAACAAGATATAAATCTACAATTCGCTTATTATCAATAATATACCATTGCCTATTTGTCGGTATTTGACATGGAAAATGACTGTTCTGTAAATAGAATTATTTGATAGCTTCGATTATTATACACTTCAATGTGTTCAAAACTCATAGATGATAGTTTAATTACGTTTGCTTACAATGCGGTCAAATAAGGTTAGTGACCATATTAAATTTACCTGATTAAAATCACGTTTTAATAAAATATAAATTTTACTTAACTTTTTATTTAATATAGGTTTGAATAGGAGCGTGGTTCAATATTGCGCTTGCCGAGTTTGTCTACCTTTTCTAAAATTAGATCATAGCAATAGGAAATATCATCGTTTTGTTTTAAATGTACGCCTTCTAAACAAACTCTATATATCCCTTTAGGAATATTTGAATTATGCCAACCAGTATATTCTTCCCATTGCCAAAAAACTGCCTACACGGTAGTAAACAATTTTCATCAAGTTTCGGCTGTACGCTACCATTTCTAAACTACCTACACGGCAGTAAACTAGAACATTATACACAATAAACTTTGTTCAGAAACCGCTATCCGATTTATTCCTGTATACACAGGGAACGCTTCAATTAATAATGAATATTTTGTTATTGACCCGGTTTATCCCTATGTATATAGGGAACACAACCCAGCTCGTCTATAAACGATTTAATTTCACGGTTTATCCCTGTATACACAGGGAACACCTAAACACTCTTCAAAATAATTAATAAAAAAACCTCGTTAGAGGGTTTTATTTAGAAATTATATTTTTGAATAAAGAATTAATTCATTCTTGTACAGTGCATTAATGTTTTGTTCTTTTTATTATATTCCGAGTCAGTAAACATCTGTGATGTCTCAGTGGTCATTTTAAACTCATCATCTGATATATATTCGAGTTTGTTATAACCAGTTATTTTTGTGTCATCGAAAGTATTGCTATATTCTTCATTTAATTTTTTAAAATCCAGCTTTATTTTTCTATCACTATCGGGCAATTTTACAAATAGAGCATCGTTTTCCTTTGTATATACAATTAACGATTTTCCTTGATTAACAGGTGTCGAGTAATCCTGAAATAAACCATTTTTCCAATCAGCTTCTTGTGTGGTAGCTGTGCACTCCCAACCTCCTACAAGCATCTCCTCAGTTACTTTCTTCTCGCTACTTTCATCACCGCAACCAGTTAAAACCATCCCAATTAAGCCTGCTAAAATTATTCTTTTCATACCATCTCCTTTTTTGGCAATGGTATGTTATTTAAGAATTAGGAGCAATAAAAAACCCTCGTTAGAGGGTTTATGAATAGTATTTATATATACAAACTAAAACATTTATTAAAATTATTTGTTAAATATATTTTGGCAAAACGTCGATGATTTAGCTAAATTGTCATCCTTATAAAATTTATACTTTGTTTTACCATAGTAATGCGTCACAGCGTCGATTGTGTTGTCAGTAATTTCTGTAACTTCAAGTTTTTCTCCGCTTTGATAAATTATTTCTGCACCATTGAATACCAATTTACCATTAGCATTTTTACCATTCCACGAGTAACAAAATTCTCCAGTTCCATCATTGTTAATTTTTAATGTGTTCAGGTATGGACCTGATGCCCCCACCCAAAAACCCACCATTGCAGGCAGCGGTGATACCGCGCGGGCTGTTATAAAATCATCCCCATTTACATCACTGATAGTTGCACATCCAGACAAAAATAAACTAATTAAACCAACTAAACACAATTTTTTCATTCCATTCATCCTTATTTAACTAATATGTAATGAATAGTATGAAATTTTAGTTATTAAATCAACGACGATTTAGTAATCCGCCATTTCTAAACTACCTACACGGTAGTAAACATAGAATTAATGAGTTACATGACTACGCAGTCTTTCTAAACTGCCATATCGGCAATATATAAACTACCTGTTACATTAAGAAAAAAATATTTATCACTGAATATAACATTCCGATTGTCATTACTAGGAATTTCATTTAAAAACAATCTAACTATATACCCACCATCATCAATACCCATGATTGGTAACGCAATACCCTGTTCTAAAACAAAATCTCCTTTATCTGTAGTTGTAAATTGTTGAAGTATATTCTCTCCATCATTTATTTTTCCATCAAAAGGGCCCAGTATCCCAGGATAATCAAAAATAATTATGCCATTAAAATCAACATCAACATCTATAGTTTTAATCACACTTACTTCCTGCTTTTCTATTATTTTCACTATTTGTTCATTTTACTCAATGCATTATAAATTTATAAAATCACACTAATAGATTTTATACACAAATTACTCATATTGTTCTAATTCGTTTTCTATTAGCGCTTTTAATTGCAAAGGAGAAATGATAATACTCTCTTTTTCCTTTACCGGAAAAAGGACTATATCAATTTTATCTTTTGCTAATCCATTTATCCATTTGTCTAAAAAATAATATAAATCCATTTTTTTAGCAAAATAGTCATATTTATGAGTTATATTGTATTCATTAACAAATTCTTTTTCAGGCCAAAAAGGTGTTATTCTTCTACCATTTTCATCAGATAATAGTAACCAGCCATTATCTCCATAACTGCTCCAAATTAATTCAAAATCTGCTACTTTTCTAATTAAGTATTCAAGTCTTTTATGCGAATCGAGTGATTGTACATTTAATAATTTTATATTATCCATATTCTCTGACCCTAATAAAGAGTCAGTCACCTCTGATTTAGTTAAATCGAGATGCATTCTATTTTCAATATTGGTTATCTCACAACAAGCATGGACATGCTATTTACATTTTACCCATCTTATATAATTCTTTAGATATGAACATTTAATTTGACCGGCGCTGATAAATGAAATCAAAGCAAAAAGTTTTACTTGTGTCAAAAAAAGCCTGAATAATGAAATTCAGGCTTATATGGCAGATTATTACAAAGTTTATTACTATCTTTATATTGATCTCAAAATTTAAATATTCCTATATACTTAAGACCATTATAATTTTCTTTATAAGGTTTTTTAAGTACCGCTTCACTTGCTTTATACCAAACTAAAGCATTTGCTTTGGTTATGCCCATTTTATAACATTGATCTATAATTTTCTGTCTACAATCTATTCCTGGTGAAATTAATTTATCAATCAGTTCTCCAACATCAATCTCTTTTTTCAATGGTTCAGGATATCCGATAAAATCTTCATCATACCAATTAGTGCCTATATCTTTACAAAAACCACAAATCTTATACTCAGGGCTATCTAATTCCTCAGTAGTATAATCCAGTTCAAAATATTCCTCATATTTTTCAACTGGCATAAAATTTGACCCTATCCATAAATATTGATCCGATGATAGATCTTTATTAAATTGAGATTGGTATTTAGTCTCAGCACTAAATTCACCTATATACTTAAGTCCGTTATAATTTTCTTTATAGGGTTTCTTGACCTCTAGATTTAACATTGGATCATTATTTATATACCAAAATACAGAATTAGCCGTTGTGATACCTAATTTAATACATTGTTCATAAATTTTTTTCTTTTCACTTTCATTTACTTCTATTATATCAATAATCGAATTGATATCTTGAGGTGTAGAAAACCTGTCAGGCATAATAAGCTGCTCTGACATGTACACTACATCACCTATATCAGCACAGAATAAACATGATGGTGTAAGGAAATCATTAATTGGTATATTTTCATTCTGTTCAAAATATTGTTTGTATTTTTTCTCTGAAGAAAAATTATTACCTATCCATAACAGAATAGTCACTTTATCTACATCAATTTTACTCATAATAATCCTTTCTTAATTAACATTTAGGCTTATATCTCATTTAGTAGAATCCTAAATACTTTTAAATTGATTAACTTCGCATAGTTTCGATATATCATATTGAAAAATATTAATTTACCATTCAACTACAGATGGTTTTCTGTGGAATAATATGCTATTAATGAGATACATCGAAAGATCGCGTACTTTCAGTAATATATTATTGGAATTCTAAAAAAGCATCGTTTTCATAATAAAAAATAAATGCTTCAAATAATTCATCTAATGACGGAACACCTAATTGTTGTTTTGCGTTTGCTACAATTTCCTCGATCGTTCCTCCATCTAAAACTTCAACCCAACCATCATTTTTAACTTGTTCTGGTAAATATTCATCAGAATCAGGAGGAAAATCCCTAGCATCTAAAGTAAAAACTCCTTTTGTAGACAATGTCCAGTTGTTTTTATTTGGAGGTAAACAAAAAAACTCTGTATTATTTTCTGGAGAAGATAAAACATCGCCAATGGAAATAAGATCCATAAACCACCTCGTTAAATATTTTCAATAATTACTGACCTGAAACTTGATACAGCTATCAGCTCGACCGGTTACATATTCACAAATTAAAATTCCACGGCCCACCTAAGTTTTCGTCCATTGAGCACATACTGATACAAATTAAATTCGCCAGCTAACCATATCTGGGCCAGCAGAATAAAGCGCCCTATATCTGGATCATAATACCTGAAATTATTGTAGTGAAGTTAGATTTTTGTCTAATTATTGGCCTTAACCCTTTAAATCTTATTGGATTAAGATATGTGAGGCTTTCTGTATTGCTTTATACCATAATCGGGAAAAGCATTCCCTGAGAATTTCACCAGCTTCATCCGTCAACTATTCCTGATTGCTGATAAAGACAAAAAATAATTTATTATTTTTATATGAATTCTTTATTTATGAATATAATACAGATGAATATCATATTCATTATCGCTTAAAGCAATTACTCTATCTGGGGACGTGAATACCAATGAAAAATCATATGTCCTATTGATTGAAAACAAGCTTAATATGAAGTCTGAAAAACTTTCGACATAAAAAGATATACTCACATTTCCGGAATAGAACATATTACACATAATATCCTTTTTTATATTCAATATACTTTCAACTTCCCTAGCTAGGACATTTCTATTTATAGGTAAATTAAAAAAAATTTTTTTAATATCATTATCAATTTTATTTATTTCTATTAACATTTTTCTATGCCATATAAATTCATTATCATGTAAAAGTGATACATTAAATGAACTAATACCATTTAATTTGGTTGCATAATCTCTTGCTCTAAATAAATTTAATTTATCTTTTAAACTCGTTTTCATATTTTTATGCAGGCATAACTATATCAGTTGCAATTATATTTATAACATCACCTGATTGCATTTCTATCTCTATATATTTGTATTTCGTATCATCTTTAAGATTAAATTGATTTACACTTACACTTTCGCCCCATTCATCCCATTTTGGTATATTAATGCCTTTAATACCTTTGCATATAATATCCATAGGAAGAGAAGAATTATTAAGGAACTTAATTATAAGAGTACTTTCTTGCCAATCAAGAATCAAAGATACTAATGTCCAATCATGCATATTTAAAATTCTTTATTATTTAGTGTTTAATGGCATATATGCCTCAAATGTTTCCTTTGATAGAACTTTATCATCAATACGATGACCTTCTCCAACTACAATTATTTACCAGACAATGTGTATCTTAGTTGAATATAAACTAAGACACACTTTTTGCCAGTAATAGGATCTAAATTTGCATCTTTCCTATCACTGCTTTTGGCTTGTTTGAAATTTAACTTTGATTTCTATCGTCCCTATCAATTTTAAAAAACTTCTGACCGCAAATATTTTTAAGATTAATATGTAGTGATTTTTATAACATCTATAAGATATAAAAATCTATATATACATACTTACTTTTTAATTTCGCTAATTAACAAGGTAAGGCCTCACATATATAAACTAAATTAAATGTTTTATTAAAAATTACATTGATTATATAAATTAGTTAATCATAAGAAACCAAGTTTAAGTGCTTTATCTTTTTCGCCGCCCCAAGGATCATCAATCAGGTATCTGGCAACTATTGGGCTTTCTGCTGGAACAAAAGTAAATTTGTAAAAAACCTCATCATTTTCGCAAATTTCATAATAAAGATCATATAAAGATCTATCAAATGCTATGTTTATTTTGAATTTTTCTGCAGCTGATGCAACTTCTACATTATCACTATTATTAATATAAAAAGGAGTCACAATACACCGTTGTGTATTTTCATCCATAACAAAATTATCTGTTAGATTTAAAACAACATTAGCTCCAAAAGCTTCGTCAGGTAAAGGATCAAATATAACATAATCTTTATGAATGACGGCACCTTGTTCAATATTCTCTTTACCCCATTGAGATAATTTTTCAGAATAAGCTCTAGATCGAACTAAAATTTGATTATGGGAAATCAACAAATCAACTACTTGATTGTTAGGGTTTTCCATGCACTACCTCCATTTGAATTTTACTTTTTGTCAGACAACCCCCAACATAACTATTCGATTGCTTTACTATGAGCCTGATTATTATGCAGATCAATGTGCCTAACATGCGCTATTAGACCTTTTTAAATAAATCCATTAATCATTTCAATCAGGTCTGATTTCGTTTTAACTTTTTTTTATTTTTAATAACTATTTAATAAAAAATCTATTTATCTTCTTTCATCGCACTTACTAATCGAATCGTTTTTCCAGAATCAACAAGCATCATCTCCATACATGGCTCTGCTCCACTATATAACCTGAATAATAGATAGCTAGAATTATTTGCTTTCGTTATACAATAAAGCAAGGAGCCCTACCCATCAGATCAATTAGGTGCAGATATTAGCTGATCATTATTCACACATGGATAATAAAAAACACCTACAATAGGAAAATTACCTCCTTTGCGAAGGTCCAAATGTATCTCTTCGACCCTATTTCGGCTTGCTATTGGTTCGAGGGAGCAATTTAATTCTTTTTTAAGTATTGTTTCTATCTCAGTGAGATCGCTATTATTCACTATGATGCTAAACGCTATCATTTTATTTTCCAATTGATAGGTCACTTAAATATTATCTGTTCTTTTATTAGATTATATTGAACATCTTGTCTATTTTATTTGCATTTTATTACACGTCTTTGGCCACAAAATAGGCAAAGGCATGGTTAGTTAAATAATGCCCATTTTCCCCATTAAATTTTTTCGCTGCATCAGGCCAGGCAAAAAAACGTGTCTCAGGTTTATCCGCAATCTGCCCCGTTTCCCGATTAATTAAATAAACCTTCTTGGCGCCTTTTTTAAATATTTTCCATACCGCTTTTACAAATTTATCGGTTTCGGGTTGTTTTACTACATCATAAGAAGCAGTTAACCGACCGTTCATTAAAGATCCAGGTGCATAACCAGCCATTGTTGAACATGAAAAACGGACAAGACCTTCTCCAACCATAGCACCATCATAATTTGCCCCTGGATAATGTATAACATATTTTTTTTTATAATCTTCAATACTTAAAATATCGGTATTTATAATACTAAAATCTATATTTTTAGCTATTTCTATATCCAGTACATCTGATATTGGTATATTCAAATCAGGCCATCTATATTGTGTAATAAATTTAACCGATTCAATCTGATCTTTTAAAAATTTGGAGAACTCTACTGCATCCACTGCAGTCATGAAGATTTCTAAAGCAGGCAGTTTAATTTTACCAGTCATATAATTTCACTTTAATAGTTAAAATAATTAGATAACATGTTAATCTATTCTATTTTATATATTTCCAGATTCCATTTTGATATATCAAGTGCTCCCGAAGAGGGTATAGTTCCTTTTGGTACGGCAATCGCAACTGCATCATGATCTTGCTTAAGAATGCGTTTAACATTTTATAAATAGAATCAAAGTTATTTAGATCATCAGAATAAAAATTAGCAATGGCTATTTTATTTCGATTTTATTACACGTCTTTGGCCACAAAATAGGCAAAGGCATGGTTAGTTAAATAATGCCCATTTTCCCCATTAAATTTTTTCGCTGCATCAGGCCAGGCAAAAAAACGTGTCTCAGGTTTATCCGCAATCTGCCCCGTTTCCCGATTAATTAAATAAACCTTCTTGGCGCCTTTTTTAAATATTTTCCATACGGCTTTTACAAATTTATCGGTTTCAGGTTCTTTTACCACATCATAAGAAGCAGTTAACCGACCATTTCTTAAAGACTCAGTATCATAATCGGCTAATTCAGAACATGAAAAGCGGACAAGACCTTCTCCAACCACGGCATTATGATAATCTGTTGAATTAGGATAATGTCCAACATAATTTTTTTTATAATCTTCAATACTTAAAATATCGGTATTTATAATACCAAAATCTATATTTTTGGCTGTTTCTATATCCAGTATATCAAAAATCGGTACATTTCGATCGGGCCAAATACCTTGTGTAATAAATTTAACCGATTGAATCTGATCTTTTAAAACTTTTGAAAATTCTACTGCATCCACTGCAGTCATAAAGATTTCTAAAGCAGGCAGTTTAATTTTACCAGTCATATAATTTCACTTTAATAGTTAAAATAATTAGATAACATGTTAATCTATTCTATTTTATATATTTCCAGATTCCATTTTCAATACATCAAGCCCTCCCAGAGAAAATATGCTGATGGAAAACTATTATTTAATATATAAGCTGCGCCAAAACTTTATTAATCTAAATACTTGAGCTATTAAGGATTAAAGATATGCGTTTTTAAAGAATTGAACATCAGGTAAAATTATATCATCAACGCATTCTAAAATTTCTTCCGTTGTATTATTTTTGTTATGTTTTTCTCTCCATTTTTCTAAATCTTTTAGGCATAATTTAATATTTTGACGTCTAGAGTATAAGTAAATATCATCCATTGCGAATATTGCAAAAAATTTATTATCGTAAATATCACTATGGATAAATATTTTAGTTAATAAAATCCATAATTCCTTAACTAAATTAGGGCTAACAATCGGCGTTGATATATAAGGTGATGAAAACACATCTCTGATAGAACCAATTAGTTCATACATATCAGAATCTTTAGTATCTATTGCGTATTTTAATTCCTGTATTTGTTAGAGCAGGAAGGTGCTGTAATATCAATATCATGAATTCGAACGACTATTAAAGTTCCATTTGCATTCTGCCATTTATACTCATAGCCATAGTTTCCAGTATAGCCTTTTGGAGAAAATAATTTACGAATCTGAGCATTATTTGGAATAGTGATGAGATTTGAACCATCAGCGCGATTGATTGTATTACCAGATAATGTACAAGGATTAAAACCTAGTGGATCAAACCAAGTTAACGGATTCGGCGCATACTGATACAGATTCAAATCGCCCAGCAACCCAATCGGGGCTAGCTGAGTAAATCTACCTATATCCGGATCATAATACCTGAAAGTATTGTAATGTAAGCCGGTTTCTCTGTCTAAATATTGTCCCTGATATCTGAGGTTTTGCTCTATGGGTTCGTGCTTAATTTCATGAATCCGCTTTCCCCACAACTGAAAGCTACATTCCCACAGTATTTTACCGTTTGCATCGGTAAGTTCTTCCGGACAGCCATTCAGGTCGGTGTGGAAGTAGCGGATATGTTGTTCTTGGTTGCCGTCTGTGTCTATCCGCGCCAGTGGTTCGTAGCTGTTCTGGTCGGTATAGATATACAGGCTGGTGGGGTGATTCGAGCCGGTTTCCTGAATCATTCTTAAGCCGTCCCACAGGAAGCGGGTACGGTTGTAGGGTTGGCCTTCGCGGTCTATCTGATGTTTTTCGATACGCCGGCCAAGGGCGTCGTAGACGTAGCCGTAACGCTGACTGCGGCCTGTTTGTTCGATGCGTACTTCGCTCAGGCGGTGTTCAGCATCGTAGTGGTAGTGCTGGGTTGTGCCGATGGTCTGTTTGCTGGCAGTTCTGCCGTGCTCGTCGTAGCGGTAGTGGTGTCCTCTGAAATGCAGGAGCTGGTTACAGCGAATCAGGTTGTGATTGCTGTAGTCTTCTCTGTATTTGCTGTCCAGCAGGTTGGCAGCGGCATCGTATTGCAGGTTTTCCCAGTATCTCTGATTACGGCAGCCTTCGATTCTGCCAGTGTGATCATAGCGGTAATCGGTCTGGCGTGTTTGCTGTGTTTTTTGCTTACCAATCGGTCGAGGTTGTCGTACTGGTAGCTGCGTTCGAGCAGGATATCAGGCAGGATGGGATTCTGATTGCGCTGTATCTGTTTGCATTGCAGCCGGCTGTTGCGGTCGTATTTGAACTGGGTGTTCAGGCGTCCCTGAGTGCGTAATAATTCGCGGTGCAGGTGGTCGCGTTCGATATCGCTGATGATGTTGCCGTCGATATTTATCTGGTGCAAGTGTCCGGAATCATAATACAGTTTGTCGATGGCTCGCCTATCCGGCAGGGTAGTGGCGATATGGTTGCCCAGTGGTTTGGTCGTAGCTTAGTTGTTATTTACGCCCGTCCAGATAGGTTTGTTCAATTAATCAGCCAGCAATCTTATATTGGAAACAGTTAAAAGTTATTCAAGAAAGAGAAATCATTCCTACTTTTCCATCCGGTGATAAACAAATAACTATTCCTTTTCCTTCCAGTCGAACTACATCACAAATTTTATTTACATTCCAATTTTTTATTTTAGCTAGCTCTAGCCAATTATTAAGTTTCCAGCTATTTATTCTACCAAGAATTACCATCTTTTTTCTAAAACCATGCATGTCAATATCTATACTTATTACAGTGTTATTTTTAGATAAAATATTGACATTGCCATATAGATGGCTAAATATTTTTGATTTTCTGTTCAGTCTTGCTACAGGTAATTCTGGTTCTCCCATCGTTTCATAAATAAGAGAATCAGATGATCCGACATGCAATTTTTTGATGTGTAGACTGTTAATAATATCCATTAACTCTATTTGAAATATGGGGTTCCATTCTTCATTCATTATGAGTAACCTATTTTAACATTATAGCTTTGTTCATTACGTCCAATCTCAATATTACCCAAAGATTTGTAGCTTATGATATCTGCATTAAAATCTATCATTTAGATGATCCTTTTTAATAAAATTATCCCTTTTTTACCTTATAAGCCCTTCTCTTTTAAATTTCGCTATCAACTCACGTCCTTTTTCAGAAAGTTCTAATTTTTTTAAACGCACCTGAATTATTTTTTTCGAAGACATAAAAAAGTATTTAGAATCATTCATCAAAAAATTTATATAATTATCAGAATAAGGAACATTAGGAGCAAAATCTTCGATTTCGGTTTTAATAATTTTTGTTAAAAATTCATCAAAGGAATTAGCGACAAGTTTTAAATCTAGATTCTGCTCTAAATAACCATTTCTGACTGTCATATCAAAATATAGGTCATTAACTTCATGATCCCAATGATAAACTTTGCCATTTGGATACAAACAAAGTAAATCTCCGAAATTTAGAGATGCTATAGCAATGGACCGTTTAGGGATTCTATTTAAATACATCCAGTTATTAGCAATTACATCTTCCCGATCTAGTTTCCTAGAGAATCCGAACATTACTTCAAGCGGAAGTAATTCACCTTGACAGTCAATGGAATAATCAAACAGATCCTCATCAAAAGCAATGACATTATATTTCTTTAAAAATTTAATATAAGAATTATGAGAATCTGTTGTAATTTTTAATTTAGAAATAAGCTTATCAATATTTCTTGGCACAGCATATTTTGATTCAAACATTCGATTTCCTTTAATACCATTCATAATTAAGAACTAATTTATTAGCAACTTAATAGTCCTTGTTTTATAGTTTTGCGTTATTAAAAGTTACCAATCTATCAGATAATTATAAATTTTTATACTACGTTGAGATCTAATTAAATTAACTTAAATTATTTACTATTTTATGATCACATTTTTAGTTATCAATGATAATTAAACCTTCTCTTATATCAAAAACGAATATTGTTATAATTATTAATTAGTTTTATCTTTTATAGTTATATTTATAATGATATTAATATTAACAAAGTGATACTATTTATCATTAGGCAATAAAAAAGGATTCAAACATGAGTAAAATATTTGATGATAATTCACAGACCATTGGCCATACACCTTTAGTTCGTTTAAAACATTTCGGACAAGGAAATATATTAGCCAAGGTAGAATCTCGTAATCCTAGCTTCAGTATCAAGTGTCGCATTGCATCAAATATGATTTGGGATGCTGAGAAACGTGGTTTATTAAACCCTGATGTTGAACTTATCGAGCCAACCAGTGGTAATACTGGTATCGCACTTGCCGCGGTTGCAGCTGCTCGTGGATATAAATTAACCTTAACCATGCCTGAAAGCATGAGCATTGAACGCCGTAAACTTTTAAAAGCTTTAGGTGCTAATCTCGTGTTAACCGACGCAGCTAAAGGAATGAAAGGCGCAATCGAAAAAGCGGAAGAGATTGTTGCTAGTAATCCTAAACACAATATTATGCTTCAACAATTCAGTAATGCCGCTAATCCAGAAATTCATGAAAAAACTACTGGGCCAGAAATCTGGCTTGATACTGACGGACAAGTCGATATTTTTGTTGCTGGGGTCGGTACTGGTGGGACTTTTACTGGTGTAACTAAATACATTAAAAAAACTCAAGGTAAAAACATCACTGCAGTAGCAGTTGAACCAAGTACTTCACCGGTTATTAGCCAAGCACTTGCTGGTGAGCCAATCAAACCAGGACCACATAAAATACAAGGTATTGGTGCAGGATTCATTCCTGATAATTTAGATTTAAGTTTGATTGATTTGGTCGAAAAAGTAAGCAATGAAGATGCTATCGATACTGCGCGGCTATTAATGGAAAAAGAAGGTATTTTAGCAGGAATTTCTTCTGGTGCCGCCGTATTTGCCGCCGACCGCTTAGCTCGTTTGCCTGAAAATGCCGATAAAACTATTGTGGTGATACTACCATCATCAGGCGAACGTTATCTTAGTACTGATCTATTTAGTGGGATTTTCACCGAGAAAGAACTCGGTTAATTCAGTTAGATTATTCAATAGAAACAAAACACCGCTCTTGAGCGGTGTTTTATTAAATGATAAAGAGTTAAGCTATTATCTTATTCGATCAAATTTAAACGTCTTGAATAATACCAAAATGTCGATAAGCATGAGGCGTAGCAATTCGGCCTCTCGGTGTTCTTTGGATATAACCTTGTTGAATCAAAAATGGTTCTAACACATCTTCAATGGTTTCACGTTCTTCACCTATTGCAGCTGCAATATTATCTAATCCTACCGGCCCACCCATAAATTTTTCGATAATAGCCAGAAGTAACTTGCGATCCATATAATCAAAGCCTTCATTATCTACATCTAACATATCTAATGCTTGAGTGGCAATTCGTTCATCAATAACGCCTTTAGATTTTACATCTGCATAATCCCTAACCCGCCGTAATAAACGGTTAGCAATCCGTGGTGTACCTCGCGAACGTTTAGCAATTAAGTAAGCACCTTCTTTAGAAAGATCCATACCTAAAAATTTTGCACTACGGCTAACAATATATTCCAAATCTTCTACACGATAAAACTCAAGCCGTTGCACAATACCAAAACGATCACGTAATGGCGAGGTTAATGAACCGGCTCGAGTTGTTGCGCCAATAAGGGTAAAAGGTGGCAGATCAATTTTAATTGAACGTGCTGCAGGCCCTTCACCAATCATAATATCAAGTTGATAATCTTCCATTGCTGGATATAAGATTTCTTCAACAACTGGCGATAATCGATGGATTTCATCAATAAATAACACATCATTAGGTTCTAAATTGGTTAGCATAGCAGCTAAATCACCCGCTTTTTCTAACACCGGGCCTGATGTGGTACGTAAATTAACATTCATTTCATTAGCAACAATATTTGCCAATGTCGTTTTACCTAAACCTGGAGGGCCAAATATTAAAACATGATCAAGTGCGTCACTACGCTGTTTAGCTGCTTGAATAAAAATTTTCATCTGCTCACGAACTTGAGGTTGTCCAATATACTCATCCAAATACTTAGGACGAATGGCTCGATCTAAAGACTCTTCTTCTTTTTGTGCCTGTGGAGCAATTAAACGATCCGCTTCAATCATTATCAATACCTACTTTACAATACTGACTTTAATGCTTCACGTATTAGCATTTCACAATCCATTTCTGGTCTAATGACTTTACTAATAATACGGCTGGCTTCTTGTGGTTTATAACCCAAAGCAATAAGTGCTGAAACAGCTTCACTTTCAATTTGATTTGATGATTTTTTAATATCACCAATATCAATAGCTAGGTTAACATTTGATAGTTCTTCACCAAAGCGTTTAACACGATCTTTCATTTCAACAATTAATCGTTCAGCGGTTTTAGTCCCCACACCTGGTAATTTGACCAATGTTTTAATTTCACCTTGTTCAACAGCATTAATAAATTGTGCTGCTGACATTCCAGATAAAATCGCCAGCGCTAATTTTGGGCCAACGCCATTAACTTTAATTAATTCGCGAAATAACTCTCGCTCTTGTTCATGATTAAAACCATAAAGTACTTGAGCATCTTCTCGAACAGCAAAATGCGTTAACACAATCACTTCTTTGCCATTGTCGGGTAACGCATAAAAACAGGTCATTGGCATAAAAACTTCATAGCCAACACCACCAACTTCAATTAATACTTTGGGTGGTTGTTTCTCAATAATGATTCCACGTAAACGACCTATCACAATATATCCTTAATAAGTTAATATTGATTACATAAGTTTGATTAAAATAACCCTAAATTAAATAATATTTAAGATTCTAGATTAATCAAATTGATATGATCAACATTGAAAGTGAATTGAATGTAATTGTCAGTTAGTTTACCTGATAGGAAAAAATTAATAAAGAAAAACTGTATAAATAGACAGGAGATAAAAAGAAATTTTGCCGACATAGTCGGCAAAATGGATAAGACGATATCGGATTAGTTTTTCAACTTAAAATGGCATTTTAAAGCCTGGTGGTAATTGCATGCCGCCAGTTACTTGAGCCATTCTTTCTTTTTGCGCTTCTTCTAAACGACGAGTTGCATCATTGTAAGCAGCCGCAATCAAATCTTCTAGCATTTCTTTATCATCTTCAGTTAATAAAGATGGATCAATTTCCACACGTTTACAACTGTGCGCACCATTTACAGTCACTTTAACGATACCAGCACCAGACTCACCGGTAACTTCTAATTTAGCAATTTCTTCCTGAGCTTGCTGCATTTTGGCTTGCATCTGTTGGGCTTGCTTCATCAAATTACCCAAGCCACCTTTTCCACCTGAAAACATAATTATTCCTCGTTAATAATATTTAGCCCGTAATTATACAGGACGAATACTCGCTTCATCAATCTTCGCATCAAAATATTGACAAATCATTTCGACTTTAGCGTCTTGATTAATAGTCTGTTTAGCTTGTTCAAGCTTTTGTTGATATAAATCTTCACGCATTTCTAACGGCGTTTTATTTTCTTGATTATCATCAATAACAATTTTTAAGTTTAATGGTTTTTGACGATATGCTGATAAAGCAGATTCAAGTTTTGTGCAATTTGCCGGTGATTTTATCAAGTGTTTCACTGACGAACGCATATGCAAAACAATATTATTGTCATCAATTTGTTCAAAATAAGAGTTAATTGCGATTTGTTTAATTAATGGCGCAAGTTCTAATTGTTCAATTTCAGCACACCACGCGTCTTTTTCAGCCATTTCAACAATTAGTTTTTTAGTCATTTCTGGCGTTTTATCAACTTTTAAAGAATCGCATAATGTTTTTGCATCGAGTGCCGGTTCATTTTTCGTTTCAACTAAGCCACAAGCTTGCCATTGATAATTCTCAGCAGTTATCTCTTCTTGTTTTGCTTCCTCATCATTTTTTTCAATATTATTGCCTAACTTGTTGGCAAGCTGCTGAGCGTCACCCCGTTTACTGTTAATTAAAGAATTTGATGGTTGATGGTGATCAACCAATTCAGGCTTTTTTGGCTTTTGTTCCTCTTTAATTAACTGCATTCTCATCTCTAAAATATTTTTAGTGATTGATGATGCATCATCTGGAAGTGATATTTCTGGTTGTGATGCAGTATTTTCATCACTAGTAACTGATCTTACTATTGTATTGTCATTTAATTGCTGATTTTCAATAGCTGATTTAACAGTTTGCTTAATAGGCATTGCATCATTTGCGTTTTGTGATGAAAGTGTCACAGCCTGAGCTGGTTGTGTTTTAATCGGCGATTCAGCTTTTTTTGTCGGTATAGTAGCTGTTGCAGCTGGTGGCTTAATCGCATCGACATTTTTAGGCATAAATGCTAAAGCGCGTAAAAAACTCATTTCAACACCCATTTTTTTATCTGGTGCAAAAGCAAGTTCTTTACGGCCCATTAATAAAATTTGATAAAACAGTTGCACATCATTAGGAGCCATATATTGAGCTAAGAAGCGTAACTGTTCTTCATTGTCTGTATAATCACCCAATGCTGTCGGCACAACTTGTAATAAGGCAATTTGATGTAACAAAGCAATAGATTCGGTTAATAAATTATCCCAATCCGCACCTTGCAAAGCAGCCGCTTCAATCTGTTGCATCAAAGTATTACCATCACTTTGATAAAGAGCATTAATTAATGAAAAGGGAATTGCTTTATCTAGAGTGCCAAGCATAGAGGCTGCTGACGCAGCATCGATTTTACCATTACCAAGCGCTATTGCTTGGTCGGTTAAACTTAATGCATCCCGCATACTACCATTTGCTGCTTTAGCTAACAGCTGTATTGCCCGCGGTTCACTTTCAATTTGTTCTAATTGCAAAATATGTTTTAGTTGCTCAGAAATTAATGATGTATCAAGCACATTTAAATGCAGATGCAAACAGCGAGATAAAATAGTGATAGGTAATTTTTGCGGATCAGTTGTTGCTAATAAAAACTTAACGTGTTCTGGTGGCTCTTCCAATGTTTTTAATAAAGCATTGAAGCTACTACGAGAGAGCATATGGACTTCATCGATTAAGTAAACTTTAAAACGGCCTTTGCTTGGCAAATATTGAATATTATCTAAAATTTCCCGAGTATCTTCGACTTTAGTACGTGATGCGGCATCAATTTCGAGTAAGTCAACAAATCGACCCTGTTCAATCTCACGACAATTATCACAAACACCACAAGGGGTTGCAGTTATACCACTTTCACAATTTAAACCTTTGGCTAATAATCGAGCAATCGAAGTTTTACCTACACCTCGAGTACCAGAGAACAGATAAGCGTGATGAACTCGACCAAGAGAAAGAGCATTAGATAAAATTTTTAAAACATGCTGCTGTCCTACTACTTCAGAAAATGATTTTGGTCGCCACTTACGTGCTAAGACTTGATAACTCATAATCACCGTTACTTATTACTAATAAATTTTGCTAATCATACCATAAAGTGTCAATGTAGTCTTTAAGATGCCGATAACCGATTCGATATTAGGTGAGATTTTTAAGCAATAAAATACCCTTTGCACAAATTTTGAAACTATTAGGCTGTTTTGAAGGATTAATTATTGAAAAATGATTTATCAACCTTCAAACAGTCAATCGAAGGTTGATAAGTAAAAAAATAATCAACTGGTGATTAATTATGAATGGCTAATCTTGATTTAAAAAGGCCCATGCATATTGTGCATAAAATTCTGCACCTAATGCCATGCCATCTTCGTCGACATTAAAACAGCCATGGTGATGTGGCCATTGAGTATCTTTCTCAGGATTACCAGATCCGACTAAAGCAAATGCACCTGGAATGTTTTGCGTATAATAACTAAAATCTTCACCACCGGTGGTTGGTGCTTCAAAATACAATGCATCTTCACCAAATGATTCAACAATGACTTTTTGTGCTAATAATGCACTTTCTTTATCGTTAATAACCGGTAAAGTACCATAGATATATTCAACTTCAGCTGTCGCTCTATACATGGCTGCAACTTGGTTAGCATAACGTCTAATTGCTGCTTCAATTTTCTCTCGCACTGCAACATTAAAGCATCTCACAGTTCCCTCTAAAACCGCATTTTCAGCAATTACGTTAAAGCGCGTACCCACATCCATTCGACCTATAGTAACAACCGCAGGATCGAGAGGCGATATTTCACGAGAAACAATTGATTGAACATTCATAACAAATGCAGATGCAACCATAACCGCATCCACTGTGTCATGAGGCATTGAACCATGACCTCCACGCCCTTTAAATCTAACTGTTAATAGATCTGCTGAAGCAAAGCTTGAACCAACAACACAAGATACTTTACCTACCGGCATTTGTGACCATATATGCATACCAAAAGCGCTATCAACACCTTCAAGTACACCTTGTTCGATCATCCCTTTTGCCCCTTGAGCAATTTCTTCAGCCGGCTGAAATACTAACCGTACATTACCTTTTAACTGTTCACGGATAGAATATAACGTTTTAGAAGCCGTTAGCAACATAGCCGTATGAGTATCATGTCCACAAGCATGCATTTTGCCATCAATAGTGGATTGATAATCAATATTGGTGCTTAATTCCTTTACCGGTAAAGCATCAATATCTGCTCTAAGTAAGATCGTTTTACCTGATTTACCGCCTTGAATATCAGCAATAATTCCAGTCGGCTTAGTGCGTCGATAAGTAATACCAATTTTATCAAGTTCTTCAGCAATTCTATCGGTGGTTCTAAATTCTTCCCACGGTAGTTCTGGATGACGATGTAAATCACGACGAAACGCGATCATGTCGTTAATATTCTGTTTTATTGAATCTTTAATAGTTTGATTAATCATGTTACTACCTTCTATATATTTCATATGTATTCATTTAATAGTGCACATATTTGCACAAATCTACAAGTTGAATCTGATAATTAAATTTCCAACTATTTTATTGGTGTTAACGGGCCAACAATCATATTAACCATGATGCCAGCTAATACAACTGATACCATCGTTACTGAAATAAATCCGCCAATTAACATTGGTGGTAACATATGGCTGGTTAATACCTCTTTTTCTTTTGGATCTTTGGTTAAATTATTAATGACCTCGTTAGTGATAATATAATCGGCCGGAAATCCATATAATGCAGTTAAGGCGATCGAAAAAGCCATTTCTTTACTTACTTTTAAAACTTTACCGACAATAACCGAGAAAATAAACATCCCAATAACGGCAGAAAGAATAAAAATAATTAAAGGTGTGATAAGCCTAATTAACATATCAGGCGTTGCTCGGCTCAAAGTATCAAAAATAAATAACATTAATCCCATTACTGCCAGCCCGAAACCACCAGCTTTCTTTAAAGGATGACGCTCTAAAAAACCTAAAGAAGCAGCAACAACACCAAATAATAAACATAAGACAAATGGGCTAATACTGACGACTGGTTTTAATACTTCCGACACTGAATAAGCTAAAAAACCGACTATTGCAATACGCAAAAAGATAAAGTACGAAGAATTATAACTCGCTGGAATTTTAGCAAACAGACTAGGCATTGGATTTTCATCAGTAGTTGCAGTTTGCTTATCCATAGTAGTAACATCTTTTTCAACTACCCAAGTCCCTTCATGATATTTTTTCAATACACGGCGGCCTTCTTTTTTCAGCATAATTGATGTTAATGGATAACCAATAAAACCTTGCATTACATAAATTATAATTGCAAATACAGCCAAATCTGGCAATCCAGCTTCGGTTGCCCCTTTAGCCATAATAATAGCTGAAACAATACCACCGACTAATGGTGGAATAGCGACAATAATAGTATTGAGATCAAAAAATAGATATCCAACAATAATAGCAATAACAATAATACCCACAATCCCAGAAAGCGATATAAGTATTGTCTTCCATTGTAGTATCAACTCATTTATTGATAACAAAGTTCCCATGTTCACAATCAATAAATACATAAACATAACAGCGACTACATTTGGAATACCTGCTCGAGCAACAATATCAGTTGGAAAAAATGTCCAATAACCTAATAAAAACAGTACCGCGCAAATAAAAACTGAAGGTACCCAAGCTTTAGTTCGTGTTGAAACAACATCACCTAGATATAAAATAATAAGCAATAAAACTAATGCCAACATCTGTGGCATATCATTCATAACGGACATATAAACTCCATTTTTAATAAAAAATTAAATTATCAAAATAATTAAAATGATATCAAAATGGCTATTATAGATAATATTTTAAACATTGTTATATGTTTTTTATCATAAAATCATTAATTTCGTCTAAGAAAAGATTACCATATTTTTCTAATTTGATTTTACCAACACCAGTAACATTAATCAGTTGTTTCTTACTTTCAGGTTTGATTTGCACCATCTCAAGCAAGGTTGCATCACTGAATACAACATAAGGGGCAATATCCTCCATATCAGCAATTTCTTTGCGTAACCGCTTAAGATTATTGAATAATATTCGTTCTTCATAAGATAATATCGTGGTTAAATTAATCGCTCGAGCATAACGATTTAAGCGACTTTTCTTCACAATTTCTAAACGTGGTTTTGCTAAAGATAAAGCGACTTGACCTTTAAGAATCGCACGTGCTTGTTCGGTCAATTGTAACGTAGTAAAGGTGGAAATATTTTGACTCACATATCCCAAATAAATTAATTGTCTAATTACACTAAGCCAATAATCAGAAGAATGCGCTTTTCCTATTCCATAAACCGATAATTTATCATGACCATTTTCTTTAATTTGTGAGCGAGAAGATCCTCGTAACACATCGACAACATATTGAGCACCATAACGTTGCTCAACTCGGTATATACAAGAAAGTATTTTTTGTGCATCAATTAATCCATCATAATGCTCGGGAGGATAAAGACAGATATCACAGTTGTTGCAAGGTTCGATTCTATTCTCACCAAAATAGTTAAGTAATACGGTACGCCGACAAGTCATACTTTGGGCAAATGACTCCATGGATTGAATCTTATGTAACTCAACTTGCTTATGTTTATTCTCTGGTTTATCAGCAATTTGTCGATGATACCAGTTTAGATCTTTACTATTAAATAATAAAAGAGCCTCTGCCGGAACGCCATCACGCCCTGCTCGACCAGTTTCTTGATAATATGCCTCAATCGTTCTTGGGCAATCAGCATGTACCACAAAACGAACATTGGGTTTATTAATTCCCATCCCGAAAGCGACAGTAGCAACAATAATTTGCACATTATCTTTCAAAAAACTTTCTTGTGCTTGTTGACGCTCAGCAGTGGTTAAACCAGCATGATAAGCAACGACAGAGAATCCTCTCGCAGCCAGTCTGGTTGTCATATCCTCAACTTTGGAACGACTAGAACAGTAGACAATACCACTATTCCCTTTTTGGGTTTCAATAAAAGAGACAACTTGCTCAGTAAGATTAAATTTTTCAACTACCGTATAACGTATATTTGGCCGATCAAAACTACGCACCACCACTAACGGATCGATTAAGTTAAGCTGATTAATCACATCTGCTTGAGTCAATTTATCGGCGGTTGCTGTTAACGCGATAATTGGAACTTCGGGAAAACGCAATGATAAATGGTTTAATTGACGATAGTCAGGCCTAAAGTCATGCCCCCATTGTGAAATGCAATGCGCCTCATCAATAGCGATTAATGATGGAGGATGAGCAGTAATTAATGAAGAAAAGGACGATACTGCCAGTCGCTCAGGTGAAATATATAATAATTTAATTGTGTGATTTAAATACTGTTCAATAATGTTTTGTTGCTCTTCTGGAGATTGAGTCGCATTTAAAAAAGCCGCCGGAATACCATTAACTATTAATTGATCAACTTGATCCTTCATTAACGAAATAAGTGGCGAAATAACCAACGCAGTACCAGGCAATACTACTGCCGGAATCTGATAACAAAGTGATTTACCGCCTCCTGTTGGAATAATGGTTAAAGTATCTCGTCCGGCAATAACTGATTCGATAATATCTCTTTGCTGATTTCTAAACGATTTGTACCCAAAAACATTATGTAAAACGTCCTCAATCTGATCTTTAAATGACATACTAACCTAAACCAGTAATACCTTATCTATTTTCAAGGAGTATAACGAATTTGAAATTAACAAACCACCGTGAATTTACATTTATTTACAATTCATAAAAAATTGCACTATCCCTAAACGATTATCATCGGGAAATAAAATTGGTAAAAATCGGATTTTGTATATTATTTGATTAATAACATTGACTGTTTTTCCAACAAACAAACTCAAAAGATTAAAAAAACAGCTATTTTTGATTTTTTTACTTGAAACAAAACAGTTTGCCAGCTAATATTTGCGTGTTTCAAATGTACGCCCGTAGCTCAGTTGGTTAGAGCATCACCTTGACATGGTGGGGGTCAGTGGTTCGAGTCCACCCGGGCGTACCAATTCAAAGCCTTATTCCACAAGCCTTCTTAGCAATTAATTTTATTTACTACAATTTGAAAAAATTTAGATAAATAAAATCTATAATAACCTACCACAACCTAAATAAATGGTTTTTACTAATTGCTATTAAAATTATCCTAACCAACTCATATTTGAGTTATACCAAAATTACCGAAATGGAATAGCCCAAAATATCATTCATTTTAGATAGCCTAAATGATTAATAATATAGTTAATTAAATTTTAATAACAAACATTGTTATATAGACTCCAATTTATAATTTTTGTCTAGTTATTAGAATATGATATTATCCCAAACCGTTTTAAAAAGATTTCTTAACAAGAATATATATGAAAAAATACTACCCTGAAATTGATGGATTGAGAGCAATAGCTGTTTTATTTGTATTAATTTTTCACCTAAATCCTGAAGGTATTTTTAGTGGGGGTTATATTGGTGTTGATATATTTTTTGTTATTTCTGGTTACTTAATTACTGGAATTATTTATAAAGATATCAATAATCAGCAGTTCAAATTTACCGATTTTATGAATCGTCGAATAGCTAGATTATATCCTGCTTTATTATTTACCATATTTTTCGTTATTGTTGGTGGATTTTTAATTTATGCTACAGATTATTATTTAACGACATTAAAAACTATCAAATACGTCTTTTTCTCTGCTTCAAATATAATGTTTATGCGTTCAAAAGGATATTGGGATGCATCATCGAATGAAAACCCATTATTGCATACTTGGTCGCTAGGTGTCGAACAACAATTTTATATATGTTTTCCACTTATTTTATTTATTTTTGCAAAAGTATTTAAAACTAAATATACAATTATAATTACTACAATAATTTTTTCTATTTTTTCATTTATTTGTGCACAATATTTATCACAGAAAATACCATCAACAAATTTTTATTTCACTTTCTCAAGATTTTTTGAATTAGGTATTGGCGGAATATTCGCAATTAAGAGAGATAGCTTAAAGAATATAAAAAATAGCCATAAAGAAATTCTATTTATAATTGGATTTTCTATATTAAGTTTATGTGCAATATTTTATGAGACCAGTATAAATTACTATCCAGGTTTGAATACTTTACTGGTCATTTTAGGTTCTCTTTTATGTATATTATATGGCGATGCTAAATATACTGGCATGATCCTACGTCAAAAACTAATAGTATATATTGGGACTATATCATATTCAATTTATCTGATTCATTGGCCTCTAATTGTTTTTTATAGATATTTATCACAAAAAAACCATATAACAAATATAGAACAATTGATTTTATTATTCATCACAGTTCTGTTTGCTATATTTATATTTAAATTTATCGAAAACAAATACCGTAAAATATCTATTTCTATATTCAAACCAAGTGGAAAAGTATTTTCAGCTTTATTTATTCTGCTCATAACACTCAATTTAACATTGATTCGTACAGAAGGTTTTCCCAAAAGGTTAATTGTTTACACTGAAGATATTGTAAAAAAATCTATTTATGCAGGTTCTTTGCCTGAATATACAAAATGGAATAATAACGTGCAACTTCTAGGCAGTAAAAATCAACCACCTATAGCCATATTTGTAGGTGACAGTTTTTTAGGTCAATTTGTAGAGCAGATAGACTTATATTACAAAAGTAAAAATCAATCAGTTCTTATTATAGGTGAATATAACTGTTTAATGATGAATAATATAAATAAAACTAAAAGTTCTTCTTGCATCGAGGCAACCAATAAACTTTATAATGTATTAACATTTAATTTACCTATTATACGTATTTCTAATTGGTCATCTTATAAAGAACATTCAATTAACAAGCAATTCTATGATAATCAACTTAATACAAAGAAAGTCAGATTTGAAGAAATATGGAATGAAACTTTAAATCAGCAAAAAATTAACAGAAATAAAATGTTATTTATTTTATCTCATCCCAAAATAGATCATTCCGTACATATAAATGGTAATGCACCTTTATTTTACCTAATAAATAATAATAACGAATTTATAAAAATAAAATATGAAAGTGATCATTCAAGAATTACAACTCATAATCAAATGATAGATCTAATTAATAATAATACAAATCTTTCTTACTTAGAAATATACGATCTATTCTGCGATAAAAAATTTTGTTATAACGCTCCGAAGAATAAACTTGATAAATATTTTTATTCATATAATGACCACTTATCAAGATCAGGGGCAAAAGAAATGTGGGATAATATAGGTGATAAGGTTTATCAGTTTATTTTAGACAATTCATCAGCGAGAAAATAATAACTGTAAGAAATTAAATACTTTTAAATTCTTTACTTAATAAACGAATATTCTGATATTTTTATCAATAAATAAAGATTTAAAGTAAATAAATTATTATTAATAATAGTCCAACATTCTTTATAAGAACGTAATTATCATATGAGATATTGATAACTATCATTTGAAATGAATATTTAAATTAACATAGTTTTAATAAAGAAAATGGGAAAACATTGTTTTACTAGAGTTAACTAAAGCAAAATACTATTTTTTAAAAGCTTATAAAACATCGCAGCTTAAAAAATGGCTAATAACAAAAAAATAAACCACAATAGTTGTGTAAATATAAACAAATTAAATGCTGCCATATATTAATTCATAGGAAAAGCATTAGCTAAATTTGCTTAAATGATAATAACAATATTGCAGCATGCAAAAAACGATTTAATGATAAAAAAGATGCACAAAAAACCCCTTTCCTCACTTTTTTATTAATCAAATTATACTAATTCCAAACCTTATTCCAATTTAGCTTTCGTCAATAATTTCTACTTCTTGGGGTAATTGGGGCGTCCGTCCATAATAGGTATAAGACTTATTTGGTTTTATTCTTTTTTTGAATTCAGGACTTTGTGGATCATCAAACAACAATGGATCTCTTTTACGATTCATTTCTCTAAAAGCATAGTCTTCATTAGCATGCATATGTCGCCATGAATTTCGATAACCTAAAGTTGCATAGATTCGATTGTTTATAAATGAAGAACGCATACCCAATAAAATAAAGCAGATAACAACAAAAGAAGCATAAATAACCAAAAATAACAGAGTAATAAAAATAAAATCACTATGATCATCAAAAATAGCTATTATCATAAAAACAATATAAGGAAATATCAGTAGGCAACAAATCAATAGACAACCCTTAAATAATTCTAAGGTTGATGAACAATTCCCTTTAGGAAAAAACAAAGCATGGTATTTGGGCATTCGCACAGCATAAACAAAATACTTATTTTTTTCGGTCTGTTCGACAACCATTTCAACATAGTCGCCATTCTTAAAAATAATATCTTCTAATTTTCCTTCAACTTTAATATTACCAACATAACAACAAAAGTATGTCCCTTTAATTAGTTTTCTTTGTAGAGCTTTAGATGGTATAAAAATAACAACCATGTCTCTTATAATTGTATAAAATAATAAAAGAATGGCCATAATGAACCCACCGTATTCATCAATAAATGCTTTTGTAAGATTACCTGAATGCTGTTCAACTTTAGTTTTAGTTTTTTCGAATACCGTTAAATAATTAACTCTTCCTTTTAATAAACAATAATATTTAGCCATTAACTTCCCTAAATCCATCTAGTTAATTGTTCCATACTCCATACAGTGTATGATTATTTATATGAGTTATATTACTATATTATTTGCTATCTTATCACTTAAAGCGAAATAAAATAATTTTATAAATTATACAATTAGGTAGTTTATTGAGGAAGAAAAGAGATAAGTAAGTTAATACAACTTTGACCCCAGTAGGAATCGAACCTACAACTAGCCCTTAGGAGGGGCTTGTTATATCCATTTAACTATGAGGTCATCAAGGCTATTTATTCTAATAAATTTATCAAGGCAATATCAATCAAATAATGAAAAATTTTCTATTTCAAGCAAACATGATACAATCGCTGCATCCAACACTTTATCATTTGTATTCGGTAGCATTATGAGAAAAAAAATTATAGGTATGATGTTCTCGGTTTTAGCGTTGACAGGTTGTGCGACCTATCAGGCTGAAACAAATAGTTATAGTGACCCATTATCGGGTTTTAATAAAACAATGTTTAATGTTAACTACTATGCGCTTGATCCTTATATTTTGCGCCCAGCTGCCGTAGCGTGGAAAGATTATGTTCCAACACCAGTACGTAAAGGAGTAGTTAATTTTTCCTCTAACCTTTCTGAACCTGCATCGATGGTAAATAGTGCTTTACAAGGTGAAGGACATGAAGCAGGTAAACATTTAGCAAGGTTCTTTATTAACACTGTTTTTGGTGTTGCCGGTTTATTTGATGTTGCAAGTGTGGCAGACCCTCAATTGCAAAAAGGTTCTAAACGTGGTTTTGGTGACACATTAGGCCATTACGATGTCCCTTATGGCCCTTATGTTGTATTACCTTTCTATGGTTCAGCAACACTTCGTCAAGAAGGTGGTAATCTGGTTGATACTTTATATCCACCACTTGTTTGGATAGATTGGCAATGGGCACTGGTTCGCGGTGTATTTGATGGCATTGAAGCTCGAGCTGTGGCCATTGAGTATGAAGATTTAATTAAAAATAGTGATGATCCATACAACTTTATGCGTAATGCTTACTTCCAGCGCAATGATTTTAATGCTTCTGGCGGTAAAGTTGATGAACAAAAAGAACAACAACGTCAACAAAGCATTAATGGCATTCTTGATGAAATTGATGCCCAATAAATAGTAAGATTTATTAATAATTAACGCCGATTTATTCGGCGTTTTTTATTTGCCTTGCATTTCGGGTAAATGGTGCCAGAACCGTCTAGGCATATTTTGCCTTTGTAATCTTGGATTAATTCGTTCTTTTATGGTTAAGGCCTGACAATAACGATTCCACATGGTTTGAAACAATTTTTCATCATCAGTTAGATAATCTTGGTTAATTTGCTTATTAACGATCAGAGGATCGTTATCGTTTAACCAGATTTGCTCAATCTTATCTAAATCATAAAAATAACCATATTGGCGTTTTTCATCATAAATTACCCATTTTTGATCAGCATAACGATCTTTAAAAAATCGTGTGGTTAACGGTAAAGCGTTATATATAGGCTCTATAACCGCAAAGTAAATTTTGTCATTATTATCACAACTGTTTGCTGGATTTTGGATACTATTGAAGCGAACAAATTGCTGAATATGATGTTTTTCTTTATTTACCTTTTTAGCTATATCATAAACAGCTAACACATCCGCATCAGCAAAATCAGTTTCAATCGAATTGGTTGACTTGAATACTTTACAAATATAGCGAAAGATAATTAAATCACTTTCAGGTAATTCTGATAGCCAAGTAAACAAGAGTTGATTTAGCGCAATCTGTGATAATTTTTTTTGCAGTGCAGTATAAACACGCTCATATTTACTGTTGCGATACTCAACTTGATGAAAATCAGTAACCAAAAGTGGCACATCTTCTCCCTCAGCTAATAAACATTCAGGCATTTTTTTTAGTTTAAATGCATCAAACACCGCACACATTAGTCCTTCGAAAGACTTATCATAATAGAACGCCAGCATAAATTACCATCCCATAACTAGTTGCTGTGGAAGGGCTTGTTGTTTTACTTCAAGACGAGGCAAATCTTGTAAACTAAGACGGATATATTCGGCGGATGAATCAAGTACTTTAAATGTATTCATTTCATGGCAAATAATAAAAAACTGCGCTCGTTTTAGCACCACACCAATACGTTTGAGCGCCTCTTTATTTAGTTTTCGATGTCGCCTTGCCATAACAATTAATTTTGCTGATTTAACGCCAATTCCTGGCACCCGTAGAATTTTTTGATAACTATCCCGATTGATATCAACCGGAAAAAATTGCGGATTACGAATCGCCCAAGATAATTTGGGATCAACAGTCAAATCAAGATCTGGATGTTCATCATTTACAATTTCATCGACACTGAAATCATAAAAACGAAGTAACCAATCTGCCTGATATAAACGATTTTCTCGCACTCTTGGTACTTCTTGCAAAACAGGTAATCGCTTATCATAACCATTCACAGGAATAAATCCCGAATAGTAAACCCGCTTCATACTTGGTCGCTTATATAGTTTGGCGGTGAGCTGTAAAATTTGATTATCAGTTTCATCTGTCGCGCCAATAATCACCTGAGTACTTTGCCCAGCAGGAACAAATTTTGGTGTTGATTTGATTTTTTTACGATCTTCAATATTTTCTAGCAAATTTTGCTGAATATGTCGCATTGGTTGATAAATGGTTTGATGATCTTTATCTGGCGCCAATAATTTTAAATTTCGCTCGGTAGGGATCTCTAAATTGACACTCATTCGATCAACGAGTAAACCTGCTTCATGAATTAATTCATTACTTGCACCTGGAATCGCCTTCATATGAATATAACCATTAAAGTTATATTCTTGCCGTAATATTTTGACCACCCGAATCATTTTTTCCATCGTGTGATCAGCACTACGTACAATACCCGAGCTTAAAAACAGCCCTTCAATATAATTGCGACGATAAAATTCAATCGTCAGTTCCGCTAACTCTTTTGGTGTAAATCCTGCACGAGGAATATCATTACTCTGGCGATTGATACAATAAGCACAGTCAAACATGCAATAATTCGTTAACATGATTTTCAACAGTGAAACACAGCGACCATCAGCAGTAAATGAATGGCAAATACCACAGCGAGAAGCACTACCAATACCTTTATTTTTATTACTGCGTGAAGTACCACTTGAGGCACATGAAATGTCATATTTTGCAGATTCGGCTAAGATCTCAAGCTTTGAGATCATTTTTTCTTGAATCATAATTATCACCAATAACTGTATATATTTACAGTATTATAATTATTTTATTGCCGTTAGCAAGTTAATAATCAGATCGAATTTAAAAATTTTTATTCAATAAACTTGCGATTAAGACTGATTTAATCAAAATTTCATTAATAGAATGTAAAAGTAATCATGTTGATTGATTTATTGACCGGTTATCCCAATTTTATTTATTAACTTAACAAATAAAATCAATCTGGGGGTATTGTTCAGCTTACAAGTGTACGCTATAATCAGACCAATTTTTCATATGAAGCCAGTTAACTTAGGAGTAGAGCATTAGATGAAACGTGTAGTAATTACAGGATTAGGTATTCTTTCAAGCATTGGGAATAATACCAAAGAAGTTTTAGAATCGTTAAGAGTAGGCCGAAGTGGTATTACTTTTTCGCAAGAAATGAAAGATAGCGGAATGCGCAGTCATGTTTGTGGTAATGTTAAATTAGATACAACTGGATTAATCGATCGAAAAGTCGTCCGTTTTATGAACGATGCTTCTATTTATGGATATCTTGCACTACAACAAGCAATCGAAGATGCAAAATTAACCCCAGAGCAAGTATCTAATCCACGCACAGGTCTTATCGCTGGTTATGGTGGCTCAACCAAAACTCAATATAATGTTGTTGCCGGCATGAAAGAAAAAGGTTTAAGAGGTGTTGGTCCTTATGCAGTAACAAAATCTATGTCATCAGCAATTTCTGCATGTTTAGCGACACCATTTAAAATTAAAGGTGTTAGCTACTCAATGACTTCAGCTTGTGCAACATCAGTACACTGTATTGGCCATGCAGCTGAACTTATTCAACTTGGTAAACAAGATGTCGTGTTTGCTGGTGGTGGTGAAGAACTATGTTGGGAAATGTCATGCGAATTTGATGCTATGGGGGCATTATCAACTAAATATAACGACACACCTGAAAAAGCATCACGTGCCTATGATAAAAACCGTGATGGTTTTGTAATCGCAGGCGGTGCCGGAATGGTAGTAGTTGAAGAACTTGAGCATGCTCTTGCCCGTGGTGCACATATCTATGGTGAACTTGTTGGTTATGGGGCAACATCTGACGGTTATGACATGGTAGCTCCATCTGGTGAGGGGGCAATGCGTTGTATGCAGCTTGCTATTCAAGATCTTGATGGGCCAGTTGACTATATCAATACTCATGGTACATCAACTCCAGTTGGTGATGTCAAAGAATTATGGGCAATCAAACAAGTATTTGGTGATAACATCCCAGCTATCTCTTCAACTAAATCCATGACTGGACACTCATTAAGTGCTACCGGCGCACAAGAATTAATTTATTCACTACTTATGCTTGAACATGGCTTTATTACACCAAGTATCAATATTGACGAACTTGCAGATGAAGCAGTAGGAATGAATATTATTACAGAACCAACCGAACGTGAATTAACCACAGTAATGTCTAATAGCTTTGGTTTCGGCGGTACTAATGCGTCAATTGTCATGAAAAAATACAAAGCATAATTGTTAAATTATCTAACCAATAATAAAAAACCGTTCTTAACTAGAACGGTTTTTTATTTGACAACGCTATAACTAATTTGGATTTTTAGCTTTTTAAAAAATTTTTCCTAATCTTTTTAGAAATAATTAATGTCTTAATCTAATTATATGGTAGTGAACTTTTATCCGATTTCTGAAACATTTGGCTCTGATTTCTAAACTACCTACACGGCAGTGAACCCACCATATTTTTTATATACATCCAAACATTTTTTCTAAACTACCTATACGGCAGTGAACTAGAATCCCATATACTATAAATGTTGTTGGCAAAAAGGCAAAGTCCATTTTTACCAGTAAAAACCCTTTTTTTAAGCCATTTCTCAATATATTGATTTTTTAAAAATTTAATTTTAAGTCAAAAAAAAGGGTAGTGATGGGGTGTCTTTAGATTTCAAAAAACCCGTTCTTCAAATTTTTTATAATCGACCTTTATTATTTACTCTATGGTCAATCATTTCTTCATAATGAAATATATTATTAAATTAATTTACCTAGAAATCTCAATTAATTAATCGTATGCTTTTTTAGAATAATTGAATACTTTGCTCTTTTATCCAATAAGCAAAAAACAACTATCTTTTTGAATAAAAAATCTTTATAAAATATCGACTAAATATTAAAGAAAACAACAAATTCATCCCAGAAAAACTGTACAAAAAGTAAGAAGAATAAAATTGGATTTTATTTTTCAAATTCAGATGTGTAGGCATATAAAGCATTAATATTATAAAAACAACAATAGTGCTTATCAAAGCACTTAAAAAAATTGTTCCAAGAAGAGTTAATATTAATTTTTTAAATTTAACTTGTGAATCAAATTCTCCAAAACAATTTATAAGAATTATATTGAAAAGCTTATATAAAATTCCCCATACCAAAAAGGTTAACAATACAAATAGTAGCATTACGGTAATACTTGAATCAAATAATTCGTTGATTGCATAAACATTTAGCAAAATAGTTTTAAGTGAAATATAAGACAAGAAAAAGCTATATATTTGAATGTGAATTCTTTTTATTACTATAGAATTAAACTCGATTACTGAAGAATAAAAAGGTATTATTTTAAATAATATAATTAAAATAATTAATATTGATATTATATCAAACCATTCTAAAAATCTAAGACATAAGGGAATATAATCATGATCGAAAAAACGAAAAATTATATTGCTTAAAATATAGTGTTCTAATATATAAAAAACATATCTAATTAAGGTATAAACGGTAATTAATAAACATATTCTTACCAAATTTTTTGACAAGTCATATATACGATATTTTTGAAAAAAATACAAAGCAATCATATAAACTAACAAATAATAAGTTAAACTTCCCAATGTTATATGATAGACAAAAATATTATCATATCTATAACGTATAGTAATGTTGGCAAAATCGAAAAAATTAATCATTGGAACTATCAACCAAATGAAATAACAAGCAAAAGTAAAAAATAAAGGCAGTTTAAAGTAAGACTGATTTTGATTATCCATTATATCCCTATATTATATCCTAATTATGATCTGACAAAATCATAACTACGTTTAACAATAGTTGCAAAGAACCATTTAAAAAAATTTCAATTAGTTAAATACTAGATATTATATTGGTTTTTTATGTTTTTTATGCAATATATTAATAAAAAACCAATACTCTAATAACTGTTAAAATACATCAAAAACTAACAGTGACTATAACTTGCGTTTATTATATTTTAGGATTAACACAATTAACACTTAAGGTGTAACACATGCGGCACGAATTGGCCACAAAATAGATTGAAGTATCTCGATAACTCCATCGGGATCAAATAAAAATGGTTTTCCTTCATCCTTAGGTCGCGCAGTATTTGTTGCTACATTATTCGTCCAATAATCATATGCCTTCCAGTCTGTGCTTCTATAAGATGGGCAACTAGCGTCACTATCATCCTCACTCATAGGCATACATCCCCATTCATTGGCAATTCCACCAATCCATTTTCCATTCTCCTGATAACTTAATTGTCGACGAGCATACATTCCATACCCATTAATATTGGTAAAATCATTCACATCTGGCAATCGATAACCACTACCTAAACTTTTACAATAATCCCTTGCCTTAGATTGATAACTTAACATTTCTTTATTTTCATCAGATGATGGAAATCCATGTTCCTTATTAAAAAAAATCTCAGGATTAGCAATAAACCAACGCATTAATTTAAATTCGTAAATTAGCGTACTTTTATTACTATCAGCATATAATCTGAAAGTCATAGGTCTAAAACTCTTATCCGCTGAATTATAGCGTGGACCAACTAATGTTACTTTTATAGCTGGTTCAGCCAATCCATATGGACTGGGTCCATGCTCACTATGCTCCCATTCAGTGGTTTTACTTACACTTAATGATAAACTAACATTTCCCCCCTCTATAGATTGTATAGTACTGCCATTGGCAGCTAATACCGCTTCAGGTGTTATACCGCCAAATAGTAAATAAAAATACAATCCATGTGACCCGGTCGTTGGAAAGTTATTTTTAGTTATTGAAATTTCACCTTGATAATTACCACTATTGGTTGCTCGTAATACCTTAATACCTTTACTTGGATACCCTCGATAAACACCATAATCATGGTCACTCTCGATTTGTGCGGCATCCCATAAAATGCCATCTATCTCATAATCACGACCGGCTAAACTAGCGTTATCAGGATACAAATTTGGCTGGGCATAACACACTTTTGGATCTAATTTTGGCGTTAAATAATAACTATGTGAACCTTCTTGAAAATGATTTGTATTGGGATCACCATAAGGGGTAGTTAACTCACTATCACTAGCGCTAATGGTTATTTTATGTATCCCATCACATAAATCTGGAATGGCATCAGGATGACTTTTCACCTTCGATGTAATATCTATAAATGCGTTTTTAGCATTAATATCTGCTACGGCAGGATTACGGGCTTCCCATTTTATCTTAATGTCACCTGTTGCGGTTGCGGTAATAAGGTCACTATCATCAAATCCATCACCATCATCATCAGCAAAATAATTATACGGTGCAGCAAGTAAATCAGTCATATTTATGACAGGAAACTGATTATTGCCTGATATAGGTAATGGAACAATCGTTTGTACACTGGCATAAGTATTTGTTTTATCAGGTAACTCGATCGGATTGGTTATACTTGATACATCATTTTGCGGGGTTATCACAGTACCATTAGGTAATTTAATTGCCAGTAGCTCTTCTGTACTAATTATTTTGCTGACACCATCATCTAGCGTTAAATAAGGCGCTGAACCTTTAATAATATTGGTCGTTTTAGTGGTTAATGCATAATTAGAAAAAGAGATAGACTGTAATACAACCACGATTAGCACGAAAACCATCTGCCGAGATAAAAAGGCTAAACCAATAAATTTTGAGAAATTTTGCCGAATTTGCTGGAGAAATGAATTGTAGTGAGATAATAAACCGAGCATGCTTAACTTTACTGACGTTAAATTATAGGTTGGGCATGTTTGGTGTTTGGTGTTTGGTGTTGTAAATTATAATACATATCCGACATCCTGTCAACTAAATTAATGATTTATTTGCAATTTTATGCCTATTGGCACAAAATTCATCCTGTTATATAAATAAGTTATAAAAGTATAGTGATTGAAAAAAACCATGCAACTTATTTCGACTGTTAAATTGTTAATTTTTGTAAAGTTTAATCTAAGATTACACTTTAATTATTCCTTTAAAACCAATTTCGAAGAGGTTATTGGAGGATTTTTGACCTTATACCCCCGTTCCTCAACTTTTTTAGTTCTTTTAGTTTCGGACGTTTTGTTGTTTGGTGATTAGTTCTATATGGCGTTTACGTCCGAGTAAAGAGGGTTTGCGCGAACCCTCTTTACCAACACTCCCGCGGCGACCACGCAAGTGGTCACTGCGTGACTGCCTTCCGCCTGCGTTCGCTTTAACGCACCAGCTGTGATTTGTTCCTGACAAAACACAGCCTTGCCAAACATCCCTGTTTGCCATGCTAACCTCTCTCAGTTGTCAGCACATTGCTCATGTCGCTAAATGAAGCACTCCAATCTGATTTGCTAGAAATAAACTTTTATATTTAGAGCGAACTGATTTTAGTTTTAAAGCCAATTTCGGTGAATTGTGGCTAGATTTAGGTTTTTAAAAACCAGTTCTTCAACTTTTTTGTTCTTTTAATTTCGGACGTTTTGTTGTTTGGTAGCTAGTTCTATATGGCGTTTACGTCCGAGTAAAGAGGGTTTGCGCGAACCCTCTTTACCAACTCTCGCGGCGACTACGCAAATGGTCACTGCGTGACTGCCTTCCGCCTTCGTTTGCTGTTAACGCACCGGCTGTGATTTCTTCCTGACAAAACACAGCCTTGCCAAACATCCCTGTTTGCCATGCTAACCTCTCTCAGTTGTCAGCACATTGCTCATGTCGCTAAATGAAGCACTCCAAACTGATTGTCTAGAAATAAACTTTTATATTTAGAGCGAACTGATTTTAGTTTTAAAGCCAATTTCAGTAAAATTGTGGCTAGATTTAGGCTTTAAAAAACCCCGTTCCTCAACTTTTTTAGTTCTTTGAGTTTCGGACGTTTTGTTGTTTGGTGATTAGTTCTATATGGCGTTTACGTCCGAGTAAAGAGGGTTTGCGCGAACCCTCTTTATCAACTCCCGCGGCGACCACGCAAGTGGTCACGATGTGACTGCCTTCCGTCTTCGTTCGCTTTTAACGCACCGGCTGTATTTGTTCCTGACAAAACACAGCCTTGCCAAACATCCCTGTTTGCCATGCTAACCTCTCTCAGTTGTCAGCACATTGCTAATGTCGCTAAATGAAGCACTCCAATCTGATTGTCTAGAAATAAACTTTTATATTTAGAGCGAACTGATTTTAGTTTTAAAGCCAATTTCAGTGAAATTGTGGCTAGATTTAGGGTTTAAAAACCCCGTTCCTCAAATTTTTTTAGAATAAACTATTTTCTCAATGTAAAAAAATACTCAAACTTAGTTTGAGTATTTTTATGATTTGTTAGATCGAAAATCTATTTCTATGCTTAAATATTCATTTTTTTGATGAAAAAAGTCAAAATTGCCGAGCTAATTAGCGCTATTACCATAAATATAAAAGCATGATTATAACCACCGTTAGCGTTATCGATTAAGAATCCAATGATAAATGGAGATAATACCCCTGCAACTTGACCACCAAAATTAACAATGCTTGAAGCTTTACCCATAATCACCGGAGGGATCATATGCATTAACATTCCCCAGAAGATCGCAAAAGCAATAAACATAAATAGTGCTGATAGACATTGGAAAATAATAGCCGCTTGTAGATTATCAACCTGAAACATAAAGAAGAGAAATATGCCAGATATAAAAGCAGTTAAACCATAAACATATTTTAATTTATGTTCAAATTTATCAGCAAAATATCCACCTACTAATGTGCCTAATGCACCAAATAGGAAAGGAATTGCCGCTAAAATCCCGGTTTTTGAAAGGGATAATCCTCTTGCTTCGAGTAAATAACTTGGTAACCAAGTTGTGAAGCCCCAAAATGTGATATCAAACAAAAACCAGATAAGCGATAACTTCCATAGTATTGGCATCTTCAATACGTTTATTAACGAAGATGAGCTGTTATCTACTACTGAATTATTGTTATCTTGGCTATTGCTAACTTCCAACTCTTGCAATTCGTTAGCATCAAGCAAACTATTTTCTGTCGGATTGTTGCGAATAAATTTATAAATAAGTACACCTAATATGAATCCAGGAATACTTAATATAATAAATACATCACGCCAACCCAACCATTCAATTATAGCGACAGCAACAATAACTGAAATTGCTGGCCCTAAAGTATTAACTGATGATTGAATTGCTGTTGCTCTGCCTCGTTCTTTAGCAGGAAAATAAGTTGCAATTGTTTTCCAAGATGATGCAGGGAAACATCCTTCACCGGCACCAAATAAAAATCGAGTCAATAACATCAGAGGTAATACATAAATTAATCCAGTAAACAGAGTAAATATTGACCACCATACAATAGCAAAAGCCATCACTTTACGAGGACCAAATTTATCTGATAAATATCCCCCTGGAATTTGAAATAACGCATAACCAACAAAGAAAGCACTGATAATCGAACCTTGTACTGTTTTGTCGATACCGAGATCTTGACCTATAAAGGGTAGCGATACATTCATTACCATTCGGTCAAGAAATGAGAGTAACCAACCTGACCATAAAAGTAATAGTATTGTATATCGCCCTTTCCATTTTTTTTGTTTATATCCAGAGTTAGGAATTTTATTGTGTAACTGATTCATTAAATTTCCTTTTGTTTAAATAGTGTTATCTTGATTAACTTGAAACAAAAGTTAATATTTGTAGCAATAGTAATCTATTGTTGATTTTTATCATTTAATCAATAGATTACTATTTATTAATTTAAATCAAACGCTCAATATCCAAAGGATATAATTTATTTCACTTAAGTGAATTTTTTATAATTATCAAATATCTACTACTTATTTATTGTAGACATTCCAAGCGGCTTCTAAACCTGCTCCTTGGGTTGTTTTAAAGCCAACACGATTTAATACTGCTTCAAACGCAGTAAGGGTTTGCATTACACAAGATTTTCTTGCATTGTATCCCATAGTACCGATACGCCATACATTACCTTTAAGTGGCCCAAAAGAGGCGCCAATTTCAATACCAAAATCATTGAGCATTAAATTGCGAACTTCAAGATCATTAATATGATCAGGTCGTAAAACACCAACAACATTATTCATCTTATGAGATAAATCACCGAATAAGCTCAGCCCCATTGCTTGTAAACCTGCAACCATCGCTGCACCATTGATACGGTGACGCTCAATAACATTATCTAAACCTTCTTGTAACACGATTCGAGCACATTCTCGTGCTGCATAAAGCATTGATGTGGCTTCGGTGTGATGATTAATACGCTCAGATCCCCAATAACGAATAATCATATCGATATCGAAATAGTTAGAATAGATCATCTCATCATTGCCACTGGTGTCATTATCAGATCTTATACCTAATTCAACACATTTACGTGCTTGGATGATTTCGACCATTTTCGGACTTAATGTGAGAGGAGCAACACCTGGAGGCCCACTTAAACATTTTTGTAAACTGACTGAAACACCATCAAGTTGCCATTTATCAACTTCAAGCGGGTTACCAACAATTGAAGCTGTAGCATCAACATAAGATAATACGCCATGTCGACGGCAAATTTCACCAATATTATCTAATGGTTGTAACAATGTTGTTGAAGTATCACCCTGAACACAAAGCAGTAATTTTGGTTTAACTTTTTTAATCGCATCTTCGATAACATTAGGATCAAAAACTTCGCCCCATGGCACTTCAATAGTATGAACATCAGCACGACAACGATGAGCAATTTCACATAGTAATAAACCAAAGCGACCAAACACGGGTATTAAGACTTTATCACCTGGTTTAATCGTTGATACTAATACTGCTTCAATACCTGCCCTTGCTGTTCCATCGATAACAAAAGTTTGTTCATTTTTGGTTTTGAAAATATCCCGATAAAGTGACATGGTTTGATTCATATAATCAGTCATAATCGGGTCAAATTGACCAATTAAAGGGGCAGCCATCGCTCTAGTTACACGAGGATCTGCATTAATTGGACCGGGACCCATTAATAGCCGTGAAGGCGGATTAATTTGATCATATTTATTTAGATCTAACATTATTTTTTCCTTTATTAATATCGAGTTAATTAGTTAATGATCACACTAATTGGTAATTCATCTTCTTTTATCTATATTTTTTAAAAAATTATTGGCAAGGGGATGATGAAATCTAAATAGATTTACAATTTCATTCATCACTTTACCCATATGCGTTTTTTTCCATGCTAAGGACAATGGCGATGGTTTACGTTCATTAATAACTCGGCAAGCAATCAATTCACCTGAATCCAAATAAGATTGACAGATTGATTTTGGCAAGAAACCGATCCCGAGTCCCCTTAAGTGGCAAGCCAACTTAGTTGAAATATTGGGAACAATAATCTCTGATTGACTCGGTAATAACCATGCCACTCGTTTATTCATATGAACAGATGTATCTTCAACATTAATTGCTGGGTATTTGCGTAATGTTTCATTCGATAACGCCCCCTCAATTTGAGAAATAGGATGATGTTTTGCCGCAACGAATACCCAACTAACTTCACCAAGCGGAAGTATATTTATCATAGTATCAAGCGATTCAGTACCTGTTGCACCGATGGCTAAATGGCATTCACCATGCAATAACGAGTCCCATACCCCCATATACACTTGTCGATTCACATTAAAATGGGTAAAAGGAAATTTTTCTTTCAGAAAAGCCAATAAATCGGCAACAGCTTCAACATCATACAATAAATTATTGATAGTAATGTTAATTTTACGTTCAACACCATCACGGATTTGTTGAAGCTCATCGGGCATAGTCGATAACCAAAGCAACCATTGGCTACACTGTTCATAAAGGTGTTGCCCTGCTAATGTAAGTGTCACGGTTCGAGTGGTTCGTTCAAAAAGTTGGGTATTGAGATCGGCTTCCAATGATTTAATGCGATAACTAATTGCGGCAGGTGTTTTGTAAAGTAGTTTTGCGGCTTTTGAAAAGCTATTACTTTCTACTACTTTGATAAAGGTTCGCATGGTTTCTGTATCTAACATGATTTAATCCCTTAAAACAAAACGATCAATACCTAACCATATACCAAGTAAAAGATCTGATCCAGAGGTGTGGCCATAATTCATTAAGTTTTTTATCGATGAATGATGATAGTGACCTTTTACAAATGAGTTAATGACTTGTAATACCAGTAACGAAAATTTGCCTTGTAATGCATAATTTAAGAAGGCAACACTAACTGTTGTAGTTAATAAATCTAATGATAACTTTGCAAAGGCTGTTTTAAATCGTTGCATTCGATCTACAAAACAAGGATCACTTGAGGTGACAGCTAAAATACCAACAATAATGTCATCAAAGCTTGGTGTTAAACCGGGACCTAAACCAATAAACGGCGAGATATCATCAACATTGCCATTCATTAAATTCATCATAATATTGCATAACTGATTTAATTGCTGTGGATAATGACCATTTACATTATTGCTTAATTGGCCAAATAATCCCGTAGGATTGTGAATTTGCTTTAACTGATTAGCAACTTGCAATTTACTCATGTTATTTAGTGAATACTTTTTTGAATGAAGTTGGCAAAAATGTGTATCAAATGAAATGAGAAACGTGCCGATTTGTAAATCACCTGTCGACAATTGATAAAGCGATATCTTATTATCCAATAAAAGCGACATAAGGAAATCAAAATCAGACGATTTAAACACTACACCCATTGGTGATAAACCACTGTTATAGCGATGTAATGTAATTAATAGCTGATTAGCCGTGATTAAATTAATGGTATGTTGATAACAACTAAATAGCGATAATTCGCCCTCTTTTATCGGAATATCAGCACTAATTAGTAGTGGTTTGATGATATGCGATGATTGAGCTATAAATAGACCATACTGTTGACAATAATCAATTGTATGGGTACTTAACTTAGATCGGTTAATCGGTTTATTTAAGCATTCATCATCTGCATATATCAATTTCATAATCTACACTTCTAATTTTTTAGCTAATGCTTCGAGTGCTTTTTCAAAACATGCTAATGGAGCTCTTACCGTTCCTGCACCAATTTGGCCCACACCTGCTTGTTTATGAGCTATACCAGTATTAATTAATGGTGTAATACCGGTTTCGACCACTAAGCGAAGATCTAAACCTAAACAACAGCCTTGGAAATTCCAAGTTGGAATTTGGAATAGCATATTATGTTCTAAATAAATTTCACTCATCTCTTCTGATACTTCATAAGCAACATCTGTGCCACCTGCACCAACAAAACGAGTTACGCCTGGTGCTGCAACCATGGCTGCGCCACCAATACCAAAGGTTTCAGTGATAGCACTATCACCAATATCTGGGTTAGCATCTTGTTGGGAATACCCAGTAAAGAAAAGACCTTGAGGGGTATTAACGGGTGCAGTAAACCACTGATCGCCAAGTCCACTGACTTTAATTCCAAACTCTTTGCCATTACGAGTCATTGCAGTAACAATGGTACCTTCTTTGATTTGCGCTGCACTATCCATAATGGATTTACAAAATGCCATAGCAACATTTAAAAAGAACTGATCTGTCACACTTAAAAAGCTGAAGATTTTTTCCATTTCTGCTTTACTACGGTCAAGTAAAATTAATTTTGGTGAAAGCGTTCGTAACAACAATGCTGAAGCAGCAATATTACGTTGATGGAATTCATCACCCATGGTTATGGCTTGCGCCATAAGAGCCGTTAAATCGATACCATTATCAAATAGTTTTAATGCTTCATTTAATGCAGGCCCTAATGACTCTTTCATCCAACGATGACGGTCTAAAACTTCTTGTCCATAAGCACCAAAACGCATTACTTTACCAATGCCCTCATTTAAATTGCAGTAAGCTCGATTACCATGAGTAACATTTTCAACAACAATCATTGGCATATTGGCTGAGGTTATCCCCCCCATTGGACCAACGGCATTGACTGAGTGACATGGAATAAATTCTACTTGTCCAGACTCTAACAGATGCAAAGCTTGCTTTTCATCTTGTGCCCAACCTTCAAACAAGCATGCACCAATACAGGCACCTTGCATTGGTCCAGTCATATCATGCCAAACAATTGGAGGACCAGCATGTAATAATTTTTTACCTTGCGCCAATGTTGGTACGGCTTCTTTAGCAGCAATAACACCTACCCAATGTGGTCTAGCCGCTTTAATTCGTTCAATAATTTTTTGGTTTGCTTCATTTATTGCGGTACTTAACATATCAAAACCTCTTAATTTAATTTTTGCAAAATAGCCGCTAATCTTTTATTGCCGCCGGCTATTGGCGCCCATTGATAATGCACAACAGGAATATTCGATGCCTGAAGATCTTCAGCAAAACCTCTTAAACCAGCATTAATAACACTAATATGACTTAATAAAGGATAAGGTTTAACTAAATTGGCAGATTTATTTGTTGTAATGAGTTTTTTAGCTAGCAAGATAGCTTCGGGTAAATTATTCATCACAACAATATTTGCTGATTTTAATGCTTCAATTTGCTTACTACGGCACTGAGGATCTTGTTCAGAGCCGGTCACAGTTGCGATAGCAATTAATGGATGATTATCGTCACGTTTAGAGCAAGCTTTTTGATAACCAGAAATTACTGATTCGGCAGGATCAGCATTTGCACCATAACCGATTACTAAATCAATAAGTAATACACCAACATCAGGTTTATTGCCGAGTTGAGCGATTTCATCTTCGCGGATTGAAGGATCGATCATCGGATGAGGTTTACCTACTGTATAGAAATCATCACCTAAATCGATAATTTTATGGCCATTTTGCTCTAACATAACCCCTTTATCATGATGATGACTTGTTGTTAGATTCAGTTCCTCTGCCAACAGCATTGCCGCTTCTGAGGCTAACGTTCCGCCAGTATACAATCCTGTAATAGTTTTGTTAGCTAAATTAGGTAAATTACTTGCTATTGCTTCGACTGGGCTTAATAAACAGGCTAATCGAGCAGCTTCATCTAATGTTCTGGCAAAATAGATATTATCATCTTTAGGTTTATCAATTTTAGAGCCCAAAAATAATGCTACTACAGGTTTATCAATTAACTTCATAGCCGAAATAACTTTTTCCCTGACACTTTCCGCAGGAGGTTTCGAGATAAAGGTAATAACTTGAGTTTCGGAATCAGCCGCTAACATTTTTAAGGCTGTGAGTGCACTAATTCCCCCAACTTCTAAAGATAAATCACGTCCTCCAAGACCAATAGCTTGGGTAATTCCCTGATTTAATAAAGCGATTTGCGAAACCACCTCTTGAATACCGGTGCCAGATGCACCGATTACCCCAATGTTTCCTTTTGGAATAACATTGGAAAACGCCAATGGAGCACCAGCAATAAATGCAGTCCCACAATCTGGGCCCATGACAATTAAATCTTTTTCAGCTGCTTTTGTTTTCAAACGGATTTCATCTTCAATTGATACATTATCAGAAAAGATCATAACGTTTTTATTATCATCTAAAGCGCGATCGGCTAACTCAGCAGCATATTCACCCGCTATCGAAATTAAAACCAAATTGGCATCAGATAATTTTTTGGTCGCACTGGCTAGGCGTCTGGCTTTGAGCAGCTTTGCGCCACCTTGCTGAGCTTGAGCAATATTTTTTAAAGCATCTTCAAGTTGTTGACTGATTAACTCGACAACATCTGTAGAATCATCGTTGGTTTTAATCGCCACACAAATATCATTTGGTGTAGCATCATTAAAATTATCACTCCAAAAACCAGTTGCGGTTAATAAAGACTTATTGGCAGGAGTACCCATCATGACAGATACTTCATCAACCTCATCAAGATTACTGAGTTTTTTTGATATCAACATCAAACTGACGGAATCTTGAAAGCTTCCCTTTTTTATAAAAGATTGAATCATGAGAACAGGCCTCTCAAATATGATAAATGCTGTTAATTTTGAACCTCATTAAGCTCATTATAAAAATTTAACAATTAGATTGTATTTATATATTACGGAAAAAATCAGTAATAAGCAGTTTATACATCACAAAACAATTACAATAACAAAAATATAATATTATTTAAAATCAGTATTATAAAAGATTGTTAAAAAATTTTTTATAATAGTAACTAATTAATTTAATTAAATTTCACAAACATAAAAAAGCTAGTTTGATCACATTATTATTTGCTATTAATAGTATGGTAAACAAATATAAAAAAACGTTTAAAATGATCCTGAATATCGAAACAATACGATATGTGTAGTTAATATTAATCATGATTGATGTTAATAATGGATGGCGAGTTTTAAAAAATAGGTAAATATTAATGAATATTTTATATGATGATGTTGCTGATGCAGTTAAATGGATATCCAGTTTTGGTGGTTTAGAACAAGGTGGCACAACACGATTACTTTATACTACTGAGTGGCTGGCTGCCCAAAATGCGCTTAAAGAAAAACTTACGCAAATCGGCATGGATACCTATTTTGATGATGTAGGAAACTTATATGGCCGATTTGAAGGTAGCAAATATAAAGAACAGGTGATTATGTCTGGTTCCCATGTTGATACGGTCGTAAATGGCGGAAAACTTGACGGACAATTAGGCATTATTGCAGCTATGCTTGCCATGAAATATTTAAAAGAAAACTATGGCCAACCATTACGCAGTTTAGAACTTATCTCAATGGCCGAAGAAGAAGGTAGCCGTTTTCCTTATGTCTTTTGGGGAAGTAAAAACGTCTTTGCCATAGCGAACAATGACGATATAGCCACAATTCAAGATAATAATGGAATCAAGTTTGTTGATGCTATGAGCAGCTGTGGTTTTAAATTTAACAGCCAAAAAGCACGAACTGATATCAAAGCCTTTTTAGAACTTCATATCGAACAAGGTGGTGTGCTTGAAAGAGAACAAAAAAGCATTGGTGTTGTTACCAGCATCGTAGGCCAACGCCGTTATAATGTTCGCCTAGTTGGTGAAGCCAATCATGCAGGCACCACACCAATGAGTTACCGTAAAGATGCTATCTATGCCTTTAGCCGAATTTGCCACGAATCTATCAATAAAGCGATCAAGATAGGCGATCCATTAGTATTAACCTTTGGTCATGTTGATCCAAAACCCAATGTAGTTAATGTGGTGCCTGGTGAAGTGATGTTTACGATAGACTGTCGTCATACTGATCAAGCTGAACTTAAAAAATTCACTGAAGAATTGGAAGCCGATATGCTCGGTATCGCTAAACAACTCGGTCTTGAGATCGAAATAAATCGTTGGATGGATGAAGTGCCAATCCCAATGGATGATCAATTAATCAAAATGTTGAAAGATATCTGTCAACAAGAAAACCTTAGCTATCGTGTTATGCACAGCGGTGCTGGTCACGACTCACAGATTTTTGCACCACGAGTACCTACCGCCATGTTATTTGTTCCAAGTATCAAAGGTATAAGCCACAATCCAGCAGAAGATACTAAAACTGAAGACTTAGTCGAAGGCATAAAAGCATTAACCTATGCGCTTTACCAATTGGCTTATCAGGAATAATAAGGAAGTAAAATGACAACAGTAGAAACAAAAGGTGGCATTCAGTACTGGCATAAAATCGTTGCTTTATTATTCCTTGGTTGGTTAGTAATGTGGATATATCGCCCTGTTTTAGCGGCGCTTTTTCCGGAAATTCAACAAACTGTAGGCCCACAATCAAACACTGAACTAGGATTAATTGCTAGTTGCTACTTTTTTTCTTATACCTTGATGCAAATTCCAGCAGGGATCTTAGTCGATAAATATGGTAAAAAAGCCGTGGTTATTCCAGGCTTTATTTTGTTCACTATTGCAGCGGTAATAATTGGTAATGCTCATTCGATGATGATGATTTATATCGGTAGCTTACTTGCTGGTTTAGGTTGTGGTTCTTATTATGGTTCTGCATGGTCACTATCAGCAGAAAATATTCCTGCTGAACATCGTAGCTTTGCCTCGGCAATTATCAATACTGGTGCAGCATTAGGTATGGGGATTTGTTTACTATCCACCAGCTTTTTAGTTAAATCATTAGATATGCCATGGCAATATATGCTCTTCATTATTGCAGCATTAACTCTCGCTTTAATAGCTGGATTTGCCATAATTATTAAAGAGCCATCGATTAAAACTGTTATCGCACACAACAAACAGCAAAAACATAAAACCGTAACCGAAACAGCAACAAAACAGAAACACAGCTTTTTTACAAGCCCAATGGTTGCTTGTTATATCATGTATTTTGCCACTTGTTATGGCTATTACATGGTAGTAAGTTGGTTACCCAACTTTCTTGAAACTGAACGGGGTTTTTCTGGCGGTAGTGTTGGTTCAGCATCCTCGTTGGTTGCCTTTGCTGCTATTCCTGGTGCATTAGTTATCAGCAAAATTTCTGATAAGTTTAGATCTAAACGACTGATGTTTATTATTGTATTAGAGCTGCTTTCAGCGGTAACACTGTTAATGGCGGTCGAATCAGCTACCATCACATTGTTGCTAATCGGCTTAATCTTATATGGATTGTTTGGCAAATTTGTAGTTGAACCGATTTTAATTTCTCATGTTGCTGACATTGCCCCAAAAAACAGTTATGGCACCGCATTTGGTGTATTTAACTTTTTTGGTATGAGTTCATCCGTTATTGCACCACCGTTGACAGGCTTACTAGCGGATATAACCGGTACCAAAATTACTGGTTTTTACGTTGCTATAGCAATATTAATCATTGCAACGGCGTTATTCTTTTTAATTAATTTGCGTAAACATATAACTTACTGATTGCGCAAAATGTCGACTATTTATCGATCTATAGCCCGAGTAAATGGTCGACCAATTAAAAATTAGTACACCAAGTTATGCTTTTAGGTTCACGCTCGTTGCACCTAAAAACCATAGCAGACCGAACATTATATGTTCCAAGGAGATCATTATGGGATATATCAATAATAATACCGGTTACCCAAAAGACCTATTAGCATCACGCGCAGTTATCAAACGTCAAAACTTCGCTTTAATTCCTCCAGATGGTTTAGTTAAAAATATTATTCCTGGTTTTGAAAATTGTGACATAACTATCTTAGCTACCCCTAAATTAGGCGCTTCGTTTGTTGATTATCTGGTTACCATGTATCAAGGTGGTCATAACTTACAAGGATTTGGTGATGATGGTATTGAGGTATTTGCTTATGTGATTGAAGGTGAAGTCAAGGTTAAAGCAAATGAACAATCATATGATCTCCATGCTGGCGGATATATCTATTGCCCTGCTGGCGTTAAACTTTACTTACAAAATTTAGTTTCTTCATCACGCTTATTTTTATATAAGCGTCGCTACAATCCTATTTTAGGTTACCAAACACGAATTATTGTCAATCATGTTGAGCAATTAGAACGGGTTAATTATGAAAATATGAATAACGTATTTATTCAAGACCTACTACCTAAAGAGCTCGGTTTTGATATGAACTTTCACATTCTGACTTTTTTACCCGGTGCCAGCCATGGCTATATTGAGACTCATGTACAAGAACATGGCGCCTATCTACTTAGCGGTGAAGGAATGTACCTACTTGATAATCAATGGATTCCTGTAAAAAAGGATGATTATATCTTTATGGGTGCTTATGCATTGCAAGCTTGTTATGCGGTAGGCCAACAACCTTTGAGTTATATCTATTCCAAAGATTGTCATCGCGATGTAAATATCTAAACAATAAACTATATTAGCTAAATATCTCAAAGGATACCATATGGAACTGATAGTTATTGCACTAGGTGGTAATGCAATTTCAAAACGAAACGAATTACTTTCTATTGATAACCAATATCAAAATATCAACAGCACCACCAAATTTATTGCAAAATTAGCCAATAAATATCGACTGGTAATTGTCCATGGCAATGGGCCTCAAGTTGGATTACTTGCCTTACAAAATGCCAGTTATCCAAGCGTGCCAGCCTATCCTCTCGATGTCCTAGTTGCACAAACCCAAGGTATGTTAGGTTATATGATACAACGCAGCTTACAACAATATGAAAATGTCGACCAAGTCGCCTGCGTATTAACCCAAGTTGAGGTCGACAATAACGATCCGTCATTTAAAGATCCAACCAAATATATTGGTCCTGTATATAAACCAGAAGAACAACAGAATCTACAAAATCAATATGGTTGGCAATTCAAGCAAGATGGTAAATATGTTCGTCGAGTTGTGGCATCGCCAAAACCGAAAAAAATAATTGAGCTTGATACGATAAAAGAATTGCTAAGCCAAAATACTATCGTTATCTGTAACGGCGGTGGTGGTATACCTGTAGTTAAAGATAATGCTGGTTATAAAGGTATTGAAGCTGTCATTGACAAAGATCATAGTGCCGCACAGCTCGCTATTGAATTAAAAGCTGACCATCTAATGATATTAACCGATACAGATGCAGTGTATGAAAATTGGGGTACGCCACAACAAAAAGCTTTAGGGAAAGTCGATACCAAACGTTTACAACCAATGGCTATTGATGATGGCGCCATGGGACCAAAAATAAAATCAGTGATTGAATTTGTTGAGCAAACAGGTAACACCGCTTATATCGGTAACTTAACTGATGTTGAATCGCTATTAGCAAAAACCAAAGGTACCATTATCAGCCAATAGCACCTATAAAACTCAACAGTAACGGATAGATACATTGGACAGGAGTTTAAATATGAGATTAGACAGACAAAAACTACATAACTTGATTGCCAAAAAGTTACATAAAGCTGGATTAACTCAAGAGCATGCCGATATCGCCGCAGATACACTGGCATTTGCCGATGCCAGAGGTATTCACTCACACGGTGCCGTACGAGTTGAATATTACGCGGAACGGATTGCCAAAGGTGGCATGACTCCCTATCCTAATGTCACTTATAAAGAGACTGGCCCATCGTCAGCAATCTTAGATTTTGATAATGGTTGTGGATTAGTTGCTGCAAAGGTCGGTATGGATAAAGCGATAGCATTAGCGAAGAAAAATGGTGTTGCAGTAGTAGGGATTCGTCGAATGTCACACAGTGGTTCACTGTGCTATTTTACCGAGATGGCAGCCAAACAAAACTTAGTCGCCATATCCATGTGCCAATCTGATCCAATGGCAGTTCCATATGGTGGCGCTGAAGAATTTTTTGGTACCAATCCTATTGCATTTGCTGCTCCCACCAATAACGAGCGAATTGTCTCATTCGATATGGCAACCACAGTTCAAGCTTGGGGAAAAGTATTATATGCTAGATCCAAAGGTGCCCAAATTCCACCTACATGGGCGGTTGATGAATTCGGTGAGCCGACTACTGATCCATATAAAGTAAATGCACTATTACCGATTGCCGGTGCTAAAGGTTATGGATTAATGATGATGGTTGACGTACTTTCTGGCATATTGCTTGGCTTACCATTTGGTAAAAATGTTTCATCCATGTATGCAGATTTATCCAAAGGCCGTGACCTTGGCCATCTGCATATTGTTATCAATCCTGAATATTTTATTGGCCTTGATATATTTAAACAAAGTATGTCTACTATGCTAGACCAACTAAAACAAACTAAACCAGCCAAAGGTAATAGTGAAGTTTTCTTCCCGGGAGAACGAAGCAAAAAACGTGAAGCCGATTATCAAAAAAATGGTATAGAAATTGTTGATGATATTTATAACTATTTAATTAGCGATGATATTCACTATAATCGATATGATCATAAAAATAAATTTGCGGAATAGTATCGAGGTTAAAAACCCCCGCTCCTCAAATTTTTTTATTCGGTGAGTTTCGGACGTTTTGTTGTTTGGTGGCTATTTCTAAATGGCAATTACGTCCGAGTAAAGAGGGTTTACGCAACTATTCTTTACCAACTCTCGCAGCGACCACGCAAGTGGTCACGATGTGACTGCTTTTCGCCTTCGTTCGCTCTTAACGCACCGGCTGTGATTTGTTCCTGACAAAACACAGCCTTATCAAACTTCCCTGTTTGCCATGCTAACCTCTCTCAGTTGTCAGCTCGTTGCTAAGGTCGCTAAATAAAACAAACCAAACTGATTGGGAAACAATAAACTTTTATGTTTAGTGTGAGCTGATTTTATAACTAAATGATCCTGACACTAATTATCAGCAATAGTTAAAAAAGATAATTAGATTGTAAAAACATCATAAATAGTTATTAGTAAAAATGTGTTTTATAAGTAATTGAGATAGTTTTTGATCTTTAATCTAAGCAGTTAACTAAACTTGCATATTTCTGCTTTCTAGTTTAATTTAACAACACAAATTTTTTTATATTTCGAGACTAAACATGACAATATCATTTAAAGAGCAGCAACAACGAATCAATTTTGTTAAACAATTTTTTGCCGAGCAATTAGCAAATAATCTATCATTAATTGAAGTTCAAGCACCAATATTGAGTCAAATTGGTGATGGCGTTCAAGATAATTTGTCAGGTACCGAAAAAGCCGTTCAAGTTAATATTAAAAGTATTCCTAATGCACAATTCGAAGTTGTTCATTCACTAGCTAAATGGAAACGTAAAACGTTAAGTCAGCACAATTTTCCTGTTGGTGAAGGCATTTATACAAATATGAAAGCTCTGCGCCCAGATGAAGATAAACTTTCGCCTATTCACTCTGTTTATGTTGATCAATGGGATTGGGAAAAAGTGATTCGTCCCGAAGATCGCAATTTAGCTTATTTAAAACAAACGGTTGAAAAAATTTATAGTTCGATTAAAGCGACTGAAAAAGCAGTCTCTGAAAAATATCATTTATCACGTTTTTTACCCGAAACAATTACCTTTATGGATAGTGAACAACTGTTAAAACGTTATCCAAATTTATCACCGAAAGAGCGTGAAAATGCAATTACCAAAGAGTTAGGCGCCGTATTTTTAATTGGTATTGGTGGTGAATTATCAAATAACGAAAAACATGATGTACGTGCTCCTGATTATGATGATTGGAGTAGTGATAATGAAATGGGTTCAAAAGGCTTAAATGGTGACATTTTAGTTTGGAATCCTGTTTTAAATAGTGGTTTTGAAATCTCGTCTATGGGAATCCGTGTCGATCCAGAAACCTTAAAACGACAATTAAAACTGACGAATAATGAAGATCGCCTCCAATATGCGTGGCATAAAGCATTAGCTAATGGTGATTTTTTACAAACAATTGGTGGTGGAATTGGCCAATCACGATTAACCATGTTACTTTTACAGCAACAACATATTGGCCAAGTACAAGCAAGCGTTTGGGACGATGCCACCAAACGAGATTATTCAAAACTACTTTAGTTTAAACATTGTTTAAATATAGTTCAAATTCAGCATACTTTACCCAGAGTGGTAAAGTATGCTTATTATTTAAATACTTTTATCTAATCCCATTTGCCAGAAACCAGTTTCAAGTTTAGTTGCTTGCCTGAATAATTTTGTTAAATGTTCAATATGACTAGCATCCAAATTTACTAAGCGCTGATCAATCAACGCAATTTCATTTTGCATTGTTTGTTGGAATTCCTTACTAGCATACATGTTAACCCAACTGTTATATATATTGTTATTTCTTGCGAATCAGTTTGGCAAGTCTTGTTTAGCGACATTAGCAATGTGCTGGCAACTGAGAGAGATTAGTAGCATGGCAAACAGGGATGTTTGACAAGGCTGTTTTTGTCAGAAACAAATAACAGCCAGTGCGTTAAGAGCGAATGAAGGAGGAAGGTAGTCACATTGTGACCACTTGCGTGGTCGCCGCGGAAGTTGGTAAAGAGGGTTTGCGCGAACCCTCTTTAGTCGGACGTAATCACTGTATCGAAATAACCAACAAACAACAAAACGTCCGAAACTCACCGAACCCCAAAAAATTGAGGAACGGGGTTTTTAAAGCCTAAAAACCCCCACATTTTCTCCGAAACTGGTTATAAAACTAAAATCATCTAGCGCTAGTATAATATGTAAATCTAGTTCAACTTCAACAATTGCTTTCAAGTTATTTAAAGATTGTTTGATTTCAACCAGATCATGACTTTTATACACTGCTAATCCCCATGCTCGGGAAAAATTGATAAGGAAAAGATAATCTTGTTTTAAGTAGTGTTGAAAGCAGGCAATATCTAATGTACCTTTACCTAATTGTTGAATAAACTCATGTTGAATATAGTTATCCCAATCACTTTGGCATGATTGAATAAGTGAATAAAATGATGACTCCTTTTTATAAAAATTAGTAATTAAGGAGTACAACAGACTTGCAGAAAAGCGTGTTTTATACTCCCTTCGTCGGTACTAACCGAATCAGGTTCAACGGGTATAATCTCAGCCTAAGGCACCCCGGATAAATATAGATGAATAATAGCTCAGAAAATAACTAACAATTTTTGTAAAAATAATAGTTTATTAACCGTTACTATTTATTCAAATATTCTTCATTAATTAACCGATAGATCTTCTATAACTGTAGCTAATAATCAGTAATTATTCTGTCTTCGAGTCAATTTGCTGATTATCTTCTGAAGATGGCGCTACTATTTCTTGTTGAGAAGATTTCTCTAATTCAGCATTTTCGGCTTGCTGATTAGAATTTGAAGGTTCTTGTTGTTTTGCTTCAGTTGTTACCGAATTATCTTGTGAACGAACATATACTATCTTTTGTTGACCTCGGTCACACGATCCGACAATTTTACCAACAACGCCTTGCTCAGCTTGTTCTGATGGAACTAAATTTAATTGAAAACTGTTTTCATCAACACCATTGTTTTTGATTTTCTCAGCGATACTGGCACTAATTTCTTCACAATTAGAGGCAGCGGCAACCATTGGAAGACCTAACAATAAAACGACGACTAACTTTTTCATACCCTTTCCTATAAATTATAAATAATAAGTCTTGTTGCATTGTAAAACGATTGATAAAACTGTCCATATCGTTATAAGCAATATGATAAATAAATTTTATCAGTTTATTAATGAAGTTAGCGCAAGATTCTAACCGATTAATCTTGCTTATGCTGGCTTTCAAGTACTTTCAATTTATCTAAAACCCAACAGCGAATATCGGCTAGTTCAGTTTCAGACAATCGATTAACAAAATCTCTTTTTTCATGAAGTTGTTTACGATCTTCATCAGTCAAAACAACCCCTTTTAAATTTAATAATACTTCTTTACGGTACATAGAATAGATAAAATCTTTTATCAAATCGTCAGAAAGATTAATGTTAGTCATTTTGATTTCCTTATTTTATATCTTTAACGCTCATACGATTAAGTCGACATCTAAATTAATAACATCACCACTTAATATAAAAGAGTATTAAAAAATAAACTCTGTTTAATAAACAGCCGGATCTCCAATATAATCGAATCGCAAATAGATGACAATGATTGAATCAAATAACACAAACTAAAACTTTTTCATTTATTCAAAACTAACTTGTGAATTATTCACTTAATTATTTGATAAGTATTTAACAAACCTGTTGATAACTCTATAACAAATTGATATTTATGAATTTAATTTCAAGGTTAAAATTTAATCTGCAATATAAAAACCTATTTTTGAAAATAAATACTCTATATTTGTCAACAGAAATCATCTAATAATTTGATAAAATTTTGATAAAAAAATACAGCATAAGGTTTAAATTATGCTGTATTGAAATAATACAAAGAAGTATAACAATATATTTACAATGCCGTAAAAAACGCAATTAAACCAAACAAAACACCAGGGGAATTAGCTATAGCAATCGGCCAATCTTTTTTAGGTTGTAATAATCCATAACAAACCCATAATGAACAGTTAATTGCTGCTGCTAATGGTTGAGTTGGATTGGTTTTAAAACCATGAAGATTGTCGATAATTTGTGGGATATATGACACATACATGCCTAATGATGCAATCGTTGCAACGACGCCTAAATAATGGAAAGCTTTAGGGGAAAGATTCAAGATCAACCTGCCTGCTTAAATGTGAATGGAGAAATTAATCTATCATAGATAATCAGCGAATTAAACCTTGTCCTACCTAGCTTTTAGACAATTTTATGTAAATAAAATGATAAAAAATAACTGGCAAAATTAGTAATATTTTGAAAATAAAAAATAAAAAAATTTACTTTGGTTTGCCAAATTGCTTTGCTGAATTTTTTTGCTTTTATATTACCGTTAAGCTTAAGAAGCAATGTACAAAAACTGATTACGACATTAGCAGTATTAACAACAGAGTAAGGTTAGCATGACAAAAATGGATGTTTAACAAGGCTGTGTTTTGTCAGGAATAAATAACAGTACAGCAGGAAATTTGCGCCTAAAACAGGGAAATGACGATAAATAGTCACTTATCTAGAGGTATTTAGGTCTAAATATAACCCCTAATGCCTCAAAAAAGCGCGGTTAGGAATTTAGTTTAAGTGAAGATTTATCGTACAAAGGCCGCAATAAAAATCAAAGTGTTTTATACATATGGTAATTTATTAGGACCTGATTTTTTCTGTATATTTTGTTAGCTCGCTTTATTATAAAACCCCATTTTTGGAAAATTGGCATTGCCACTTTTGAAGCATCTACACTTAATTGTGAAAAATTTTTCTGGTGGGCCAAATCAAGCACATGGTTATAGAGTTTTCTAGCTACGCCTCGTTTTTGAAAGTCAGGATGCACGTAAAAACAGTCTATGTAACCATCATCTTTAAGTTCAATAAATCCCGCAAGGCGTGAGCCAAAGATAGCTATCCAAGGCTGAGTGTTATCTAAACGTTTTAGCCACATCTGATAATCTGGTGGTGTTGGGCACCATGCTTCTTGCTCTGCTTTGCTATAAATATCGGTATCAATAGTATGAATAGTCGAATGAAACAAATCGCATATTTCAATGGCATAGAGTGAAGAGTATGCTTTTATTTCAATTTTAGATGTAGAATTATCCAATGTGTTTCCTATTTTCATTATGATTTACTTCAACAACTTCATTATCGCCAACATTGACAAGATTGGCTGTAGTTGGTAAAGAGGGTTTGCGCAAACCCTCTTTGCTCGGACGTAATCGCCATACAGAACTAGTCATAAAATAATAAAACGTCCGCAACTAAAACAACTAAGGTGGTTAATTAGTTATAAAAGACGAGTTTGTTTGGTCTCTTTGCCAAGCAATAATATTGCTAAAATAGCAACCAGAATTGATAAACTAAATAGCGCAAATATCATGCTTACACCAACTTGGTTAGCCATTAAGAATCCAACCGTTAATGGACCTAATATGCCACCAATTCGACCAATAGATGCAGCCATACCAGCACCGGTAGCACGAATATTGGTGCTATATTGTTCTGGTGTATAAGCATACATTGCTCCCCATGCTCCTAAATTGAAAAATGATAATAATGCTCCACTGATAAGCAATTGGTTAATTGAGTCAGCAATACCAAATAAATAAGCACTGATTAAAGTGCCCAATAAATATGCTATTAATACCCATTTACGCCCTACTCGTTCAATCAACCACGCAACTGTGAAATAGCCGGGTAATTGGGCTAAGGTCATCATGAGAATATAACCAAAGCTTTTTACCATATCAAAGCCTTTAAGCATCATTACGCTTGGTAACCATAAGAACATGCCATAGTATGAAAATACTACACAAAACCATACTATCCATAACATTATCGTTTGACTTCGGAATGAGTTTGATAATAGTGATTGTATTTTTTTGATAACTGGCTCTGTTTGAGCATGGCAATTTTGATGTTGATACGATTGTGAGTCCGGTAAATTAAAGCGTAAGTAAAGCGCGTAAAAAGCTGGTATTGCACATAATATCATTGCGCCACGCCAACCAATTGCAGGCAGAGGAATTAGAAAATAAGCAATTAGCGCAGCTAAAATCCAACCTACAGCCCAAAAGCTTTCAAGTAATACCACAATGCGCCCGCGTACTTCAGGCTCAACACTTTCACTAACTAGCGTCGATGCAACAGGTAATTCACCACCTAGCCCCATACCAATGAAGAATCGTAAAACTAATAAACTACCTAATCCCCAAGCAAAAGCACTTAAGCCACTGGCAATACTAAACATTAATAAAGTGAATAGAAAAGCTGATTTGCGACCTTTTTTATCAGCATAAATACCAAATAGAAAGGCACCAACAGCCATACCAATTGAATTAACACTGCCAATCCAACCAAGTTGTGATGGTGTTAATCCCCAATCTTGCTTTAAAGCAGCTAATATAAAAGATAATAATCCAACATCCATTGCATCAAAAAGCCAGCCAGTGCCGGCAATAAGCAATAATTTATTGGTAGATAATAATGCGGTTTTAGAACTTTCCATAATCAATAATTTAACGCAGATTTTAGTATGTGTGATCAAAGCAAATTTTTTTCAAAATGTCCATAACTTAATCGGATAGAACCCACCTTATCGCCAAAGTCAGTACCTTGCGAAACAATAATATGTTTTGACAACAATTGATTTAATATTGTCAGTTCTTGTGCAGCATTATTAACTGGTAAATGAGCATATAAATGAAAACCTCCGGTTGGGACTCGGTAAATAACATCACCATTAAAATAATCATCAAGCCAATCCATCAATTGATTAGCTTTATTCTGCAATTGTTGGCGGAGCCATTTTTGATGTGTTTGATAATGGTGACTTAAATATTCCTCAGCTAATAGTTGCGGTAAAATACTTAAGCCAGAGTCAATATGATGCCGGATATTGGCTAATTTTTCGATAATTTCAATTGGTGCTATCATCCAACCAATACGTATATTACGGCCGATATATTTGGATAAAGATCCTAAATAGACCACTTGATTACTTACATCAAATTTTTTAATCGGTAAAATATTGGTCTTTTCATCAAAAGCTAATCCACTATAGGCATCATCTTCAACAATACCAATACATTGTTTTCGACAAAATGCCAGTACCTGCTTCTTGCGCTGATTACTCATCACACAACCAATTGGATTTTGAAAGATAGGATTTAGAAATAACCATTTTATTTGTCGCTCTAAGGTAACTTTTTGTAAACTCTCTAAAGTAATACCCTCTTCATCACATTCAATACCGTATAAACGCAATCCTGCAGCTTGAAATAATGGTAATGAATAAAAATATGATGGTGATTCAATACCTATCGCATCGCCAGGTTTTAATAATCCTTGGGTAATCAAAAAAAGAGATTGTTGAGTGCCTGAGGTAATAAGAATTTGTTCGGTATCAACCACCATAGCAAATTGTTTCTTCATATAATGCGCAATTTGCTGCTTAAGCGAAGGAAGCCCTAATTGCAACATGTCGCTTTTCTTTTCGTAAGCAACCATTTCATGGGAAGTAATATTTGGTAATATTAATTTTGGGATCATATTAGTGGGCAAGTCACCATTAGCTAAATCACAAATATGATCCATTTGATGCCGAACCTGTGTCACTTTTTGGTGATATACATTTTGACGATGATGATAAAAATTGGCTGGCAATCGCCAATTAATAGTCGAATAAGCTTGCAGCCCCCACTTTTGTTCATTAACAAAAGTCCCACAGCCCTGCTTTCGCACTAATATACCTCGTTCAGTCAAAATATCTAGCGCATGCACAATAGTTGAACGGTTAACTTGTAGATCTTTGGCTAAATTACGCTCAGATGGTAATCGTTCACCGGCTATTAATACTCCTTGTTCGATATAGTTCTCAATCAATTGCGTGACTTTTTTAAATAATGCGCCATTAAAAAGGCTCAATTTTTGTTTATTCCACATCTTTTATTTTTTAAGTTTTCTAGAACTTATTACCTTAAAAGCAAAATTGGATGGGTTAATTATAGTCCAATTGGCTGTTTATTGCAGTGATTTAATTTTGAATAATAGTCCTGACATTAGACAACTAACATTAATTAATCAGGAGTAGCAATGAAACAACATACCGGTACACAAACTGTAAAACGTGGAATGGCACAAATGCAAAAAGGCGGCGTGATAATGGATGTCGTCAATGCCGAACAAGCAAAAATCGCTGAACAAGCTGGTGCCGTAGCTGTTATGGCTTTAGAACGTGTTCCTTCCGATATTCGTGCTGCTGGTGGCGTCGCAAGAATGGCCGATCCGACCATTGTTGAAGAAGTAATGAAAGCAGTAACAATTCCTGTTATGGCTAAAGCAAGAATTGGCCATATTGTTGAAGCACGTATTTTAGAATCAATGGGTGTGGATTATATTGATGAAAGCGAAGTGTTGACTCCTGCTGATGAACAATATCACTTATTGAAAGATGAATTCACTGTGCCTTTTGTCTGTGGCTGTCGAGATTTGGGAGAAGCATTACGCCGAATTGGTGAAGGTGCATCTATGTTACGAACCAAAGGTGAGCCAGGAACAGGCAACATTGTTGAAGCAGTTAGACACATGCGTCGTGTCAATGAACAAATTCGTTTAGTCGTTGGCAAATCTAAGGATGAACTTATGACATTTGCTAAAGAAATTGGCGCACCATATGAATTAGTATTACAAATTAAACAACTTGGTAAATTACCTGTCGTTAACTTTGCTGCCGGTGGTGTAGCCACGCCAGCTGATGCCGCATTAATGATGCAACTTGGTGCTGATGGTGTATTTGTCGGTTCAGGTATTTTTAAATCACAAAATCCAGAAAAATTTGCCAAAGCGATTGTTCAAGCAACAACTTATTTTGATGATTATCCAAGATTAGCTGAATTATCCAAAGGATTGGGTGAAGCAATGAAAGGGATCGAAATCAGTAAATTAACTGAATCAGAAAGAATGCAAGATCGAGGCTGGTAATGACAACAATTGCCAACGTAAAAGCTAATAAAATCATTGGGGTGCTTAATTTACAAGGTGCCGTAACCGAACATTTAAACATGCTTGCTAGCATTGATTTTGTGAGTCCTATTGCAGTTAAAAAAAACGAACAATTGCTTCAACTTGATGGCTTAATTATTCCGGGAGGAGAATCAACAGCAATAAGTCGTTTAATTAGACAAAATGATTTATTCGAACCAATCCAAGCGTTTGCTAAACAAGGTAAAGGTATTTTTGGAACCTGTGCTGGATTAGTACTTTGTGGCACTGAAACGAATCATAATGAGGTTGAACAACTAGGACTAATAGATATTCTTGTTGAAAGAAATGGCTTTGGGCGACAAATAAATAGCTTCGAAACACTGTTAGATATTGCACCTATCGGTCAGCAAATTCCAGCGGTATTTATTCGTGCCCCCTATATTGCCAAAGCAGGTAAACAAGTAAAACAACTCGCTTTTGTTGATAATCATTGTGTAATGGCGGAACAAGATAATATTTTGGTATGTTCATTCCACCCAGAACTAACTACTGATAACCGCATAATGCGCTATTTTGTTGAAAAATGTTAATGCTTAAAATATAGTCCATTTTTAAACTATAAAAATGGCAAATTTTAGTAATATTTGGTTATTGGCACTAATTATTAGTGCCATTTTTTGTCTTAAAAACCCCGTTCCTCATATTTTTTGCTTTTTTAGTTTCGGACGTTTTGTTGTTTTGCAGTTATTTCTATTCGGCGATTACGTCCGAGTAAAGAGCATTTGAGCAAACTCTCTTTACCAACTCCCGCGGTGACTTCGCAAATGGTTACGATGTGACTGTCTTCCGCCTGCGTTCGCTCTTAACGCACCGGCTGTGATTTATTCCTGACAAAACACAGCCTTGCCAAACATCCCTGTTTGCCATGCTACTAATCTCTCTCAGTTGTCAGCACATTGCTAATGTCGCGAAATGAAGCACTCCAATCTGATTGTCTAGAAATAAACTTTTATATTTAGAGCGAACTGATTTTAGTTTTAAAGCCAATTTCGGTGAATTGTGGCTAGATTTAGGTTTTAAAAAACCCCTTTCCTCAACTTTTTTGTTCTTTTAATTTCGGACGTTTTACTGTTTTGTGGCTAGTTTTATACGGTGATTACGCCCGAGTAAAGAGGGTTTACGCGAACCCTCTTTACCAACTCTCGCGGCGACCACGCAAGTGGTCACTATGTGACAGCCTTCCGCCTGCGTTCGCTTTTAACGCACCGGCTGTATTTGTTCCTGACAAAACACAGCCTTGCCAAACATCCCTGTTTGCCATGCTAAGCTTACACAGTTGTCAGCACATTGCTAATGTCGCTAAATGAGAAGCATCAAACTGATTGATAAAAATAAACTTTTATGTTCAGAGCTAGCTGATTTTAGTTTTATAACCAATGTCAGTGAAATTGTGGCTAGATTTAGGCTTTAAAAAACCCTCTCCTCAACTTTTTTGTTTTTTTAGTTTCGGACGTTTTGTTGTTTGGTGATTAGTTCTATACGGCGATTACGTCCGAGTAAAGAGGGTTTACGCGAACCCTCTTTACCAACTCTCGCGGCGACTACGCAAATGGTCACTGCGTGACTGTCTTCCGCCTGCGTTCGCTTTAACGCACCAGCTGTGATTTGTTCCTGACAAACACCAGCCTTGCCAAACATCACTGTTTGCCATGCTAATCTCTCTCAGTTATCAGCACATTGCTCATGTCGCGAAATGAAGTATTCCAGTTTGATTTGCCAGAAATAAACTTTTATATTTAGAGCTAGCTGATTTTAGTTTTATAACCAATGTCAGTGAAATTGTGGCTAGATTTAGGCTTTTAAAACCCCGTTCCTTAAATTTTTTGTGCTTTTGTTGAATTATGCTCATCATTTAGCTATCTATAGCTTATTTTAAATTTACATGTAAAATGCGGTAATAATACGACTATAAATAATACAAGGAAATTAATCATGATGACAGGTAACTGCTTATGTGGTGAAATTGTCTATCAACTAAATAGTGATATCAAAGCGATTGTTTTTTGTCACTGTTCACGTTGTCGCAAACAAACCGGTTCAGCCTTTAATTCTGCCACACTCATTAACAAGGAAGATTTAACTTTTATCAAAGGGGAAGAAAATATAAAAGTTTTTTCTAACTTAGGTGTCAACCGTCATTTTTGTGGTAATTGTGGTTCACATCTATTTTCTAGTCGTGATAATGATAATAGTACTTACCGATTACGTATTGGGTTGATTAATGAGCCAATTAATGCTGAAAAGCGTATACACATTTATACGGGTTCAAAAGCCAATTGGGATACTATTTGTGATGGTGATGCTGAATATGAGGAAAATATCCCATCCAAGTTGTGATAACTCATTTTTGATTTAAGTTATTAGTGGGTTTTAGTTTGTGATTAGATAATGATTATGCTGAAACCTAACATACCATTTATCAAATTAATGATTTTTCAGATCTTCGTCTCGTTGCCAATGGCTTTTGTGCGCAAAACCAATTAGATTATTGGTCATCTTAATTTCTTGCAATCGTAGTGACCAAATCGGTGCTTTCATAACTCTTGCAAAAGGAAAGGCGGAATAATAAAGCTTATAAGCATTGCTAGCTTCATTATCAATGAGTTGTTCAGCTATAGCGCTAAATTGAATACCTTGAATTTTAGTTATCGATTTTGGATTAATACTTATAGTACCAGCAACATTTGGATTCTGTAGCATTGCTTGTGCATGCTTAGTTTTCAATTCCGATAAGAAATATAAACACCAATTCTCTTTGTCAAATACATAGAAGACATTACATGCCCATGGCTGGCTATTAGCTAATATCACACATAAATTTAGTACATGTTGTTGCTGGATAAATTGCGCTATTTTAAACTCGTTTGTCTTCATGATATTACTGTTTATTCAGGCTTTTGATTAAGATTCCTATCCTCACCCCAGCGAGGTAAACAAGGTACATCAATATCAAACAGATCGAGCGCTCTAGCAACACTATGAGTAATAATATCATCAACACTTTCAATGTGTTGATATAGGGCAGGAACTGGTGGAAAAATAATCCCCCCCATTAAAGTCACCGCCTCCATGTTTTTAATATGACCTAAATGTAATGGCGCTTCTCGCGTCATTAACACTAATCGACGACGCTCTTTCAATACCACATCTGCTGCTCGAGTAAGTAAATTATCTGACAAACTATTCGCTATAGCTGAAAGTGTTCGCATTGAACATGGTGCAATCAACATTCCCATTGTTTTAAATGAGCCACTCGCTATCGCTGCACCAATATTATCGATCGCATATACAACATCAGCTAACCCTTGCAATTGCGTTAATTGTGATTTCGAATGCTCATAATGACCGGTAATTTTTGCCGCTTTTGAGATCACTAAATGTGTCTGAATATCCATTGGTTTTAATAGTTCTAAAGCTTTGATACCATAAGCAAAGCCTGAAGCACCACTTATTCCAATTACTATCCTTTTCGCAGCCATATTTATTCCTGTTATTTAATTGAATCCGAAAATTTGTTGATTAGTGTAGCTTAGAATAACATATTATAGATAATAATATTTTGAATCGACAGGATGATTAAAACTTTCTTTGAACAGGAAAAGATACCGCCAACAAAATTGTTAGCGGTATTTGCGAACGACTTATTCTTTTGCCATAGGTTCTTCAACTACTTTGGTCTGTTTGTTTCCTTGAATAGCCTTTATTTTAGCCTCATAGTTTGCTACTTCTTCTTTATTTGACAATAGGCTATAAGTTAAAATAAATTCCGTACTTTTGCCTGCACCCAATTGAGGTACACGTTTTTGCTCACGCTCAATTGTAACTGGATAAGCAAAACTTGTTCCTGGTTCAATACCAGTTACATAGCCTTGTTTAAGCGTATCAGTATTTTTCCATAATGTCAGTACAGGTAATTGTTGAGTATTAAAAGCAATCCCAACCCCTTTATCACTTGCATTACTCTTCAACATAACTTGAGTTTGATTATTTGCATCTGAATAAGGGAAAATGTTATAAACCATTTCATCAAAGCCTTTTGTTGGCCCTTGATAAGTTTGCCAATTTTTCAAACCAGTTGCTGCATATTCATTGAAAGGTGAAATTTCTTTAACTGGTGCAACAAATTTAGCCCCTTGTTCTAAAATTGGTGTACCGAAATTGCTGTGATAAATAATTTGATAATCACGATCATAATCACTTAAATTAGTCAGGATATCATGTACGGTAAATTCTTTGCTGCCAGGAACATGTCTGATAGTAACCCAAGTTTCAAAATTGCTCTTTTTGAAAGCATTTTCTTTAATTAACCCTCTGATAGTAATCGTATAAGGAGCTTGCTCTTCAACCTCAACAAATAATTTTGACACAGGAGTATTTTGTGCACGACCATGAAGTGTATACATCATACCATCAGCTTGCACTGCATGCCCTGTCCATTCAAAACCACAACGAACCATCATTTCGTTAAAGCCATCTAGCCAACCTGCACCACCACGGCTTTCTAAATTCATATATTTAGGATTAACAATCTCTTTAACCGGAGAGTCCCAACCTAAGCGAATCCCATTACCTTCAACGTTTACGATACCCAAACCACGAGTTGGGCTTAAATTAATTGTTAAGCCTTCACTTTTGATCGTTAATAGTTCAGATCCCTCTTGCTTACCACCTTTGAGGATTACATTTCCAATGGTAAAAGGAGGTGCATCTGGACTAATATTTTTGTTTGATATTTGCCAATCACCTTTTTGAATTACTCTATCTCCATCAGTAATTACATAATCTTTTGCACTGGCGGAATATGAAACTAAACCTAGTAAAATAGCTAATGATGTATTTTTAATTTTCATGCGATTAATTCCTTATAATAATTTAATATTTTTGCACATCAAAATATGAGCATTATTTTCTGATGGTAAAATATTTATCCAACTGCACAAGTAAATTTAATGATTTGGTCTTACCTGTCCAGCTTTCCAGTGTTTTCGACAAACTGAATGATACTCGCTATCACCAAGATGTATCGAATTTCCAAATTTAACTATTTGCCCATTTTCTCCCTCTAAAAGGATCATGGTGGCTTTTTTACCACACCAGCAAACCGTTTTAAGTTCCCTATAATTATCAGCAATTTCTAATAGGGTTTTCGAACCTTCGAATAAATGCCCCATATAATCTGTTTTTAAACCAAAAAACATCATAGGAACACTGTATTCATCACAAACATCAGATAATTTCCAGATGGTGCTAGATGATAAGAACTGACTTTCATCAATTAAAATACAAGCGTAATTATTTTGTTTTATGTGCTCAATTATGCCATCCACTGTACTATCATCAAGTTGTAATGCTTTTTTACGTAAGCCTAGCCGAGATACAATTTCAACAGCAGAATCTCGAGTATCAACCGAAGATTTAAGCAATAATGTTTGCATATTATTACTTAAGTAGTTATGGTCGATTTGCAGTAATTCGGTAGATTTTCCAGCGTTCATTACGCCATAAATATAATAAATTTTCGACAAAATTAGCGTCTCAAAAAGTTAAATATTTATTCCCTGTGTTAGGAAATAAAAGGTAAGTTATTCAACTTACCCTTTAGATTAATTAATACTATTTTGCTTTACCTTGGTTCGCTACCGCAGCTTGTTTAGCGGCGATTTCATCAGCATTACCTAAGTAGTAGTGTTTAACAACTTTCATGTTGTCATCAAATTCATAAACTAGTGGCACACCAGTTGGGATATTTAGATCGATAATATCATCATCACTAATGTTATCTAAATGCTTAACTAGTGCACGAAGTGAGTTACCGTGAGCAGCAATAATTACACGTTCACCTTTAGCAACACGTGGAGCAATAGTTGATTCCCAATAAGGAAGAACACGTTTAATCGTTAAAGCTAAACTTTCAGTTAAAGGTAATTCAGATTCTGGTAATTTGCTATAACGTGAGTCATGCCCAGGGAAACGCTCATCAGATTTTTCAAGTGCTGGAGGAGTAATCGCAAAACCACGACGCCATAATTTAACTTGCTCATCACCATATTTAGCAGCAGTTTCAGCTTTATTTAGACCTTGTAGTGCACCATAATGACGTTCATTTAATTTCCAGCTTTTTTCAACCGGTAACCATGCTTGATCAACTGCATCTAAAACGTGCCATAATGTGTGAATTGCACGTTTTAAAACAGAAGTATATGCATAATCAAATTCGAAACCTTCTTGTTTTAATAATTGACCCGCTTCTGCTGCTTCTTTGTTACCTTTGTCAGATAAATCAACATCAGTCCAACCACAAAAACGGTTTTCTTGATTCCAAACGCTTTCTCCGTGACGAATAAGAACTAATTTTTTTACTGCCATGAATATAACTCCTTAAGTTACGTAAAATAAAATTGTTAAATCAAATTGGTTTGCAATAAAACACCTGATTAATTGGTCATAAGCCTCTATATTAATATAAAATACCGATTATTTTGTCGGTAAGTATTTTAACGGATCGACTGATTGTGCTTTATAACGAATTTCAAAATGTAATCTTACTGATGAAGTTCCTGTAGCCCCCATGGTAGCAATTTGTTCACCAGCACGAACATTTTGTTGTTCTTTAACTAAAATGGTTTGGTTATGTGCATACGCTGTTAAATAGTCATCGTTATGTTTTATAATAATTAAATTACCATAACCAGGTAATGCATTACCTGAATAAACCACTCGGCCATTAGCCGCAGCAACGACTTTAGCACCTAAATTACCTGAGATATCAATCCCTTTGCTAGCATTAGAAAATTTTTCAATAATTTTACCTTGTGCAGGCCATTGCCATATAATATTAGCTACGTTAGATGTAGTTGGTAGTTTAGTTGGCACTGCAGTATCAACTGGTTCAGTTACCGTTTCCGTAGTTTGAATCGTATTGGTTGGTTTATTTTTACCAGAAGTTGTAGTTGTAGTTGTTGTAACTGTCGTTACAACCGGTTTAGTTTTAGTCGTGGTATTGGTTACTGAACCGTTATTGTTATTATTTGTTGTGACAACAGGCATAGTAGAGGTGGTTTTTTTAGTTTCAACCACTGTTGTACCACCACTAACATCCAATACTTGCCCCACATTTACAGCAAATGGTTCTTTAATGTTATTTTTGGCTGCCAATGCTCTATAATCATTACCTGTTACCCAAGCGATATAAAAAAGTGTATCACCTCGTTTAACTGTATAAGTATCACCTTGATAACCACCTTTAGGTATATCATTGTAGTCACGATTATAAACAATACGTTCATTGGAGGTAACCACACTTTGGCTATCTCTAGTGCTATTGTTATTGGCTGTAACTGGCGAGCGAGATGTTGTTGGTGTTGATGATGAATAAATTTGTGACGAAGAACGAGTCCCAGTGGAAATATTCGCCGGTGGTTTTGAATATACCGACGAAGTAGAACAACTGGAAGAGTCAGAAATATCTTCAATTTGAGCTGGATTAGTTTGTGTACATGCGGCGATCATCAAACTTAAACAACTTAATGTGAGAATTTTTTTCACAATAACACCTTTCATTAATTTATATTATATTATTTTGTTATGCACATTTTAACTTTTTTACAACAAAAAGCTATTATATTAATTACTTGTAAAGTAAATCAATAAAATCACTGGCAAAAATGTACAATTCTTGATTTAAAAGTTATTAATACATCTCATTTGATGGCTAATTGTTCACAGAATATATAAATAATTTCCGCATTCTAAATAAACTACTAACTATAGAACGAAAAAATATCATCAGTACAAAAAAGCATTCAAGCCATATTTTTATCCAATAGTTATTAAAACTAATTTCACGGTAATGAGTATATACAATAAAACAAGGTTTGGTATAGTATATTTAATGCCTTACCATAAAATTTACAGTGATCAAAATAGAATGACTTTATATATTGTTGCAACACCCATCGGTAATTTAGATGATATTACACTAAGAGCCATTAATACACTTAAAAGTGTTGATCTTATTGCGGCTGAAGACACTAGACATAGTGGACTACTATTACAACACCTAGGTATTAAAGCTAAACTTTTTGCTTTACACGATCACAATGAACAAGAAAAAGCACAAGTTTTGATCGAAAAACTAAAATCAGGTTTATCAATTGCATTAATTTCAGATGCAGGCACACCGCTAATTAATGATCCTGGTTATCACCTAGTGAAAGCCTGTCGAGAAAATAATATTAATGTGGTACCAATTCCGGGCGCTTGTGCGGCTATTGCCGCATTATCGGTTGCTGGATTACCTTCTGACAAATTCAGTTATGAAGGTTTTTTACCGGCAAAAACCAAAGCTCGTCAAGATTATCTAACTACTTTATGCGAAGAGAGTCGAACAATGATTTTTTATGAATCAACTCATCGACTGTTAGGAACCCTAAATGATATGCAAACAATTTGGGGGTGCGATAAACATATTGTTTTAGCAAAAGAACTCACTAAAACATGGGAAACGATTGTCAACTATCCAGTAAATGAGTTAATTGACTGGTTACAAGAAGATAGTAATCGCCAAAAAGGCGAATTTGTTCTAATTGTTGAAGGACATAGCAAAACTGATAATGCTATTGATGCCAAAGTCATGACTACCTTAAAGTTATTAGTTAAAGAGTTACCATTGAAAAAAGCAGCGGCAATTACCGCAGAGATGTATGGGCTGAAGAAAAATCAATTATATCAGATCGGTTTATCACTGGAAAATTAATCAAAAAGGTAATTAATAGTTAATTATGATGATAGGAACAACAATTTTTAGTTCCTAAACTTAATACACTTGTTTTGCTGAATATTTTATATCAGTATCAACATTAGCATAATTAGCCTAATTTAGTATATAATTGTTGCCTATTTTTAAGATTTTTATAATACAAGGTAATAAACAGTATGGGATTTAAATGTGGAATTGTCGGACTACCTAATGTAGGTAAATCAACGCTTTTTAATGCACTAACCAAAGCAGGAATCGAAGCTGCTAACTTTCCGTTTTGTACGATTGAACCGAATACAGGTGTAGTGCCAATGCCAGATCCGCGTTTAGATCAACTTGCGGAAATTGTTAAACCACAGCGAACCTTACCTACTACAATGGAATTTGTTGATATTGCAGGATTAGTTAAAGGTGCATCGAAAGGTGAAGGCCTCGGTAATCAATTTTTAGCCAATATTCGTGAAACAGAAGCGATTGGCCACGTTGTTCGTTGTTTCGAAAATGAAAATATCGTTCATGTTGCAGGTAAAATCGATCCGGCTGAAGATATTGAAATCATTAATACTGAACTTGCGTTAGCTGATCTTGAGGCTTGCGAAAGAGCCATTACCCGTTTACAAAAACGTGCTAAAGGTGGTGATAAAGACGCCAAGTACGAACTGGAAATCTTAGATAAATGTTTACCTCATCTTGAACAAGGCAAAAAACTATTATTACTCGATTTTAGTAAAGAAGAATTAGATGCAATTAAATATTTAAGCTTTTTAACCCTAAAACCAACAATGTATATTGCTAATGTTAATGAAGATGGTTTTGAAAACAACCCATATTTAGAAAAAGTCAAAGCTATTGCTGAGCAAGAAAAAGCCGTCGTTGTACCTGTCTGTGCTGCTATTGAAGCTGAATTAGCTGAACTTGATGACGCTGATCGCGATGAATTTATGCAAGACCTTGGTTTAACTGAACCTGGCTTAAATAGAGTAATTCGCGCAGGTTATAGTTTACTTAATCTGCAAACTTACTTTACTGCTGGTGTTAAAGAAGTTCGGGCATGGACAATTTCTGTTGGAGATACTGCGCCACAAGCTGCAGGTAAAATTCATACCGATTTTGAAAAAGGCTTTATTCGAGCTCAAACCATTGCTTTTGATGACTTCATTAAATATGGTGGTGAACAAGGCGCTAAAGAAGCAGGCAAAATGCGCTCTGAAGGGAAAGATTATATCGTACAAGATGGTGATATTATGAATTTCTTATTTAATGTTTAATCTTTGTTGATGCCGTATATTGCGGCATCATTATCATATATTTATATAACTCAATAGATTATCTGCTCTCAATTAACTACTTGTCTAACACCACGGAAAATCGATTACAAGGAGCTTCATTTATGTTATTAACCTTTGAACAAGCCCAAAAAAATATACTTGAAGCAACAAATAATCATAAACCGGCAATGGAAAAAGTAGCATTATTTGATGCCTTAGATCGAATCACTGCTGAACCTGTTATTTCGCCAATTAATGTACCTAGCTTTAATAATTCGGCTATGGATGGTTATGCCGTAAGATTATCTGATATCAATCAATCGACCTTATTACCGTTAGCAGGAGTCATTTATGCAGGTGACGATATCTCATCACTAAATTGGCCTAAAGGTAGTTGCTTACGAATTATGACTGGTGCACCAGTTCCTAACGAAGCTAGTGCAGTTGTAATGCAAGAAGAGACAGAACAAACTGAATCAGGAATTAAATTTTTACATGAGATAAAACCAGCTAGTAATATTCGTTATATAGGTGAAGATGCTAAACAAGGTGCGGTTATTGTCGAAAAAGGTACTCGATTAACTATTCCGACCTTATCCAGTTTAGCAACACTTGGGATTGCTGAGTTAACAGTATATCGAAGGTTAAAAGTTGCAATATTTTCCACCGGTAATGAATTAACCGAGATTGGTACCCCATTAGCAAATAATAGTGCAATTTATGATAGTAACCGATTTACCCTCAAATTATTATTAAATAAATTAAATTGTGAAATTATTGATTTAGGGATTATTGTCGATGATCCGAGCAAAATTATGCAAACACTCGAAACCGCATCTAAACAAGCTGATTTAGTGATTAGTAGTGGCGGTGTTTCAGTCGGGGATGCTGATTATACTAAAATGGCACTAGAGGAACTGGGTAAAGTTAACTTCTGGAAAATTGCCATAAAACCAGGAAAACCGTTTGCCTTTGGCAATATAGGTAATGCGTTATTTTGCGGATTGCCGGGTAATCCTGTTTCAACTCTCGTCACTTTTTATCAATTGGTTCAGCCATTAATTTTAGCGCTTGCTGGACAAAATTTAACAGAAGTTGAGTTATCACTTAAAGCAAAAACAGCAACAAATCTGAAAAAAAGTATCGGTAGATTGGATTTTCAACGAGGTGTATTGCAAATTTCAGCTAATGGCGAGTTAGAGGTTGTCTCAACTGGTCAACAAGGCTCCCATCTCACGCAATCGTTTAATCATGCTAATTGCTTTATCTTACTTGAAAAAGATAGAGGCAATGTAACCAAAGGTGAGATAGTAACTGTTGAGCTGTTTAATACACTATTAAAATAGTGCAACTAATATCGCCCCAGCAGCTATCATGGCAACGCCTATAGCCGAAAGAAATGAAATTTTTTCGCCAAATATGATGGCTGCAAAAATAACCGCAAAAACGACACTAAGTTTATCAATGGGGGCGACTTGCGATACTTTCCCTTCTTTTATTGCCATAAAGTAAAATAACCACGATAACGCCCCAGCAACGCCACTCAATGCAATAATAAGCAATGCTTTTTTATCATTAAAAAAAGTATTTATTAAATTTAGTTTTCCTTGTACAACAACAACACCAACTAAGAATACTGCCATTACTATAGATCTAATTGCTGTCGCAGTATTAGCATCAAGGTGCTGTAAACCAATTTTACCAAGAATAGCCACACAAGCAGCAGTAATCGCCGATAATAATGCATAAATAAGCCAAGCACTCATATAAGTTAATACCTATCAATTTGGAATAAATATTGTTGATTATTAGAATTTCTTTGACATTGTTCTGATTTATTCATTACACCGCGGCAATCTTCGAGAACGCCATGAGCTTTTGACCAATGATATTGTTTACCTTCATCATTTTTGCCACCGCAAGCAGTTAAACCTAAACTAAGCGTTAAACAAGTTAATGCAATAATTACAGATTTCATCATATTTCCCTCTCAAATATCAAAATGTAGTTTAAATTATTATTACTAATTATTTTAGTTCATTATTGCGACGATTGATAGCTAAGCTATCACCTATTTTTAATATATAAAATGCTCTATCTTTCTTTAATGAATTTAATAATGTTGGTGGTTCATCTAATGGCTCATCAGCCAATTCAAAAGCCCCCCAGTGGATCGCAATGGCTGACTGGCAATTTAATTCATCATAAAGTTGTACAGCTTGTTGTGGATCTATATGCTGCGATTGCATAAACCAACGTGGTGCATAAGCACCAATTGGTATCAAAGCAAGGTCTATTTGCTTAAATTTATCGGTTATTTTCTTTAAGCTTGCGCAATAACCTGTATCCCCCATAAAGTAGACCGTTTTAGTTGATAATGGTTTATCAATATCTGTCTGCATAACCCATCCACTCCATAATGCTTTATTCACATCAAATGCACCTCGATTACTCCAATGCTTTGCCGGTGTAGCATTAAAGGTAATTCCATTAACATTAGTTGACTGCCACCAATCTAACTCAATAACTTGCTTGGCTCCCCATTTTAATAGTTTTCTTTTAAGTCCTAAGGGAACCAGAATAGTAAGTTGCGGATACCGCATTATAAGTTGGCGGATACTATTAAAATCAAGATGATCATAATGACTATGAGAGATTACCACTACATTAATTGGAGGTAATTTCTCAATGGTAATTGCTGGTTTTGTTCGTCGTTTTGGCCCAATAAATTGAACAGGCGAAACTCGATTAGAAAAAACTGGATCAGTTAATATCCATTGTTCATTAAGCTTTATCAAGGTAGTAGAATGTCCGATCCACCAAACTCTATCACCACTTAAGCTAATATCAATTGAGCTAACCCAATTTTGGATGAATGCTTGATATCCGCCTTTCGGCGGTAACACTTTACGTTGCAGTCGCCAACGCAAAGCATCAGTTAATTTAATTGAAAAAGGTTCAGTATTATCAAAACCTTTCTTTTTATGATGTGACTGATCACATATTATTTTGTTCGCTTTACTCATTAAGGGATATCTAGTTGTAGTTATTTAGCGCTGCGTTCTATTAATACCGCAACGTTACCAGCATTAGCAATGGCATCAGGTTTTGACACTTTTATTTTCAACCATTGTACCGAGAATTGCTCAATGACTAACATTGCGACACGTTCAGCTACAGTTTCAATCAACTCAAATTTATTTCTTTCAATAAATGACGTTATTGATTGCGACACAACAAAATAGTCTAAACAAAACTTCACATCATCACTTTGCCCAGCAGGTTGATTATCCCATGCCATTTCAAGATCAAGAACTAACTTTTGTTTAATCGTTTTTTCCCAATCATAAACACCAATTGTGGTATAAGCCGTTAGTGATTCAATGAATACTCTATCTTTAATTGTTAATGTCATATTCTATTCCAAATATAGATATTGTTTAAAATAGAGATTACCGAATCTTAATAAATTACGCTATAATTTATTTTAAATAATAGTAAATAATAGTTTATATGACGCGAATTTTTCAGCCTTACACAATCAATCAAAATAGTTTGATCACTTTAGATGATAATGCTTTTAATCACCTTATTCGAGTATTAAGAATGAAAACGGGGGAATCAATTACTCTTTTTGATGGTTCCAACCAAATTACGCCTGCCGTAATACATGAAGTTAATAAAAAAACGGTTATTGTTAAAACAGCAAACAGTGTGTTAGATAATCGAGAATCACCATTGAACATTCATTTAGGACAAGTAATTTCTCGGGGTGATAAAATGGAGTTTACTATTCAAAAATCGGTAGAATTAGGTGTTAATACCATTACTCCCCTACTTTCAGAACGTTGTGGCGTCAAACTCGATCAAGAAAGACTCGAAAAGAAAGTTCAGCAATGGCAAAAAATTGTTATTTCGGCTTGTGAACAATGTGGACGAAATATCATCCCAAGCATCAATCCAGTAATGAAATTAGAAAATTGGTGTGCAAATTTAACCGATAGTTTAAAACTTAACTTACACCCTAAAGCCGAACAAGGAATTAATCAATTAGCGAATGATAACAAAAATATTAGTTTATTAATTGGGCCGGAAGGTGGTCTATCTAATGAAGAAATTAACATGACTCATCAATATCAATTTACTGATATCTTGCTTGGACCGAGAGTATTACGTACTGAAACAGCGGCGTTAACTGCAATAACAGCCCTTCAAGTTCGTTTAGGTGATTTAGGTTAGTCGCAAGAAATAAATAAGTTAACAAATGATTGCTTTGCTTATTAATCGGTAACGGGTATGATAGTTGAAAACTTGATTATTATTGCTAATACCTCTTTCTACCTTGATTTTATATAAATTATTAAATAGGTAGAGCAGCATGCAAATCATCAACACCGAATTCAGTAAAATCAAATATAATCAGTAAGGAGTTACCATGATCAAACTTGGTATTGTTATGGACCCCATTAGCCATATCAAATTAAAAAAAGATACTAGTTTTGCGATGCTACTTGAAGCACAAAAACGCGGCTATCAACTTTATTATATGGAAATGAATGATCTGTTTTTACGCAATGGAGAAGCTAGTGCAACAACACGTACAGTAACAGTTCATAACAATAGTGAGCATTGGTTTGATTTTGGAGACGAACAGACTATAGCATTAAGTGAACTTGACGTAATATTAATGCGCAAAGATCCGCCTTTTGATACTGAATTTATCTATGCAACCTATATATTAGAGCGTGCAGAAGAGAAAGGAGTATTGGTAGTAAACAAACCCCAAAGTCTGCGTGATTGTAACGAAAAATTATTTACGGCTTGGTTTGCTGATTTTACACCTGAAACCTTAGTTACTCGCCAGACATCACAAATTAAAGCTTTTCATCAACAATATCATGACATCATTTTAAAACCACTAGATGGCATGGGTGGTTCGTCAATTTTTCGAGTAAAACAAGATGATCCTAATGTTTCGGTGATTATTGAAACGCTTACTGAACATAATACCCGTTATTGCATGGTGCAAACATTTATTCCTGCAATCAAAGATGGAGATAAACGGGTTTTAGTTGTCGACGGTGTACCCGTGCCTTACTGCTTAGCAAGAATCCCACAGAAAGGGGAAACACGAGGAAACTTAGCAGCTGGTGGACATGGTGAAGTCAGACCATTAAGTGATAGTGATTGGCAAATCGCTAACAGTATCGGCCCAGTTTTAAAACAAAAAGGACTACTATTTGTGGGACTTGATATTATTGGTGACAAACTAACCGAAATTAACGTTACTAGCCCGACTTGTGTTCGAGAAATTGAAGCTGCTAACCCAGATTTATCAATCACAGGTTTATTAATGGATGCTATTGAATCAAGATTAAATATAAAGAGTTAAAAATGATTAGAGAATATCAAGCAAAAGATTTAGATGCCATAATGACAATTTGGCTTCAAGGTAATGAACAAGCACATAATTTTATCGATCCTGAGTTTTTTAAACAAAACTTTGAATTAGTCAAGATGTTGATCCCAATGTCAACAATATATGTTCAAGATATCAACGGCGTTGTTGTTGGTTTTATTGGCCTAACTGAAAACTATATCTCAGGTTTATATGTTGAAAAAAATTCTCGTCATCAAGGTACGGGGGCAGCATTAGTTGAAAAGGCCAAACAACGTCATAACGAATTAATGGTACATGTTTACAAACAAAATAGTGATGCAATTAACTTTTATTTATCACAAAATTTTGAAATTGTTGGTGAATCAATTAATGAAGAAACCAATCATCCTGAAATATTAATGCGCTGTAATGTTGAACATAAAGTCAAAATAGGTAAATGTGCATTATAAATTTAACGACAATGTGAGCATATGAATTTAAAAAATCATTTTATTATAGCCATGCCTACTGTTAATGACTCAATTTTTAGTCGTTCAGTAATATATATTTGTGAACATAATCGTGATGGTGCAATGGGGATTATTATTAATAAACCCATTGTTGATCTCAACGTAGAAACGGTATTATCCCGTTTAGAAATAACCGCATCAAAAAGTTGTGCTGAACTTGAACACCCAGTGTTTTGTGGCGGCCCGCTTGCTGAAGAGCAAGGATTTATTCTTCATACTCCTCATCAAGGGTTTGCTTCAAGTATAAAAATTTCTGATGATATCATGATTACCACATCTCTTGATGCATTAAAGTCTATTGGCTCACCAGAACAACCAAAAGATCTTTTCTTAGCATTAGGTTATTCAAGTTGGCAATCATTACAACTTGAAAGTGAAGTAGCAAAAAATGATTGGTTAGTTACCAATGTTGATCCTGCAATTATCTTCGAGGTAGCTATTGAAGATCGTTGGCAGAAAGCAGCTGAATCATTGGGCATTAATATTAAAATGATTTCACCTCAAATGGGTAACGCATAAATTATGGCTACCATCATTGCATTTGATTTTGGTACAGCGAGCATCGGCGCAGCTATCGGTCAAGATATAACCAAGACTGCGAATCCACTTTGTTCATTCAAAGCTCGAGATGGCATCCCTAATTGGCAGTCAATAGAAAAAGTACTTAATGAATGGAAACCTGATTATTTAGTGGTAGGATTGCCACTAAATATGGATGGCACAGAGCAACCGTTAACCGCAAGAGCACGCAAATTTGCTAACCGCCTGCATGGAATGTTTGGCTATCAAGTTCATTTACAAGATGAACGGTTATCAACCGTTGAAGCAAAATCACACATCTTTGCTTCACGTGGCTACCGAGCCCTTGAAAAAGGCCATGTTGATGCGACTTCGGCAATTATTATTTTAGAAAGTTGGTTCGAAAATAGCGAATCTTGATAATCAAGAAATTATTTTAACAATAATTAGTCGCCAATAAATTTCATCCTTGCTAAAATAACAAGCAATTTTTTCTATTGAAAGGACTGCTCCCCGTGTCAAATAATAAATCTCTTAGCTATAAAGATGCTGGTGTCGATATCGATGCTGGCAATGAATTGGTTAATCGTATTAAATCTGTCGTAAAAGAGACCAAACGTCCTGAAGTTATGGGTGGACTTGGTGGTTTTGGTGCATTATGTGCAATTCCGGAAAAATATAAACAACCTATTTTAGTTTCAGGTACTGATGGTGTTGGCACTAAATTACGCCTTGCAATGGATTTAAATCGCCATGAATCAATTGGTATTGATTTGGTTGCTATGTGCGTTAATGATTTAATTGTTCAAGGAGCTGAGCCTTTATTTTTCCTCGACTATTATGCTACTGGCAAATTAAATGTTGATGTTGCAGCGACAGTTGTTACAGGTATTGCGGAAGGTTGTAAACAATCTGGGTGTGCATTGGTTGGCGGTGAAACTGCAGAAATGCCTGGTATGTATCATGGCGATGATTATGACTTAGCGGGCTTTTGTGTCGGTGTAGTTGAAAAATCAGAAATGATTGATGGTAGTAAAGTTCAAGATGGCGATGCACTAATTGCCCTTGCATCAAGTGGTGCGCATTCAAATGGTTATTCATTAGTACGTAAAATTATCGAAGTTAGTGGTGTTAATCCAGCAACAGAACAATTAGACGGAAAACCATTAGCAGATCACTTACTTGCGCCAACTAAGATTTATGTAAAATCAGTACTTGATTTGATTTCAAAAATCGATGTTCATGCTATTGCACACATTACTGGCGGTGGTTTTTGGGAAAACATTCCACGAGTTTTACCTGATAACACTCAAGCTGTTATTGATGAATCTAGTTGGCAATGGCCGGCCATCTTTAATTGGTTACAACAAGCAGGTAATGTAAGCCGTCATGAAATGTACCGTACTTTCAATTGTGGAGTAGGTTTAATCATCGCTTTACCAAAACAGTTAGCCGAACAAGCAATTAATTTACTTAATCAGCATGGTGAAAAAGCTTGGTTACTTGGCGAAATAAAACACTCTTCATCAACTGAACGAGTTGTTATTCAGTAATATATACAATATCAATTTTTGTCTAGTAATTGTAACTAATCAGCTAATATTACTGGACAAAAATCATCGATATAAGAATCTTCAAAAAAATTCCTTGCAGTATCAACCTAATATTTGCGTCTTATGTTTTTCTATACCAATACCCTTCCTTATTTATTTTTACTAAAAACGTATAGTTAGCCAAAAATTTAACTCAAAAATAACTAAAAGCTATCTTAGTTTCTGGTACAATATGCAAAATTATTATAACTAAGTAATGTCATAATACTCTAAGATACAAGGTTTTTTAATGATCATATCAGATGCTAATAGTGCGGTGTCATCTGTCGCATATCGTGCAAACGAAGTCATTGCTATTTATCCAATAACGCCAAGTTCATCTATGGCTGAACAAGCTAGCTCGTGGGCGGAGTTCAACAAACCCAATGTTTTTGGTGATACACCTAAAGTTGTTGAAATGCAATCGGAAGCGGGAGCAATATCAACTGTACACGGTGCATTAATGACTGGAGCATTAGCAACATCATTTACTTCATCGCAAGGGCTGTTATTAATGATTCCTTCGCTATATAAAATAGCTGGGGAATTAACACCATTTGTATTACATGTTGCCGCCCGTACTGTTGCAACTCATGCCTTGTCTATTTTTGGTGATCATTCTGATGTTATGTCTGTCAGGCAAACTGGTTTTGCCATGTTGTGTTCTAGCTCGGTACAAGAAGCACAAGATTTAGCCTTAATTTCGCAAATTGCAACACTCAATAGTAGAGTGCCATTTATTCATTTTTTTGATGGTTTTAGAACTTCACACGAGGTAAATAAAATTTATCCAATCAGTGATGAACAGATTCGTAATTTGCTTCCCCATCAAGCTATTGATGCTTTTCGCCACCGCGCCTTAACGCCTGATAATCCAGTTATTCGTGGTACATCAGCTAATCCTGATACCTATTTCCAGTGCCGTGAAGCAGTTAATCCATATTATGAGAATACCTTCAATCATGTTGCAGATGCTATGCAAGCCTTTGAAAAAGAGACAGGTAGGAAGTATCAACCTTTCGAATATTATGGCGCAAAAGATGCTGAGCGTATCATTGTCATTATGGGCTCCGGTGTCAGCACAACGAAGGAAGTTGTTGATCATCTGATTAAAAATGATGAAAAAGTTGGTGTCGTTATCGTAAGATTATTCCGACCATTTTCAGCAACTCATCTACTTGACGTTATTCCGCAAACTGCGAAAAAAATCGCAGTGCTAGATCGAACCAAAGAACCAGGTGCACAAGCTGAACCTCTTTATCTAGATGTAATGACAGCCTTTGCTGAGAGTTTTTCACGTGGCGAACGAAACCATTTACCGCAAATTATTGGTGGTCGTTATGGTTTATCATCGAAAGAGTTCGATCCTCGCTGTGTATTAGCTATTTTTAATGAACTAACAACAGAGAAACCTAAACCTCGCTTTACCGTTGGTATTTATGACGATATAACCGGCTTGTCACTACCATTACCAGAAAAATCCATCCCACAAAAATCAGCACTTGAAGCACTATTTTATGGTTTAGGCAGTGATGGTACGGTTTCAGCGACCAAAAATAATATCAAAATCATTGGTGATAGTTCACCATTTTATGTACAAGGTTATTTTGTTTACGATTCGAAAAAAGCAGGTGGTTTAACCACGTCTCATCTTCGAGTTAACCTTGAACCAATAGATTCACCATATTTGATAACCAGTGCCCATTTTATCGGTTGTCATCAAGATCAGTTTATCGACAAATATCAAATAGTTGAAAGATTAAAAGATGATGGTATTTTCTTACTAAATACACCTTATAGTAAGGATGAAGTTTGGCATAGATTACCTAAAGAAGTGCAAATTCAATTAATTAAGAAAAAAGCACATTTTTATATTATTAATGCAGCTAAAATTGCTCGAGAATGTAATTTAGGTGCAAGAATTAATACGGTCATGCAAGCTGCATTCTTCCATTTATCAGAAATATTTAAAAATGACTTTAGCATTTCACAGCTAAAAGAAGTTATTGCCAAAAGTTACAGCAGTAAAGGACAAGATATTGTTGAAAATAACTGGAAAGCACTCGATTTAGCCATTGCATCTCTTGAGCAAATTCCATTAAGTTGCGTGGATGAAAGTAGTTCATCACGTCCGCCAGTTGTGCCAAGCAACGCCCCTGATTTTGTTAAAATGGTCACTGCAACTATGTTAGCTGGCTTAGGTGATAGTTTACCTGTTTCAGCCTTTCCACCCGATGGAACATGGCCAGTTGGCACCACCAAATGGGAAAAACGTAATATTGCTGAAGAAATACCAATCTGGCAACCTGAACTTTGTACTCAATGTAACCATTGTGCAGTTGCTTGTCCGCATGCAGCCATTCGAGCAAAAGTTGTTGAACCAGAAGATATGATCAATGCACCAGAATCACTAAGCTCACTTGAAGTAAAAGCTCGAGATATGAAAGGTCAACGTTATGTTTTACAAGTTGCACCTGAAGATTGTACCGGATGTAATTTATGTGTTGAAGTTTGTCCTTCACGTGACCGTAATAACTTTGATGTTAAAGCCATTAACATGCGTTCACGAATTGACAATTTAGAAACTCAGCGTGCTAATTATAATTATTTCACCGACCTTCCTGATCGGGAAATCAAAACGCTAGAACGAATTGATGTACGTACATCACAACTATTAACACCTTTATTTGAATATTCTGGTGCTTGTGCCGGTTGTGGTGAAACACCATACATCAAACTACTAACCCAATTATATGGTGATCATCTCGCTATTGCTAATGCAACGGGTTGCTCGTCAATTTATGGTGGTAATTTACCTTCTTCACCATATACAACCGATCGCAATGGCCGTGGACCGGCTTGGGCAAATTCACTATTTGAAGATAATGCCGAATTTGCACTTGGTTATCGTATTACTTATGATCAACATAAAAAACGAGCATTACGTTTGCTTGAACATGTTGCCGGTGAGATTTCGCCAGAGATTGTTATTAATTTACAATCACCAGATTTATCAATTGATGAAAAACGAACTCAAGTTAATTTATTACGTCAACAATTAGCGCATTTAACTTCAGCAGAAGCTAAGGAGTTAATGCAAGATGCTAATTATCTGATTGATAAATCAGTATGGGCTATTGGTGGTGATGGTTGGGCTTATGATATTGGCTTTGGTGGACTCGATCATGTAATGAGTTTAACCGAAAACGTTAACATCTTAGTGCTCGATACCCAATGCTACTCGAATACAGGAGGACAGCAATCTAAAGCAACACCGATGGGAGCTGTATCCAAATTTGCAGATTTAGGTAAACATAAAGCTCGTAAAGATCTTGGGGTCAGTGTAATGATGTATGGCCACGTTTATGTCGCTCAAGTTGCTTTAGGTTCGCAATTGAACCAAACACTTAAAGCATTACAAGAAGCCGAAGCTTATGATGGCCCTTCTCTGGTTATTGCTTATAGCCCTTGTGAAGAACATGGTTACGACTTATCTAAATCTCATGAACAGATGAAAGATTTAGTTAAATCTGGTTTCTGGCCGCTATATCGTTATGATCCACGCCGCATGCAAGAAGGAAAACCAGGTTTAGTGTTAGACTCTAAAGCACCAAACAGTCAATCATTAACGGATATTTTACTTAAAGAGCAACGTTTCCGTCGTTTAGAAACACTTGAACCAGTTATTGCCAATACTTTACATGAGCAATCAACTAAAATGGTAAATTCTAAATATAAATTCTTGCAAATGCTGGCAACCTATTCTGATATTGAAACACCAGCAGATAGTTAATAACAAAGTAACTATCAGGCAAAAATAGTCTTAGTTATGAGGTCTTAAGATCATTGTTCGTATATTCATTAATAGTAGCAATGATCTTAAACATTGATATAATGCAGTGCAAATCCGAACTAAATTAGTGCGCTTTTCAATCTAGCTAATTAGTATTCAAACATCATAAATTCACCAATCTTTAATTTTATCAATTTGATATCAGTTATTTCTATTTGTTTATTAAATTGGTATGAATCTTGCTGTATTTTATATTTGTAAAAGCGGACTGAACGTGAGGTGAATTATGGTAACAAATTTAAACATTAGTCGTAGAACATTATTGGGTTTTTCTACTGCAGCTATTGCTGGGTTATCTGTAAATCAATTATTATCTAAAGCCTATGCTAGCGAGTTACAAAAAACGATTTCATTCTCACTTCCGGTAATGGATACAGCTGTTACACCTAGTCTAGATAATCCAGTTAGACTCAACTTTAATGAAAATGCCATAGGTATGTCGGGAACAGCCAAACAAGCAGCTATAGATGCAGTTCCGAAAGCTAATCGATATGCTAAAGCTGAAATACTGCTATTGAGTAAAAGATTAGCACAGTATCATAATGTTAGCGAGGGACATATTTTATTAACAGCAGGATCATCTGAGGGTATTCGTAGTGCCATTGCTGCTCATATAAATCCTAACACTCAACTAGTTATTCCAGAATTGACTTATGGTGATGGGGAGCATTTCGCTAAAACTTTTAATTTGAAAATAACTAAAGTTCCTTCATTAAAAGATTGGCAAATTGATATTAACGGTTTGCGCAAAGCGGTTGAAAATCATCAAGGATTTTCGATTGTTTATCTAGTAAATCCGAACAATCCTACATCTACGGTAATTGGTTACAAAGAAGTTGAATCGTGGATAACAAGTAAGCCTAAAAATACATTATTTATTATTGATGAAGCTTATGCCGAGTTTGTCAATGATCCGGTATTCCGTTCTGTTGATAGTTTAATTTTTCAAGGTTATAGCAATATTATTTTACTGAAAACTTTTTCAAAAATTCATGCTATGGCAGGTTTGCGAGTCGGTTATGTTGTCAGTTCGCCAGATAATATCAAAAATATTGGTCAGTATGTAGCAGGTGAAAAACTGAATTACTGTGGAGTTTGTGCAGCTCTTGCATCAATCGATGATAATCAATTTTTGACCTACTCAAAGAAAGCAACTGATGTATCACGTAATATTATGGAAAAAGTATTGTCAGAATTAGGATTACACTATCTTAAATCAGAAACAAACTTTATCTTTCATAAGAGCCCTATTGAGTTGGGACAATATCGTGAATTAATGAAGAAAAATTTTATATTAATAGGACGTGATTTTAATCCAGCTACCAACTGGTGCCGAATATCATTGGGAACACCTGGCGAAATGTTGTATGTTGCCAATGTGTTATATGGTTTAAGAGAAAAATCACAGATATAAAATTGGAAAAACTAAGGAAAGGAAACAAAGACTCACTGAATATATTTCATATCAGTGAGTCAAAATTTTATTTAACTTTAGTATCAATTACCCGACGAGTCATCCAATAATGTTTTTTCCAATAATCTTCTTTTAAATTAGAGAAAATAACACCTTTTGATGTCGAAGCATGTAGGAATTTACCATCAGCATAATAGATGCCAACATGCAAACCACTTCGACTACGGCCAGTTTTAAAAAATACTAAATCACCAGCTTTAGGGGTGGTAACTTTATAACCTAATTTAGCTTGTTCAGCAGCACTTCTTGGTAGCGTTTTTGCCAATCTATTTTTGTAGAAATTCATGACTAAAGCAGAACAATCACTACCGGCTAAAGTCGTCCCACCATAACGATATGGGGTTTTTTTCCATTTTTTATAATGTTGATCGATTTTTGCCAAAATAACTGGATCTGATTTATTTACAGCTACTTGCCCCTGACTACTACTACAACCAAACAATACAAACAGAGAAAAAATAAGTGAAATTACTAAACATCGTTTTCTAACACTGCTGCAATTGTTGCGCAACTTGATTAATAACCGACTGTCTTTTTTTATCATTTCTTTTTGATCCTTTATTTAAAGTCGACCACTGCGAATAACGTCTCGCTACCTTTAGACTTTTAGGTAACACACCTTTTTGCCACTCGTTTTTATCTAATCTAGATAACCTAATCGGGCTGGTGTTCGCGTGGCTGCGATAATTTAGACTCTCTTTTAGTTGAACTAATCGTAAAGAAAGAAAACAAATAATCACATCATCAACACTTAATTTACTATATCCAGAAAACTGATAGCGCATTCTAGATCCATAATGCTTTGCAGTTTGCATCAAACTACCCACCGCAGCGCCAATTAACGCAGCTGAACCAAAGGATAATCCACCGGTAGCTAAATCAATACTAGCTCCGATAGTTGCGCCAGACACAAATCCTTTGGTCAAATGCATACCCATCAATTTCAACGCATCTAAGTTAAACAAATCAGCATTATATCTACCTTTAATTAAAGGTAGATTCTCTTCACTCTCTTGAGTTGAATCAAATTGATATAGTTGCAATAAATCGTTAATTACTTTTTGTTCACGTAACCTGACTTTATTTTGCATATCAGTTACAGCTTGATTATCATCCGATTTTGCCATTTTATAAAAAGCAGTCACATCAACCAATGCTTCGGCAATAAGCTTATTTGCTGTATGATTACGCGATTCACGAATCCTCGTAATATTATCTAACCAATTATCCAATATTTTTTTAGCTGGTTCAATTAATAAAGCTAAACTTTTGTATAATTTTTCCTCACCATCTATGGGTGGAAACATAGCGTCGAACCCAATGATAGCATGGATCCCCATTCTTGAAAGCAATCTTTTCCATTCCTTTTCGTTTTGTTCTTTAGTTGAAGTGAAGTTAAGGACAGCAAGAATGGGTTTATCACTATTCGCTAAGATGGCTAATTCATCGTGATATTTAGGTAGCACAGGCTCTCTCACATCGATGACATAAATAGCTGCATCACAATTTAACACTTGTCTAATGACTTTTGCTTCTTGATTAAAAAGGTTTTCAGCCTCTGGACTTTGTAAAAAATTCGTTAATTTATCGATACCATCAAGCTTAGTATTTGCTGGTAAAAGTTGTGTTATATAATCATAAAGCGCCAAACTATCTTCAAAACCAGGAGTATCATAAAAAGTGATGTCAGTATCATTAGCCAACGGCAACTTAATCGACTCGACGTGTCTTGTGGTGCCTGGTTTATCTGAAACATCACCAAAATGACTATTGTACGATAATGCTCGTAAAAGTGATGTTTTACCAAAATTTGCATGGCCAACTATCGCTAATTTCAATGAAGTTATCATATTAATTATCCTGCTCTAACCAATTAGGATTAGCTAATGGTAAAGATAACGATTGCCAATTATGAAATTGCTTTCCTTGATTAATAAACCATATCCGAGATTGCTGTGATTTATTAATTAACTGTTGAATAAAGTTCAATAATCCTCGATCAGGTGCTCGATCAGTATCGATGGCAATTAATAATTTTTTCGCCGGTTTTAGTTGCAAATGATCTAATATAGCAATCCGTTGTTCACGGGTATTGAGAAATCCATAGAACGGAACAATAGTTGCCGGTTTCCAACTGTCAACGATGTCCACTGCAACCAAATAGATACCATGTACTTCTTCAATTTGCGAAATCGGCAATTGCCATCTAATTTCACCTAATTTATCTTCATCTTCTACATTAGTGACTAATGGCTGCAATTGTCGTGCTAGTATTTGATAATCTGGATCATCTAAATTTAATTTAATTTTACGACTACTTAGCATCCAGATGACACCACAAGAAATCATTAGAAATAAACGGACAATTAAGCCATAAAAAATAAAAACGCCAATCAGCCATATCGCCCATGAAGAACGAATATCACCAGCACTTAATGCATGTTCACTAAGTTTAATCACTTCATCTTTTGGAATAGAAAATCCAAACCAAGAAGGTAAATAACCTAAATAATGAGTCAATTGGATAATTGAATCCGCACTTAATAAAGTTGTTTTCCATTCAAAACTATAATGTTGTGTAGAAAAAAGTACTAACAAAACGATTAAAGCGCTAGTCAAAATAACTGTCCAAAACAGATTAAGAACAAAACCTAATAACCAACGAATTCGATAACCAACTAATGAAACAAAAGCGGGAACAAGTTGTTGCACGGTCTTTTTTTGGTAAAGTTTTTCTGCTATCCATAACCAACAGTGAATTAATAAGCTACCACCAAACCGAGAAAAAAATAACATTGAACAAAGCCAGATAATTAGCGTAATAAAATGAACACCCAATAAACTGAATAACGCCCAATATAAATTGATTGGATTTTGACTCAATGCGCCAAATGTCAACGAGCTACCGATAAAAAGCGATAAAAACAATAATAGCAAAAATGAGAGCTTAATTGAGCGCAACATGACTTTTTGTGCCAAATATAAACCATTTTGTTTAGATAATAAGGTAGCTCGCATAACAATACGATTAACCAAAGATGTTGACATAGCTTTAACTTGCCGATTAATATCTTGATCAGCAAAGCGTCCAGATTGTGACTCAATTAAATGAATAGTTTCAGTAAGCCATAAAGATTTTAGCTTTTCACGCATTTTAATTTAATTTTCACATATTGGTTCGTCATAAAAGAAACGCGACATAAGTCGCGTTTAAAATCGATTAAATCGCTTACTGGGTAATTTCACCAATTTTATTTAAAAGAGTTTGAATCCGTTGCTGCCAAATTTGTTGGTCTTGTTTTAATTTTTCATTTTCATCACGTAATGCTTTCATTTCATCAGAACTATCATTAATTAATTGCTCAAGTTCTTGATTGCCTTGTTTTAATCTAGCGATCTCTTGTTGCAATGTATTAATGGTGTTAACAGTGTTTTGAATTCTAGTTTCTAATTGATTCAATATTTCTAATGACATATTTTTCCTCAAGCTCAATTTATTTGGTGTATAATAAGTAGTATTATAACCAATTCATTCTGAAATCAACACCTTTTTAAATTTTAAGTTGGAGAAAAATATGCGAAAACCTCTCGTTATGGGTAACTGGAAACTCAATGGTAGTATCGGTATGGCAAAAGACTTAGTCACAGGATTAAGAAATGAGCTATCAACAGATGCCAACTGTGGCATTGCAATTGCACCGCCTAGCGTTTATTTAGATTTTGTAGCACACCAATTAGGTGGCTCAAACATTCTTTTAGGCGCTCAAGATGTCGGTATTCATCTTTCTGGTGCTTATACTGGTGAAGTATCAGCAACTATGTTAAAAGAAATCGGCGTAACTCACGTTATTATTGGACATTCTGAACGTCGTACTTATCACAAAGAATCTGATGAATTTATTGCGCAAAAATTTGGTGTATTAAAAGAAGCAGGTTTAGTACCAGTACTTTGTATTGGTGAAACTGAAGCTGAGAACGAAGCTGGCCAAACTCAAGCAGTATGTGCTCGTCAAATCGATGCTGTCATTAATGCATTAGGTGTACAAGCATTTAACGGTGCGGTAATTGCTTATGAACCAGTTTGGGCAATCGGTACAGGAAAATCTGCAACTCCTGCTCAAGCACAAGCTGTTCACAAATTTATCCGTGATCATATTGCTAAACAAGATGCAGCTGTAGCTGAACAAGTAATCATTCAATATGGTGGTTCAGTTAATGATAAAAATGCAGCTGAACTATTTACACAACCGGATATTGATGGTGCTTTGGTTGGTGGTGCTTCATTAAAAGTTGATGCATTTGCAGCAATCGTTAAAGCAGCAGAACAAGCTAAGAAATAAAACGTAAGACGCCTATCTTAGGCGTCTTTTTCTACTCAGTAATACAATTGTAACTTATTTTTTAACCTTCTTTTCGTATCTAGATGGCCAAATTTGCTCAACAGGTACTTGTAAATATTCAGAGATAATACGTTCATATTTAGGACAATGTCGATATAATGCATTACGTAAAGTATCAGCCTGTAAACCACTTGAACGTGAAAGAGCTCTTAAATTTCCACCTCGAATTTTAATCTCACCTACTACTCTTGATGGTGTCCAGTCTTGATCTTGTTCTCTCATTATGAGATCCTCTATTGGTTAAATTTTTTGCTATTGTAAAGATTATCGGTATTACGCGACTAAAGCGATAACAAGTTACCAACAAAGAATAACATATAAAAAAACGAATTAAAATAATAAAAACAAAAAAATATCTAGAAATGGAATAAAAAACAATGGAAAATAAAGTAAAAAAACAGTCAGATCAAGAAAAAACACGAGCACTAACCAGTACGGGAGTAATAAACTTTAAAAATCGATTAACTATTGTTTTAGAAGGTCTCTCAGGAAACGCTTTTGCAAAAAAAGTAGGAATGTCTGAAGCAGTAATACGAGATTATTTATGTGGTAAAACCTATCCATCGCTAAATAGATTGGCAACAATAGCTCAGAAATGCGATGTACCAATCGAGTGGCTTGTGACAGGAAAGGGAGAATGTCGTTTACTTCCAGAAAGCCAAGGTAAAGGTTCTATTGATATTCCATTTCATCATCTCAATGAAACAAATAGTGCATTTTCAGTTTTGGAAACAATTCCATTTGATATCACCTTAATCAAACATCATGGTTGTGAAGTTGATAATCTAGTCGCTGTTTGGGCTAAGGGTGATAGTATGGAACCAACTATATCAAATCATGATATCCTTATTATCAATAAAGCTTATGCTAAACCTATTGATGGTTTTCTTTATGCGGTACAGTACGATGAGCATATAAGTATCAAGCGTATTCAAAATCAAGGTGCTAACTTAGTTTTAATTTCAGATAACCCTAAATATCCAGCTATGGTGGTTGACAGAAAAGAACAGGACGATTTTAAAATAATCGGTCATGTAGTCTATTTATTAAAAGATCTTAATTAATATCACCATAATAAAACTATTTCTAATTTTAACTCCATTGATATTATCAATGGAGTTTTGAACCATAATTATTTTTTTCTGCGAATAAACATCAGCAGACAACTATTAATCAAAATTTGTTAATCTAATCCATATCCCTCTTTTGCATAGCCTTATACATTTCATCATAATTATGCTAAAATTATCACAAAATTTTTGCCCATTGATTTAGTTATTATGCCAAATATAAACACTCGAAAAAAAGTCGTTGTCGGCATGTCTGGCGGCGTAGACTCTTCCGTTTCTGCTTATTTATTACAACAACAAGGTTACGATGTTGTTGGTTTATTTATGAAAAATTGGGAAGAAGATGACACTGAAGAATATTGTTCAGCGGCGATCGATTTAGCCGATGCGCAAGCAGTTTGTGATAAATTAAACATCAAATTACACACAATCAATTTTGCTGCCGAATACTGGGATAACGTATTTGAACATTTTTTATCCGAATATAAAGCGGGTAGAACGCCTAATCCTGATATCCTGTGCAATAAAGAGATCAAATTTAAAGCTTTTCTTGAATATGCAGCCGAAGATCTTGGCGCTGATTATATCGCTACCGGTCATTATGTTCGCAAGCGAGAAAATGGAAATAAAGTCGAATTACTGCGCGGTATAGATAACAATAAAGACCAAAGTTATTTTTTATATACGCTGAGTGAAAATCAAATTAGACAAAGCTTATTTCCTGTTGGTGAACTGGAAAAACCACAAGTACGAAAAATAGCCGAAAAACTGGGCCTAGCAACAGCAACAAAAAAAGACTCAACAGGGATCTGTTTTATTGGTGAAAGAAAATTCAGTGACTTTTTAGCTCGTTATTTACCCGCACAATCAGGAGTGATTCGTACTGTAGACGGTGAAGTTATTGGTCAACATCAAGGTCTAATGTATCACACATTAGGACAACGTAAAGGACTTGGTATAGGTGGTCTAAAACAAGCCGATGATACACCATGGTATGTTGTTGACAAAGACATAAAAAATAATGAATTAATTGTAGCCCAAGGTCATGATCATCCTGCTTTGTTTTCGGATGGATTAATTGCTCAACAACTACACTGGGTTGATCGTAAAGTTGTAACTAAACCTTTTCAATGCACAGTAAAAACCCGTTATCGTCAACAAGATATTGTTTGTAATGTCACACCATTAGAACAAGATAAAATTCAAGTAATGTTTGAACAACCTGTTGCAGCAGTAACACCAGGGCAATCAGCGGTATTCTATCAAGATGAAGTCTGCCTTGGTGGCGGTATTATTGAGGAACGAATTGTAAGCAGTAAGGATCATTAAAGTGAATAGTAAATACCATCATATTGCAATAGCCCTTGCCGGCGTAACACAAAGTGCGTCACTTATTCCCCAAATTGCTAATACAGGGGTTTGTAACAATACGCTTTATCAAATAGCAATTAAAAGCATATTTAAGACATCACCAAAAACCACTGATGATGTTTATGATGGTATTATCAATATTAAAACTGGTCTTGAAACACTTATCTCACTACTATCATCCAATCAAAAGCAACAAGTTGAAATCATCCGTTATTTGTTTGGTGCATTAAGTGTCACTAGCAAACTTTTAAAAAATAATGATGCACTAGGTAAAATCGATCAACGTTTACAACGGATATCTGGACTTTATTCAGATATGAATCAGGAGACAATTGGTAATCATGTTGATGATCTCTCTTATTCATTAGCGGGAATCTATTCGGATATTATCAGTCCTCTATCAACCAAAATCAAAGTAGTAGGTAAAGCTGAGTATTTACAAAATTCATTAGTGCAAGCCAAAGTTAGAGCTTCACTACTAGGTTGTGTTCGTTCCGCCATTTTATGGTACCAAGTTGGTGGTAGTCGCTGGCAAATTTTGCTGGGTCGTAAACGAATATGTAATGCAGCACAAGAATTATTAAAAGATATTAATCAACAAAGTTATTAAATTTAAAAAAATAGCAACGGAGTAAAACCGATGGAATTATCTGCTCTTACCGCCCTATCACCAATTGATGGTCGTTATGGTGACAAAACAACAGAATTACGCACCATTTTTAGTGAATATGGTTTGTTAAAATATCGTGTGCAAGTTGAAGTTCGATGGCTACAAAAACTCGCTAAACAAGCAGATATTCTTGAAGTACCAACGCTAAGTGAGCAAGCTACTAAGCACCTTAATAAAATTGTTGAAAACTTTAATGAACAAGATGCAATACGCATCAAAACAATCGAAAAGACAACAAATCATGATGTTAAAGCTGTTGAGTATTTCTTAAAAGAAAAAGTTAACACTAACGAAGAACTGCAAGCTATTAATGAATTTATCCACTTTGCCTGTACATCAGAAGATATCAACAATCTATCTTATGCTTTAATGTTAAAAACAGCCAGAGACACAGTTCTTATCCCTTACTGGAACAAATTAATTACTATCATCACTACGCAAGCTAAGACTTATCGTGACTTACCATTATTATCAAGAACACACGGACAACCAGCTACGCCTTCTACCATCGGTAAAGAATTTGCCAATGTTGCTTATCGATTAAAAAGACAGTTAAAACAATTAGAGTCAATTGAAATCCTAGGTAAAATCAATGGTGCTACAGGTAATTATAATGCGCATATGGTTGCTTATCCACAAATCAATTGGCATAAATTTAGTGAGGAATTTGTAACTTCATTAGGATTACAGTGGAATCCATATACTACCCAAATTGAACCACATGATTATATTGCTGAATATTTTGATTGTATTGCCCGTTTTAATACAATTATGATCGATTTTGATCGTGATGTTTGGGGGTATATCGCTTTAAATCATTTTAAACAGAAAACCGTTGCTGGTGAAATTGGTTCTTCAACTATGCCACATAAAGTTAACCCAATTGATTTTGAGAATTCAGAAGGCAATTTAGGCCTTGCTAATGCAATCATGAGTCATCTTGGTAGTAAATTACCTATTTCTCGTTGGCAACGAGATTTAACCGACTCAACGGTATTACGTAATCTCGGAGTAGGTATTGGTTATGCGATTATTGCTTATCAGTCAACACTTAAAGGTCTAAATAAACTTGAAGTAAATCAAGAGCATCTACTTGATGAACTTAATCGAAATTGGGAAGTATTAGCTGAACCAATTCAAACCGTGATGCGTCGTTATGGTATCGAAAAACCATACGAAAAATTAAAAGAATTAACGCGAGGTAAACGTGTCGATGCACAAGGAATGCAACAATTTATCGATTCGTTAGCGTTACCTGAACATGAAAAAGCTCGTTTAAAACAGTTAACCCCAGCAAATTACATTGGTTTTGCCATTAATTTTGTTGATGAATTATAACTGACATTATGAGTGTCGCAGCCTAAAACTCAAACATAATGAGTTTTAGGCTAACCAATTTATGTTGAATGACATATAACAACAAAAATATTTAAAATTCGGTAGATAGGGAGCATCATTGAAAATCCGCATCGCAACAAGAAAAAGTCCCTTAGCCCTTTGGCAAGCTAACTTTGTTAAACAACAATTAATGACTATCCACCGAGATTTAACCGTTGAACTAATCCCAATGGTAACTAAGGGTGATGTACTATTGGATAGTCCGCTATCGAAAATCGGTGGTAAAGGGTTATTTGTCAAACAATTAGAACAAGCCATAATAGATAATAAAGCTGATATTGCCGTTCATTCTATTAAAGACATTCCAGCTCAATTTCCTACAGGATTAACACTTGCTACAATCTGTCAACGAGATGATGTTCGTGATGCATTTATATCAAATCAATATCAATGTTTAGATGATTTACCTAATGGCGCTATCATTGGCACCTCAAGTTTAAGACGTCAATGTCAATTACGGGCTAAATATCCACATCTCATAATCAAGGATTTACGTGGTAATGTTGGTTCGCGCTTATCAAAATTGGATAATCAAGAATATGATGGCATAATTCTAGCTGCGGTTGGTTTAAGACGACTAGGATTACAGGAACGAATCAAGCAATACATTGATACTGACTTAATTTTACCCGCGGTAGGCCAAGGTGCAGTTGGTATCGAAACTCGAATCAATGATGAAACAATCTTGCAATTACTTGCGCCACTTGATGATAAACATAGCCGAATTTGTATTCAAGCCGAAAGAGCAATGAATCAGGCATTGCAAGGTGGCTGTCAAGTGCCTATTGCCTGTCAAAGTCTTTTAAATAACAATTTATTAACCTTAAATGGTTTAGTTGGCAGTCTAGATGGTTCAACAATTATTAAAGTTAGTATAACAGGAGCTGCCACAGAAGCCGAGAGCTTAGGTGAAAAATTGGCAGCAAAATTATTAGCTAAAGGCGCTGATAAAATATTAGCGGAACTAATTAACTAATGATTTATATTACTCGCCCTTCCCCCGAAGGGGATAATTTAACCCGATTATTAAATCAAGCCAATGTATCAGCAATACATCTACCTTTTTTTAATATCTTAGCTGGTCAAGATCTGAGGCATTTGCAGCAACAATTGGATAACCTCAATCTAAGTGATATGGTTATTATTGTTTCACCACAAGTCACTTATATGATTGAACAATATCTGCCTAATCTCAGGTTACCTAATCACCTTCGCTATTTTGCCATTGGCAAAAAATCTGCCAAATTATTTAGTCAGCAAAATAACGTTCATGTTGATTACCCTAATGAAGAAAATAGTGCCGGATTATTATCATTATTAAATCAACAAGCAATAAGTGGTCATAATGCATTAATTCTTTGTGGGGATAATGGTGGTCAACAATTATCTCAGCAGTTAAAATTGCAAACAGTTAATGTGAAAACAATTGCATGCTATACTCGTCAAACTATTACTTATAAACCAAACATATTAGCCGAAAATATTGCCCAACAAATCATATTAATTACAAGTGTTGATCACTTATTACAACTAGATATTTACTGCCAAAATAAACATAAGAATGAAGCGCAACTAATCGTTACCAGTGAGAGAATTTTTACAAAAGCTAAACAGTTAAATTGGCAAAAAGTTTTAAAAATTGTTAGCGCAAATAATCAATTTTTATTTAAAACAATGATAACTCTATGTCATAATGCCAAAAATATTTAAAAAATCTAAATGAGGTTAATTTATGCCAGCAAAATACTATGGTGCCAATGCAACACTTTCAAACATCAGCACCACTTCATTTAGTCAACCGCCTATACCTAATGCAAACAAAGAAGCGAAAAAGACGATGAACGTAGATAAAAAAGAACCAATCAAAAAAACTTCTAGTCCAAAAATCGAACAACCAACCAATTCATCGGTTAATAGCAGTAAATCCCATACACCTGTATCAAAACTGTCGGTACTTGCCATAGCATTAACAGTTTGTCTAAGTGGATTTGTTTATTTCCAAGGATATAAACAAATTGAAAATCAAAAGCGAAAGATTGCCACCTTACAAACAGAAGTTGCAAACTTAAAGCAAAATACTAAAGCTAGCATAATTAATGATTTGCAAAGTAATATTAATGATGCCGTTAATCAACAAAACCAACAGTTTACATCTTTATCACAACGTGTTGATCGCCAATTAAATGAAAACCAAAAGATTCAACAACAATTAACCATACAAATTAACGATGCAACTAAGTTAAACGAACAAAACTTAAATACTATTAATGAACGTTTATCAGCCCTATCCACACTTGATAATAATGTTTGGTTAATCTCACAGGCTAACTATTTAGTCCATCTTGCTGGTAGAAAAATTTGGAATGACCAAGATTATACCAGTGCTCGTCTATTATTAAAAAGTGCTGATGAAAGTTTGGCCAAAACCAATGATCCAAGTCTATTAGCCGCAAGACAAGCCATCAGCAAAGATATTAATGCCTTATCACAAATCAGTTTTATTGATGAGGATGGAATTATTATTAAGCTATTAGGTTTATCTGAATCATTAACAGACCTACCTTTAGTCGGTAATTATAAAGAAGCTGCGCAGGCAGTTAACCAAAATGAAATTAAAACCGCAGATGAGGTTTCAACAAGTAATAAACCGTCATCGAACTTAGCTGAAAATGATAATGTTAGCTCATCAATAGATGATTGGTCAGATAATTTACTTGTCAATGCCGAAAAATTTATGGACAAATTTATCAAAATTGAAAAACTTGACGCAAAAGATAACCATTTTGCCACTTGTTTAGATAAGGCTGGTAATGATGAAAAGCAAATTGTTAGATGTCAAATTTTAAAAACACCTTTAAGTTTAGAACAGACTCTGTATCTTCGTGAAAATATTCGTTTCCGGTTATTAATTGCGGCACAGGCAGTACCAAGACATCAAGAACTCATATATCAACGTGCTTTACATGATGCTTCGACTTGGATTAATGCTTATTTCGATGGTAATGCATCAGCAGTTAAATTGTTCTTAAATGATCTTGATAGTTTACAAAAACAATCGATTAGTAATCAAAATATCCCCGATAAACTCGACAGCATTATTGAGCTTGAAAAATTAATGCAAACCCGAGTCAAATCAGCATTAGGTAAATAGGAGAATAATAATGTTAAAAATACTCATTATTTTCTTAGTATTAGTCGGTGGATTTTTCCTTGGCCCTATTTTTGAAGGCCATCAAGGGTCAGCGGTATTTGAAGTTGCTAAATATAGAATAAGTATGTCTTTTAACTCATTTGTCATATTACAATTGTTAGGATTACTTGTCCTGTATTTAGTTTATGAAATATGTAAAAAAATCTTCAACTCAAAAACTGCTCTAGGTGAATGGTTAAGATTAAAATCACCGAAAAAATCGGTTAAACGTGTTGAACAAGCGCAATTTTACCTTTTACAAGGTGATTATCAACAAGCCGCTAAACTATTTATGAAAAGTGCCAAAGGTGCAAAAAGCTCAACTTTATCTTATTTACTTGCAGCTCAAGCACAAATTGATGCAGACCAATTAATCGCCGCCAATCAATCTTTAGTCGAGGCGGCAAAATGTTGCCAACCAAAAGAGTTATTTGCTTTTCAACTGGTACAAATTCGTCTACAACTCAAAAATCATGAATATAGTGCAGCTAAAATCACAATTGAAAAATTATTAAATGAAAAACCGCGTAATGTTGAAATATTGAGATTGGCAGATCAACTCTATTATGAAACGGAAGATTATCAATCGGTTATTGATTTACTACCAATCATGTATAAAACTAAAGCTTATCCAGACTCTCAACTTGATCAATTTAGACAAGCAGCCTATATTGGCCGTATCAAACAATTATCAACCAATAGTGATCCACTTGCTCTAATAAAATGGTGGAAACAACAACCAAAAGTTATCGTCAATAACTTAGCTAATCAGAAAGCAATGGCCAATTATTTAAATCAATTAGGCCAAACAGCCGAAGCGGAAAAGCTGACTAAAAGCATTATAAGATTGGAACAAAAAGAAAGAACCTAAAAAAATTAAATAGTAAAACAGGGCAATAGCCCTGTTTTTGTTTGAATAAAAAAAATCAGCTTAGATAATAAAATAGCGAATTAATGCCATACTACTCATTCCAACAATAACGACCCACATTAAGTTACGAGTCAAAACAGCAATACCAATAGTTGGCACTGCAGCTAAGCAATATTCAACATTAAAACTAGGAAATTCGCCTTGTTTAACTATAAAAAGATTTTCAACAAATAGTGCCGTTAAAATACAAATAGGTACATAGGATAAAAAACGAATGACTACTTCAGGCAATTGCAATTTTCTGACTAATAAGAAAGGGATAACCCGAGGTAACCAAGTCACCAAACCACTACCCAAAATGATTAATATACTATAAATACTCATGCTTTACGCTCCACAATAATCCCCATAAAGCAACCGGCAAAAGTACTAAATAATATCGCCATTTCTGATGAGACAAAACGTAATAAAAAGATCAATATCACACTGACCGTCAACATTGCTATAACACGATTTAGAACTGTTTTAGATTTATCACCTGTTAACTGTAAATAAAGTAAACCAATAAACATCGCCACTAATGCATAATCTAATCCAAATTGTGCTGGATTGGGTAACCATTCACCAATCAATGCCCCAACTAAGCATGATAATATCCACGCAGAATAAGCGGTTATATTTAGTCCATGCATCCAGGCTGGATTTACGGGTTGTTTATTAGCAATAGCATTCATGGCTACTGCAAAACTTTCATCAGTTAATAGACTGCCAATACCAATATTATTCAATAATGAGAAACGACGAAATGCCGGTGCGGTAGCCATACTCATCAAAAAATGCCGTGAATTAACTAAAAACACCGTAAAAATAATCGCTGTTATTGGTGTTGCTACCATCATTAAACCGGTGATGATAAATTGTGATGCACCAGCATAAATAATAATTGCCATGAGAGTCACTTCTAATACCGATAAGTTAGATGCTTTACCCACAACACCTGCGGCAATACCTATTCCAATATAACCCAATAAAGTTGGAATACACGCTTGTACACCATCTTTAAATGTTAAAGACATTTTCCTTTCCTTAATGAAATAAATTGCTATCTAATATATTTAGTAATTGTAATAATATTGATTCAATTTCTATACTACATTATTCGTTATATAATTGATTGCTAATAATAAAATCTAGATGTAACAATAAGCCACATACAATAAGCAAATTTTGTTATAATAGCGCCTATCGGCTCTTTGTGACAATAAAAATCACTCATTATCTTATTAAAAAACGGTAATATTATTTATGAATACGGGTACTTTATTCATTATCTCGGCACCAAGTGGTGCTGGTAAATCAAGTCTTATTCGTGCCTATTTAGCACAAGAAAATCACCATCCAGCAAAAGTTTCTATTTCTCATACGACAAGAAAACCAAGACCTGGAGAACAGCCTGGTGAACATTACTATTTTGTTGATAATCAAAAATTTGAATCATTAATTAAGCAGAATGCTTTCGTGGAATATGCGCATGTATTCGATCACTATTATGGAACATCTAAAGCCGAAATTGAGCAATCTTTAATGCAAGGTATTAATGTTTTTTTAGATATCGACTGGCAAGGGGCGAAACAAGTTAGGCAGCAAATGCCCGAATCAAAAAGTATTTTTATCTTACCACCATCATTGAAAGAACTTGAAAATCGACTCATCAAACGAGGTCAAGACGATGCTCAAGTGATCAGCAAAAGAATGCATAAAGCTCAATCTGAAATTTCACATTACAATGAATATGATTATGTGATTATCAATGATGATTTTGATGAATCACTAAGGTCATTAAATGCCATTATGACTAGTGCTAGTCTTGAACAAAGCAAACAAGCTATAGCACATCAACAGCTATTAGCCGCTCTATTAGCTGCGAAATATTAACTCAATTTAACGAACCAATATCGCCGATAATTCGGCGATAGTTAAAATTAGCATAACTGAATTAATTGCCTAATGCTTTAGTCGCTTGGCTATTTTGAATTAACTCTATTTTATAACCATCGGGATCTTCAACAAAAGCAATAATCGTTTTTCCCCCTTTCACTGGACCAGCTTCACGAGTAACTCGACCGCCAGCTTGACGAACATCCTCACACATTTTAGCGACATTATCTACACCAATAGCAATATGACCGAAAGCTGTACCGTGATCATATTTTTCTGTTCCCCAATTATAAGTTAATTCAATTACTGAACTGGTTGATTCATCACCATAACCGACAAAAGCGAGTGAATATTGATATTCCGGATTTTCACTGGTTCTTAGCAGTGTCATTCCCATAACTCGAGTATAGAAATCAATTGAACGTTTTAAATCTCCGACTCGGATCATTGTATGTAATACACGCATTGCTATATAGTTCCTTATTACTATTAAAACATTTAGTTTGAGTTTAGCGATTTGTGATTAGACAGGCAAATTTTTATGTCGACTAAATAATCAATTAGCTGATGGGGATTAAATAGCTAATAAGATAATTAAAATTAAAAGAAGCTTTCACTTATAATAACTATAAGCGAAAGCAAATTCAGATAAAACTAGCCAGATTTAAATGATAAATTTGAAATAAATAAGATATTATTTACCACTATATCTTGGAGCTGCATTGATACGTTGACCATTAGTAATTAATTTAACATTTTGTCCAGCATAAAACTGTTTAGCATCACCTTTTTGTACGATAACAAAATTAGAACCATTTTCAGGTTTAATTTCTAATTCAACTGCATCAGCTTGACTAGATTTGTTTTCAATCGCATCACCTAATATTGCACCACCAATAGCGCCCGTTGCTGTAGCTAAAATTCTACCGGTACCATCACCAATCGTATTACCTAAAACACCACCAATTACAGCCCCACCTACAGTACCAGCTAAATTACCATTATTTTTACCATCAGAATTCGCTTGAATCTTAACTGCTCTTACCGATACAACTGTACCATAACTTACTTGTTGGACTTGTTTTGCTTGGTCGGCTGTATAAACATCGCCAGAGTAAATATCACTATTACTACATCCAGATAAAATAGCTGCTAGAATAGTTAATGTGACGATTTTTTTCATAATTTATTCCTCATATAATTTGAGTATACTTTTTTATACCATGTTTAGCATAATATTCTTTTTGAAAAACAACAATATCATTTTCATTTTTTTATCATTAGATAATATAATTTTTGGTTAACTTGAGTTATACTCAGCTCAATTGTTAATCTACCATACAACAAGTACATGAAACGGTTATTTTTTCCTTTACTATTATCAGTTATGATAACGGCCTGTCATGATGAAAATCAACAACCGACGACAAAAAACGAAACCGTCTCTCATCAATCTAAACCAGATTGTTTACAAGACAAACCAATTAAAAGTTTAAATTTTGACGCCATTCCCGTTGATGGTTGTCCGGTAAAATAATTTAATAGGCAAAGTAACAGAATGAAAACTATCGAAATCGACGAAGAACTTTATCAATTTATTGCAGGTCAAACTAAACATATTGGTGAAGATGCATCAAGTATTTTGCGACGTTTATTAAACTTTAATCAACCTGTATTAACTAAAGCTGATCCTATATTAGCCAAAGAAAATCACTACCCTATTTTTAATGATCTACTTACTAGCGATACATTTACAAATGAAAAATCGATCATTAGCCGTTTTTTATTACTACTTGGTGCCCTCTATAACTACAACCCGGCACTATTTTCAATTGCTGCAACATCACTACATGGTAGTAAACGGCAATACTTAGCTAAAGATAAACAATCTTTAGAAACCTCAGGAAAAAACACTAAACCACGAGAAATTGTTGGTACCCCATATTGGGTAATTAGTAATACAAATACAGCTAGAAAACTTCATATTATTGAATCAATTATGAGTGACATGGGTATCTCAGAAAGCATGATTAATCAAGTTATCCATGCTTTTTTACCGTAAACTATATAATAATTCACTAACATAATGATTATAAAAGTGAATATTAAAATAAAGTTATGAAAGAGGAGTAAAAAATGGCTAAGTCAAGCCGTGCAGGATTATTAGCTCAACCATCTGACCTAATTAATATCCAAGAATTACAAAATAACTATTATCAAATTCAACCAGATGTTGATAATGTTAGCCAATTAGTTATTTTTGGGACATCAGGTCATCGTGGTAGCTCAAATAAAGCAACCTTCAATGAAGTACACATATTAGCAATTGCCCAAGCAGTAGCCGAATATCGCAAAGCAAACAATATTACTGGACCATGTTTTATTGGTCAAGATACCCATGCTTTATCTGAACTTGCTTTAAAATCAGTGCTTGAAGTCTTTGTGGCGAATGAACAAACTGTAGTTATAGCGCAAAATTGGGGCTATACTCCCACACCAGTGATCTCTCATGCAATATTGACTTATAATCAGGATAAACAATCTCAATTAGCTGATGGCATAGTTATTACTCCATCACATAATCCACCTGAAGATGGCGGTATCAAATATAATCCGACTAATGGTGGTCCCGCTGATACTGATATAACTAAACAAATCGAAAATCGTGCTAATGAATTATTAAAAAATAACCTTAGTGGTGTTAAACGTGTTAGCTTAGAGAAAGCAATAAAATCAGACTACGTTCATACTAAAGAATATGAAACTGATTATGTTAACGATCTTGAAAATATTTTAGATCTGTCATTAATTAAAGCATCATCGCTAAAAATTGGTGTTGATCCACTTGGCGGTGCATGTATTACTTATTGGCCCCGCATTGCTGAAAAATACGGCATAAACCTTGAAATCGTCAACAATAAAATTGACCCAACATTTAGCTTTATGCACCTTGATCATGATGAAGTGATCCGTATGGATTGTTCAAGTCGCTGGGCAATGGCCGGTTTATTAAACCTCAAAGATAAATTTGATTTAGCTTTTGGTAACGATACTGATGCTGACCGTCACGGCATTGTTACACCAAAAGGGTTAATGAATCCGAATGCTTACCTTTCAACTTGCGTAAACTATTTATTTCAAAATCGTCCACAGTGGCATCAAAATATCGCTATTGGTAAAACGCTGGTCACTAGCTCAATGATCGATCGTGTTGCTAATAGCTTAAACAAAAAATACCTTGAATATCCAGTTGGCTTTAAATGGTATGCTGATGGACTTTATCATGGTAAACTCGGTTTTGCCGGTGAAGAAAGTGCAGGTGGTTCATTCTTAAGAACTAATGGCAAAGTTTGGGCAACGGATAAAGATGGCATCATTTTATGCTTATTAGCGGCGGAAATGACGGCTAAAACAGGCAAAAATCCACAGGAGCAATACCAAGAACTTGAAGCTAAATTTGGTGTTTCTTATTATGGTCGAATTCAAGCACCTGCATCATTTACTGAAAAACAAAAATTAGCCAAACTCGATGCCAGCCAATTAACCACAGATAAACTAGCTGGTGAGGAAATTACTCAATGCTTAACCACTGCTCCGGCGAATAATGCGCCAATTGGTGGTTTAAAAGTGATCACGCAAAATGGTTGGTTTGCTGCTCGTCCTTCTGGTACAGAAGATGCTTATAAGATTTATGCAGAAAGTTTTATCAGTAATGAGCATCTATTAACTCTTCAACAAGAAGCACAGCAAATAGTCGCTAAAGCAATTCAATAAACTAAACTTAGGTAGGTTAATCAAAATTAACCTACTTTTTATTTATAATCGTAATTAACACTTAAGGTGTAACACAAGCAGCAAAAATACCGTCCCCGAGAATCATATCAATTGTGTCGATATATCCTTCATTTACATATATAAATGGTTTTCCGTTATTTTTAGATTGCTCAGATTGTGAAATTACATTATTTGTCCAATACTGATACGATTGCCAGTCTGTTCCTGTATAAGTTTGGCAAAGCATATTATGACCAGGATCATACAAATCATCTTCAGCCATACACCCCCATTCATTCGCAATTCCACCAATCCATTTTCCATTCTCCTGATAACTTAATTGCCGACGAGCAAACGTTCCATACTCATTAACATAACCGCCAATCCAACCATAGCCAGGATTGGTATTGGAAAAATCATTCACATCTGGCAATCGATAACCACTACCTAAACTTTTACAATAATCCCTTGCCTTAGCTTGATAATTTAACGCCTCATCGTTAGAACTAATAGGGCGAGAATTTTCATTTTCATTATTAAAAATAATCTCAGGATTAGCAATAAACCAACGCATTAATTTAAATTCATAAATTAGCGTACTTTTATTACTATCAGCATATAATCTGAAAGTCATTGGTCTAAAATTCTTATCCGTAGAATTGAAACGTGGCCCGATTAAGGTTATTTTTATAGCAGGTTCAGCCAATCCATATGGATACGGTCCATGACCACTATGCTCCCATTCAGTGGTTTTACTTACACTTAATGATAAACTAACATTGCCCCCCTCTATAGATTGTACAGTACTGCCATTGGCAGCTAATACCGCTTCAGGTGTTATACCGCCAAATAGTAAATAAAAATACAATCCATGTGACCCGGTCGTTGGAAAGTTATTTTTAGTTATTGAAGTTTCACCTTGATAATTACCACTATTGGTTGCTCGTAATACCTTAATACCTTTACTTGGATACCCTCGATAAACACCATAATCATGGTCACTCTCGACTTGTGCGACATCCCATAAAATTCCATCTACCTGATAATCAATACCGCCTAGACTCCCCCCATCAAAGAACAAATTTGGCTGGGCATAACACACTTTTGGATCTAATTTTGGCGTTAAATAATAACTATGTGAACCTTCTTGAAAATGATTTGTATTGGGATCACCATAAGGTGTAGTTAACTCACTATCACTAGCACTAATGGTTATTTTATGGACCCCATCACATAAATCTACAATGGTATCAGGATGACTTTTCACCTTCGATGTAATATCTATAAATGCGTTTTTAGCATTAATATCTGCTACAGCAGGATTACGGGCTTCCCATTTTATCTTAATGTCACCTGTCGCGGTTGCAGTAATAAGGTCACTATCATCAAATCCATCACCATCATCATCAGCAAAATAATTATACGGTGCAGCAAGTAAATCAGTCATATTTATTATAGGAAACTGATTATTGCCTGATATAGGTAATGGAACAATCGTTTGTACACTGGCATAAGTATTTGTTTTATCAGGTAACTCAATCGGATTGGATATACTTGATACATCATTTTGCGGGGTTATCACAGTACCATTAGGTAATTTAATTGCCAGTAGCTCTTCTGTACTCGTTATTTTACTAACACCATCATCTAGCGTTAAATAAGGCGCTGAACCTTGAATAATATTGGTCGTTTTAGTGGTTAATGCATAATTAGAAAAAGAGATAGACTGTAAAACAAACACCATTAACACGAAAACTATCTGCCGAGATAAAAAGGCTAAACCAAGAAATTTTAAAAAATTTTGCCGAATTTGCTGGAGAAATGAATTGTAGTGAGATAATAAACTGCGCGTGCTTAACTTTACTAACGTTAAATTATAGGTTGGGCATGTTTGGTGTTTGGTGTTTGGTGTTGTAAATTATAATACATATCCGACATCCATGTCAACTAAATTAATGATTTATTTGCAATTTTATACCTATTGGCACAAAATTCATCCTGTTATATAAATAAGTTATAAAAGTATAGTGATTGAAAAAAACCATGCAACTTATTTCGACTGTTAAATTGTTAATTTTTGTAAAGTTTAATGTAATATTACACTTTAATTATTCCTTTAAAACCAATTTCGAAGAGGTTATTAGAGGATTTTTGGCTTTAAAAACCTTGTTCCTCAAATTTTTTATAATCGACCTTTATTATTTACTCTATGGTCAATCATTTCTTCATGATGATATGCCTTATTAAATTAATTTACCTAGAAATCTCAATTAATTATTGGTACGCATTTTTAGAATAATTGAATACTTTGCTCTTTTATCCAATAAGCAAAAACAATTACCTTTTTGAATAAAAAATCTCTATAAAATATCGACTAAAGAGTAAATTTATACCAGAGAAACTGAATAAAAAACAGCAAGAATAAAATTCAACTTTATTTTTTTAATTCAGATATGCAGATTAATGCTAGACAAATAATAGTACTTATAAAACCACTTAAAAAAATTTTAATTAGTTAAATAGTAGGTATTATATTGGCTTTTTATCTTTTTTATGCAATATATTAATAAAAAACCAATACTCTAATAACTGTTAAAATACATCAAAAACTAACAGTGACTATAACTTGCGTTTATTATATTTTAGGATTAACACAATTAACACTTAAGGTGTAACACAAGCAGCACGAATTTCAAATGCATATATACGAAGTACCCGAGTTTTTCCTTCAACCTGATATAAAAATGGTTTTCCTTCATTTTCAGGTAGCTCAGTATTTGTTGCTACATTATTCGTCCAATAATTATATGCATTCCAATCTGTTTCTGTATAAGTTTGGCAATACACATTTTGACCCAGCTTACCAACTTCAGATAAGCAACCCCATTCATTCGCAATTCCACCAATCCACTTTCCATTCTCCTGATAACTTAATTGTCGACGAGCATTCGTATCATATCTATTAATATAACCGCCAATCCAACCATCGTCAGGATTGGTATTGGAAACATCATTCACATCTGGCAATCGATAACCACTACCTAAACTTTTACAATAATCCCTTGCCTTAGATTGATAACTTAAAGCCTCATCATTTGAACCAATAGGTGGTTTAAATGGACTTTCATTATTAAAAACAATCTCAGGATTAGCAATAAACCAACGCATTAATTTAAATTCATAAATTAGCGTACTTTTATTACTATCTGCATATAATCTAAATGTCATAGGTCTAAAACTCTTATCCGTAGAATTAAAACGTGGGCCGATTAAGGTTATTTTTATAGCTGGTTGAGCCAATCCATATGGATCCGGTCCATGACCACTATGATCCTCCCATTCAGTGGTTTTACTCACACTTAATGATAAACTGACATTACCCCCCTCTATAGATTGTACAGTACTGCCATTGGCAGCTAATACCGCTTCAGGTGTTATACCGCCAAATAGTAAATAAAAATATAATCCATGTGACCCGGTAGTTGGAAAGTTATTTTTAGTTATTGAAGTTTCACCTTGATAATTACCACTATTGGTTGCTCGCAATACCTTAATACCTTTACTAGGATACCCTCGATAATGACCATATTCAGTGCCATCGTCAACTTGTGCTGAATCCCATAAAATGCCATCTACCTCATAATCACGACCGGCTAAACTAGCGTTATCAGGATACAAATTTGGCTGGGCATAACACACTTTTGGATCTAATTTTGGCGTTAAATAATAACTATGTGAACCTTCTTGAAAATGATTTGTATTGGGATCACCATAAGGTGTAGTTAACTCACTATCACTAGCACTAATGGTTATTTTATGGACCCCATCACATAAATCTACAATGGTATCAGGATGACTTTTCACCTTCGATGTAATATCTATAAATGCGTTTTTAGCATTAATATCTGCTACGGCAGGATTACGGGCTTCCCATTTTATCTTAATGTCACCTGTCGCGGTTGCAGTAATAAGGTCACTATCATCAAATCCATCACCATCATCATCAGCAAAATAATTATACGGTGTAGCAAGTAAATCAGTCATATTTATTATAGGAAACTGATTATTGCCTGATATAGGTAATGGAACAATCGTTTGTACACTGGCATATGTATTGTTCTTATCAGGTAACTCGATCGGATTGGATATACTTGATACATCATTTTGCGGGGTTATCACAGTACCATTAGGTAATTTAATTGCCAGTAGCTCTTCTGTACTCGTTATTTTACTAACACCATCATCTAGCGTTAAATAAGGCGCTGAACCTTGAATAATATTGGTCGTTTTAGTGGTTAATGCATAATTAGAAAAAGAGATAGACTGTAAAACAAACACCATTAACACGAAAACTATCTGCCGAGATAAAAAGGCTAAACCAAGAAATTTTGAAAAATTTTGCCGAATTTGCTGGAGAAATGAATTGTAGTGAGATAATAAACTGCGCGTGCTTAACTTTACTAACGTTAAATTATAGGTTGGGCATGTTTGGTGTTTGGTGTTTGGTGTTGTAAATTATAATACATATCCGACATCCATGTCAATTAAATTAATGATTTATTTGCAATTTTATACCTATTGGCACAAAATTCATCCTGTTATATAAATAAGTTATAAAAGTATAGTGATTGAAAAAAACCATGCAACTTATTTCGACTGTTAAATTGTTAATTTTTGTAAAGTTTAATGTAATATTACACTTTAATTATTCCTTTAAAACCAATTTCGAAGAGGTTATTGGAGGATTTTTGGCTTTAAAAACCCTGTTCCTCAAATTTTTTATAATCGACCTTTATTATTTACCCTATGGTCAATCATTTCTTCATGATGAGATACCTTATTAAATTAATTTACCTAGAAATCTCAATTAATTAATGGTACGCATTTTTAGAATAATTGAATACTTTGCTCTTTTATCCAATAAGCAAAAACAATTGCCTTTTTGAATAAAAAGGTAGGAAGAATAAAATGGAATTTTATTCTTTAAATTCAAGTGTTCAGATATATAACGCATTAATACTAGACAAATAATAGTACTTATAAAACCACTTAAAAAAATTTTAATTAGTTAAATACTAGGTATTATATTGGTTTTTTATCTTTTTTATGCAATATATTAATAAAAAACCAATACTCTAATAACTGTTAAAATACATCAAAAACTAACAGTGACTATAACTTGCATTTATTATATTTTAGGATTAACACAATTAACACTTAAGGTGTAACACAAGCAGCACGAATTTCAAATGCATTTAAATGAAGTACCCGAGTTTTTCCTTCAACCCGATATAAAAATGGTTTTCCTTCATTTTCAGGTAGCTCAGTATTTGTTGCTACATTATTCGTCCAATAATTATATGCATTCCAATCTGTTTCTGTATAAGTTTGGCAAAACATATTATGACCAGGATCATACAAATCATCTTCAGCCATACACCCCCATTCATTCGCAATTCCACCAATCCACTTTCTATTCTCCTGATAACTTAATTGTCGACGAGCATACGTTGCATACTCATTAATATAACCGCCAATCCAACCATCGTCAGGATTGGTATTGGAAAACTCATTCACATCTGGCAATCGATAACCACTACCTAAACTTTTACAATAATCCCTTGCCTTAGATTGATAACTTAAAGCTTCATCATTTGAACCAATAGGTGGTTCAAATCGAGTTTCATTATTAAAAACAATCTCAGGATTAGCAATAAACCAACGCATTAATTTAAATTCATAAATTAGCGTACTTTTATTACTATCAGCATATAATCTGAAAGTCATTGGTCTAAAATTCTTATCCGTAGAATTGAAACGTGGCCCGATTAAGGTTATTTTTATAGCAGGTTCAGCCAATCCATATGGTATCGGTCCATGCTCACCATGCTCCCATTCAGTGGTTTTACTTACACTTAATGATAAACTAACATTGCCCCCCTCTATAGATTGTACAGTACTGCCATTGGCAGCTAATACCGCTTCAGGTGTTATACCGCCAAATAGTAAATAAAAATACAATCCATGTGATCCGGTCGTTGGAAAGTTATTTTTAGTTATTGAAGTTTCACCTTGATAATTACCACTATTGGTTGCTCGTAATACCTTAATACCTTTACTTGGATACCCTCGATAATCCCCATAATCATGGTCACTCTCGATTTGTGCGGCATCCCATAAAATGCCATCTATCTCATAATCACGACCGCCTAAACTAGCGTTATCAGGATACAAATTTGGCTGGGCATAACACACTTTTGGATCTAATTTTGGCGTTAAATAATAACTATGTGAACCTTCTTGAAAATGATTTGTATTGGGATCACCATAAGGTGTAGTTAACTCACTATTACTAGCGCTAATGGTTATTTTATGTACCCCATCACATAAATCCGGAATGGCATCAGGATGACTTTTCACCTTCGATGTAATATCTATAAATGCGTTTTTAGCATTAATATCTGCTACGGCAGGATTACGGGCTTCCCATTTTATCTTAATGTCACCTGTTGCGGTTGCGGTAATAAGGTCACTATCATCAAATCCATCACCATCATCATCAGCAAAATAATTATACGGTGCAGCAAGTAAATCCGTCATATTTATTACAGGAAACTGATTATTGCCTGATATAGGTAATGGAACAATCGTTTGTACACTGGCATATGTATTTTTTTTATCAGGTAACTCGATCGGATTGGTTATACTTGATACATCATTTTGCGGGGTTATCACAGTACCATTAGGTAATTTAATTGCCAGTAGCTCTTCTGTACTCGTTATTTTACTAACACCATCATCTAGCGTTAAATATGGTGCACTACCTTTTATACTTTCTGTGGTAAATGAACTTAACGCGTATACAGGGCTAAATATAGTTGAAAAAGCCATAGAACATAAACAAATCTTTTTCAAGAATTTCACTATTGTTTGGCCAAATGAGGATGAATATTTGAGTAGTGTTTTATTAAACGTTGAATTTCGCTTTATTGGCTGATTAATGAATAATTGCTGTATTGAAGGGCCGTGACTCGATATATTTTCTTTATTGGTCAATGTTGCATTAACAATTAAATTAGAAATAGCGCCTAAATAAGGGTATCTCAACATGCTCTTAATCCTTTAATTTATAATTTTTATCTAAAAATATGCAATCCTTGCAGAAAAAAGTATAGATATATTAGGTAATTATAGCAAATTCAGATTGGTAAATAATTGTTAAGACTTTTGTCATACCTACAAGGTAGTGAACGTTGGATTGAGTCTTGTACTAGAGTTGTTTATTTTCTAAACTACCTACACGGTAGTGAACCTAAAATCAGTTTCTGTATTGTCATATTTATATTTCTAAACTACCTACACGGTAGTGAACAAACGCATCTTTAATAAAAACATTTCCTGAGTTTTCTAAACTACCTACACGGTAGTGAACGTAAATTTAGCGCCACAGTTCGTGGTGTTGGATTTCTAAACTACCTACACGGTAGTGAACAGAAACATTATTCTACGGTTATTAATAATAACTTTCTAAACTACCTACACGGTAGTGAACAGCAAATACGACAGCAATGTATGCATTGCAATTTTCTAAACTACCTACACGGTAGTGAACCTAATTTTTTAATATAATAGTTTGGGTCGGTTTTTCTAAACTACCTACACGGTAGTGAACTAGAACACAACATACTATAAATGCAGTTGGCAAAAAGACAAAGCGTAATTTTACTATTAAAAACCCTTTTTTTGAGTAACTTCTTAATGTTTTGATTTTTAATAATTTTATTTTAAGTCAAAAAAAGGGTTGGAAATGGGTACAAATTTAAGTTTCAAAAAACCCCGTTCCTCAACTTTTTTAGTTCTTTTAGTTTCGGACGTTTTGTTGTTTGGTAGCTAGTTCTATATGGCGTTTACGTCCGAGTAAAGAGGGTTTGCGCGAACCCTCTTTACCAACTCTCGCGGCGACTACGCAAATGGTCACTGCGTGACTGCCTTCCGCCTTCGTTCGCTCTCAACCCACCGGCTGTGATTTGTTCCTGACAAAACACAGCCTTGCCAAACATCCCTGTTTGCCATGCTAACCTCTCTCAGTTGTCAGCACATTGCTCATGTCGCTAAATGAAGCACTCCAATCTGATTTTCTAGAAATAAACTTTTATATTTAGAGCGAAACTGATTTTAGTTTTAAAGCCAATTTCAGTGAAATTGTGGCTAGATTTAGGCTTTTAAAAACCCTCTCCTCAACTTTTTTGTTCTTTTAATTTCGGACGTTTTGTTGTTTAGTTGCTAGTTTTATATGGTGATTATGTCGGAGTAAAGAGCATTTGAGCGAACCCTCTTTACCAACTCTCGCGGCGACTACGCAAATGGTCACTGCGTGACTGCCTTCCGCCTTCGTTCGCTGTTAACGCACCGGCTGTGATTTATTCCTGACAAAACACAGCCTTGCCAAACATCCCTGTTTGCCATGCTAATCTCTCTCAGTTATCAGCACATTGCTGATGTCGCTAAATGAAGTACTCCAATCTGATTTGTTAGGAATAAACTTTTATATTTGGTGCTAGCTAATTTTATAACCAATTTCAGAAAGATTATGGGATGTTTTAGGTTTTAAAAACCCCGTTCCTCAAATTTTTCTATAAATTAAGTTCAGTATATTTCTATTGATATAGCATATACATAAACAAAAATCACTTTTCAAACCTATCGTTATTGTGTATCTTGCGTGCTAAAGATAAATGCCAAAATAAATATTTTTTATATTAAAGATGATAAAAACAATACCGCATTATCTTTATTTAATAACAACAATTATTGCCCCAACTATATAAATAATTATTATTACTTAATTTTATTGATTAAGTTAAATTAAAATAGGAAAGATGATGAAAAACTTAAAAGTGATAGGACTTGTATTAATAGCTGGATTAGGATTGGCTGGATGTGAAGAAAAGAATCAAGAGTATTATTTAAAACATATTGATTCTGCTAAAGAGAAATTAGAAGAATGCCGTAATGATTTAAATAAAGCTTTTAGACAAAATGATGAGAAATTATTCGAAAAAATAAAAAATGATACTGAATGTCAAGCTGCAGAGAATGCTATCAAAGAAGATCGAATCCAACAAGCTAAATTAGAACAAGAACGTAAAGCAGCAGAGGAAAAACTAGCTTTAGAAACAGAAATGACAGCAATTAGAAAACAAATAGCGGACAAATCATGGCAAAATTCCATCAATGAATATATGAAAGTTGAAGGGTGCAATGTATTATTCTCAGCACCTTCCCCTAAATGTAAAGCTTGGGAAATTGTTTATAATGAAAAAGTTGATGAAGGTAAAAAAGAATTAAAACAGCTAACATTCGAAGATATTAAAGAGCAAATGATTTCTTTATGTAAATTAGATCAACGTCGAGGTTCAAATTGTGCCGTTGCCCAATCAGCCTTAGAGGAAAAAGCCACTGAAGATCTGGCTAACGCCGATATTCAAACTATTGAATCCCAAAAACCACTTTATTGTGCTGAAGATATCTACTCTTTAAATGCCTGTAGAAAAAGTTGGGAAAAAGCTTTTGATAGAGAAAATGAGAAACATGTAAAATTCTTTACCGATAATGATGATGAATTTATTAGAACATTTAACTCATGTGCTGATAAAATCGCAGACATTGAGGCTCAAAATTTAAAATGGAACGAAAAAAATACTTTAGAACGTAAAATAGCAGAAACCTATCCTTGTCATCAAGCGAAGGAAGCCTACCGCAAAAGAGGAATGGGCTATTCTGTCAATTTTGAAAAGAAAATTGAAAAATAATGAAAATTAGATGCACTTCAAGATGTAGTGCTTGTCAGTTAAGCTCATAATAAATAAATCTGATTACAAGACCGAGACAGATAAAAACTCGGTCTTTTTTATAACTTGAAAATAATACTTGTCACACCGATTAGTTAAAATAAAGCTCTCTGACATATAAACAATTCGATATCAGTAAAAGAGTCAAAGACCTCAACTTAAGTCAAGCGGATTCAGTCAATCATTGGTATCAATAATCCATAATATAGTTTAATAAAATATTATTTTCTACAAGCTATAAACGCAAAATCATTTCCTGCGAAATCACCCGGCGTACGAGGAGAAGGCAATAGCCCACTATCATGTAGGTAAATAACGAAGTATTGTGTATCAGAATTAGGATCTTTAGTAAAATAAGTCGTTTCATCCCACTCCCATTTAGAATTTGGATAAGTACGACGATTTATATATCCCCATTCAGGATAAAGTCCTTGATTAATAGCACGAGTAGAAAAATTCCATTTTCCATGACGTTGCCAATTAGGGCCAACATTAACTACAGGCGAATTAGAATAATCTTTACGAGATGGGAATCCATCAATTCCTCCACAAAATTGGTTAAATGCAGTACGCCAATCATAACTACCCACATTTTGAGGTTCTATCCAAACGGAAGTTGGATTAAATTTATAATCAAAATGTTTTTTAGGAGATGATTTTAATGTAGCTCGAATAATGATATCACTATTACCTTCCGGTGGTTTCGCTTTTAAAAGAACATTACCTGTTTGATCTCCTGTCGCCACATTACCAGGATTGACTATTACATTATAAATATAACTATCTTGAGAATAATTCATTATTAATTGAAATTCTGCACCTGGGAAGCCTGTAGTTGGAAAGGGTTTATCTGAAACAATTGGTCTGGCTCTAAACCCTTTATCAACAATAAAATCCTGAGTATAACCTCCACCACTTTCGGGATCTGGTTTTATTGGACCTGTATTCCATGGGTACATAGTCCCTTGAGCATCACTACCACGCCATTGATTTAAAGGTAAAACTTTAGTTGAATTTGGTTTCAGGTAACATACATCGCCTGTAGGTGCAATTTTATATATTTTAGTTATCGCTACTGTCTCACTTTCATTTGGGTTACCATATTCAGAATAGGTTTTTACTGAAGTTTTTAATGTCAATGACAAAGGCATTGCATAATTACTTCCACAACCTATTAGATTATCTATATTACTGTCGGGAATTTTTTCACCATTATTATCAAACCAATCGTAAACCGTTTGTTCAACGATAAATGGCTTATTATTACGAATATTATCACCATCTGAATTGTCATAATTAGATGAATTATCTAAATCATTTTCAGTATAGTTCTTAATAATAAAATCACTAAATTTTGTTAAACCATCAAATTCGTTAATATGCGTATCGCTCAAATTATGAGAGCTTGAACTATAAAAAACACCATTTAAGATAAAACCATGTTTGTTGGAAGCTGCTTCTATATTAACAACTTTTGGTTTACTACCAATAATGGTATTTACGGTATTAGCTACGATTGCTTGGCTTTTTTGACTAATGGTAAAAAAACATAACATTAACAAAAAACAAACAGTTTAGTTTATTACTAAAATTAGCCAAATTTAAATGATTACTTAGGCAGGTTTCAAATTTAAATTTATTATACATCGCGACTACCATGTCAATTAACTTGGTGTTTTATATGATTTTTTACCCATAAAAGGATAAATACTAACCTGATTTTGTATTAGGAATACGTCTGCAAGTATAGTGACAGAAGAAAATCTATGCAATAAATTTTAATATTTAACTATTAACTTTTGTTAATATCATTAAATTAAACATTTAAAATAAAACTTTGGATTTTTAAAAAATTTATCTAAAATTTTTGGGTAGCAAATGATACAAATAAAAAAGGGATTATATTCAATCCCTTTTAAATCATACTTATTAGCCAGCTCGATAGTTAGGTGGCTCTTTGGTGATAAGAACATCATGAACATGACTTTCTTTCATACCCGCACCAGTTATACGATAAAACTTCGATTTAGTGCGAAGTTCATCGATAGTTCCACAGCCAGTTAATCCCATACATGAACGTAAGCCACCCATTTGTTGATGGATAATTTCTTTTAACAAACCTTTATATGCAATTCGACCTTCAATACCTTCTGGTACTAACTTATCAGCAGCATTGTCAGATTGGAAATAACGATCAGATGACCCTTTTGCCATTGCCCCTAACGACCCCATACCACGATAAGATTTATAAGCACGGCCTTGGAATAATTCAATCTCGCCGGGTGCTTCTTCTGTACCGGCAAACATCGAACCAACCATAACACAAGATGCACCAGCAGCAATTGCTTTAGCGATATCACCTGAAAAACGAATACCTCCATCAGCAATAACAGGAATATTATGTTGTTTAGCTACCTCAACAGCATCCATAATCGCACTAATTTGTGGTACCCCTACCCCAGTAACAATACGTGTAGTACAAATTGAACCTGGTCCAATACCGACTTTGACTGCGCTTACTCCGGCATCAATAAGAGCTTTAGCGCCTTCACCGGTTGCCACATTACCACCAACAATTTGCAAGTTTGGATAAGCTTGTCTTGTTTGGCGAATACGTTCAAGTACACCTTCTGAATGGCCATGTGATGAATCGATAAGTAACACATCAACACCAGCTTCTACCAATGCAGCAATACGTTCTTCATTACCTGCTCCTGCGCCAACAGCAGCGCCCACTCGTAAACGACCTTTTTCATCTTTACAAGCATTTGGTTTTTGCTCGGCTTTATTGTAGTCTTTGACTGTTATCATGCCTTTTAAGTGAAAACGATCATCAACAACTAATACTTTTTCAACACGGTGTTCATGCATCTTTTTCAAAACACTTTCCCGAGATTCTCCTTCTTTAACAGTAACTAAGCGTTCTTTAGGCGTCATTACGGCTGTAACAGATAGTGATAAATCAGTAGCAAATCGAACATCACGAGCAGTAATAATGCCAACTAATTCTTGCGATTCTGTTATAACAGGGAAACCAGCAAAACCATATTCTTTGGCTAGTTCAATCACTTCTTTAATCGTTGCTGTAGGTAATACTGATACGGGATCTTGTACAATTCCGCTTTCATGTTTTTTTACCCGTTTGACATGTTCTGCCTGAACTTCAATTGGCATATTTTTATGAATAAAACCAATGCCACCTTCTTGAGCAAGTGCAATAGCAAGTTCGGCTTCGGTAACAGTATCCATTGCCGCAGATAACATTGGAATATTTAATTTGATGGTTTGCGTCAGTTGAGTTGTAATATCAGCAGTGTTAGGTAAAACAGTTGAATGGGCTGGAACTAATAAAACATCATCGAACGTGAGGGCTTCTTTAACTATACGAGACATGACAATATTCACCATTGAGTTGAATTGTTGATAAAATATTGCCGATGTATTCTACTCACTTTCAATATAAAAGACCAGTAAAATTTTATATTTATATTTCAGCAGATAAGTATAGCGCAAACTAATCTCTGTTACTCGCCATCGCTTTTTTGTGCCATTAAGATGTAATTGACATCAACATTTTTACCTAAGCGAAATTGATTACTAAGCAAATGATACTCCATACCAATTATTCCTTTTACAATCAAATTAGCTTGTTCAACCCAAGTCATTAATTCAGAAGGACGAATAAAACGATTAAAATCATGAGTACCTTTCGGTACTAAGCGTGCAATATATTCCGCACCATAAATCAACATTAATTTTGCTTTATGATTGCGGTTAATAGTCGATAAATAGAGTTGTCCATTAGGCTTAAGCGATTTTGCACAAGCATGAATAATTGAAAACGGATCGGGAACATGTTCTAACATTTCCATACAAGTAATAACATCATAGTGCGCAGGGAATTGTTCAGCATGCTGCTCTACTGTTTGATTCTGGTAGTTTATTTCTAAACCATTTTGCTCGGCATGTAATTTTGCCACTGCTAATGACTCTTCTGCAAGATCAATTGCAGTTACATTAGCCGCGAGTTTTGCAAGACTCTCTGACAAAAGCCCACCACCACAGCCAACATCTAATACATGTTTTCCATTTAGATCACCTGACAATTGTTTTATATAATCTACTCGTAATGGATTAATAATATGTAATGGTTTGCATTGGCCGTTGGGATCCCACCATTGCGAAGCAAGTTTTGCAAACTTATCTATTTCGTTCAAATCGATGTTTTGTGTCATGACTATTCTTTTTAGAGAAGTAAATATTCTATGTAATATATGCGATGGGCTGATGATTATCAATATCAAAGATTTCATGCTCCCTTTTTCTCAACTTTTTGTCATATTGAATTGTTTTAGCTCACTAACGTTTAGAGGTTTAAATAATTTCTGAGGGGATTTTAGTACAAAGGATATTTTCGAATAAGGGGTTACACACACTAATTTTTGCCATCGACAGCGAAACTAGTTAGTCATTACATGACTAGTTCATTCACGTTAAGTATTTATACATTATCTATTATTTGTATTAGAATATACATAGCCTTGTCAAAAAGGCATATTTGACATGATTTTTAATCTCTTTCGTCAAAATAATGTAACGACTAAAAAATTTAAATCTACCTACACGGCAGTGAACTATGCGCATGGGCGGTAATTCATGGTCTCAGCTTTCTAAACTACCTACACGGCAGTGAACAAAAAAAAGGAAAAAATGTTATTAGAGAGTTATTTTCTAAACTACCTACACGGCAGTGAACACCAACACCTATTCCTATTCCTAATGGTGTGTTTTCTAAACTACCTACACGGCAGTGAACGGCTCAACGACTACTATATGCATGCCACCTGATTTCTAAACTACCTACACGGCAGTGAACACTTCACCGATTACCGCGCCAAGCGACTGAATTTTCTAAACTACCTACACGGCAGTGAACGATAACGGGATGTTAACGGTTGGGTCTGGTATTTTCTAAACTACCTACACGGCAGTGAACATAAATGGCGATCACTCTGAATTTTTCATCTGTTTCTAAACTACCTACACGGCAGTGAACTGGGTTTCGGTGTTGCAGCTCGTGTCGGATTTTTTCTAAACTACCTACACGGCAGTGAACTAGAGCCAGATATACTATAAATGTTGTTGGCAAAAAGGCAAAGTCTATTTTTACTAATAAAAACCCTTTTTTGGAGCCATTTTTCAACATATTGATTTTTAAATTATTTTATTTTAAGTAAAAAAAAGGGTTGCAATAGTCTAAATGTAATCGCCAAAAACGTCACTCCTCAACTTTTTATTGCTCGTTTTTTACTCTGGCCACTTCAAAACACGATTAAACTTAAGGTTAACGATTTAATTTTTTATTGGTTATCGTTATAAATGATAATGTTTTCTTGTTTATAAATTTATTTCATGGCATGATTTAGCATTTTATTTATCTAATAAAAAAATAGTTAGGCTTTTGCTGATACTAAAATTAAATATTTAATCAAAACTCTAGGGAAAATAGATTCATGAGTACAGGTACTATGAAGAAAAGTCATTCACAGTGGAGCTCTCGCATGGGATTTATGCTTGCTGCTGCCGGTTCTGCTGTGGGTTTAGGTAATATATGGAAATTTCCATATATGGCAGGTGAAATGGGTGGTTCAGCATTTGTTCTGACCTATTTACTATTTATGTTTGTCATTGGCTTACCAATTTTAGTTTTAGAATGGTTAATCGGCCGTCGCGGACAAAAAAATCCAATTCATACCATGGAAGATGTTGCGGTATCAGAAGGTCGCTCAAAATTATGGCGCTGGGTTGGTATTATTGGTGTACTTGGCTCGTTTTTAATTCTTTCTTTTTATAGTGTAATTGGTGGCTGGGCGACTGATTACATCTTTTTAGCTATCAATGGCACCTTCAATGGTGTTGATGGTGCTGCTACTGGGCAAATTTTTAGTGGTTTCCTTAGTGATGTCGGTAGCCTTTTAACTTGGCATACCGTGTTTATGGCTGCGAATACTATTATTGTGGCTATGGGCGTTGGTGGTGGTTTAGAGCGTGCTTGTAAAGTGATGATGCCTGGTTTAGGGCTACTGCTTTTAATTCTAGTTGGTTATGCAGCTATTGTTAGTGGCCCATCATTTGGCGTAGCGTTTAACTTTTTATTCACCCCTAATTGGTCAGCATTGAGTGGTACCGCTATTTTAGCTGCTTTAGGCCATGCGTTCTTCAGTTTATCATTAGGTATGGGGATTATGATGGCTTATGGTTCATATCTTGGTAAAGATGTGAATTTACTATCTACTGCCCGCACCGTGGTTATTTTAGACGTTATTGTGGCCATGCTATCTGGTATGGCAATCTTTCCGTTAGTATTTGCTAATGGTTTAGAAGCTGGAGCGGGTCCAGGTCTTATTTTTGTTACCTTACCAATTGCCTTTGGTAATATGGCTGCTGGCTCAATTTTAGGTTGTTTATTCTTTATCTTCCTAACTTTTGCTGCCTTAACTTCATCAATTTCATTACTTGAACCAACTGTAGAGCTTTTAGAAGAGAAAACGCCTATGGGCCGTAAAACTGCGACTGTGGTTAGTAGTGTATTAATTTGGGCATTAGGTATTGCTTGTATTTTATCCTTTAATGAATGGTCAGATGTGACGTTATTTGGTAAAAATATTTTCGATTTACTCGACTATCTAACTAGTAAGATTATGTTACCTGTGACTGGATTAGGAACTGTAATCTTCGGTGCTTGGATGATGAACCAAAAAATCATTCGTAAAGAATTGAACTTAGGCAATTTCTGGTTTGGTGTATGGTCAATCTTGACTCGCGTCATCATTCCTGTGGCCGTAGTAGTTATTTTAGTTTGTGGATTCTTACCAGAAACTCGATAATTAACTGGTTAGTAAATTTAAAAGCCTTGATTAATATCAAGGCTTTTTTATTGCCAAAATAACTAAAAAATCAGCAATTAATTAGTTATCTTAATACTCTCTCTTGAAATTGTCTTTTTTATTCCCATATAACGATACAACAATTAATCAAATCATTATGTCAATGTTAATCAGTTAATATTAACAAGATAACATCTTATTTATCGCATTAATAAGATGAACGTTTTGTGGTAAATATTAATTGAATTTGCAAATATAGCTGAGGTATTAGTCAATGAGTAAACAAGGAACTGAAACACGTGGATTTCAATCCGAAGTTAAACAAATTCTTCATTTAATGATTCACTCTTTATATTCTAATAAAGAAATATTTTTAAGAGAATTAATTTCAAATGCTTCAGATGCAGCTGATAAGCTTCGTTTTAAAGCACTTGAAAATCCTGATTTATACGCTGGTGATGCCGAGCTTGGGGTTCGTATTTCAACCAACAAGGAAGCTGGCACCTTAACCATTGCCGATAATGGTATTGGTATGACTCGTGATGAAGTCATTGAGAATTTAGGAACAATTGCTAAATCAGGCACCAAAGCATTTTTAGAGTCAATTGGTAGTGATCAAGCTAAAGATAGCCAACTTATTGGCCAATTTGGTGTCGGTTTTTACTCAGCATTTATTGTTGCTGATAATGTTACCGTGACAACTCGTGCGGCAACAGCCAAAGCAGATGAAGCAGTGATGTGGCAATCTGCTGGTGAAGGTGAATACACCATTTCTGATACTAACAAAGAAACACGTGGTACTGAAATCGTCTTACATTTGAAAGATGATGAAAAAGAGTTTTTAGATGATTGGCGCTTACGTTCAATTATTAGCAAATATTCAGATCACATCTCATTACCAGTTGAAGTACAAACTACTGATGAAGAAAGCAAAGAAGTTAAATGGGAAAAAGTGAATAAAGCCCAAGCACTTTGGACGCGTAGCAAATCAGAAGTAACAGATGAAGAATATAAAGAGTTCTATAAACATATTTCACACGATTTTGCCGATCCGCTAAGCTGGAGCCACAACCGTGTCGAAGGTAAACAAGAATATACTAGTTTGCTCTATATTCCATCTAAAGCGCCATGGGATATGTGGAATCGTGACAATAAACACGGTTTAAAATTGTATGTGCAACGTGTTTTTATTATGGATGATGCAGAACAATTTATGCCAAACTACTTACGCTTTGTAAAAGGTTTAATTGATTCTAATGATTTACCATTAAATGTTTCCCGCGAAATCCTGCAAGATAACAAAGTAACCCAGAATTTACGCAATGCATGTACTAAACGTGTTTTACAAATGCTTGATAAACTTGCTAAAGATGACAAAGAACAATATCAACAATTCTGGAGTGAATTTGGTCTCGTTTTAAAAGAAGGGACTGGTGAAGATTTTAGCAATCGTGAGTCTATTGCTAAGTTATTACGCTTTACTACCACTAACAGTGATAGCGAAGTACAGAGCGTATCATTAGATGATTACATCAGCCGTATGCAAGAAGGTCAAGAGAAGATCTACTTTATTACTGCCGATAGTTATGGCGCAGCCAAAAATAGTCCTCACCTTGAATTATTCCGTAAAAAAGGTATTGAGGTATTATTACTTTCTGATCGTATTGACGAATGGATGATGAGCAATTTAACTGAATTTGCTGGTAAACAGTTCCAATCTATCAGTAAATCTGACGAATCAATCGAAAAGTTAGCCGATCAAAATAGCGATGAACAAAAACAAGTTGAAAAAGAACTTGAGCCATTTATTGAACGAGTGAAAAAAGTTTTAGCAGACAAAGTTAAAGAGGTTAAATTAACCCATCGTTTAACTGATACACCAGCAATTGTAACAACAGCTGCTGACGAAATGTCTACCCAAATGGCTAAATTATTTGCTGCAGCAGGACAAAAAGCACCAGAGATCAAATACACATTTGAGATTAATCCTGATCATCAATTAGTTAAACGCATCGCTAATACTCAAGACGAAACAACATTTAGTGACTGGGTTGAGTTATTGTTAGATCAAGCACTTCTTGCTGAAAAAGGATCATTGAGTGATCCGAGTAAATTTATTCAAACCATGAATAAATTACTTGCTCAATAATTAATTAACTATTTTGAATATTCAACCCGACAAGGCTTGCCTGTCGGGTTTATTGCTATTTTTTACCGCAAAAAATCAACAATTTTTAAGCCAAATTTTGATACTTATCACACTTTTTCATTTTATTACTTTCTATTTTTGTTAAGCTAGACATAATAACCTAACCTTTAATTTAGACTGTAACAGATGAAAGTTCATAAAATATTAAATAATAATGTTGTCGTAACGTTAGATGCAAAGGGAAATGAATTAATTGTTACTGGACGTGGGGTAGGATTCAAAAAAAAGGAAGGAGATGAAATTGACCCCAAACTTATTGAAAAGCAGTTTTCATTGAATAATCAAGAAATACTGCCAAAGTTTGCTGAGTTGCTTTCGGAAATACCTATCGAAATTCATACAACTTCAGATATTATAATCAATTATGCAAAAAAACAGTTAGGTGGCAAATTACAAGATAGTATCTATATTTCATTAACCGATCATATCTATTTTGCTATTGAAAGACATAAGCAGGGATTTGATATTCCGAATAACTTCATTTGGGAAATAAAAAAATTCTATCCAAATGAATATCAAATTGGTTTGCATGCTTTATCGGTGATTAAACAGCGCTTAGGTATAGAACTGCACGAAGACGAAGCTGGTTTTATTACCTTCCATATAGTCAATGCACAACTAAATGATACCATGCCGAATATTGTTAATATGACGAAGATCATGCGTGAAATTTTGAATATTGTTAAATACCATTTTAAATTTGAATATGATGAAAATAGCCTATCCTATCAACGATTCGTCACGCACTTAAAGTTTTTTGCGCATCGTATCTTGAGTCAAGGTAAACAAGCTCAACAAGACACATCATTATATGAAATTATTCGGCAAAAATATGAACAAGCCTATTTGTGTACTAAACAGATAGACTTACATTTAATTCAACAATATCAGCATCCATTATCTGATGATGAAAGTTTGTATTTGACTATTCATATTGAACGACTAAGAGCCGAGCTAAAAAATAATAGTGTGATCGAAATCACAAAATAATTAACTATTAGCAACAATATTATTAAATTTATGTTAATTTAATTAACACTGAAATTTTGGATTGTTATTGCATCAACTATTTTTTGATGCAAGCAAAACCTAAACTCCCAATGGAATGGGAGTTTAGGTTTTTTTTTGCGCTTAAATAAGGATAAGCTATGAAAAACAAACAACTTGCCGAAGTAATTATTGAGCATGTAGGTGGTAAAGATAATATTATCAGTCTAGTGCATTGTGCAACTAGACTTAGATTTGCATTGAAAGATGAATCAAAAGCAAATGCTGAATTTTTAAAAAAACAAGCCGGTATCATTACAGTTGTACAAAGTGGTGGACAGTTCCAAGTCGTAATCGGTAACAGTGTTGCAGATGTATTTAATGTCATCATGCAATTAACCAATCTCAATGAAAAACCAACCAACGATGCACCACCGGCTGCCCCTAAAGGTATTGTATCAAAACTGATTGATTTAGTTTCTAGTATCTTTATCCCTGCACTAGTCGTACTTGTTGCTGGTGGTATTTTTAAAGGAATAGTAGCAATATTACAAGTCATGGAACTTGTTCAAGCTGACTCACCAACCCTTAACTTCTTAAATGCGATTGCTGACGCCCCATTCTATTATTTACCAATCATTCTAGGATTTTCAGCGGTTAAAAAATTCGGTGGTAATCCTTATGTAGGTATGGCATTAGGTGGTGCATTGGTTCATCCTAGTGTGGTTGGCATGTTAGGTAATAAGTTTGAATTACAAACAGAATTTTTTAGCATTCCTATTAAATTAATCCCTTATCCTTCATCGGTTTTCCCAATAATCTTAGCTGCATGGTTCTATTCATTATTAGAACGCAACTTAAACAAAATCATGCATGACTCATTCAAAAAGTTTATTGCTCCGTTATTTGGTTTGATAATTACCGTACCACTAACCTTTGCTGTAATTGGTCCAGTTGTGTCATTCTTAAGTGATACAGTTGCTAGTGGTATCATCTATGTTTATCAACTTAACTCTGTCATTGCTTCTATGATTTTAGCTGCTCTTTGGCAAGTGATGGTGGTGTTTGGTATCCATTGGGGATTAGTACCATTTGCGATGAATAATATCTCGGTTTATCAAGAAGATTTTATGATTCCAATCTTATTCCCTGCGGTATTCGCTCAAGTTGGTGCGGTATTAGCGGTTATGTTACGCAGCAAAGATCCACAAGTTAAAACATTAGCAAGTTCATCGGTATTATCAGGAATTTTTGGGGTAACCGAACCGGCCATTTATGGCATTAACTTACCATTAAAACGTCCATTTATTATCGGCTGTATTTCAGCAATGATTGGTGGTGGCATTGTTGGTTATTATCATTCGGTTATCTATTCATTCAGCTTTATTAGTATCTTCTCATTTTTACAATTAATTCCACCTACAGGCATTAATGAAAAATTTTATGCGGTAGTATTTGGTTCACTTATTTCATTTGCAGTAGCCACATTAGTCACTTATCTATTTGGTATCCCAAAAGATAAAAAACAAAATAATGAAAATGAAACAGAAAATTCTGATTCAAACAACAATAAAACTGATAGTGATAAACAAGTAAAAACAATCACTATTGCCAGCCCATTAACTGGTCAACTTATTGACTTAAAGGAAGTTAATGATGTTACTTTTGCGAGTGGTTTAATGGGTAAAGGTGCTGCAATTATTCCAACTATTGGTGAAGTTGTTGCACCAGAAGATGGTGAAGTAGTGTCACTATTTAGAACGAAACATGCTATCGGTTTCCAAACTAAATCAGGTGCAGAAATACTTATCCATATTGGTATTGATACAGTGAAGTTAGATGGCCAACATTTTGAAGCTCATGTAGAAAGTGGCCAAAAAGTGAAAAAAGGCGATCGCTTGGTAAGCTTTGATATCGAAGCAATTGAACAAGCAGGCTTTGAAGTAACCACACCAATCATTATCACTAATAGTGATGACTATATCGATGTGCAGTGCATATTTAATCAAGATAATATTCAACATGGTGACGCACTACTAGCGTTAAGTGTAAACAAGGAGTAAAACATGGCTAATACTTTTCCTAATGATTTTTTATGGGGCGGCGCAATTGCCGCTAACCAAGTCGAAGGTGCTTATAATAAAGATGGTAAAGGTCTTTCAACATCAGACTGTACTCCTAATGGTCTATTTGGCGATATAGTTGATCGTAATAATGTTGAAATTAACAGTATCAAAGATAGGGCTATCGACTTTTATCATCGCTATCCAGAAGATGTAGCCCTGTTTGCGGAAATGGGATTTACTTGTTTAAGAACATCTATCGCATGGACACGTATTTTTCCTAATGGCGATGAAGAACAACCAAATGAAAAAGGTTTAGCATTTTACGATAAACTGTTTGATGAAATGTTAAAACACAACATTACGCCTTTAGTCACCTTATCACACTACGAAATGCCCTATTACCTCGTTACTCAATATGGTGGTTGGGGAAACCGTAAAGTGATTGAGTTTTTTACTCGCTATGCCAAAACTGTATTTGAACGCTATAAAGATAAAGTGAAATATTGGTTAACATTTAATGAAATTAATATGTCACTACATGAACCATTCACCGGTGTCGGTTTAGCTAGAAATAGCAGTAAAGCAGAAATCTATCAAGCTATTCACCACCAATTAGTAGCCAGTGGACGGGCTGTTAAACTTTGTCATCAAATTATACCTAATGCAAAAATTGGTAATATGTTACTTGGCGCTATCGCTTACCCTCTTAGTCCAAAACCAGAAGATGTTTGGGCAACGCATTTAGAAAATCATGGTTGGTTGTTCTTTGGTGATGTGCAAGCACGTGGCTATTACCCAACGTATATGAATCGTTATTTTAAAGAAAACAATATTGAATTAACGATTACCGATCAAGACCGTGAAGATTTAAAAGAAACTATCGATTTTATCTCGTTTAGTTATTACATGAGTTGTTGTGGAACAGCTGACGACTCGCTTCGTCAAAAAGGTAACATTCTTGATATGGTACCTAATCCACATCTCAAAGCGTCTGAATGGGGCTGGCAGATCGACCCAATCGGTATCCGTTACTTATTAAACTTGCTTTATGAGCGTTTCCAAAAACCACTATTTATTGTTGAAAATGGCTTAGGCGCTAAAGACAAACTCGAAGCTGATGGCACCATTAATGACGACTATCGTATTAATTATATGAACGATCATTTAGTGCAAATTCGTGAAGCGATTAATGATGGTGTTGAAGTGATGGGATATACCAGTTGGGGACCAATTGACCTAATTAGTGCATCTAAAGCAGAAGTGACCAAACGATATGGTTTTATCTATGTGGATTTAAATCAAGACGGTTCTGGTACCCTACAACGTTATAAGAAGAAAAGCTTTTATTGGTATCAATCAGTCATTTCATCGAAAGGTGCTAATTTAAAATAATGATGATTCCAGTAGGTCTTCATTTGCCCTACCGGTAATTTCACGCATCATAATAATGACTATGCCATATGAGGCTAAAGATGAAAAATAAAAAAATTAAAGCAGTATTCGTTACTAGTGCGCTGTTATTAACAACGCTTGCTACTGGTTGTAGCAATCAAGCAAATAATGCAACAAACAATAATAGTGATGATGCCATAAATATTTATTTTGCTCGACACGGTAAAACTTTATTTAATACCTATGATCTTGTACAAGGTTGGGCTGATTCACCATTGACTGACAAAGGTATTGAAGTTGCACGTTATTTAGGTGAAGGTTTTAAAGAGCAACACATTCAATTTGATGCTTATTACACCAGTGATGCTGGACGTCAACGTGAAACAATGCAAGTTTTGTTACAACAAAAAGGTGTTAAAGATTACCAGATCCAAGAATTAAAAGGTTTACGAGAAGTCTTTTATGGCGGATTTGAAGGTGGAAGCAATGCTAAAATGGTATCTGCATCCATGAAATCTCTTGGTTTTAAATCTGTTGATAGCTTTTATAAAAGTTATGTGCAAGGACAAATTCCCGTGGCAACTCTAACTGATGCCATCGCTAAGAGTGACCCTAAACAGCAAGCGGAGAACTTTGACCAGGTTAAAGAGCGAACCCAAAATGCTCTGCATAGCATTGTAAAAACAGCACAAGATAAACATCAAAAAAATATTTTGGCTATTTCATCTGGTATGTCAATGCAAGCTATGATTTCTGATTTAACCGATAACCCAAATAAAAACAAACCATTGTCAAATGCTACCGTGGTTAAAATTGTGTATCAAAATGGTAAATATAGTGTAGTTGAAATTGGCAATATGAAGTATGTCAATCAAGGTAAATTATCACTAAATAAATAAACGACTGGAGGCAAACAATTAACGATAATCCGAATAAAATTAGATAATTAGCAATTAAATTAGCAAAATAGGATTGTTACTGCTTAGGCAGGCAAAACCTAAATATCAGCTCAACCGATAGGTTTGTGGGCGATATTTAGGTTTTTTTTTTGGAAAAATAAAGATAGGATATAACAATGAAAATAAAGTACCTTTCGCTAGCGCTACTTAATATTATGTGTTTTTCAGCAGTTGCGGCTGAATCAAATTCGCTGAATACTAATAACAGTTTTTTCAAAGATAGCAAATTTGAATTTTCCACACGTAATCATTGGAAGTATTTAAAAGAAAATGCATCGCAACCCAAAGAAGTTCATAGTGCGTGGGGACAAGCATTAACATTTAACTATAAATCAGGTTATTGGTTAGATATCTTGGGATTCGATGTTACTTATGACAATGTCATCAAACTTGGAGCCAGTGATTACTTTGCTACTCGTAACTTACTTTATAACGATGGCAAAAAAGCGGATAAACACAATGCTCATGGTTTTAACAAATTTACGCAACGTTATGCTAAAGTCAAACTTGGTAATAAAGATATTAATTTTAATGGTAAAGCAGGTTGGCATAGTTTAAAAGACATGGGGGTAATTAGTTCATCGCAACATTTAACCCGTAACAGTTATCTCGGGTATAGTGGAACACTTAAATACTCTAATTTAGCGTTATCGCTAGCTTATATAGATAGTACTTTACCTCGTGAATCGGCTAAAAAAGTGCATTTTTATAGTTTAGATAGAAAACACGTAATTGATAATATCAAAACTGCTGAAATCGCCTATAAAGATGAAGTAATTAAACTTGATTACTCTTATGGTGTTGCCAAAGATTATATCAATCGTCATGCAATTGAGTTTTCATATAAACCAATAGAAAAACTGACCTTTGGTTCACAAATCTATGGCAGTACTGCACTTAAAAATCATGACAAAATGAAAGCCAATGTGCGTGATTTTGATGATTCAGCGTGGCATTATGCAGCCGATGTTGAATGGAAAGAAGCAGACTGGAGTGCCAAATTCGGTATCGCTTATACCGATGCCAATCGAAAAGGCGCTATCGGTTATTATGGTCGTCACATAGGTAAAAATAACCGTGGCCGTTATAATGGTATGGCAGCTGCAGGTGCGGACTATATGCGTGATGGCGAAGTTGTATTATCCAGCGTATTAGGTTATGACTTCTTTAAAGATAATACCACTGGTTTATATCTAAACTATGGTGAATTTAACTATAAACATGAAACCCTAAAAAATGGTGAAATTAACGTGTTTAATATCTGGAAACCAACCAGTGGAACATTTAAAAATCTATCTATTTTGTCAAAATTTGGTTATGGTTGGTCTTATAAAACCATGAGTAGCAAAGACATTACCCCTAAATTGAGAGACGGCCATGCACAACGTTCACCAACATTATCAGCTGAAACCGTTATTGATTATCGATTTAACTTGTTATAAAAGGACGAAACTATGAAAAAACTTATTAAACTTATTGGTTTAACCGCTATTCTTACAGCGTCAATCGCGCAATCATTTGCTGCCGATGTAAATATCTATTTTACTCGTCATGGTAAAACTATGTTTAATAACGTGCATCGTGCACAAGGATGGTCAGACACGCCTCTTACTAAACCAGGCATTGAAGTTGCCGAGCAACTTGGCCGAGGTTTAAAAGATGTTGATTTTATTTCGGTATATTCAAGTGACTCTGGTCGTGCTAGACAAACAGCAAGAATCGTACTTGAATCTAAAGGTGAAACTAAATTAAACATTAATGAAATGGAAAGCCTGCGTGAAACTTGCTTTGGTGATTTTGAAGGTGATCTTGATCCAAACATGTGGAACCCAGCTGCACAACATCTAGGTTATGAGTCTGACAAAGCCCTAATGGCTGATTTAGCTAAAGGTAAAGTTACCCTTAAAAAAATGATGGATGCGATTAAAGCTGTTGAGAAATCAGGTCAAGCTGAAGACTACAATGCCGTTAAAACTCGTATGCAAGCCTCATTAAAGGCTATTGCTAAATCTGCTCAAGAACAAGGTGGTGGTAATGTATTGGTGGTCTCTCACGGTATGGCTATTATGGCAATGGTTGAAGAGATGTTAGATAAACCTATCACGAGTGGACTTGGTAACGCTAGCGTAACTAAAATCCGTTATACCGATGATGGTAAATTTATCGTTGAATCCTTAGGTGATATGAGCTATGTAGAAAAAGGCAAAGCTAGCAAATAATCTTTATAAAAAGACTCACTTACGTGAGTCTTTTTTTATTATTGTTGAATCATATTCTATTCACTCGACTATGCTTAATCACTTTCTTTTCGGTATTAATACATAAAAATAATAAGCTAGTTTACTCGAATTCATCATTTACAACCACTTTATAATATATTATTAATCAATATATTACTAAAAATAGTTTTAATAAATTTTTTATTTTAAATTATTCATTGCAGATAATATAAAAAAAGAAAAAATTTTTATAACTACTGAATTGAACAATCTAGAATAAACAACTATTTTTACTACTTAAATTACATTAACTGGTTATAATAAAATATCGCTTAATCGGTAATATCAGGATTTTTCATGTTTTATATTTGTCATTATTCGTCACCAATGGGATTGATAACTTTAGCTAGCCAGCACAATAAATTAGTTGGCGCCTGGATTGAAGGGCAAAAATATTTTGGTCAAATTGTTAATGCGACCAAACAAGAAAAATCTAATTTGACAATATTTAATCAAACTAAAAAATGGTTAGATGACTATTTTCTTGAAAAAAAACCATCTATAAAGCAATTATCACTTGCTCCTCAAGGTAGCGCATTTAGGTATATGGTATGGGATATATTAGCCCAAATTCCTTACGGCGAAGTCATTACCTATGGTTATATCGCAAAACAAGTGGCATTGAAATGTAATAAGCCGCATATGTCCAGTCAAGCCGTTGGAGGAGCGGTTGGTCACAATCCTTTATCAATTATTATTCCTTGCCATCGGGTTATTGGAGCCAATGGTAACTTAACTGGTTATGCTGGTGGAATTGACAAAAAAATTTGGCTTTTGCAACATGAACAAGTTGATATACAAAATTTTTTCATCCCTAAAAAAGGCACAGCGATTTAACAAAAGTTTACTTGTTAACTTTTTATTGCATTAAAAAAGCGTTTTTCGTAATTTTTTTAGTGATTTTAATGTTCACTTTTTGAGCAAAAAATTACGCCAATCGCTAAGCGCGACTGGATGCAATTTTTTGGGACAGTTTTTCGATAAAGCTTAAGTCAATTGATAACGGATATTTCCCTTTTTTCCAATCTTTTAAATAATTATATTCTCTTTCGCTTAGCATTAGATGCCAAGCATCCTGTGAATGCTTGCCGGCTAATGCTAATCGGGCTTTATCCTTTCTATTTGAGAGGTGGCTTGAATTAGGTTCTGTAATATTAGGGAGCGCTGACATCATTCTTAATTGCTCTATTGCAGTAAATTGCAATTTCTGCCATTCAATAACTTGTGTTAAATTAATCTGCCAATTTCCTCTTAATTGATAACCATAAGATTGAACAATAAGTTGGTCTGAGAAAAGTCCAATTAACTTTGGTATTGATATTCCAGCTTTTAATACTTTTTTATTATTCAATTTTTTATATTGTTGACAATAAACTTTCAAATCTAAATTTAATTTCGTAGCGGCTAAATAGAGTGATACTCCATAAACTTGTGCAAACATCCGTTCTCGAAAAAAATAGATACAATCAGACTGCTGACTTAATTTAAGTTTTTCTTCTATATTCATTAAATATAATTCATTTTAAATTAAAAATCCTAACCGTATCAATTTTGAAATTAACACAATTAGGTTTACAAAAAAGTACTTTATGTTTGTATATTTTTGTTCAATAACTTACTTACCAATCATTATGGTGTTATACAAGCAGTTAAATACATATGTTCAAAATCAGCTCGAGTGCCAACAATACCCTGTCGAGAATCTACTACATATAATGTTTTAGCATCACCTCTAAAGATATTACTTGACCAATAAATCGAAGTACCAAAATAAGGATCATTATAATCATCCCAATCACTACTCTTATAGTAAAAATTAGTAGTATTACCCCATTCAGCAAATAGACCTCCCATCCATGTACCACGATCATTCTTATAACTAATCATTCTTCGATATTCTGGGCCAACACCAGGTATACCATAAGTCCAACCTATATAAATATTATTCTCATTGTATTCACGATTAGAATTAGTTAATTCCAATACATTAGGTATCCGATATCCACCATTTAAGCTGTTACATTTATTTTTTGAGTTAGCATAACTGCCAGAAGGCCCTATAAAGGCAATATACCATCGCTGTAACGTAAAGGTATAAAAAACATTTGTCTTACTATAATCCGCATAAAGTCTAAATGTAGAAGGTTGAAATTGACCGCCATTAGTTGAGGCTGATGGGCCTTTTAAAGTTACTCGCAAAAAGCCTTGATGGTCACTTAAAGCTAAACTTACACCACTACCTGATATTTGAGAAACACTTTCGCCATTAATTTTAATTAGTTCTTTTGCTGATAAACCAGCTATTTTTAAATCAAAAAATAAATTATTTGATCCAGTAGTAGGAAAATTCTTATAAACATTATCAGGATCATAAAAGATAAAACCTTTGCCCTTTTTCCACTCACCATTTATATCATTTTCATATTCTACATTAGGTTTTGCATAACAAAATTTGGCGGTAGACATGACTTTTGGATAAATATAGTAGCTATGTTGAATAGCAGAAAATGATCTTGTTTTAGGAATCCCATAAGTAGTAGAAATAGTGCCTTGTGTTGCTGATACTGTTAATTTATATGGTGCCAAGCAACCATCTAGTAATGTATCAACTTGATTCTTCACTAAATTAGTTATATCGTTTCCCTCATCATCCTGCCATGTCACTTTTAAATTTCCGGTCACTGTCGGTGATTTATCGCTACCATCACCATCCATATCCCACCAATAATTTGAACCAACAATAATATCACTCAAAGGTTTTGTAGGATAATTTATATTGTCAACCGGAAAAGGAACAAAAGTTTGAATGTCGGCAAACTTTGTATTATTAGTATTAAGCCTAATAGGTTGTGTCGCACTTGATGTATCAGTTAATGGGCTTATTTTTTCACCATTGGGTAAAGCAATTGATAATAAGGGTGAAAGATCCGATTGTGTTTTGTATTCATCAAAAGTTATATATGGTGCGCTACCATGAATAACATTGACAGTTGACGCAGATAATGCACTTACATTGTGAGTTATAATTGAGAAAACAAAAAAAACTAAAAAGGGCTTTTTTTTATCAAAAAAACGTTTTTGATTTAATAAATTATGGCTGGCTGGCTGGCTGGCTGGCTGGCTGGCTGGCTGGCTGGCTGGCTGGCTGGCTGGCTGGCTGGCTGGCTGGCTGGCTGGCCTCTAAACAACTGTATTTTAACATTTTTTCAATCCTTTGTCACGACATCCGGCTATTTTAATTGAATAAAAATATAATTTATTGTTGGTAAAAAGTATAATTAAATTGAGTGATTTTGGCAATTCCTGCCTGTTTAAAAATTGTAAAGATAAGTAAGTAAAATCAGGTCACTACTGTTATCAGTTGATCTTGATATCTTTCGGTCGTTCACAAAGATCATGATTATTTAATCATCATCCCAACAATCTTAAAATTCAATAAAATCATGGTAACAAGCCCCCCCGTTATGCAAATATTTTTATTAAAATAGATTAATAACTCAATCTTCAATCTTCAATCTTCAATCTTTAATAATGGTGTTTTGAGATTTTTGATAAAGGCTAAATCAACTTCAACAAGATAGCTAATTGATTAACAACTACTTAAATAATTAATTTGTTGACCTACTAAAATAAAATTAAAACTAAAACACTGCATATTTTGTTTTAATATTGTATATTTTTTAGTCGATAGCTCCGACGCCTGCCTTTCGCGCGTCTTCAAACGCGCTCGGCTGGCTTTTGCCGTTACTTTCGCTACGCTCTCTTCACGGCAACGTCGCTGATAACCCCCTAAATAGATCCTTATGATAATCGCACTCTAACTCTGCACAAAATGACGTTAATAGCCCATTTGGCTGGCGCTTAATCAACTTATTGTAATAGGAATCCACAATTTGCTATCCAATCATTAACATACTTTGGTTGTAAAAATCTTACTTTTAATTTATGGCCTATAATGCAGTTACAATAAAGCTACCCTCATTGTAAACGTGTAAAAATACAATTTATTTATTATTACAATATTTCCTTATATTGAGATTGTAAGACTAATATTTTACTAATAGCTATTTAAAATCTCACATATAAATCCCAATACATTGGATAATATTTTAATTTAATTGTTAAACTTCTTATTATTAAGGTGAAACACAAGCTAAATAAGAAAATGTAGGGTCTGTGTTGCCAACACCACCTGAATACATACTAACCGACGGAATTCGTATATATTTACCATCATTTTTCGATATTGGTTCTGCAATCCCATAAACTTGATGTACCCAATCACTATCAGGATAATTACGAGTATCCGAAAAAACATTGTTGTTATATAAAGAACCCCATTCATTCATTATTCCTCTAACCCATTCACCATCTTTACGGTAACTTAACTGACGATGAGTATAATTGTCTGTTGGAGGTATACCATGCCATTTTTCTTTAAAAACATCATAGGTCAAATCATACATTCCCGTTAACCGATAACCTTTACCTAATCGACGACACGCTTCTTCAGCTTTCGATTGAGAGGCCGATAAATCTCCTTTTATAAGAATATCGTTATAGACAATATCGGTAGGAATATACCAACGCATCAATTTAAATTCATAAAGTATTTTACTTTTTCTACTATCGGCATATAACCTAAATGTAGAAGGACTAAAACTCTTATCATTAGACGTTGCCCGAGGACCATTTAAGGTTATCTTTAATCCTTTTTGTGGTACACCATATAAGGGGAATTGATAAGGGTACATTATTGCATTATTAAATAGAAAAGTGCTATCATTCTCCCATTGAGTTATTCCCGTACTTAAGCTTAATCTGACATTGCCTCCTTCTACAGCACTTATGCTACTGCCATTGGCCGCGATCACCGCTTCTGGACTTATTCCTGCCAATAACAAATAAAAATATAATCCATTAGATCCTGTACTTGGAAAATTATTTTTATAAACCGAACTTTCACCATCATAATTACCACTATTACGTGCGCTATTAATCTTAAATCCTTTACTTGGATAACCTCTATAATTCCAATCAATAAGGGCCGAATCCCAGCCAGGTCCATCATATAACATACCCACTCCAGAAGAGCCATCATCATATAATGGGCTAGGTTGAGCATAACAGACATGAGGTTCAACTTTAGGATTTATATAATAACTATGGCTACTGCCCATAAAACTACTTTTATTTGGCTCTCCATATACGGTATTTAATTCAACATTACTTGTTGTTAAGGTTAGTTTATAAGGACTATCACATTCAATAAATTTACTATAGGCATTGTTTTTAACGGTGTCGGTCACATCAATACCATTAATATTTTCCCATTTAACGCCTATATCACCACTCGCTGTTGCGATAACTTCACCGGTTACATCATCATAACCATCGCCATCATCATCACCAAAATAGTTATACGGTGCTTTCAGTAAATCAATAATATTCACTCTAGGATAACTACTATTACCTGCTGCCGGTAACGGAACGATAGTTTGGATACTCGCATAAGTATCGTCTTGACTCGGTAACTCGATTGGAGTTACTAGACTGGATTCATCATTTGAAGCATTGATGACTGTTCCATCGGATAAAGTTATACCCAACAAACTTTCGGTACTATCTGCTTTAGTTATGCCTCCGTCATAAGTAAGATAAGGAGCACTACCATTAATTACATTAACCGTACTGGTATTTAATGCATATGTCGAATTAATTGAAAGGGTTAATAAACTATTTATAACCAATACATTTATTAGCATCGGTTTTAAACAAAAAAATGGTTTTATCAAATTGGTTCCAAAAGACAAGAATTTAACAGTAAATAAAACTTTAAAAGAAAAAAATGAATGTTGATGCTGAGGCAAATATATTGCTAACATTTCAGTTATTAATCGGTTAAATAATCCTAATTTATGGTTAGTTACTGAACAACTACTTGGTAACATATATCAATCCTTTGTAAAAGCATTATATTTTATTGTGAATAAATCAATTTTATAAGAAAAGTATAAATAATATCATTAACTATATCAAACTTTGTAATGTTAAATTTTGTCAAATAATGCAAAGTAAAGTTGAACTAAAACGCTTTGATTTTATGTTACAAATTTGTAACAAAATTTTTAGCTGACTTTAATAAATACTAAAATATTGTTAATTTTAGTTACTGTCGCGCAAAAATTTTTATCATAGTTAATTAATAAGTTAATATTAAACTATAAAAAATACTTTTTTAGGCTGTTAATACAGCACAAATCGATGCTAATTCTGAAAATTAACTATTTAGTAGCTAATCAGATAATTAATTGGCTGATAAAAATGTTCAAATGGAAATTTGAGCCAAATACAGTTAACAAACCTTATTTGGCAATTACTCGCTTAATTTTTTGGTGACAACCTTGTAGCACAAATCATACGTAATTTTTCGCCTACAAAACCGCCTTGTATAACGCCCGCTTGAATAACCCCACCACCAGAAGTCATCACTCGATCAGTAATTTTCCAACTACCAACATATTGTCCCCATTCAGAATATAGTCGACCTAATTCTCTAAATGTTTGTGATGACGTTGGTCGATTTGAATAAAAATTACTAAATAGTGCAATCGATGGCAAGTCATAACCTTCATAATTACAATAACGAGGTCGTATAGGAGTTTGAGTTTGGTTGGTTGCAAAACGATTTGTATTAATAAACCAAGTATTTATTATAAATTTATACAGAACTGTTTTACGTTCTTTATCGGCATAAAGTACAAACCTTGAAACTCCAAATTTCTTATCTACTTTATCCGAACCAATTATCGCTACACCTTTTGTTGACCTTCCTCCATTAATTATTTTAGGGCCATTTAGTCTTATCCCTACTTCATTAATTGAATCTCTCCACAAAGATAAATTTACACCTTCGCCTGATTCGGGATATATAATACTACCATTAATAGCTATCACTTCTTCTGGGCTGATCTTATCAAGCACTAATGTATAATTAAGTCCATCACCTCCAGTAGTTGGAAAATTATTCCATTTATTACGATTTACAGGATATTCCCATGAATCAGAACGTGTCTTTATGGCTCGCCCATTAGCTTCAGGGGAAAAATAATAAGTATGACTTGCCCCTTGAAAATTGCTTATATCACTTGATTGTGGAAGTCCATATCGCGTTGATAAACGTCCACTTGTAGAGGAAATGGTAACTTTATAAGGCGAACCGGTAATTGATAAAAATGCATCTTGATTATTTTTAACCCAATTAGTGATGTCATTATTATTAGCATCTCGCCACGTAACATTTAAGGTACCTGATGAACTAATTCCACTATCTCCATCAATATCATTAAAATAATTATTGCTTGCGATAACGCTACTTAAACTAATACTAGGATAATTATTAAACGGTATAATTGTTTGGATATCCTTTACTTTCGCAACTGACTCAGGTAACTTTATTGGATTGTTGTAACTTGAACTATCTTGATATGGCTGATAAACCGCACCGTTTGATAATCTAAGCCAAAGCAGTGGCTCTGTAGTAGAGGCTCGATTTATTCCATCAAAAGAGAGATATGGGCCATTTCCATGAATTGCATTGGCCGTACTCGCATTTAATGCATATGCCGAATTAATTGAAAGGATTAATAAACTAGGTATAGCTAATATGGTTAAAAATGTTGGTTTTAAACGCAAAAAATTAAGGGTTAAATGTAAGTTAAGTGAATAAATTTTAGCGGTAATGATTTCTTTAACGGAAGTAAAGAATCGTTGACTTGCAATTGGATGATTTATGTAGGCTCGACTTATTAATCCCTTTAATAACCCTAATTTATGACTGACTGACTGACTGACTGACTGACTGACTGACTGACTGACTGACTGACTGACTGACTGACTGACTGACTGACTGACTGACTGACCACTAAACAACTGTATTTTAACATTTTTTCAATCCTTTGTCACGATATCCGATTATTTTATTTCAATAAAAATCTAATTTTTTGACTTTTAAAGTATAATTAAATCGAGTAATTTCCGCAATTGCTACTTGTTTAAAAATTGTAAAGATTAGTAAGGAAAATCAGGTCATTATTGTTATCAATTGATCTTGATACCTTTCGGTCGTTCATAAAGATCATGATTATTAAATGATGATCTTATAAAATCTTAAAATTCAATAAAATCGTGGTAACAAGCAGCCCCGTTATGCAAACATTTTCATTAAAATGGATTAATAATTCAATGTGCAATCTTTAATAATGTCGTTTTTAGACTTTTAGTAAAGGCTAAATAAACTTCAACAGGTTCGCTATCCAGTTACTAAATACTTGAATAATTGATTTGTTGATGATTTAAGGTAAGATTAAAACACTGCATATCTTGTTCTAACATTGTATGTTTTTTTGTTGTGAAAATCTTACTTTTAATTCAGGACCTATTTTGTCAACATATGTAAAGTAAAATTAACAATTGTTGGTTTATTGATGAAAGTCTGAGTAAAAGTTTTTGCTAATTTATAAAAAAATATATATGGCAAGTTTTAACCACTGATTCGCATAGATTTTTTATTATAACTAATCAATTACTGTTATAAATTTACATAATCATATAGTTACAATGGTAGTCTACAATAAACTATTTATTATTATTTATTAACTTAGTCAGTTAAATTTAGGTAGAAAATTTAAAATAAGCCAGAATTAAATAGAGTCATAAATATTGGCATTATTAACGTTAATAAAAAACCTTGAACGATTGCTGGTGGTACAATACTAACCCCTGCTCCTTTTTGTAGCATAGGTAAGGTAAAATCCATTGAGGTTGCACCACATAAACCTAGTGCTGTAAGTTTATATCGTTTGATTAAGGTAGGAATTAAGATAATGGCACATAATTCTCGTAGAATGTCATTTAAGAAAGTAGCACTACCAATGATTGGACCATGAGCTTCTGTCATTAATATTCCCGATAACGAATACCAACCAAATCCTGATGACATTGCCAACCCTACTCTCACTGGTTGTGCCAATATGAAGGCGGCAATAATACCACCTAAAAAGGTACTTAGAATGACAATAATGGTAGTAGCAATACCCACTTTATTCAATAAAATCTGTTTTAACGAAATATTATTACTACGCAACTGAATACCAATAAGTAACAACAAAAATACTAAAACCACTTTGGTAATATCTTCACTATATTGCCAAATAAACAGTGGAAAAAGTCCTGCAACAAATCCTGCTATCAATGCAATACAGACCCGCAGAGATTCCAAGATCATTTTAAATCGTGATTGATAAGTTGCATTACTATGTGAAGTACGCCATGGTAAAAAAAGATCAACAATAGCTAAAAAAATAAAATTACCGCCAAAAGTACAGATAAAAATAATACCAGTATAAAATAAGATAATTTTTAAATTAGCTGCGAGATTATCTAAATGAGCTAGTTCGGTTCCCATTATAAATAATATAAAATAGACCATCCAACTTAAGATCTGATTAATCTTGGTTATCCACTTTTGCTCTTTGAATTTAATCAAATAACCTAAACATAACGGTACTAAAGCAATAAGAATACCAAAATACATATTTCATTCCTTAATTATCATTTTTATATTAAAAGTATCAGATAGATTTGGGTCTTGTTTAAGATCGCTTGCAATATAATGCAAGCGATAGATTAAAAGATTATTTTAATGATGCTAATTGTGTTTCAATATTGTTCTTGAGCTCATCTAATAATGCATAACGATTGCGATACTCAGAACGCTTTTTACTGGCAACTTCTTCCAGTGATTTGCGGTTAATCTGGTTTGGCAATATAAATAACGATCTTAAATCTTGCTTACCATCAATAGTTAACCAAAAATCATCATAATCAGATAAGATTCTTTCTTGTCGGCTATTATAACGCCAGTTGTTGTAGACATGAGTTTTATTGCCCACCGCAATAATTTGTTCAAGTTGAAAATAACCAGCAATAATTAACGCTGCCTCAACCGCAACACGTTTAGGAAAAAGCCCATAGCACTGTTTTGTTGCCTGTTGTACTCGAGTTCGAGCTTCATGATGCCCTGTTCCTTGTAAGCCGGAAATAAAAAGTGTCGACTTTTGTTGATATTGCGCGATAGTAAAAGTTAACGTCGCTAAATCAATGCCATCATTATCATAAAAATAGAGGCTGAGTTCCCCTTCCCGAGCATATTTATTACGTGCTTGCATTGCAATTTTTATATTGGCGTCATTTTTTGCCCTAATACTGGCTAATTCAAAAGGGATATCTAAGTTATAGAAGGCTTTTGTCATGCTATCAGGACGATTAGCTAAAAAATCATAATGATAAGCTAATGCCTCGTACCGTTCTTGTTGGCTCAAACAAGAAGCTAAATAAGGTCGTTGTAGTTTACAAGGTAAATTAGTTTGGCATGATAAATAGTAACCAAGTAACTTGTATTGTCTTAATTTATCTAATAATTTAAGCGTAATAGGACTTAAAAATAGAGTTCGAAAAAAAAATTTATAACGATAAGTCGGTTTAAGCCATAATTCGTTAAGCGGTAATTTACCTGAACAAAGCCAGTTAAAAAGTTGCCATTTACTTTTAGGCTGGGACATATTCGTAATATTATTCATAAGCAGAAAAAGTATTCGTATTGGTTAATATAAAAGAGTTATATGTGGTTAAATTATAAATTATCAATTAGATATTTATGATTATTTTCAAATTTAAGGCACCATTTCAACGTAAGTGCCTAAGAGTACAACACAACCCAAAGCAACGCAACCCTTATGGTGTTATGTCATCGCTTAAGCAATAAAAAACGGTGAACTAAGTCACCGTTTTATTAAATAACATCGTTTATAAAAACGAATTATTGACCTTTAACTTCCTTTAAACCGTTAAATGGTGCTTTTGAACCTAAAGCTTCTTCAATACGGATTAATTGGTTGTATTTAGCAACACGGTCAGAACGGCTCATTGAACCAGTTTTGATTTGACCAGCAGCTAAACCAACAGCTAAATCAGCAATAGTTGAATCTTCAGTTTCACCTGAACGGTGAGAGATAACCGCAGTATAACCCGCATCTTTCGCCATTTTAACAGCTGCGATAGATTCAGTTAAAGTACCAATTTGGTTAACTTTAACTAGGATTGAGTTAGCGATACCTTTCTCAATACCTTGTTTGAAGATTTTAGTGTTAGTTACAAATAGATCATCACCAACTAATTGAATTTTGTCACCTAATGCTTTAGTTTGGTATGCCCAACCTTCCCAATCGCTTTCGTCTAAACCATCTTCGATAGATACGATTGGATATTGTTCAGTTAAACCTTCTAGATAGTGAGTAAATTCTTGAGCAGTGAACTCTTTATTACCTTCACCTTTTAATACGTATTTACCCGTTTCTTTGTTATAGAATTCAGAAGCTGCACAGTCCATCGCTAAAGTAATGTCTTTACCTAATACATAACCAGCTTTTTCAACTGCTTCTTTGATGCAAGCTAATGCTTCAGCATTTGAACCTAAGTTAGGAGCAAAACCACCTTCATCACCAACAGCAGTGTTCATACCTTTATCATGAAGAACTTTTGCTAAGTTGTGGAATACTTCAGAACCCATACGGATTGCTTCACGAACAGTTTTAGCACCAACTGGTTGAATCATAAATTCTTGTAAGTCGATGTTATTATCAGCGTGTTCACCACCATTGATAATGTTCATCATTGGTAATGGCATAGAGTACTGACCTGGAGTACCATTAAGATCAGCGATATGTTGATAAAGTGGTACGCCTTTAGCTGCAGCTGCAGCTTTAGCTGTAGCTAAAGATACAGCTAGAATTGAGTTAGCACCTAAGTTTGATTTGAAATCAGTACCGTCTAAGTCAAGCATGACTTGGTCGATAGCTGCTTGATCTAACGCATCTTTACCAACAACTGCTTTAGCAATTGGGCCATTTACGTTTTCAACAGCTTTAAGTACGCCTTTACCTAAAAAGCGAGATTTGTCACCATCACGAAGTTCTAATGCTTCACGTGAACCTGTTGATGCTCCTGATGGAACGATTGCAAGACCAACGAAACCACCTTCTAAATGAACTTCAGCTTCAACAGTTGGGTTACCACGAGAGTCGATGACTTCACGACCATGTACTTTAACGATTTTTGCCATGTTATTTTCCTCTATATGACAGATATGTAACTATAATGTAAATATAAACTATTTTTGCTGCTGATCTTGATGATCTTTGGCAGCTTTAATAAAACTACTAAATAATGGATGTCCATCACGTGGTGTTGAAGTGAATTCCGGATGGAATTGACACGCAACAAACCATGGATGATCAGGAATTTCAATGATTTCTACTAGTTTTTTATCAGTTGATAATCCTGTTACTTTTAATCCAGCTTTAACCACTTCTGGTAATAAATTGTTGTTAACTTCATAACGATGGCGATGACGTTCGGTAATCGATTCTTTTTTGTACATACCTGCAACTAATGAATTAGGCTCTAAATGACAAATTTGTGAACCTAAACGCATAGTGCCACCTAGATCACTATCTTCACTACGTTGAACCACTTTTCCTGATTCATCGCTCCATTCAGTAATTAATGCGATTACTGGATTTGCGCAATCTTTAACAAACTCTGTTGAATTAGCATCTTTGATGCCGGCAACATTACGAGCATATTCAATTAATGCTACTTGTAAACCAAGACAAATACCTAAGTAAGGGATCTTGTTTTCACGAGCATAACGTGCAGCCATAATTTTACCTTCAACTCCACGATAGCCAAAGCCACCAGGAATTAATATTGCATCTAAATCTTGTAATAATTCAGTGCCTCGTGATTCAAGATCTTCTGAATCAATATAACGAATATGTACAGTTAAACGATTCTTTAAACCACCATGTTTTAATGCTTCATTAACTGATTTATAAGCATCAGGTAACGCAATATATTTACCAACCATACCAATGGTCACTTCACCAACTGGGTTGGCTTCTTCATAAATCACTTGTTCCCATTCAGATAGATCCGCTTCTTTACATTCAAGATGGAAGCGATTGCAAACAAAAGTATCTAAATTTTGTGATTTTAATAATGCAGGGATCTTATAAATAGAATCAACATCTTTAAGTGAAATCACCGCACGCTCAGGCACATTACAAAATAGCGCAATTTTAGCTCTTTCATTGGCTGGAATAATGCGATCTGAACGACAAATTAAGACATCCGGTTGAATACCAATTGATAATAACTCTTTCACTGAGTGTTGCGTTGGTTTAGTTTTAACTTCACCAGATGATGCAAGGTAAGGAACTAAAGTTAAATGCATAAACAAAGTATGTTCACGACCAACATCTACCGCTAATTGGCGAATAGCTTCCAAAAATGGTAATGATTCAATATCACCAACAGTACCACCAACTTCAACGATAGCGACATCGTAACCTTTTGCACCATCAATAACACGATCTTTAATCGCATTAGTAATATGAGGGATAACTTGAACTGTTGCGCCTAAATAATCACCACGACGTTCTTTTCGCAAAACATCAGAATAAATACGTCCAGTGGTAAAATTGTTTTTTCGGCTCATTTTGGTGCGAATAAAACGCTCATAATGCCCCAAATCAAGATCGGTTTCGGCACCGTCTTCAGTCACAAAAACTTCACCATGTTGAATTGGACTCATTGTTCCCGGATCGACGTTGATGTAGGGATCAAGTTTTAGCATGGTGACTTTTAAATTGCGGGCTTCTAAAATTGCAGCTAAAGATGCTGCGGCAATGCCTTTACCTAAAGAAGAAACGACACCGCCTGTTACAAAAATATAATTCGTGACCATTAATACCAGACCATTATTAATTTAGTTGAACAATATAACATAAGTTTAAACCATAAAAACTAATGCAATATATGATGAATCAGACGGGAAAATAGTATAACAGAATATGGCTTAGCTCACAATTGAATAATTATGTTTAATCGATAAGTTACTCTCTTCGCCTACTAATTTGGTATCTATTATTTCAGTAATCTATCTAATATTAATCCCCAACCATTGAATGGTTTTTTAAAATTTTATCACTATAATTAGAAATAATTTTTTCAAGTCGTAATTGATTGGCAGCTTTTTTCCAAATAAACAAAGTACAATTAATTAAGGTGATTAAGATAACAAATAGAAACACAAAATTGTTGATCAAAATCGGTGATAAAAATGAAAACAACTGATTTTTATCAATACTATAGATAGGATCTGTTGAAATAGTTAGTTTTGAAACTGTTCCATTATGGTAACTCACATTAGTGACTACACCTGTAATTTTTAAGTTAGCATTATTTCCCATTAAAATACCATTATAATAATCAAGTTGTTCTTTGAAAATTTCATTATTATATTTGTAATTATAATTTTTATCATAGAGTGGGATCAATTTAGTAAATTGTAAACTAAGGTTATTTTCATCATTTTGCAGCATTGCTACTTTTTCTTTAGCATCAAAGATAAAATGTTTAAGAATATTTTTTCGATATTGAGCAATTAGTTGGACAATATTTTGCGCCGAGTTTAAATTTACTATTTTTTGAATGTTGTAATGCGATTTCGCATAAGCCACCACGTCAGACCAATTGTTTAAATCAACACCACTTATCTCTGACAGTAAATTGGCTAGACTGTTTTTAATTTGGTCACAAGGTTCAAGGTTTAGATGTTTACAACTGTCATCAAAGGTTGGAATAGCTGTCTCAATATTATAGATTTTTATCAATTCAACTATATTTTTGTTTTTCGTGTATTGTTTGTATTTTGGATTATTCGTATATTTGGAGTCATTCTCTAAACGCTGATTTAAATATTTGTTGGCTAACGCAGTCATTACAATAACTTCTGAATCCTTTGTCATTCTTAAAATATTGCTATCATAAATCGCTTGTGTTGATTGAGGCCATGAAGAAAAAAGATTAAGTTTTGTACTGCCTATTGGATTGGTATTAACAAATATTTTATTACATTGAGAATGATCTTCATTTTCATTTTGAATATCACACGAGACACTTGATAAATCGAGATTAACCCGATCCATAAATTGAATGGCTATTTTCTTTAAGTTAGTTTTATCATCAATGTTCCAAATAGTGGCTTGTGAGGTTAATTGCTGATAGCTAAAATCAAATTTTTCACCGGCATTGGTAAAATAGTAAATTAATACAACCAATAATAATCCTGTAATAGCCAATTTAACATTATGCTTGATAAATTTTGGTGCACCATAATTTTCCACTTCTTCACTTATTGATAAATAGCCGCCATAACTGAGTAATTTTCGAGAATTAATGTCAACCTCCATATCAATTGGAGTTTCACTTTTATTTGATATGAACATTCTCCAGTGTTCGGGAGTGTTAACATAAAAGTATGATTCAATACCCAATTTTTGCGCTTTGATATGGTTGACATATTTAGTAGGTATTTCTCGTTTTATATGCGATACTATCATAGCTAATATAAAGCATATGATTGAGAAAAATGCCAACAATAGCGATTGAAAATGCTCTAAAACCAATAACCCCATCACACCTAATACAAACAAAAAAATCATTAATTTTCCGGAGTTACTTTGGTCTTCCATTGCAATTTCAAATTGATTTTTTTCTCTTTTGTTAACAATCTCAAAAGGCGGTGTCTTTTCTGATTCTTCTGTTAGAAGTTGGGTAATGGTTTCATTTGACTTTTCAGCGCTACTCAAACCAATAGGTTTCAAATTGCCGGTCTGCCAATAATCTTCAATTTGCCCCTCTTTTCGACCAGATAGATTTAGACCTGCTTCCAATAACTCACAAGTGTTTATTTTAACGACAATGGCATAACTTTTAGTAAACACAACTTCAGCGGTATTGATATAGTCAGACTTATTTTTAGGTAGTTCGCTATCAAAACTATCACGAAGACCTAAAATACGGTAAGACATATTGTAAGGAAAGAATAACCGTATATAACCCATCTTGTAATAGTAATTATTATTTTGTTTATCTGGATAATCTTTTTCAATATACGCTTTAATTCTCATGACATCATAATTGATTAATGAACTTTGCCATTGATAAGGAGGAGGAATATGATCTTCATTATCAAGATAAGGTTGAAGAAGAAGAATTTCTTCTTCAGTTAACTGTCGAATAGCATTTTCACGAATAAAAGGATCAATTTCGGCTTGCTTTTTTTGGGAAAGTTTATCTAGTTCTTTTTGGGTCAAGATACCTATGCGTAGCACCAAGAAAGCAAGAGCTGGAATAACGATAAAACAGATAATATTTGCTAACATACTATTGATATCTTCTTAATTTAAGACCTTTTAATAAAGATTAATACCTAAATTAACCTATCTTGATAATATTTAATAATTTCTTTAGAACGATTTCGATTAATTCTCGTTTTCTGAACTAGTTTTACAGCATTAATCGTAGCGATTAAAGTCGTCACGACAAACATAATAACATTAATAATAACCAATAAATTTGATGATAACTGTTGATTTTCGTCCAAATTATAATGATGATTTGCGTTCACTTTCAGATCAGAAATACTCTGTGTTTCAAGATTATGTCTATCAGAATTTTCAACCTTGTGATAAAGAATATCACTTACCGAACCAACGATATTAATATTCGCAGGAATACTGTTGTTTAAAATAGCAAAATAATAATTAATATAACCATTTTCATCGAATCTCATCGAATTACTCATTACTAATGGAGCCATGTCAACATAGCTTTGATTGGTTAATGTAATTTTTACACCGTTATCAGATTGATATTTAGAAATAACATTCACCAATTCACTTTCAAGTTCTGATTTAAATGGTTCAAGCGCCTGTTTGAGGCTACGCATTCTGCGAGTTTCGACTATTTCACTAAAACGAGGATTTTTTGTAGATTCAGTCAATAAATCATCCCATGTAATATTTGCCTTGCTCCTACTGGTATCAAACAAATGAGTCAGATTGTATTTGACATTGTCACATTCTTTAACCGGTAAAATCTTACAAACCTTATCAATATCAATTACCATTTGACCAATACTTTCTATTTTAGAAAATGAATTTTTAACATAACGTCCATCATTTGAACTGCGGTTAAGCATATCAACATATAGGCTTTGTACATTTTGGAAACGCAACATTTCCGTATCGACCACGTCATCAACAAATTTTGTATCAAAAATATGTTTTAATGAACCTTCGATGGCCATGACATTATTTTCCTTCAAAGCCATTGGCTGACTGTTAATATAGAAGTTATGACATTGATATTCTTCTTTTAAATCATTGACATCACACGAAGTATTTTTGATGTTGATATTCACAATGTCACCAGGCTTAATAACACTATTTTTTAAAGTGGTAAAATCTTTAATTTGCAGATTTTCAGATTGTTGACTGTAATATTGATAAGCAAAATAACCATTATTAACTGGATCAGTAAAGTAATAGAGAATAGCGGATAAAATTACACCAATCACGAATAAAATCTTATTTCTTGAAACTAGCTTTGGTGGTCCAAATTGCTCTACTTCATTATTAATGGATAAAGTCAGACCATAGCGAAGTAATTTTTTATTATCATTACTGATAACCATTTCAGTCGCGGAATCTGAAGTCTCAGGGATAAAATTTAACCAATACTTAGGGTATTGTAAAACCATAAGATTACCTACCTCTATGGAACAAGTGTTAGGATCTTTATCATAAATTTTTGCTTTAACGACGGATACTTGCTGTGGGTTTAAATAATCTTTAGGTTTATACCAAGCAAAAAAGGCAGCTGCGCCGAGACAAATTAATATTAAAATAGATATCTGATCATTTTCTCCCAACCATGAGCGTATCAAGAGAACCGTAGCTAAAATTAAGCAAAGCGATGTCAACCAACCAAGGCTATGTTTACGACGTATAGCAGCTTCAAATTGAGTTTCTTCTCGTTGATAGAGGAGTTTATAGTAATTTTTTGATGCTTCTAAATAAGCCTGATTATTATCTAGATTTTTACTATCATTATAAATGCTGAGTGATTCAACATCAGAAGAATTAATACCATCTTGACGATGGGTAGTATTGTGTTCTTCAAAGAATTCATTGTCAAAAATCTTTTCTTTAGATTTAGTTTGCTTTACATCTCTAAATAAATATTCCTCATTTGGATCATAATTTTCAAATGCTGTTTTGATATCATAATCATTTACTTTAATAACGATCCCATAATGTTTGGTAAATACAACTTCAAAAATATTTGATTCATCAATATACATATCCATATTATATGGAAAGAATATTTCAATATTATCGACATCATAATAATAGGCGATTTCTTCTGTGTTACTATAAAGACTTTTACGAGTACAAGTACCAAGTAAATACGATACTTTGTTATCAATCAAGGATGATTGAAAATTATAAGGATAAACTGCTAATTTACTAGTTAGAAAGGGTTGTAACAGTTCTAGTTCTTCATCGGTTAAATCTCTTATTTGTTCACGTTGTCTTATATGATCATTTAAAATATTCTTATTGATACTACGATCACTTTTATAAAGAAACCAACTAATTAATCCAAAAATTAAAATACCTATTTTAAAAACTAAATACAAATCCATTGTTATTCCACAAGCTGAAATTATTGATTATTTTTATAACAAAAAATGAAAATTTAATCCTGTCGTTATTAATGTCTAGCCATAGTAATGTACTACTCTATCCGAATAATATTTGGTGATTAGTTTAATACGACGTTGATTAAATATAATTTTATAAAGTAGTGTGGTCCCATTAATTAATGCTACTGCTGCCATAATAATGAACATAATAATATCAATAATAACTGGCGACGTTAATGAAAATAGTTTTTCTGAATCAACCTTATAATAATCTTTAACATTAAGCTTAAGTTGTGAAATGCTACCATCTTCGCGATAGCTAATATCGCCTACTAGTCCAATCAAATTAATTGCATCATTTGCATTAGCTTCATTAGTTAAAATTTTATAGTAATAATCTAATGATAATTTCAAATCTTCCTTAGAAGATGCATTTTCAATACTATCTGATTGAGCTATTTGAATATAACTATTTTCTATTAATACAATTTCAACTCCTAAGCCATTAAATTGATAATTATAAACAACATTTTTCAACTCATATAAAATATCTTTTTTAATCTTATCAATATAAGGGATAAATTCTTTAATTTTTGATATTTCTATTGATTTTGAAAAATTTGGATCAAGTTCAGCTTCAGTAACTAATTTAGTCCATTCTGTTTCATCATAATTTCCTTTATTAGTATATAATTGAATTAATTTATATTTAACCGATTCACATTCAATTTCAAGGATGTTACAAATTTTATCAATATCAATAACCATCTGTCCCATATTTTTCAAACTTAAATAAGATTCACCTTTATAAACTAGCATTCGGAGCGTATTTGGATCTATCACTGCATCAATGAATTTTTCATCAAATACTTTGTTTATAGTATTAAACAAAAGCATAAATTGATTATCCTCATTTCCCAGTGGCTTATCCTTGATAGCCAAGTGATGACATTTAGTGTCAATATTTTTATTTCTCTCTTTAATATCACATGAAGTACCGTTGATAGAGATGTTAATAAGATCCCCTCGCTTAATATCACTATTATTTAAGCTGGTTAAATCATTGATTTGCCAATTTTGTAATTGATGGCTGTAATATCGATAAGCTAAAAAACTATTGTTAATTGGATTAGAAAAAATATAGAAGACGATTACCAATATTAACCCTAGAAAAAATAAAGCGTTATTGCGAAAAACAAATTTTGGTGGTCCGAATTGTTGTACTTCCCGATGAATTGATAAAATATTCCCACAACGCAGTAATGTATTAATATTACCTATGATGTCCATTTCGGTGGTTGTTTTTGATACTTCAGGTAGAAAACGTGACCAATACTTTGGATAACCTATATTCGTTTTATGATCGACAATTAAGGTGTGAGATTTAGAATTTTTATTGAAAGTATTAACCTTAATGGTTTTCACTTGTTGTGGTTTGGATTTTAGCTTAGATTTATGCAAAGCAAAAAATACAGCTACAACAAAACATATTATAATTTTGATCAGAGTAGATAATATTTGATCATTTTCAGCTAACCATTCACGAATAAAAAGAATAGTTGCAAATAATAAACAAAATGAAGTTAATATGCCATAGTTGCTTAGATTGCGAGATTTTAATTCCAATGGTGTTTCTTCACGTGTAGACAAAGTTTTATAATCAACTTTTACGTCATTATTTACTGAAGCGAAATCAGCATTCTTAGGAGCTGTCTCTGATTTTGGAACATTAGTCGTTTTTATTCTATTAGGATCATAATTGTCAAAAGCAAACTGAATACCACAATTGTTGACATTAACTACATATGCATATGTGTTCGTAAAAACAACTTCAACAACATTATATTTTGAAAGATACATATCTAAATCATACGGAAAGAAAAGATTGATATTATTAATTTCATAGTAATAACGATTTTTGTTGTCTTCGGTGATTACCATATTACGAATACAAGCACCTTTTATTATCGATACTTTGCAATCAATTAACGGTTGGAGTTTATAAGGTCGAACAGATATTTTATGGCTTGTAAAAGGTTCTAATAGTTTTAATTCTTCATTAGTTAAATCTCTATATGACTCACGTTTTGCAATAAAATCTTTTATTTTTTTCTTATTTTTTTTAAGATTTTTGCGATCACGTCTTACAGCAAAGTAACCAAAAATGAAAATGAGTATAAATGCAAACACAATTACACCGGAGAAGATATTAAATATCATCACGATCCAAAATAATGCATCCAACATTCTTTATTTCCCTATAATATCGCGAATGTTAAAAAATCGACAACTATATCATTTGTTTGATATTTATCCAATATTTTTTCAAAATTGATTTAATATTATTATATATTTAAAAAAAAGACGCTTAATGCGCCTTTTATTTTATTTAGAAGATCATTTATTTAACCGTTTTTTCGCTGCGAGATAAACCGATGATCCCAGAACGAACAATTTCAACTATATTGCAGGTTTCACGAATTGAAGCTAAGAATGACTCTAATTTTTCACTAGTACCTGATAATTGGACAATATAATGAGTTGCTGTCACATCAACAATCGAACCTCTAAAGATATCAGCACAACGTTTAACTTCATCACGCGCATCAGAGCTTTTTGCTGCAACTTTAACTAACATGATTTCACGTTCAACATGAGGGCCTTCAGTGAGATCATTAACGCGATAAACATTGACTAATTTATGTAGTTGCTTTTGGATCTGTTCGAGCACATGTTCATCACCAGATGTTTGAATTGTCATTCGACTCATTGTTGGATCTTCAGTTTGTGCTGTAGTAATGGATTCAATATTAAACCCACGCTGTGAAAATAAACCAATAATTCGTGACAATGCACCTGGTTCATTTTCAGTTAAAATTGATAATATATAACGCATTAGGTTCTCTCCGTTTTACTAAGCCACATCTCATTCATTGCACCACCGCGAATTTGCATTGGATAAACATGTTCTGTCGCATCAGTCATGACATCAATAAAAACTAAACGATCTTTTATCGAAAGCGCTTTTTTCAGTTTAGGTTCCAGATCTTCTCGTTTATTAATCACCATACCAACATGACCATAAGCTTCGGCAATTTTGGCAAAATCAGGTAATGATTCCATATAAGATGATGAATGACGGCCAGCATATATCATATCTTGCCATTGTTTAACCATGCCTAAAAAACGGTTGTTAAGATTTAAAACGATAACAGGTAAACCATATTGCAAAGCAGTTGAAAGCTCTTGAATATTCATCTGAATACTACCATCACCGGTTACGCAAACTACATGTTTTTTAGGAAATGCTAATTTAACTCCCAATGCAGCAGGTAAACCAAAGCCCATAGTGCCAAGACCGCCAGAAGTAATAAAGTGACGAGGTTTATCAAATGGGTAGTAAAGTGCAGTAAACATTTGATGTTGTCCGACATCGGTTGCAATATAAGCATCACCTTTAGTTAATTTATATAAAACCTCAATGGCTTCTTGTGGCTTAATACTTTCACCTTCATGACTATAAGCAAGGCATTTACGAGCTCGCCAATGTTCAATCTGTTTCCACCAATCAACTAATGCATCTAGATCACGTTGAACACTAAGATCTTTAAGTTGTGTTAACATTGTTTCAACAACTTGTTTTGCATCACCAACCACTGGAATAGTTGCCGATACGGTTTTCGATATAGACGTTGGATCAATATCAATATGAATAATTTTGGCTTTTGGACAATATTTTTCAATATTGTTGGTCGTTCTATCGTCAAAACGAGCACCAATAGCAAAAATAACATCAGCATTATGCATTGCCATATTGGCTTCATAGACACCATGCATACCAATCATGCCTAAATATTTTTTATCGGTTCCGGGAAAAGCACTAATGCCCATTAATGTTGAAGTCACCGGTAGATTGAGTTTATCAGCTAGTGATTTAACCACATTACTAGCGTCAGCACTAATTACCCCACCACCAATATATAACACAGGTTTTTTAGCTGCTAATAAAGTAGTTAAGGCTTTTTTAATTTGCCCTTTATGCCCTTGTGTCGTTGGATTATAAGATCGCATTGTCACTGATTTTGGATAATTATAATTATATTTGTTAGCTGGATTAACAATATCCTTCGGCAAATCAATAACAACTGGTCCAGGGCGCCCAGTAGAGGCAATATAAAACGCTTTTTTGATTGTTTCTGGAATATCTTTACTATCTTTAATTAAAAAACTATGTTTGACAATTGGGCGCGAAATTCCAACCATATCACACTCTTGGAAGGCATCATTACCAATTAAATTACTCGCTACTTGGCCAGATAAAATTACCATTGGCACGGAATCCATATAGGCCGTTGCGATACCTGTAATAGTATTAGTTGCCCCTGGACCTGAAGTAACAAGTACCACACCAACATCACCAGTTGCTCTGGCATAACCATCAGCCATATGTACTGCAGCTTGCTCGTGACGAACTAAAATATGTTCAATACCACCTAAGGTATGAATTGCATCATAGATATCCAAAACACTACCACCTGGATAACCAAATATCTGCTTAACTCCCTGATCAATCAGTGACTGAATGACCATTTCTGCGCCTGACAGTTTTGCCATGGTTGTTGCCTCCATTTATAACTAATTTGTCATTTTTAATTTATTTTGCATGAACTAATACAGAAAATCAATAAAGTCAATAATATGTGCGGTATACTTATTATTTTTGGATACTAGGCCTCATTTTTGAAAGAAATAACTTGTAAATATTCTATTAATCGATTTTAATTGGATTAATGTCAATTTTTAATTGATGATAAATGATATCCTTATGATTATTAAGAGTTATTTATTATTATTTTTTGTTTGTTTTTTTATGCATGACTTATGCTAGTCATTTTGTACTAGAGTCCTTTATATTAAAAAGGTGTTTTTAATGAACAATTCTTATTGTAAACCAACTTCCCTATCTGATTGGCAATTAGTCAAAGTATCAGGTACTGACAATCGTACATTTTTACAAGGACAAGTGACTGCTGATATTAATCATCTTAATGAACATACAGCATTATTTGCAGCACATTGTGATGCAAAAGGACGGATGTGGAGTAATTTAATATTATTTCAACGAGGAGCAGATATTTTTTATATTGTGCGTAAGACGGTTGCTGAAAAACAAATTGCTGCTCTAAAAAAATATGCCGTTTTTTCAAAAGTGACAATTGAACCCGTTGTAGATCTTAATCTAATTGGCTTAGAAAATAATGCCATTGAACAATCAATTATTGCGGAGCTTGGTGACAATAGTTGCATTACCAAAGATGATATAACTTATATCAAAATCCCATTACCTGAAATGCGGCTGATAAAAGTCTCGAATGAACCATTACCAACCGACTCACAAACTGCAGATCATTGGTTAAAACTTGATTTAGAAGCTGGTTATGCGATTATTGATGAACCAAATATTGAAAGTCTTTTACCACAAGCTTGTAACTTACAGCATTATAATGCTATCAGTTTTGATAAAGGCTGTTATTGTGGACAAGAGATGGTAGCTAGAGCACAATTTCGCGGCGCAAATAATCGTGGACTTTATCTGTTAGTTGGAAAAAGCAAGGCTTTGCCAATAATTGGTGACAAACTTGAATATGAACTTGACGGTAATTGGCGAGAAGGTGGCCAAGTATTAGCTGCATTAAAACTTGGCGAAGATGATGAAATCTATGTACAAGTCGTTTTAGCCAATGGCATTGATATTGAAACAAACTTCCGTGTTAAGGGTCAACCAAATAGTCTGTTAAATTTCTAATGGTTCAGAACCAATAATTTTAATTAAGCTGGAATAAATCTATTCCAGCTGGTTAAAATTTACTGTCCTAATTCTTGCTGAACAATTTCGATAAAATAGCGCGCACCAGTTGTCAGAATTTCATCATTAAAATTATATGAAGGATTATGAACATTTGTGCCTTCACCTGCACCAATTTTAATATAAGATCCAGGTATTTTTTGCAACATGAAGGCAAAATCTTCTGATCCCATTGTTGGCGGTGAATCCACAATAATCTTATCATCACCGACAATTTTTTGTGCAGCTTTAACGGCAATATCAGCTTGTTTAGCATGATTAATGGTTGCTGGATAACGTCGCTGATAATCAATCTCCGCTTTGGTATTGAAGGTTAAAGCAATACCTGTCGAAATATGTTTAATTCGCTCTTCTGCTAAATCTTGATCTGCAGCACTTAATGCTCTAACTGTACCACGAATTACTGCGTGTTGTGGCAGTACATTCCAAGTATCGCCGCTGTGAATCTGTGTCACACTGATAACCAATGAATCAATCGGATTGAGATTACGACTAACAATCGTCTGTAAACTATTCACAATTGTGGTGGCAGTTAAAATCGTTTCTTTGCCTAAATGTGGTGCGGCAGCATGAGCACCCACCCCTGTTATTTTGATTTCAAAAACATCATAAGATGCCATCACAGCACCATGATTAATTAAAAAATGGTTTAATGCTAGATTAGGTTGATTATGCATACCATAAACAGCTTCAATAGGAAATTTATTAAATAAACCATTTTCAACCATAACTCTGCCACCACCTTCGTTTTCTTCAGCAGGCTGGAAAATAACCACAACTGTACCAGAAAAATCTCGATGGATGCTTAAGTATTTTGCTACACCTAATAAAGTTGCCGTATGGCCATCATGACCGCAGGCATGCATTTTGCCTGGAATAGTTGAACAGTAATCAATATCATTTTCTTCAATAATATCTAATGCATCTATATCGGCACGTAATGCAATAGTTCGACCTTCATTTTTACCATGAATAATGCCTACTACTCCTGTTGGCGCAAAATCTGTATATAGTTCAGTAATACCAAATGATTTTAATTTTTCGATAATAAACTCGGTAGTTTGTTTTTCTTCAAAAGCAGTTTCTGGATGAGCATGAATATAATGACGCCATTCAGTCATTTCATCTTTTAATGCGTTAATTCTATTAGCAATAATATTCGTCATTGATCATTCCTTAATTAATCACTTAACTACAAATCTGAAAGAGTTAATTGCACTATAACGTTTATTGAAAGTGAATATAAATAACCATTTTTACTAACCTTATCGTTTTTAGTTATAAGCAAAGTTTGACAACAAAATCACAAACCAATAAGAAAATAACTATTTAAAATCATTTAAGATAGAAACAAAAAAATTGTTCAATTTAAGTAGAGAATAAAATACCCTGAGATTAATAAAAAGGGACCAAAAGCGATTAATTCATAACTTTTTTTAAATAGATATTTTGAGAAAGCGTAATAGATGATAGCCAGCGTCGATGCGATGATTAACATTAATGGTAATAACTGATAAGGCAACCACGCACCTAAAGCAGCAATTAACTTTATATCACCACCACCTAATCCTTGTTTACTTGTAATACAAAAAAAGATGATTGCCGGTAATTTGAGCATTAAATAGCCAAACAAAACACCAACTAGAGCATCATAGATATTAAGTGAAGATAGATTAAAGTAAGCTATTATCAATCCACTCCACATTAATGGTTGAGTTAAAAAATCTGGCAATAATAAGTAGTTAATATCAATTAGTGCTAACAACAAAAAAATAACGACAAGTAACATAAGTAAAGCACATCTAAAATTTAGCCCCTTATCCAAATAAATCAGCAAAAATAATATTGCTATAGTTAGCTCAAAAATAACATAACTATTGGCTATTTTATGGTAACAATAATAACAACGTCTTTTTAACATCAACCATGACAATACAGGAATTAGCTGCCAAGCACTAAGTTTGTGATGACAATTCTGGCATGAGGAGCGAGGAATAGTAATAGCTAACAAATATTCATATAAAGACTGCATAGGTAAATAACGATAATAAGCGACTCGCAAAAAACTACCAATAGCAAGTCCGACGCAAAAAAAGAGTATTGCCATTAACTGATCACGTCCGCCATTTGGAATATTGGCAAATATATCGCAATAATCAAACTGCCGATTATTGTAGCTAAAATTAGCATTAATGAAGGTTCAAATGCTTTGACTAGATTGTCAGTTAAAGTTTGATTTTGTTGTTGATAGTAAAGAGTAATATTATCCAACATAATATCTAATGAACCAGACTCTTCACCGGCATGAACTAGTTGCACACAAAGCTTCGGTAAAGCGGGATAGCTAGCTAACATTTGACTAAAGCTATTCCCCTGTTCAATCCCCGTCATAATTTGGTTGATGATATTACGGTAATAAAAATTACTTATTGTTTTAGACGAGGCGGTTAATCCTGTCAAAAGTGGGATACCTACTTGCTGAGTTATTGCTAATGTATGAAAAATTTGCATTAGACATTGAGATTGGATTATTGGACCAATTAAAGGAAGCTTCAGTTTATACTTATCTATAATAAGCTGATAACGTACTATAACAACATAATAAAAAAACAAATAACATAACGTAATAGCTAATAGTATAAATAATCCCTCTTGTTTAACATTATTGGTTATATCAATCACTAGTTGTGTAAAATAAGGTAACTCGGCATCAAAACTTTGATAAATATCGGCAAATTTTGGTAATACAATAAATATCATAACCATAATCACTAGTACCGATACAAATAATAAAAACAATGGATAACGCAGCGCTTTCTTAATCTGATCTTGTATTGATAATGATCTTTCAAGATGACAGGTTAATTGTTCAAAACTCTCTTCTAATCTTCCGGTCAATTCACCAATGGCAATAATTTCACAATAAAGCTCCGAAAATACTGAATGATGCTGTTTTAAAGCAATCGATAATGATTCACCTTTGGTTATCTGTTGACTAATATCGGTTAACAGATATTGCCATTGCACTTTAGGTTGCTCATCAATCAGTAATCGTAAGCTCTCTACAATTGATAATCCTGCTTTTAACATTGTGGCTAACTGTTTAGTTATAATGAGCAGTTCGTTAAGTTTAAAACTTTGTGAGGTAATTAAGTTACCGGAACTAATTTTAATCGCAATTTGGCCTTCTAATAACAATTTTCTTCGCACATCTTGCTTAGATATGGCAATAATCTTATTTTGATGAAAGTTAATATCATACCAATAATAGAGTCGCTTCATGCATTATCTCCAAACTATCACTCAATTATTACCTAAAACACGATTTAATTCCGCCAGTGTAGTAATGCCTTGTCGAACAAGCTTATTACCTACTTGCCTAAGTGTTACCATATTTTTTGAAACAATCGGTTGGTTGGTTAAAATCTGCTGTTGTACTTGTGGTGTGATAATTAACAGTTCATATAAGCCTATCCGCCCTAAATAACCACCCACACATTTTTCACAGCCCATGGCGATAAAATGTGGTGAAGGTTCGTTATTTATCAATGTAAGCTCACTAGCTACCACTTTACAATATTGGCACAATTTACGAACTAATCGTTGAGCAATGACTAGTTTTAAACTGGATGATAACAGGTAATTTTTAATACCCATTTGATTTAAACGGATGATAGCCTCAATACTAGAATTAGTGTGTAGGGTTGATAACACTAAATGCCCAGTTTGCGCTGCTTGAATTGCAATCTCAGCTGTTTCAGGATCACGAATTTCACCAATCATCATCACATCAGGATCTTGACGCAAAAAGGCTCGTAATATCACAGAAAAACTTAAACCAGCCTTAAGATTAACTGCAGTTTGATTAATACCATCTAATGGAATTTCGATCGGATCTTCAACACTACAAATATTACATTTAGGTTTATTTAACCGTTTTAAAGCACTATATAACGTCATAGTTTTGCCACTGCCTGTCGGCCCTGTTACCAAAATCAAGCCTTGCGGATAATCCAATATTTGCTTGAAGGTTAATAGATCTTCCCCTGTTAATCCTAAATCATCGATACTCAGTTCGGAGTCATGATTATCCATAACTCGTAATACAATCTTTTCACCATTGAGGACAGGCAAAGTAGCTATACGCATTGCATAATTATTGATCACTAGTTGACCATCTTGCGGAAGCCGTTGTTGAGCAATATTTAAATTGGCCATAATCTTTAGTCTAGCTGCAATCTGTTTAGCTAACATTAACGACGGTGTTAGCATATTTTGCAAAACGCCATCAATTCTCATGCGAATTCGATAATAATGTTGATAAGGCTCAAAATGAATATCAGATGCCCGCTTATCCAATGCTGAAAGCAATAATTTGTCGAGGCTTTCGACGAGATTCTCTTCTTGCATAGCGGTTATCCTATTAGCAATATTAATCACAATTAAAATTTAAAAATATCTTCACAAGCTGTAGTTAAAGTTGGATCTGGTGGATTGGTTTGACATGTTCTTGACCAATCTAAATTACCTAATTTAGCATTTAAAATAGGTGTTAAAGTTACTGTTAAACTTGATAAAGCGCTTTTACCTACTAAAGTTATCACCCCATTAGAGACATTAATTGACGTCACATAATTGGTCGTTCTCGTCGTTGGTACACCGTTATTACCACTGCTACATTTGCTTAAAGCGCCTTGCTCTATAGTGCAAATTTCAATTGCTGTTTTATATGCAGTCATTGATTGCAGCATATCGGTTAAGGCTGCTTTTTTTATATAACCTTGATAAGCAGGTAAACCGATAGCAGTTAAAATTGCTATCACGACAATAGCGATCATTAATTCAAATAGAGTAAATCCAGATTGGCATTGCATAATAGCCTCACAAATCAAATAATTGTTTGATAGTGTGACTTTATAGCTAATTCAAAAAATGAAATAATATACAGAGAGAATTTTAGAACTTGAAATACAAAATGATCACCACAATCATCATGGTGGTAATCAAAATTGTGAAACAGATCGAAATATAGAGCAAATCTAAATGTATCGGAGCTATTATGCCTTTAAAAATTGTTGATGGTTGGATTAAAAATATTAAGCAAATAAAATCGCCTTATTATAATGACCGTCCAGAAGATCAACCCATCTCATTACTGGTTATTCATAATATTAGCCTACCACCTAAGCAATATGGCGGTCCTTATGTTGAACAACTCTTTACAGGTAAATTAGACCCAAACGCTCACCCCTATTTTGCTGAAATTTATCAATTACAGGTATCAAGCCATTTGTTTATAAGACGTGATGGTGAAATTATTCAATTTGTCCCTTTTGATAAACGGGCTTGGCATGCAGGCAAATCTATTTTTGCAGGCAAGGAAAATTGTAATGATTTCTCAATTGGTATTGAAATGGAAGGTTGCGATACTGAAAACTTTACCGAAATACAATATCAACAACTAGCCATAGTAACCAAATTACTACAACAAACCTATCCAATTAAACATATTACTGGCCATAGTGATATTGCCCCAACAAGGAAAACAGATCCAGGACCTTATTTTGATTGGCAGTATTATCGATCACTAATTAATCATCATAAACAAATAGATTTAATGACTACTCAATTAAGATTGATTAGAGATGAATTACAAAGATTGACACTTTGGCAACCTTCGCCACCAGTAGCAGAGGCGTTCTTGAGTGAACAACCATTTGCGCTTGATACCATGCAACCTTATGAATGGTTACAGTGGATATTTATCCCTCGAATGCAAGCGTTAATTGATGCTAATGCTGAATTACCAAAATTTGCCCTTCATCCTTATTTTGAAGAAGCATTTAAACAGCAAGAAATAGATGTTAATGACTTATTAGCATTGATAAAACAACTTGATGAATTATCAACTAACCAAAGAGTGAGTGATTGAGGGTATTTTAGCTAAAAAAACAGCCACAAAAATGTGGCTGTAGTATAAAATAAATTAATTATTATTCATAAGTCGGCGATATTCATTCACTGCTTGTTGATGATTACTATAGGTGCTACTGAACGTATGCCCACCGGTTCCATTAGCAACAAAAAACAGATATTTGGTTTTTGCCGGATGAGCTGCCGCTTCAAGCGATGCCAAACTAGGCATAGCAATCGGTGTCGGTGGCAAGCCTTCAATTACATAGGTATTATAAGGATTATTAGTATCAGTCAAATCAATACGCCTAATCGTTCCTGTATAATTCTCACCCAAACCGTAAATAATGGTTGGATCCGTTTGTAACTTCATATTAGCTTTTAAGCGGTTAACAAAAACAGAGGCAACGTTTGCTCGTTCTGAACTGATTCCAGTCTCTTTTTCAATAATTGAAGCAATAATCAACAATTCATAAGGGGATTTATAAGGTAGATCACTATCACGATTGTCCCATACTTTTTGTAGATTCGTCTTCATAGTTAAATATGCACGTTTCAAAATATTGATATCAAGACTATCAGCTGTATATTGATAAGTATCAGGTGATAACCAACCTTCTAATGGGCCATCAATGCCTAACAACTTGGCAATTTCATCATGAGACTTACCCGTTAATGTTTGCTGAATATAAGGCGTGTTACTAAGCACATTTAACCAATCTTTTGCTCGCTTTCCTTCAACAAATTGCACATAAAAACTACTTTCTTTACCAGAGACAAGTAATTTTAAAAACTCTTCAACTGTCATATGAGGATGCAATTGATAAGTACCAGCTTTAATAGAGCTTAACGAAGGATCGAGTTTATATAAATACGGGAGCAAGTAAGCTTGTTGCATCAAATTACTACTCTTTACTTGCTCAACTAATTGATGTAATGAGGTTCCTTTTTTTAATACAAACATTTGATTATCCGTAGTGATATTCATATGTTGTTGAGAAAATTGCTGTAAAAAATAGTAACCAATACCTAATGAACCACCACCAATTAAAACTAACGCCAGAAACGTGTATACAAATAATTTTTTAATCATAACTTAATCTTTATAACGAATTTTTGCGCGAGCTGTTAAGCGCGTTAATAACTCATAAGCACTAATCCCTGTGTGCTTGGCAATTTGTTCAACGGGTAACTCTTTGCCCCAAAAAATAACTTCATCACCTGGTTTGTCTTGGCTATTTTGACCTAAATCTACCACAATCATATCCATTGAGACACGACCGACAATAGGTACAGTTCGCCCGTTAACACTTACCGGTGTATTTGCTGGAATACCACGAGGATACCCATCACCATATCCCATTGCCACAACCCCTAAAATGGTATCACTTTTACTAGTCCAGGTTTGTCCATAACCAACTGATTGTCCTTTCAGGTGTTTACGAACCGTGATTAATTCCGATTTAAGTGTCATAGCAGGTTCAAGATCTATTACTTGCTCAGTAAAAGGTGAAACTCCATATAAAGCAATACCAAGTCGAATCATATTACGATGAGAATTAGGCCAAGCGAGTATACCACCTGATGCTGCTATTGATTGCTGGCTACCCACTAAATTCGCATCAAGAGAATGAATAAACTCATCAAATAAAGCCATTTGTTTACTGGTTTGTGTTGAACTTAATTCATCAGCACTACTAAAATGGCTAATAATATTGATTGGTTGACGAATAACATTACAGTTGGCTAATCGATTAAATTCTGTTACAGCCTCATCAAGATGAAAGCCTAAGCGATGCATACCTGTATCAATTTTGAACCAAGCTGTGATTTCATTTGCAAACGGAATGGTATTTAATGCATCAATTTGCCAACTAGAATGAATGACTGGTTGTAGATTGAAATCCAGTAAATCATTAATATCATCGTGAGGAAAAAAGCCTTCTAAAAGTACAATGGAACTGCGAATACCGGATTGACGTAACGCTATCGCTTCAGAAATACGTGCAACGCCAAAACAGTCAACCCTATCCTCAACTAACTTAGCTACATCTTCCATACCGTGACCATAAGCATTTGCTTTGACTACAGCCATTAATGTGCTATCGGGAGATTTTTCCCTAAAAAATTCAATATTATGTATAATCGATTTACAATTCACTTCTACAACAGCAATAGACATTTTATAAAACCTAACATATAAATGAAGCTTCTATTGTAAAATTTGTTACCAATAATCACAATTAAAAAATCGGTAATTTACAAGATTTTGTTTGAATAAATTGAATGATAATAAAAAATTGATTTCGTGATAATAATAAGTAATATATTGTTAAATATTGATAATTTTCAACCCAAAAATCTTTATCCCGCAAAATTTTGATAAAAGTTATAAACTAATTTTTTTGTAATTGTTGTTTGATACTTTCTATAAAATTTTCCATGATAATTGGCAAACAATTTCCTCTTTGCCATTTGTGTAAAAATTTCAATTGTTGTTGGGTTAGCTGAATATTATAAAATATAGGGCTTGCCAAACTATCATTCATCGCGCTAGTTAACTGTCGCTGTAATATTTTTTCTTGTTTTTTTAGAGAATTTCCATCATGATTAACATTTTTCTTGTTAATATTTTTTATATATTTTGAATCTGAATCTAAACTTAATATCTGCTCAAACCAATCTTGATAATTAGATAATTCAAAATTTCCCTTTAATTCATAACCCCACTCTGTTTTAACTGCATGGGGTAATCTCTGCTTAATTTGCATTTTAGGGAATGCACAAAAAACTATCTGTTGATTATTAAGTTTTTTAACCATATTGGTTATAACTTTTAATTCTTGATGATAATATTGACTTAAAATATACGCTGATTGATTATAGGCTCTAAAAAAGATACCTTCTTCAATTAAACTTAAATAATTATGTCGTTGGGATATAATTAATTTTTCTTCTATAAACATGTCTGTTTTTTACTCAAATTTTTCGGCGGTGTATCGCTATGCGCTACTTCGCCGGTACTAAAAATTACTGTTCGCGGGCGCTTTGCGCTTGCGAACAGAATTCATTAAACATATTATTTTTAATAAATAAATTTATTTTATATGTTTTTTAATGGTTAATATTTCAAACATAACTTTTTTCAATTTATATTTTTATTACCAATATTTATCACCATACTTCGATGCTTCAAATAAAAAACTATTTAACACAACCTATCATATTAGAACTTTTACCAATTACTTAAATAATAATTCCATTCATATTCTTGTATTATCTCAATATCCAATTTCATCAAATTAATGAACTCTAAGATCTTTCAGCAAATCAACCTTTACAAATAACATAATGTGCATTTGTATCAACTCCAACTCCGACGTCGCCAAGATATAAACCTATCCTAAAATGAGCTGAGTTATCTCCAGAAAGAGCCCCCCAATATTCTGAAGTCCAATATAATTGATCTGCCCAATTTGATTGAGGATAATTTTTTGGGCTTATTGGTCCCCATTCACCTAATATTGTACCATCAATGGCTCGAGTAAATGCATTATATTCATATAACCAATTTTGTGGGGCTTGATTTCTAGGTGAATTGGTAAATTCTTTTCGAGTTAGCAATCTACAATAGTTAGACGCATTGGTCCAATTATATGACCAATTATAAGGTATAACCCAATTACTTCTTGGATCAAAACTATAGTCAAGTTTAATTGAAGTGTTTTTCTTATATGTTGCTCTAACCGTAACTTTTCCCAATGGTTTATCTTTTAATGTAATAAAACCCATTGCATCAATTGAAACATTATTTCCAGGATTAGCCACTATACTATAACTATAATCACGCTGCGCTCCGCTCATAAGTAACTGAAATTTTGCACCGGGAAATCCACTAGTTGGAAATAATTTTCCAGTTAAAGTGTTAGTGACCTTATATCCATAATCAGGTACATAATCACTAGTATATCCTCCACCATTTCTTACATGAGGTTTAGAATCTTTTTTTATATTCCACCAATTCTTATTGCTATCAAAACTAAAATCATTATCTTGGTTATTGGTTAACCATTGCATTTCTGGTGATATAATAGTTGAGTTAGGTTTGGCATAACAAATTTGCGGTTTTGCAGCAATTTGGTATACTTTCTTTATTGTCACGAAATCACTTTCTCGTGGTATTCCATATTGTGAAATGGCTTGTGCTTGATTGCTTATCTCTAATCTTAACGGCATTGGATAACCACTTCCACAACCAATTATCTTATTTTTATCTTTATCGGGTATTTTAACCCCATTCGCATCAAACCATTGCCAATAAGTTGTTGTCATCAAAAACGGTTGAATAGGATCGATATTATCTCCATCTACATCTTGATAATTCTTTTGATTGTCTAATGATTGATAACTAAATAGCTTTACAACAAAATGATTAAACGTTAAATTGCCATCAAACTCTTTTATTTCGCCTTCTCTTATATTGCCTGTTGATTCACTATAAAATACACCATTTACTGTAAAACCATGTTTATCTGCAGCTATTTTAGCATTAACCAATTCGGGAGCATTACCTCGGATAATATTAGTTGTATGTGCCGACAAAGCATATGCTTGACTAAGGGGTAGTGAGATAAAATACATTGAAAAAATAAGCAAACACCTAGCGATTTGCGACAATGAATTGAATAATCTTACAAAGAAGTAATCAATTAAATTAAGAAGTAATCGGAAAGAAATAACGCTTAATGCGTGTATTTTGGGTACTAATCTAAATGGAAAATTATGGCTGGCTGGCTGGCTGGCTGGCTGGCTGGCTGGCTGGCTGGCTGGCTGGCTGGCTGGCTGGCCTCTAAACAACTGTATTTTAACATATTTTCAATCCTTTGTAATATATCTTTTTGTTTTATTTAAAAAACAAAATAATAACTTTAAAATTATAAAGAAGTTCCCTTAATTTGGCAAACACTGTCTAAGTACATTTTGTTAAGATATGTAAGTTGAAAATGGCAATACTACATCTAGTCGATTAAAGAAAAAGTTTTAAATTAAATGAAAACATCTTCAAAAAGATAAAAAATTGGCAATTATTCGTCCATAAAAACCCCTTTCCTCAACTTTTTTGATTAAAAAGTTAACCGTTTTTAAATTAAACTCTCGCGTCTCTTGTTTGCTGTCTTTTGTGATTAACTGTTATAATCGATTTTTACTATTTCTTATTTGGGAATAAAGCTATGTATATTATTTATGGCATTAAAAATTGTAATACCATGAAAAAAGCATTTACTTGGCTTGATGAGCATCAAATTAATTATCAATTTCATAATTATAAAACTGATGGTTTATCAGCAGAACTATTAAACGATTTATTAAAATTAGTTGATTGGCAAAGTTTACTAAATACTCGAGGTACAACTTGGCGTAAACTGGATGAAGCACTGCGCGATCAAATTGATAATCAAGATGCTGCAATTAAAATTATGTTAGCCAACCCATCAATTTTAAAACGACCATTGCTTATTGATGGTAAACAAGCATTATTAGGCTTTTCTGAAGAAAGCTATTCACAATTTGTTAAACCTCAACAATAAAATAGAGATCACCATGACAGAACCCGTAATTGCCCTAACAAAGGCATTGATTGCTGAAAAATCAATAAGCCCTGATGACAAAAATTGCCAACAGATAATTATCGATCGTTTAAAACCACTCGGTTTTGTTATTGAAGAAGTCAATATCGGCAATACCAAAAACCTCTGGGCCTATCATGGTGACTCAACAGGAAAAACCTTGATGTTTGCCGGTCATACTGATGTTGTACCGGCTGGAGATGAAAGTAAATGGAACTGCCCTCCTTTTGAGCCAACTATTGATAAAAATGGCATATTGTATGGTCGAGGAGCTGCAGATATGAAAAGTGGTGTAGCTGCTATGGTTTGTGCTGCTGAATCATTTGTCAAAAAATACCCTGAACATGCTGGACGAGTCGCTTTCTTAATTACTTCAGACGAAGAAGCTGATGCCCGCGATGGTACTGTTAAAGTAGTTGATTTATTGATAAAACGCCAAGAACATATTGACTATTGTATTGTCGGTGAACCATCAAGTGATAATGTGTTCGGCGATCAAATTAAAAATGGTCGACGAGGCTCTTTAACGGCAAATTTAGTCGTGCATGGTATTCAAGGCCATGTTGCTTATCCTCACCTTGCAGATAATCCTGTACATAGATTTGCACCAGCACTAAATGAGTTAGTCGCAACAGTGTGGGATAATGGTAATCAATATTTCCCTCAAACCACTATGCAAGTGGCTAACATTAATGGTGGAACTGGTGCTGAAAATGTCGTACCTGGTGAGTTATCCGTTCAATTCAACTTCCGTTATAGTAGTGAATTGACCGATGAAATGATTAAATCTAAAGTCGATACTATTTTACAAAAACACAACTTAAATTATACCTTAAATTGGCGATTGTCTGGACAACCATTCTTAACTCCTCAAGGTGAACTGACCGACGCTACAGCTAGTGCCATCAAAGCATTTACACAGATTGATACCAAACTATCAACCAGTGGCGGCACATCTGACGGCCGTTTTATTGCTAAATTGGGATGTCAAGTCATTGAATTTGGAGTAATTAACAAAACCATTCATAAAGTAAATGAAAATGTTAATTGCCAAGATATCATTACATTACAAGCTATTTATATCGATATTTTAGAAAAATTGTTACTTGCTTAAATATTTGCTCAGTTAATTGATATTTGTGTGTTGTGTGAACCTGAATGACAATACACACATATTAGCTAAATAGTAGCAAACCTATAATGCTAAGGAGATAGTAATGGAGTGGCTTAAAGATTACTGGTGGCTAATTATTATCGTGTTGATTGGAATTTTTATTAATACCATTAAAGCGCTAAATAAACTGAGTTATAAGGACTATTTAGAAAAAAAGAAAGGGATAAAACCTATCCCTTATAGTGATGATGAAGATGACGACTGGCCATCTCAACCTAAGCAAAACTAGTTTATCTATTGTCGAAAATCATGACTTTGACTAGTAAAGATAGCTTGGTGACGATAACGATCTACCCACATTGCTGTCGCACCACAAACCGCAATGGGCATAATAATTAAATTTAATAATGGCACCATGGTAAAAAAACTAATTAAAATGCCAAATAACAAATTATCCCCTCGATGTTGTTTTAATAATTGGCGCATACGCACAAAAGATACCTTATGATTATCAAATGCATAATCAGCATATTGAATATTGATCTGCCAAGCAGTAAATAAAAACCAAACTATTGGGGTAACTGATTGGCCTATGACCGGAATAAAATAACTCAGTAAAATCGGAATCGCCCACAACAAATAATTAGCTAACTTTTGTAGTTCCCGTTTTAAAATTCGAGGCAGATCTTTAATCAAACTGATCCATGAAGTATCTGGTGCCGGAATTCCAGTTAATTGTGCTTCAACCTGCTCAGCCAGCAAGCCATTGAAAGGGGCAGCAATAATATTAGTGATAGTACTAAAAAAATAACAAAATAAGATCACCAAGGTTAAAATCACAATAAAACTGATAATATAACCTAACCAATGTAGCCAACTAGGTAAAAATGATAAACCCCAGTCGACCATGCCGGTAATTGAGACAAAGAACCAGTAAAAAAGTGCCGACATAATAATGATATTAGCAAGTAACGGTAAGAAAACAAACTTTTTTAGGCCAGAGCTAAATGCTAATGTCCATCCTTCAAGAAAATATTCAATACCGCTTTTCGGTTTTCGATTTTGGTTAGGATTCGAATATTGATGATGCGATGGTTGTTCTAACATAGGTATTGTCAAAATTTATTCCTTTTACTTTAATTTGGCGATATTTTAAACGTAGATTAAATTAGACAGCAATACACTTTACGCTTTTTTAGTATTAAATTATTTGCTTTAGACACAGTTAGGTTGGTTATTTTTAAACCAAGATTTAACTTCATGTTTAATTGACTTAATTAATTGATTACGACCGGTTAATTGATATTGTTTTATTAATTCTGATTCGCTAATCTTTTGTTTCACTAATGCTTTAAGTAGTGGCATTGGTGTTTTACTATGGTTAACATTTGCATTAGCCAAACGGCACAATGAAGCATAACAAGCTTCAAACGGTCGATGATAATCACAAAATCCTTGTAAAACTTGATAATCATCTAAAGATAAGTTTTGTTGATCATTGATTGTTAACAATTGATTAAACGGCAAATCGATAATATTCGCAAGCCAATAGGCATTACGTTGTAAACACTGTACTAAATGTTGTGTTAGCAGATGACCTTGCTGAGTAATTGGCTTTATTGCCATCATAGAATAACTACCAGAATTCGCTTGTTTATGGCTAGCAATGTGTACCAATACAAATCCACAAGCAAGCCAAAACCGATAATTTGCTTCACTATAAGCAAAACTAACCGAAATAAAATCATTATTATTTATGGATGCATGTTGATAAATATGTTGTACTAAATGTTTAGCTATCTTTTGACGTCGATAAGGTTCAATAACCGCAATACGGTTAATTCTAACCGACTTAAGTTTAGCTGCCAGTTTATCACCAGCATGAGCTACCAGTGATTGTGCAACCAAATTACCTTTAGGTCGGCGAGTACCTCGCCATACTTCATCAATTAGCTTATTTGGCAAATTTCCTTCATTAATTGTTACTGCTGCTGCAATAAGTTGTTCGGTATGATTGACTTGCCACACCGATAAATTTTCTGCATCAAATAACCTTCTTAAATCAACCAATGTTGTTTGATAATGCGCCATTTTCAATAAATAAAAAATTGATTTTAGCGCATCAATATCTTGCCTTTCAGTGATAGAATAGCTAATTGTATGTTCATCAATTTCCGATTTTATATCGCTAGTTGATACGCCATTGAGTAACAATTTATCAGTTAACCGTTCTAAATCATCGTTATCTTGCCAACGGATTGGTTTATCTAAATAAAATCGCCTAGTGGATTGTGTTTTTAATAACTTTAGTAAAAAACCTTGCCCAGTACCTTCATAACCTTCTACTGTGGTGGTCAGTAAAATTTTGCTTTGTTTAGACAATGCTAATTGCAATATTTTTTCTAGCATTGGTAATGGTATCATGGCAGCTTCATCAATAATTAACCAGTCAGGAAATTGATGTTCATTCATGACCATTAATTGATCAGGTGCGTAGAATGATATATCAGCCTCAGCAAACTGGAAAAAAGTAACTAATGCATTTTTATTAGGTGCTGTTACCCAACATCTCCGATGATGAGTAAATAGCCCTGCCAATGCTGATTTACCTCGGCCTCGTTTAGCTATTAATATATTTAGTGAACTATCACTTTGCAATAATTGTGTTAGCGCTATTTGCTGTTGAGTTACATCGCTATCTTGATTTTCCAAGGATTGGATAATTGGCATATCAACATGTGCAAATTCCAGCAATGTTTGCTGTAAATGACGAATAAAATTAGGTACCATAATTGGAGTAGTTGATTCATTCCAACGTAAACTATCTTGATCAAGCCAATTAGAATAACTTTCAGGTAGAAGTAAAATAAGAACACTATTTTTAATTAAGGTACCAGCTAACATAGCAAAAGCATCAAGATTAAAACCGTCAGTGGCATCAAAAATAGCATGCTTAAACTCTTGTCCAAGTAAAGATTTAGCATGTTTTGGATTAATATAATGGTGAATGGCATCTGGTAAATCAGTCTGCGTAGTAACCGTTACCCAATCACCAGAAAACTGATTAATTATAGCGTTAATTTGATTAAATAATTGGGTACGACAACCTTGTAACACCCATAGTTTTCTGGTGCTAGTAGGATTAATCATCAATTAACTTTTTCCAATTAATAGTGACAATATACCAGCTGCAATTAATGGTCCAACTGGCACACCTTTGAAAAAAGCAACCCCAATCAAGGTACCAATAATTAAACCATTAACAATAGTAGGATGAGCGCCAATTAATGATATCCCTCGAGTACCTAACCATGACACTAAAATACCAACTAAAATGGCTAAAATTGATTGCCAAGAGGTAAATGATTTTAAAATTTCGTTGATTTTTAATGAACCATCAGCCAAAGGAACCATCATTGCTGCAGTTAAGATAACAATACCAATGGTTAAGCCATATTGATTTAAGAACGGAAAATAGCTTGCTAGTGGTGTTAATTTAAATAACAACAGCAACAATACCGCAAAGGTCACTGTGTTATTATGCGTAACATAACACAGTGCAGCTAAACCTAATAAAAGAAAAAAAGAGATATCAAATTGGGCAAACATTAAAGTGGAACACCAATACGTTTGGCAACCTCTTCATAAGCCTCAATGACACCGCCAAGTCCTTGACGGAAGCGATCTTTATCCATTTTTTTCAAGGTTTCTTTTTCCCATAAGCGACAACCATCTGGAGAGAACTCATCACCTAAAGTAATTTCACCCTTGAATAAACCAAACTCTAACTTGTAATCAACCAGAATCAAGCCGGCTTTATCGAACAACTCGGTTAAAACAGCGTTGATTTTAAAGCTAAGTTCCTTCATGGTAGCTAACTGTTCGTCAGTTGCCCAGCCAAATGATTTACAGTGTGACTCATTAACCATTGGGTCATGTAGTGCATCATTTTTTAAGAATAGTTCAAATGTTGGTGGATTAAGGATTTTGCCCTCTTCAACCCCTAAACGCTTAACTAATGAACCAGCTGCACGGTTACGCACCACACATTCAACTGGAACCATATCAAGTTTTTTAACCAGTACTTCATTGTCTGATAATAGGGCTTCAACCTGAGTTGGTATACCTGCTTCACGTAACTTTGTCATAATAAAATAGTTAAATTTATTATTTACCATCCCTTTACGATCTAACTGCTCAATGCGCAGTCCATCAAAGGCCGACGTATCATTACGGAATTCAAGAATCAATAGATCAGGGTTGTCAGTGGTGTAAACAGTTTTTGCTTTACCACGATAAAGCTCAGCCAACTTCTTCATGTTTATAACCTTATATCAAATTGCCAATAAATAATTAAGGAGCTATTCGCCCCTTAATTTCAAATCAAGTATCGTTACCTTATTGTATAATCTTTCATTATTGTATCAATAAAGGTAACCAAAAGTTACTCCACTATTGGGTTAAAATAGCCTTTGTACCGTTTTAACTCGTGTAGATGATAGATTATCGGAACGTTAAATTAGCGATCATTTCTGATGCCATCGCGAATATCATCTTTAAGGTCTTCTTTCAGCGCTTTATTTGGATCTGATTCTTTATCATCTTTTTTATCTTCATCTGTTTTTTCTTTAACCGGTACAGTTCGTAGCGATTCAGGAGCGACATCATCCATTATTTGATTAAATAATCCAACAGTATAACGCTGAACTTCGATCGGTTGTGACATAAGATCTTCATTACCGCGCGTTAATGTATGTAACACAATAGTAATTGTTTCTGTTTCACCTAATATTTGACGTTTAAAAATATATGATACATCGACCGGTTGTTGTTCGTCTCCTCGAGCAATAACAGCATTACCTGTTTTAATGGTATTATTGTCACTTGCAACGATTGAAATATTTTGCTTAGCCAATGTGTTTGGGATACTGTTCCAAACACCACTACTAATCGGTGCGTTAAATGTTACTGTAGCATTGTTATAAATAGCAAATGCCTCATCAACTGTTGTAATCGGCACCGTTGGAGGACGAATGTCAAGATGTTTACCTAATGCACCTTCAATATCACTATTATCAATATAGAAGTCACCGGCTTCAATTGGTACAGAAACCCCTTCTGGAATAACTAACGCTTTTAAGGATGGTGAATTAAGGTAGTCTTCATTACCATCAATCTCTCGTTTATAATTTTGATCACTACTACAGCCAACAAGAAATATAGAAGCAAATGCAGATATAATAGCTATTCTTTTAAAGGCATTGCTTTTTAATACAGTTTTATTCAACATAAATTCCTGCTTATAAATTAAGGGTTATAGTCAATATTACAGTAAATTAGCATCTTTTAATGCTTGCTCAACTACCGGAATGGCTGAATCACTTAATGGTACTAATGGTAAACGAATTGTTCCATTTGCCATTAAACCTAATCTGGTGCAAGCCCATTTTGCTGGAGTTGGATTAGGTTCAATGAATAAATTTGTATGTAATGCCATTAAAGTATCATTTAAAGCTCGAGCCTGTTGAATTTGATTATTAATTGCCAACTCATAAACCGTCGCTACTTGTTTAGCTGCCACATTAGCAGTAACTGAAATAACACCATTACCCCCTAAAATAATGAAGTCTAAGAAAGTTGCATCATCGCCACTTAATAACTTAAATTCATCACCAACCAATTTACGAGTTTTGTATACACGTGAAAGATCGCCTGTTGCATCCTTCAACGCCACAATATTTTTAATTTCCGCTAATCGACCTACAGTTTCCGGCTTAATATCACTACAGGTTCGACCTGGTACATTATAAAGAATTTGTGGTAATTCGGTATTTTCTGCGATAGCTTTGAAATGTTGGTATAGGCCTTCTTGGGTTGGTTTATTATAATAAGGAGCTACTGTTAAACAGCCTACCACACCAATATTTTCAACTTGACGAGTTAATTCGATCGCTTCTTTAGTAGCATTTGAACCAGTTCCTGCAATAATATCAATACGCCCATCAGAATAATCAATTGTGCGTTTAATAACATCAATATGTTCATGATGATTGAGTGTAGCTGATTCGCCAGTAGTTCCTACTGATACAATAGCAGATGTGCCATTTTCAATATGATATTCGACCAATTTTTTTAAGCTTACATGGTCGACATTTCCTTTCGTATCCATTGGAGTAACAAGTGCGACCAGACTTCCTGTAAACATAAAGCGACCTCTCATATTTTTTGTTTGTCAAAACAACTTAAAGATTAAAAAAACTGCGAATAAGTATGCGATATTTCTTATTTAAATTCAACATTTGTTATGCAGGATTATCAATATCGACAAAAATAATTTCTAAGTCATAGTGATTAGATAACCATTCACCTAATTTTTTGATACCACAACGCTCAGTTGCATGATGACCAGCGGCATAAAAATTAATACCATATTCACGAGCGATATGAATAGTACGTTCCGATACTTCACCGGTAAAAAAGGCATCAATGCCTTGTTGAGCTGCCGATTCAATAAAATCTTGACCACCACCACTACACCATGCCACTCGATTAATTACAGTTGGCGCATTATCACCACAAAACAGCACTGAACGTTGACCATTATGTAATTTTTGTTCAAGTTTTTGTTTAAACTCTAGCGCTGTAAGTGGATTGTTTAAAGTGCCTGTGAATAATAGATCGGTTATGTCTTCACGCATATCAACTGTAATATCCAACATTTGCCCTAGCAATACATTATTACCTAAAACAGGATGACCATCTAATGGCAGATGATAACTATATAAATTAATATCATGTTTGAGTAAGGTTTTCATTCGATGATATTTAATCCCAGTAATAGTTTGTGGTTCATTCTTCCAAAAATAACCATGATGAACCAACACAGCATCAGCATTAAGTTCCACTGCTTTATCTAACAATAATTGACAAGCTGTAACTCCTGTCACAATTTTTTTAACTTCCCATCGTCCTTGAACCTGTAATCCATTTGGTGCATAGTCACGATATCTTGTCACTTGCAATTCATTATTGATGATTTGTTGAAGTTCAAATTGATGCAAAATAACCTCACTTTTTAAATTTAACCCGCTCTATGTATGAAAAACGCAGATGGAATCAAACAATTTGAATTAATTAAACTTTTTTCACACAAAAAACTAACTAACGACTTTCTAATTATAGTCGCTTTCTCAAAATATCTCACGTATATTATCGAAAAATAGATTTCGATTTAACTACTGAAATTTATATTATACAGACATTGATATAAAGGATTTATGAAACAATGAAAACTCTCGGTGAATTTATTATTGAAAAGCAATCGGAATTCCCTCATGCCACTGGGGAATTAACTGCACTTATTTCGGCGATTAAATTAGGTGCTAAGGTTATTAATCGAGATATTAACAAAGCAGGATTAATAGATATTTTAGGCGAAAATGGTTCAGCGAATATTCAAGGTGAAAAACAGATGAAACTTGATGTTTTTGCTAATGAAACGTTAAAAAATGCACTTGAAGCAAGAGGAGTCGTAGCCGGTATAGCATCGGAAGAAGAAAATAATTTGGTTATTTTTGGTAAAGATCGCGCAACGGAAGGAAAATATGTCGTATTAATGGATCCGCTTGATGGTTCATCAAATATTGATGTAAACGTATCAGTCGGGACAATTTTTTCAATTTATCATAGAATTACCAAAATAGGATCCCCTATTTCAGAACAAGATTTTTTGCAACCTGGTTATAAACAAGTAGCTGCTGGTTATATTATTTACGGCTCATCGACTATGTTAGTTTATACTACAGGTTGTGGTGTACATGCTTTTACTTATGACCCTTCATTGGGCGTTTTTTGCTTATCTCATGAAAATGTCCGTTTCCCAAAACAAGCAACTACTTATTCGATTAATGAAGGTTACTATTCTAAATTTCCTACCGGAGTCAAAAAATATATCAAGTATTGCCAAGAAGATGATGATAAAACACATCGCCCTTACACTTCACGTTATATCGGTTCATTAGTATCTGATTTTCATCGAAACTTATTAAAAGGTGGTATTTATATCTATCCTAATACAGCTCAGTATCCTAAAGGTAAAATCCGTTTGTTATATGAAGCAAATCCAATGGCATTTTTAGCAGAACAAGCTGGAGGAAAAGCAACTAACGGATACCAACGAATTTTAGATATAGAACCAGAGCAATTACATCAACGCACTCCATTTTTTGTAGGTATGAAATCAATGGTGGATGACGCCGATCGTTTTATGGCCGAATATAAAGATTAATATATAGATGAATGATAAATTAACTTATTATTCATCATAGTATTTAATTAATTTATCTAACATATTGAAATTTATGGTTAATTTATTATAGTTTTAATTATTTCACTGAATCATAATTATTATTTATGAAACAATGGGTTTAAAAAACTTGAACTTTACTCGATTTCATAAAAAATTAATAATTTTCACATGATGACTAATTATGATTCAAAGCTAAAAAACCTTACCAGCTATGTTGCAACATGTTTAATGGACATAAACTCAAAACAGATCTTCAATATCTAGCAATTATTATCCATTACTTAACCTACTAAGCGAGGTATTTTATTACCCCATAAATAAAAAATAACATAAGCAATCTAGGCAAAACTTTCTTCCTAAAACGTATTAAGTTTCTTACAATTCAATGTTTAATCTAAGTAAACAGTTAAAAATTACGATTAATCTAGTCGAAATAAGCAAAAACTGGCATAATAGCCAACAATTTTTGCCAAAGTAAGACAATGCATTGTGCCAAACGCCAAATTATGTGAACGCTTTCGTGGTTTCTATCCTGTTGTAATTGATATTGAAACATCAGGGTTTGATCCTAATCAAAATGCAATTTTAGAAATTGCAGCTATTACATTGAAAATGGATGAAGAGGGCTTTTTAGCACCAGATGAAACGCTACAATTCAATGTAAAACCTTTTGAAAATGCAATTTTGGAGCCGACAGCTTTAGCATTTAATGGAATTGATCCTGATAATCCGTTACGTGATGCAGTTGATGAAAAAATCGCATTAGAAGCGATATTTAAACTTGTGAGGAATGGTATTAAGGCCAATGACTGTACCCGAGCAGTTATTGTGGCTCATAATGCTCATTTCGACCATAGTTTTTTAATGGCTACATCTGAACGAGCAGGCATCAAACGCAATCCTTTTCATCCTTTTGCTACCTTTGACACAGCTTCGCTTAGTGGATTAGTGTTTGGTCAGACCGTCCTTGCTAAAGCGTGTGAAGCAGCTGAAATGCCATTCGATCATAAACAAGCCCATAGTGCCTTATATGATACCGAAAAAACAGCCATTTTATTTTGTGAAATTGTTAATCGCTTTAAACGACTTGGTGGTTGGCCATTATCAAATAACGATCATCATGCAAAAGAAGTAATTGAGCAGCAATTAGATTGAAAAAAACGAAGTCAAAACTTTAAATAAAAAAGAGAGTCGCAAGCTCTCTTTTTTACATCCTGCTTTTTTTAAATACTAAATATTATGATTTATGTTTCTCGGCTATTTGTTTGATCAAAGTCTGTAATTCACCAGTTTGAAACATTTCTAACATAATGTCACAACCACCCACTAATTCACCTTCAACCCAAAGTTGCGGAAAGGTTGGCCAGTTAGCATATTTTGGTAATTCAGCTCGAATATCGGGATTTTGTAAAATGTCCACATAGGCAAAAGGTACACCACATTGTGATAATACTTGGACCGCTTGTGCCGAAAATCCACAACTTGGCAATTTTGGTGATCCTTTCATATAAAGAATAATCGGATTTTCAGCAATTTGCTTTTTAATTTTATCAAGTGTGGTTAATTCAGTTGTCATTAGGTTGATTCCTTAATATGTCATAACAATAAAGCTACTATTTTAACGTAGAAAAAGGTCAAGTTATACAGATTTATTTGTTTACTTGAAGAGAAAAATATATATCGAATAACATTCTTTTAAGTTATTAAGCCACTCTAAATTATTTGGATTGTGTATTTTAATTACTTATGCCAACAAAACGATTATGCTTATGAAGTATTTTGACATAAATTTTTATTAATAAACATTCATATTAATAAATTAACCTCATTTATACTATATTTATTATCTTGCTCAAAAGTAAGACTAAGATGCAATACAGTCTCCCTTCCGATTGTGGTAATCTCTAAAATAACCATGTATATGCTCATCAAGTGCATTTACATTAAACAAATATTATTCAAAATAACCATAGAAGATAGACTATTTTTCCATCATCTATTTTTTTATGGCGAAACGCAAACTGCTCGGTTATCTCCGCTATAATGTCCATAGTAAAAAACTCGGCCATATGCAGAATTGGTTACTAAGGGACGTCCATTATACCTTGAGCTTCTATTCTCCATATTATTGGCTGTTAAATACCAATAACTATCCCAATCACTTTCTGAATAACCATGGCAAGCACCAATAAAGCTATCAATTACGTTACTTCCGTTCACCAAACAGCCCCATTCATTAAAGATTCCCCCCATCCAACGATCTCCATCTTGATAGCTTAATTGACGCTTATAAGAACGATAGTAAGACTCTAAACCACCATCTGAAATTCCTCCAGTCCAACCTTCCGCTCTATCATTGGCAGTGGTTAATTCGTTCACTTCAGGTAAATGATAATTACCTAAACTACGACAATAATTTTTTGCTTGCTCCTGATATGATAATATTACAGAGTTATCTCTTATTCTTTCGTTGCCATACGTTACTCCTGGTTGGACAATATACCAACGCATTAACTTAAACTCATATAATAAATTACGTTTACTTCTATCTGCATACAATCTAAATGTTACAGGTCTAAAACTTTTATCAGCTGAATTATAACGTGGTCCAACAAGTTGAACCTTCAAAGCGGGCTCTACCACACCATAAGGCCTTGTTGACGCTGGTCCTCTAAAAGTATGCTCCCATTTTTCAGTCGTGCCAGCACTCAGTAATAAACTAACATTTCCCCCTTCTACCGCACTTACCGTTCTACCATTAACCGCTAACGCTTCTTCTGGAGTAATACCTGAAAGTACCATATAAAAATACAATCCATGAGAACCTGTACTCGGGAAATTATTTCGCATCATTGAATCTTGACCTTGATAATCACCATCGTTATTTAACTTCATTACCTGATAACCTCTAGCGGCTCGAGGACCATTAAGTGGCCCTACTACCTCCCATAAATCACCAAACTCAAAGACAGCTGATGACGCTGATAGAGCGTCAGGGACTAAATTAGGTTGTACATTACATACTGATGCTGCGGAAGCACTAGGTTGGAAATAATAAGTATGACTATCACTACTAATAAAACTAGCTTTAGGTTCACCATAGGTTGTATTTAATTCATTATCACTGACACTGATTGTTAATCGATATGGTCCATGGCAAGCATTAATCACAGAATCTGGATCACTACGAACTGCTTCAGTAATATTGGTATAAGAATTAAAAGAATTCTCTCTCTCAACTGTTCTATTTCGAACAGCCCAAACAACACTAATTTCACCTGTTGCGGTTACTGTAATATCACCATTGCTATCATCAAAACCATCGCCATCATCATCATAAAAGTAATTAAAAGGTGGCCTTGCTAAATCATTAAAATCTATTTTGGGATAATAAACGTTTCCTTGCGAAGGTAGAGGAACATGGGTTTTAATATTAGAGTAACGCTCATCTAAATTTGGTAAAATTATTGGATTGGTGGAGCTTGAAGTATCTTGAGTCGGCTTAATTACCGTTCCATCTGATAAGGTTATGCTTAATAGATCTTCGGCTCCTTCAACTTTTGTTTGTCCTCCATCTATGCTTAAATAAGGAGCGGAGCCATGAATAACACTATTAGTAACAACCGACAAAGCCTGACTAGATAAAGGAAATGAAAAAATAATTACAGGCGTTAAAGTCACAAAAGACTTCATCTGAAAAAACAGGCTTGATAAATCCCTTAAAAAAGAAATGAAAGATAAACTACAACGAAATGATAAACTTTGCCTGCAATAACTATAAGAATTAAAATTATAGGTTAGGCATGTTTGGTGTTTGGTGTTTGGTGTTGTAAATTATAATGCATTTCGACAATCCTGTCAATTAAATTTATGATTAATTTAATTTTTATCTAAATTTATTCGTTTAAATAACTAATAAATGATCAATAATCCCACCTAAAATTATAGAGATAAAAAAAAACCATACAACACTTTTTTGTTGTTTAATATGTTAATGTTTTGTAAATATTATTAATAAGTTACACTAAAAAAAACATTCGATACTATAACCTTCTTTTCCTTAATTTTTTCACTTAAAAAATTGCTTTTCTCAAAAATCTTAAAAGATCTAATATTTTCCCTCTATTTAGTTATAAGAAAAAAATATAACTATATATAAATATATTATTTAACAGCTAAATTAAGTTTTTATATTATAATCACTTGCTTCATAATTTTAATAAATAAAAAAACAATGCATAAATTAGCCAATCGACTCGATCACTTTTCTGATTCAGTTATCCGTCGGATGACTCGGATCGCTAATCAATATCAAGCAATCAATTTATCTCAAGGGTTTCCTGATTTTGACCCACCTAAACCTTTAATTGATGCATTAAAACAAGCTGCGGATGATGGTCCTCATCAATATGAAATTACGTGGGGTTCAGCTGAATTTCGACGTTTGTTAGCTAAAAAACAACAAAAATTAATGAATATTGATATCAATCCAGATGAAAATGTGCTGGTAACATGTGGTAGTACCGAAGCAATGATGTGTGCGGTAATGACGGTCTGTAATCCGAAAGATAAGGTTATTATCTTTTCACCTTTTTACGAAAACTACGGGGCAGACGCGATTCTATCCGATGCTACCCCAATTTATGTACCGCTAATTCCACCAACATTCGAATTTGATAAGCAACAACTTCGACAAGCTTTTGAACAAGGAGCTAAAGCTTTAATTTTATGTAATCCTAGCAATCCTTGTGGCAAGGTATTTACCAAAGCAGAACTTGACTATATTAGTCAACTAGCTATCGAGTTTGATGCTTACATTATTACCGATGAAGTTTATGAGCATATGGTTTACGCACCACATCAACATCTCTATTTGGCTAGTTTTCCTAATATGAAAGAGCGAACAATTTGCTGTAGCTCACTATCAAAAACCTATTCGATAACTGGTTGGCGACTTGGATATATTATTGCTGATAAGAAAATTATTGACGGTTGTAAGATGATTCATGATTTTCTTACCGTTGGTGCTGCAGCACCATTGCAAAAAGCAGCTTGTGCAGGATTAGCCTTAGGTGAAGATTATTACCAACAGTTAACCCAAACCTATACTGATAAACGGCGTTTATTTTTAAAGGGATTAGATGACATAGGACTTACTTATTATGAACCTCAAGGTGCTTATTATGTCTTAGTTGATATTTCAGAGATTAATCCTTTTAATACTGATTTTGAATTTTGTGAATGGATAATCAGAGAGGTTGGTGTAGCTGCCGTACCAGGCTCCGCCTTTTTTAAAGGCCCTGAATATCGTTATATTCGCTTCCATTTCGCAAAACAAGAACCAACGCTAATTGCAGCTTTAGAAAGATTATCCAAACTCAAGGAAAAATTATCATGTTTAAAAAACTAATTGTGGCTAGTTTAGCTATTTTATCGTCTGTAATTGTCTTAACTGGTTGTGACAATGCTAAAAAAGAAAATCAAATTACGGTAGGTGTTGCCGCTGGGCCATATGGTGATATGTTTAAACAAGCTATCGCACCAGGTCTAGAAAAGAAAGGTTATCAAGTAGAAATTCGTGAATTTAGCGATTATGTTCAACCAAACTTAGCACTAGCCAATAAAGAAATTGATGTTAATTTGTTTCAACATTTAACTTACCTTAATAATTTTAAACAAGCACGCAATTTAGATATCACTGCTGTCGGCTTTGTACCAACTGCTGGCGCTGGAATTTATTCAAATAAAATTACTGATTTTTCACAGTTAAAACAGGGTGATCAAGTCACGATAGCTAACGACGTAACTAATGAAGCTCGGGCATTACGCATTTTAGAAGCCGCTGGATTAATTAAGCTCGATCCAAATGTAGATAAAAATAATCTCACCCCTAACAACGTAATCGAAAATCGTTATGGATTAAATATTGTACCAATTGAAGCACCACAAACACCACGTTCTTTAGATAGCGCTGTATTATCAGTAGTTAATGGCAATTATGCGATTGGTGCAGGGTTAGATCTTTCAAAAGCGCTTTATCAAGAGGTATTAGATAAAGATCTCAAAAATGTTATTGCGATTCGCAGTGAATCTAAAGATAAATTAGGCAAAGACATTATCGACGTACTTAAATCACCAGAATTTGCTCAAGTGATTAATGATAAAAATGGTATTTTCTATACCTTCCAAAAACCAGATTATCAGTTATTTTAATTATGCAAACTAGCCCATTAATTCAGGTAAAAGATGTTTCGGTACGATTCGAAGCAAATCAGCAAGTGATTGAAGCCGTAAAAAAGGTCTCATTTGATGTTAATCAAGGCGAGATCTTCGGTATTATAGGATCGAGCGGCGCAGGCAAAAGTACATTAGTAAGAACGCTTAATCGGCTTGCAGATCCCTCTTCTGGACAAATCATTATCAATGGTGTTGACATAAAAACCTTGCGCGGTCGTCAACTGCAAGCATTTCGTTTTCAAGTTGGGATGATTTTTCAAAACTTTAATTTGGCGTCATCGAAAACTGTCTATGAAAATATTGCATTTGTGCTTAAAGCTGCCGGAAAAAAAGGAGATGCAGTAAAAAATAGAGTCGCCGAATTACTTAATTTAGTTGGGTTAAGCGATAAGGCTAATGCCTACCCTGCCGAACTCAGTGGTGGGCAAAAACAACGAGTTGGCATTGCTAGAGCGCTTGCCAATGATGCTAAAATTCTATTATGTGACGAAGCGACGAGTGCATTAGATCCAACTACCACTAGCGCAATACTTGATTTATTAAAAGAGCTTAATCAAAAATTTGCATTGACCATAGTACTAATTACTCATGAAATTGATGTGGTTAAAAAGATCTGTCATCGAATTGCGGTAATGTCACAAGGCGAAATAGTGGAAATGAACACTACATTTAACCTTTTTGCCGGACCTAAACAGCCCTTCACGCAAAAATTTCTCAATATTGATGAAAACACTCATTTACCAGATATCATCAAACAAAATGCCAAAGGTAAATTAGTACGTTTACGTTATATTAACGAAAATACTACCCAACCAATACTATATCAATCAGCAATTGAAACGCAAGTGGCATTCAATATTTTGCATGGTTTTATAGAGTATTTTGATAACCAAGCGTTAGGTAATTTAGTGATCGAAATTATTGGGGAAACAGATAATATTCAAAATCTGATAACAAAATTAGAGCAGCAAGAAGTTATTATTGAGGAAATAAATTAATGATAAAGCTCACCATTGCCGAAATGGCGCAAATGTTATGGCAAGCAGCTTACGAAACATTTATCATGGTAAGTTGGTCATTATTAGCTGGTTTGGTATTCGGCACACTCATAGGTTTATTGCTGTTTTTAATGTCAAATCAGTTTTTTTTCAAAAACAGAATTATTAATAGTATCGCTAATTTTATCATCAATGCCACTCGTTCAATTCCTTTTTTGATTTTAATGGTTACCGTACTACCTTTGGGTGCGTTACTCGTCGGCACGACTGTAGGCCCTAAAGCGGTAATTTTTCCTCTTTCACTTGCAGCTATCGCATTTTATGCTAGGTTAGCTGAAAATGCATTTAGTCAAATAGATAAAGGGGTGATAGAAGCAGCAGTAGCAAGTGGTGCATCGCATATCCGCATTATATTCGGTATATTATTTCCAGAAGCGATGGCACAATTGATTCGACACGTAACGGTTACCACCATTTCGCTTATTAGTTTTAGCTCAATGGCTGGGGTTGTTGGCGGTGGTGGTATTGGTGATTTAGCCATTCGTTATGGGTATCAACGCTATGTAACCGAAATCCTCATTTTATGTATTATTATTCTTATTTTTATTGTGATGGTGATTCAATACCTTGGTGACAAGTTAGCCAACCACTTCGATAAAAGTTATAAATAGTCGGTAATCCAGCATGAACAAACTCACAGACATTATTACAGATCCTAAACGTATCATTGCAAAAAATGCGATCCCACCATCACATTTAACTGATGGTTTAAAATTAAAATATGGCTATGCCGATATATTAGTCTACCCCAAAACAACAGCAGAAGTAGCTGCGATTGTTAAATACGCTAATACCAATAATCTTAATATTACCACTCGTGGTGCTGGTACTAACTTAGTCGGCTCGACTATTCCTAATGGCGGTATTATTCTTGATTTATCCTTAATGAATCATATTGTGGAACTGGACAAGCAAACATTCACCGTTACCGTACAATCGGGTATTTTACTGCAAGACCTACAACAGTTTGTTGAAAAACATGACCTTTTTTATCCGCCTGATCCGGGCGCTAAAAATGCCACCATTGGCGGAAATATTAGTACTAATGCTGGTGGTATGCGAGCAGTAAAATATGGTGTGACTCGAGATTATGTGCAAGCAATTGAAGTTGTAATGGCTAATGGTAGTGTGTTAAATATTGGTAGTAAAAATGTTAAAGACAACACTGGACTAGCCTTAAAACATCTCTTTATTGGCAGTGAAGGTACCTTAGGTATCATCACGCAATGTACTTTAAAACTGATAGCTAAACCAAAAGTATCACAAACATTTATTGTTGGTTTTAATACTATTGAACAAGCCATTAGTAGTATTACCACCGTGCTACATACCCTTACGCCGACTGCATTGGAGTTTGTTGAACGTAAAGTCGCACAATGGGGCGAACGGTATTCTGGTTTTAAATTCCCGCTACCAAATAGCCAAGCTTATCTAATTATTATGCTTGATGGTTCCGATCTACAAACCATTGAACAACTACGCAAACTGCTATTAACTAATTTAGGCGATTGTGACTATTTTGTTGCCGAAGATAATAATCAAACTAATCAAATCTGGACGATTCGAGGTTCGTTAGTACGTGCAGTTGAAGCAATAACAGAACAAGATCCAATCGATATAGTGGTACCAATAAATCGCATTAGCGATTTCATTAATTTCACCAAACAACTAGAAACACAAACCCACATGCGTATGTTAGCCTTTGGTCACGCTGGCGATGGTAACATTCATCTATGCATTTTACGTGATAATCGTGATGACAAACAATGGCAATCTGATCTGCAAAATGTTCACCAAGCGCTTTATCAAAAATGTCTTGAATTAGGAGGATTGCCTTCTGCGGAACATGGCATCGGAACGGCGAAAGTAAGTTATTACAATGCTGCAATTCCTGAAGCAAATCGCCAATTAATGCGTACAATTAAACAACAGTTTGATCCTAAAAATTTACTGAATAATCAAGTTTATATGACTGTAGTTTAAGTTTACTAATATTAATATTCTGACAATTTATATTAGATGTAATGATCTAAATCAGAATTAAAACGCTTTATAACCGTTTTAATTATTTCATAGACAAATTTGAGAACAGGTTTTTTTAAATTCTAAAAATCCCTTTTAATTAATGATTAAAAAGACTAAGTAACTATTCACTAATAAGTTGCTTATCTTTTATATAAAAATTTGATATCTAACCTAATATCTGTTGCTGACAGAAATTTTTATATAATCATTAAAAACACATCTACTTCTTATCAGTTAGGTAATTATCTATCCAACACGTTGACAAAAATTAATTCTTTTTATTCGTTGAACTGAGTGGAACTTATTAGTCTACACTATGTTTTAATCATAAAAATAATTAGAAATAATTCTATTTGATTGAATACTTAAGAGGATAAATTTGTTGCCAGTTTTTTCACTAGCAACAGTGGTAAGTAATTACTGATGGAAAGTAGCTTTACGGGCTAACACAAGCTGCCCGATACTGATAGTCATAAGAATCATAAACCATAGGTTCGCCTACATTCATAGGATTGACTAATGGTTTTGCTTCATCCTCAGAGTCAGTAACATCTTTAGCTAAATTGTCAGTCCAATATGCATATGAATCCCAATCACTACCAGAATAACCACTGCAACGGTACTGATCACTACCTGCAGCATTCCAATCATTAACTAAACATCCCCATTCATTATTTATACCACCTACCCAGTTACCAGCCGAAAGGTAGCTTAACTGACGACGATACGCTTTAGAACCTCTACCAGCAATACCGCTATTCCAGCCATAGCGATATCGATTAGCATTAGTAAAATCGCTAATATTTGCCAAACGATAATTAGCACCTAAACTTGAACAATAAGCACGAGCTTTTGCTTGATAAGACTGCGCATCGCTCTTTGACCATTTTCTCGCATCACCTTCACCATAAGTAACTTTAGGTTGCGGAATATACCAACGCATTATTTTAAATTCATATAATGTGTGTGTCTCAGCACTATCGGTATAGAGTTTAAAAGTAGCGGGATTAAACGTTTTAGTGTTAGAACCACTATGTGGTCCAGATAATGTAACCTTTAATGCTGGCTCACTATTCCAATAAGGGATGGGAGCAGGTAATCTGTCATCATGCCTCCATTTTGGTGTAGATTCAACAGATAGTGATAACTTCACCCTACCACCTTCTTTAGCGATTATCGTACTACCATTGGCGGCTAACATCTCTTCTGGTGTTGCTCCTTTAAGTAGTAAATAAAAATATAAGCCATTTGAGCCAGTACTTGGAAAGTTATTATTGTAGACTGAATTTTCGCCTTCATATTCACCACTAGTATGCGCATTTCTTACTTTAAAACCTTTACTTGGAAAACCTCTATATTCATTATCTGAAAGCTTGGCTGAATCCCAAAGAGGGCCATCATAATCTACATTGATCATATTGTTGCCATAAGAAGCGTTATCATAAAGTAAATTCGGCTGAGCATAACAGACTGTTGGCAACATTTTAGCACTTATATAGTAAGTATGACTTTTTTGAGTAAAAATATTGTTATTAGGTTTGCCGTATTCAGTTTTTAATTCACCATTACTAGTACTTATCGTTAAGCGATATGGACTATCACATAAACTAATCATTTCTCTAGGATTATTTTTTACTGTTGAAGTAATGTCAATATACGCATTTTGAGCATTAATATCGGGCACTTTCGGATTCCGAGCCTCCCATTTCAAACTGATATTACCGCTAGCTGTTGCAGTAACATTACCATTTTCATCAAAACCATCACCATCATCATCAGCATAAAAGTTAAACGGCGAGCCCAGTAAATCAGAAATTTTCACTTGCGGATAATTAGGATTTCCTTGTTCAGTGAATGGAATAATGGTTCTAATCCTTGTAAAAGACTGTTTTGAATGAGGTAAATATATTGGATTAGTTATACTTGAAACATCATCACTAGGAGTGATAACTTTGCCATTAGAAAGAGTAATGCTTAATAAAGAATCACTATTATCGGCTTTAATGCTGCCATTACCTAAAGTTAAATAAGGTTGAGAACCTTGTATACTTTCAGCTGTAGTGACATTCAAAGCATAAACAGAATTAACCGTGATAATTATGAAAAAAAAACTGATTTTTGCCAACGGATTAAATAAATTTGAATTAACCTTTTGTATTTTCTTAGTTAATTTTACTATACTATAAATTGAAGACAACAAAAAAAACCGCAAATAACGACTAGATAATAATTTATCTTTAGCGAAATTGCATGGTAGTAAATGTTTAAATACTGAAAATATAAAACGATTTTCAATTACAAATTTAGAATAAATTCCCAACAATAGTATTGAAAATAATTTCAAGTTATGACTATTTTTTAAATAATTGTATTTAAACATACTCCGAATCCCATTTATTCACACTTCATTGTTTTATTGTTATAAAATTACTTTTCTGACAAAAATATAATCAAAACAAATTTGGTTATCTGTTTTGCTTTATATTTAATTTGGTAATACATGCATAAATTAATTTATGCTTACTAATTTTGAAGAACAACTGTTATTGATTTTTATCTATAATGATACAAACTTTATAGTGCAAAGGTTGCTCGAAAACACACTTGTACTATTCAATTGAGAGAACTACAGTTTTGAAAATTAAATGTCTGCAATTCAATGAATTATCTAAATTAATATTGCTATGGGGGGAAGTGGTTCACATTAAGAATAAAAACAATTTTCAATTAAATAATTTGGATATATTTTGCAATTAATATTGTAAATAATTTCAAGTAATACTTAACTTCCAACTGACTGCAGTTTGACTAACCCCAAGCAAATTATGACTTATATTATTGTTTTATATTAAAATATAAACCAATTTTTGACTAAAGCAGTATAATAAAAATAGCACATTTTATCAAATAGTAATTAGAGTTAATTTGTCAAGATATGTAAAGAACACTGATACTAATGAGTATTGTTATATTTAACTGTTTTAATATTTATTAATTATCTTGATAATACGGTTAAAAAACCTTTTCCTCAAATTTCTAACATTATTTACTAATAGGAGTTTTCTTAATGAATATAATGAAATTTATTACATTATTATGGATATTTTAAATAAAAAACTAACTAAACATTAATTTCTAATTAACTATAATGCTATTTAGAAAATATTTTGATAGAGGATTAATAAGCTATTTATAATTGATAGCAGTACGGTTGATGCAATAATTAATAGATTATAATCTATACAAATTTTCAAATCTTGTAGCACTTCGTGCTACAAGATTCGTATTCTTTTTCACATTTACCTTTATATCAAAATTTATTTCTCTATAACAAAAAGAGTTTTAATCTATGGTGTTACACAAGTTACTCCCAATTTTAATTCTTCTAAAGGAAAAATACGGATCGCAAATCCTAACCCATTATCTACAGTAGCTATTAAAGGGTCACCATCAAACCAGCCGTCAGTACTATATTCAACAATGTTTGTAGTCCAATAAGTTTCAAAGTTCCAATCACTTTCAGAATAACCAGAACAGCTCAAACACCCCCATTCATTATTGATTCCCCCAGCCCATTTTCCTAAAAAATCTACATAACTTAGCTGACGAAGAGCTCCACTAAATTGATTAGGAACTCCACCCATCCAAAAATCACCAAATCCATCAGCATTAGTCAAGTCATTAATGTCAGGTAAGTAATAATTGCTACCCAAATTTTTGCAATGATTTTTTGCTAGCTCTTGCTCTCGATAATAAGCATCTTTAGCCGTTCCATAACTAACATATGGCTCAGTGATATACCAACGCATTAATTTAAATTCATATAATAACTTTCTCTTACCACTATCTGCATATAATCTAAATGTCGCAGGTTTAAAACTTTTATCTATGGAATTATAACGTGGGCCAACCAACTTTACTTTTAATGCCGTTTGAACTGCACCATATGGATTTACTCCTTTATACTTATGCTCCCAATTTTCTGTTTTACCCACACTTAACGATAAACTCACATTACCACCTTCTACAGCTTTTACCGTACTGCCATTAGCTGCTAATACTTCATCTGGTTTTATACCTGCGAGTAATACATAAAAATGTAAACCATGTGATCCAGTACTTGGAAAATTATTGCGAGTTACACTTTCAGGACCATAATAATTACCACTATTACTAGCATTTATTACTCTATAACCTTGACTTGGATAGCCTCTATAATTCCCATTAACAGATTTTGCCGAATCCCATAACGGACCATCTAATGATATCCATGTTTCATTATTCGAAGCATTATCAAGAGCCAGATTGGGTTGAACATAACAGACTGATGGCGAGGAATGATTTGCTTTAAAATAATAATAATGATTTGCACCAATAAAATAACTCTTATTTGGCTGACCATACATTGTCTTTAACTCGCCATCACTGGCATTTATAGTTAAGCGATAAAGGCTATTACACAAACTAACGACAGCATTAGGATTGTTTTTAACAGTTGAGGTAATATCCATAAAAGCGTCTTTGGCATTAACATCAGTAAATCCGGGTTTTAGCACCTCCCATTTTAAACTGATTTGACCTGTCGCCGTCGCTATGACATTACCGTTACTAGCATAACCATCTCCATCATCATCACCAAAATAGTTATACGGTGCTTCCAGTAAATCTGTCATATTTACTATAGGATAATTACTATTACCTGCTGTTGGTAACGGAACGATGGTTTGAATACTTGCATAAGTATCTTCTTGATGCGGTAATTCAATTGGATTTGTTAGACTTGATTCATCATTTAACGCATTGATGACTTTTCCATCGGATAAAGTTATACCCAATAAACTTTCTGTACTATCCGCTTTAGTGATACCACCATCATAGGTAAGATATGGAGCACTACCATGAATTTCATTAGCGGTAGTTACATTTAAACCATGAGCTGAATTAACGAGTATCGTTAATAAACTTGTTATAGCTAATATGGAGAATAATATTGGTTTTAAACACAGAAAGTGAGAGGGTAAATGTAAATTAACTGAATATGTTTTAACGGTAAGATTTTCTTTAAAAGAAGGCAATAAGTGTTGAATTGCAAATAGACGTGGCTGGTTGGCTTTTAAATAATTGTATTTTAACATTTTTCAGTCCCTTGCTATGACATATCATTGTTTTAATTCAACAAAATCACTTTCATTTGATTAAAAAGTATAAAGAAAATCATCTGTTTATTCAAACTTTGACCCGCTAATTTTTGTCAAGATATGTAAAGTAAAATTCTGATTATGTACTTTTGTATTATTTAGAATGATCAATTTTGCTAAAAATGACTATTGAATCTCCTTTTAAAATATTTTGTGTTATGTAGTGACTATTAAGTTGATAACAGTAATAATAATTCAATGGATATAAAGTAAACTGACTGCTTATTAGAATAGATACTAAAACTAAGAATTTTGATAATTGAAAAATTCTTTTCTTAAATTTTGCTAGATCATAAAAGCAATCGTTTTGAATGATTATTAATATGAAAAATATATTGTTTTTAATTTGTCTTTGTCTTTCGTTCTCAGGTAGATGTGCAATTTATGCATTTACTGACAATAGTTCTAATAAAGATATTACTTTATATTTCAATAGTAGCATTACTTCGTTACATTTCTTAATTGATAAGCGTAATCCTTACCAGCTTTGGCAGCCTTTGGTACTAGATCAAAATTCATTTAATTTAAATAACAAAAGTATCGTTTTTTATAATACAAATTCTTCAAATAATAACCAACACTCTTATATTAAATTAGATAATATTAAATTTGATCAAACTGATGAATATGGCTATGAATACATAATTTTAAATCACGAGTTAACTGGAGTTTGGTTTGATGAACATCAACAACGCTTAAAGCCAATCAAATTGCAAAGAGATTTTTTCATCAATGAAGAAGATATTAGCAGCGAATTTAATAATATTGAATTATTACAATACGATAGTTTAGAAAATATCTACTTTACCGCTGTATTACGAAAACAAAAAAATGAAAAGATTAAGTTATATGGAATTAATATTTATGAGCAAGCATCCAACAAATTATTACAAAAAATCGAAAATTTGAATTATAGCTACAATTCAATTTATAGCATTCATCTACAAGATATTAATTTTGATGGCGTTGCAGATTTAGCAATTGAACGTTACAAATTTAATGCTAGACGAGGTTCCAATTATGATTATTATATCAACCATCATAATAAATTTATCGCAACTCATCTTTGGGGCAGTGATATAATCTTTAATCCAAAAGATAGATCGGCTGAAGGCCGTAAAGACTGTTATGATTTTGATGATCAAAATCACAGAGTATTAACCAAAATAACTGCGATTTACGATTATCATAATTATCGATATATAAATAAAAGAAATAGCTGCCATTATTATAATTTCGATAGTAAGCAAAATCGTCAATGCACTGATTTAGAATATAATAATTGTTTACTTAATCGTAATAATATTCATACTGAAAATCCTAGTGTAATAGGTGAAGATAATATTCTTTATAATGATAAAGTATGGTACAAAGGTAAATTAATACCTGGTTATATATACGACTAAATACTATCTTTGATATTAAATTTTAGAAAAAATAAGAAGTCTACCTAAAGTTTAGGACTTCTTTGTTAAATTGTGTTATTTTTCAATTTTATATTTAATCACAACGGTTACATAATTTAGTTTTGAGAAACTAAAAACACCTTCCTCAATTTTTATTTTGTTTGTAGTGCTAACATCAATTGGATAGTTTTCATCACAGCACTTTCGTTGTTTGATCCAGTAATAAATTTAGCTACTGCTTTAGTATCATCAAAGGCATTTCGCATAGCAAAGCTATAGTTGGCTTGTTCAAGTAGTTCGATGTCGTTGTAACCATCACCAAATGCCATTGTTTCGTGGTACCTAACATTTAACATTTGTTGTAGTTTTTTTATGATGTTACCTTTGTGTACATTATACTCAGTGATATCTATCCAAGCGGCTTCGGACACTACAATATAAACTTCATTTTCATAAGGCGTTAAATGGGTGCGTGTTTGTGGACATTGGCCATTTTCGTCATAAACAGTAATTTTTATAAAATCGTCAGTGATTGTTGTTAAATCATCAACTTCAATAATAGTCGTATAAGAGCCTCGTACTTTTTGTTTCAAATGAGAAGGTAGATTAGATTTAATTACAGCACCATTGCTGGTACATGCGATAATAACATGCTCTTTACTGGCTTGTTCAAGTGTAGCAATAATACGTTGACCAATCTGGTTTTGAATAAAAGATCGATAAACAAATTCACCATTATGTTTAATAGCTGTTGCGCTATCACCAACGATCCAGATTTTATCACTATAAGATCCAAATAATTCTTCAACACGTTCACATTGTTTACCTGTGCAAGCAACAAATTGGATATTTTGTTTAGCCATAAGATCATTAACTAGCCTAAAGAAATCCCGATCATAATCGCCTTGATCATTTAAAAATGTTCCATCTAAATCAGTGATAATTAATTTAATCATTTTTATATTTCCTTAATGTGAACTAATTGATTAATGTAAATTTAATCCTAGTTGTTTGTAAGTAGGCAATTGAATTATATTTAATATATTCATTTAAAATTATTTGAATTTTTAGAATGTGGTTTGGAGCAATTATGTTTATTTAATAAGTAAATTGAAACTAAATATATTTTTTGGTTTAAAAATATAAATCTTTAAAATCTTAATTTACAGTTACTTTGCTTAATAGTAAAAAAATAATAAAAAAGCCTGAAAATTAATTTTCAGGCTTTTTGGCTTTATTAATATTGTTGTAATTTCGACAACCAATCAATAAGTAGCTTTACTGTTTGGCAACAATATTACCATCATCCAAATCTAGATGAATCGTTTTACCCGGAACTAATTTGCCAGATAGAATCTGTTGTGCTAATGGATTTTCAATCTCTTGTTGTATTGCACGTTTTAATGGTCTTGCACCATAAATTGGGTCAAAACCAACTTTAGCTAATTGTTCCAGTGCGGCATCAGAGATATCCATTTCATATCCACGCTCATCAAGACGTTTTTCAACATGAGCTAATTGAATTTTCGCAATTGCTTTGATGTTTTCTTGTCCTAATGGATGGAATACCACAGTTTCATCAATACGATTGATAAACTCCGGTCTAAAGTGTTTAGTTACCACAGTCATGACTAACGCTTTCATCTCGTCGTAACTCAGTTCGACTTGACCTTGAATCAGATCAGAACCTAAGTTAGATGTCATGATAATTACTGTATTACGAAAATCAACAGTACGACCTTGTCCATCAGTTAATCGTCCATCATCCAATACTTGTAATAAGATGTTAAAAACATCTGGATGTGCTTTTTCGACTTCATCGAGTAAGATAACAGAGTATGGTCGTCGTCTCACTGCTTCAGTGAGATAGCCTCCTTCTTCATAACCAACATAACCAGGAGGTGCACCGATTAATCGAGCTACAGAATGTTTTTCCATAAACTCAGACATGTCGATACGTACCATAGCATCTTCACTGTCAAACATAAAGTTAGCCAATGCTTTGCAAAGTTCTGTTTTACCAACACCTGTCGGTCCTAAGAATAAGAAGGAACCAATCGGTTTATTCGGATCAGAAAGCCCTGCTCGACTACGACGAATAGCATTGGCCACAGCAACAACCGCCTCATTTTGACCAATAACACGTTTATGTAGGGCGTCTTCCATATGTAACAGTTTTTCTTTTTCACTCTCTAGCATTCTCGATACAGGAATACCTGTTGCTTTCGATAAAACTTCAGCAATTTCGTTATCGGTGACTTTGTTACGCAATAACTTCATAGTTTTACCTTCTAGCTGTGTGGCTGCTGCTAGTTTCTTCTCTAATTCTGGGATTTTGCCATACTGTAGTTCGGACATCTTGTTTAAGTCGCCCATTCGGCGAGCCTGTTCTATTTCAGTACGTGCTTTTTCCAACTCGGCCTTGATATTTTGAGTACCCGAAAGCGCAGCCTTCTCTGATTTCCACTCTTCTTCAAGTGATGCATAAGCCTTTTCTTTTTCAGCAAGTTCATCATTTAACATCTCAAGTCGTTTTTTACTTGCATCATCAGACTCTTTCTTGAGCGCTTGTTGTTCAAGTTTGAGCTGAATAATACGTCGTTCAAGCCGATCCAATGACTCTGGTTTTGAGTCCATTTGCATACGGATACTTGATGCTGCTTCATCAATTAAGTCGATCGCTTTGTCTGGTAACATACGATCGGAGATATAACGATGCGATAAGGTTGCTGCTGCAACAATTGCCGGATCGGTAATTTGCACATGATGATGCAGTTCATAACGTTCTTTTAAACCACGCAATATTGCGATGGTATCTTCAACTGACGGTTCTGCTACATATACTTTTTGAAAACGACGTTCTAATGCCGGATCTTTTTCGATATATTGACGATATTCATCAAGCGTGGTGGCACCAACACAGTGTAACTCACCTCGAGCTAATGCCGGTTTTAACATATTACCAGCATCCATTGCTCCATCACTTTTACCAGCACCGACCATAGTATGTATTTCATCAATAAAGAGAATAATACTACCTTCGGCTTTGGCGATATCTTTAAGTACCGCTTTTAAGCGTTCTTCAAATTCACCACGATATTTAGCACCGGCAATTAATGCCCCCATATCTAATGATAATACTCGTTTGTTACGTAAACCTTCTGGCACTTCACGATTAACAATACGTTGTGCTAAACCTTCTACGATAGCTGTTTTACCAACTCCTGGCTCACCAATTAATACTGGATTGTTTTTAGTTCGACGTTGCAATACTTGAATGGTTCGGCGAATCTCTTCATCACGACCAATGACTGGATCAAGCTTGCCTTGTTCGGCTCTTTCGGTTAAATCAATGGTATATTTTTTCAATGCACCACGTTGATCTTCAGCATTAGGATCGTTCACGTTATCACTCCCTCTTACTTGGTTAACTGCTTGGCTAAATTTGTCTTTGCTGACACCTGCTCTCTTTAAAATATCGGTTAAATTACCTTTTTCATCTAATGCAGCTAGTATGAATAATTCAGATGAAATATAGCTATCGCCATTTTTTTGCGCTAATTTGTCACATAGATTCAAAATTCTTACTAATTCTTGTGATGGAATAACTTCACCACCAATGCCTTGAACTTGGGGTAAACGTTCAATTGCTTGATTTAATTCTTGTTGTAATGTCGCAATATTTGCACCTGAAGCCACCAGTAATGGATTAATCCCACTGCCTTCTTGATTAAGCATGGCAGATAATACATGGATCGGCTCTATATATTGATTGTCTTTACCTAATGCGATTGATTGCGCATCAGCTAAAGCTTGTTGAAATTTGTTAGTGAGTTTATCTAACCTCATATTATTTATCTCCTAAGCAATAAATTTGGTTTAAATGTGTAACACATTTAATCCATTTGCATAATCACTAAATGAGTGTGGAAGAATAAATTTCAAGAGCTGATTAACAATATTTTTGACGAATTTTTGCAATAAAATCGTTTATATTTTACTCGCGTCTTTATAAAAGATAAAGTAGTTTGAAAAACCAGCACTTAAGCAAAAATGTTTAGTAAATTTGGATGACACTCAAGCTTTTATCCTTTATATTAGCCACTTTATTTTGTTAGATTAGCTAACCGTGGTTCGTAATCCATCCCACGAAAAAAAACTAGGAAAGAAATATGTTTAAAATTGCTAAAGAGTTCCAGTTTGATGCTTGTCATATGTTAGATGGGCATAATGGAAAATGTCATAACCTACATGGTCATACCTACCGTTTGTTAGTCGAGATCAGCAATGAACTTATTACCAACGGTTCAAGTGCTGATATGGTGATGGATTATGCTGACATAAAATCAGTTGTAAAACAGCAAATTATCGACCAACTCGATCATGCTTATCTTTATAATCAAAATAATACTAATGAAAGGCAAATAGCTGAGCTTTTGCAGCAAATGCAACGTAAAATTTTTGCTTTTCCTTGTCGCACTACTGCAGAAGGAATGAGTAAATTTATTTTTGACCACTTATCACAATTTCTACCCGTGTCGATGATTAAGCTTTGGGAAACCCCTACTTCTTACTGTGAGTATCATCGGGGCGAAAAATGATCGAATATCGTATTGTTGAAATCTTCGAATCTTTACAAGGCGAAGGTTATAACACTGGTATGCCAGCTATTTTTATTCGTTTTGCTGGCTGTAATTTAAATTGTAGTTGGTGTGATACGAATTTCCGCAAATTTCAACGTTTTACGTTAGAGCAAATAGTTGCAAAAGTTAAGCAATATAAAAGTAGCAATATTATCATTACCGGTGGTGAGCCCACAATGGTTAAAGAGTTATCTTCATTATTAACGCATTTAAAACAAGCTGGCTATTATATCGCTATTGAGAGTAATGGACTAGGTAAGGTCGATCCGCTGATTGATTATATTGCACTGAGTCCTAAATTTTGTTATCACCATCGTTATCAAAAAATTTTGCAACCAACAGCTAGTGAAATAAGAATTGTCGCAGAGAAACAGACGGGATTTATCGATTTTTGTTACTATATTGAGCAGCATATTCAAGCTAAGCGTTACTATTTGTCACCTTGCGAAGTCAATGGTGAGATGAATATGTTTGATACCATTGAGTTGTTAGGTAAGATTAATCATAAACGTATTGATAATAAATGGATGTTAAGCCTACAAACACATAAATTTGCCAATATTGAGTAATCTTTTACGATTAACAACTAAACATAAAAAATCAATCTTATCCATAAGTTAGGCTTTAATCTTTAATAAGATAGCGTTATTATTGACCAATATTTTTTTATTGATGATGGTGATGTTTTATCGTATTTTCGTCGGTTTATTATTCATATATGTTTATTCAGCGCATGGCAATGCTTGGGTTGAGTTTCATCATATTGATTGGGAAATGAGTTAACCGGCATATCAATTTTACCACTCTTCATTAGTCATTACGAAGAAGATAATGAATAGATATCTTAGTTAAATTTACAACAAGAGGCATGATAATTGTCACCGCTGGTTTAATTTTTCTCAAACCAGATCATTGTTGCCATTCTTCCTGTCTTGTTTTCTCGACGATATGAATAAAACAGATCTCGCTCAGTATAGGTACAATAGTTACCACCATAAATTTGCTTAATTCCGATTGAGTTTAATCGCTGTTTGGCAATCATATAAAGATCTGCTAAATATTTTTGTTGTTTGGCATCAATTAGTTTAAATGCATGATGCGCATTTGCATCGTAAGCTTCAAACTGCTTTTTCACTTCACCACCTACTTCAAATTTTGTAGCGCCAATTGCTGGACCAAGCCAAACGATGATATCACTAGCCTTACAATAAAATTTCTTTGCCGTTTCTTCTAAAATACCATGACAAAGCCCACGCCAACCAGCATGAGCGGCGGCGACCTCATTGCCTTCAATTGAACAAAATAGTACAGGCATACAATCAGCCGTTAAGACAACACTAACTTGATTAACTTGCCGAGTATATGATCCATCAGCTTCAAATCGCTCACTACTACCAATTAATCCAGTTGCCGGCTGTAATTGAATTTCTGAAATATCAAGTACGGTTGTGCTATGGGTTTGATTTAGCCAATAAGGTTCACTAGGAATTTTTTCAGCATTAATTATAAGACGACGATTTTCGACGATATCATTCAAATCATCACCAGTACGGCTACCTAAATTTAGGCTATCAAACGGCGTAGAACTCACACCACCGATGCGAGTTGTAGTAAAAGCACGAATATTTGTCGGTGCTGGCCAATAGGGATAAATTGATTTAATCATAACTATTACCAATCAAGTTCATCTTTATGAAGTTCTGTATCTAATTGTAACTCTTGTATTAATTTTTGCATATCCTCAGGTATTGGTGCATGCCATTCCATTAGTTCGCCAGTAATTGGATGATATAAACGTAACATAGTGGCATGTAAGGCTTGGCGATCAAAATCACGCAGAGTTTGGATAAATGATTCGCTAGTGCCTTTCGGTGGCCTTGGTCGACCACCATAAAGGGGATCACCGACCAGTGGATGTGCAATATGAGCCATATGTACACGAATTTGATGGGTACGCCCTGTTTCCAGTCTTAAACGTAATCGAGTATGTAGACGATATTTTTCCATTACTCGATAATGGGTTACTGCAGGCTTTCCGGTTGGAAAAACCGCCATATGTGTCCGTTTAGTTGGATGGCGAGTAATTGGTTGATCTACGGTTCCACCAGCAGTAATGATCCCCATAGCAACCGCTTCATACTCACGAGTTATCTCACGAAGTTGTAATGATTCAACTAAATGAGTTTGTGCTTCAATGGTTTTAGCAACAACCATTAAACCTGTTGTATCTTTATCTAGACGGTGGACAATACCTGCTCTTGGCACTCGTGAGATATCTGGATAGTGATAAAGTAGTGCGTTCAATACCGTACCATTTGGATTCCCTGCTCCAGGATGAACAACTAAATCTCGTGGTTTATTAATGACCAAAATATGATCATCTTCATAAACAATATTAAGTTTTATATCTTCTGGTTGATGATAGGTTTCTTCTTCAATTTCAACTTCGATGGATATTTTTTCACCACCAAGTACTTTATCTTTGGGTTTATTTACAATATTATTGTTCACTAATACCTTATTATCTATGATCCATTCTTTAATTCTTGACCTAGAATAATCAGGAAAAAGCTCGGACAACGCCTGATCCAATCGCATTCCAAGCTGAGTTTGTTCGATTTCAGATGATAGTTTTAACTTGTGCATGTGTAATTTATCTATTTTAAGCTGTTATGTTTTAGAGTATTATATACCAATCATCGCCTTTAATGTTTAATTATATTTTGGATTGAAAACTGAATGAAATTGCGTCTACAAACTTTGTTAGCTATCGCTTTAAGTAGCATGCTAATTGGCTGTACAAGTACAAAGCATGATGTTGAAAATGTGCCAGAGATTGAGCTCCACAATAAAGCTAAAACAGAGCTTGAGAGTGGAAATATCAAATCCAGTATTAGTGTTTTAGAGGCTATCGATAAAAATTATCCATTTGGACCTTATTCACAACAAGTTCAATTAGATTTAATTTATGCCTACTATAAAACAGCGGATTATCCACTAGCCATTGCATCAATTGACCGCTTTTTGAAATTGAACCCAACGCACCCAAATATCGATTGGGTAATTTACATGCGCGGAATTTCTAATATGGCGCAGAATGACAATACCATTCAGGGGTGGTTTAATGTCGATCGTTCAGATCGTGATCCTGAGTTTGCCATGGCTGCATTTAAAGATTTTACTTATTTGGTAACTGGTTTTCCAAATAGTAGTTATGCCGCTGACGCCAAAAAGCGTTTAATATTTTTGAAAAACCGTATCGCACGTCATGAGTTAAAAGTATCACAATATTACACTAAACGTGGAGCCTATGTTGCTGTGATTAATCGGGTTACCCAAATGTTAGCCTTATTCCCTGATACTGATTCTACTAAGAGCGCATTGTTATTGATGCGTAATGCATACAATGAATTAGGTTTAGTTGATGAAAGCCAAAAAGTAGATCAACTTATTCAGGCCAATTTGGAATACATACCAAAAGAAGAACAAAAATCATTCTTCTCTAAATTTACCAGTGTCTTCAATGGTGGCTAATTTATTTACTAAGCGGGCATAGCCCGCTTTTTTATGCTTTTTACTAGTGCACAATATCCAAATTACATCTTTTAATTCCTAATAAATCAATCTTACAATTCACATAACGTTTGTAAAACACCTCAATAACCAATACAATTAGCAAATTATTTTTATTAGCAATAATAGATAGGACATTAATTCGTCATGCAAGAACAATATCGCCCAGATGAAATTGAAGCCAAAGTACAAAAACATTGGCAAGAAGACAAAACATTCCACGTTACTGAAGATCCATCTAAAGAGAAGTATTACTGTCTGTCGATGCTTCCATACCCTTCAGGTCGTTTACATCTTGGCCATGTCCGAAATTATACTATCGGTGACACTATTTCACGCTATCAACGTTTGAATGGTAAGAATGTATTACAACCAATCGGTTGGGATGCATTTGGTTTGCCAGCCGAAGGCGCAGCAGTTAAAAATAATACAGCTCCAGCCAAATGGACTTATGAAAATATTGCTTACATGAAGAAGCAATTACAACTACTTGGTTTTGGTTATGATTGGGATCGTGAAGTAACAACTTGCCGTCCTGAGTATTACAAATGGGAACAATGGTTTTTTACAAAACTATTTGAAAAAGGTTTAGTTTATAAAAAAACTTCAGCTGTTAACTGGTGTCCAAACGACCAGACTGTATTGGCTAACGAACAAGTGGTTGAGGGGTGTTGTTGGCGTTGTAATACACCGGTTGAGCGTAAAGAAATTCCACAATGGTTTATCAAAATCACTGAATATGCTGATGAGTTATTGAATGATTTAGATACCCTTGAAAGCTGGCCAGAACAAGTCAAAACAATGCAACGAAACTGGATTGGTCGTTCTGAAGGGGTGGAGTTTGATTTCACCGTTGAAAACTATAGCGACAAGTTACGTGTTTATACTACTCGTCCTGATACATTAATGGGTGTAAGTTTTGTTTCGGTAGCTGCGGAACATCCACTTGCTCAATTAGCTGCACAAAATAATCCAAAAATTGCTGACTTTATTGCTGAATGCAAAACGACTAAAACCGCTGAAGCCGACATGGCAACAATGGAAAAGAAAGGTATGGCAACAGGATTTTTTGCTATCCATCCATTAACTGGCGCAAAAGTTCCAGTTTGGATTGCTAACTTTGTATTAATTGAATACGGCACAGGAGCGGTGATGGCGGTGCCTGGTCATGATGAACGTGATTATGAGTTTGCATCAAAATATAATCTACCAATTAAACCTGTTATTTTAACACAAGATGATCAAGCACCTGATCTATCACAGCAAGCTTATACTGAACATGGTAAATTATTTAATTCTGGTGAGTTTGACGGCCTGAATTTTGAACAAGCCTTCAATGCTATCGCAGATAAACTTATTGCATTAGGTATTGGTAATCGTAAAGTAAATTATCGTTTACGTGATTGGGGCGTCTCTCGTCAACGTTATTGGGGTGCACCAATTCCCATGGTGACACTTGAAGATGGCACAACAATCCCAACACCAGAAGATCAATTGCCAGTCATTTTACCAGAAAATGTTGAAATGAATGGCATTACTAGTCCGATTAAAGCAGATCCTAATTGGGCAAAAACGATGGTTAATGGTCAACCGGCACTGCGTGAAACAGATACTTTTGATACCTTTATGGAATCGTCTTGGTATTATGCACGCTACACCTGTCCTCATTACGACAAAGGTATGTTAGATGAAAATGCGGCAAACTATTGGTTGCCTGTTGATCAATACGTCGGTGGTATTGAACATGCAATCATGCATTTACTTTATTTTAGATTCTTCCATAAATTAATGCGTGATTTTGGTTTAGTAAAATCAGATGAACCAGCTAAACGCTTGTTGTGCCAAGGTATGGTTTTAGCTGATGCGTTCTATTACACCAGCCCTACCAACGAACGTATTTGGGTTTCACCAACTGAAGTCACTATTGAACGTGATGACAAAGGTCGTATTGCTAAAGCCACAGATAGTAAAGGTAATGAACTTGTTCATGCTGGTATGACTAAGATGTCTAAATCAAAAAACAATGGTATCGATCCACAAGAGATGGTTGAAAAATATGGTGCTGATACCGTTAGATTATTTATGATGTTTGCCTCTCCAGCTGATATGACGCTTGAATGGCAAGAATCTGGTGTGGAAGGTGCGAATCGATTTATTAAACGTGTATGGCGTTTAGTATATGAACATGCTCAACTAGGTAAAACAACAACTCTTGATCTATCTAAATTGACAGCCGATCAAAAAGCGTTACGTCGTGAACTACATAAAACGATTGCTAAAGTCAGTGATGATATTGGTCGCCGTCAAACCTTCAATACAGCAATTGCAGCAGTAATGGAATTTATGAACCGCTTACAAAAAGCGCCACAAGATACAGAGCAAGACCGTGCATTAATGAATGAATCATTAAATGCAGTTGTAAGATTACTTTATCCTATGATGCCTCACGCTTGTTTCGTTATGTGGCAGGCATTAGGTCATAGTGAAACCATTGATAATGCATCTTGGCCTACTGCTGATGAATCGGCAATGGTTGAGGATGAAAAATTAATTGTTGTACAAATCAATGGTAAAGTGCGTGGTAAATTTACCGTTCCTGCAGATGCCGAACAAGATTTTGTAGTCGAACAAGCTAAACAAGAGCCAAACATTCAAAAATATTTAACTGATACGACAATTCGTAAGGTTATTTATGTGCCTGGCAAATTATTGAATCTAGTTGTTGGTTAATAATGTTGAATAACTAAGAGATAGGTGATGATACCAATGAAAAAATATTTGGCTTTGATGTTATTGACAATATCGTTGTCTGGATGCGGTTTTCATTTGCAATATGAACCTGAGGTTCCTACTCGCTTTAAGACACTGTCTTATGAAAGTGGTGATCCATACGGTCGATTGTCAAGGGATGTGAAAGAGTTACTACGCGATAATAAAGTTACATTAGTTAATAGCAATAATAAAGCTAAATATCCGTCATTGCGTATAGTCACAGATTCATTGGATAAAAACACTATATCAATCTATCAAGATGGTAAAGCAGCAGAATATCAGTTAGTATTGACAGTTCAAGCGCAAGTTGTCATTGCTGGTGAACAAATTCATCCAATTAACGTTCGCATATTCCGTACCTTCTTTGATAATCCAGCAGCAGCATTAGCTAAGACAGTAGAACAAAATTTGATTGAGGATGAAATGTATAAGCAAGCAGCTAAAGAGCTCATTCGTAAATTAAAATCAGTTGATGCAGCAAACTAACGACTTGTTATGATTAAAATTAGTGCTGAAAAAATAACCCAGCAATTAGGATCGCCTTATTATTTGATTTTAGGTAGCGATCCTTATCTGCAACATTATGCACAAACTGAATTACGTAATGCTTTTAAACAAGCTCAATATGACGAACAACTTTCTTTCACAATCAATAGCCAAACAGACTGGTCGGCAATGTATGATAGTTGCCAAGCAATGAATCTATTTTCAAGCAAAACTTTACTCTGTATAGATATTGGTGAAGGTGTGTTAAATGTTTCAGTGGCAGCAAAATTAAACACATTATGTGAAATGTTGCCCCCTGAGATTGGCTTGATAATTAGTCTAGTGAAGATTACTAAGACCCAAGAAAATGCATTATGGTACAAAGCGTTATCTGACAAGTTAGTGGTAGTGAATTGTTCAACACCTGAAGCAGCACAATTACCACAATGGATCAAAAGCTATTTACAACAAATGCAAATAGCTATTGAATCTCCAGCGATCGAGCTACTTAGTTATTACTATGAAGGTAATTTGTTGGCATTAACGCAAATTATTGAGCAATTAAATTTACTCTATCCAAATCAAACTATTTCTTATGAACAAGTTGAGTTGAATATTAATGATTCAGCGATATTTACGCCTTTCCATTGGATTGATGCAATGCTTTCCAATAAAGCAAAACGTGCAATACATGTTTTACAACAGCTTAAAATGAATGATTTTGAGCCGTTAATATTGATGCGGATCATTCAACGTGAATTGATTTTGTTGATCAATTTAAAATTAGCTTTAAGCGAGAAATCACCTCGTCAAGTTTTTGATGAATACAGAGTCTGGCAAAATAGAAGAAGCATGTATAGCTCTTATTTGAATCGTTTGGATATCAAAGCATTATTTGCACTACTGGCGACATTAACCGATATTGAAATTAGCCTAAAACATAATAATGATTTACCTATCTGGGATGCACTATTGAGTTTAACTATGCAGTTTATGGGGTTAAATAAGTGTTAACAGCGTTATTTGGTGGAACCTTTGATCCAATCCATTATGGGCATTTACGCCCAGCTTTAGCCTTAGCCAAAGAGTTGGGATTAACTAAAATTAATCTATTACCTAACCGTATTCCGCCTCATAAACCACAACCAGAGGCCAATACAGAGCAACGTTTAGCTATGTTGCAGTTGGCTATAGCGGATTATTCTCTATTTTCAGTTGATACTCGAGAATTAGAACCAAAGCTAATTAATCAGCCCTCTTTTACCATTGATACTCTCAAATCATGGCGTCAACAAAATGGTACTCAGCAAAGTTTAGCTTTTATAATGGGACAAGATTCTTTGCTTAGTTTACCAACATGGAAAGAGTGGCAAAAATTACTCGATTATTGTCATTTGCTAATATGTAAACGACCAGGTTATGCTCAAACACCCTGTGATAGCAAGCTACAACAATGGATTAATCAACACCAAACTCAAGATAGTCAAACATTACATCAATGTCCTAATGGCTATATTTACTTTGCTAATACACCACTTGAAGCAATTTCGGCAACAGAAATCCGGCAAAATATTAATAATCAACAAAGCTGTGAAAAGTTATTATCGCCTAAAGTTTGGCAATATATACATGAAAATAGGCTCTATAATGCAAAGAAATGTTAGAAATGACTTTACATCTGAGAGTTTTTTCGGCATTATTTCGCCGCTATATTTAGATAATTTGAATATAGCTGTTCTGTGTTTATACTCAAATCAATCACTTTGTCTAGACCCAAAAACATTTTGGTAATTTAGTTGAGTTGGATTAATTCGCTTTTCTAGTTAATCGTAAAGAAAATGAGAATGATATTTATTAATTTGAGTGTATTTAATTTGTATTTAATATTAAGAGGCCCCAATGGCAAAAGAAGATAACATTGAAATGCAAGGTACTATTCTTGATACTCTTCCAAACACGATGTTTCGTGTTGAACTTGAAAACGGTCATGTTGTTACTGCACACATTTCTGGAAAGATGAGAAAGAACTATATTCGAATTCTAACTGGCGATAAAGTAACGGTAGAAATGACACCTTACGATCTTTCAAAAGCACGTATCATATTCCGTAGTCGTTAATATCGTTATCACGCTTGTTGTTTTACATTATTAACTAATGAGTTGATTAGTTATTTTCTCTTTTTTAATACAATTCCGTCGACTAAAGTCGACGGATGTACAAGTCATAATTTAGGTTATTTCCTAATTAATCCATTTGAGAAAAATCCATTTGCTCATACTTTATCCATTTAGTCTTTTTAATGATTTTATAACCGAAGTAAATCGAAAGAAATAATGGAATACCGATGTAAGTGGCAATGACACCGTTCCAATCAATGGTTTCTTGTAAAAATGCTTCGTAATTTTGCCCTAATGTTATCGTCAAACAAAGTATAAAGGCAAAAATAGGACCAAATGGAAAACAACTTGAACGATATGGTAATTTATTGAGATCACGACCTTGCGCTATGTAGCCTTTTCTAAAACGATAATGACTGATAGCAATACCAAGCCAAGCAATAAATCCTGTCATACCTGACATATTAAGTAACCATAAATAAACTTCCTGATCTTTGTATAGTGAGGTCAAGAAGCAAAGCATAGCAACCAATGTTGTCGCAAATAATGCCATATCAGGTACACCTGATGAAGATAATCGTCCAAAGATCTTCGGCGCTTTACCTTCTTTAGCTAAAGCATATAGCATTCGGGTTGAAGCGTATAAACCTGAGTTACCTGCAGAAAGTACTGAAGTTAAAATAACTGCATTCATAATAGCTGCTGCAGATAATAATCCAGCATGCTGAAAAACTAAAGTAAATGGACTAACACTGATATCAGTTTCATCATTACGTAGTAAGTTAGGATCAGTATATGGAATGATTAAACTAATAACTAAAATTGCAAAAATATAAAATAATAGTATTCGCCAAAAGACTTGTTTCATTGCTTTTGGAATGTTTTTTTCTGGATCTCTTGATTCTCCTGCAGCGATACCAATTAGTTCAGTACCTTGGAATGAGAAACCAACGACCATCGCAACACCAATCATTGAAGCAAAACCTCCAACAAATGGAGCATCACCAACTTGCCAGTTTTGCCAACCAGCAGTTTCAGCGCCTTTTAAAATACCAATAATCATTAATAAACCAACTACTATAAATAAAATCACAGTGACGACTTTAATTAATGAAAACCAAAATTCTGCTTCACCAAACCCTTTCACAGAAACATAGTTTAAGCAAAAGATAATACTTAGGAATAACAGGCTCCATAACCAACTATAAGCCCCAGCATCGAACCAATAGGAGATCACCAATTGAGCAGCAACTAAGTCAACAGCAACCGTTATTGCCCAGTTATACCAATAGTTCCAGCCAATAGCGAAACCAAATGCTTCATCTACATAGCGTGCCCCATAGGTCGCAAAAGTGCCAGAAACCGGAAGATAAGCAGCAAGCTCCCCCAAACTAGTCATTAAAAAGTAAACCATTATGCCGATAATGGCATAAGAAAGCAGTGCACCACCAGGACCAGCTTGTGCAACAGTAGCGCCTGAAGCGACAAATAACCCAGTTCCGATGGAGCCACCAATGGCTATCATCGCTAAATGACGGGCTTTTAAATCACGCTTTAATTTATTATTCATATTAATTTTCTTCTTGTTAAACAGATTCTAAATATTTTAGTTACTACCTTATGCTTAATATCTAGGTTAGTAACTGATTTAAAATAATTTATTACGATATTTATCATTAGCTGATAAATTGTGGTGAAGTGTATCAAAAAAAATTATATGCGAGATAAATAATTCTAATAATCCGTCTGATATGTTAAATATTAGCAATACTTAGCAGCTAGTTAACTGTTCTAATTGAGTTAAATAATCCATCGCTTGATCACGATTTGTGCCACACATTTCAAAACAAGGTTTTAAACGACCACAGACTAAAGGTCTATTAGTATTACCAAATAATTTACACTGAAAATTCTCGTCTAAATGAAAACAGGCCATTCCGGCTGGTTTTCCATTCGGCATACTAGGTATAGCAGATGAAATTGATGGCGCAATACAACATGCACCACAGTTTTTACGGCATTTGAATGAATCAGTCATTAGTTTAGAGGAAATTGTCGTTGTTTTATAAAATTTATTGGTGACAATAGCAAGTTAAGGGTAAAATAGCGAGCTATATTTTTAACTCTATTAAATATGAAGAAAGTATTATGGCTAAAGCAAATGAAATAAAACGTGGTGATGCAGTCACATACAATGGCAAACTATTATTAGTGAAAGAGATTGATGTTCAAAGTCCTAGTGCACGTGGAGCAAGCACCCTTTATAAAATGCGTTTTACCGATGTAAAATCTGGTGGCAAAGTTGAAGAACGTTTTAAAGGAGATGATATTTTAGATACTATCGAACTATTTCGACGTCCGGTAAGTTTTTCTTATATTGATGGTGACGAATATGTATTTATGGATAATGAAGACTATACGCCATTTATTTTTAAGAAAGATCAAATTGAAGAAGAACTGTTATTTATTCCAGATGGTGGAATGGATGGTATTCAGGTGCTAATGGCTGAAAGTGAAGTTGTTGCTTTAGAACTACCACAAACAGTTGAACTAGAAATTATTGAAACTTCCCCAAGTATCAAAGGTGCTTCAGCAAGTGCACGAACAAAACCCGCAACACTATCAACGGGTCTAGTCATTCAAGTACCAGAATATATTGATAACCACGAAAGAGTTAAAATTCATATCGCAGAACGCCGATATATGAGTCGAGCGGAATAATCTATTAAATCGTGATGAATACATACAACCAAAATAAATTACATAAACGATTGCGACGTCTTACTGGTGAAGCTATCGCTGACTTTAACATGATCGAGGAAGGCGATCGTATAATGGTCTGCTTATCAGGCGGTAAAGACAGTTATACATTGCTGGACATTCTTATCAATTTAAAAATCAGCGCTCCAGTACAATTTGAATTAGTCGCTGTTAATTTAGACCAAAAACAACCTGGTTTTCCTGAGCATGTCTTACCTGAATATCTTGAGTCGTTAGGTATTGAATATAAAATTGTCCAAGAAAATACTTATGGCATTGTCAAAGAAAAAATTCCAGAAGGTAAAACAACCTGTTCTCTCTGTTCTAGACTTCGACGTGGTATTTTATATCGTACTGCAACTGAACTTGGTGCAACAAAAATAGCTCTAGGACATCACCGAGATGACATTTTAGAAACACTATTTTTAAACATGTTTTATGGAGGCAAACTTAAAGCCATGCCACCTAAATTGATGAATGATTCAGGTGAACACATTATTATTCGACCTCTTGCATATTGTAAAGAAAAAGACATTGCAAAATATGCTGAAATAAAACAATTTCCTATCATTCCATGTAATCTTTGTGGCTCACAACCTAATTTGCAACGGCAAGTAATCAAAGAAATGCTAAATGATTGGGATAAAAAATTTCCTGGTCGTATCGAAACCATGTTTCGCGCTACACAAAATATTACTCTTTCTCATTTATGCGATACCAATCTTTACGATTTTAAAGGGATTAAGAAAGGTGATATTGATATCAATGGTGGCGATTTAGCCTTTGACCGTGAAGAATTACCCCCTACAGTCGGATTTGATGCGTCAGAACTCGACGAACAGGATCTAATTCTATGGAAAGAGGCTAACTAAAATTACCCTCCAGCATCTAAACTCTTTTATTATCGGCGATAAACAATATCGTCGATAATTATTTAATATTAAAACAATAACCTATTTTATAGAAACTTTGATCCTGCTCACGAATTAACAAAAAAAAATACCATTTTTGTTGTGGTTATTATGACATTAAAATAGAATTGAAACGTTCCAATTTTTGCTAACTTAATGCTAAAACTAGCATAAAAACAATCTAATTATAGATAGGAGAACAATGTGAAACTACAGTTTTTGGGTACTGCCGCCTCTGAAGGTATCCCAAATCCTTTTTGTAAATGTGATATTTGTGAAAAATCTCGCCAACAAAAAGGTAAAAATATAAGAACTCGAAGTTCGATTCTTATTGATGATATTATGCAAATTGATTTTGCCCCTGAGTATAGCTATCAAGTAATGAGAGAAAACATTGACGTTACTAAAATAAAGGACTTATTGTTTACTCATACTCACCCTGACCATTTTAATGTTGGCGATCTGTTTAGTCGTATGGTGGACTATGGATTTAATATCGACCATCCGCTGTATATTTATGGCAATGATATTGCAATAAATGGTTGCTTAAATGTTTTACCTGGATATAGTCCTGAGCGTTTTGTATTTAATTTAGTGGTTCCATTTCAAACTGTTGTGACATCAGCTGGTTATACCGTTACTGCATTGTTGGCTAATCATGCTAAATGGGAATTTTGTTTTATTTATTTAATCGAGAAAGATGGTAAAACCTTACTCCACGGACATGATTCGGGTTATTTTCCTGAGCTAACTTGGCAATGGTTGAAAAATAGCGGTAAAAAAATTGATATGGCAATTTTCGAGTGTACTTACGGCTATAAACAAAATGATAAAACCAATAATCACATGAGTATTGAAACTGTTATTGCAGCTCAAAAACGCATGTTAGAAGAAGGTATTTTTGATTCCAATACTCAACTTATCACTTCTCATCACTCCCATAGTAGTGGCTTCATGCATGATGAATTAGTTGAAATATTTAAACCTTATAATATTCAAGTAGCCTATGATGGCTTAACGAAGATGATTTAATACGGAGCAATATATGTTTAAAATACCACGTTTACTGGTAATGATGTTTTTACAATATTTTGTGCAAGGCGCATGGAATATGGTTATCGGTGCAGTACTTGCTGCTTATGGATTAAAAGAAATTGTTGGTTCTACTTATTCAGTTTTAGGAATTGCAACCATCATTTCGCCACTTTTTATTGGTATGATTGCCGATAGATTCATCGCATCTCAAAAAGTGATGGGAATATTACACATTCTTAATGCTGGTGTTTTATTTATCATTCCTAACTTTGTTGAAAGTGGCAATATTGTCGGCTTTTTAATAATGATATTTATTGTTGGCTTATTATTCTATCCAACAACGGCTTTAGCAAATAGCGTAAGCTTTAGGCATATAGATGGTGTGCGTTGGTTCCCAATTATTCGTGTATTTGGTACTATCGGCTTTATGATAGTAGGATTAATTCTTGGCTACACTGGTTTTTCAAGTTCAATCAATTCATTTTTACTTGCTTCCGGTGCTTCTGTGGTTTACGGCATTTATTGTTTCACTTTACCAAATACGCCACCAACCAGTCGAAATAAAAAATTCTCAATTCGAGATGCCATGTGTTTAGATGCCTTATCTCTTTTTAAAGATAAATATTTCACTATATTCATGCTTTCTACCTTTATCTTAATGATCACTAAAACTGCATATAGTGCTTATTTACCCGTTTATTTGCCTGTATTAGGATTAGAACCAGCGTCAATGATGCAAATTGCTATTGCTACAGAAGTGCTATTTATGTTCCTTTTATCTTTCCTATTAGGTCGCTTTGGGTTTAAAAAGATCATCTTATTCGGTGCAATTTGTTGGATAATTCGTAGTATGATGCTATCGTTAGCCGCAACGTCAGACGGTAATATGTTCTTCTATATTATTGGCACTTTATTGTTACAAGGTATTTGTTGGGATTTCTTCTTTACCGCTGGCGATATTTATGTTGATAAAAAAGCTGGCCCAGAAATCAAAGCTCAGGCTCAAGGCTTACGTTTTATTGTTTCTAATGGCTTTGGTGTATTCATGGCGGCATCGGTATGTGGATTTATCAATAATCGTGTTGTTACTGAAAAAACATTACCTAATGCTGGACCTCAATGGCAAGAGTTTTGGATCTATCCAGCTGTAGTTGCAGCAATTGTTGCGGTAGGTTTCTGGTACTTCTTTAGAGACAAAGATGTCATCATGACACCTAAAAAAGTAGAATCAGAATAATTCATTCACAGTTAACGATAAAAAGTTACGTAAACTATGGCTAATAATTATTTATTAGCCATAGTTTTTTCTATCTCAACATTAATCAACTCTATGATTTGCATTGAACTATATTGATTAGTTATCCACTGTGTTAAATATTTGCCAATAATGTTTTCAATCAATCTTAAATTAATCGCATTACCAGTCATACTATTTTCCCGAATACCATTAGTGTATTGTTGTTGTACCACAGGTAACCATGGATAACTCTTAATAATTCTATGATTTTGAAAAATAGATTTTTGTGCCGTGGCGCCACCAAGTAATGCTATTTGTTCACTGATTTCATTAGAATAAAGCCAATCAAAAAAGATTTTAACTTGTTTATCTTTTTGACTATATTTCGACATACCAAGTGATCCACCACCAAATAAAGATTTTCGACCAGGTACTTTTGCATATCCAACTAAAGGTAAAATATTACGATGATTGATATAACTAAATAAATTCATATAAACAATTAACATTGCAAGTTGGCCTTGTTCAAATAAATTTACTGATTCTTGCCACCAAGGTGATTGTATATTTCTTGCTACCTTTATAAATGATTGCAACTGATTTAAAGTATTAAGAGCAATAGTCTTGTTTAAGCCTAATTTATTGCCATTAATTAATTTACCACCTTGAGCATAATAACGAACTAAAAACTCTGATGCAATGAGTTCATAATTGCCTAAAGTAATGCAACTGCCAAATTCTACTTGTGATTCAGGATTGTGTTGTCGACTAAAAAATTGTGCAATTTGATCAAATTCAGTAAAATTTTTAGGAACATTTAGTTGTTGTCGATACCTTTCAAAATAAGCTCGTTTACTTAATGGGTCATTAAATAAATCTTTACGATAAAAAAGCATCTGTACACTTGGGTCAAAAGGAATCGCATAAGCAATATTATTTACATAACTAAAGCGTTCGATGAGTTCTAGTGGGTATTTTGCCAATAAATGATCGAAGTCGATTGCTAATTTTGATAAAGGTTTAAATACTGACGGTGCAAACCAAGGTAATCCAGCCATATCTATTCGAATAATATCGATCTCTTGATGCTGATTAAGTTGATTCAAAATATGATAAATTTCGTCGAAGGGCTTAATAATTAAATTAACATTAATACCATACATTTTCTTAAAATGAGGGAGTAATTTTTTGACCGCTTGTGTTGATGGACTTGGTAAGATTAGAAAATTAATGGTTTCATTATGTTTAGTTTTATTTGCTGAATTTGAATCAGGTAATAATGAAAAGCCTTTATTATCGATATTGGTTACAGTTTCTCCCTCTACCAATTTCATAATTTGTTCACTTAATATGCCATAGTTCATATGGTATTGATAGATATTGTCTTCATAATAAAAACTATTGTTCGTTAAAGTATAAATTGGTGGGCAGTCTTGTTGACTACCAAAATAATTCGCATTACGGACGAAATGAGCCCGCTCCATATCCATGCTAATAATGGCATCATACTTAATCTGCTCATCGGCAAAAAAACTAAATGCTAAATTATAAGTACCGTTAGATGGCTTGGAAGCTATATTATTCAATAGGACTGAATAATTATGTTTTTTAAACTGGCTTTGTAAACCTTTTTTAAAGGATTGAGAATGAGTATGATGTTCTGAATTACTAAATAATCCAATTCGATGATACGATTCGTTGATCAACTCATTAGCAATGTCTTGCCCAGCTTTCTCATAATCTAGTGAAATAAATTGTAATGCAGATAAAGGCTTTCTATAAACAAAAATTATTTTCTCTTTTGGCAACTTAATTTTTTGATAATATTCACTAGCGTCAGATAATGAGCTAACAACTATAACAGCATAATCTCGTTTAACAGCCACCTTTTGAATTAATTGTAACTCAAGATCTTTTGAATCATAGGTTAGATAAAGTGACAACTCATAACCAAGCCGATTAGCTTGATTAAACAAACCATCATATAAATTACTATATTGTTCAGACGTAATATTGGGTAGTATCACCGAAATAGATTTAGTTGTACCTTCTTTTAAATTTTTAGCAGATAAATTAATTTGATAACCTAACCGTTGAATGGCTTGTTCAACCAATTTAATTTTTTTTACACTAACATTACCTCGATCATTAAGTACGTTTGAAACAGTTCCATGAGATACGCCGGCAAGTTTTGCAATATCTTTGATTGTCGCCATTAAGTTATAAACTCCATTAAATTTATTCAGCAATCAAATCTAACTCATTAATTAATATTAAAAATATTTTAGTGATTGGCTAAATACTATTTAAGCCATTTTAGCCAACTTTGATTTACAATCTTTTTTTCTAATTTGAAGTATGAATCATCAACTGTACTTGGTAAAAGTTGTAATGATAATTGATGGATTTCATTGCGCATATCAATATAAGCTCTAGTTAACTGTTCAGCTTCTTGGCTATCCATAATTTGATAATTTGCCGCTAATTCTAAAATCCTTACATTATCACTCCATGTTGTCATTTTAGGATATTGATGAGCATAGTTAAGTACTAGATATTGGGATAAGAATTCAATATCACCAATACCACCTTCATCAATTTTCAAATTAAATCGATGTTGCTCTGTTGTACCTAGATGGGTCCGCATCTTTTCGCGCATCTCTCTAACTTCGGTTTTTAATACCTTTTCTTCACGAGGTTTACATAAAACATCATGCCTAATTTGGTTGAAGCGTTTAATCAGTTCTATCTCACCATATACAGCTCTAGCTCGGACTAATGCTTGGTGTTCCCATGTCCAAGCTTCATGCATTTGATAGTCATAAAAAGCATTTAAACTACAAGCTAATAAACCTGCATCACCTTGTGGACGTAAACGAACATCAACTTCATAAAGAATTCCAAAGCTGGTGCGAACATTGAAGAGATGAATGATCCTTTGTACTAATCGTAAATAAAATTGGCGACTATCAATTTGTTTATCACCATTAGTCATGCTATCTACAGGGCAATCATGAAGGAATACCAGATCTAAATCTGAACCATAACCCAATTCCCAACCACCTAATTTGCCATAAGCGATAATAACCAATCCTTTTTGATTGTCAGTTAAATGAGTAGGTTTACCATAACGTGCGACCATTTGATTCCATGCTATTTGTACAACAAAATCAATTAGTGATTCTGCAACATAGGTCAAATGATCGCTTACCTTCATAGTATTTAATACCTGTTCAACATCGGCAGCGGCTATATGCAATAATTGCATTTGCTTAAATTGTCTCAGTGCTTCAAGTTGTTGTTCTTCATCATCAACCTCAATACGAAGTAAGTATTGATAAAGTTCACTCTTATATTCATTTGGTGAAACAGTTTGATAAAGGGAGTTAATATCTATTAGTTCATCTAACAAAATTGGATAATGAGCTAATTGCTCACTAATCATTGGCGAGGCACTACATAAACGAATTAACTGCTTCAATGCTGTTGGATATTCAAGGAGTAATTCTAAATAAGTTGTTCGGCTAACAATATTAACTAATAAATGTAAGATTCGTGATAATAGTACTAATGTGTTTTTATCAGTACAAACCAACTCCAATAATCGTGGCATCAATTGGTCAAGTATTTCACGACCTCGTACTCCAATTGTTCGTTTACCAATATCATCACGAAACTGACAAAGCATTTGATATAATTTTTCAGCATCATCATGTGAGTAAGAAGTCAGTACTGAGGTAACATCACTTAATTGCAAATCTGGCACCCAAAGATCATCAAATTGTTCATTGTATTGCTTAGAATTAGATACTGATTCAGATGTATCTTCACCGATAAGTTGATTAAATACTTGTCGATTAAATTGCATTCTTTTAGCAAGATCAAATTCAAATTCATACCAATCATTAAAGTTCATACTAGTGGCAATACGAATTCGATCCAGCTCATCGTCTGGCAATGCTTGTGTTTGCTCATCATGTATAGCTTGAAGTAAATTCTCACAACGACGTAAAAACAAATAATTTTCTCGCAAAATGTCTACTTCATTCACGCTAAGTAACGATTCTTGTTCTATTACTTGTAAGGCGGTTAATAAAGAGCGAGTTTGTAGGCCCACGACGCGCCCACCACGTATAAGTTGAAAAACTTGTACAATAAATTCAATTTCACGAATACCACCAGCACCAAGTTTGATATTGTTAGTCAAGCCTCGACGCCGAACTTCACGCTCTATCATGCTTTTCATATTTCGTAATGACTGCAATACACTGAAATCAATATAACGGCGGTAAACAAATGGTTTTAACATTTGGTAAAGCTCTTTGGTGTAGGGTTCTTGCTGATCACCAAGTATTTTTGCTTTTACCATAGCATAACGTTCCCAGTCTCTTCCCTGCTCTTGATAATAATCTTCCATAGCAGAAAAACTTAAAACCAACGGACCGCCATCACCAAGCGGACGTAAACGCATATCAACGCGGTAGACAAAACCATCTTCAGTAATTTGGTCTAGTGTTTTAATTAATCGTTGCCCTAAACGAGTAAAAAACACAGCATTATCTAATTCTCGTCTCCCACCTTGAGTTTGTCCATGTTCAGGGTAGGTAAAGATAAGATCAATATCTGATGAAAAATTCAGTTCACCACCACCTAATTTTCCCATGCCTAAAATAAGTAAAGGTTGTGCTTGCCCTTGTAAATTACATGGAGTCCCCCATTCTTTACAACTAAGCTCATAAAGCCAATCACGTGCGGTGATAATAATCACTTCAGCTAGCTGCGTAAGTTGTAATAAAATTTGCTCATCATTACTTGTTTGGGTTAATTGTGACCATTCAAGCCTTACCAGAATATAGCGCCTAAATAATCTTAATACTTTCATTAGCGCTAATTCATCAAATACTGATGCTAGTCTTTCATTTAACCATTGTTGATAGAAACATCTTTCATCAGCTTGAGGGGGATGAGTAATAATATCTGTCAGCCACTCGGGAAATCGATAAAAAGCATCAATCAGAAAATCACTTTGTAGCAAAATATTAAGGTTATCAAGTACTTCTTTTGAATCACATTGTGACAATTGAGATATAATCTTTTCTTTTTGCTGAGCAATTAATGGTGAAACTAACGAGCTTGGCTGGGACATAATAAGCACTCACTTAAAATATTTTATATATTGATAAAATCACCTAATTAAATATTATAAATGACTTTTTACATACCGATATCTTTTTATTGAACTATATTGTAAAAAATCATCTCAATTGTTTTTATGCAATGAGTTAATTAGTTAATAAGCATGGTTAATATGAATAGGGTACAATCAATTTAGAGTAATAATATTTATTCTAAAAAAATAATTTAACCAATTAATTAAAATAAAAAAAGTGACTGTATTTGCAAGTCACTTTATATTAGTAAATAATTTTTGTGTTAACAAATAAACAACAATTCATTATGAGAAGCTATATCGGTACCCCATGTTAACTTGTTTTTGATCAAATTTATTGCCCAGAGAATAAACCACATCAGCATAAATATTATGATGATTATTAAATTGCATATTAACACCAATCCCGTTATCCCACCAATTGCCAGCAAAATCATATTTTTCTTTTGCTATATGGTTAAATACATAAGATGTTTGGCCAGCAAACTCTTTCACATAGCCTGTTTTTAGATATACATCAATAATGTTATTATCTTGTGAAAAGTTGTTACCTATGATAATGCTTGCTCGACTAAGTAATGAATTGTAACTGTTTAATTCGGTTCTTAAACCATTAGTTGCTTTAATTACCGTGCTACCCTGACGGGAATAGGTTAGTTGTGTTTGTGGTTCAATATACCAACCTTGATTTGAATTCAATGCAGGGGAAAGGTAGAATCGTTGCCCAACTTCTATTCCTATTGAAAGACCATTAGTATTACCATTACCTTTTACTAAATATCCACCTCCAGTAGTTGTATTAAATTTATTCTTCATTATCATATATTTGGCTAAAGCATCGATATACAATCCAGATTGATCTAAAATGGTACCATAGATTGCTGCATAGTAGCCTGTTGTGTTTCCATCACCTACATGATGATCGATATTTCCTCGACTATAACCGCCCATAAATCCATAATATACATCCTGCCTGTTATCTTCTATTCTTCTATCTATACCGAGCTGTAAACCATAATAATTCATAGCAAAATCAGACAAACGATTATCATTAAACGAGCTTAATTTACCACTATAAATATGCCCCCAAGCATCTCCAGCAACTGTTTCATTTCTGCGAAGTTTTCCCATTCGTTGATGTAAAGTTTGCATTTCTATGTAACTAAGCAAATAATTTGAATTAAGAATATTAGCTGCATTTTGAGCAGTATTTGTTAAATGAGGCTTACTTGGTTTTATAGGATTAGCTGATTCCGAATTTTTTGCTGACAATACCCAATCTTCTGAGCCATTATTACGTTCGTTAGTAACTTTAGTTAATTTATTAAATTGATACGGACCAATATCAATTGATGGGGAAATTAAGTTAAAGTTAGCGCCACCACCTTCAGTTTCAACTAAAGTAATTTTTTCATTACCATTAACCATCGCGGAACCAGTATAATCATCTTTAATTGAAATATTATGCTTCCCTGTCGCTTGCAAAGATCCGGTAATTTTAATTAAATCATTAGCAAAATTATTGCCTAATGATGTCCGTAATTCAAATAATCCATTGCCAGATAATGAGTTTGCAGTTAAAAGCATGCTATTTGTACCGTTAAGATTATTGATCCTATTTGCTGTTTCATAATCGTAACCAAAACTAATTTTAGCATTATTATTTAATATTAAAGAATCAATATATGAACTATCTGTCATTCGCCATTGGCTTTGACTACCTGTCATTGTAACGTTGATATTACCTTTTTCTTCGACAGTATTATTATGAGCATTATTGATTGCAGTTAATAAAAGCGAACCATCAGTTAAATCAAGATCGATTTGCCCTTTATCTTTAGCATAAATATCCCCTTTTATATATGATTTTCCTTGAACAGTTACTTGACCTGTATTCGCATATATGGCTTTATGGCTGTTATGATTAACCGAGACAATGTTATTAGTATTTGTACCACTATTGATAGATATTTTACCGGCACTTTGTTTCATTTCAATCGCGTTTCCATTGGCGGTTATTACATCTAATCCATTATTAAAATTAATAACACTGTCAGCATTAGGATTAGCACCAGCTTGTTGTAGTGCTGCAACTCCAACGGAGTAATCCCCATTCATATTAATCGTTACTTTATCATTAAAATTTAAATTTATACCAATAGCATTAGGGTTATTGTTGAGTAGAGATAAAATACCATAACTACTATTTCCTATGGACTGAATAACTACTTCGCCATCAAAGTTCCCTTCAGTTTTAATTGTGTCTGAACCATTGTAGGCTCGAATTCCAATAAAACTGTGATTTGATACACCGGTACCATTTATTATTACTTTTTTTGCAAAATTGCCTTTACCGCCACTGGCCAAATATATTCCAGTTCCATCTTGAACTTTTAAGCGAATATCACTTAAAACATCAACTTTTCCACCAGAATGAGCATGAATATTAAATGCGCTATTATAGTTACCCGTTCCATTCGTTTGGATAACAAACTCATCCAATCCAGTATCAATAGTTATTGTTTTGCCAGCAACTTGCGACTTAATAGCCGATATTTTATTTTTTGCTAAATTGATATGTGGTAGTGAACTATTAGTTAAATTTTGAATAACAATATCATCAGTTGTAACTACAATACCTTTGTCAGTGTATTCCCCAATATTATCAGCATCAATGATGGTTAAGGCATTTGAAAAATGAGATGTGACTAGACAAGACCCAAAAGTTAATTTGACCAACAGGTTAATTTTATCTGAATTGCATTTAAGCACAAAAACTCCATATTTATTATAATTTCTATTCATTAGATTATTAAACTCAATGTGCACAATAAAAAACTAATTAATTGTTATACTTGAATTTTAAGATAATGATAAAATAACAAAAATAGATTATGAATGTCTATGCTAATTGCTTGATTATATGAGTGAATAGCGTTTTTTTGTACTAAAACGAAAAAAATGGCGAATCTTAATGAAATATAACCTAAATTTTGGTTATTTATCATCAGATTGATATAGGTTTACTTTGAGAGGGAAAAAGCCAAACAAATTTATTCTATTATAGAATCTTAATTTTCCTTTTTTGAATCAAAAAAAAGTTTTGCCATAGTTCTAACCATTAGGCTACTTACAATAAATAACATCACTATTATTACCCAACAACAGGTAATCAATGTTGGAGTATTAGGTAAACTATAATATATTTGTAAAAATTCAAACATTCTGATACAAATAAAAATAATAAATACAAGCAATATACAGTTTAAGATAAAGGTACTTAGCGAACTAATAATTAGCCTTGTTAGGTTTAAACTTTCTGTTACCCCTTTAAAGCATCTTCTTAACAAAAAATAACCCAGCAAATTAGTAATTAATAAAAATATAATCAAAATACCTAATTCTATAATAATGCTATATGAACTGTAATCAATATATCTATCAAGCACAAAAAATGAAATAAATAAAGTGATAAAGTAACAATTATAAAGTGAAATAAATACGCCAAGATGTAACTTTTGACTTTCAATTTGCGTTAATCCACTATCATTATGTATATATTTGTAATTAAGAAATTTAACACTAAAAAAAGTTAAAATTGTTATGAAAAGATAACTCATCACTACTTTTGTACAGTTAAATATGTCGATTATAGAAATAAAATATATATCTATACCTGCATATTGCTGATCAATAAACATCCACTTATTAATATAAGTCCGATAAAACCATCTTCCTACTATTTCACTCAAGACAATTAATATGGCTATAATGAAAGTATTAACAATATTTTTTCGATTGATTATATTAATAGAATATTTATTCAATAAAACGATGGCAATAATAAAAAGTATAATTGAATTCGGTAATTGTAAATAGAAGTTAACTGAAAGTCGTTGAATAATTTCTTTACTTATCTGAAAAAATGTCAAATCAGATGCAGTAAAATAATTATTAATTACAATGAAATAGGCTGTAAACAAAACAATATTTACAAGCCAATAAAATAAAACAAATAATAAAGGTAATTTGAATAACGTTTTTTTCATTTTTATAACTATTTTTTATCCGCTTTATTTATTTCAGTAATTAACATGAGTTTTACTTTTGTATTGATTTCACTATAAGCAAAATTTTCGACCGAGTCGATATATGGAATGGCTGTTTGCCAATGATGAAATTCAGGTCCTATTGACAAGTTTTGGCTAATTAGCATTTCATTTATTTGAGTTACTAGCTGTTGATAATAGGTTAAATCATTATTTTCTAACGCATATTCTTCATGCTGTTGCCAAAAATCTAACACGCTTGATAAATCATGTAGCTTTGTCACAGAAATCATAGTTGGCGTAAAAGATAAGTTGTTTAATAAACGATAACCACGAGAAGCTTTACTTTGCGAAAATAAATGTAAATGGAATCGGCTTAATTCAATAGCAAAATTAATTAAATCCAATTTATTACCCTGTTTTATTTCGATCTCAATCTCTTGAATAGGTATCAATTTTCCGTTTGAGGTAATTTGGCCTTGATCTAATGCCACTTCTATTTCACTATTCGCAAATGAAATTAACCAAGTTTGACGTTTAAAGTTAGTAGTAAACAGAGGGATTATTTCTTGTTGTAACAATTTTATATCACAATTAGCTGGTAATGCTCCTTTTGGTAACACACTCAAATCAAATTTATCATCAGGAAGCGATTCATTAAACTCAATTCGTTCGTGTAATCCTCCGACAGATTTCCCTTTTGATTTTAATGTCATTTCAAAATGCTTACCGTTAGCATCTTCGCTTATTCTAACTCGTAAACCACAACCATTGTGACGTAGAAAATAATCTTCGCTATCATAATAAGTATTAATCAAATTTAATTGATTAACTAGTGTTCTTGATCCTTGCGAAGAAAATTCTGCTTCATCACAACATACCCATTGATTTAAATAAAGTTGCAGCTCTGCTATATCAGCTTGATTAATCTGAAACTTTAATTCAATTTCATTACTCATTCGTCTGTTTTTTATCAGTTATTTTGTTATATGATATACTGATTATTTTCAGAAATATAGCCAATAATTAATTAATAGACAATGTCTGTTTTTGTAGGCTATAAAGCTTAGTAAATAAGCCATTTTTAGCCATTAATTGCTGATAATTGCCTTGTTCTACAATTGAACCTTGATCTAAGACAATAATATTATCAGCACCAACGATAGTTTTTAAGCGATGAGCAATAACAATGACAGTTCTATCTTTTACTAGATTAGCAATGGCTTCTTGAATATAAACTTCATTTTCAGGATCCAAAGAAGCGGTAGCTTCATCAAGCAAAATAATAGGTGCATTTTTTAATAATGCTCTCGCAATTGAGATACGTTGCCGTTCACCGCCAGAAAGTTTACTACCGTTTTCACCAATTAATGTATTCCAACCATCTGGTAATCGAGCTACTAGCTCATCACATCTAGCGATTTTAGCCACATGTTTTACCTCTTCATCAGTAGCATTATGCCTACCAATTCGAATATTATTCATAATAGTATCATCAAACAATACCACCTTCTGAAAAACAAAAGCCATTGAATGCATTAATGTTTCCGGATCTATTTGCTTAATATCTTGATTATCTATAGTGATTTTTCCTGAATTTACATCCCAGAAACGAGCAATCAACTGTAATAAGGTACTTTTACCACTACCAGATGGCCCAACTAGTGCTGTCATTTTTCCTTCAGGTATAGCGCAACTTACATTATTAATAACACTTGTCTGATTATAGGAAAAATTAATCTGATCAATATTGATATTATAATTAGTAAAAGTCACATCATCTCTACCTTCCATAATAGGTTCATTTTGCAGACTCTTCATTCTATCGATTGAAACCAGCATATAGAACAGTTCAGGTAATAATGTTAAAACTGAAATTAATGGACTATAAATTCGCGAACTAATAATCACAAAAGCAATAAAAGTAATTGGATCCAAACTTCCAGAAACCATTAAGGTTACCCCGAGTAAAACAACAATACCTAAACCCACTTGTAATGTCATAGTAGACAAAGTAACAATAATTCCACCTATTCCTTCAAACTTAATCGATGCCCACATCATATTTTTCAGTGCTTTATCTAAACGATTGAATTTTTTACCACTTAATCCAAAACCTTTTATGATTTTTATACCATCAAGATATTCTTGAACCTCATCGGAAACAGCTAATTTAGCTTGAACATGTTTTTCCCCCAATTTTTGTTCGAGTCTTTTACCAGCAACAACAATAATAATAGCTATAGGCAAAGTACAAAAAATTGCTGCAGCCATCCGCCAATCATAGAATGCTAATAAACAACAAGTTATTAGACTACTAACAGAATATCCTATTAATTGCGGTATAACATGGCTAAGCATATTTTCAATAACTGCACAATCGCCCATAATATTTGCGGTAAGTTCAGAAAGATCTTTTCGATTAAAAAAGCTTAGTGGTAATTTGCGAAGTTTTTCAGCGACCGCAATTCGAGTATTGGCAGCTTGACTAAAAGCATTAGCGTAAGTCTTTTTATATTCTCTTTTATAACAGATTAAAAACAAAATCGCAGATAACACACCAAAACCTGCCATTATCCAAAGATAATAAACATTCACTGGTATTTGGTTAGTTAAAGGCTCAATTAACAACATAATTACCTGTAATAAAATTATGAAAGGCAACATTAATGTTAAATTGGACAATGTACAAGCAATAATCGCTTGATTAAGATTTTTACTTTCTATATCTGACAACATTAATATTTTTTTAAACATGTGCTACCTCATCATTATGACAAGAGTGATCTGAATGACAATTATTAGCAGAATTTGGTTGATCCATTTGCCAATCTAATGTTTGCTTGTAATATTGCCACATTTTGTAATAGGTATTTTGTTTATCAATAAGTTGCTGGTGGGTTCCTTTTTCAACAATACTTCCTTTATCTAATACCACAATTTGATCGGCATCTTTTATTGTTGATAGACGATGGGCAATCATAATAACGGTTTTACCTTCCATTAATACTTTTAAGGCAAGTTGAATTTTGTATTCATTTTCAGGATCAGCAAAAGATGTAGCTTCATCAAGAATCAGTATAGGTGAGTTTTTTAGTAATGCTCGAGCAATTGCTAATCGTTGCATTTCTCCGCCAGACAGATGCAATCCTTTAGAGCCTATTACAGACTGATAGCCATCTGGTAATTTTTCAATAAAATCATGACACTGAGCAGCTTTAGATGCAGCAATAACTTCGTCTAGATCGGCATCTGGTTTGCCTATTTTAATATTATCTAAAATTGTTTGTTTAAAAAGAAAAACATCTTGAAACACAAAACTAACTAATGACAATAAATATTCACTACTCATTTGTTTGATATCTACACCACCAATGGTTATTGCGCCTTCCTCAGGATCAAAAAAGCGCGGAATAAGTAATGAAATGGTACTTTTGCCACTACCAGAAAGCCCAACTAATGCGGTGGTTGTTCCCTGTTTGGCAGTAAAAGAGATATGATTGAGGGCATTACTTTCTAAAGAATCATTATCTTTATTCTCATTATAAGAGAATGTAACATCATTAAAACAAATATCATAATTATCAACTTCTAGGCTTGATTCCGGTTCAGCCAATGATTTTATATTGAGAACATTATCCATATTTTCAACACTTTTAACTGCTCTTTGAAAACTTTGTGATACATATAAAAGTTTGAAAAAAGGTGCCGGCAAAGCCAGTGAGAAAATTAAATAGAAAATAGATGACAAAATAAAATTGGCATAATTTTCTGTTGTACCTAATAATAAAATCATTACGGGAATAATAAAAAGATAGATATTATTTAATATGAGCAAAAACAGTGCCATATGATATTTAAAACAATCTATAAACTTAAGACAATATTGTTGATAAGCTTTGATAGATTCATAAAAGCGTTTAAAAGAAAAGAAAGTTTGATTAAAAGCTTTAACCACTGTTATACCACGAATATATTCAACTGAAGCATTACTCATATCAATTAATCGGGTTTGAAACTCTTGCATATTGTTTTTAATTTCTTTACGACGATAACCACTTTTTAAAACAATATAAGCTAAGATGATTGGTACCAATGTTGCCAAGCCTAAACGCCAATCGAAAATGGCTAAAATAATAAAAATAATAATTGGAGTAGCAAATGAACCGATCATATCAGGCAATTGGTGTGCAATAAAAATCTCTATTTTTTCAATATCATCATCAACAATTTTTCGTAATTCGCCACTTGAATGATTAGTATAAAATCCGAGAGGTAAACATGATAAATATCTAATAAAATTGTACTTTAAATGATAAAGCGTTTTAAATGCAGCAATATGCGAAAGACAAAGTGCAACAAAATTTAAAAATATTGAAGATGCCGCAGAAATAAAAGCTAACCAACCATAATTGATAATAAGTTCATTATTTAATGTAGTGTTGTTGGCTAAACTGATAATTATTTCATAAACAATGTAATATACTGAAATAAAAGGAACAAAAGCAGTAGCAACACTTAAGATTGAAAGTAAACAAGATAAAATTATTAGTACTTTATATCGAAAAGCAAGTTGCCAAAGGCGAGAAGTAGGATTGTTATTACACGTTTTCATAAAATAAACACTCCATTATGGTAATAATAATCATTATCAATTATAAAATTTAAAATAACAATTATTTTTGCCCCTACTTTGATTTATATTGGCTATTACTATTATAGATATTACAGACAAAAAAGGACTATCCTATTTATGACCATAATATTAAGATTATAAATAAGATAGTAAAATTTTTGATTATTCAAATAATTATTTGACAACTCGGAAAGGATTAGCTGGTTTTGGTTTAATATTTTCTGCAGGTTTATTCGCTCCTTCTCTAAGAGCTTTATAATATGGCTCATCCTCAAATCCCATACCAACACCATTTTCACGAGCATAAATAGCTTCAATAGCTGCCATTGGTACAACAATATGTTGAGGAACACCAGAAAACCTAGCATTAAATTCGATTTGTTCATTATTAGCTAAATATTGCCCGACCGATTGCGGGGCAATATTAAGTACTATTTGATTATCTTTTATAAACTCTTGCGGTACTAATACACCATATACAGAAGTATCAACCACAATATACGGAGTTAATTCATTATCTAAGATCCAGTCATAAAAAGCCCTAAAGATATAAGGGCGACGAGGAGTCATGTTATCAATTTCCATAACGGCTACCTTGTTTAATTGCTAATCTGTCGTTAGATAAAAAATAAACTATTACGCTCTAATTTTCTTTTCATCTTCAGTTAAAGAGCTTATAAAAGCTGGTCGTTCAAAAATTCGAGCCATATAAGCAAGATAATTTTTCTCGGCAACTTTTGGCAACTCAATACCAATCATAGGTAAACGCCAAAGCAAAGGAGCAAAATAACAATCACATAATGTAAAATCATCACTCATAAAGTAATCTTTTTCTTTAAACATTATGGAGATTGATACTAAATCATCAAGTAAATTTTTACGAGCTTGTTTAGCTGCTTCACTATCCGGATTAGCTAAAATTGTTTCGTAAGCGCTATACCATTCTTTCTTAATGCGATACATGGTTAATCGAGAATTCGCTCTTACAATTGGGTAAACAGGCATTAGCGGTGGATGAGGAAAACGTTCATCCAAATATTCTAATGCAATATGAGGTTCATATAAGGTAAGGTCACGATCAATTAGTGTTGGAATTGAACCGTAGGGATTTAAATCCAATAATTCTTGAGGTAGATTATCTGCTGTAACAAACTCGATTTCAGCTGTTACCCCTTTTTCTGCCAACACAAAACGAATCTGATGGCCATAAATATCTGTTGTATCACAAAATAATGTCATTACAGAACGTTTATTAACAGCAACAACCATGGTCACTCCAAATATGCAAAAAGTTAAAATAAGTTTATATTAATAACTATTCTAACAAATTGGATAACAAATTTGTTAAAAAAAATGAATTTTCTTTTTGTTTTTTTCTCAGATTTGTACTCTTTTCATCTTATAAACAGATTATATTTTTTGAGGAGAATAAAAGATTTATAATATATTATATTGAATAATAATAAGATATTTTTGATTTGGGTGATTATTATCTATAATTTATATCGTAATAAATAAAACTGAAAAAAAACCCAGCTTGTGCTGGGTTTTGAAACAAATTTGTAACGTAGCAATTAACGTTTACTGAATTGTGGACGACGACGAGCTTTGCGTAGACCCACTTTTTTACGTTCAACTTGACGTGCATCACGAGTAACAAAGCCCGCTTGACGTAATGAAGAGCGTAAAGTTTCATCATATTCCATTAATGCACGAGTAATACCGTGGCGAATCGCACCAGCTTGACCTGAAATACCACCACCTTTAACTGTGATGTAAAGATCAAGTTTGTCAGTCATTTCAACTAACTCAAGTGGTTGCATAACAACCATACGAGCTGTATCACGACCGAAATATTGCTCTAATGAACGTTTATTAATAACGATATTTCCACTACCTGGTTTGATAAACACTCGAGCAGCGGAACTTTTGCGGCGACCTGTACCGTAATATTGATTATCAGCCATCTTCTATCCCCTTAAATATCTAATACTTGCGGTTGTTGTGCCGCATGATTGTGCTCACTACCAGCATAAACTTTTAGTTTACGGTACATTGCACGACCAAGAGGACCTTTCGGTAACATGCCTTTTACAGCAATTTCGATGACTTGTTCAGGATGACGTTCAATCATTTCTTTAAAAGTCGCTTCTTTAAGTCCACCGATGTAACCAGTATGACGATAATAGATCTTATCAGTGCGTTTTTTGCCTGTTACAGCAACTTTTTCTGCATTGATAACGATAATATAGTCACCTGTATCAACATGTGGTGTATATTCTGCTTTGTGTTTACCACGCAAACGGCTTGCGATTTCAGTAGCTAAACGACCTAACGTTTTACCTGCTGCATCAACAACATACCAGTCGCGTTTAACTGTTTCTGGTTTAGCTGAAAAAGTACTCATTCGTATTTATCCAAATTTTAATTAATCTCACGTTAATAAATCATTTGATTTATTTACACTATTTGATTGCTACTATTAACTAACTAACCCCTTCGAGTTGCTATACTAATTTTGACAATCGAGAACAGCGTTGGAAAGAACACTGTTGTAACGTGGGTGGCAATATTATACAGAAATATTATAAAAGCGCTAGAACTTATAATAAAAAAACCATAGCGATAAAAAACACTAACTGCTACACTTTCAGTTAACCTTTAATTACACGATATCAATTGATGAAAAATTTAATTCAACTTACCGAAAAAGATTATATAAGCAAAGGATTACATAGAAAATGCTATCATCATCCAGATGATCCGAATAAATGTATCAAAATAAATTATAATGATGGCGCCGAAGAAGAAACAAATCGTGAAATTGCTTATTATAAACATCTCATAAAACGCAAAATATCGTGGGATGTTTTGGCAAATTATTATGGCCCAGTAACAACAAATTTTGGACAAGGACATGTTTTTGAATTAATTCGGGACTATGATGGGAAAATTGCTACACCGTTAGAAAAATATCTCTATGACGAACAATTAACTCAACAATATTATAGTGCGTTAGTTGTATCACTTAAAGCACTAAAAACAGCGTTATTAAAAGATCGAATTATTACCATGACAATCAAAAGTAAAAATATTTTATTTCAGCATTTGTCATCTGAAAAAAATCGCTTAATCATTATTGATAATATAGGTAATTCGACCTTTATTCCGATTGCTAATTATGTCGGATTTTTTGCCAAAGCAAAAATAGAACGCACTTGGCAACGTTTTTTATCATCACTTATTAAAGAAAATCAACATAACAGTTTAATAACTAAGTTAATTGATGAAGTGAATCATTAAGTCTAACTTCGGCAATGGTACCTATTTGACGGTCCTGCCGATTTCTTAATGTAAATTGCCCATGATGCAATTTAGTGATGCGATTAACAATACTTAGGCCAAGCCCTATTCCATTATGTTTACGATCCATTCGGAAAAAGGCTTGCGTTAAATTTTCAGTCTTTGATTCATCAATACCACAGCCCTCATCTTTAACCGCAATAATAATATCTTGAATGTCTTGATAAAAACATATCGTAATTTTACTTTTATTTGGACTATATCGATAACTGTTTTCAACCAGATTGCGAATCAGTAAACGAATCAGAGTTGCATCGCCACTAAAAGTAATCTTATTAGTAATTTGCCATTCAATCGTTTGTTGTTTTTGTTCTGTTAGTTCGGTTAATTCATCAAAAAGTGGTATTTGAATATCATCATAAAAATTAATTTTTTGATACTGACCTAACGTAAATTTTTGACTAGCCCTAGCGAGCATCAAAAGTTGCTCTACCGTATTGACTAAACGATCTATACGTTCAATTAGTTCACGACAATCGATTTTATTTTTCGCTTCAAGTAATTCTAAATGCAGACGAATACCTGCCAATGGTGTTCGCATTTCATGTGCAACATCAGCAGTAAAAAGACGTTCTTGTGAAAGAGTATTATTGAGTCTCTCAAACAAATTATTCAATACCAGTGTAATCGATTTGATTTCACGCATATTACTAATTGGTTTTATCGGTCTAAGATTATCAGCTGTTCTTTGGTTTAGATCTTTTTCAAGAATCTCTAAAGGTTTAGTAATCCATTTAATAGCTTTATAAGCTAAAAATAAAGTTACAGCCATCATAGAAAAGGCAGAACAGAACAGAGCAAAAATAGCCTCTAACTCCTCGTGCTCAACTACTTCGTCAATTTTATTTTTACTTAATGTTAAATTAACTAGAACATCAATTTGCTCTTTACTTTCATGCCATAACCAAAATACCGTAATAATTTGGCAAATTAACATAATAGCGCCTAAAGTAAAAAAAAGATTCCAGCGAATACTATGACGTATCTTGGTCAAGGATTTTTCAATCATAAGTTTATCATTCACTAAATTTAGAATAATAGCTAATTATCAATATTGAGTTGATAACCATATCCACGTACAGTTTTGATTAAATGTTTACCTAATTTATTTCGTAGCGCATGAATATAAACTTCAAGCACATTTGAACTAGGATCACTTTGCCAATCATATAAATCATTTTGCAATAAATTACGATGTACTTTTTCTCCAGCTTTTAACATTAATCTAGACAATAAAATAAACTCTTTAGGTGTTAATATAACTTCTTGTTCATTTAATGTCGCTGTTTGTCTTTTAATATCAATGCTAATCGGGCCATAATTAATAATATTATCAGCTGTTCCTTGATTTCGACGAATCAATGCCCTCACTCTTGCTAGTAATTCAGTTAAAGCAAAAGGCTTAATTAAATAATCATCAGCACCAAGATCTAAACCTTCTACTCTATCTTCAATAGTATCGCGGGCAGTTAAAATAAGGACAGGAATATCAATTTGTTTTTTACGCCAACGAGTGAGTAATTCTAAACCATCACAATCTGGCAATCCCAAATCAAGAATAATTAAACTGAATTGCGAAAACTCTATATGTTCTTCCGCTTGCTTACCATTAGATGCCACTTCACAAACATAACCATCAGATGTTATACCATCGTATAACCCTTTTTGTAATAAACTATCGTCTTCGACTATAAGTATTTTCATTATAGTTCAACCTTAATTAGATTTGAAAAATAGCCTAGCTAGCATAGTTAACTAGTATATGCCTAACCTTAAACAACTTAAATTTTTATTCATTTATAAATTTTGTAATATAGAAACCAAAATTTTTTAATTAGAAAAACTGATATAAAACTTAATAACATACCAACTAAAATATCTAGTGGCCAATGAACCCCTAAGTAGATACGGCTCCAGCAAACAAGCAAAGCAACTACAGTAGATAAATATGCAAACGATTTAAATTGCTTTTTATAATTTAAATAAATAGAAAAGCAGATAGTCCAAATAAAAACAGCATGCTGACTTGGTAACGAACTCGTTTTATCATGGGTTAAAAAATTAGTACCAACATTAAGTACAAATGGCCGTGGCGAATAAAATAGATGCCTTATAATAAAAGTAACAGTTAGCACTAATGCTAAACTTATTAAAATTTTTATCACCAATGTTCTATATAGTGGTTTGTATATACAGCATATTCCTAATAAGCCAATAGGTAGTAATATTAAGTAATTAGCACAAAACACAGCAAAAAGAATAAACAACTTCGAAGCATGTTCTTGCGCATTGATTAATAAAAAAAGATGAGAGTTCATATTAAGTAACATATCAAAACCAATACTGACAATATTTACTTATAATTTAGCAAACGAAGCTTAAAAGAACCTTAATAACCTTTTTGAGTTTTTTAGAGATGTTTTGCTCAATAATATTGAAATAAACCATCTAGCTATTTTTTGCGAGAAAATAAATGATATTTAGGTAATACTGATACTGTAAAATCAAGTGTGGCACAAATAATAAAATAAACCACAATAACAAATAAAAAAATCTCTGTAGGATAAACCATACTGCGATTATTAATTTGGGTAGCAATAAAGGTAAACTCTGCAACACCAACGATATAAGCTAGAGAGGTATCTTTAATTAATGATACCCACTGATTAACAAAGGAAGGTAACATCATTTTTAATGCTTGTGGCAAGATAATAAAAATAATGACTTGGCTTTTTGTAAAACCCAATGAAAAAGCTGCTTGCCATTGTTCTTTGCCAATAGCTACCATTCCTGCATGAACAGAATGACCAATGTATGCACCACCAATTAATGATAAAGCAAAAATCACAGTAGTGATAGCTGGCACATCAATATTTAATAAAACTGGCAATAAAAAATAAGTCCAAAATATGAGCATAATAACGGGAATCGCTCTTAAAAAACCTAATACAATAACTAAAAGTTTACGTAAAAATCCGTCACAAACCGTTAAACCGACACCCGCGAAAACACCCAAAATGGTCGAAAAAACAATAGCAGCAAAACTCATTAACAATGTTAATACTATGCCACCAGGGAAATTTCCAAAAATAAGATAATCGAGATTATGCCAAATAATTTCAAAACCCTTAAAATCCATAACGTATTAGACCTTTCCAATTTGTAAATATTTTGATTGATAAATATTGCCTAGGGTACCCACAATAACAATAGCGAAAATATATAAAAAAGTTGCTACTGCAAAATCCTGAAATGTTTTTAACGATTCGGTTTCTACTTGACGGGAAACATAAGATAGTTCTAACACACCTATTGCCATGGTTAGTGATGAGTTTTTGATAATATTCATATATTGACCGATCAAAGGAGGAAAAGCGATACGAAAACTTTGCGGTAAAATAATAAATCGCATACTCTGCCAACGAGTGAGACCTAACGCTAATGAGGCTTGTTCTTGTCCACTACTCACCCCCATAATTCCAGCCCGGAATTCTTCAGCAATAAAAGCACTGGAATAACATGTTAAACCAATTAAACCAATAATAAATTCAAAAGATGGCATTTTTAGAGTGAACAAAAACAGTTGAATTTCTGGTTCATCAAATAACCATAATTTAAACTCAATCGGTAACAAATTACCGATACCAAAATACCAGAAAAAAAGTTGTGGTAATAATGGCGAATAACGAAAAATGGCGTTATATCCAATAACAACGCCTTTGATAATTTTAATATGACTTTGCTGAGCAATAACTAACAAAAACCCTAATGTAGTAGAAAATATAATTGTTAAAAAAGAGATAGCCATAGTGACTAAAAAACCATCCCATAACCACCATAAATAACGAGGCTCTAGTAATTGCTCATACATATAATTTATTGACCTTTTCCTATTTTGAAATCGCCACGAGGCATCGCAGAATTTGTATCTGGACCAAACCAACGGTTATAAATAGTCAATGCTTCACCATCATTTTCAAGTTTTAATAATATTTGATTAACTTTTTCTTTTAACCGAGTTTCACCTTTTGGAATACCAACAGCTTGATATTCTTCAGTAATACTAAATGGTGAAATTTCAAAAACAGCACGTTGTTCTTCTGGGACATTTGCGAGTAAACCAATTAACTTAGCATCATCTTGAGTAATAGCTTGTACCACTCCATTACGTAATGCTGCAAAAGCAAAAGGAGTGTCATCGTATGAAATCACTTTAGCTGTTGGAAACTTTTCACGAAGAGTAATTTCCATTACGGTACCTTTATCAGCCCCTATACGAAGTTTCTTAAGATCATCAGCTGTTTTTAACAATCCTTTTTTAGCCACAAACTTCTGACCTGTGGCAAAATAAGGCAAACTAAAATCAACTGTTTTAGCTCGCTCATCAGTAACCGTAAAGTTGGCAACGATCAAATCCGCTTTTTGCGAGGTAAGTAATGGAATACGATTAGCTGGATTAGTTGGAACAAGTTCCACTTTTACATTTAATCCTTTAGCTATTTCATTAGCATAATCAACATCTAGCCCTGTTATTTTATTGGTTTTTTCATCAATAAATCCAAACGGAGGATTGCTATCAAATACAGCAATTTTGATCTCGCCCCGTTTTTCAATATCGTCTAAACGATCTGCATAAGCAGAGTTCACGCCTAATAGTGTGCTAATCAAAGCTACAGCTGTTAATGATTTAGTTAGAAATTTCATGACAACATCCTTAATAAGATAGGTATTTACATAAAAAGTCTAACAATAAATAGTCTTTACGATAAATAACAAATATTTACATAGATATAACTATTAGTTATATGTTAATCACTAATTGGATTAAATTTATAACAAATTGATAATAATAAAATGGCAAAGTACGTGGAATCTAATACTTGATCTTTAAGCTTACAGGAAATCAAAAGAATAAATTTACTGTAAACTTAAATTGGATTGTAACCTCGAATTAAAAAATTAAATAATTTCAACAGGTACCTTGAATACTGCTTTACGAACTTTTTTAGGCACATCAACCATACAAAGTGCTTGATGCGGTTCGCCTGGATAGAAAGTGACAAAATCACCTTCTTTTAGGAGAATGGAGTTTGTTAATAAAGGATTCTCTAAAATAAAAAGGTCTGGTTTTTTTTCAAAAAATGACTCAGAACTACAATCATTTAAACTATAACGAATAATTTCTTCACCACTTAAAATTAATTGTATATCTAAATATTTTTTGTGAAATTCAGTGTGTCTTTCTTGAATTGGTGAAGTAATTGAATCATTTATATTATAAAACCATTTTTCACCTTCAAGCTGATAACGACCATCTGCTAAACTTTTCAAATAATTCAGACTTGTTTCTGGTTGAGATAGAACATCATATAACGACTTTGGTAACGTAGCTAGATTTAAAAAATTCATATTCCCTGCAATCATCATTACTCTCCATAACATTGTTTAAAATAATATTTAACCTAATATTGCCCATCAAAATTGATGGGCTAGATAAAATTATTTCTCTGCTTTTACCCAATTTTCATCGACAACAACATATTTAATTGCCATTCGGAAATAAGTATAAGCAATATGAAGCTTGCCATCGAAACCTTGCTTGATACTTGGATAAGAAAATTCTCTATTCAATTTATCTTTAGAATTATTTGACATGCAGTAACCATCACCTTCATCCAAATTTCGAATATAAGACCACGTTTTACCATTATCTGTTGAAATAGCTAAAGACATCGGTGCTCTTGGTGCTCCCCAGAAAGCATTTTTTTGGCCATCTATGATAGCGGCTTCTTTTTTATTGGTGCTGCTGGTATCTTCAATCTCATCATATAATGAGACACGCCTTTCTTTTGCATCCTTAGCACTTGAGTTATTAAACACTAAAGCGATATGTCCATTATTTAATACGGTTGCTTGAATAGACGAATTATTATTAGGTAATATGGTAGGAATAGGTTTTGACCAGGTATACCCACCATCATTAGACCGACTTTCATAAATATTATCAGCCCAACGACTACGGAAAAGAGCATATAAACTATTATCCTGTAACATCATAATATTCATATGAACACAACCTAAACTATCAGGTATATCAACATTAAACCATGTTTCTCCTTTATCTTTTGATATCATTACACCGCTAGTATCATAGCTACCAACCCATTTTTCACCAGGTTTAGCTATACAATAAAATACAGGTAATAACCAATCTCCATTTGGCATCACTGTTATAGGTTGTCTTATAAAAATTCCTTTATCAGGATCTTCAAGAAGTGTATTTATTGGCCCCCACGTTTCGCCAAAATCTTTTGATTTACGATAACGAACGATAGCCGTATCTTGATTACCTGAAACTTGAGCTGTATACAAAAGCCACAATACATTTTCAGGATCTAAAAAAAACAATGGATTTTGTTCAGATCTAGTTGCGTCATCTGACAATTTTGTGGCTTTTGTCCAAGTATTAGAGACTTTCTTTAAACGCGAATAATAAGCTGAAATATCCGCAATACCTTCTTGTGTTCCCCCAAACCATGTACAAAGTAGATCACCATTTGGTAATGGTAATAAATTTGCAGCATGGTTTTGCACACATTCTGTTGGTAAATAAGCATCAACACGCAATGGATCAGAATTATTTGTAGTCAATTTACCCGAACAGTCCAATTTAACTTGAGTCATCAATTTATCTCCTTATAAAGAATCCGCTTTTGTTTTTTCTTTTACAAAAGGACTGATGAATAATTTGTCTAACAACATAATGATGGCTGGAGAAAGTAACGCAACATACATATTGTTAATTCCTAATGGATCACCACAATAGAACCAAGTAGAGGTGATAACAGCGGCACCAATTAATGCCATATTAGCAGCTCGAGTACTGTTTAAGAATGGTAAATAGAACGCTATCATTGCAACTATAGTTATAGACAACCTAATTGCTCGAGTAAAGAAAGAAAGCTTTAAGACCTCAGGAAAGGCTAAAACTAACAAGAGCGGAGCAAATCCAACAATAACTGAGATGACTTTTGTCGCTTTAAATTCTTTTTCTTGCGTTGGTTTAAAGTATGGAACATAAAAATCTTTAACGATTAATGATGCAATCGCTAGAGCAACAGTACTCACACTGATAAAAATAGAAGCAACTAATGAGGTAGTAATAATCCCAGCCATAAAAGGATTCATATCTTGAATGAATACTGGTAACGCATACAAGCTTTTAATATCTGGATGAAGAAATTTCGCACATACCCCAATAACCGCAATCGCAATCGCAATAGGTAAGCAGAAAAAGAAGGCATACCAGCAAGCACGTTTAGCCGATTTAGCATCTTTTGTTGATGAAATTGCTTGAATAACAAACTGCGTACAAAATATTGAACCAATTGTTCCGATTAGCCATGCAAAAATAGTACCTGCACCAATAGAGCCATCCCATGTCCAATAATGAGGCGGCATTTGTTCGATCATTGGAGCAAAACCACCGGTAAGGTATAAAGCCGTTCCTAAGATAAATAACACCCCAAAATATTTCACACCACTATGAACGATTGTTACATATGCAACACCTTTCAAACCGCCAAAGGCAAAATAAAAGGTACTGACTACTGCAGTAATAAATGCTGCCACAGGCAATGAAATTTGTAACACAGTTGAAATTGCAGCCGCTCCACTAATATAGTTACCAACATTAACAAGTATTAATGCATAAATCATGATAATCGATATCAAATTCTTAGTAGAATTACCATATTTTTGAGCAATTGCAGCTGAAATAGTAATTTCACCAGTATTATAGATTTTTTTTACTAACAATAATCCAAAAAGTGGGAAACCAATAGCCGCACCAATTACAGACCATGATGCAGCAATCCCATTATCAAACGCTGATTGTGCTGTGCCAATTGTTGATTTTGCACCAATATACTCAGTCATTAGTAATATCCCAACAACTATCGCCGGTACAGCTCGAGAACCTTCCATGAAATCACTATTATTTTTACTTCTTAAAAAATAAGTCATCCATGAGGTAGCTAATATATAAAGGACAACAATACTAACAATTATTATTGTGTCCATTGTTCCAAAGTAATGCATATATCACCTTTATTTCTTATAATTACATGTTAAATATTTGTTATAATTGATTCACAATGGTTTTAATGGTTGCAATGTGATCATCTGAAAACTGGATTGGATAACGACTAACACCAACTTCTTCTCCCATTAGTGTTAGCGCTTTTTTTACTGCTGCCGGAGAGAATACAGTTGCATATAAATTTTTCCTTAAATCACCTACTGCATCCTGAGCTGCTTTAGATTTATCAAGATCACCTGCTTTAAAGTTTTTCCAGATAGCATTGATATAACCCGGTGCAACATTAGCAAGCCCCGAAATTGAACCAACGGCACCGCCAACAAACCCTTGATAAATCAATGAATCAGGGCCAGTTAATACATCAAAGTTATCTAAGTTTTTTGCTACATCAAGAAAGGCTTGCAAACTTTCGGCACTTCCTGCACTGTCCTTGATACCAGCAATATTAGGATGTTCGGCAAGTTTGGCGGCTGTTTCTGGTAAAATGGTGTTACCTGTTCTGGCTGGAATGTTATATAGATAAACAGGAACGGTTAGTGCATCTGCAATTGTTGAATAATGATAGATGAGTTCTTCTTGCTTTAATGGAATAAAATATGGCGCTATTACTGATACAGCATCTACGCCTAATTTTTCGATTTGCTTACCTAATTTTATGGTTTCTCGGGTTGAAATTTCACCGATGTGAGACATTACAGGAGAACGTCCAGATACTTCATCGACGCAAACCTCAGTAACTTTGATCTTTTCTTGCTGGGTTAAAACAAAAAATTCACCATTGGTACCATTACAAAAAACACTATTACCATGATTTAATTGGCGTTGAACCTGTTTACGCATTCTTTTTGGACAAAAATCCCCATTTTCATCAAACGTTGTGACAATGGCGGTTAAAATTCCTTCTATTTTTTTGCTCATAATTTTTACTCCAAGAGTAGGATTGTCTATAAAAGTGATTGATAAATAGCTAAAACATCTTGTTTGGTAACTTGTTTAGGAACGTTATTCATTAAACGTTTCACTTCTAAAGCTGAATCAACAAGATAGGGTAAATCTTGTGGCGAGATATTAAGTTCTTGTAACTTTGTAGGTAGTGCTAAACGACCGACTAAATCTTTAAAGTAACTGACTAATGCATGTGATTTTTCTTCATTAGTTAAATTTAGGTTTGCATCTGGCAATAAGTCATAAGCTTGTGCAAATTTTTCAACCACCGCGTCACGAACAAACTCCATACAAGGAACTAGTAGAATGGCATTTGCCACACCATGAGGAATATGGTATTTACCACCTAGAGGATATGACATAGCGTGAACTAGATGTGTACCTGAATGGGCAATCGCAGCACCACCATAATATGAAGCCCAAAGCATATTCAGTTTTGCTTCTAAATCAGTTTTAACATTTACTGATCTCTCAAGAAACTTAAATAATTTATCCATTCCTATTAAGGCATAATTATCACCAACCGGATTGGCTATACTGGCTGTAAAGCATTCAATTAAATGACACAAAGCATCAATACCTGTAGAGGCCGCAATATGATTTGGCATAGAAATAGTTAATTCTGGAATCAAACACACATAATCAGGCAACATAACTGGTGAAATAATGCCTTGTTTGGTAGATTTTTCAGGAATAGCCAAAATAGCATTTGGAGTTGCTTCGGAACCTGTTCCCGCCGTAGTAGGGATAAGAATGGAAGTACATCGTTTAGAAGGTTTCACACCTGCCAATAATTGTTCAAGTGTCAATTGATTCTCTTTAGCACATAACACTGAAATTAATTTAGCAACATCAAGAACACTACCTCCACCGACACCAACAACTAGATCAGCATTAGCTATTTTCATTCGATTTAATAAATTTATGACATCATGATGACTAGGCTCTGGTGGAATATCATCAATGAGAGTGAAATGATGAACCGTATCTACAAGTGTTTTTATCAATTTAGTTACAACTGGTAAATTAATAATATTTTTATCAGTCATAAATATGACATGACGATGTTGTTTGAATAGAAAATTAAGATCATTTAATACACCTTGTCCACTTAAGACAGTACTGTTAATGTGCATAGTTAGCTCCAATCGATTGCAATTTAAATGAGTATTAAAAATCATATTGATTTAATTTAATCATTTAATGTTATTTTAAGTTAGATAATTGATCAATTTTAATATTACAAAACTATGATCCAGATCACATTATGATTAAAATGATTTATTTTAATCATTTTTATTGTTTTTTTGATTAAATAATCGGTATAATCCTAAAAATAGTTTTTTTTGAGTAAGATTAGTCAATGGTAAGGTTAATAATTGCAGACGATTTCACTGGTTCTAATGACGCTGGTGTACAATTTGTTAAGAAAGGATTCACTGTTGATGTTGTTTTTGATTGGCGATCTATACAGCCTTTAAAAACTCATATTAATGATAAAAAAGTTATGGTTGTTAATACTGAAAGTAGAGCAATCGAATATCATGAAGCCCAAAATAGAATTAAGCAAGTTGTTTTAAATAACCGACATTTACAACCTATTTATAAAAAAATTGATTCAACTCTGCGTGGTAATATAGGTGGGGAAATAGAAACATTACTGGCAACAACTCAAATTAAATTTGCTTTAGTTATACCAGCTTTTCCTAATATGAATCGTATTACTAAAAATGGTAAATGCTATGTTAATGGTATTGAACTAATCAATACCGAATTTGCCACTGATCCTAAAACACCTATTTGTTCATCCCATATAAAAACAATTATAAAACAGCAAACAGATTATCCATGTGAAGAAATCAATATAGATAAAGTAAGAACTCATCAAATAGCAAAATGTATTGAAAACTTTGCAACTCAAGGAACTAAGATCATCATAATCGATGCTGAAACAAATCATGATTTAAAAACGATTATAGAACAAACTCAAGGATTACTAGATAAAGTTTTACTAGTAGGCTCGGCTGGATTAGTTGAATTCCTTTCGCCATCAATGACAGAAAAAAAACCAAAATCAGAAAGACTAAGTAAAAAACCAATGTTAGTCATGGCAGGATCAATGAGCGAAATTACTCAACAACAGATAAATTATACCATTCAACATGATAATAACTGGAATGTAATAGATCTAAAAATATCAGATTTATTACCAGAACTATCAGCAACTACGTTAATAACATATAAAAATAAAATTCAAGAAATACTTGATAATAATCAACATTGTATTGTCAGAACCAGTACCAATAAGCAAGAACGAGAAAAAATCGATTTGTATTGCCAACAATATCAATTATCAAGAACCGAACTAGGTGAAAAAATCTGTAGTGGTTTAGGATTATTAGTTAAAAACATAAAGTTTAATAATTTATTTTTAACTGGTGGGGATGTAGCTATTTCCATTGCTAAATCTTTAGGTGCGATAGGTTTTACAATCGAGGGACAAGTTTGTGAAGGAGTCCCTTACGGTAGATTATTAAGCCATGAAATTTTAGATTATAAAATATTTACTAAAGCCGGTGGATTTGGAACAAAAGATATTTTTTTAAAAGCATTAAGATTTATTTAAAGGAGATAAATTGTGTCAAAAATCATAGCGATAACTATGGGAGATCCGGCTGGAATCGGACCGGAAATTATTGTCAAAGCACTACAATCAGATATTGTAAAAAATATACATTCGATTGTAATTGGTTCGGCTGATTTATTAAAAAAACAATTAAAAATGGGATTATTTAGCGATGTTAATTTTAATGTTATTAATAGCGTGAACGAGGCTGATTTCTCAAAAAATGTGATTAATATAATTGATATAAAATTGGAAGATATCGATTCATTACAACCTGGAAAAATTCAACCACAAGCTGGTGATCTAGCTTTTCGATGTGTAAAAAAAGCAACTGAATTAGCACTTGCAGGCGAAGTTACAGCTATTGCAACAGCACCGCTAAACAAAGAGGCACTACACTCAGCAGGACACATGTATCCAGGACATACTGAGTTGTTAGCGAAGCTCACTAATAGTAAAGATGTCGCTATGGTACTTTATACTGATTCACTAAAAGTGATTCATGTTACCACTCACGTTTCATTAAGAAACTTTTTGGATAAATTAAGTAGTGATAGAATTGAAAAAGTTATTAAAATTGCTGATGATTTTCTTAAAAAAGTAGGAATTTCTGCGCCCAAAATTGCTGTAGCTGGCGTTAACCCTCACGCAGGAGAACATGGGCTGTTTGGTGATGAAGAAATAAAATTTGTTACACCAGCTATTGAAAAAATGCAACTTTGTGGCATTGATGCCATTGGTCCATGTGCACCCGATACAGTATTTTTACAAGCCCATCAAGGTAAATTTGATATGGTTGTTGCAATGTACCACGATCAAGGTCATATTCCCCTTAAATTATTAGGTTTTTATGATGGGGTAAATATCGCAGCCGGACTACCATTTATTAGAACATCAGCCGATCATGGCACAGCATTTGATATTGCATGGCAAGGTATTGCAAAAGCCGATAGTATGATAGAATCAATCCGATTAGCGGAACTGTTATCTTAGTTAACAATATTAATAAACTTAGAAAAATAGAAAGGGGAATTTTCAGTGGGAAAATACAATCGACTCGATCAAATCATGGATTATCTTAAGATTCATAACTTAGTCACAGTCGAAGAGTTAGTTATAGCTACTGAAGCCTCTCCTGCTACTATTCGCCGCGATTTAATTAAATTAGATCAACAAGGCGTAATCAGTCGGACACATGGCGGCGTTACTTTAAATCGTTTTATTCCTAGCCAACCAACTACATCTGAAAAAATTCATAAAAATTTTAGTGAAAAACAGCTTATTGCAGATGTTGCAGCCGATCTTATTAAAGCTGGCGACTCAATAGCGCTTGATGCAGGGACAACAACTTTGGAAATAGCTAAAAGAATTACCCAAATGCCTGTCAGAGTCATTACATCAGATTTGCATATTGCACTTTTTTTATCTGAGTTTAAACAGATTGAAGTAACCATCATTGGCGGTAAAATTGATGATAGTAGCCAATCATGCATTGGTGAACATGGACGTTCATTACTTCTACAAATTAATCCCGATATTGCGTTTGTAAGTTGTAATTCCTGGAGTTTAAGTAAAGGGGTAACCGCACCAACAGAAGACAAAGCATTAATTAAAGCAGGATTTGCTCAAAAGGCTGATAAAGTAGTGCTTGTTGCGGATAGCAGTAAATACAATTCTTATTCTTTATTTACTTCCATACCACTTAATCGTTTTACCGATATTATCACCGATAACCATTTAGATATCGAAACAGTACAACATCTTCAAAGCCAACCATTTAAGTTACATATTGCCAGTTAATATAAGTCACAGATAAATTTGAAAAATCATAAAATTTATTTATCTGTGATATTTGCTTTATTCAGCAATTATCCAACTATTTCACTATCTACAAAAAAGTAGGCAATCTCTCTTTCCGCTGATGAAATAGAGTCTGAACCATGTACGGCATTTTCAGTAGTGTTATCGGCAAAATCAGCTCTCAACGTTCCTTGTTCGGCTTTACTTAAATCCGTAACACCCATCAATTGGCGATATTGGTTAATAGCATCTTCACCTTCCAGCACTTGCACAACTATTGGCCCTGAAATCATAAAATTAACTAATTTATCAAAAAAAAGTTTATCTTGATGTTCAGCATAAAAGCCTTCAGCTTGAGACTTTGTCAACTTGATCATTTTCATAGCAATGATTTTGAGTTTTGCTTTTGATATTCGAGTTTCAATCTCACCTATAACTTGTTTTTTAACAGCATTGGGTTTAATGATTGATAAAGTGCGTTGTATAGCCATGCGAGAGTTCCTTTATTAATCTGATATAAAAGTTAATCGAACAATTTGACCGCTTTCATCTAATAATAATAAACGATGTTTCCCTTTTTTGGTCACTGTTAAAGCTATTTTTTCATTATTTTGAGAATTAGCCACTAATTCGCCATCTAAAAACCACCATTTCTCTCCATAACCACCTTCCGGAGTAAGATCAACAGTCACTTGATAAACGCCCGGCAATGCTCTAATTAATTGTTTATCACGTAGCCCAACAATATTAAGTGAAGTAAAAATATCTTTACCCATTATAGGACACGTTTTATCGATAGGCGGTAATATCGATTGTCTTCGTTCTTTAGTTAATAACCAGTTTTCTAACGAAACAGGCCATAATGCTACCTGTTTTTTTTGCGCGCCTAAACAATCAGCTGCGACACGTTCCCCTCGCGCATTAACCCAAATATTTATCCAACCAGAACGGTAAATATTGTTTTTCAATTCGCTATAAGTACTTAATGTTGGTGGTACCATTTTATCCAATATCCATGCTGTTTTTTGTCGATGACAATTCGCATCTGATTCAGGAAGAGGTTGTCCTAATGGCCAACAAATTTTCATAGAAGAGACTGATTCTGGTTTTTTATTAGAAGTAATAAATCGATTTAAACGATTTTCTCTATTTAAAAGTATCGAATTAACTTGTTGCAAAATTGGCATTGCAGATATTGAACCATATTGTCCAGCAACAGGTGTACCGTCCGGTCGCCCAACCCAGACACCAATTAAGTATCTTGAATTAACTCCAACCGCCCAAGCATCCCGATAGCCATAACTGGTACCCGTTTTATAAGCTAACAGATTACTATTAATTAGCATTTGCCTTGTTATCCAAGCACTACCATCAGAAATAAGTGGTTTATTTATTAATGGTTCCTTTTTAGTGAAACGTAACGGACTCACCTCACCATGCCTAGCAAATGCACTATAAGCACTAACAAGATTATCCATTCTTAATGAAGCGCCGCCTAATATATAAGAAATGTTCGGTTCATTAGCTATAGAAGATAAAGGCAAACCAATACCTGCCAGTTTGGCGCTGAAGCGCTTTGGACCATATAATTCGATTAATTGAACTGCGGGTAAGTTCAGTGATTTACTTAGTGCCTCTGATGCACTAACTGGACCATAAAAACCTTCATCGAAATTAGTGGGTCGATAATCTGAGGTAATACGAGGAACATCTTGCAGTAAAGATTCAGAATGAATCATACCATCATCAATAGCAAAGGCATAAATAAACGGTTTTAATGTAGAACCCGGAGAACGTAATGCCCTAATCATATCAATCTGGCCAAAACGTTCTTTATCATTAAAATCAGCCGAGCCTACATAGCCTTTTACAGTCATATCAGTATGATCAACAACTAAAATAGCCAATGATGATTTAGGTGGTAATTGATTTTTACGATTAACAGCTAAATCTTCTAAATTATATTGGAGAGACACATCAATGGTTGAATGAATAATATCCTCATTAGGATATTGTTGTTTTAAGCGATAAGCTAATAATGGAGCCAACTGAGGGGCCTTTCGGGGATAAACCCAAACCTCATCACGGCGTACTTGTTCAATCAAGTCATTTGACCACACTTGATATTCAGCTAATCTATCTAGAACTTTGTCACGAGCTTGCTTAGCTCTTTCAGGAAACCTATCTGGTCGTAACCTACTAGGCGCTTGCGGTAACACAGCTAATAAAACTGCCTCACTACGGGTTAATGCTTTGGGCTGTTTACCAAAATAAGACCAGCTTGCAGCACCTATACCTTCAATTGTGCCACCATAAGGTGCGTGATTAATATATAAAGTGAGTATTTCTTTTTTGCTATAATGCAATTCTAGTTGAAAAGTGCGAAAGATCTGTTTTAACTTGCCAAACAATGTTCGATCATGAGGATATAATAACCGAGCCACTTGCATTGAAATGGTACTACCTCCAGACACAATTCTATCATTAGATATATTTTGCCAAGCAGCACGCAGTAAAGAAATGGGATTAATACCGATATGATCGTAAAAATAACGATCTTCATAATTTAATAAAACGTCAAGATAATAATCTGGGACTTCATCAAGGCTCACCGAATAACGCCAAATACCATTTTTATCGGCAAATCGCCATAATGGAGTTTCATCGTCGGCAACGACAGTTTGCGTAGTTTTATTTTGTGAAACAGATAATGGAAAAAGATAATCAGCAACAAAAAAGCCACCAACAAATAAAACTAGTAATACCAACAAAAATTTAAATAGTTTACAAAAGAACTTTTTCATTATCGTTATTATATTACCCAGCTAAATTTATTCGAAAATAAAAAATTCCGCCAACTATATTGGCGGAATAATCATTTTGATAAAATGTTACAGTGAAATTACTTATCACCTTCTTCACTATTATCTTTTTTGCTAGGACTAGATATTTTCATCAAATCAAGTGATTGTCCTATAGCAAATCGCTCTGGTCGATACATTGACTCAACATAAGGATAAGGAATCATGTAATCACCAGTAGTCACTGCTCTTACTAAATAAGCAACGCGTTTACGATATTTATTTTCATTGATATAGGTATTGATATTCACCGCAGCAACATATCTATCATCTCTAAATTCCTGATATTTAATCTCATTAATATCATCACTTTTTAATAAATCAGCAACCCATGGAATTGTTGATAAATGTACACTGCTATTGGTAAGATTTTGATTTTCAAGCTCCAAACCTGCAGGTAAGAAATCAACAATCAAAGCATCATGAACAGCTTTTTTGGCTGTTACATCCAAAACGACAACCATCATGGAACCTACTTCTATATCCGATGGTATTATTTCTTTACCATGTAAATCATAATAGGTTCGATTAATAGTTAAGAAACCATCTTGCGATGTTGGTGCAGGAGGCGTTTTTGCATAACCTGTAACTGAAAATTTAATATAAAGTGGCTGATCATGAGCGGAGTTATTAATAGACAATCCTTGTGCTAATCCCTCAAAATCATAGGAGTGTGAAACAATTGAATCAACATCATCAATTTTGCCATTTATTGACACTTTGAATTTATTACCATTTTTATGTTGATCTAATGTCCAACCAGCAATAAATAACGCATTTAATTCCTGAGTTGAGAAATAACGTTGATCATTTAATAATTCTGACAAACTATATAGATAACTTGCCTGATTATTCTTAGCCATATTATTTTCTATCAATAAAGAAAGAATTAATGACTGATCACGAACTGTACTACCATAATTGCCTAACCACCTATCATTATATGCATATGGAGTAGTAAAAACTAACGGCAGTAATTTGTCATAGGTCGACTGATAACCATTCAATTTTGCTGTTACCGCTAAATGAGCTAATGGTAACGGTGAATAGATAAATGATGTATCACTGCTCATTATTTTATCGGTTAAATAATTAATTTCATTACGCATTGCAGCAGTGATTTTCTCTTGTTTAGAAAGTATCATCAAAGCATAAGCTTTAATAGATAATTTATTAAACTCAAGCACGTTTAAATCACCGTAATAACTAAGATTATTAAATGCAGAGGCATCATAAATATATTGACCAATACGCGTCATTGCAGCATCAAGCGCTTTATCATTAACCTGATATCCACGTTCTTTAGCTTGCAATAAAAAGTCTGTCGCATAGACTGTTAGCCAATGTTCTTCTTCACTATAGTTACTCCATAAACCAAAGCTTCCATTACTACGTTGCATTGATAAGATGCGTGAAATACCTGTTTGAACTTTTTCTCGACGCTTTTCATCAGAATCAGTTTTAATGCCTAACTGCGCCAGTTGATCACTGTTAGCATATAAAGATGGGAATAACCCACTCGTAGTTTGTTCTAAACAGCCATAAGGGTAAGCAAATAAACTTTTGATATATTGTGCAATATTTAAAGGAGGTTGATTAGAGACCACTAACTGCCCTTCAACAGTATTTTCGATTAAACCAGTTAAAGCTTGGTCTGATAATTGCCAACTTTCATTTGCATCTAATGCTGCGACATAAGATCTTGAAGTTGCGGCATATGCGGGTCTTATGCCAATTGTCCAAGAACGACTTATATTGAAATCAGAATTATCTTCAAGCAAAATGCCTTTTACATCTATCTTTATTGTTCCTTTACCATAACCATAGTCGGCAGCAACAGGAATCTTAATAATATCTTTCTGTTTACTATCTAGTTTTACAGCAACCGATTTTGTTTCATTTTGATGAAGCAAACCACTAGTTGATACCTCAACTTGCATGTTTTGCGTACTACCAGTCAAATTATGCAAATCTAACGCTAAAATCGCCTGATCACCACCAGATAAGAATCGAGGTGTTGTTAATTCAGCAATAACAGGAGCAGCAACTTTCATCGTTTTTTCAGCTCTACCAAAACGATTGTTATCCCAAGCTTGCGCCATTATTCGTAGTTCACCATTAAAATCAGGCAATGGTAAGTTAATGATCCCTTCGCCTTCATCATTTAACTGAATAGTTTCAAGTTGTTGTGCTACAATTAGGACTTCATTTGATGGTTTTTTACCACCAGCACCCATCGCATCACCACCAAAGCTCATACTAACATTACGCCCTGAAGCTTCAATCAATTTACCATAAACATCGTAAATATTGACATCATAGCGTTTACGCCCTAAAAATCCTGTATAAGGATCAGGAGTAACAAAATCAGTAATGTTTAATACACCGGAATCAACTGCAGAAACTAAAACAGTGACTTTTTTATCCTGTTGGATAAATTGTTTATCCATTTTGATTTTTATCGGTACAGTAGTTTCAGGTTCAACTTGTACTGGAGCATTAATTGCAACATTTAATTGTCGGTCTGCTGTATCAATTGGTAAATATAATAATCCAATCGCTCGTTTAACTGTTTGTACAGTAGCATCTGTCGATGGACGAATTATCATGGTGCTAATATAGATATCATGTCGTCCCCAATTTTCAATTGGTATATCAACATCTAAACCATTTTCATCAATAGTGATTGATTTTTTCCAAATGGTACCTTCATTGCTTTCTAAAGAGATATAACCGGAGCCAGCAACTGGTGCTTGCACATTCACTCTAGCTATATCGCCAACTTTATAAGATGGTTTATCAATAGTTAACTTAACTTGATCTGGCCGTACAGATTTTGTGCCACGAGTATTATCTTCCCAATCATAACCAGCCCAAAAACGGAAACTTGTCATAACGTTAGTTTGAGGATCAACAACTTCAACTCGATAAGAGCCATAATCTGTTGGTTGAAAACTTATTTTGGTTGTACTATTTGCATCAATAGATAGTTGATTTTCTGAAACCACATATTCACTAGAATTATAGTTTAATCGCCAACCATCCTCATCTGACCAAGTCCAATAATAACTACGACGTTCGCGAATCAACCGAGCTTTTAATGAATTTGTAGCTAACTTTTCACCTTCAAGATTGACATAAGCAATTTCAAATTCGGCATTATGGTCAATGTCAACGGTAGGTCGATCATAATATTGATCCTTATTCCAATCATAATATGGTGAATCTTCAAATAATGCTCGAATTGCAGGTAATTTATCTGCCGGCCATATGGTTTGTGTCGCATAACGTGTAACCGGTCGACCTCCTGAATCAAGTAAACTTGCTTGTAAAACCAATTTAGCAGGAGACTGTAATCCAGACCAGTTATCTTTGCTAACCTCAATTTGAGTTAAACCATCATCATCCAACTCCACTTCAAGAGGATCAAGCTCACGATATAGGCTTTCGTCTGTCACTTTTCCAATTTTGAAGTCAGCTAGGCCAGTAACTGAATCAACGCTCTTTAAATAGAGATTAGCTTCTAAACTGTTACCTGTTGCTGGTTCACCATATAAATACCAACCTTTAACATTAAAGTTAATATCTTCGTCATTAAGAATCGCACTGTTTGCTGAGCTTTTGATTTCCATTGCCATACGCTCAGGCAAAAACTCTTCAACTTTAAAGTTCCAAAAGCGATAATTATCATCGCCTAAATTAAAACGAATTGACCACTTACCAGTTGCTGCATCATCAGGAATATCAAAAGTTTGCTGATATAAACCATTTAAATCAGCATTACTTTTTAATTGGTAATTCTTAATCACTCGACCATCAGGAGAAATAATATCAGCAATGATTGGTTGATCCGGTAATGATTGCCCATCAGCATTACGTAATAATGCATTAAAATAGACAGTTTCTTCTGGACGATAAAGATCACGAGGTCCAAAAACAAACAATTGTTTTTGATAAAAAGGACTGCCTGACAAATTGAAATCAGTCAGATTAAGCGCATTACTATCAATATTTACAAATGAAGTTTGCAGGCCATCACTGGCTGTTAATACCGAATAGTCATAATCTTTATCTAGGTTAAATTCAGCATAACCATTCTGATCGGTCACTACTGAAATTGTATGGCAGTTTTTATTATTTTCATTTTTACGGCACATTAATGACAAGTTAATATTTGCTAATGGTTTACCATTATCTAAACCATGAGCCATTACGACTAGCTTAGCATTTTTATAACGATGAACTGACACACCAATATTACTAATTGAAAATAAAGTTGCTGGATTCGATTCGTTATAAATACCTGCCTCATTCATCACAGCAATATAAACACCTTCTTGATTAACTTCAGATATATTAGAAAGGTTTACTAAAATGGTTTCTTGCGCATTAGGTTTTGGATGAAGATCAAACCTTGATGAGTAAACTAAATCAGCATATCTAGTAAACTCTTTTTTGTTCCAAATTGAGAGTAAATCAATAAAACCAAAATAAGAAACAAATTCAGGTAATTTTTCTGGTTTAATTTTAAAAAAGTTAATATCAATTTTATTTACATTCAATGTTGTGACAGGTAATCCGCTCATAGATTTACTTGGTAGTAATATACCCGAACTTGCAAAACCTACTGTAGGTTGGCGGTCTTGAGTAGTAATTTCTTTTTGATAAACAGATTCTAAATGGCTATCATTGATGGCTGATAATAATTTATCAATGGTTAAAACCAGTTGCCGATCTGGTTGAAGATAACGATGTCTTAGCTCTAAACCATTATCCGATAACTCCCATGCACCATCAACATTACCTGTTTTTCTATCAACTAATCTGAGTAAATTAGAAAAATTCAATTTAGGATTTAGTGGTACAGAAAAAGTCACCACTAAAGTACTTGAACCATCGAGAATAACCTCTGAGCTATCAATGACAGTTAATTGTTTACCTTTATACTTTTCAATTAACTCTGGCGTTGGATTAAAGGCATTATGAGATTGAGATACAGCTTCACTTTCAGTTAAAGTTTCTGTTGCAACAGTATCGGTTTTGTTGTCAATGACATCTGTTGTAAACTCAGTTTTATCAACTTTCTGCGACTCTACAGTTTTATCTTCTTGATTATCACAAGCACATAGCATAAAAAATAAACTTAACACCGCTAAGTGTTTACTCAATCTCATTATTTCACCTAATCCCTTACTGTTACAATGAATGTATTGGTTGTTTTTTTAGCTATATTATGCACTTTCAGGCAAGGTTTGGCAAAACTTCTTTAATCAAATTTTTAAATTTTTTTATAATTAAATTATGAATTTTGTTGAAATTTTGAGGAACGGATTTTTTTGAGAGATAAAAATTGGCAGTTGGAATTTATTATATTGCCAATAAACCTTAACTGCCAGATAAATAATGAACCATAGGTAAACTTAAAGTCAAGTTACTGGGATTTGATAACTAATTTGTTTAAGATAAAATTTAAAATAATTCCGTATAATGGTAAAAAGAATAAACCACAGATGATTATTTTAAAGCTATAATCAATAGTGGCAATTTCACCCCAATGCGCTGCCATAAATTCGTCATTAGTTTTATAAAAAGCTATAGCAAAAAAGACAATAGTATCAATACCATTCCCTAATATTGCCGAAGCAGAAGGTGCCACCCACCATGCTCTGTTTTTTCTTAAATAATTAAATACGGTAATATCCATTAACTGTCCAACTAAATAAGCGGCAAAGCTAGCTAACGCAATCCGGAAAACAAAGCTATTAAATTCAGATAAAGCAGCCAATCCCATCCAATGAGTATCAAAAAATAACACTGAAACCCCGTAAGAAAGTAGCAAAGCAGGTATCATTACTACAAAAATTATTTTTCTGGCTAGACTAGCGCCAAAGACCCGAATAGTTAAATCCGTAGAAAGAAAGATAAATGGGAAAGTAAAAGCGCCCCAAGTAGTATGAAAACCAAAAATATCAAATGGGATTTGTACTAAATAATTGCTTGAAGCAATAACTAAAATATGAAAGAACGAAAGCCATCCAAGTGCTTTCATCTGTTCTACATGAGTAAATGGTTTAGTTTGTTCTGAATTAGTGTTCAGATACATAAGTTTTTCCTTTTTTAATGGGGTAAGCGAACCCAGTGTTACAATTAATTTGAATGACTAAGGTAATCGGTTAAACCATTATCTCGAAGAATACAGCTAGGACATTTACCACAACCACCATCAACGCCATAATAACAAGTATGGGTATATTTTCGGACATAATCCAAATAACCAAGCTTATCGGCCATTTCCCACGTTTGAGCTTTAGTAAGATACATCAATGGTGTAATGAGATTAAAGTTATAGTCCATAGCCAAATTCATCGATACATTCATTGATTTAATAAAGATATCTCGACAATCAGGATAACCACTAAAATCAGTTTCACAAACTCCGATAATAATATCGCAAATATCTTGTTGTTTGGCATAACATCCAGCTAGAAGTAAAAACAGCATATTACGACCATCAACAAATGTATTAGGATAATCAGTTTCCTTAGTGGCAGTAATTTCTTGAGAGTCATCAATTAAAGCATTATTGGTTGTCTGTTTAATCACCGACGTATCAATAACGGTTTGTTTGACACCAAGATCTTCAGCAATCCATTTAGCTTTTTCCAGTTCAATTGCATGACGTTGGCCATATTGAAAACTAATGGTTTCGACATTTTCACGACCATAATTAGCAATAGCTTGCAATAAACATGTGGTAGAATCTTGGCCACCAGAAAAGATAACAAGTGCTTTACGATTTTGCATTTTTAACTATTCCTGTAAAAAGATTAACGATTATCGATTTTTTCAGGATAAAGGTCATGATTAGCTAAGCGATTCACGGCTATTTGTTGCCAATCAGTACCTGCTTTACCATAATTAGCATAAGGATCAATAGATATTCCACCTCGGGGGGTAAATTTTCCCCACACTTCTATATATTTTGGATCCATCAATTTAATCAGATCTTTCATGATGATATTAATACAATCTTCATGATAATCACCATGATTGCGGAAGCTGAATAAGTAAAGCTTGAGTGATTTACTTTCTACCATTTTAATATTTGGCACGTACGAAATATAAATAGTAGCAAAATCAGGTTGCCCAGTTATTGGACAAAGACTGGTAAATTCGGGACAATTAAATTTTACAAAATAATCGTTGCCTGGATGTTTATTATCGAATGTTTCTAAGATTTCTGGACAATAGTCAGTAGGATAGCGAACGGATTGATCGCCTAGTAGTGTTATATTACTCATTTTTTCCCTTAGTTTTTTAGCGTGGGAGGTTCACGAACCACGTAATCAGGCGCACACCATACTCTTTTTAAATAAAAAAGTCCAGTTTAAGCAAAGTTGAGTGTATTAATAAAAAGCACCATTAATACTAGATCAATGGTGCTTTATTTAGTTATAACTTAGTAAAAAAATGTGAGGAAAGCACTTTTTAAGCCGAATATAATTTATTTGCTGGTCAATTGTTTGTAATAATCAGCAAGCTTCTCTTTAGCATCAGCTAATTCTTTTTCGGCATCATTTAATTTCGCTTTTAATGCATCGATTGTATCTTGATGGGCATTAACCTTGTCTTTTGCATACTCTTTAGTTTTTTCAGCTAATTCTTTGGTTTTATCTGTAACATCTTTAGTTTTTTCAACTATTAATCTTTTATATTTTTGTTCTAAAGTTTCATCAGTACAATTGGTATTAACTTCTTGCAACGCTTTTTCAAGACCAGTCACTTCATTACTATTATTTGCTTTTTTAGCTTGTTCAATTTTTGTTTCAATTGCTTGCTTTTTAGCATCGCAATTTAATCCTTGGTTTTCGTCATTACTTGATGCATAACTATTTACCGAAAATGCAGTAACTAAAGTGATAATGCTTAACTTACTTAATAACCTTATTGCTGATTTCATATTGACTCCCCTTAAGTTTATTTTCTTAATTGAACACAATCTACTTTATGATCTTTACCTTTGGTTAAAATTAAACTTGCTCGTTCCCGTGTTGGTAGGATATTTTCAATCAAATTTAATTCATTGATATCTCGCCAAAGGCGGTTAGCAATATTCACGGCCTCTTCCTCTGGAAGCTTTGAATAATGGTTAAAGTAAGAGTTAGGATCGCTAAATGCCCCAGCTCTAAATTTTAAAAAACGATTAACATACCAATCGTGTAATAGCGGTAATTGTGCGTCGACATAGATCGAAAAATCGACATAATCAGAAACAAATACACGATTATTAGCTTGAGTATAGTTTATGCTGCCTTGTAAAACATTTAATCCTTCAAGAATTAAAATATCAGGACTATCAACAATAATATGTTCATCTTCAACAATATCGTAGACTAAATGAGAATAAACGGGCGCCTTAACTTCTGCTTGTCCTGACTTTACATCAGCAACAAAATTAAGTAATTTCTTGATATCATAGGATTGTGGAAACCCCTTTTTATTCATGATACCACGTTCTTCAAGATAACGATTAGGATATAAAAAACCATCAGTTGTCACCAATGCAACTTTCCGATGCTCTGGCCAACGAGTCAACAATGCCTGTAGGACACGGGCGGTAGTGCTTTTACCAACAGCTACACTACCTGCAATACCAATAATATAAGGTATTTTTTGACTTTTTCCTAAAAATTTTGATAACACTGCCTGACGGCTAAAACTGTTGCTTATATAATAATTGAGTAATCGAGATAAAGGCAAGTAAATTTCACTTACCTCATCCATGGATAAATCTTCATTAATACCTTGTAATGAAGTCAATTCTTCTGGCGTTAAAGTCATTGGTACCGCATTACGCAAGCTCGCCCATTCTTGTCGGGTAAATTGCATGTAAGGGCTCAAATGATTTGTCATATTTTATTCTCTATTGCTAGCTGATATAAATAATTTGGCTCAGATTATACTAAATCTATTTTTTTACAATCATAAATTGGTATTATCTCATGCTCATAGCTATATTGATGACTTACTGGTAAAATACATTTAGTCAGTTAATAATCAGATATTAAATTGAGATTGTATGTTAAAAAATAAATCAAAACAAAAACCTAAAAAAACCCGCCAAGAGATTAATGAAGAATCTCGTGAGTTAAAGCGCAAACGTAAGCATAAAGGTTTACCTAGTGGTTCACGTTTCAATGGTCAAGATAACAATCAAAGTAACAAAACAACTAAAGCAATAAAAGATCCTCGTATTGGCAGTAAAAAACCAATTTCATTGGTAGTAGATGATAATTCATCTATTAGAAAGGTAGATAAAATTAATCAGTCCAAAATAACTAAAGCTAAATTAACACCACAACAAGAATTAGAACAACTTGAAAATGATACTAAATTGGATCAATTACTAGATTTGGTTGAACAAGGTAAAACCTTAACTGACGAACAACAGACTTATCTTGATAATAAACTAAATCGTATAGACAAACTTATGCAACTATTAGGTTATGAAGATGAAGATTTCGAGGATGAACAAGAAGAAATAAAAGAAGATATCGTCAGTCTACTGAAACGTAATTAATTTAGTTTTAATTAAATATGTGTTAAAAACATCAATAATCTTATATACAAAATAATCACGATAAAGAGTCGTATACCATGCCACTATTGATTATGCTATGTTTATATTTAGGATTATTTATTTGCACTTTATTATATTTAAAAAAAACAAATTACATTAAATTAAAAACACAAATAAGAGCAAAACAACGTAATACAGCAAAACGTTATGGAAATGACAATGTCAAACGCAGGACTAAATAAAAATGTGATTCAACCCCTATTATGGGATCAAGCGTTAATTGAAAAATATAATTATTCAGGTCCAAGATATACCTCTTATCCAACAGCACTTGAATTTAACGAACAGTTTACTGAACAAGATTTCATTTTAGCGACCAACCTTTATCCTGAACGACCATTATCGCTTTATATACATATTCCGTTTTGCCATAAACTTTGTTATTTTTGTGGTTGTAACAAACTGATTACACGACAAACCCATAAAGTCACTAAATATCTTGATGTATTAGATATCGAGATTGCTAAACAGTCCGAATTATTTAAAAACCGGACTGTGACACAAATGCATTGGGGAGGAGGAACTCCTACTTTTTTAACTGATGCTGAAATTAGCCGCTTGCTCTCTTCAATAAAAAAACACTTTAACTTTGCTCAAAATGCCGAACTATCCATTGAAATAGATCCAAGAGAAATAAGTCCACAAACGATTGATCATCTAGCTAATGTTGGCTTTAATCGGTTAAGTATGGGGATCCAAGATTTCAATCATGAAATTCAAAATTTAATTAATCGTGAGCAAGATGAAAACTTGATCCGTTCACTAATTATCCAAGCAAGAAAAAATAACTTTCGTTCTATTAGTCTAGATTTAATTTATGGATTACCTAAGCAAACTGTTGAAAGTTTCACGGAAACATTAAATAAAGTGATTGATATTTCGCCAGATAGATTAAGTGTTTTTAATTACGCACATTTACCTAGCCGATTTGCTGCACAGCGTAAGATCAAAGATAATGATTTACCTAATGCAAGTCAAAAATTGAAAATCTTACAAACCAGTATTGAAAAATTGACTCTTGCTGGTTACCAATTTATAGGTATGGATCATTTTGCAAAACCAACTGATGAGTTAGCTATCGCACAACAACAGAACAAGTTACATCGCAACTTTCAAGGTTATACCACTAAAGGGGATGCTGACTTACTTGGTCTCGGTGTATCAGCAATAAGTATGTTGGGAGACAGCTATGCCCAAAACCAAAAAGACTTAAAAAGTTATCAAAATCAAGTTGAACAAAAAGGACATGGTTTATGGAAAGGATTTACCTTAAATCGTGATGATAAAATACGTCGAGATGTTATTAAACAACTTATTTGCCATTTCCAGCTTGATAAAAAGCAGATTGAACAATATTACCATATCCAATTTGATGACTATTTTGCTGAAGATTTAAAACTGCTTGCACCACTAGAACAAGATGGATTGGTTGTCGTTAATCAAGATAGCATTAATGTTCGACCTAAAGGCCAGCTTCTAATTCGCAATATTTGCATGTGCTTTGATATTTATATGCGTCGATTGGTACGACAACAACAGTTTTCACGCGTGATTTAATTGAATAAATTCACGCATGACCATTTAATGATACTGATTTAAGTGTTAATGACTGGCTAAATAAACCTTAAATTTAGTCGTTTGAGCAATAATTTCAACACTTTTAAATGTTTCATCCAAGATCGATTGATATGGTAAAAATGAATTTGCCACAATACAAAGATAGCCATTTAGTTTTAAGTGTTTTTTTGCTTCCTTAATCAACTTGTTAACTGCGGTATAACTTGTTTCTTTGCCATCGTGAAAAGGTGGATTAGAGATGATTAAATGATATTTATCGCTTATATCTGAAAACACATCACTAGCAATAACACTTGCCACAATGTTATTAGCAGCTAAAGTCGCTTTACTTGATTCTAATGCAGCACTACTTACATCAGTTAATGTTAAGCTTATATCTTGATTTAGTTTACTTATGACTGTTGATAATATGCCCGAGCCACAACCAACATCAAGAATATTTCCTTTGATAATATCACTATGATCCATAAGTGCATTTAATAACAGCTCACTTCCTGCATCTAAGGCTTTTTGGCTGAAGACGCCTGGTAAGCTTTTAATTTCGATATCCTGTTTTTCAATCGTTAAGTGATAACTCAACCACCAGTCTTTTACTTCAAAAGCCAAACGACTATCAGCTCGAAAATGATATAAACCACATCGTCTTGCACTATCTATTTTTTGGATAGAACCAAAGTCACTTAACAGCCCTTCCACACTTTTTACCCCTGAACGATTTTCACCAATGATAAAAATATCACTATCTTTAGGCATATTGTTCAATAAATAGGATAACTGAAATTGTGCTTCACTCTTGGTTTTAGGCCAATAATAAATGAGTGTATTTATATCAGTATAAAAAGATGTATCAGGATAGAGCGAAAATATAGTACTATTGGCTCGTTTACTATTTTTAAAGCTTAAAAAAGTATGATATTGGGAACAATGAATCTTAACTATATTGGCTGAAATAACCGCAGGATAATTATCTTGAATATCACCAGCAATAAGGATATTTTTATCATCAAAAAATGACTGATGACGTTCAAGTACTTGGCTAGCTGGAGTAAAAACAGATGTTGCCATAATGCCTCAATGAAAAACCTTTATAAATTGAAGCGAAGATTATACAATTAACTTCCTTTAATCCCTAGTAAAACCGTAATCTGATAATGACACAAACTGATTGGTATCTTAAACAGTGTAATATTACTCAATATGTTTTACGCAATTCAACCGTTTTTCAGGGTGAACTTGCGACTCATATAGACGATAAAATTCGTTTAATTGTTGTTGCTAAACAAAAACCAACACAAAAAATATATTACGATATTTTAAAAGCCATCCGTTTAACAGAAGAACAAGTGTTATTTCTTACCCCTTCGCAATTAATTATTTCGGCGGATGAAGTAAAAATAGTGACATGGTTTATAGATGTGCTTAGCAATGAACCATGGCAAAATAGTTTAACCATTAATACCTGTGATTTAGATTCGCTAGCTAAAGATCCACACCAAAAACGTAAACTTTGGCAGCAGTTATGTGAATATGAAAACAATTTCCATCCTGAATGAACATGATTTAACGGAAGCATATGAGTTAGAACTCATATGCCACCCTATCCCTTGGTCCAAAGAAACTTTTTTTTCAAATCAAGGGGAACGTTATATCAATCTTAAAATAACTGTTGGTAATAAGCTAGTCGGCTTTTGTATTTGCCAACAAGTTGCCGACGAAGCAACTTTATTTAATATTGCTATACATCCTGCATACAGACAACAGGGATTAGCTAAAGCATTATTAAATCATTTAATTGATAACTTAATAGCCATTAGCTCACCGCAGGCTATTTCAACTTTATGGTTGGAAGTTAGAAAATCTAACACGCCAGCAATTGAGTTATATCATTCAATTGGCTTTAACCAAATAACAGTGAGAAAAAATTATTATCCAACAGTTAATGGTCATCAAGAAGATGCAATTATTATGGCTTACACATTAACGCTATAAATTAATTTAATGGGAATAATCATGCAAAAAAAAACAGCACTACTATTTGTCAATGGTGAACCACCAAAAGATATTCCCAGTAATATAAAAGATTATACTTATATTGCCTGTACTGATGGAGCCTATCATAGCTATTTATTTACATCAGCCATTGAACCTGATTTTATTATCGGTGATTTAGATAGCATAGACTCAACTAGGGCAATTCCGTCAAAAACACAAATTATTCATACGCCAGATCAATCTAAACCTGATTTTGAAAAAGCATTATTATTTTTGAATAGTAAAGGTGTTACATCATTTACAATATATGGTGCATCAGGAGGAGCCAGTGATCATTTCTTAGGTAACTTATCTATAGCAATGCAATACTATCATCAGTTCAAAATGATGTTTTATGACAATTATTGCCATTTTTTCTTCTCTGATCATCATCAGATTATCCACCACGTGAAAAATCATATTGTTTCGTTAATGCCATTGTCTACAGTAACTAATTTGACTATAACAGGCTTTGAATATCCTTTAACTGACCAAACATTAGTTCTTGGCGGCTACATTAGTTTGCGTAACAAAGCTATCGATGATAAAGTACAAATCTCTTTTAAAAACGGTGATTTACTAATTTTGATCCAAAATGATTTCAATTAGATTGACATAAATATTTACATTACTTTACAATACTATTACAAACAATTAGCGTGATTTTGGTGAAAGGAACCGCTCTATGATAATAAAAAAACTTACTGTGCTTGCTTGTTCTTCTCTCGTTTCTTGCATGGCTTTTGCGCAGAACGATAGTGTAAGCATTACAGATAAGATAGTAGATAGTTTTCTCGCTTGTGATAACCAATTTTTTAAACAATTGGCTGAAAATAAAAAATTATTCAGCGAATATGTTGATTTAACAACAACAGATAATGTTACTTATATTCCTGTAGAATCAATTTATCAACAAAACAAAGATAAAGTTAATTTCAAAAAACCTCTTAAATACCACGGATTAACAATAACTGGGTATCAAAACATCTATATTCCAACCAATTTATCTGGACAATATTACTATTGGGGCTTTATTTTTGATAATAGCCAAGAAGAAATTACTAATACACTTAATAATTTAAAATGGTTAAAATATAATAACGCTGTTTATATTGCCAATGCCAAAATCTATGATCGCAATGCAAAATCACCGGTATGGCAAGATAATCCCTACTCAATTGATGGTGTTGTACCAAAACTTGGTACCATTGAAAAATCACTTTATCTAGAAGCCTTTACTGATAATCAAAACCGTGTGCTTTGTTCCATCCAAGGTGATATAAAGAAAGACATTCTTTATAAAGATCGTCCAGATATGAAACCACTTGACGACAAAATGGATAAAGAGCGCCAAGAAAAGATCAAAGCTTATAAATTGAAAAAACAACAAGAAAAAGAACAAAAAGAAGCTCAAGAAAAGCAATCTCAACCCCAACAAGATAAACCAATTGAAAATAGCTCAAAAGAGGGAGATAAAATTTAAATGAAAAAATTATGTTTATTTTTAATGCTCTTTTCTTTTACAGCTATCACTCATGCAGAAGAAAAGAAACCACTTACTCAAGATGAATTAGCAGCTCAAGCTAAAGAAGTAGAAGTAATGCTAAGTAATCCTAAAATAGGTGAACAATTTACGCCTCTATCTAAAACTGATGAGGATAACACCATTGGTTATGCCTATCTTGATAAAAAATCCATAAAATTACATCCTTATAACGATAAAATTCGAATTTTTAAGGAAGTTACCAATTACATTCCAGCATTAGTTCAAGATATTGATAATGTAAAAACACCATATCATACAGTAGTTGTTAATCATTATGCTAATTGTGATAAAAAAGAAATTGCTAAAGGTAAAATTGAACTTATCGAGAACTATTTTGCCGAAGGTAAACTAGTAAATACTATTGATATTCCAAATCGTTGGACGAGAGCAGATAAAGGCGATGAAAAGCATAAATTACTCGTTATTGCCTGTTCATTACCATTAAACAATTAATTCGATTTTCATTCGTTTTTACTCTTGCCACCTAGCGGTGGCGGAGTATTTTTTTTTATGTTAATATCAATTTATTAACTGTATAATTTCAATTACATCAATATGAATATCACGCAATTCCATGCCTTAACCGATCAACTTTTTTACCAAATCGAATTATATCTAGATAAATACGCTGACGAACACGATATAGACTTAGATTATGAAACTAATGGCAACGTTATTACCATTAGTTTTCCAAACAATAGTAAAATTATTGTTAATACTCAAGAACCACTTTTTCAAGTTTGGTTAGCAACACAAAAACAAGGTTATCATTTTGATTTAATTAATGAACAATGGATATGTAATCGAACTGATCAACCATTTGAAGAGATATTTGCTTCGTCAGTGCAAGAGCAATCTGAGCAATAATTATAATGATCAAAAAAGGATACTAAGTTAAAAGTTAGTATCCTTTGATTGTTTAGTATTTTATTATTTACATTAAGGTAAGATTTGCCAGTTTCACAACTAGCCATTTAACCCCTTCGTTAACAAAAGCAATTTGCACTCGTCTATGTTCTCCTTCACCATCTAAATTAACAATGGTACCTTCACCAAAACGATTATGCTTAACTTTCCTACCTAATGTGTATCCATCACTTTCTTTTTTCTTCTTAATATATGACTTTTTACGATCTTGATAGAATTGCTCATCTTTAGTGAAAGTATCATCATCATTATTATTAAATGATGTTAAATTAGCTCGGTAACTGATTTCTTGTAAATTATCAACTGGTAATTCTGCTAAAAAACGTGATGGCAAATTACGCTCTTCACGCCCATAAAGCCGCCTTAGTTCAGACAAAGAGAGCGTTAAAAACTTACGTGCTCGGGTAATACCGACATAAGCTAAGCGTCTTTCTTCTTCCATTTTGTCTCGTTCTTGAGAGGAACGTTGTGCCGGAAAAATACCCTCTTCCAATCCAACAATAAAAACATTGTCAAATTCTAATCCTTTTGCTGAATGTAAAGTCATTAATTGCACCGAATCTTGTTGATTTACTACGTCACGGCTTTCAAGAGAGGTAAATGCTAAAAATGATTCTAAAACAGTTAAGGTTTTGCCTGTTTCATTGTCCTGAATTACATTATCTTGGTTAACTCTAAAAAATTGCTCTGCAGATGAAACAAGCTCCTCTAGATTATCCAATCGTGCTTGTCCTTTGATGCCTGGTTCTTGTTCATACATTTGCAATACGCCAGATAATTTAATAATTGCATCTAGTTGTTTATAAAATGGTAATTCATTAACTTCGACATGAATAGATTCCATTAATTCTAAAAAACGACTAATACCTGAACGTTGCCTTTCAGTTAAAGCATTTTTTTGGATCAGCATTAAACATGCATTCCATAACGAAATATTATTTTGCTTAGCACATAATCTAACTTTGTCTAAAGTGACATTACCTATTCCACGAGTTGGAGTATTTACCGTAGTTTCAAATGCCATATCATTATCATGGTCATGCAATAATCGGAGATAGGCTAAAGCTAATTTAACCTCTTGCCTTTCATAGAATCTTATCGAACCATAAATTTGGTAAGGTACGCCAGCTTGTAATAAAGTATCTTCAAAAATACGTGATTGCACATTATTACGATATAAAATGGCACAGCTAGCATAATTATGACCATCGTCATGATATTTTTTTATTTGTCCTACAACAAACCTTGCTTCATCAATATCGTTGAAACCGACATATAGTGAAATTTTTTCTCCGTCACCACTGTCGGTCCATAAATTTTTACCTAACCGATTTTGGTTGTTAGCAATCAATTTATTTGCAGTATCTAAAATAATGCCTGTCGATCGATAGTTTTGCTCTAGGCGAATAATTTCAGTTTCTGGATAATCATTGATAAACATTTGTAAATTATCAGCATTAGCTCCACGCCAACTATAAATTGACTGATCATCATCACCAACAATCATTACATTCGCGGTGTCTCCAGCTAATTTTTTCACCAGCCAATATTGGATTTTATTAGTATCTTGAAATTCATCTATTAATATATTTGAAAAACGATGGCGACAATAATTTAAAACATTTTCATTACGACAAAGCAACTCATATGCTCTCAAAATTAATTCTGAGAAATCAACATACCCAACTCTGTCGCAAATTGCTTGATAATCACGATAAATTGTTTGCCACATTACTTGTTTCGGATCTTCTGGTTTTAGATTATCTGCCCTAAGACCTTTTTCTTTTTGTGTGGAAATAAAATTAGCACACTCTTTTGGTGACCATTGCTTTTCATCAATTTTCAGTTCACGAAAAATTCGTTTAATAAGACGAATCTGATCTTCACTATCAATAAGTTGAAAATTTTCGGGTAATTTAGCTTGTTGAGAAAACATACGCAATAAACGGTGGGTTAAACCATGAAAAGTTCCTACCCACATACCATTTAGGTATCCTTCACCGACTAAAGCTTGTATTCGCTCTTGCATTTCAGCAGCTGCTTTATTGGTAAAGGTGACTGCAAAAATAGAGTTAGGAGAATAATTTTTTTCAACACACAACCAAGCAATTCTATGAACTAATACACGTGTTTTACCACTTCCCGCACCAGCAAGAACAATAGTATATTGACTATCAGTTGTAACAGCATTTTTTTGTTCTGTGTTTAAGTCGGTTAATAACGACTGTTTATTTTCCATTATGTGTTAACCCATCGCAATTATAGCAACCATTAATTAGTATTAATGTTGTAAATGTTTTTAAATTTTTCATTATATTTATAATTATTATAAGTAGGGGTATAAAAGAATAAAGACAGGTATTAAATGCAAAATACATTTAACTTCACTGTCTTTTTATACATATATGAACTGAATTATAACAGATTATCTAATTCTGGCAATTGCGTTATTTCAATATGCGGTAAACATCTAGCATCGGAGAGATGATAAATATCCTGTCCAAAAATATTAATCCAACAAGCTAAAAAACCATTATTAATCGCACCATTGACATCTGTCTCCAAATTATCACCAACGTGCAGAATATAATTATTAGGAATAGCCAATTTTTGCGCGGCTAAAGCAAAAATTTCGGGAAATGGTTTTGAACGACCGTCAGGACCACCTCTTAGCGAAAATTGAAAATAATCGCCTAAACCTATTCTATTTATATCAACATTACCATTAGTAATTACCCCTAATGGATACTTATTGGCTAATTTAGTTAATAACATATGCGTTGATTTAGGAACAACCATTTTATGACGCCAAAAATTAAAACAATCAATAGCTTCATCAATAATCTTGCTATATTGAGATGAAGGGATATTGGTTTTATTTAATAACGATTTAATTGTCTCAACTCGCCAATCAATAACATCATGATATATTTCTGGATTTATAGCGAGCACCAATTTTTTTTCTTGATAGTACAAATCCAATGTCAAATAATGTAATGGCTCATATTGTTGTAAATTTTTTATCACTTCCTCTTCAGCTTTATCTACAATCATACTATTGTCATATAAAGTGTCGTCGAGATCGAATGTGATTGCTTTAATGCAGTTAATTGAACGATAAAAATGCATTATTTTCTTCCTCTTTTAGCTCTCGGATGAGCCGAATCATAAACTTCTGATAAATGTGAAAAATCCAAATGGGTATAAACTTGAGTAGTAGATAAATCGGCATGACCTAATAATTCTTGTACTGCCCGTAAATCACCGCTCGATTCAAGCATATGAGTAGCAAATGAATGACGCAGTTTATGCGGATGAATATGTGAACTTAATCCTTGTTTTATTCCCCATTGTGCAAAGCGTTTTTCAACATTTCGTGGTGAAATTCGCTTACCCAGTTTAGAGATAAAAACAGCATCATCTTGCGGTTTTAAATCATTTCGCATAGTTAACCATTGCTCAATCCATCTAATTGACTCTCGGCCTAAAGGCAATTTCCGCTCTTTATTACCCTTTCCTGTTACCCGGACTTCACCTTCAGTTAAATTTAATTCCCGACAATTGAGACTTACTAATTCAGAAAGGCGTAATCCTGAACCATACATCACCTCCAACATTGCCCTATCACGTACAGAAAGCGGATCACTATACTCAATATCAAGCAGCTGATTGATCTCATCGATATCAATATTTTTTGGAAGATGTTGACCCAATTTAGGGTTTAATACACCACGGGCTGGATTGGCTGAGATCAGATCGTTTTTAACCATCCAATCAAAAAAACTGCGTAATGCAGATAATCTTAATGATAAACTACGAGCTTGTAAGCCGGTTTGTCGACTGCGACTAATAAGTAACCTCACAGCAGATGAATCAATGTCCTGCCATTTAGTAATATCTAAGCCGTCAGTTAAATCAATAAGCGCATAAAGTTGACGACGATAGTTAATTTGAGTATTAAGACTAAGTTGTTTTTCAGATTTTAAATAATTTAAAAAATGATCTACAGGCTCGGTTAAAAAAGAAGAAAGATTAGAATTCATTTTAACCATCATATTTCCTTACTTTTTGCGCATGATCCATTTTTCAACAAGAATTGGCAATATTTCACCGATTTTTTCTAACAATAAGGTACCTTGTCCTGTCTGATAATGCTGTGGATCTGCACTCGTAAACATTAACAAACCAAGATCGCCAAATTGCCCTAACAATGATAAAGCCACAGAGCCAACGTAACCATGTTTAGGTAATAGAAAATCTAATTCAGTTGTATTTAATGAACCTAAATAAAATTGGCTATACTGTAAATGTCTTACACGAATAAAATCAAACTGCGATGAATTTAAAGCTAAGTAATGATAGTTGGATGGTGCACTAAGTAACCATTTGTCATCAAATAAATATAAATAGGCACCATTAAGTCCTAAATCTTTAGCCCAAACTTTTAAAGAATCTAATAATTCGTTTATATCTTTTGCTTTAATTAATTGAAACTGCAATTTTATTAGCTGATTAAAAAGCAATTCATTAGCACTTGCGTGCTCCATCAGCATCGTGATTTCTGACTCAAGTTGACTGATTTTATTACGTTGCCTTGCCATATGCCATTCAGGTAGTGATATCATACCTCTCACTGGGTGTGGTACGCGCATACGCTCAATATGAGTCGCATTTCGAATAAAAAAATCTGGGTTATCAATAATATATTGGCTAACCATTTCATCATTTAATTTAACAAATGATTTTTTTCGTTGCGACGGTTTTGACTTCAATGTTTGTGTTTTTTTTACGACCATAATTTATTTCATTGTCTTTATGTAATCTATTAATAAAATTCATAAAGTCTAGCGTAATTAAATTGCAATATAACCATCATACACATGCGTAGCTGGTCCTGTCATATAAAGCGGCGACTGATTACCTTTCCAATCTATTATTAATTTTCCTCCGGGTAGATTAACATTCACCCGCTGGTTTAATAATCCTTGATTAATGCCAACAGCAACAGCCGCACAAGCTCCTGTTCCACAAGCTTGAGTTTCACCAACGCCTCTCTCATAAACACGTAAATTAATATTATCTCTATCAATAATATGCATAAAACCAATATTCGCTTTTTCAGGAAAGCGTTCATGTTGCTCTAATAACGGACCTAAAGTTAATACTTGAGCGGTTAACACATCTTCAACTTGAATTACACAATGCGGGTTCCCCATAGAAGCGACACCACATAAAACTGTTTGTTCTTGTGCTCGAATAATATAAGTTTTTTCTTCTTTAATGGCTTTGAAAGGAATTTTATTAGGCTCAAAAATTGGTGTTCCCATATTAACCCGAACGGTTTCATCATCATTTACCGTCAAAACAATATTACCTTTCATAGTACTGACTTTTAATACTCTTTTTTTAGTCAATCCTTTCAATCGTACAAAACGAGCAAAGCAACGAGCACCGTTACCACATTGCTCAACCTCTGAACCATCAGCATTAAATATACGGTAATGAAAATCACTTTCAGGAGAATAAGGTGGCTCAACAATAAGTAACTGATCAAACCCAATTCCTGTATATCGATCTGACATACGTTTGATCATTTCACTTGAAAGATGAACATTTTGCGTTACTGCATCAATAACCATAAAATCATTACCCAGTCCATGCATTTTTGAAAAGTTCATCTCTAGTTACCTTTTATTGTAAATCGTCAGTATTTATTACTTTTTCATCATATTGTTTGATTAGATGTATTAATCAAGCAAAAATTAGAAAACATATTTATCAACTTCATAATGAATTATAATACTAATTCACCACGCCATAAATCATCAAAAGTTTCACGCTCTCGAATCAATTTATGCTGATTACTATCTTCAAGCATGACTTCGGCCGGTCGAGGATGACTATTATAATTAGACGCCATACTAAAGCCATAAGCACCTGCACTACAAATAACTAACAGATCATCTTGTTCAACTGAAAGTTCACGTTGATAAGCTAATACATCACTAGATTCGCAAATTGGCCCTACAACATTATAAATCTTTTTGGTATTTGAATCTGTTGATTCTTTAACAGGTAGGACTTGCATCCACGCTTGATAAAGCGCTGGTCGAATCAGATCATTCATTCCGGCATCAACAATCGCAAAATGATTGCCATCTTGATGCTTAGTATATTCAACTTTAGTAATTAATAATCCAGCATTGGCAACGATTGATCTACCTGGTTCGAAAACAATTTCAAGTTCAGGATAATTTTTTAACTTTTCAATTAGTTTTGATACCAGTAATGTCGCTGATGGTGGCTGTTCATCATCATAACAAACACCTAAACCTCCGCCTAAATCAATATGCTTAAGATGAATATTTTCTGCTGCTAGTTGGTCAACTAATGCCAATACACGATCAGCTGCATCAAGAAAAGGCGACAGCTCAGTTAATTGAGAGCCAATATGACAATCAATACCGACTATTTTAATATTATTTAATGATGCTGCTTTACGATAAGTATCTAAAGCTAATTGATAACTTATACCAAATTTGTTTTCACGTAATCCTGTTGAAATATACGGATGTGTTTTTGCATCTACATCCGGATTAATCCGTAAAGAAATGTTCGCTGTTTTCCCTAATTGATGAGCAATATCATTGATACGATATAATTCAGGTTCTGATTCAACATTAAAACATTTAATTCCTACTTCAAGTGCACGTCTAATCTCAACAACAGATTTTGCAACTCCTGAAAATACAATTTTTTTAGGATCAGCACCAGCTTTTAATGCTCTCTCTAATTCACCTTGTGAAACAATATCAAAACCAGCACCAAGTTTAGCTAATAAGTTTAAAACAGATAAATTGCTATTCGCTTTTGCTGCATAACAAATCAAATGCTTCTTATTTTTTAAAGAATCTTGATAAGAAAGAAATTGCTTAGTTATGTGATCAGCAGAATAAACATATAAAGGAGTACCATATTGATTAGCTAAATCGCAAATAGAAACGTTATCCGCCAATAAATAGCCATTTTGGTAATGTAAAAAATCCATCATATTATTCCTTTAAGCTAATTTATTTGTATCATTAGATTCAATAATTGCATTTGACTGATCTGCTGGATGATAAAGAGGTCCTTTTAAACCACAACCTAATAAGGTGAAAATAACTAAAAAAAGAGAAAAGAGTTTTAGAGCGGATTTCATAAAATATTCGCAATTTAATCAGATTTATAATGCAGACTATATTACACGATAGCCATATTCGTGCAAAGATCAAATCTTTAAGTTTTCTAAGCATGATACAAAAAAATTTGCATAATTTTATGCTATTGATAATGAAAAGTTATATAAAAATTTAATATAAATTACAACACTTACATCATAGTATCGCTAAAATTTAGTTCAATTAATCATAATTATTTTATTATTGATAATCAGAGAGTCTAAAAATAAAATTATAATTGCAATTAATAAATCTAAAGCTGCCATAATTGGATTAACTATATATCTTCAAATGATATATAAAGAATATCAATGCTCCATTTCTAAAATTCATGAAACATAGAACATTGATAATTTATGATTAGATAAAAATTAACTAAACAGGACAAATTCGGCATTTTCAGCTATGGTTTTGAGCCGTTTTTGAGCTGTTATAATGTTTTCTCTCCATTTATGATCTTTTGCCCACATTTCAATAACAAGCGGAGCAGTATAATTTATCTGTTTTAGTATTTTAAATATAGCAAGAAAATCAACCTCCCCCTCACCAATAGTTAAATCTCTAAACTGACCAGAATAATTAGCTTTAACCTTATAAGTATCTTTTAGATGTATTTGAACAATGTGCTCTCGACTTAACATAAGCTCTGTACAGACATCATAATTCCAACCAGAAATGTTCCCTACATCTGGGTAAGCCATAAAATAAGGAGAATTGACTTCTTTTTTTAGAATTTCAAACTTACAGAGTGAATTGAGATAACTAGTATCCATGATTTCAACGGCAAGCATTATCCCCATTTTTTCAGCCTGTTTCGCTGACCACTGCATTCCCGCAATAAATCGCTGGTGAGTCTGTAAATTGGCTGGTTCATAATAAACATCATATCCAGCTAATTGAATTACCCTTATTCCTAGTTTATAGGCGAGCATCAGTGCTTTATTCATAATAACTTTGGCTTGCTGACGTACGCTTTTATCGGCAGATCCAAATGGAAATTTACGATGAGCACTTAAACACATAGAATGCAATGGTAGTCCATATTGTTCACATAATCGCTTTAATCGATAAATTTCATCATCTGACCAATCAAGTCTTGCTCTTCGCTGTTCTGATTCATCAATTGATATCTCGATAAAATTAAATCCTAATGTTTTCGCTTCGTGCAGTTTTTCTTGCCAAGTAAGTTCATTAGGTAATGCCTTTTCATAAATACCAATATAATTAGATTGATTGGTCGGATTGATTGCATATTTTGCCATAATAAAACCTAATAATATTTATTTGAACATCAAATATGCAGTCATTTTACTGACTGCATCGCATCTATTACCAATATTTAGCAATTTGCTCTCTTAAAGCTTGAGCAGTTTGCTTACCATTTTCACTAGCAAGAGCTCGACCAGCAATAAAGGCTTTGGTTTTAATTCCTGCAAATAGGTGAATATCTTCAGGAATAATTCCGCCCGTTATGGAAAGTTCAAGACCTAAATCTGACAATTGTCGCATTTTAACCAAATCATCCTTTCCCCAGCCAATACCAGCTAATTCAGCATCACGAGAACGGTGATAAATAGCCTGTTTAATACCTAATTTTCGCCACGCTTTGGCATCATCAAAAGTCCAATGTCCATATAGTTCAATTTGAATTTCACCTTTGAAATCATCTGCCACTTTTTTACATGCTTCAATAGTGGCAATATGTGCTGCTGCTGATACAGTTAACCAATTAGCACCTGCATTAAAAGCCATTTTTGCTAAAATAGCTCCGCCATCAGTGGTTTTCAAATCACACACTAAGATATGATTAGGATACAGTTGCCTTAAACATCTAACACTTTCCATTCCACCACCAAAAGCAAGAATAGTTCCTACTTCTATGATATCTACAAATCCTGATACGTTTTTAGCAACATCAAGAGCTGATTTTAAGTCTGTTTGATCTAAAGCAATTTGTAATTTTGGTAAAGTCATTTTATTTCCTTAATTTATTTTATTTTGGCCATAATAAGCATTAGCACCGTGTTTACGGAAATAGTGCTTATCGGATAATGTTTGTTGAATTTTAACTGTTTGGTTAAGTTGTCGAGTTGAAATGGCCATCATTGCCACTTCTTCAAGAACTACCGCGTTATGAACAGCATTCGAAGCATTTTTACCCCAACAAAAAGGTGCATGACCTGAAACAATCACACCAGGCATAGCACTAGGATCAATAGCTTTACGCCTAAATTCTTCAATAATGACTAAACCGGTATTTTTTTCATAATCTGTAGCAATTTCACTATCAGTTAGTCGACGAGTACAAGGTACATCACCATAAAAATAATCAGCATGTGTAGTGCCTAGTGCTGGTATATCCAATTCAGCTTGCGCCCAAACGGTTGCATATCGCGAATGAGTATGGACAATCCCACCAATATTTGGGAATGCTTTATAAAGTTCAATATGTGTAGCTGTATCACTAGAAGGGTTTAAATGACCCTCTATTATTTCCCCCGTTAATGACACAATGACAATATCATCAATAGCCATATCACTATACTCAACACCAGAGGGTTTAATAGCTATCACCCCATTTTTACGATCAATTTCTGAAACATTACCCCAGGTAAAAGTGACAAGATGATATTTGGGTAATAATAAGTTAGCTTGTAATACTCGGTCTTTTAAAGCTAGAAACATATTTAACCTCCATTCAATGCCTGATCGATGACAGCATAGACATCTTCTTTCGTGTTACAGCATCTTAATTTATCTAAATCAATACCTGTTTCACTATTTTCATCCTCTACGATTTTTATCACTTCCATCAAACCTTCCATATGCTGATCAGATGTACTGCCAGCAAGCGTGACAAGTACATCAACAGGTGCAACTTCACCGTCAAAATATATTGGATTTTTCAAGGTAACTAACGCAAAAGCAGTGCGATTTACACCATCTTCAGGTCTGGCATGTGGCATAGCGAGATTTGGAGCAATAATAATGTAAGGTCCCATTGTGTTAACACAATGAATGATTGCTTCATGGTAAGATGATTCAATTGCATTAGAAGCAATAAGCATATCAGTACCTAACTTCACCGCCTCTTGCCAATTATTAGCGTCTGCTTTTAGTAAAATAGAGTTATTTTCAATTAATGATTCTTTGAAAGCCATGTTAGCCTCCTTTTTAGTATATTTTGTCTATTTAGCATTAACTTTATTGATAATCTCGATGAGTTCATCGCCAAATGTTTGTGGATTTAACATATTTTGTACACCTAATGCATGTTGTCCTTCATTAACTTCAATTTCATGAATTAAATGCTTTGAAGCAACAATAATGTCAACGTTAGGCAATCGTGATTTGTAATCCGTAACTGCACATGAATCCATAATATTTGGAATACCTTTTTTATCTAAATAGTTAGCTATTTTCATTTTCATCATCATTGACGAGCCTTGACCACTACCACAGACAGCAAGAATACGTATCGGTTGACCTTCACTGATTGCTACTTCATCCATTTTTTCAACAACAGCTTCATTAATATCTTGGCTAACATCGTTGTCTTCTAGTCGATTTTTTTGTAATGCTTCTTCTGCTCGTAATCTTTTTGCAGCAAAAAACATATACACCAGTGCTAGTCCGATTAGTAAATAAATGAATAAATGAGAGAAAGATAAGCCTTGTAAAATTGGAGGAAATAAAATTGCCCAATCAGCCATTCCCATCCATGAATCAATTGGTGTGCCATGTTGAGCAAAAATATTAATTACCCACGCCGAACCCAATACTTCTACCATTCCCATCACAAAACAGATTTTCATTACTGCTTTCCATCCACCAAAATGGTTAGCGAATACCCCTATTGTTGCATTTGAAAAAAACATCGGGATAAATCCAGGAATAATCATGATTGGAGATTTAAAAATCAGTAATAGTGCAATAGCTAAAAATTGACCTAATGCGCCCCATATAAAACCGAATACCATTGCATTAGGAGAAAATGCATAAATAGCAGCACAATCGATAGCAAGAACCGCATTCGGAATTAATTTTTCAGAAATGCCTTTAAATGCTTCGGATAACTCTGCTACAAACATTCTTACACCACCAACAATAACCTGAATTGCGACAGCAAATTTAAGTCCTGTTTCAAAAATATAAATAGTCCAATGGGTTGATCCAGCCATTGTTTGTAAGTTATCTAAGCCAAATGAAAGTAAAATAATTCCGAAAAATATCGTCATAACTATTGTAGTTGCAGCAATACTATCGTGAAAAATATGTAACCATTTAGGTAGTTTTAAATTATCAACAGAATCATTTTTATCCCCTAATTTTGGCGCTAACTTAACCGCTATCCATGAACCAAACTGTTGTTGATGGCCTATTGAAAAACCTGCTCCTCCAGTGACTGCTTCGGTAGGTTTAAACATCATATTCGAGAATATCCCCCAATATAACGCAGTGATAATTGATGAATAGATAATGGTTTCCCACATGCTATAGCCAAATAAGAAATAAAACAGTGTAATTAAACCAACTTGTTGAAACATAATATGGCCAGTTAACATAATCGTTCTAATACCAGTTAAACGACGAAAAATAACAAGTAGGATATTAATAGCTAATGCCAGTAAAACAGCATAGCCAACCCATGAATAGTGTTCACCCATGCCATTTTCCACCGCAACCATAGAAGCATATGTATCAATGATTGATCCGGTAATACCATGATATTCTGAAAGTTTGGCAATAACAGGTTTAAAAGTTGAAACTAAAACACCTGAACCAACTTGTAATAACATAAAACCAACAATGGTTTTAATAGTACCTTTTAAAATAGTCGTGATATCTTTACGTAAAAGGCAATAACCTAACATGGTGACCAACCCTAATAATAAAGGTGCCTTTGTCATAACCTGACTATAAAAAATATAAAATATGTTATAAATTACTTCCATATGTCCCTCTCATTGGTTATCGACATTTCTAACGTTAATGTTATTGTTTAGGTATCTATAACCTTCAAATGTCTTTTATATAATTACCTATCGCAAAACTCATAGATGGAACTTCAACCTATTTAATATTATTCAGTTCGCTGAATAACACTTATTATATTCCACAATCAAAAATAATCATTCAATGATTGTTTATGATTATTTTGATATTGATCACTTTTCTAAACTTATTGACTTAGCAATTGTGACATTCATCACATTATCTCCAAAAAACAGAAGCAAAACCTAAAAATATAACTATTATTATCAATATATTGAACTTATGATTATTAATATTGATATTTAAATAATTGACAAAATACAAAATGATAACTAACATCATTTTCAATCAAATTTAATCATATTAAATTAATAAGAGGGAACAATGAACGAAATATCACGCCACAACGAAATAGTGGCAATGGTTAATGAAAAAGGGATGGTAAGAGTTACTGAATTGGTTTCTTATTTTGCAATATCACCAGCAACAGCCCGTCGGGATATTACAAAACTCGATCAGGACGGAAAAGTAAAAAAAGTTCGTAATGGCATTATGCGAATAGAAGTACAAAAACCAATTTGGGCACCGATAGGAAATAATAATACCGATCATTATCATGAAAAAGCACGTATTGCCATAAGAGCGGCAAAGTTGTGTGGAAGTGATGAAAATATAGTTATTAATTGTGGTTCAACGGCATTTTTATTAGGTCGTGAATTATGTGGTAAAAATGTTTCGATCATTACCAACTACTTTCCTTTAGCTTGTTACTTGATTGAACATGATCACGAAAACGTCATCATTATGGGAGGATTATATAACAAAACACAAAACATTATTCTAAATCCTATAGCAAATATAACTGATTCTTATGCAGGAAAATGGATGTTTACAAGTGGTAAAACATTAACACCCAATGGGCTGTATAAGAATGAAATACTAGGAGCGGTGGCTGAACAACAAATACTTGAAAAAATTGAAAAATTAGTAGTAGTTGTTGATAGTTCTAAAATAAATACTAAAGCTAATTCTGGTATGCTTTTTTGCCCAGTAACTAAAATTGATATTTTAATTACTGGTAAACAAGCAAATAAGGAAGTAATTGAAAAGATAAAGGAACAAGGTACTGAAGTGATTTTAGTTTAAAAACGCAAATATAGAAGGAATAAAGTATGAGTAAAGTGAACGAAATTACCAGAGAATCATGGATTTTAAATACATTTCCTGAATGGGGAACATGGCTTAATGAAGAAATAGAAACGACCGAGGTTAAACCAAATACATTTACCATGTGGTGGCTTGCTTGTACTGGAATTTGGTTAAAATCTGCAGGTAATACAAATATTTCTGTCGATTTTTGGTGTGGTACAGGTAAAAAAACTCACGCAAATCCATTCATGAATAAACAACATCAAATGATGCGAATGGGAGGAGTAAGAGAATTACAACCTAATTTAAGGACTAGCCCATTTGTCCTCGATCCTTTTGCAATAAAAGAGATTGATGCAGTTATGGCAACCCATGACCATGCCGATCATATTGATGTTAATGTTGCCGCGGCAGTCATTCAAAATTGTTCACCGAAAGTAAAATTTATTGGCCCTAAAGCCTGTGTTGACCTATGGAAAAGCTGGGGAGTTCCTGAGGATCGTTGTATTGTTGCTAAGGTAGGAGAAACAATTGAAGTTGGTGATATCACAATTCGCGTATTAGACTCTTTTGATAGAACTTCATTAGTAACCTTACCTAAAGGTGTATCATCTACTGACAAATCAATATTAGATAGTATGGATGATCGCGCTGTAAATTACCTATTCGAGACTTCTGGTGGTTCACTTTATCATTCTGGGGATTCACACTATTCTAATTATTATGCGAAACATGGTAATGATCACAAAATTGATGTTGCACTGCTATCTTATGGAGAAAACCCTAGGGGGGTGACGGATAAAATGACATCTTCTGACATTTTACGAGCAGCAGAATCATTAAAAACGGAAATCGTGATACCTTTCCATCATGATATTTGGGCAAATTTCCAAAGTGACCCTCGTGAAATAGAAGTACTTTGGCGAATGAAAAAAGATCGTCTTGAATATGAATTTACACCATTCTTTTGGCAAGTTGGTGGGAAATATACATATCCAACTGATAAGCATAAAATGAACTATCAACATTATCGCGGATTCAGAGATATTTTTACAGATGAACCTGAGCTGCCATACCGTTCATTTTTATAATTAAAAAGCTAACTAATGTGGACTAGAACAACTTTCTATGTCCACTTTTTTATTGTTTTTTTCTATTTTGTTATATCCTAGTAAGAAAAGAGATTTCAACAAAAACAATAATTACTAATATTCTAAACTATAAGCAATTTATCAATAAGAACAAGATTAAGCATTGATATATTTTTGCCGTTCCGGAAGCCAACAATTAACAAGTTGTTTAGCGCACTCCGGAGACTCGCTTAAGATAAGATATGATGCTTTTTGCACCTCGCTAATTAAATGCTGATCACGGATTAAATCAACGATCTTAAAATTCGCTTCCCCCATTTGCCTAGTCCCTAAAATTTCACCACTACCTCTAATTTCAAGATCTTTTTGGGCAATCACAAAACCATCATTGCTTTCACGCATTACTTTCATGCGAGCCTGAGCAATTCTACTTAATGGAGCTTGATACATTAACACACAATGTGAAATTGCACTGCCTCGTCCTACTCTACCTCGTAATTGATGTAGTTGAGCAAGTCCTAAACGTTCAGCATTTTCAATGATCATTAAGCTCGCATTGGGCACATCGACCCCAACTTCAATAACCGTTGTCGCAACTAAAAGTTGAACCTCTCCCGCTTTGAAAGCCTGCATAACAGATTGCTTTTCATCAGATTTCATTTTGCCATGGACAAGTGCTATATTTAAGTGTGGTAACCTTTCTTTCAATTCCTCAACTAACATTTCAGCCGCTTGAGCATCCAGAGTTTCTGATTCTTCTACTAAAGTACAAACCCAATAAACCTGACGATGACTTAAACAAGCTTGATTAACCTTATCGATAATTTCTTCTCGACGGGAATTAGGAATAACAACAGTGGTAACAGGGGTTCGTCCCGGAGGTAATTCATCAATTATTGAGACATCCAAATCTGCATAAACTGTCATTGCCAACGTTCTTGGTATTGGTGTTGCTGTCATGATTAATTGATGTGGATGTATGGCATTTTTAATACCCTTTTCCCACAAACTTAACCGTTGATTCACGCCAAATCGATGTTGTTCATCAATAATAACCAGCCCCAAATTGAAAAATTCAACTTTATCAACAAACACCGCATGGGTACCAACTAACATCGTGATTTCACCTTGCTTTAAAGCCTCATATCGCTGCTGCTTATTTTTAGCTGTTAATCGACCAGATAACCAATCTACAGTAATACCTAATGGTTCAAACCATTGTTTAAAATTATTAAAATGTTGCTCTGCCAATATTTCGGTTGGTGCCATTAAAACAACTTGATGATCATTCTCTATCGCATTCAAGGCTGCCATAGCTGCAACTAAAGTTTTACCTGAGCCGACATCTCCTTGCACTAGTCGCATCATTGGAATATGCTTTGTCATATCTTGATAGATATCTTGTACAACTCTTTGTTGAGCGTGAGTTGGATTAAATGGTAATGAAGCTAGAAAAGGCAAAATCAATTGCTGATTACTGTGCATTGAATAAGCATGTTGCTTTTGATTATCTCTTTTAATCATTAACATGCTTAAATGATAGGCAAGTAACTCTTCAAATACAAAACGTTTTATAGCTGGGTGCTCACCGACTAATAACTGATCAATATCAGTCGTAATAGAAGGATTATGAATGATATTCAATGCATCTAAAATAGGTAAATAATTTTGACTTAATGAATCAGGTAATATTTCATTTGGTAAATTGTTTTTCAGTAAAATTAATGCCGATTTTATCATTTTACGGATCACATTTTGTGTCAATCCATATGTAGAAGGATAAATAGGTGTAAATCGCTCTTCATTTAAATCGCTTAGCGAAGCTTGTTCAGCTTTATTCGCTTTGATCTTAAATTGCGGATGAATAATTTCTAAATTAGTTTTACCGCTTTTTATTTCACCATATGCACTTATCCATTTTCCTACTATCATCGACGCTTTCATACCTGCATTAAAATGCATAAAACGTAAAATAGCGATTCCAGAATCATCTTGAATATAACATAACAGCATTTGACGACGCTTAAAAATAATCTCTGTTTTAATTATGCAACCTTCAATAGTGGTATATTCGCCAACTGTAGCATCACCGATAGCGCAAGAAGAACTTCGATCTTCATAACGGAGAGGAAAATGTAATAGCAGATCTTGAATGGTTTTAATGCCTAGTGCATGGAATTTACTTTCTAAACTAGCACCAATACCAGCTAATTTGATTAGTGGTATATGGTTTAGTAAACGATCAGACATGATAATTAATTAATATTACGTATCACACTCACTACATCTTGTTGTAGTGATAACTTTCTAATTAAATCATTTAATTGTTGTGAGTTTTTAACTTCAAGCTGCAAAATAATTGTATAAATTTGCCTATCTTTTTCTTCGGTATTCAACCACTGAATATGAGCTTTTTCGTCATTAATAATCGAAAGAATATGACCTAAAGTGCCTTGACTATTAATAATATCTATCCAAATCTCAGCAACAAATAGTTGTTCGATATTTGGTGCCCACTTAAGTGCAATATATTTTTCTGGGTTATTTTGATAACCACTAATATTGCGACATGATTCATGATGAACGGTTAAACCTTTTTCAGGGCTAACATGGCCAACAATCGGATCATTAGGAATAGGATGACAACATTTTGAAAAGGTCACTAAAACGCCTTCACTACCGGTAATAACTAGGGTTTTATTGGTATCAGATTGATTAGATAAAAGCGCTTTATGTTCTAAACCTTTAACAATAAAATGGGACATGATGTTACCAAGACCAATTTCGGCTAATACATCATCGAAGCATGTTAACTTGGTTAACTCAACAATACGATCTTTCTGTTTGAGTGTTAACGATTCAATACCACCTGATTTAATTAACGCTAAATTAAGTAGACGACGCCCTAACTCAATTGCATCTTCTCTTTTTAATGTTTTTAGTGCTTGGCGAATACGAGATCGTGCTTTAGCACTAACGACAAAATTTAGCCAGCTAGCATTAGGACGACTTTCTGGCGAAGTTATAATTTCGACAGTTTGGCCATTACTTAAAGGTTGAGAAAGCGGATAAGGTTTACGATCAACTAACGCACCAATACATTGGAAACCAATATCAGAATGCACTGCATAAGCTAAATCAACTGCTGTTGAGCCTTCAGGTAATTGGACGATACGACCTTTTGGAGTAAAAACATAAATCTCTTTTGGAAAAAGGTCTGATTTAACATTTTCAATAAATTCAAATGAATTACCAACACTTTGCTGAAGTTCTAGCAAACTTTGCATCCAGCGTTGGGCTTTAATCTGAGTGGTGGTATTGTTTAACTCATCATTTTCATTATAAATCCAATGCGCAGCAACGCCCATTTCCGCCATTTGTTCCATGTCTTCAGTTCGTATTTGAACCTCTACCGGGGTACCATGCGGACCAATTAATGATGAATGCAATGATTGGTAACCATTAGCTTTAGGAATAGCAATATAATCTTTAAAACGATTAAGGCGTGGTTTATATAAATTATGCACTAAACCAAGTGCACGATAACAAGCATCAACATCTTCCACTACAATTCGGAAAATATAAATATCCATAATTGAATGAAAATGTTGTTCACGCAGTTGCATCTTCTGATAAATCGCATAGATATTCTTTTCAAGCGCTTCTACTTGAGCATCAATACCTGCATCTGCTAGACGACTTCGTATTTCGGAGAGAATTTGTTGGATCAGTTCTTTTCTGGTACCTCGAGCAATTTTAACCACTTTTTTAAGAACCTTAGCTCGATTAGGATGCATAGCAGTAAAACCAAGTATTTCAAGCTCAGTTTTAATATGATGAATGCCTAAACGATGAGCCAATGGCGCATAAATCTCTAAAGTTTCTTTAGCAATACGGCGACGTTTATCTGGTCTTAAAGCACCAAGAGTACGCATGTTATGCGTTCTATCAGCTAATTTAATTAAAATTACTCGCACATCTTCGGTCATGGCTAAAACCATTTTCCGAAAATTTTCAGCTTGAGCTTCTTGTCGATTTCTAAATTTTAACTTATCAAGTTTTGAAACCCCTTCCACTAAAACTGCAACATGCTTACCAAATTTCTGCGTAATATCTTGGAAGGTTACCGGTGTATCTTCGATAGTATCATGCAAAAGTGCAGCGATGATGGTTTCATAATCTAGCCGCATATCAGCTAAAATGGCTGCAACAGCAACTGGATGGGTTACATATGGTTCACCGCTACATCGGAATTGCCCTTCATGTGCTTGCTTAGCAAAGAGATATGCAGCTTGGATCAATTCAACTTGCTTGACAGGAAGATAAGATGCAACTACCTCTTTTAAGCTTTCAAAATATTGCATGGGCAATTCTCAGCAATGTTTATTCGTATGAAGGAGTATTTTCTAAAAGTACCGTTTCATGAAGGGCTGTACGCACTTCTGATTCTTCATCTTGACGAGCTTGGAATTCAGCAGTATCAAGAATTTGTTTATTGACAAGTCCATCTTCAATTTCGCGTAAAGCAACCACAGTTTCTTTATCGTTTTCTTCTGGAATTAGTGGCGATTTATTTTCGACTTGTAATTGACGAGCACGTCTTGCGGCAACTAAAACGAGATCAAAGCGATTACCAATTTTTTCTACTGCATCTTGGACAGTTACACGAGCCATTTTTACCTCTAATATTTTAACTTATATGCTTCAATTGAAAGATCCGCTATTCTACTTAATTTTGTAGCGAATTGTCCATAACTAATATTACTATGTTATGCAAAATTCACTATTTTAGATAAATTAAAATAATAAATATCTATTCCATTACCTCTAGCCAAACATTAGCACCTATTATAGGCATATCTAAAAGGTAACGTCGTAAGCCATCCAACGCAATTGCTGCCAAAACTTGTTGCTGCGTTCTTTTGCTTTGACTTCGACCAATATACTTTAAGTTGAAATGCAATACTTTTTTTAATGTTGCAATAATTAAAGTAAATTGACTATTCTTTTCTTGAAAATTGATAATACCGATCGCAATATTAGCACCATGTTCTTTTAATAATTTTGTGAAATAACTGCTCGGATCATCCAATAATAAAGGTACAATCTCTGATTTTATGACAGGCGCATCAGCTTCGAGCAATTGATAACTAATCATCCCCACTGATTGCTGTTCAATAATAACGACAGATTGATTTTTATCGTGCAATAATTTTGATACCACATGAGCCAATCCTGACTCATCTGATTGATTTAATACACCTTCATAAAGCAAATTAGCATTAACAATCGATTTAATTTGTTGCCATAGCTTATCCATTTCACTTCTTTGGCTTTCAGGACCCATTGCTTTTAATTCAATAATAGGCATTGCAGCACGATAACCAATCGTGATATTTTCTGGAATCTCGAGTACGGCGTCAATTTCTTGTGCTAAATCGCTTTCAGTTCGGCCCATTGTTGTTAATCGATAACAAAGTTTGCTATCAGTCAGCGGGTAGTTTAACTTGATCTCGGGGAGAATCTCATTTTGAATCATTTGTTTAAATTCAGAAGGTACACCAGGAGTAAAGAATAATAGACAATTATTCAGCTTCATTTTAAAACCGCATGCGGTACCAATAGGATTATCAATTAACGTCGCACTTTGAGGTAACATGGCTTGTTTAATATTACTTGCAGGCATCGCCCTACCACGATTAAGAAAATAACGCTCAAGTGACTTAAGCCATTCTTCGTGTAAAACTAACGATTCATTATTAGCCAGTGCGGCTGCTTGAGCACTAAGATCATCACTAGTCGGCCCTAATCCACCATTGACAATTAAAATGTCATTTTGCAAACTACGCTCTTGCAAAGTATCAATCAGCGTTGATAAATTATCCCCTACTGTATGACGAGAAGTAATGATAATACCTTCTTGAAACAGAAAATCAGATAACCATGCAGCATTAGTATCAATAATTTGACCATATAAAACTTCATCACCGGTACTAAGCATTTCAATTTTAATACGATCTTTGATGTTAGCCATAATTACCCTTAGTTAATTAAAAATGATTATTCAATGTTTAGTTAATAACTTCTTCATCCTCTTTACTATCCATATGCTCCTTACTTTGCACTAATCGCACAGCAAAATAGAGGTCATAAGCAAATTCGATATAATCACTATCTAATTTAAGATTCATCTGTTTAAACCAATTTTTTAATGTTTTGCGTCGACCAGCCAAAATTAGCACAACATTTCTAACTTTTAATGAATTTACCAATTCATCAATACCCGTCAACACACTAACATCTTTATAAGTAAAACAAGGTATCGCATCGACAATGACATAATTGATCGGATCAGCAGAATCATCAATATAATTGATGATTCTACGCTTAAAATAGGCAATATTAAAATAAGTAAGTGGCGAATTAAATCGATAAATCATAGTATTACTCAATGGTTTGACATCTGAACCAATTGAATGAATTCGACCACCATCATCAACACCTAATAGTTGATCATTCGGTCTAAAAACACGACGTAAAAATAAAAATAATCCTAATAAAACCGCCAGCGCCATCCCCGGAATAATACCAATAACTAAAACTGAAATAAGTGTAGTTAAACTTAAATAGAATGCATCGCGATCAAATTTAAAAAACCGAATAATGGTTTGAAAATTAATAAGTGACAACGAAGAATAGATGAGAATCACGCCTAATACGCAGGTAGGAATGTATTGTAATGGAGATAAAAAGAACAACACTACAAAACCAATTAAAACAGCTGCTATGATTGACACTAATTGGGTTTTACCGCCATTAGCATCATTAACAGCTGTTCGAGATGAAGTACCACTAACAACAAATCCTTGGGATAACCCAGCAACTATGTTGGCCATACCCAATGCTTTAAATTCCACATCGGCATTGGTTTCATAATTATTTTTAGAAGCAAAACTACGTACCGTTATCATCATACTAACAAAACAGATAACGGCAATATTAAGAGAAGGAACGACTAGATTTCGCATTAAGCCTTTATCAAAATCTAACCATGATTCTGCTGGAATGAAATCACTGGTCACGCTACCAATAATCCGAACGTTATATTGTTCAAAATTAAACAGCCATGAAAAAAAAGTCATAATAATGACCGCAAACAGTGGTGCTGGATAACGTGGTTTAAATTTTTTTAAAGCTACCAATATTACTAAAGTAAAAAATGATACTAACGCAGTTAATATATGAATTTGTGATATCTTTAAAGGAAAATAAACAATCCGCTCAATCAAATAAGAGTAGTCATACTGAAATCCCAATGTTTTGGCGAGCTGATCAACCATAATCGTAATTGATATACCATTTAAAAGACCAATTAAAATCGGTTGGCTTAATAAATCAGCTAAAGCCCCTAGGTGAAGTTTACCGGCAATTAGACACCAAATACCAATCATAATGGTTAATAATACAACTAATTGCCAACGTAAAACGGGATCATTAGCAGCTAAAGGGAAAACTACAGCGGCTACAACTGCACAAGTTGCTGTATCTGGCCCAACGATTAATTGTTTAGAAGAACCAAATAGTGCATACACAATCAGTGGCAAGATGGTCGAATATAAGCCAGCAATTGCTCCCACGCCAGTCAGTTCAGCATATGCTATTGAAACTGGTAACGAAACCGCAGCTACTGACAATCCAGCTTTAATATCAAAATTGAGATATTCTCGCTTATAATGCAATAAACTCATCAGCCCAGGCATCCAAAAAATGATTTTTTGGAATAATGCACTATTAGTAAACTTTCCCATGTTTAATTACTTTCCTGCTATACTCATTTTCTCAATCAATATTGAACCACATTGTATATTACTTCTTGTTTCAATATCATTACCTATCGCTACAATATTCTGATATATTTCTTTAAGATTACCGGCAACGGTAATTTCATTAATTGGATATTGGATTTTACCATTTTCAACCCAAAAACCTGTAGCTCCACGCGAATAATCACCGGTCACATTGTTAACACCTTGTCCCATTAATGACGTAATAACAACGCCTTTATCTAGTTTTCTTAACATTGCAGTGAAATCAGCATCAGTTTGGCTTGGTGAGACTAACCAATTATGTATACCACCTGCATGTCCGGTAGATTTTAAACCTAATTTTTTGGCGGAATAATTACTTAACAGATAAGTTTGCAAAATACCTTGTTCAATAATATTGCGCTTAACAGTTCTCGTCCCTTCACTGTCAAATGGTGAAGAACCTACTCCTCTTAAAATATATGGGTCTTCCAAAATTGTCAGCCAAGCGGGAAAAATTGCTTTTCCTACACTATCCAACAAAAAAGAAGACTTTCGGTAAATCGAACCACCACTAATTGCAGCAACTAAATGCCTTATTAAACCCACGGCTACTTCAGAACAAAAAAGGACAGGTACTTGCATGGTTGGAATTTGTTTAGCACCTAAATGGGCAACAGCTTTCTCAGCGGCGAGTTTTCCGACCCATGCTGGTGATTGCATCTCATTAACGTCTCGAGATGAAGTATAGGCATAATTACGCTCCATTTGCCCATTTTGCTCAGCAATAACCGAGCAAGAAAGCGAATGTGAACTGGCGCAATAGCCTTGTAACATTCCTAAACTATTACCATAAACATATACACCATAACGGCTATTAAAATAACCACCATCACAACTTATTAATGAAGATTTTGCAAGCGCTGTTAGTTCCGTCTGTTTTGCTTGTTCTATTGCATTATCAACATTTAAATCACTTGGATGAAAAAGATCTAAATCAGGAATATCAAATGCCATTAACTCACGATCGCCTAAACCAGAACATGGGTCAGGTGAAGTATATTGCATAATATTGATAGCCATATCCACTGTTTGGTTGATCGCCTGTGGTGACAAGTCACTAGTAGATGCGCTACCCTTACGTTGATTTTGATAAACGGTTATACCTAATGCACCATCACTATTAAATTCAACATTTTCAGTATCACCTTCTCTAGTACTGACACTAATACCAGTAGATTGATTAATCGACACCTCTACTGAATCGACCCGAGCTTGTGCTTGTTTGATAGCATCGGCAACAATAGCGGATAGATGTTGTTGTTGGCTTATCGCATCTTTTTTAATTTGTTCAATACTCATTTTATTATTTTCTACAATTCTGCTAGTGATACGTTATAATATGCCAGAATTTAATTTTAGTTAACAAAAGAAATAGCATGAATAACAATCAAGAGCCAAATCTAGAACCCGACTTCAATATAAATCAAGAAGATGATGAAATTATTTACGTTAGTAAAAGTGAAATCAAAAGAGATGCCGAGGTGCTTAAAAAATTAGGTGTCGAACTTGTCAATTTAAGCAAAAATGAAATAAGTAAAATCCCACTTGATGAAGACTTATTATATTCTATTGAATTAGCTCAAAAAATAAAAAAAGAAGGCTATCGTCGACAAATTCAATACATAGGTAAATTACTTAGAAATCGTGATATTGAACCGATTACACAGGCATTGGATAAACTCAAAAATCGCCATAATCAGCAAGTTGCCATGTTTCACCGATTAGAGAAACTACGTGATGAATTGATAGAAACTGGCGATGCTGAATCAATTATGGAGTTATTTCCTACCGCAGATAGACAGCAATTACGCACACTTGCGCGTTCAGCTAAAAAAGAGCTAGCTGCAAATAAACCACCAAAAACAGCCAGACAAATTTTTCAATATTTAAAAGAATTGTGCGAAACAGAGTAAGTTTTTATAATGTTCGCTTTATATTTATGATTAAATACTACTAACTAATAAAAGATAGAGGATACAAAAATGGGACTATTAAACGTACCAGCCGGTAAAGAATTACCAGATGACATCTATGTTGTGATTGAAATCCCAGCGAATGCTGACCCGATTAAATATGAGGTCGATAAAGATACAGGCGCAGTATTTGTTGATAGATTTATGGCAACTGCAATGTTTTATCCATGTAATTACGGTTATATTAATCACACTTTATCACTTGATGGAGATCCAGTTGACGTATTAGTTCCAACTCCATACCCATTACAACCAGGTTCTGTAATTCGTTGTCGTCCAGTTGGTGTTTTGAAAATGACTGATGAAGCAGGTTCTGATGCTAAATTAGTTGCAGTACCGCATACTAAACTATCAAAAGAATATGACCATATTAAAGATGTAGACGATTTACCTGAATTATTAAAATCACAAATCAAACACTTCTTTGAACAATACAAAGCACTTGAAAAAGGTAAATGGGTAAAAGTTGATGGTTGGGATAATGCAGAAGCAGCTCGTAAAGAAATAATTGAATCTTTTGAAAGAGCCAAACAGAAGTAATCCTACCTAAATTATTCAAAAAAGTAATCATTTCTACTGAGTCATAAGAAAAATTTTTTATGATTCAGTTTTTAAACTTTTTTTTACTTTCGAAATAACTTCAATAACTTAGCACCACTACAATTTGTCATTTATCAAATTACACTATTTAATATAAAAATTTTATATAAAACCGCGCACTAAGATGAAAAAATTGTCATTAACATCTTGCTTTCGATTTTAAATTGTGAGGTAATAGTAACGGGCTAACAACAAGAAGCATTTTTATGAAAACGATTAACTTTCTAATTTAGTACCAGACTAGTTAGATTAGTTTATGAGTGGGTATATTAATGTTTAGTTAATGCCTAAACTGCCGATAAGGCAAATTATTAATTATTGTTAGGATGTCTAGTAAATGAATAAAAAAACAGGCCAAGTAAAATGGTTCAACGAAAGTAAAGGTTTCGGTTTTATCACTCCAGCCGATGGCAGCAAAGATGTATTCGTACATTTTTCTGCAATCTCTGGTGATGGCTTTAAAACCTTAGCTGAAGGACAACAAGTCGAATTTGCTATCCAAGATAGCCCTCGTGGACCAGCAGCGGCTGAAGTAGTTGTTATCTAATTAAACTTTAATTAAATAATAAAAACAAAACGCCTATTTCTCGAAATAGGCGTTTTTTTTATTAAGGTAGAATATAATTTCTTTATTAGAACTAAAAAAAGCGACACAAGGTCGCTTTTTTGCAATTACAACTGCTTCTAATTATTTAGCAACAACTGCAATTAAGTCTAATACTTTGTTTGAGTAACCAACTTCGTTATCATACCAAGAAACTAATTTAACAAAGTTGTCACTTAATTGGATACCAGCTTTAGCATCAAATACAGAAGTACAAACTTCACCTAAGAAATCTGTAGACACAACGTCATCTTCAGTATAACCAAGAACACCTTTCATTGGACCTTCTGCTGCAGCTTTGATAGCTTTACAGATGTCTTCGTATTTAGCTGGTTTTTCTAAACGTGCAGTTAAGTCAACAACAGAAACGTCTGGAGTTGGAACACGGAAAGCCATACCAGTTAATTTACCATTTAATTCAGGAATAACTTTGCCTACAGCTTTAGCTGCACCAGTTGATGATGGGATGATGTTTTGAGCAGCACCACGACCACCACGCCAATCTTTGTGAGATGGACCGTCAACAGTTTTTTGAGTTGCTGTAGTTGCGTGAACAGTAGTCATTAACGCTTCAACGATACCGAAGTTATCATTAACTACTTTAGCTAAAGGCGCTAAACAGTTAGTAGTACAAGAAGCATTAGAAACGATATCTTGACCTGCATATTCTTTATCATTAACGCCCATAACAAACATTGGAGTATTGTCTTTAGATGGGCCAGTTAAAACAACTTTTTTAGCACCAGCTTGGATGTGTTTACGAGCAGTTTCATCAGTTAAGAATAAACCAGTTGCTTCAGCTACAACATCAACACCTACTTCATTCCATTTTAAGTTCGCAGGATCTCTTTCAGCAGTAACGCGGATTGTTTTACCGTTAACGATTAATTTACCGTCTTTAACTTCAACAGTACCGTCAAAACGACCGTGAGTTGAATCATATTTAAGCATATAAGCCATATAATCAACGTCTAATAAATCATTGATAGCAACGATTTCGATGTCAGAGCGTTTTTGAGCAGCACGGAAAACAATACGACCGATACGGCCAAAACCATTAATACCTACTTTGATTGTCATAACAATTACCTTCTTTTTGTTTTAAATGATAAAAATAACTTGCAGTAAACTACCAAATTTTGGGGTCTTATTCAAGACCATTACACATAATTAGGCACGAATTAATCAAATAGTTTTTAACCATAAAAGAAATTATGGACAATATTAAATAAAATCAAATAATTAATGTAATGAAAGATTTTACTCTCAGCATAAAAATAACCACTGCATTAAGTAAAAATAATTCGTTATAATAAGTTGGATTATAAGAATGATACCGCTTCAAATTAAGTAACAATTAGATAGCGAAGATTTTATCGACCATAAACCTAATATATATTATCCTAGCAATAATTTATGCTAGCTTAGTTACAAATTTTTACTATCATAAGCCATTTGGCTGTCTAACTATTAGATTCTGCGATAGAAGTTGAAATTGCAATAGATTTGACAAATAGAATTTTAAATATTAAAGAAATAACACTATGACTGATAACCAAGATTTTACCGACCACACACCAATGATGCGACAGTATCTAAAGTTGAAAGCTGAAAATCCTGATATTTTGCTATTTTATCGTATGGGGGATTTTTATGAGATGTTTTATGAAGATGCTAAACGTGGTTCACAGCTCTTGGATATTTCACTAACCAAACGAGGCTCATCAAATGGTCAACCTATTCCGATGGCAGGAGTACCTTACCATGCGGTTGAAAGTTATTTAGCCAAACTCATTTCACTTGGTGAATCAGTCGCAATTTGCGAACAAATTGGTGATCCAGCAACAAGTAAAGGACCGGTTGAACGTAAAATTGTCCGTATTGTTACTCCCGGTACTGTAAGTGATGAATTATTGTTAGAAGATCGCAAAGACAATTTGCTTGCTTGTATTTGGCAACAAAAAGAGCACTTTGGTTATGCAACTTTAGACATGAGTTCTGGACGTTTCTTTGTATTTGAATGTGATAATCCCGAAGCAATACAAGCAGAATTACAACGGACCGCCCCTGTCGAATTACTCTATCCAGAAAATTTCGAATCGATGTCTTTGATTGAACATCGTCATGGTTTAAGGCGAAGACCTATATGGGATTTCGATCTTGAAACGGCAAAACAACAACTTAATTTACAATTTGGTACTAATGATTTAGTTGGTTACGGAGTTGAGAATTGTCATTATGCATTATGTGCAGCGGGATGCTTATTGCAATATGTCAAAGATACCCAACGTACGGCTATGCCTCATATTCGATCAATAATTAAAGAATCGCCTGTTGATTTTGTAGTCTTAGATGCAGCTACCAGAAAAAACTTAGAAATTACTGAAAATTTATCGGGTGGCACTGAACATACCGTTGCCGACATTTTAGATAAAACACAAACCGCTATGGGTAGTCGAATGCTCAAAAGATGGTTGCATTCACCAATACGCAATCTATCTATCTTACACAATCGGCAACAAGCAATAAGTGAATTACAAAATAATATTATCGATTTACAACCGTTATTAAAACAAATCGGTGATCTTGAACGAATTTTGGCAAGATTAGCATTAAGAAGTGCACGTCCGCGTGATTTTGCTCGATTACGTGATGCCTACAACCTTTTACCACAACTTCAGCAATCATTGTCAGAATTTAAGGCACCTGCACTCATTGCATTGCGTGCTAAAATCAATCAATTTGATCAAATAGCCGATCTATTAAATCGAGCAATTATTGAATCACCACCAGTAATTATTCGTGATGGAGGTGTCATTGCTAGCGGTTATAATCAAGAGCTGGACGAACTGCGTGATTTAGCAGATGGTGCAACCAACTATTTAGAACAGCTCGAAATTCGCGAGCGTGAAACTTTAGGCATTGATACATTGAAAGTTGGTTTTAATGCGGTTCATGGTTATTACATCCAAATTAGCCGTGGGCAAAGTCATTTAGCACCAATCCATTATACGCGAAGACAAACACTAAAAAATGTCGAACGCTATATTATTCCTGAGTTAAAAGAGTACGAAGATAAAGTCTTAACATCTAAAGGTCGAGCTTTAGCTCTAGAAAAACAACTTTATGAACAACTATTCGATCAACTGTTACCATCATTAGCTGATATGCAAATCAGTGCTGATGCAATTGCGGAACTTGACGTACTGACCAACCTTGCTGAAAGAGCCTTGACGCTTAATTATTATTGTCCAACCTTAACCAATCAAGCAGGTATTGAAATCAAGAATGGCCGACATATTGTAATAGAACAGGTATTGCAAAAACCATTTATTGCCAATTCATTATCATTATCACCTAATAGAAGAATGCTAATTATAACTGGTCCAAATATGGGTGGTAAAAGTACCTATATGCGTCAAGCAGCGTTAATTGTTCTACTTGCTTATATTGGTAGTTTCGTTCCTGCCTCTGAAGCAATCATCGGCCCTGTTGATCGCATTTTCACACGGATTGGGGCATCAGATGACTTAGCTTCGGGACGGTCTACCTTTATGGTCGAAATGACTGAAACAGCTAATATTATGCATAATGCAACACCAAATAGTTTAGTTTTAATGGACGAAATTGGACGTGGAACTTCAACTTATGATGGTCTTTCATTAGCATGGGCATGTGCTGAAAATTTGGCTAATCAAATCAAAGCGATGACTCTATTTGCTACTCATTATTTTGAACTAACTCAATTACCAGAACAGATGCAAGGTGTTTATAACATCCATTTTGATGCAATAGAACATGATAATACTGTCGCCTTTATTCATGAAGTCTCAGAAGGTGCTGCAAGCAAGAGTTTCGGTATAGCGGTAGCAGGACTTGCAGGAGTACCTAAAACCATCTTAAAACGCGCCAAACAAAAACTAAAAGAGCTAGAAGTCATTTCTAAACAATCAGCTAATAGCTATGTTGAAAGCTCACAACTTACCTTTATTGGCGATGCAGAACCATCAGAAGTCGAACTAGCCCTACAACAGATCGATCCTGATGCACTAACACCAAAACAAGCGTTAGAAACCATTTACCAATTAAAAAAATTACTTTAACTAATCAACAATGATAGTAAATTAATCAAAAACCGCCATTAAATTAATAGTGGCGGTGATAATTTTAGAATTTTGGTTTGAATTATTTCCAAAATTTCTTCTTGGAGGTTTTACCAATACCTGGATTGAAACTATTAGTTGGATCTAACTCATGGTAAAAGTTTTTCAAATCTGAATTAGCATGATACAAATGGCCAACATTATGTTCAGCTGGATATTGCGCTCCACGCTGATCAAGTATCACCAACATCTCCTCTTCTACTTTAGCACAGTCAGTACCTTTTTTTGCCAAATAGTCTTGATGGAACACTGAACAGAAAAAATGACCATAATATAACTTATGAATAAAATGCTGACTAATACTTTCAGGCAAGGTTTCAAACCAATCTTTATCATTACGGCGCAGAGCGATATCTAACGCGACTAAATCCTCAACCGTTTTAGTATGCACATTACGATAAACTGTCGCCGCACCAGCAACGGCAAAACGGTGCAACATTGCGGCTTCTGCCTCTTTATCATTACAACGAAAATAACTGCCATTACGTTTTTCCGTTGAACTGGTAGCAAAATAGTCCTGCAAAAATGCCTCAGCTTCAGCTATGCCTCCATCAGACATTTTTAAAATCAAATGATGTTCATAACGATCACGATAATCACGCATCGATTTTGGCAAATGATTTGGCCACAATTTACAAACAGTCACGGCAAATTTATCGGAAAAACTGCCCGAAATGAAGGGAATTTTACTCATTATTCGATCAACAAAATTCTTCAAAGCATACATGCGAGGTATGTTATCGGTGCCCAATTTTTGGATCGCTAAAAATAGATGTTTACCATATACTGCAGCTATATCAAACGCATCTCGATGAATATACTCACCAGATACTGGTAAATTTTTAAATTGTCCTAAAATATGACGACGAATATCATCCAGTTCATTGGTATTATTCGTGCCAATATAAAACACTGCAGTATTTTCTTCTAATGGAAACGTATCTAATCGCACCGCAAATACCATTAACCGCCCTGCACTACCTGACGCTTCGTAGTGACGAGCTGGATCTGCATTATATCGAGCCGGCGTATCAGCATCGATTTGTCGCACATGATCACAATAATGGTGATCATGCCCTAAACCTGCGTTCGGGTTAACATCTTTATCGGTATAAACACGATTTTGTAGATTTTGTAAAATATCTTCAGGCGTATCGCCTAACTCAATACCTAAATGATTAACCAAATGTAACTGCCCTTGCTCGTCCAATTGAGCAAATACTGCCATTTGAGTATAAGCTGGGCCCCGTTGAATTAACGCACCACCCGAATTATTACAAACGCCACCTAATACTGAAGCACCAATACAAGACGAGCCAATCACTGAATGTGGTCCACGATGATATTTTTTTAGTTCTTTTTCTAAATGAAATAACGTACTACCCGGCAAACAGACAACCTGATCGCCATTTTCAATTACTTGAATACCATCTAATCGACGGGTACTTACAATAACTATCGGTCTATCATAATCATTACCATCTGGCGTTGAACCACCTGTTAAACCAGTGTTAGCTGATTGAGTTATTACAATAACATCAGCTTCAACACAAGCTTTTAAAACTTGCCACTGCTCTAATAGTGTGCCAGGTATAACCACCGCTAATGCATCCCCTAGGCCAAAACGCGCACCTTGGCGATAAGGTAAAGTACGACTTGGATCAGTTAAGGTATATTTATCGCCAACAATACTTTTTAACTTTTCAACAAGGCCTGATGTACTATTATTCACTGTCATTTTGGTTCCCTTATTTAAATTAGAATTAGACAAATATTCAACTCTTCCTGATCATATTATAACCAATTAAATTTATTGAAAAGAGCACATTACACTTTACAGAGAGAAAGGACAAAACTGACACAAAAAGCTAAAAGGAATAAAAATAAAAGATAATTATTAGTGTATAGAGGTGGTATAAAGAATGAAGATTAAAGTTTTATTGAACAATGCATACATTTTTGAGTTTTAAAAATAGCGTTCCTCAACTTTTTTTGCTAAAAAATTCTTTTAGTCGATAAAAATACTTTCCTAAAAAAGCAAATATACGGTGTTGGTTACTATTCTTTTTTAGTTTTTTAAATTCTTGAACTGATTTTATTAATGGTACATCTGTTTTGAATATTTTTTTCGGTTTCTTTGGCTTTCTAATATTTTTATTTTGTATTCGATTTTCAATAACGCCAACAATACTAATCATAATAACAAATAATATGATTAAAAATTCAGAAAAAACAAAGAAAAATACCTGTTCACTATTGCCCCTAATAGTATAAAATCTTGTTGATACTACAGCTGCATAGCTATCTGTGATAGTCAGCAAAAATAGCATGAGAAATAAAAAAACACTTTTCAAATTTAACATTCCTTTGTCACTATATTCTTAAGTGATGACTGAAAATAAGCATACAACAATGTATAAAATTTGCATATAAATTAGATAATTTTAGATTGTATTTCATTAGAAAAATCATTTAATTTTTTCCAATTATATTATATAGGTTATGCAGATAATTTAAACATTGTTGTATTATAGATTTCATAACTTCATAATTAAAAAATATAGTTTAATCGCTTTTATCAATAGACAGGCTATCATTTCAAACTAATCATCTTGATCTTTCAATTTCACTTAATAAATATCACATAGGAAAATTACAATCACCTGATTTTAAAGAAGATAGATATGAGATGAAGATAGAATGAAAGTTTAATCGCTTCAATATCTCGTTTGTTCCCGATTGGGACATTAATGACCTTATATATCAGTGGACAAGTAGGATTTAAACCCCGAATAATTGAATGATCACCTGAAAAAGCAAAAATTGAATCGACATTATCGTTATTAGACGGTCAATAACGAATTACTTCAATGTATCAAATAACTCTTCGCAAACAAATTGTTGAAACAAGCACACCTAAAAGTAAAAAGTTAAACGCAGATTTATATTGATAGAAAAAAGCCTTAGATTCTAATATAGATAGAGAAGAAGCAATTATAAATATTGCTGAGGATAAAAATTTGAAAAGAACAAGAAGATTAACTCAGATTTAATTCTTTGTACATTAACTATTTAATATATTAAAATTTAAAATAAATATTGAATGGTTGGGAATATAATAACTAAATTTTATAATAATATGATGAAAAAACTTTATTTATTGATTATTTTCTTTTTTCTATTTTATAGTAGTAAGTCTGCAATTGCCGAACAAAAAACTATTGATGTAAATCCTATTAAAGAAACATCAGTAGTGCCAGAAAAAAATACTCAATCTCAATATATTTCTTATGAAATGGTGAAAAATTTATCCTTAGATGATGCACTAGAAAAATTTCCTTCCTATGAAAAAGAAACATATATTTTAGGAACTGATGAAGGTCCAATAACAGAATTTAGGATAAGGCTGCTAAATATTTTCAAACCAGACGAAATTGAGCAGCAGGAAATTAAAATAACCGAAATAACTTGGCAAATTAATGCTGAAGAAAATTTAACAGTTTGGTATCATCTACAAAAAGATCAATGGTTACCTATAGATCATTATATTTGGCATAAAGATTCTCTGTTTTAATCTGTTAAAAAATAGTTTGCCACCAATGACGACCACTATCTACAATTTAATAAGAGATCCATTTTATTAGTAAATGGATCTTAACACTAAATTATAGAATCAAAAATCAAGTATAAAAAATACTAGAACAACGTAGTTTATCTTATAATCCGAAATGCTTTACAAAGCGAATAGAACACGCCATCACTTTCAATTTCATCTTAATAAAATTGAATTATTCATTTTCAATCACGAGTTTATAATCTTTTGCAATAATATCAAAAACATAATCATATGTTTGTAATACATAGTGTTTATGATCTTCGCTTATCTTAGAGGATATGCTGCCGTTTTTTAACTCTTGAATTAAACTAGAATTACAAACTAAATCAAAAGATGAATCTAATTTTTTTTCATTTATATAAAGATCTAATTCGCAACACTGATAATAAATAACACCAGAAAAAGAAAAAATATATGGAATAAAATGTTTGTCAGAATTTATACCCGTCAATGAGGAGCTAAATTCACCTTTAAAAATACAACAATATTCTGTACCAAATATCTGTCTAAATTCATCCAAATAAATAGCATCTCTGCCATAAATAATACCTATCTCTTTAGTTTTAATAGCCCTGTATTCCATATTATTGAATCATCCAGTTTTTAATTTTTTATATTAACTTAATTTTAACAAGCACTAAAGAGCAAAGGCCAGTAAATAAATTTTGCACTAACAGGACTCATTAACTGTATACGATTGCATTATAGAAAATATAAAATTGTACATTTATAGGATTAAAGCATTTTATTCCTGCAAATTCCTAATCAACCAGAATAATTAAGTAAATACAAAAATTTTGCATATCTTTATATTTTTTGGGAATAAAACTTTCTAATCCAATTTTGGATGCTGATCAACCAGTTCTTGTCTTTTATTTTGTAGTTCTTCGATCTGTTGATCAATATCTTCTACTTCATCTTCAATAGAATCAAAATGTTCAGATAAGAGAGCTTTGGCTTCATAGCGATTAGCCGCAGTTGGAGTCGTACCGTGCAATGGTTTTTTAGCTGTTTCGTGCATTGCAAGACCAGTAATAACACCAATAAAACCTATCATCATTAAGTAATAAGCTGGCATAAATAAATTGCCGGTTGATTCAACTAACCATGCCACTAGTGTTGGTGTTAACCCTGCAACAATAATCGCAATATTAAAAATACTGGCAATGGCACTATAGCGAATATTAGTTGGAAACATTGCCGGCAATATTGAAGTGATAATTCCAGTAAAACAGTTTATGAATAACGCTAAAACAAATACTCCTAAAAAGACGAGTGGAATATGTTGGCTATTAATTAACACAAATGCTGGATAAGATAAAAGAAGTAAGCCAATACTACCAATCAATATAAAGGGCTTGCGACCTATTTTGTCACTTAATAAGCCAATTATGGGTTGAATAATTAACATCCCAACCATAATAGCGATAATAATTAGCAAGCCGTGCTCAGTATCATAATTTAGGTTATGTGCTAAATAGCTTGGCATATAAGTTAATAATAAGTAAAAAGACACATTAGTCACAATGATCAATCCAGCACAAATTAAGATATGTCGCCAATATTGGCTAATAATTTGTTTTAGCGCAGTAGTTGATGATGTTTCAGCTATGTCAGCTGATTGCCTAGCCTCAAAGTGCTGTTGAAAAGTTGGGGTTTCTTCTGAGATATGATGCAATATAAAGCTAATTATACCTAAAGGTAAAGCGATTAAAAATGGGATACGCCAGCCCCAACTGTACAAAGCCGACTGACTAAGTAGCATAGACAAAAATACTACTAGACCTGCCCCTAAAATAAATCCAACCATTGAACCAAAATCAAGCCAGCCACCAATAAAACCTCGTTTACGATCTGGTGAATATTCAGCAACAACTGTTGCTGAACCTGAATATTCGCCACCTATTGAGAAACCTTGAGCTAATTTAACAATTAATAACAGAACTGGTGAGGTAACACCAATAGTTTCATAAGTGGGAATAAGGCCAATACCAAACGTACTTAATGACATTATCACTAAACTAATCGATAACACTTTTTGACGGCCAATATTATCACCAATTAAACCAAAAATAATGCCACCTAATGGGCGAATGAAAAAGGGAATCGAAAAAGTGGATAATGCAGCAATAATTTGCACACTAGGAGATACATGAGGAAAAAATATCTGTCCGATAATATAAGCCAAAAAACTGTAAACCCCAAAATCATACCATTCAATAGCATTACTAAAAGCCGATGCCCAAGTCGCTTTTTTTAATTGATTATCATCAATAATGGGAATATCAGTAATGTCTAACGGTTTATTATTCGTTTTATTCACTTTTGCCATAAAATACCGCCTTTTAAATTAATCAATATCAAGATTTAAATCCAAATAATTAACTTTAATTAGCTACTATGCCAAACAGCAGTAGTTATCATTACCCGACTTGACTTACTTTTTGTTGAAAGTGTACGATTATTATTAATAGAAGACCATATCACAATGATTGATACAGTAAAAAAGATAAAATCGTAAAGTTGTAAAAATGTATAATAAGTAACACTGACAAATAATTAGAGTTATCTAAGTGACTAGATAAAGAATTAAGACAAAACTTTAATCACATATAATAGCAAATTTAGTTTTGTTTATACGAATAATACTCCAAAGAGTATAACCAAAATTATATACCTAAAATCAGCAAAAATAACGCTCTTATCATACTATTTTATCATTTACTTTTTTAATCAAGTAATGGATGTCTATTGCTAGTAACCTTATCTATAATCCTTTAAAATAATATAACTTAAACTGATGAGGTATTCCCTATGCGTTGGAGAAACCAAAGAGAGAGTGATAACATTGAAGATCGCCGCTCACAATCAGGAAGTGATATTGGAACAAGGATTCCAATTGGTGGTAAAGGTAAAATTATTTTATTTATTGTCGTGTTAGTTGCTGGTTATTACGGCGTTGATTTAACTGGCTTACTGAATAGCAATCTGATTGATTTAGACGATACCACATCCATATCATCAACATTGCCTGTTGATAATAGTTCTATAAATAATAATGCAACTAAATTTACCTCAATTATCTTGGCCAGTACTGAAGATTATTGGAGTCAAGAGTTTCAACAATTAGGTAAAACCTATATTGCACCTAAATTAGTACTTTATAGTGGTGCAACTCGAACTGCTTGTGGCACAGGTCAAGCAATGATGGGACCATTTTATTGTAATCTCGATCAAACGGTTTACCTTGATCTATCATTTTATCAAGAGATGAAACAACGCCTTGGAGGCGGTGGTGATTTTGCTCAAGGCTACGTGATTGCTCACGAAGTAGGACATCATGTACAAAACTTACTTGGGATTTTTGCTAAGGTTGAACAATTAAGGCAAAATCAATCTAACGAGACCAATAACCAGTTATCAGTCAAACTTGAATTACAAGCCGATTGTTATGCTGGATTATGGGGAAATGCCATGCAAAAACAGAATATTTTAGAAATGGGTGATATCGAACAAGCCCTAAATACCGTACAAGCAATTGGCGATGATCGCTTACAACAGCAAAATAATGGTTATATAATTCCTGATAGTTTTACTCATGGTTCATCAAAACAACGTTATAGTTGGTTTAAACGTGGTTTTGATAGTGGAGCAATTGATCAGTGCAATACATTTATTCAATAAGGAAATTAAAAAGGAAATAAGTATGTCGAAAAAATTAGTCAATCGAGTTTTATTAGTTAATGATGATGGAATTGATGCACCAGGGATCCGAATTTTAAAAAGTATTGCTGAAAATATTGCCAACGAAGTTTGGATAGTTGCACCAGTTGTCGATCAAAGTGGTGTTTCTTGTTCAGTTAGTTTGAAATCACCATTTCGCGTACAAAAACGTAACCAAACAGAATATGCAGTTTATGGCACACCGGCTGACTGTTCGTTATTTGCCATCAAATCATTAATGGCAGCACAATTACCAGATTTGGTTCTATCTGGGATTAACAATGGTTCAAACTTAGGCTTTGAAACTGTATTATCTGGAACAGTTGGCGCAGCAATGATGGCTATGACACTCGGTGTGCCAGCAATAGCATTGAGTCAAGTGAGTAGTGAGGACAATATACCAACAGATTGGCATTGCTCAACTCATCTTGCTGAGTCAGTAATAAGGCAATTACTATCCCTAACGACACCAAAGAATACTTGTTTTAATATTAATTTTCCTAATTGCCGAGCAGAGCAAATAAAAGGAATTAAAATCACCAAACAAGGGACTGCTGATGTTAGCAAATTTGTGGTTGCTGAAACACAAGATCCTGAAGGACATGAATATTTTTGGTTTAGAGCACAACGCAATCAAAATGTGCTTGATGATGATAAAGAGCTCGATGCAGCCAATAATGGCTATATCGCGATTACGCCATTACATTATGAACGTACTGATTACGACTTTTATCAACAAATAAAAGCTACATTTAATGTTTAACTTTTTGTTTGATGGAATTATTGCGTCTTCCTTGATTAGCTAAATAATCAGGAAGACGTAAAATATAAATATAAAGCTTTTGAAATTATTTCTTAACCAATGCACAAAAGACAAAAGAAATAGTAACCATCACTAAACCAATCCAATAAATTATTTCATGACCATACGCTTGTGATGCAAAACCTTGAATAATCCCAGCCAAAATAACACTACAAATAATGCCATTATTAAATAAAGTTGAAGCAACCCCCATTCGAGTTGGTAACAAATCTTGGAAATAGATAATACCAATATTGGCAACGATGCCAATAAATAGTGCGTTAAAAATCTGCAATACATATAACATGGTTGGGTCAGTGAATAAAATCATACCAACATAAAATAAAATTCCGCAAATGATAGCGATAAAAAATAGATTGCGCTTACCTAATGCTGGTACCATATACCCTGCAATTATCATTACTGGAATCTCAATCCCTGCAGCCAGCCCCATTAACGCACCAGGTAATGAATCAGAAAGATGCAATACCTTTTCAACATAAATTGGCATATCGATAATATACATCATATTAGCAGTCCACATAAAAATAGTAGAAAGTAGCAAACACATCACATTACGATTAGTAAAAATTGATTGATTAGCGGTAGCTAACTGACCAGGACTAAGTGAGCTGATTGACTTCTTTTCTACTGGTGGTAAAAAAACTGCTACTACAAACATGGATATGATAAACATCGACATCGCACATAAATACATTGAGGTAAAACCATAATGGATAGCTAAACCAAATGATAATGGCGGACCAATAACCCATGCCAAAGATAATTGCGCTCTAATCAATGAATTAAATGCAACGGCATTACGGCCACTTTTTTCAGCATATTCTCGCGCCATAGCAAAAACTTGTGGCATGGCAGCCGAAGCTAACGCTGCAAAAAATACGCCTAATGTAATTAATACATAATAGTTACGTGAATAAGCAAAAATCAGACTATTTGCTAATCCCATCAAGCAACAAAAAATAACAATCTTACGTCTGTCACCTTTGTTGTCTGAATATTTGGCTAACAAATAACTACCGATAATACTAGCTAATGCATTAATTGAGAAAAAGATACCTACCAAACGAGGATCAGCACCCACTTCAAATGATAAGAAACGACTTAAGGTGGGTGATTGCAATGCACCAGCCACACCAATAATAAATGTAGTCACTAAAAAAGCGCCAAAAATTACGCCCGATTTTCGAAGAGATGAAGAAGTCATAATAGGAACTTAACAATTTGATAATGTGTGATAATTATATCCCTAAAAGTAGTGTGAATATAGGCTTAAGTTAGATCATTAGCTAATTATTCAAGCAATAGTTAATATTAATAATAAAATAAATTTGTGCTAATCATTTTTCACCATTAAATTAAACGGGCAATACCATTAAGCTTGCCATCAAACGCAGAGAAAACAATTGTTATTGCACTGCCATTAGCTTTTTATATCATTGGATCTTCGCCAAACTAAATAACCACTTGAGCAAAGTCGCCAGCAAATTTAAATCCTCATGACTTAGGTTTAGATTTCTTTTCTACTATAGAATGACTTTTTCTTTGATGATTAAATAATTGTAGTAATAAAGGATAACAAACGAGTTTTTTGAGAAAAGTTCCTAATTTTAATTAGAAAAATAGAAAAAATTTAATATTTTTAATCTTTCAAAATCCCCGTTCCTCAAAATTTTTTAAACATTATTTCTATAAAAAATTTGAGACAAAGAAATTTCGGTATCTTAATCATCATTGAATAAATAGGTAAGCGACATGGTTTAGTAAAACTAAAATAATATATAAACTGGGTAAATTACAGAAAATATATTATTAATTGAATTATTTTTTATTATTCAATTAATCTAGTATTTACTAAACCATGTATGAAACCAATAGATTGATAGTAATCTCTTTATCAACAATAAGTTAGCAAATTTTTACTTTAATCGAATTGATTTAAATCAATTTTATTGACAGATCCTGAATAAATTCATAAACAATTTCAACAGAAAATATCTCGACAACAACAAAAATTCATGATTATTCCAATCTTTGGTTAGAGAACATCCATGTTAATTAACAAAAATACCTTTTTTTGTACTGGTTAGTATAAATAATTTATTTTTTTTTACAATTTTAGTTTTAAAAAAATTGTTAAGATATGTAAATAAATTTCAAAATTACTATTCCATTTTCTTTATTATGTTTTACAAATTTAGTTAAAAAAGATTTCTTTTTGTTTTTTTGAGTGTACAATCAAAATCATCCACAAAAAGAGGTAACGTTATGTTATATAATAACAAATCCACCAAAACTCACCATAATAATCACGACCATTGTCATGGAGATTGTCATAATATTGCTCATAATCATACACATAATTCCCAACATACTCATGAAACAAATCATGAACAGGCTATAGAACATTGTTGTGATGGGCATGATCATAATTCATCACAACAGTGTGAAATTGAAGATCCTCCCGAAGATCCTGAACGGAGCAGTCAAGATGTTAAGCTTACCTGGAAAATTCAGGGTATGGATTGCGCACATTGCGCAAGTAAAATCGAAAACGGTGTAAAAATACTACCTAATATAAATCAAACCAAAATTATTTTTTCTACTGAAAAGTTAATTGTTTTTGTTCCTAAGCATGATGATGCAGTAATAAAAATGATTGAAGACAAAGTCACGGAATTGGGATATACCCCAATTTTTGAATCAACCCCTAACCATGTTCATCACCACGAGCATTCACATAATTTTGATAAAAAAGCATTTATTCCGTTAGGTATTTTAGGCATATTAATTGTTATTAGTTATCTTATTTTGTTGATGAACCATACAGTTGGAGAGTATGCGTTTATAGTGACAGCTGTTATTGGGATAATCCCAATTTTGAAACAGGCTATGGTGTTAACCCGTAGTGGTACACCGTTTGCTATTGAGTCTTTAATGAGCATTTCGGCGATTGGTGCGCTGTTTATTGGTGCCGCCGAAGAAGCCACCATGGTCATCTTTTTATTTATGATAGGTGAAATGCTTGAAGGCTTCGCCACTAGTAAGGCCAAAAAAGGAATTTCGTCACTGGCAGAATTAATGCCTGATGAAACAGTGGTTATCATTGATGGTAAAAGAAAAACCGTTGCCAGTCATACATTAAAACCTGATGATATAATCGAAATTTCCTCTGGTGGACGATTACCTGCTGATGTTGTTTTGATTAGTGAACAAGCCAGTATTGATGAGAGCGCTTTAACTGGTGAATCAATTCCAGTTAATTACTTAAGTGGTGACAAAATTTTAGCTGGCTCGTTAGTGGTAGATAATACCATTCAACTTAAGGTAGTTTCGGAATCAGGACAAAATGCGGTCGATCGCATTTTGCAATTAATTGAAGATGCAGAGGATCGTAAAGCGCCAATTGAGCGGTTTATTGATAAATTTAGTCGTTATTATACTCCAGGCATTACACTATTTGCTTTATTAGTGGTAATAATTCCACCATTATTGATGGGTGCAGACTGGTATACATGGATCTATCGAGGATTAACATTATTATTAATTGGTTGTCCTTGTGCATTAGTCATCTCCACACCAGCAGTTATTACTTCTGCCTTATCTAGCGCGGCTAAATATGGGGTATTGATAAAAGGTGGTGCCGCACTTGAACATATTGGTTCAATCAAAATGCTGGCATTCGATAAGACGGGTACCTTAACCGAAGGTAAACCACAAGTAACAGATGTAATTAACCATCAATGTTCCATAGAACAGTTATTATCTATTGTTGCGGCTATTGAAAGCGGATCACATCATCCGCTTGCGAAAGCTTTAATTGATTATGTGAGGCAAAAACAGATCCCTTTTTACGAAGCAAATAATCGTAAGGCAATTGCTGGCGTTGGCATTCAGGGAGAGCTTGATCAACAAACTTATTTTGTCGTGTCACCAAATAAGATTGAAACAGTAGCAAACGCACTAAGTATTGAAGATCTGCAAACGATCAACCAACTTGAAGATAATGGTAAGACTGTAGTAGTCGTCACAACTGACCAACGATTATTGGGAATTATTGCTTTACAAGATGTACTACGAAATGATGCTTTGCCAGCTATCGGTGAACTTAAACAACTTGGTTTACAAACCTTAATGTTAACCGGTGATAATCAACGAGCAGCAAAAGCAATTGCAGGTCAATTGGGCATCGATTATCGTGCAGAGTTACTGCCAACTGATAAATTAGTAAAAATTGAGGAGATTGGACGCAATACTTCAATTGCGATGATTGGTGATGGAATTAATGATTCCCCGGCAATGAAAGCTGCAACTGTCGGAATAGCTATGGGCAGTGGTACTGATGTTGCACTTGAAACTGCTGATGCAGCACTGACTAAAAACAGTTTATTAAGTTTGCCAATATTAATACGCCTAGCCCGTTTTGCTAATCGTAATATTAAACAAAATATCACTATTGCATTAGGTATTAAGCTGATATTTTTAATCACCAGCTTATTTGGCGTAACTGGACTTTGGTTAGCTGTGTTAGCCGATTCGGGTACCACCGCGATTGTTACCGCTAATGCCTTGAGATTATTAAGAGTTAAAAAATAACAAACAATTAAATGGTGCCCCATTACAATTAAATGGGGCTATTTTATACAGTGCTAGTCATCACTTCTTAATGAAATTTCCCCACCAATAAAAGTATTAGTTTTACCATTTTGTTCTAAGATTAATGCACCTTGTTCATTTATTCCTTTAGCAACACCACGAATGACATTATCACCAATTAATAATTTAACTGGACGATCAACAAAATTGTCGAGTCGTAGCCAATCATCAAGAAATGGTGCTAAACCATGTTGTTCAAAGTCAGTAAGTTTTGATGTTAAGTTCTTGACCACTTTGGCCACTAATAAATTGCGGTCAACTTTACCTAAGTTAGCCCATTTCTGATTAACAATATTAGGATCGGGATTAGTCATCATTAAATTGACACCAATACCAATAACAACATGAGCACAGTCACCTGTTTTACCAGCAAGTTCAACTAATATACCCGCAAGTTTTTGATCATCTAGATACAAATCATTAGGCCATTTAACTTTGATATCTTGACCAGAAATAGCCCTTAACGTATCAGCCATTACAATACCAACCACTAAACTCAGTCCCATAGCAGCAGCAATGCCCTGATCGAGTCGCCAATACATCGAAAAATAAAGATTACTGCCAAATGGTGCGAACCATTGACGCCCTCGCCTGCCTCGGGCTTTGGATTGAAACTCGGCAACACAACTGTCACCCGTTGTTAATCTTTCTATATTATTTAATAAATATTGGTTAGTCGAATCAATGATAGGCAACACTTCGACGTGACTATCTGCGCCATAATAGTTATCGATTTTAGTTTTATCGAGTAAGTCAATAGGTGATGCTAAGCAGTAACCTTTACCTTGTACAGAAGATAAGGTAATCCCCCACTCTCTTAGTACTTTGATATATTTGTTGATACCCGCACGAGTAATACCAAATAGATTAGCTAACTCTTCACCAGAATGAAACTCTCCATCAGCTAATATATTAATCAGCTTCAATGGATTTTGGTTACTGCGCATTAAATCCCTCACTTTTTGACTAACAATAAAACAACAAAATATAGTGAAATTATAGCAAAACTGATGAATAAATAAGTATTGCTTAACTTATCCATTATAAAGGCTATAACCGCTGGTGCAACTAAACTACCAAGAGTATTAGTTAATAACATCGCTTGATTCATTGATACAATTTCTTGTTTGCGTACACACGAACAAGCCCACGCCATAGATATTGGATAAATAGTATAAATGGTTGAACCTAATAAAATAATGGCTAATACGCCACAAACATTAAATATCAGCAAGCTACAAGCAAACATCATTAAGATTGATTCGACCAGTAGCACTATACGCCTTCCAAACTTGTCAGCACACCAGTTGGCAGGCATTTGAGCAATAACACCTGAAAGTATCAGCAATACCATCCAATTTGCTACTTGATTATCAGTATAACCTAAGTGAGAGTAGTAAGCAGGCATTAGTGAATAAAGTGATCCAATTAACATACCAGCAATAGCACAACCAATTAAACCAACTCGAGAAGGTTTGTATAATATCATTGGCATAATATTAAAACTGCTTTTTTTCTTTTTCGGCAATTTATAGTGGGTTAGCAATATAAATAAGATGGCTAATCCCATTAGTACGGTAATCACTAAACCAAAATAGAGTACGTCTTGCGGAAAATATTGTAGCAATGCTTGTCCTAATACAGTACCTAAGTAATAGGTAGTTAGATATACAGCAAGCATTTTTCCTCGGGTGCGTACTGTACCAGTGACTAAAATACAACTTTCAATCACAACCCAAGTGACAGCACAGGCAATACCAATAAAAAAACGCCATATTGCCCAACTGTAAAAATCCATAGAGAAACTTAAACCAATTGTGGCAATCGCAAAAATTATGCAACTGTAGGTATAAGTAAATCTGGCGTTAAATCGGCTAATAAACCAATTTGCCATAATCGTGCCAAGCAAGTTACCAGTGAAATAGCTTGAACCAACTAAACCTATCTGTCCAAGCGAAAAATCTTCACGGACTAGCCAAAGCGGCACTTGCGTATTGAGTGCCGATAAGGCAATGGTAACAAATAATAAACTTGTTAATAAAATAGGAAATGAATACGAATGTTTCATAGTTTTATTGTTTATAAGTAGTTTTATTATCTATAAAGCGTTTGCCACTTTATAAAAAGTTATCCACGTCAATTTCACCTGTCGAGCCCATAAATCGAATTTCTGGCGATAGGTGCACCGAGAACTTTTGTAATACTGCATCTTTGATATAACGCGCTAACGCAACTACATCTTGCGCTGTAGCATTATCTTTATTGACTAATACCAGAGCCTGTTGTTGATGCACTGCTGCACCACCAATTTGATAACCTTTTAAACCACACTGATCAATTAACCAACCAGCAGCTAATTTTATTTGATTATCTATTTGAGGATATATAGGCATTGATGGGTATTTTTCAAGTAGTTTATCAGCAAGTTTTTTATCTACCACGGGATTTTTAAAAAAGCTACCACCGTTACCGAGTACTTTTGGGTCTGGCAATTTACTACGGCGGATCTCACATACTTTGTCGAAGATCATTTGGGATGTAACATTTTGCGGATCAAAATTTTTTAATTCCCCATAAGTTAGCACGGGGGTCCATTGTTTTGGTAATTTAATTCCTACATAGACAACCGCATAACCTTCGGTGTATTTTTGTTTAAAAATACTTTCACGATAACCATATTGACCATCAGTAATGCGAATAATTTGACCGGTCGCAAATTCAAGCAATTCAACATAATCGGCTACTTTTTCAAATTCAACGCCATAAGCACCAATATTTTGGATTGGTGCAGAACCAACACAGCCAGGAATTAAAGCTAAGTTTTCAAGTCCAGAAATATTTTGGTTAATAGTTTGAGCAACAAGATCATGCCAATATTCACCGGCACCAACTTTTAAATGCCAGTGAGTTTGCGTTTCAGTAATCGTTAATCCTTTAATTCGATTAACAATGATTGTTCCAACAAAATTTTCAGTAAATAACGTATTACTACCTTGCCCAATCATCATGATTGGTTGATTATTGGGGTTGTTTTTCCAAACTTGCATTAGTTGTTCAACTGTTGTGATAGTTTCAACTTGTTTAGCATAAACATCTAATGCAAAAGTGTTAGGAATTTTTTGATTCATTAATAACGACCTTTTATAAAAACATACTTTTAATTTCGTTTAAACCAATCTTATTTGGCATTTTTATGAATTATTCCATTTGTTTGATTAGTTTTAGCGTTTAAAAACATCAAATTAATGGCTTTATCAATTGCATATATGATATAGCTTCTTTATGCAATTGTATTTACTCTTCATTTAGTTACTATTTTAGCACAATGCAAAACGATCTTTTATTTATTAAAATTTTTTTACAGATCTTAATGAGTTACTTGAGCAAAAAAGTGCCAAAAGATTAAGCAAATAATCAAGTAATGTAGATCGATCTCTTTTTTGTTTTTTTTTATCATGTATTATAGTCAGCCAAGCGATCTTTTTTATAAATTGAGTTAAAATCTATTTTACTCAAACTAATGGTAAACGTTATTATTAAAAGGTTTTTAAAAAGCTGATAAATCAGTCATTGATCCTATTTTCTAAAGATCATGGCTTTAGATGGCTTAATAATTTAGAATTGTTGCTATATTTAAAAAGTAGTTGAGATTTAGAGGAAAATATGAAAAGAGTTTTTATTATGATCCTTGATTCCTTCGGGATCGGTGGTGCAGAAGATGCAAAAAAATATGGTGATGAAGGTTCTAATACATTAGGTCATATTGCCGAAGCTTGTGCTTTAGGTAAAGCTGATAACGGCCGTCATGGACCATTAAGTTTACCAAACTTAGGAAAGTTAGGTTTAATTGAAGCTGCCTACGAATCAACTGGTTCATACCCAAAAGGAATGGCTACTGAAGGTAATGTTATTGGTGCTTATGGCTATGCCAGTGAAATTTCATCAGGTAAAGACACACCATCAGGTCACTGGGAAATCGCTGGTGTTCCTGTGCTATTTGATTGGGGATATTTTACTAATACTACTAATAGCTTTCCGCAAGAATTATTAGATAATATCGTTAAACGCGCCAAGTTGCCTGGTTATCTTGGCGATTGTCATTCATCAGGTACAGTGATTCTCGATGAACTTGGCCTTGAACATATGGCTACTGGTAAACCTATCTTTTATACTTCCGCTGATTCTGTGTTTCAAATCGCCTGCCATGAAGAAACTTTCGGTTTAGATAAGCTTTATGAAGTGTGTGAAATTGCTCGTGATGAACTTAATAAAGGCGATTATAACATTGGCCGAGTTATTGCTCGACCATTTTTAGGTAATAAACCAGGTGAATTCGTGCGTACTGGTAATCGTCATGATTTAGCTGTTGAACCACCAGCACCGACGATGATTAAAAAATTGGTTGATGAAAAACAAGGTAACGTTGTGTCAATCGGTAAAATTGCTGATATTTACGCCGAGGTAGGTATCACAAAGAAAGTGAAAGCAACTGGCATTGAAGCACTATTTAATGCTTCACTTGATGAAATTAAACAAGCTAAAGACAACACTATTGTATTTACCAATTTTGTTGATTTTGACTCATCATACGGCCACAGACGTGACGTTGCTGGTTATGCTGCAGCATTAGAATATTTTGACCGTCGTTTACCTGAAATGTTAGAACTGATTCAACCTGGTGATCTATTAATTATTAGTGCCGATCATGGTTGTGATCCTACTTGGCCGGGAACAGATCATACTCGTGAACATATTCCTGTTTTAGTTTATGGTAATAGTGTTCCTGCTGGGTCATTAGGTCATCGAAAAACATTTGCTGATATCGGGCAAAGTGTTGCGGATTATTTTGATTTATCACCGATGGATTATGGTGAGTCATTTATTCGCAAATAGTAAACTGTTTTTTTGTTAGTGTAGTAACGTATTTTAGACATAAATCAGGAGAGTTAAATGCCTACCCCACATATTAACGCCGCCGATGACGCTTTCGCTCAAACGGTTTTGATGCCCGGCGATCCATTACGCGCTAAGTTTATTGCCGAAACTTTTTTAGAGAATGCTAAAGAAGTAACCAATGTTAGAGGAATGCTAGGTTTTACCGGTGACTATAAAGGTAAGAAAATTTCTGTTATGGGGCATGGTATGGGCATTCCATCCTGTTCTATATACACAACCGAACTGATTAAATTTTATGGTGTTAAAAACATCATTCGTATCGGTTCCTGTGGCGCCATCAGCCCCGCTGTCAATCTTGGTGATGTGGTTATTGGTATGGGTGCCTGTACTGATTCAAAAGTCAATCGGTTACGTTTTAAAGATCATGATTTTGCTGCGATTGCTGATTTCGGTTTAATTTGTAATGCAGTTAATGCTGCTAAACAATTAAATGTTAATGTGAAAGTGGGTAATCTTTTTTCTGCTGATCTATTTTATAGCGTCGAGCCAGATCTTTTCGATATCATGGAAAAATACAATATTTTAGGTGTCGAAATGGAGGCCGCTGGTATTTATGGTGTAGCAGCAGAATACGGAGCTAAAGCATTAGCGATCTGTACTGTTTCAGATCATATTCGCAAAGGCGAAGCTATGTCATCTGAACAGCGCCAGCTGGGTTTTAAAGAGATGATTACAGTTGCTTTAGAATCGGTATTAGTTAATTCATAATAAATAATGGCAGAATATCTGCCATTTTTTTTGGTTACTCAAAAAGAGGAACCAATAGTTTTAACATTGACGTTATAATTAACGGTAAATGTTGTTGAGCGTTATAACTAGGTAATTAATAGTAATAACAAAATTTTATCTTTATTCATTAATTTTTATCTAATAGGTTAGAAAGATCTCATTTAATAAGGAATCGAAATGAATACCAAGCTACAACTGAAAGTTATATTATTCTTACAATTTTTTATCTGGGGGAGTTGGCTAATTACCTTAGGCTCCTATATGATGATTAAATTAAAATTTACTGGTATTGAAGTTGGCGCCGTATATGGCACCATGGGTATTGCTTCAGTATTTATGCCTAGTCTGCTTGGTATCGTAGCTGATAGATGGATACCTGCTAATCGCTTATATGTGTTATGCCATTTGGTTGGCGCAGTAACCTTATTTATCGCTGCATCTATCACATCGCCATTTTTAATGATGATTGTGATGCTTATCCATTGCCTTGCATTTATGCCAACTATTGCCATTTCTAATTCAATTTCTTACTCTTGTTTAGAATCACAAGGACTAGACGTTATCGAACAGTTCCCTGCTATTCGAATCTTCGGCACTATCGGCTTTATCGTAGCAATGTGGATGGTTAGTTTTATGCAGTTAGAACTCAGTAATATGCAACTTTATATTGCAGCTGGTAGTTCAGTTTTATTAAGTCTCTATTCATTAACCTTACCTTTAATTGAAGTTGCAAAAAATGATGGCAAAGAAAAGTCTATTGTAAGTTCATTAGGTTTAGATGCATTTGTATTATTAAAACAACCTAGATTGGCTATCTTCTTTTTATTTGCTGTATTATTAGGTGGGATTTTACAAATTACTAATACTTTTGGTAATCCGTTTCTTCATGACTTCGACAAAGTACCAGAATATGCTGATAGCTTAGTGGTTAAATTCCCATCAGTGTTATTATCTATTTCACAAATTTCGGAAGTTGTATTTATCTTATTTGTACCATTTTTTATGAAAAAACTTGGTATTAAATATGTCATGTTAATCAGTATGCTGGCATGGGTTGCTCGTTTTGGTTTATTTGCTTATGGCGATCCATCACCATTCGGCTTTGTGCTGTTACTGTTATCGATGATCGTTTATGGTTGTGCCTTTGATTTCTATAATATTTCTGGCTCAATGTATGTTGAAAAAACAGTATCACCTAACATCCGTAACAGTGCTCAAGGTTTATTTATGACAATGACTAACGGTATTGGTGCTTATTTAGGTTCAATGATTAGTGGTATTGTTGTTGATCACTATACTTCAGAAGCGGGTATTGATTGGCATAATGTATGGCTTGTCTTTGCAGGTTATTCATTAGTGCTTGCAATTATTTTTGTTTTCATTTTCCAAAATGATACCGCTCAGCAAAAAACAGAAACCATTAGCAGTTAACTAAAATAAAATTCAAGTCAAAGAACCTTCTTTGACTTGAAATATTCAATTAATATTATAGTAAATAGTTGAATCAGATTATTCGTTAATAACTTGATAACATCAACAATTAGGCAACCGTTAAATAGTTGCCTAATTCTTAACTAGGCTAAAATGTTACCAGCCTCACAGAAATTTGATAAGTCACACAAAATGTATGGAAAATAAGTGTCTTATCAAGGTAGAATAAAACGCTTGTAAATAGGGCTTCAATTCGGCTTTTATTACTTAAATCAATTACCGAAATATGACTATTACAAGTGCCCTATAAGCATAATTGAACAGATTAGAACTAGATGAATAAACAAATAATCCCAAAAGTTATACTTCATGAGCATGTAGAAGGCAGTATTACTCCCTTTATGGCTAAAAAACTAGCCGATAAAAATCATTTACCTTTTCCTGATTCATTGTGTTATCAAATCGGCGATTATAATGAGATCGAGTATAAAAATGGTCGATATAATTATGATGAATCTGACTTTGTTTCATTTATCCAAACCTATGATACTGTTTCTAACTTTGTTAAAAGTCCTGACGATTATTACCTAATTACCTATGACTTTTTAAGTAGAAATGCTAAACAAGGGTTAATTTATTGCGAATTATTTTTGTCACCTTATCATATTTGTGCAACAGAAAACCAAGGTAAAGTTGTTTGGGATCAAGCAAGATTTCAACAAACACTAAATCAAATGGATAAAGCAATCATAGATGTTCAAAAAGAGCATAATATAACCGTACGATATCATGTTATTGGTGTACGCCATCTTGGCGCCGATGTAGTATACGATACATTGCAATTTATCGAAAATAATCCGCATCCATTTATTACTGGATTTAATATTGCAGGTAATGAAAAAGCTGGGCATTTTGATGATTTTGAAAAAGCTCATCAACTTGCTGAAAAATTAAATTTAAAAAAATCCTACCATGCAGGTGAAATTGATTCGGCTGAAAGTATTATTCAAGCCTTAAAACATGGTGCAAATCGAATCGGACACGGTATCGCGGCAATTGAAGATGATAGCTTGATTAAACAATTAGTTGATAATGAAATCACGTTAGAAATAGCTCTTACCAGTAATCGTATTTTAGTCAATAATTTACATGGTGATATTCATAATCACCCAATTCGACAACTTTATGATAAAGGGGTAAGAATTACCCTTAATACCGATGATGCTGGTATTTTTGGTACCGATATCGAAAAAGAGTATCAGCTAGCCGAGCAAGCGTTTCATTTTTCACGTTTGGAATTATTTGATATTACCCTTTGTGGAATTGATGCCGCATTCGTTGAGTCTAACGAAAAATCACGTTTACTCAAGGAGGTTCTATCTTGTTTTAACGACAATGATAAGCAATCTTTACAACAAGCAATTAATGCTAAGCAGTATCATCCGGCTATTATTGCCAGATTAAAAAAATACCAAGATTTATTATTACAACATGTTAATGGATAACCATATCAGAAAAATAGGAAATAAATATGAATAAAACTCGATTATCCCTAAGCCTACTGACCCTATTAATTTCTGGAACACTGCAAGCTGCAACGGTTGATTTAAGAATTATTGAAACGACTGATCTGCACGGCAATATGATGAATTACGATTATTTTAAAGATCAGTATATTGATACCTTTGGTTTAGCTAAAACAGCCAATTTAATTCATCAAGCGAGGGAAGAGGTAAAAAATAGCGTATTAGTTGATAATGGTGATCTGATTCAAGGCAGTCCAATGGCTGACTATGCGCTTAATAAAGGACTAAATAAAGGTGATATTCATCCAGTTTACAAAGCCCTTAATACCCTTGATTATGTTGTTGGTAATATTGGTAATCATGAATTTAATTTTGGTTTGGATTTTTTACAAAAAAGTCTAGCAGGGGCAAATTTTCCTTATGTTAATGCCAATGTTTATGATGCAAAGAGCAATAAGCCTTTCTTTAAGCAATATATTATTTTAGATAAAAAAGTGGTTGATAGAGAGGGTAAGCAACACTCTATAAAAATTGGTTATATTGGGTTTGTACCACCACAAATTATGCAATGGGATAAACTTAATTTGGAAGGTAAAGTGATAGTTAAAGATATCACTGAAACCGCCAAAAAATTAGTACCAGAAATGAAAGAGCAAGGCGCTGATATCATCGTTGCTATTCCTCACTCCGGTGTTTCTGCGGAACCTTATAAAGCATTAGCTGAAAACTCTGTTTATTATTTAACTCAAGTTGAAGGTATTAATGCCATTATGTTTGGCCATTCTCATGGCGTATTCCCAAGTGAGGATTTTAAATCGCTACCTAATACCGATATTAATACCGGAAATATTAACAATATTCCTGCAGTGATGCCCGGACAATGGGGAAGCCATTTAGGGGTAGTCGATTTAGTGATTGAGGGAGACAAATCTAACTGGAAAGTAGTTTCTGGTAAATCACAAGCCCGCCCTATCTTCGATAGTAAAAATAAAAAAGCACTAGTTGATGCAGATAAAAATATAACCAAGGTATTAAAAGATGATCATGAAGGTACCCGTGAATTTGTTGGTAAGCCAATTGGTAAGGTATCAACGGATATCAATAGTTATTTAGCCTTAATCGAAGATACATCTGCTTTACAGATTATTAGCGATGCCCAAATTGATTATGTAAAACAATTTGTTCAAGGTGATCCTGATCTAGATGGGTTACCAATTTTATCGGCTATTGCACCATTTAAAGCTGGCGGTCGCAAAAATGATCCTACAGCTTATGTTGATGTGAAAAAAGGTGATTTATCATTTAGGAATGCAGCCGATATCTATCTTTATCCTAATATTTTATCTGCCGTAAAAATTACTGGAAAAGAGGTTAAAGAGTGGTTGGAATGTTCGGCTGGTGTTTATAATCAAATTGACATCAATTCCTCAAAACCACAATATTTGATTAATTGGGATAAATTTAGAACTTATAATTTTGATACTATCGATGGCGTAAGTTATGAAATTGATATCACTAAACCAGCACGTTACGATGGTAGTTGTCAATTAATTAATCCTGAATCAGAACGTATTATAAACTTAACCTATCAACAAAAAACAATTGATCCAAATCAAGCATTTTTAATTGCTACTAACAACTATCGTGCTTATACCGGTGCATTCCCTGGTACAGGTGGTAAAAATGTTAAATTTAATTCACCGGATGATTTAAGAGTTATTCTTTCAGCTTACATTACTAATTACACTAAAAAACAGGGACAAGTTGATGTAACTGTTGATAATAACTGGCGAATTGCACCAATTACCAGCCAAACTAAATTGGATATTCGTTTCGAATCATCACCAACTGATGAAGCTAAAACCTATATCGAAACATATTCATTGTATCCAACTAAGTTTGTTGAAAAAGATAATTTAGGCTTTGGTGTCTATCAACTTAATTTACAAGCACCAATAAATTTACAATCTAAAAAACAATAACATCTTGATGATGACAAGGATTATGACTATGCAAATTGAATAATTAATCGAACAAGCAAAAATAGCTCACTTTAAGGCTTATGTACCCTATCCTAAATTTCAAGTAGGTGTGGTATTAATAATCGAAGATGACGAAGCAATTTTAGGTTGTAACATTGAAAATACTTCCTATGGGATTGTTGTGACTGATTATACTAAAGAACCAATCTCAACTTATGTTGCTTGTCGTAAAATAATTATTGAGCTTTGTGCTAAAGATATGCCAGTGATTTTGATCAATATGCAAGGGAAAATCCAAGAAACCACTGTTGGTGAATTGTTGCCTTGGTGTTTTTCACAAAGTGATTTAGATTAATTTTATTGTTGAACAATATAATTTAACATATTGAAAAAGAAAAATAGCGATTGATGATAGTTAACCAAGATCAGCTCACTCATCAGTCCAAATTTTGGATGAGAAGAATATAATACTAATTTGCTTTATTAATATTAAGAGAGAAGTGTAATGAGATTTGTAGATATTATTGAAAAAAAACGTGATGGTAATGCTTTAACAACCGAAGAGATTCAATTTTTTATAACTAACTATACCAATGGTTCTATTCCTGATTATCAAGTCAGTGCCTTACTTATGGCGATTTATTATCAAGGCATGACTTCAAAAGAGTGTGCTGATTTAACTAGTGCGATGATGTATTCAGGTGATACCGTTGATCTATCATCAATTAAAGGCATTAAAGTTGATAAACATTCAACCGGTGGTGTGGGTGATACAACTACTTTAGTGTTAGCACCATTAGTTGCTGCATTAGATATTCCAGTAGCTAAAATGTCAGGTCGTGGATTAGGCCATACTGGTGGAACGACTGATAAATTTGAAACAGTACCGGGTTTTAAAATTGAATTAGATAAACAAGAATTTATTGATCAAGTTAATCAAAAAGGTGTCGCTGTTATTGGTCAATCCGGCAACCTAACCCCTGCCGATAAAAAACTTTATTCATTACGTGACGTAACAGGTACGGTTAACTCTATTCCTCTTATTGCTAGCTCAATTATGAGTAAAAAACTCGCAGCTGGTGCAGATGCTATTGTTTTAGACGTTAAAACAGGTGACGGTGCTTTAATGAAGACCATGGAAGACTCAGAAAAATTAGCTCATGAAATGGTTAATATTGGTAATCAAATTGGTCGTAGAACCATGGCGATTATCTCTGATATGTCTCAACCTTTAGGTTATGCGATTGGTAATGCGTTAGAAGTTAAAGAAGCCATAGATACATTAAACGGCCATGGTCCTGCTGATTTAACTGAACTGGTATTAACACTTGGCAGTCAAATGGTGGTGTTAGCGAATAAAGCTGAAACACTAGATGAAGCAAGAGAAAAACTACAAGAAGTGATTAAAAATGGTAAGGCCATTGAAAAATTCAAAACATTAATTGAAGCTCAAGGTGGTGATAGTTCAGTGGTTGATCATCCGGAGAAATTAGCTAATGCGCCTTACCAAATTGATCTACCAGCGCAAAAAGCAGGTTATGTATCACGCATTATTGCTGACCAAATTGGTATTGCAGCGATGCAACTGGGTGCAGGTCGAGCAACTAAAGAAGATGTTATCGATCCTGCTGTTGGTATCGTACTACATAAAAAAGTAGGTGATAAAGTTGAAGTAGGTGAAACACTGTTAACTATTCACGCAAGTAGTGATCGTATTGATACAATAAAACAAAAACTATATGACAATATTACTATTAGTGATAGCGCTGAACAGCCACAATTAATTTTTAAAGTAATTACGGAATAGCTTTAATAAATACGGATTCAGGAGACATCATGCATCGTTTAAAATTAAACAAAAAACTGTCACTACTTGTTATTTTAAGTTTGTTTTCAGTCAATTCATTCGCAGCTGTTGCTACCAAACAGTCTACGGCACCTGCTTGGGAAAAAGACAAGTCCTATTCTTTTACTATTTTACATACTAACGATCATCATGGCCGTTTTTGGCAAAATGATATTGGTGAATATGGGTTAGCAGCACAAAAAACAGTTGTTGACCAAATAAGAAAAGAAGTAGCAGAAAAAGGCGGAAAATTACTTCTGCTTTCTGGCGGAGACATTAATACTGGTGTTCCTGAATCCGATGTGTTACAAGCAAAGCCCGATTTTATTGGTATGAATGAAATTGGCTATGATGCAATGGCAGTAGGTAATCACGAATTTGATCATCCGTTAGCGATTATTCGTGAACAACAAAAATGGGCTCATTTTCCATTTTTATCAGCAAATACTTACTTCAAAAATACCGATAATCGTGTTTTTGATGCCTATAAAATATTTGATTTAAATGGTATTAAAGTTGCAGTATTTGGTTTAACTACTGATGACACTATTTTCCTTGCTTCGCCTAAAAATACCGATGGTGTTGAATTTCGTAAAACACTACCAGAAGCGGAAAAAGTCATTAGCCAAATTAAAAGCAATGAACGTCCAGATATGATTATTGCGGTTACTCATATGGGGCATTATGAAAATGGTGAGCATGGTTCAATGGCTCCAGGTGATGTTGAACTAGCCCGAGGATTAAAAGCTGGTGAATTAGATATGATCGTCGGTGGCCACTCACAAAACCCAGTATGTATGGCTAGTCCTAACAAACGTATTACCGAATATGTCCCAGGAACACCTTGTGCTCCAGATCAACAAAATGGTACGTGGATTGTTCAAGCTCATGAATGGGGGAAATATGTTGGTCGTGCTGACTTCGTATTCTTAAATGGTAAAATTAGCCTCAAAAATTATCAGTTAATTCCAATTAATTTGAAAAAAGAAGTTGATAACGGTAACGATACCAAACGTCTTGAATATTACACCAGTGAAATCGAACAGAATAAAAAACTGTTGGAAACACTAAAACCTTATCAAGAACAAGGTAAACAACAATTACTCATTAAAAGCGGTGAGTTAACCGGTCGTTTAGAGGGCGATCGTAACGTAGTTAGATATCAACAAAGTAATATGGGACAATTATTACTTAGCGCCTTTATTGAAAAGACAAATGCCGATATTGGTATTATGTCCGGAGGTATGATCCGTGACTCACTTATAGAAGGCGATATTACTTATCGTGATATTTTGAAAGTTGAACCATTTGGTAATAGTGTTGTTTACTTTGAATTAACGGGTAATGAATTAATCGATTATCTTAAGGTTGCATTAGGTAAAAAACCGGGTTCGGGTGGTTATACTCATTTAAAAAATATTAGCCTAACTAAAACTAGCGATACTATCAGCGACATTAAAATTAATAATGAACCAATTGATTTGCAAAAATCATATCGAATCGCAACATTAGACTTTTTAGCCGCTGGAGGAGATGGTTACCCTATCGTCAACAACTCGCCAACTTATGTAGATACAGGTTATCGAGATGCGGACGCAGTAAAACAATATTTTGAAGCGCATTCACCAATTAATGCAGCCGATTATCAACCGTCTAATTTTATTTTAGAAAAATAATTTCACGTTTTAAAACAGAAATATAAAAACTAATGGCACTGATAATCATAATTCTCAGTGCTAATAACTAAATGATTAGACATAAAGATTTAATCTTTGCTTTCAGCATATAGGTAATATAGAGGTATTTATGAACATGACAGAATTTCAAAAAAATTGTTACGATATAGTGACCGATGCCAATTTGTCACCCAAACAAAAAGCGAACCTTCTCGCATTAGCCGCAGAAAATAATTTACCTTATGTTGATTTAGATAGTGAAACGCAAAATGCGCTCAATGAACGGGTAATTTGTGATATGTACGAAGGACATGCACCGTATAAACCTCGTTATGTGTTACCTGATTATGCAAAATTTCTTAAACAAGGATCTGAATACTTAGAACTCGAACCAGCAAAAACCTTTGATGATGCATTAAATATGCTCACTATTGCTTATCATCACGTACCTTCGGTCACTGGTATGCCGGTTTATTTAGGCTGTTTAGATCAAGTGTTACTTCCTTATGTTGGTGATTTGACAGAAGAAGAACTTTATCCACGATTAAAGCGTTTTTGGATTATGCTGGATCGCAATCTTCCTGATGCATTTATGCATGCCAATATTGGGCCAACCGATAATGTGATCTGTCGGGTTATTTTACGTGTTGATCGCGAACTTAAACAAGTTGCCCCTAATTTAACTTTTATTTATGATGAAGATATCACACCAGAATCTTTACTAAATACCGCAATTGGAAACATTTGTGAAACAGCAAAACCACATATTGCTAATAATATGATGATTAAAAAAGATTTTGATGAAAAAGGTTATGGTGTTGTGAGTTGTTATAACTCTCTTCCTGTGGCTGGTGGTGGTAGCACTTTATCAAGAATCAATTTAAAAGAGGTTGCGTTAAAAAGTAGAAGTATCACCGACTTTTTACAAAATACTTTACCTTATTATTGTCAATTGCAATTAAATTTGATCAAAGCAAGATCGGAATTCCTTTATGAAAAATCTAATTTCTTCCAAAATAGTTTTTTAGTGAAGGAAGGATTAATTGACGCTACCCGATTTGCACCAATGTTCGGTATTTATGCCATGGCTGAAGCAGTCAATATTTTACAAGAAAAATCTAACTTAACCGGACGTTATGGTGTTGACGAAGATGCGAATGAATTGGCAACAACCATTTCTAAACAGCTAGCTGACTTTATTGACAGCCATACAATTAAGCATGCTTGGAAAGGTAAAGCAATGTTACATGCTCAATCTGGCATCAGTTCAGATAGAGGCGCTACGCCAGGTTTACGTATTCCTTATGGTCATGAACCAGATCCAGTAACCCATATTATGGCATTATTCAAACACCATAAGTATTATACCTCTGGCATTAGTGATATTTTAACCATTGATGAAACGATTAAAAATAACCCATTAGCCTTAGTACAGATTTGTAAGGCGGCATTTAAATTTGGTTTTCGTGAATTTACCGCTAATATCAGTGGCAATGATCTGGTCCGTGTAACTGGCTATATGGTGAGATTGTCAGATATCAAAAAATATAAACAAGAAGGTTCACGAATTAATACCACATTTTTAGGTAGTGAAGCAGCCGAAGATACCGATAACAATAGTTACTTATGCCGAACACCTCGAGTAATTAGTCATGAACAAGTCATGGGCAATCGTTAATAAACTTTTACCCTTTTCTTGTGTTGACGGACCGGGAAACCGGTTAGTCATTTTTTTACAAGGTTGTAATTTTAAATGTTTAAATTGCCATAATCCTTACACCATTTCACGGTGTAAGAATTGTGGTGATTGCGTTACTACCTGTCCACATCAAGCATTAACATTTATCAATAACAAAGTGATTTGGCAATCTTCAAATTGCCAGCAATGTGATACCTGTATTAATACTTGTAGTTATCAATCCACACCAATGACCTATAACTACAATGTTGAAGATATTCTACTCGAAATTCGTAAATACTTACCTTTTCTAAATGGCATTACAATTAGCGGTGGTGAAGCGACATTACAATTACCTTTTATTGAAAAATTATTTCGAGTAATTAAACAAGCAGATGATTTAAAACACCTGACTTGTTTTATTGATAGTAATGGTTACTTAGCTGAAACTGGCTGGCAAAAAGTTGAAAAGGTTATGGACGGTGCGATGATCGATCTAAAAGCTTGGGATACTCAAGTTCATAAAAAACTCACAGGTCGGGATAATGATCGCGTCAAACAGACCATTGAATATCTAGCCAAAATAGAAAAACTATATGAAGTCAGATTTTTAGTGATTCCCGAGCATACTGATTTGCAAAACAGTGCTAAACAACTTGCTAATTTTCTAATAACACTCAATCCAGAAATTAAAGTCAGAATAAATGCATTCCACAATCACGGCGTACATGGCGTAGCCAAAACATGGCCATTGGCAACACAACAGCAAATCGAATCTTTTGCTGCTGAATTAAAACATTATGGATTGCAGAATATTACTTTGCCGAGTGTTTATTTATAATATCTTTATAGTCACATTAATTATAAGGTCGGATTATTTACAGGTACTTGCTAACCGGTAATTGTGATGGTAGTCATATTGCAAATGCAAAAATAATTATCTTTAATCAATACGAAACGACTGATAAGCATAATTATCCTTCCTGACAAAATAAACTTGCTGAAAGTTGGTAATATTTTTTACCAACTTTAGCAAATCATCAATTTTAATTAATATTTGGTACACATTGTATAGGCATTATCTGGTTCGACAATGACATTACCCTCAGAATTTCCTACACTATAGCGATGGATAAATCCATCGGAGTCAACCACAGAAGTCAATTCATTGGTGAAATAAAAATCATAATTAAATAATTTTTCGTAATCAGAATCACTGATACCAGCCATCATATCGCGCAAGTCACCATTTATTGGCGCATAATAGAAAATTTTACCCCACTCTCCCATTAAACTATTGCCAATAGCACGTTTATATCCATTTCCTTGGAGATACCATTCGGTATTAGTGTTATTATCATAAGCAAGAGGTGAATTAGTTAGTTCTGCTCGCGTTGGTAAGCGGTCACCACTGTTTCGGCATAAGGTTTCCGCATTATTGAAAGAGATGAAGCCAAGATTGCCTTTATGTACATAAAACCAATGTTGTATCGAGAATTGATAGAAGAAGGTTGCGTTTGTTTGCGTGTTGGTAAGTTGAATTACAAATTTATCTCCTTTACTAGGAACATTATTAGTAAAGATAAATTCACTTTTTGAGTCTGCAACCGAACTGCGTGGTACATTTTTTAGGGATGAATTTGGATTTTTAAGTATTTTGTATGTATATTGTGATATCGAATTAACTGGCACAATTCTGAAGCGAGCATATGGAAATGCAGTGCTTGGGAAATGATTACCGGAAGCATCAACAGCCGAGGCTATAAAACCAGTACCTTTAACAAATTGATTTGGATCATAAGGATCGGCTCGATTAACAACGTTACTCCCCCACCATGCATTATTATTGCCTTCCGGCCAGCCAGTTGGATAAAGGGTGTTAACTGCTAAAACGCCAGGTCTTATAAAACAAATACCATCGTTAGCTTTTACGGTAAATATTTTGGAAACTTCTTTAGGCTGAGATTCAGTTGGAACACCATACTGAGTTTTAGCAGAAATACTAAAAGTAAGTTTTAGTGTTGAATCACCTTTATAAGTAGCTGAATTACAAATATTACTACCTAATGGAGCTGTTGAATCAGAAGAAATTATATTATTTTTACTATCACGCCATTCAGCTGTTACACTATCCACTTTAAAATTTTTGCTACTTCCCAAATAATCACCATCAACATCAATAATATCATCATCGTTCATGGCTGAAAAATCAACATCAAATGAATACATGCTGGGTGAGGTATCATAGGCAACAGATATTTCATTAGACGAACCTGGGGTAATAACTAGAGGAGCATTATTTGGTACCTGCAATTTTAGTTGAATACCATTAAGCGCTTTTGTACTACCTGACATTTTAATTTCAGGAGCATTACCATGAATATACATTTGCGTAGTCACGGATAATGATAAAATTGCAAATAGATTATTGGAAAAAATCAATAACATTAATAGCAATAATCTCTTTTTGAAAAATAATTTCAAAAAAATTTTTTTTAAAACAACAGTACAATTATTCATCGCTACTCCTCTACTCATAAACTTCTCCGCCTATTCGAATAAGATTATTGATTTGAAGCATTAGTGAATTAACAATTTTTATAAGTTGTTCAAAAATTGTTACCCGTTAATATCAGAGCTAAGACAATTAAAATCGTTATTTTTCTAACAGAAATTCATCCATATCTAATATACGGCTCGAACAAAATAATTTGACTACAACAATTTGTTTGTTGTTTAAGACTTAAATCGTAACATCCTAAATTTTAAAACTTGTAAAATAAGAACATCAGACAAAATTTGGAAAAGCTGTAAAGGTAAGACTCAATAAAGAAACTGAATTTGAAAACAGTTACTAATTAATTCAAATTTAGTAATAGTATTATTATATATGATTATACTTTGATAAGGGAATAGTAAAAAAAAATTATTTTCCGTTTATTAATACTAATTCATTGAAGAATTTAAAAGTAATGATATTAATTAAGTTATATCTCAATAATCAAAAAGGGGATAATTCCCCCTCTTTTTAATTTGATATATAATCACTTGCCTTTTTTAAATGCGGCAGCAAATGCATTACCCATAGCACTGTTAGTCAGCGTTGCAGCAGATTGATTTTTATTAGATACCTTATTGTTAGCCGATCTGCTACTATCTTGTTTCGGCGTAGCTGTATCATCTAAACGCATTGATAAAGCAATACGTTTTCGGGCAATATCAACTTCTATTACTTTCACTTTAACAATATCGCCTGCTTTTACAATGCTTCGCGGATCATCAACAAATCGATCTGATAATGCTGAAATATGAACTAGACCATCTTGATGCACACCGATATCAACAAAAGCACCAAAATTTGTCACATTAGTTACAGCCCCTTCCATAACCATACCGATTTTTAGGTCTTCCATTGTTTCAATGTTATCGGCAAATTGCGCTGTTTTAAATTCAGGCCTTGGATCTCGTCCTGGTTTATCTAATTCTTTAATAATATCAGTTACTGTCGGCACACCAAAATGGCCATCAACATAATCGATAGCTTTTAGTGATTTAAGATAATTCGAATCACCTAAAATATCTTTTAAGGCTTTATGATTTTTTTCTAAAATCCTTTCAACAACAGGATAGGCCTCCGGATGAACCGCTGATGCATCAAGCGGATTTGCACCTTCCATAATTCTTAAAAAACCGGCGCATTGTTCAAAAGCTTTGGGACCTAATCGTGACACTTTTAATAATTGTTTTCTATCAGTAAATTGACCATTTTGGTTACGCCAATCGACAATATTTTGGGCGATCACTTTATTAAGGCCAGCAATACGAGCAAGTAACATCATAGAGGCTGTATTTAAGTTAACCCCTACCGCATTTACCCCATCTTCAACTACTGCATCAAGTTTTTTAGCTAATTGAGTTTGACTTACATCATGTTGATATTGACCAACACCTATCGATTTTGGATCAATTTTCACTAATTCAGCTAATGGATCTTGTAAGCGTCGAGCGATTGAAACTGCTCCCCGAATTGATACATCTAAATCAGGAAACTCTTGTGCAGCAAGTTCTGAAGCCGAATAAACAGATGCACCAGCTTCACTTACAATCACTTTTTGACCTTTTACTTCTGGATATTTCTTTTGTACATCAAGATAAAAACGTTCTGTCTCTCGTGAAGCCGTACCATTACCGATTGCGACAAGTTCAACTTTATATTTTATACATAACGCCGCAACAACCATTGCCGCTTTATCCGCCTGACCGGTGTGTGGATAAATAGTTTCGGTAGCAACTAATTTTCCTGTTCCATCAACAACAGCAATTTTAACACCGGTACGTAAACCCGGATCCATACCCATGGTAACTTTCATACCAGCCGGTGCGGCCATTAACATATCATGAAGGTTAGCCGCAAAAACGTTGATAGCTTCTTCTTCAGCTCGTTCTCGCAGCGTAGTCATAAGTTCAGTTTCCATATGCATTAAGATTTTAATGCGCCATGTCCAGTTGATCACTGCTTTTCGCCACTTATCAGCTGGCTGATCGTTGAAGCGCACACCTAAATGTTCAGTAACAATCTGCTCGCAATAACTCTCTTTAGGTGCTTCTTCAAACTGTGGATCAGCATTTAATGATAACTGTAAAAATCCTTCATTTCGACCACGGAACATCGCTAAAGCTCGATGTGATGGTACTTTGGAAATAAGTTCACTTTGGGCAAAATAATCTCTAAATTTAGCACCTTCTTCCTCTTTACCGGTAATAACTTGAGAAACAAGGTGGGCATTATTCCAAAGATAATGACGAACTTTAGCTAGTAAAGCGGCGTCTTCGGCAAAGCGCTCCATTAAAATATAACGAGCACCATCTAATGCTGATTTAGTATCAGCTACACCTTTTTCTGGATCAATATATTTTTCAGCTTCTGCTTCTGGATTGAGATCCGGGCGTTGCCATAAATCATCAGCAAGTGGTTCAAGACCTGCTTCGATTGCAATTTGCCCACGAGTACGACGTTTTGGTTTATAAGGGAGATAGAGATCTTCTAATTCGGTCTTACTAAGGGTATTGGTAATTTTTTGACTTAATTCAGAGGTTAATTTACCTTGTTCCTCAATTGATTTTAAAATCGTTTGTTTACGATCTTCAAGTTCTCGCAAATAACTTAAACGGCTATCTAAAGTACGTAACTGAGTATCATCCAGTCCTCCCGTTACCTCTTTACGATATCGAGCAATAAATGGCACGGTACTGCCATCATCTAATAATTGAATGGCAGCTAAAACTTGTTCTGGTTTTACGGTTAATTCACCCGCTATAATATGGCTTATTTGATTATTTATCATGGTATCTCTGTATATCTTGTCGATTAACGGAATTTATATTCATCATGCAAAAAGCTAATTATATAACAAGAGAAGGCTACTTGGCACTCGATCGTGAGTTGAAATATTTATGGAAAGAAGAAAGACCTAGAGTAACTCAAGCAGTATCTGATGCCGCAGCACTCGGTGATCGTAGTGAAAATGCCGAATACATTTATGGAAAAAGAAGGTTACGCGAAATTGATAGACGAGTTCGTTTTCTAACTAAACGTTTAGAGACGCTAACCATCGTTGATCCAGATCCACGTCAAGAAGGTAAGGTTTTTTTTGGCGCATGGGTAAAACTTGAAGATGAATCTGGAGAATTACATATTTATCGTATTGTTGGTGCTGATGAATTTGATCCGAAAAAAAATTGGATATCAATTAATAGTCCTGTTGCTAGAGCCTTAATAGGTCATAAAATTGATGATGAAATATCAGTTTTAACACCAAATGGTAAAACATATTATGTTATTGTTGATATCAGTTATAAAAAAATAAGATGATTAAGCAAACCAAAATAATTTACCATATTATTCTCCCACTATAAGAAATTGGCTATATAATTTTATTTAATAATAAATTTAAGTTTTTAAACATAATGATCAAAGTTAACCAACTATTTATCTATCCTATTAAATCGATGCAAGGTATAGCATTAACAGCCGCCAATAGTATTGATGGTGGTTTTGAATATGACCGTATTTTGATGATAAGTGAACCAGATGGCACCTTTATTACGGCTAGACAATATCCAGTACTTTTAAAACTTAAAACTACTTTACAAAATAATAAAATAAGGGTTTCGCTGCCAACTAACCAATCAATAACTATTGATTTTGATGAGTTTTCATTAAGCAATGAAGCCACAGAGGTCTGGGGAAATCACTTCACCTCACATATTGCACCAATAAAAGTTAATCAATTTTTTAGTCATATTCTCGAAAAAGATGTACAAATGCGCTGGATAGGCAAACAACTAACCAGAAGAACTAAACGCTACCCAGACGTACCGGTAAGTTTTGCCGATGGTTATCCCTATTTATTATTAAATCAAGCTTCATTCAATTATCTGCAACAGCAATGTCCTGAAACATTGGATATTCAGCAATTTCGTGGCAATATTATTATTGATGGTGCTCTTCCGTTTGCTGAAGATGGATGGAAAACGATTAAAATAGGCGAAGTAATTTTTGATATCGTTAAACCTTGTACCCGTTGTGTACTAACCACCTTCAATGTTAATTCGGCCAAAGCATTACCGAATAATGAACCTTTAAGAACTTTAGGTTACTTTAGAGCTGATTTAGAAGGGAAAATCGATTTTGGCATAAATATGATTGCTCGCAATCATGGCAGTGTATCTATTGGCGATAACATTGAGATACTTGAGCGGCAACCTGCTAAAAATTACATAAAAAACTTCCCTAAACAAACAACAAAAGACTCTCAACTTTGTACAATTACATTCGAAGATAAAAAAATTGTCGGTAATAATCAGCAAACAATTTTAGAACAACTCGAACAACATCATATTTCACTCCCTAATTCTTGTCGAGCTGGCGTATGTGGCCGTTGCTCAGTATTATTAAAAAAAGGAAATGTAAAATCTTTAACTCAATCAGCGGTCAAACAAAATAAACATATTCTTGCTTGTAGTTGTATACCTAAAGGGGATATCACGATAGAATTGGTAAAATGAAAATAACTTTTATTGCAGGACGTAAAATTTATTAAAATTATAAGAAAGATAAAAGGTTATCATGGATGTTTAGAAAATTATTTTTATTTATATTTCTCTGTTCGCTTTCTACAGCTGTATTTTCTTTGGATCATTATAAAATGGTGTTTGATGATATAAAGGAAGGAAAAGAAGCTAAAATTCTTAAAGAACTAAATGAAGGCAATACAACAAACCTCAGTACCCTTTCACAATTAGGTATGAATTATATCGAATTAGCGCATAATTTTAGCTTAAAAAATTGTAAAAAACTTTACAAAATTAATGAGTTGGTGTCTAGTTGGAAGGATCATTTTGTTTTGACCGAAGATATCTACTATAACGAATATGATGAGGAAAAAGAATATAATGACTCCTTATCATATAGATGTAAAAAAGTAGATTATGCAGACATAAATTATTTTATTAAACCTAAATTAGTGGATAAAGGATTATCACTAATTCGAATAGCAATCCTGAATGGTGATTTAAACGCAGTTAGATTATTAATAGATTTAAAAGATTCAGATAAAATACCATACGGTTATGTCATTAATTTAATTGAATGTTTAAAAACAGATAATGAGATAAATGTTAATCAATATGCATCATTTTTAATTGGGCAAGAGTATCTTACCTCCCCACAGATTGATCCAACAAGCGCATTGCAACAATTTGCTAATGCAACAGACATTGATGATCCATCTTTATCCTATTTTATTGCTTACGCTAAAATTGAAAAGCTAATTGAGGATTTATTAGATAATAAATACAGTTTTAGTGACGAAGATTATAAACATGAAAACAAAATAATTGATAAAGATACCTTAGAAAATATTCAAGAGAAAGCTTCTCGAGGCAATATAAAATCCCTACTTTATTTGAGCAAATATTATGTAAACGAAGTAAAGCTAAGTAAAGCTTTGATGTATTTTAATCAAGCTTGCTCACTAGCGTCTTCACGAGCATGTGAAATGTATCAGTTACAGTTCAAGCTTTCAGAAAATCGAGAATTTTACACTTTATTAGAAAAATTTGATAAAGATACACTTGATCCTGAAATAGCCATTGCCATTGCTAAATGGTGTGAATCACATCACAAGTATTTAGCTGCAATTTATTTCTATTCACATGTTGCTGATAACAATCCTCAATTATTCCTTCATATAGCTGATTTATATCCTAAAACAGAGCTTTTTACCTCCGAAAAAGATGCAGAAATATTGAAAAATTATATCAAGTACGTGAATTATGTTAAAAGTCCTAAAATCATGGAAAAGATTGCTTTCAAGTATGACGATGATTCAAATCTTGATCAAAAAATTTATTGGTTAGAAGCGGCTGCAAATGCGGGTAGTTTTTCATCTAAACAAACATTATCCGAAATGTATATGAAAGGCGATTATGTAACTCAAAATTATGACAAAGCAATTTACTGGCATCAAAGATACTGTTTCGATGAACAAGATGGATATACATGGGGAAGTTGTATTGCTTTAAATAAATTAAAACAAGATCCTCAATTACAACGTGCATTAGATAATGGTGATATGGAGGCCCAGTACAAAGTAGGTTCAATGTTTATTGAACATACAACATTGTATGAAATAGGGGTAGATTTACTTGAAAAAGCAGCCAAACAAGGTCATAGCTCAGCTGAACTGAGACTAATTTTGAATCGTAGTAAACGCAGCGATTTAAACTTTTCTCAATAATATTAAATTGAAAGTAAAATTATTTTATTAAACGGAATTGTTAAGTTAAAAGAGAATAGATTAATAAATGAGTAGAAACTTGCTACTCATTTAGAATAAAATTATATTAATTAAGAAATAGCTTTTAATGCTAATTGCTCATTCTCAGAAACTACTGAATTTTCTGTTTTTGCTAATGAGTTAACTAAAGCTAATCTGTCATTCATCACTTTGATTGCTTCTGAAAAATAAAAAGTTTTATTCATCGCTACAAATGTTGGTTGTGCAATAATACAAAGTGAGGCGTTTTCACCCGCTTCAACAACTAATAAACATACTTTTTGGCCATTCTCTTGCATATTTACGCTAACAACATCAGCTACTTTAGGTTGGTAAAACATTGGCTGTTGAGAAAAATACCAGCTTTTAGGCATTTGTGGCTTTAAAAAATTTGCTGCAACAATTGCATTAATGGATAATTCAATTTTTTGAGAGTCAGTTAACGCCAACGATTGACAGCTATCATAAAACTGGTAATAAGCTGTTGCATCATCAACTGAAAAAGAAAACTCATTAAATACATCTGGAATTAATATTTTGCTAGCATAATTACAACGAAATAGCATTTCTGATGAAATTTCAAGCATTAAACTATCATATTCATTATCAAAATACCAACGCCAGCTGTCTGTTGGTCGAAAAGCCATTTTCATTGATATTTCATCCTTTCAAATTGAACTAAATTTGAACAAAATATATCATAATTTATATAAAAAATAAATAAAAATTTAAAATAAGAAAATTTTAATTATTTAATTTTTAAAAATTTTATGTCGATCCACTCAAGATCAAAATGATCTAAGTTAGATCTAAATTTAGATCTTAATGATCCTTTCGAATCAAATTTAATTTTAATGAAAATAGCATGTATATATAATTATAAATAACAAATTTTTAGCATAAAAAAAGGTGCTATTTAGCACCTTTTTATAATCAGTTAATAGAATTAACTTGCAACATTAATACGTTTCATATCAGTCATATAGCTACGAAGTTTACGTCCAATAACTTCGATTGGATGATGACGAATAGCTTCATTAACATCACGTAGTTGTGCGTTATCAACACTTCCTTCAGGGATTGCTTTCCCTAAATCACCAGCTTGTAACATTGGCATAAATTTCTCTTTTAACAATGGTACAGCTGCATTAGCAAATAAATAGTTACCATATTCAGCGGTATCTGAAATAACAACATTCATTTCATACAGACGTTTACGGGCAATAGTATTTGCGATAAGTGGTAATTCGTGTAATGATTCATAATAAGCCGATTCAGGTAAAATTCCAGACTCAAGCATGGTTTCAAATGCTAGTTCAACACCAGCTTTAACCATAGCAACCATTACAACTCCTTGATCGAAATAAGCTTGTTCATCAATCTTACCTTGGTATTCTGCCGCTTTTTCAAATGCAGTTTCACCTGTTTCTTTACGCCATTTCAATAAGTTAACATCATCGTTAGCCCAATCTTTCATCATAGTAGATGAAAACTCACCAGAAATAATGTCATCCATATGTTTACGATAAAGATCGGTCATAATTACTTTTAATTCTTTAGCTAACGCATTAGCGCGTAACTTAGCTGGATTTGATAAACGATCCATCATTAAGGTAATACCACCTTGTTTTAATGCTTCAGTGATCGTTTCCCAACCAAATTGTAATAATTTACACGCATATGCTGGATCTACGCCATCAGCAACCAATTTATCAAAGCAAAGTAATGATCCAGTTTGTAACATACCACATAAAATAGTTTGTTCACCCATTAGATCTGATTTAACTTCAGCAACAAAAGAAGATTGTAACACACCGGCACGATGACCACCTGTTGCTGCCGCCCATGCCTTAGCAATTGCTAGACCTTCACCTTTCGGATCGTTTTCTGGATGTACAGCGATCAAGGTTGGTACACCAAATCCACGTTTATATTCTTCACGAACTTCTGTTCCTGGACATTTTGGCGCAACCATAACGACAGTAATATCTGGTCGGATTTTTTCACCAACTTCAACGATATTAAAACCATGTGAGTAACCTAATGCCGCATCTTTTTTCATTAATGGTTGTACTGCTTGTACCACAGCAGAATGTTGTTTATCTGGAGTAAGGTTGATAACCAAATCAGCTGTTGGGATTAATTCTTCATAAGTTCCTACTTTAAAACCATTCTCAGTAGCTTTTTTCCATGATGCTCTTTTTTCATCAATAGCTTCTTTACGTAATGCATAAGCAATATCTAAACCAGAATCACGCATATTTAGCCCTTGGTTAAGACCTTGTGCACCACAACCTACGATGACAATTTTTTTACCTTTTAAAAAATTAGCTTCTGATGCAAATTCATCGCGCGCCATAAAACGACATTGACCTAATTGTTCTAATTTTTCGCGTAAATTTAGTGTATTAAAATAATTTGACATTATTCTCTCCATGAGTTGAATTTCTGATAATTAAGTTGTATGCACTATACCGTAAAAGCATAATTGCGGAAATTGATATATTTAGAATATTATGTTGCATAAATTGCAATATACTTGCTAAGTTAACTACTTTCTTTTACTCTAAGCCACCCCAGATAACTTAACCATTTATTTATTATGGATACTCGTTACAAGCAAGCTAATAAAGAAGCAAAACTTTCATTGCTACTGACTATCATTTACTTCGCTGCATGGGTAATTACTGCTTATATTGTCAAAAATCAAACCGGATTTTTGGGTTTACCATTATGGTTTGAACTATCCTGTATATTTGTACCATTGGGTTTTATCTTGTTGTGTTTTGTTATAGTAAAAAAACAATTTAAAAATATTTCACTAGAATAGGTCATTAAACCGTGCAATTAGATATTATTCTTCCTCTTGTTATTTATCTTATATTTGTATTTGCATTATCAATTTATGCATATGCAAAACGAAAAAAAGTAAACCAATTTACTGATTATTTTATTGGTAATCGGACTATGGGCGGTTTTTTACTGGCAATGACTTTAGCTGCAACTTATATTAGTGCCAGTTCTTTTATCGGTGGTCCAGGTGCTGCTTATAAATATGGTCTCGGTTGGGTTCTGTTGTCGATGATTCAAGTTCCTACCGTATTATTATCACTTGGTATTCTTGGCAAAAAATTCGCAATTTTAGCGCGTAAATACAATGCAATAACGCTAAGTGATATGCTCTATTCTCATTATAAAAGCAAACTAATTGTATGTTTTGCCAGTATTGCGCTTATTGCGGCTTTTATTGGTGCTATGACCGTACAATTTGTCGGTGGAGCCCGATTACTACAATCATCTGTAGGTATTCCCTATGATATAGGATTACTTATTTTTGGTATTGGTACCGTAATTTACACAGCTTTTGGCGGATTTAGAGCCAGCATATTAAATGATGCATTTCAAGGGTTGGTAATGATGATTGGCGCCATTTTGTTATTAGTTGCCATTATTTATGCTGGCGGTGGCATTACAAATATAGTTGATCGTTTAAATCAGATCGATCCTGCTTTATTAACACCTCAAGGCCCTGACAATTTTATGGACTTTCCATTTATGGCATCATTCTGGGTTTTAGTCTGTTTTGGAGTTGTTGGTTTACCTCATACCGCTGTTCGTTGTATGGCTTATAAAGATAGTAAGGCTGTTCATCAAGGCATTATTATTGGTACTGCTGTTGTGACAATCATCATGTTAACAATGCATCTATCTGGCGCACTTGGAAGAGCAATAATAAGTGATTTAACCATTCCAGACCAAATTGTACCAACATTAATTATAAAGGTTTTACCTCCTTTAGCCGCAGGAATTTTTTTGGCAGCACCATTATCAGCAATTATGTCCACCATTAATGCACAATTATTACAAGTTTCATCTGTAATTATTAAAGACCTGTTCTTAACGATGAGACCAAATACTAAATTTAGTGATAAAATGCTTACTCGCATATCAATTATCATCACCTTTATTTTTGGTGGTTTATTAATTGTCGCTGCATGGAACCCACCAAAAATGATCATATGGCTTAATTTATTAGCTTTTGGTGGACTTGAAGCAGTATTCTTATGGCCTCTAGTACTAGGATTATATTGGAAAAAAGCTAATTCAACAGGTGCTTTTTGCTCGATGTTTGCTGGTGCTATAAGCTACACATTACTTGCTGTTTATAACATTAAAATTTATGCTTTCCATCCAATAGTGCCATCATTACTTATTGGATTAGTTATATTTATTATTGCCAATCATTTTGGCCAGACGGGAAAATATTATGCCTTGGATTCAACTCAGAATTAACACAACTAGTGATTTAGCTGAAAGTATTAGCGAACAATTAGAAGAATCAGGGGCAGTGTCAGTCACTTTTCAAGATACTTTTGATAACCCTGTTTTTGAACCTTTACCTGGTGAAACAAAACTTTGGGGGAATACCGATGTTGTCGGATTATATGATGCTGAAACAGATATTGACGAGTTAAAATCAATTTTAAATCTTGAGCAATATTCTTATAAAATCGAACAATTGGAAGATAAAGACTGGGAACGAGAATGGATGGATAATTTCCATCCAATGCAATTTGGTAAACGATTGTGGATCTGCCCCAGCTGGCGTGAAATACCCGATCCCAATGCGGTTAATGTAATGTTAGATCCAGGTTTAGCCTTCGGTACAGGTACTCATCCTACGACAGCTTTATGCTTAACTTGGCTAGACAGTCTCGATCTTAATAACAAAATTGTGATCGATTATGGATGTGGTTCAGGTATTTTAGCCATTGCGGCGTTAAAATTAGGTGCAGCAAGAGTTATAGGCATTGATATTGATCCTCAAGCAATCCAAGCAAGTTGTGACAATGCTGAACGTAACAAAGTAAGTGAAAAGATTGAGCTTTATTTGGCAAAAGATATTCCCGATAATTTACAAGCGGATGTGGTAGTAGCTAACATTTTGGCCGGCCCGTTGAAAGAACTTAAACCCCAGATTAGTAAATTAGTAAAGCCATCAGGAGAACTTGGACTATCTGGAATTTTAGCGAATCAATCGCAAAGCGTATGTGAAGCATATCAAACTGAGTTTGTCCTTGATCCGGTTATTGAACAGGATGAATGGTGCCGTATAACCGGTAAAAAATTATAAAAAATTAACATTACCCCTTTTAACTTCGAGAAAAAATGCGTAATATAGCCGGCCTTAATTCGCTTAGTATCGGCAAGGTCAATTTAAAAAATAATCTGATTGCTGCTCCAATGGCAGGAATCAGTGATAAACCGTTTCGGAATTTATGTCACCGCTTTGGTGCTGGAATGACTGTCTCTGAAATGTTTTTAGCAAATTCTGATGTTTGGCATACTGATAAATCAGCATTAAGAATGATTTCAAATGATGATGTCGGTATACGTGCAGTTCAAATAGTTGGCTCAGACCCCGACGAAATGGCGAGAGCGGCTGAATTTAACGTCAAACATGGAGCTCAGTTAATTGACATCAATATGGGGTGTCCGGCTAAAAAGGTGAATAAAAAATTAGCTGGCTCTGCTTTAATGCAGTATCCAGAGCTAATAAAAACTATTTTGCAGAAAGTTGTTGGTGCTGTTGATGTACCAGTAACATTAAAAACTCGGACTGGATGGGATAAAAATAATAGAAATTGCATTGAAATCGCACAAATTGCGCAGGATTGTGGCATAAAGGCCATTACTATTCATGGGCGGAGTCGTGCATGCTTATTCAATGGAAAGGCTGAATATGAATCCATTAAAGCAGTTAAAGAAAAGGTAACTATTCCGGTAATTGCAAATGGTGATATTTGTACCCCAGAACAAGCAAAAGATGTTTTTAAATATACGCAAGCTGATGGTATAATGATCGGCCGAGCGGCACAAGGGCGACCTTGGATATTTGAAGAAATTGCATTCTATTTAACACACGGACAGTTAAAGAAAAATAAGTCAATTGATGAAGTTGAGCAAATAGTGTTAACACACCTTGAAGAACTTTATCAATTCTATGGAGAATACAAAGGATTACGGATTGCCAGAAAGCATGTAAATTGGTATACCAAGAACTATGCTGACAGCGATCAATTCAGGCGCTTATTTAGTGTACTTAGCAATTCATGTGAGCAAGTAAAAACACTAAAAGCATTTTTTAGTCAAATTAGAAACAAATAAAAGAGTTAAATATACTATGTCAGAACAACGCGTTACAGCTGCAGCACTTAAATTTACAACTGTAAACTCACAAGACCAAATAACACAAAAACCTTTGCGAGATTCGGTAAAACAAGCTTTAAAAAACTATTTATCACAATTAAATGGTGAAGATCCTACTGATCTATATGAATTAGTGTTAGCTGAAGTTGAACACCCATTCCTTGATATGGTTATGCAATATACTCGTGGCAATCAAACTCGAGCAGCAAATATGCTTGGTATCAACCGTGGTACTCTACGCAAAAAATTAAAACAATATGGAATGAGTTAGTCTAAATCTCTAAAACCATATTATAGGATTATTTAAAAGCGTCTTCTTTGGAGGACGCTTTTTTTGTTCTCAATATATCAATTAGATGTTATTTACGCTGAAAAACGTTTAATTAATGTAGGAGTTAAAGTCAATATTTGTCGCGACTCTTGAGGATTTTGAATACGATTTAGTAAAGTTTCGACTGCTAACTGGCCTAATTCTTCTTTTGGTTGATGGATAGTTGTCAAAGAAGGAGTCATGTATTGCGCAATTTCAATATCATCATAACCAATAATAGCGATATCTTTGCCAACTTCAAGACCATTTTGATATAGAGTTTGGTAAGCACCAATTGCCATGGCATCATTAAAACAAAATACCGCTTCCGGCGGAATCGGTAAATCTAATAATTGCTGCATAGCAATCACGCCAGATGAAAAGTGAAAATCCCCTTGTACTTCATAGCCGTCAAGTATGGTTATATTAGCGGCTTGCAGAGCATTTCTAAAGCCTTTTAAACGCAATTGAGATTGGTTATTATTCAATGGCCCAGTAATACACGCGATCTTTTTATAATTTTGTTCAATGAGATAATTGGTAGCTAAAGTAGCACCATATAAAGAATGATCCTTTATAATATCATAAAGAGCACTAAATGGTGTCCGGTCCACCATAACTATGGCAAGTTTAGGATATTTAGTGAATATCTGTTGTGGGATTGGCTGAGTTTCAGTACACATTGTTAGTAAACCATCAACACGTTTTTGTAATAAATGTTCAATATTAATTAACATTCGTTGCTGGTCACCTTCGGTATGACATAATATTAAATTATACCCCAGCCTATAACAACATCTCTCAACGCCCTGCACTATTTCTGAAAAGAAGGGGTTATTACTTGCTGTTACTACCATACCAATAGTAAATGTTTTATTACTTTTTAAACTTCGAGCAATGGCTGAAGGTGTATAATTTAATTGTTTGATTGCCAATTCAACTTTTTTTCGAATAGTTGGACTAACATAACGGTCATTATTAATGACATGAGAGACAGTTGATGTCGATACTTTCGCAAAATTTGCGATATCCTTCATAGTTGCCAAGTCGAAACTACCTATTTACTTTGTTGTTCAAGAAACTCTTCTACTTCATTTCGAGATGGTACTGCTGTTTGAGCTCCCGATTTCGTAACTGATAATGCACCAGCTGCATGGGCATATTTAATCGCTTGTTCTAAAGTTTTACCTTCTAACAACGCGGTAACTAACATACCATTGAAAGTATCACCTGCACCAATAGTATCAATTGCTTTGACTTTAAATCCAGCAATGATTGCCCCTTGTTGTGCAGAACTTACCCAGGCACCTTTACAGCCTAAAGTAATAATAACCGTTTCGATACCTTTTTTATGTAAAAAAATCGCAGCTTGCTCGGCATCTTTTTCCGTTAAAACTTTAATACCTGTTAAGTATTCAGCTTCAGTTTCATTAGGGGTAATAATATCAATGTGTTTAAGTAAATCATCTGATAATTTTTGTGCTGGAGCCGGATTTAAAATAACTTGAGTCTGATGTTGTTTAGCCAATTTTGCTGCTTGTTCAATTGTTGCCAACGGTGTTTCCAATTGCATTAAAATAGCATCAGCATTGATAATATCTTCTTTATATTTAAGTAAATATTCTGTAGTAACTTGTGCATTTGCACCAGCATGGATAGCAATTTGATTTTCACCTTGTGCATTAACTAAAATCAAAGCTACCCCAGTATTTTGCCCTTCAATACAAGCTACTGAACAAGTATTAATATTATCATTGTTAAGCTGCTGTTTAATTTTGTTACCTAGTTCATCATTTCCGACAGCAGCAATAAATTGAATATTTGCACCCAATCGACCTGCTGCAACAGCTTGGTTTGCCCCCTTACCACCGAAAGAAATTTTATAGTTTGATCCTGATAATGTTTCACCCGGTTTAGGAAACTTAGGAACATTTAAAATATGATCAACATTAACACTACCTAAGACAATCAATTTTTTACGTTTCATTTATCTAATTCCTAATTAAATAGGACGTTTATCACGTCCTATACTAATCTATTTACTAATTAATTTTAACTCCACAGGAATACTCGGACTGACTTTTTCACCTTTTATAACTTTATCAGCGATTTCTACCCCAATTGCGCCAATTTTATCGGGTTGTTGTGCCACAGTTGCAGCTAATTTACCGCGTTCTACAGATTTGATACCATCATCAGTACCATCGAATCCAACGATCAAAATGTCAGTTCGACCAGCGGTTTGAATCGCTCGCATTGCACCTAATGCCATTTCATCATTTTCTGCAAATACAGCTTGAACAGTGGGATAAGCCGTTAATAAATTTTGCATAACATTCATACCTTTAGCTCTATCAAAATCCGCAGGCTGTGCAGTTAAAATGGTAAAATTATTTTCTTGTTGTGACTGATTAAATCCTTCACCTCTTTCACGTGAAGCCGAAGTACCTACAATTCCTTGTAGTTGAATGACTTTTGCCTGTTTACCTAACTTATTAACAATAAAATCACCAGCCATTTTACCGCCAGCAACATTGTCTGATGCTATATGGCTAACTACCTCACCTTTCACTGAACCACGGTCAAGGGTTATAACAGGAATATTTGCTTTGTTAGCCGCTAGAACAGCGTTACCAACTGCTTCCGAATCTGTCGGATTAATTAAAATAATCTTTGTTCCTTTAACAATTGTATCTTCAACATTTGCTAACTCTTTGGCGGGATTATTTTGGGAATCTAACACTACTAAATCGTAACCTAGTTCATTAGCTTTTTTTACGGCTCCCTCTTTTAAAGTAACAAAAAATGGATTGTTTAGCGTGGATATTATTAAAGCAATATTCTCTTTTGCCGAAGCTTGAAAGACAAATAAAAAACTTATTAATACAGCAATGTACTTATTTAATCTCATAACTTTCTCCTAGCTACTTTTATTAAAAAAATTACTTATTAGTTTTTTTATCAACTAAAACCGCAAGTAATATGACGCCACCTTTGACTATCATTTGATAATACGCATCGACCCCTAACATATTTAAGCCATTATTCAAAAAACCTAGAATTAACGCACCGATTAGGGTCCCAATAATTTTACCGCGCCCTCCTGACATACTTGTGCCGCCAAGAACAACAGCAGCAATTGCATCCATCTCGTAACCAGTTCCTGCTGTAGGTTGAGCTGAGGACAATCTTGAAACCTCAATTGTACTGGCAACAGCACACAGTAAACCACTCATCGCATAAACAATAATTTTTACCTTATCAACATTGATACCTGATAATTGTGTTGCTGATTCGTTACCGCCAAGGGCATAAATATAGCGACCTAAACGCGTATATTTCAACAAATACCATGCCGCGGCAAACACAACCAACATAATGATAATTGGTACTGGAATACCGAATACTCGACCAAATGCGATCCATTCAAACATTTCGGAATTATCATTAGTACCAATAGAAATTGGACTTCCTTTTGTATATACCAGTGTTGCACCACGTAAGATTAACATCATCACTAATGTTGCAATAAAAGCTTGAAGCTTTCCTTTCGCGATAATGACTCCAGAAAAGGCCCCTAATATTGCACTTAAAATTAAAGCAGCACATATAGCAATAAATGGGGAAATGTCGGAACCAATCATCGATGCGGTCACAGCGCCCGCTAGTGCAAATATCGAGCCAACTGTAAGATCAATACCGGATGTTAGAATGACTAAGGTCATTCCAACCGCAATAATGGCGTTAATTGAGGTTTGCTGCAAAATATTAAAAATATTATTTAACGTGAAAAAGTTATCACTTAAACATGAAACGATTAAGATTAATACCAGTAACGTTATTAATGACTTCTGCTCAACTAATACATTTTTGAGCGTTTTATTTTGCAGCATCAGATTTCTCCTGTATTTTTCCTACGGCAGCGGCCATAAGTTTTTCTTGTGTTGCTTCATTAATAGTAAAATTTCCGGTTACTTTTCCTTCATGAATAACTAAAATGCGGTCACTCATGCCAAGAATTTCGGGCATGTCGGACGAAACTAAGATAACACTTAATCCTTGTTGTTTGAATTGATTAATCAGTTGATAAATTTCCTTTTTAGCGCCAACATCAACACCTCTGGTTGGTTCATCCAAAATTAATATGCTTGGACGTGTCATTAATCCTTTAGCAATAGCAACTTTTTGTTGATTACCACCTGATAATAAACCTATTGTTTGATTAATTGATGGGGTTTTAATATTGAATAGTCCCACATAATCATCAACCGCTCGTCGTTCATTTTTTAGTTTTAACTGTTTAAATTGATTAACAAAATAACCAAGGGAGTTGAGTGACATATTATCTTTAACTGACATGCCTAAAATTAATCCATCTCTTTTGCGGTCTTCAGAGATATAAACAATGCCGTTCATTAAACCATCTTTTGGCGAACGTGTTTTAATGGCTTTGCCATTTAAAGTTATTGTTCCTGATTTAGCGGGATTTGCGCCATAAATCATCTTCATCAACTCGGTTCGTCCAGCCCCCATAAGACCAGAGATACCTAATATTTCTCCTTCATGAAGAGAAAAACTAACATCATTCACACCATCACCAATAAGGTGGTTAACCTGTAACGTGATATTTCCTTTTTCCATTTCGATGCGTGGATATTGTTCTTCAAGCTTACGACCCACCATCATCTCAATTAAACTATCTTCATCCAATTGAGTGATCTTCTTTTCCCCCACAAATTGACCATCACGTAATACGGTTACTGCATCGCAAATTTGAAAGATTTCTTTTAGACGATGAGAGATATAGACAATGCCACAATTTTGTTTTTTGAGTTTATTAATGACTTCAAATAATGAAGCGGTTTCTGTATCGGTGAGAGCATCGGTTGGTTCATCCATAATGATAACTTTAGAATCAAAACTTAGCACTTTGGCAATTTCAACCATTTGCTGTTCACCAATCGACAAATCACTAATCAATCTTCGACTGTTATAATTCAAATGCAATTGCGCTAATAATTTATCGGCTTCAGCATAGGTTTTTTGCCAATCAATACAACCGAATTTATTGGTAAATTCTCGACCTAAAAAGATATTTTCGGCGATGGATAATTGCGGTATTAAATTCAATTCTTGATGAATTATACCTATTCCGGCTAATTGCGAAGCTTTGGGACCATTGAAGTTAACTTTACTACCTTGATAAATAATTTCACCAGAATCTTTTTTATATATTCCTGTGAGTACTTTCATTAACGTAGATTTACCCGCGCCATTTTCGCCGATTAAGGCCATAACTTGACCAGCTTTAACAGTCAGATTAGCGCCTGAAAGCGCTTTAACACCGGGAAAAGATTTAGATATATCAGTAAGCTGTAATAAAATATCACTCATAAAATTCCCATTATTTTAATTGTTGTTTTTAAAAAATTACTCCCGACTGTAGAATAATATTCGCGTAAGGTGAACATTCACCAGTCCTAATTACCGCTTTGCATTCGCTGGTTTGCTGTTTTAACATTTCGTGAGTGACATATTCTATATCAATTATATTTTGTTGTGATTCCTCAATTTGTTTAATCTGAGCTAATATTTTTTTATTTATCTCTGGATTATGTTCAAGGATCTCTTCTGCCAGAAGAACTTTTTCAATTTGCATAGATTCAGTTACAGTTTCCAAAACTTGCATAAAAGATGGCACGCCAAATGTCAGCGCCAGATCTATTCTTTCAACATTTTCAGGTATGGGTAAACCTGCATCACCAATAGCAATTTGATCGGTATGTCCCATTTTGGCTAAAGTCTGAACTATTACTGAATTGAACAACTTACTTTTATACATAATGCAATCCTAAGAATAATAATGAAATTGTTTATCGAAACGTTTCGATGAAGGCTTAATCTATCAAGACTAAAGATATAATGAATTAAAACTAAATGAGTTGCAATGAATAAAATATGAATATTTGATACAAATCAATATAATTATTCATTATTAAAATGACATGAACCAATGAAAAAATAGATTGATAATGAACTTTAGTTAAAAGTTTGTTAAAATGATGCGATTTTTAAATTATTTAATCTGGAGAACTCTATGGCAGGTCATAGTAAATGGGCCAATACCAAACACCGCAAAGCAGCTCAAGATGCTAAGCGCGGTAAAATCTTTACCAAAATTATTCGCGAACTTGTAACGGCAGCCAAAATTGGTGGTGGCGATCCAGCGTCTAACCCTCGTCTACGTGCTGCTATGGACAAAGCATTATCTAATAACATGACTCGAGATACCATGAATCGAGCTGTTGCTCGTGGTGTCGGTGGTGAAGATGATACTAATATGGAAACTATCATCTATGAAGGTTATGGACCTGCAGGTACTGCAGTAATGGTTGAATGCTTAAGTGATAACCGAAACCGTACTGTATCTGAAGTTCGTCACGCTTTCACTAAAACTGGCGGTAATCTAGGTACTGACGGCTCAGTATCTTATTTATTTACTAAAAAAGGTGTGATCTCTTATCCTGCAGGCACTGATGAAGATCAAGTAATGGATGCGGCACTTGAAGCTGGTGCTGATGATGTGGTTACTTATGATGATGGTGCAATTGATGTATTTACTACACCTGAATCATTCGGTGAAGTTAAAGATGCACTCGATGCAGCTGGTTTAGTGGCTGAATCCGCTGAAGTTTCAATGATTCCAGCAACCAAAGTTGATCTTGATATTGAGTCTGCACCAAAATTACTACGTCTTATCGATATGCTTGAAGATTGTGATGATGTTCAAGAGGTTTATCATAACGGAGAAGTGTCAGACGAAGTTGCTGCAACACTCTAATGACTATTATTCTGGGTATTGACCCAGGCTCTCGTTTGACGGGTTATGGCGTAATTCGTCAAACGGGACGACAACTCACCTATCTTGGCAGTGGCTGTATTCGCACTGCTGTCGATGACTTACCCACACGTTTGAAACGTGTCTATGCAGGAGTAAGCGAAATCATTCTTCAATTTCAACCGAACATGTTTGCTATTGAACAAGTATTTATGGCACGTAATGCCGATTCTGCTTTAAAATTGGGTCAAGCACGAGGCTCTGCAATTGTCGCAGCAGTCAATCATGATTTACCCATTTTTGAATATGCTGCACGCTTGGTCAAACAAAGTGTAGTTGGCACTGGAGCTGCCGACAAAAAACAAGTTCAACATATGGTTAGACTACTATTAAAATTACCTGCAAGTCCTCAAGCAGATGCGGCAGATGCACTAGCTATAGCAATTACCCATGCCCATATGAGTCAACAATTAATCAAATCACGTAAATAATCTAATACTATTCCATATTAACGCCCTGCGTTTATAACTTAAAAACCCCTTTCCTCAACTTTTATCCAACTGTATGAAAACTGTTAAATTAAAATATCAAATAGGCAATCTATTAAAAGTTAGATAAAAAAAAGCACCAATATTATTGGTGCTTTAAATTCATATTAATTATTCATTAACTATTTCTCAGTTTTACCAGTATAGTTAGTTGGCAACACCACTTTATTCTTATGTTTAGTGAATAGTTTAGTTATAAATAAGAAGAATAACGGAACATAGAAAATCGCTAAGAACGTTGCCGTTAACATACCACCAATAACCCCCGTACCTACCGCATTCTGACTTACAGAACCGGCACCACTACTGGTAGCCAGTGGATAAACACCTAGAATAAAGGCAAATGAAGTCATTAAAATTGGGCGTAAGCGTAAGCGACACGCTTCTAATGTTGCATCAATTAATGACTTACCTTCTTTTTCAAGCGCATCTTTAGCAAATTCTACGATCAGAATAGCATTCTTAGCCGATAGACCCATTGTTGTTAATAGACCAACGATAAAGTAGATATCATTATCAAGGCCTCTAAACATAGTTGCATATACAGTACCAATAATACCTAATGGGATAACGAATAAGATAGAAATAGGTACAGTCCAACTTTCATATAATGCAGCTAACGATAGGAACACTACGATAAGTGAGATAATATAAAGTGTTGTCGTTTGTGAACCTGTTTGACGTTCTTGGTAAGAAATATCTGTCCAATCATACGAGAAACCTTTCGGTAAGTTTTTAGATAGTTCTTCCATTATTGCCATAGCTTGTCCTGAACTCATACCTGGTGCAGCGGCTCCACTGACGCCCATGGCTGCAACGCCATCATAACGAACAAGAGATGGCGAACCATAACTCTTAGTTGTAGTGGCAAATGCATCATAAGGAACCATTTCACCTTTTTGATTTTTAACATGCCAAAAGCTGAAATCATCAGGTAACATTCGATAAGCCGAATCTGATTGTAAATAGACTTTTTTAACCCGATTGTTATAAACAAAGTCATCAATATAAGCTGAACCCAATGCTGTTGAAAGTACGGTATTTACGCTACTTACTGCAACACCAAGTGCTTGAGCAGTTTCAAAATCGACATTAATCTTATATTGTGGGACATCTAGCATACTACCTGGACGAACTTGTTGTAGATTAGGATTCTGTGCAGCTTGCCCCAATAATTGGAAAAATGCCCCCATTAGTGCCTCATGGCCAAGTCCAGCGGTATCTTTTAACATGTAAGAAAAACCATTTGCCATACCAAGTGATGGTACAGCCGGTACATTCGTAATAATGACCCGACCTTCAGTAATAGTAGAAGCGAATCCCCAACCACTACCAACTAATGCATCAACTTTTTGATCCGGGCGTTTACGTTCATCCCAATCTTTTAATCGAATAAAGCCAAGTCCCATGTTTTGTCCACGACCAACCATGCTAAAACCTGCAACGGTAAAAATCTCTCTGACTGAATCAGCTTTTTCATTCATATAAAATTGAGAGGTTTTGTTCAATACACCCATGGTTTGTTCTAATGTCGCACCGGGTGGTAACTCAACCATTACAATCAACACCCCCTGATCTTCATTTGGTAAGAAACCAGTTGGTAAACGGTTAAAGCCAAATACTAAGCCAACAACTATCAAGACATAGCAAACAAATGAAATCAGTGGATAACGAATAAACTTAATTACCCCTTTTTCATAGGCATATAAACTTTTGTTATACAAATTATTGAACTTATTGAAAAACCATTTAGTTCCAATTGAAAGCCACGTAAACGGAGGTATGGTTTGTAATTTTTCGCCTAATGTTGTTATCTTAACTTTATTTTTCGATGGTGCTTTTAAAATTTGTGCGCAAAGTGCTGGCGTTAATACAATTGCCATCAATACTGATAAAGCCATTGACGTTACAATTGTGATTGAAAATTGACGATATATCCCCCCTGCAGCACCACCATAAAATGCCATTGGTACGAATACGGCGGATAATACCACAGCAATCCCCACTAATGCCGAAGTAATTTGTTCCATCGATTTAACCGTTGCATCATAAGGCGAAAGGCCTTCGTCATGCATAATACGTTCAACGTTTTCAATTACTACGATGGCATCATCGACCAGAAGACCGATGGCCAGCACCATAGCAAACATAGATAACGTATTAATGGTAAATCCAAATATATATAAAACTGCAAAGGTACCTAACAATACTACTGGTACGGTAATAGTTGGAATAAGTGTAGAACGCAGATTTTGTAAAAAGACATACATAACGATAACAACCAATATGATTGCTTCAATTAATGTATGCACAACGTTATTAATCGATAATTTAACAAACGGAGTTGTATCATAAGGATAGGCAAATTTGATATCTTCAGGAAAAATCTGTGATAATTCTTGAATTTTTTGGTCAACTTTTGCTGATGTATCGAGTTGGTTTGCTCCTGTCGCCAAATAAATACCTAAACCAGCTGATGGTTTACCGTCATAACGTGAAAGAAAGTTATAATCAGCAGCACCAATTTCAACATTGGCAACATCTTTTAATAAGATGTTTGAGCCATCTGTGTTAACACGTACTAAAATATTTTGAAATTGCTCAGGTGTTTTTAACCGTGATTGAGCTGTAATAGTTGCATTGAGCTCTTGACCTTCAGTTGCTGGTAAAGCACCTAATTGCCCTGCAGTAACCTGCGCATTTTGTGCTTGAATAGCAGCAATAATTTCTTCAATAGATAAATTAAAATAATTTAGTTTATTAGGATCTAACCAAATACGCATTGCATATTCAGAACCAAATAACTGAGTATCACCGACACCTTGTACACGACGTATCTGATCTTGTACTGTTGAATAAATAAAGTCAGCGATATCTGCTTGTGTTTTTTGAGGATTGGTAGAATAGAAACCAATAACTTTTAAGAAGTTGGTATTATTTTTAGCAACCGATACCCCATTTTTTTGCACGCTTTCTGGCAAACGAGATTTAATACTTTCTACTTTATTTAAGACCTGTACTTGCGCAAAATCAGGGCTAGTGCCGGGAGCAAAAGTCAGAGTGGTTTGTACAACCCCTTGAGCACTACTGGTTGATTTCATATAAATCAAATTATCCAAACCAGTCAAGTTTTGCTCAATCAATTGGGTAACTGTATTCTCAATAGTTTGAGCATCAGCCCCTGGATAAACAGCAGAAACCGTAACAGCTGGTGGTGCGATATCAGGATACTGTTCAACAGCGAGTAGCTTAATACATAAAGCACCGCCCAGCATCATCATGATAGCAATTACCCATGCAAAAACAGGTCTATCAATAAAAAACTTAGCCATAATTAACTCTACCCCTGTTTTATTTCACGCTGCTTTTGATGATATTGTCTAATTGCTCTTGAGAAAGAGTAGCTGGCTTATCTACTACTTGAGCCTTCATTGGTTGCCCCCTTTCTACTGCGGTTAAATTAAGTAAACCGGTAGTAATCACTTGTTCACCAACATCAATGCCACTGGTAACAACCCAATAACCACTGATGCCAGTATAAACTTTAATATCTTGACGATATTCAACTGTATTATCTGGTTTTAAAATCTTAGCTGTATATTGACCTTTTTGGTTACTAGTAATGCCCTGCTGAGGAACTAGTACTGCATTTTTGATAGTACCTAATGTCAATTGTGGTTTTACAAACATCCCCGGTAAAATTTTACCTTCAGCATTTGAAAATTGTGATCGCAGAGTAACTGTTCCAGTCGTTTCATTAACCGTCATATCTGAAAATTTAATATTTCCTGATAGAGCATATTTTGATCCATCATTAAAAAACAATTCAACATTATCACCTTGAGCTGGTTCATAAATTATATTTTCATCTTGAAGATATTTATTATAACGAGTTGCAGCTTCAGTCATATCAACATAAATTGGATCAAGTTGCTGTACCAAAGCTAATGGAGCAGCTTGCCCTGCTGACACTAATGCCCCCTCCGTGACACTTGATTTACCAATATACCCATCAATTGGCGAGTATACTTTCGTGTAGTCCAAATTAACTTTGGCTGCGTGCTCTGCTGCTTGAGCAACTAAAACACTTGCCTCAGCTTGTTTGGCATCGGCAGCCGCTTTATCATATTCTTGTTGACTGATAGATTTAGTATTCAAAAGTCCAGCATAACGCTTTAAGGTTAGTTGAGCTATATTAGCGTTAGCTTTCGCACTAGCTACACTGGCCACCGCACTATCATAATTCGCTTGATAAATGGCTGGGTCAATTTGATAAAGTGATTGACCAGCTTTAACATTTGAACTTTCTTCAAATTCTCGATTTAGTACAATCCCACTAACCTGTGGTCGGATTTCAGCGATCTGGGAAGCAACGACCCGTCCAGGTAAGTTTATTTTTAGAGTATAGTCTAAAGGTTCAACTTTAAAAACAGTTACCTTTGGTAATTGGCCAGCACCATCTTGTGATTGATTATTATCACAACTTGTTAATAACAATAGACTAGTTAATGCCGCTGGCAGAGTAAGTAATAGCTTATTAAATCTCATATAAAAAAGACCTCGGTAACTTAATAATTATTTTTTAAATAAAAACAATGAATATTATTCAAAAGTGATCGGAGATTTTACAAAAAATATGCATAGATTGTAAGAGTCTTAACGCCTTAATAGCACAGAGTTCTAAAAATTATCTGACTTATAAGCCTTAAAAGCAAATTAATAAAAAAATTCTATTGATAATTATGATTATTGCTAGAAATAAAGTAATATAGAATAATAGTTTTTTTGCGCTGTAATAAGTGAGTATGGATTTAACTTAAATGTAAAAAGTAAAAAAATTTCGTTGTGGTATTTTTTAATCCTTTTTTTTCAATTATATTATTGAATAATTTGAATCTATATTTAATTTAATTCTGAGTGGGTATTATGGATAATTTACGTACTGTTCTAATTGTAGTGGCATCCTTGGTCATCATTGCATTATTAATTCATGGGCTTTGGATCAATAAGAAAGAACGTTCTTCTTTATTTAAGTTAGGCAAAAAAGATAAATTCACAACAAATACTCAGCAATATGAAGACATCTATAATGATGAAGATGATGTGATTTTACTCACGCCAAAAAGCAAAACAAATCAGGACGATGCTAATATTTCTATTAATAAAGCACTAGTAGTAGAAGAAGAACAACTACCCCTTCAAGTTGATCTATTTTCAGATGATGACGAACAACAACCAAAAATCGAAACTAAGGTTTCTAATGAGTCGACTCACGATGTTCAACAGGATATCTTTACTGATGAGCCAATGAAAGAAACTTCTGAAATCGAAAAAACAACCAAAGCTAACGAGGATATAAAAACAGATGCTCCTCAACCTGAAGAAAAACTCGAAAAACAAGACAAACTAACGATAGACGATAGTGAAGAAAGCAAAACTGAAATTATTGTATTAAATGTTACTGGCTTAAATGGCAAGGAATTACAAGGTGATATGTTATTAGCTAGCATCATGCAATCAGGATTCCAATTTGGTGATATGCGTATTTTTCATCGCCATGTCGACCCAGCAGGTAATGGGCCGATATTATTTAGTTTAGCAAATATGATTAGTCCGGGGCATCTAGATCCCGAAACTATGCACGAATTTACAACACCAGGTGTATCAATTTTTATGGTTGCACCAACCCATGGAAACAATCAACAAAATTTCAAATTAATGCTACAAACAGCACAACGTATTGCCGATGATGTTAATGGTGTCGTTTTGGATGATGAACATCATATGATGACACCTCAAAAAATCGATAGTTATAAAGAACGCATAAAAAAAGCTTGTAATGAAATTTAAGCTAGCTATTTAAAATTCCTCATTTTTGCTACTATTCCACTAAAAAATTAGTGGAATAGTCTGACTTATATTAGATAATTGACTATATTTAGTAAAATCTGTTGTCCTAAATACAGTTAAATACTATTTTAGTAATAAGCTTAAAAACCTTCTTGATAAATTAAGAGTTTAAAATCATGCCACAATCAAATATAACTGAACATTCAGTAGCGCCATCTAGCTCTAACCAAGATGTAATAACACAGATCTCGACTTTACGTGATCTGATAAGACATCATGAATACTGTTATTATGTGTTAGATGCTCCCGAAATACCCGATGTGGAATATGATAAATTAATTAAACAGCTGCAAAATCTGGAGCTGGCTCATCCTGAACTTATTACCCCTGACTCACCAACCCAACGTGTTGGAGGAGCACCATTATCACAGTTTTCGTCGATCAGACATCAATTACCTATGTTATCATTGGATAATGTTTTTGATGAATCGAGTTTTATCGCTTTTAATAAAAGAATAAAAGATCGCTTAGAGCTTGATGAAGAGCAAGCCGTTGAATACTGTTGCGAGTTAAAACTTGATGGATTGGCGGTAAGTCTGTTATATGAAAATGGCCAATTAATTCAAGCTGCTACACGAGGAGATGGAACGACTGGTGAAGATATTACAGCCAACGTTCGAACAATAAAAACTATTCCACTCGTATTGAAGGGTGAGAATATTCCGTCTCGCCTAGAAGTTCGAGGTGAAGTTTTTATGACGCATAAAGGTTTTGCTAAATTAAATGCAGAAGCTGAAAAACGTAACGAAAAAATATTTGCTAACCCTCGTAATGCTGCTGCCGGTTCATTAAGACAGTTAGATCCTAAAATCACGGCTAAAAGACCACTTACTTTTTTCTGTTATGGCGTTGGTATTAATGAAGGAGCAGATTTACCCAATACTCACTATGCAAGACTAATGCAATTTAAAGCTTGGGGCCTACCAGTAAGTGACAAAGTTCAAATTCGCCATGGAGCACAAGAAGCACTAGATTATTTTAAGCAAATTGGTGATCAAAGAATGTCATTAGACTTTGATATCGATGGTGTTGTAATCAAAGTCAATAGCATTACTGAACAAGAACAACTTGGTTTCGTTGCTCGTGCACCTCGTTGGGCTACTGCATTCAAATTTCCAGCACAAGAAGAAGTAACAAAGTTAAATAAAGTTGACTTTCAAGTCGGGCGTACTGGTGCGATAACGCCAGTAGCCAGATTAGAACCAGTATCAGTTGCCGGGGTAATTGTCAGCAATGCCACACTGCATAACAGCGATGAAATCATCCGGTTAGGTATTCGTGAGGGTGATTATGTCACCGTTCGTCGAGCTGGCGATGTTATTCCACAAATTGTCGCAGTGATTAAAGATCGAAGACCCGCTGATACTAAAGAAATTATTTTTCCAACTCACTGCCCGATTTGTGGTTCAATCATTGTCCGTGATGAAGGGCAAGCGATATCTCGTTGCGCAGGGGGATTAATTTGTCAAGCACAACGCAAAGAAGCTTTAAAACATTTTGTTTCTCGTCGAGCGATGAATGTCGAAGGTTTAGGCGATAAAATAATTGAACAATTAGTTGATAAAGAATATGTCGAAACACCAGCAGATCTTTATAAACTCACAGTGCCAATTTTATGTTCATTAGATAAAGTTGGCGAAAAACTAGCCAATAATTTATTGGGCGCATTAGATAAATCTAAAAATACAAGTTTGAATCGATTTATTTTTGCGCTTGGTATTCCGAATGTTGGTGAAGTCACTGCGGAAAATTTAGTTAATCAATTAGGAAATTTAACCGCAATTGAAAACGCATCTTTAGAACAATTACAATCGGTAAATGATATTGGCGCAGTTATTGCAGAAAGTATTATCGACTTCTTCCAAGAACCTCATAACCGCACAGTAATTGATCAGTTAATTAGTGAGGAAATTGGTATACACTGGCCAGACGTTGAAATACAACTGCTAACAACTGACTCACCATTTTCTGACAAAACCGTCGTGTTAACAGGAACTTTATCAATATTAACACGTGACGAAGCAAAAGCTAAATTAAAACAACTTGGTGCTAAAGTAACAGGTAGTGTTTCAAAAAAAACCGACTTTGTAATTGCTGGAGAAGCAGCTGGTTCAAAATTAACCAAAGCTCAAGAACTTGGAATAAAAGTGATTGATGAACAAGAATTGATAAACTTATTAAATCAATGAATATAAAATAGTGGAGTATATTAAGCTAATCAAGCAAAATGGCTTAATCCCAAATTCAAGGAGAAAATTATGCCTTTATTAGACAGTTTTAAAGTTGACCATACCAAAATGAAAGCGCCTTTTGTACGAATAGCCAAAACCATGGCAACCCCAAAAGGCGATGATATTACGGTATTTGATCTTCGCTTTACCATTCCTAATAAAGCACTATTACCTGAAAAAGGTATTCATACCTTAGAGCATTTATTTGCAGGCTTTATGCGTGACCATTTAAACAGTGATAAAGTTGAAATCATTGATATCTCACCAATGGGTTGCCGAACTGGTTTTTATATGAGTTTAATTGGCAAACCAGAAGAGTCTTCAGTTGTTAATGCTTGGTTGCAAGCTATGCATGATGTTATGAATGTAAAATCTCAATCAGAAATTCCTGAATTGAATGAATATCAATGCGGAACCTATACCATGCATTCTTTAGATGAAGCCAAAGCGATTGCTGAAAAAATTATCCAAACTGGAATTGGAATATGCCATAATCAAGACATCGCATTAACCGATGAACAACTAGCCTCCATTAATAATTAGGAAATATTTATGCCAAATGTAGTGATTGATTTTTTAGAAGGTCGTACCATTGAACAAAAACGTGAAATGGCAAAACGGGTAACTGATGCCATTGTTGAAACGCTTAACTGTAAACCTGAAGCGGTACAAATTATTATGCATGAAGTCTCAAAAGATCAAATTGCTAATGGTGGCGTACTAAGATGTGACAAAGATTAATAAATTTTTTATTAGCAGATAAAAATTAACCTCAAAACCGCTGATAGATTTTGAGGTTAACGATTAAATAATTATAACAACTAAATTAACAATACGGCAACTTCGTAAAACTCACCTTTTAAAGTGTTAGTGATTACAGTGGTGTAAATGTAATAAATGCCCCAATTTATTAGCTTTAGTCGCTAAATAATGCTCGTTGCTCGGGTTTTCGCCTACTTCCAAAGGTACTCTTTCAGTAACATTAATACCTGCTTGCTCAAGAACTTTTATCTTTTCTGGATTATTCGTTAATAATCTAACTTGAGAAACATTTAATAACCTTAGCATATCAGCACACAAAGTAAAATCACGCTCATCAGCAGCGAAACCTAATTGCTCATTTGCTTCAACCGTATCTAACCCCTGATCTTGAAGCGCATAAGCCCTAATTTTATTTAGCAAACCGATATTACGCCCTTCTTGACGATGATAAATCAAGACACCTTTACCCTCTTTAGCTATCTGCTTCAATGCAGCTTCTAATTGAAAACCACAATCACAACGTAAACTAAATAATGCATCGCCCGTCAAACATTCTGAATGAACGCGTGTTAATATGGATGAATGATCATTAATGTCACCAAACACTAATGCGACATGATCCTTACCTGTTGCAATTTCTTCAAAACCAACAATAGTAAAACATCCCCAAGGGGTTGGTAGTTTAGCTTGTGCAACATGTTTTAATTGCATTATTATCTCCAAGTTTCGTCACAACATGATTAAGATTTTTTAAAAATAAATCGTATTTCCATGTTAAAATAAATAAATTTTTATGCTTAATTGAGTTTTAAATGGGGTTAGTAATAAAAAAAACAATAGTGCCATTGATCTTATTTCTGATTATACCTTTATCTGTTATAACCGTAAATTGGCAGTGGCAACCAACGTCAATAAATAATACATCTAAATATTTATTTTGGGTAACTGAAACTGCTAGTTTTCCGTGGGCAATAATAACATCTGGACTGTTTTTTTTACTCTTTTACCTAAAACTAGTTAATAAAAATAAAAAAACATTATTACTATTATGGCTAGTTTTAGTCAGTGCTATGTTAGGTGGTCAAATTATTAAAAGCATAATCAAACAACAAACTGCTGAAGCCAGACCTTATGTGATATGGTTAGATAAAGAGTTTAATCTTAATCAACAGCAATTTTATTCACAAGCAAGAGCAGAACGTAAAGCTAATATTGAAAAATTGTTAGCCAATTCAACCATTATTCCTAGATGGCTATCTAATCATTGGCAGAATGAAACAGGTTATGCTTTTCCTTCTGGGCACACCTTATTTGCAGTAACTTGGGCTTTATTAGCCATAATACTACTAAGTTTTAAACGACATTTTTTTATTGTATCAATCATTACTATTTGGTCATTGCTCATTGAAACGAGTCGGCTATTACTAGGCATGCATTCTGCTTATGATTTAATATTAGGGATATTGCTTGCTTGGTTAATTTCACTTATCTGCTGTTTTTATGTTAAAAAATGGCATATAGTAATGGAATAACACTAGGAAAAAGAATAGTTTTAAAGAAAAGAATTAGATTAAATCAATATTTTTAATAAAATAATAAGGTTAGCATTATGAAATTAGTAATATCAATTTTATTGATAATTCTTATTTTCGCCATTTCGATAACAATAGGTTCGGCTAATAATCAAATAGTGACTTTTAACTATTTAATTGCTAAAACTGAAGTCAGATTATCAGTATTATTGGCAATATTATTTGGCTCAGGTTTTTTAGTTGGTTGGATATTAACTGGAATATATTTCTTAAAATCTAAATTCCAACATTCATCGACTAAACGTAAATTAAATAAATTGCAAAAAAAATATGATGAAGACATATCAAATCATCAAAAAATGAATTTAACCAATACCAATTAAAATAGGTAATTATGTTTGAATTGTTATTTCTGTTACTGCCAATAGCCGCTGCCTATGGCTGGTATATGGGTGACAGGAATGCCAAACAAAAATATTTAAATCAATCGAATCGATTATCTCGAGAATACGTAGATGGTCTAAATTTTCTTTTGTCTAATCAAAAAGATAAAGCGGTTGACATCTTCCTTGATCTACTTAAAGAGGATGAAGGTACTCTCGAAGCGCATCTAACATTAGGAAACTTGTTCCGTTCGAGAGGCGAAGTTGATCGAGCAATACGTATTCATCAAGCATTAATGGAAAGTTCATCATTATCATTCGATCAACGATTATTGGCAATTCAGCAACTCGGCCGAGACTACATGGTTGCAGGCCTTTATGATCGTGCTGAAGAGATGTTTTTACAATTAGTTGATGAAGAAGACTTCCAGCAACATGCTCTACAACAATTACTTATTATTTATCAATCTACAAGTGAGTGGATAAATGCAATAAATACCGCATCTAGACTAGTGAAACTTGGCAATGAAAAATATAAAATCGAAATCGCCCAATTTTATTGTGAACTAGCCGCACTCGCTATAACTAATGATGATTTAGATCAAGCATACAACCTATTAAAGAAATCTGCTACAGCCGATGCTAACTGTGCTCGCACGTCATTAATGCTTGGACGAGTATTCATGGTCCAAGACAAAACCGAACAAGCAATTGAATCTTTTCAACAAATAATAAACCAAGACAAGGCTTTTATTGGCGAAGCATTGCCACTATTAAAAGCATGTTATGAAAAAATAAATCAGCCACAACTATTAAAACAGTTTTTAGAAATTTGTGTCAAACAGGACACTGGTAATGTAGCCGAACTAATGCTTGCCGATATTGTTGAAAAGAACAACGGATTAGATGCCGCCCAATATTACCTTTATCGTGAACTATTAAAACACCCAAATCTTAAAGGATTCTACCGTTTAATGGATTACCATGTGGCAGATGCTGAACAAGGAAAGGCTAAAGAAAGTCTACTACTACTTCGAAATATGGTAGGCGAACAAATAAAATCAGTTCCTAATTACCGGTGTCAAAAATGTGGATTTACCGTTAATACTCTCTATTGGTTGTGCCCAAGTTGTCGCTCATGGTCAACCATAAAACCTGTTCGTGATTTCGAACATCATTCAAATAATTAAAAGAGTTTAATATGTTTCTAATTGATTCGCACTGTCATTTAGACAGTTTGGACTATACTAATAAAACGCTTGATAGCGTTTTGCAAGAAGCACTACACAATGATGTGAAACATTGTCTAAGTGTTGCAACAACGTTGTCGGGTTATGAATCGATGAAAGCAATGCTAATGCCCTATAAAAAACAGTGCTCGTTTTCATGCGGTATTCACCCTCTCAATTTAGATGATGAACCTTACGATGCCGAGCGTTTTGCCCGCCTCGCTCAAGAAGACAATGTTATCGCTCTTGGCGAAACAGGTCTTGATTATTACTATCAACAAGATAATCTTGAACTACAGCAATACAATTTTATACAACACATTCATTTAGGTAAGCAATTAAAAAAACCAATAATTGTCCACACCCGTAACGCTAAACAAGATACCCTAAAAATATTAAAAGAAGAGCAAGTTTACTCGGGGGTTTTACATTGTTTTACTGAAGATATTGATACAGCTAAAGCTTTATTAGATATTGGTTTTTATATTTCATTTTCAGGAATTATCACCTTTAAAAATGCCGAATCTCTTCGAGAAGTAGCAAGATTTGTGCCATTAGATCGTATGTTGATTGAAACTGATTCCCCTTATTTAGCACCTGTTCCCTATCGGGGAAAAGAAAATCAGCCCGCTTATGTTAGAGAGGTAGCTAACTATTTAGCCGCACTAAAAGGCGTAACTCTTGACACTATTGCACAACAAACTACAACAAACTTTTGTCAATTATTCAATTTACAAGGAGTAATTAATGAGTAATAAATTAACAATCAATTGGGATGACTTTTTAACTAATTATTGGCAAAAAAAACCAGTTATTTTACGTAATGCTTTTAGTAATTTTATCGACCCAATTTCTCCTGAAGAACTAGCTGGTCTTGCCATGGAAGAAGAAATCGAAAGTCGAATTGTTACCAACAAAAATGGGGAATGGGACGCAAAATATGGGCCATTTATCGATTATAGTGACTTAGGTGAAGATCATTGGAGCCTGCTTGTCCAAGCTGTCGATCATTGGCATGAGCAAGCAGCCAGTTTAGTCGAACCATTTAAATGCATTCCACAATGGCAATTTGAAGACCTAATGATATCTTATGCAACCCAAGGTGCTGGTGTTGGCCCTCATATTGATAATTATGATGTCTTTATCATTCAAGGTAAAGGCCGCCGCCGTTGGCAAGTCGGTGATCGCAATCCTAACTATAAACAGTTTAGTGCTCATAAAGCTTTATTACATGTTGAAGATTATCAACCTATTATTGATGAAGAAATCACTGCTGGAGATATTTTATATATACCAATTGGTTTTCCACACAATGGAGTATCGATTGGCAAATCACTTAGTTACTCAGTAGGATTTAGAACCCAAACATCACAAGACTTACTCAGTGGATTTGCCGATTATATTATCGATAATTTGCCTAATGGTATTTTTTATCAAGATCCAGAGTTAAAATTACCAAAAGATCCTTATTTAATTCAACCATATGAAATTGAAAAGCTTCAAAGTCAAATGATTGATTTAATAAAAAATCCTGCTTTGTTTAATGATTGGTTTGGTAAACATATCACAATGCCTATGCATGAACTAAACATCATTCCTATTGAACCAGCTTATGATTTAGATGAATTCGAAGCAATTCTCAAAGCTGGAGCTGAACTCTACCGAGTTCCTAGTATTCGTATCTTAAAAATCGATGATACCGCCTATATCAACGGCAAAAAAATACCTTTACCAATGACAACAATCAATCTGTTATGTGAAACTGAAGTACTTTACTACGAGCAAATACAAGACCAAACAACCTTAGATGTCATGTTAAAATTTGTTAATCTCGGTTATTGGTATTTTGCTGAAGAGTAAAATTTCATCTCAATAATATCGGTTACTAAGCTATCAGCTAACATCCGTAAAATGGCAAAATTATCGGTTAATTTGTCTAAAAAATTAGATATTTTTCAATATTAAACAGATAATTTTGCCAAAACAACAATAAATAAAATAAAAGTTGATATTTTTGGATTTTCATTTAGCTTTTTGCCATTTTTAAGTATATACTTGCCCCCGCTTTTTGAGCCCCTTCGTTTAATGATGAGTTAAACAAAATAACGCTTATATTGAACCACTATCTTTTTATTGACTTGAGGTAAACATGAATATTAACGCAAACATGACCAACCAAGCTGAGAGTGAAAGCGCACAAACAACTCCTTATCAAAAACGTACTTTATTTGCATCAACGGTAGGATATGCATTAGATGGTTTAGATATGATGATTTTAGGTGTTTGTTTTAGTCTAATTGCAACCACTTTTAACCTAACTAAACCCGATCTAGGTACATTAACTTCAGTAACATTATTAGGAGCTGTATTAGGTGGAATTCTTTTCGGCGTGCTTGCTGATAAATTTGGCCGTGTTAGAGTATTTTCATGGACAATCTTAATCTTTTCATTATTTACAGGCCTTTGTGCTATTTCACCAAATTACGAAAGCTTTTTAATTTTTCGCTTTGTTAGTGGCCTTGGTCTAGGTGGTGAATTTGGTATCGGCATGACATTGGTATCAGAAAGCTGGCCTAAACACAAACGTTCCAGAGCAACATCGATTGTGGCATTAGGCTTTCAAGTGGGTATAATTCTTGCCGCTTTAACAGTTAATTTTATTGGTGAAGTGCATGGCTGGCGTTGGGCATTTGCTATGGGTGTATTACCAGCACTATTTGTTGCATGGACACGTAAAGGATTAAAAGAGCCTGAAATTTGGCAAAACTTAAAAGACCAAAACAAAAATAAAATTGCTATCGGTAAACTATTTAAATCCCCTAGAATCACAGCTACTACTATTGGCTTAACTATTGCTTGTGCAGTACAAAACTTTGGTTTTTATGGGCTTATGGTTTGGATGCCAAACATGATTGCGACTGAATTAAAATTACCGTTCAAAAACACGATGTTTTGGACCATATCAACCACGATTGGTATGTCATTAGGGATCTTAATTTTCGGCTGGTTGTGTGATAAATTTGGTCGTCGCCCATCTTATATAATATTCTTACTTATATCAGCTATTTCAATATGGTTTTATTTTCACCAAACTGATATGTTAGTTTTAATTCTATTTGGTTCAGTAATTGGCTTTTTTGTTAATGGTATGATGGGTGGATATGGGGCTTTACTGGCTGAACATTACACTACTGATGCCCGTTCTAGTGCTGAAAATATTATCTTTAACGTGGGTCGTGGTATTGCGGGTGTCTCGCAAGTACTCATTGCCTATTTAGCAACTGTTTACTCTATCAGTTATGCATTAGCATTACTTTCTGGAGCTTACTTATTATCAGCAATAGCCTTTATCTTCTTGATCCCTGAAACCAAAGGCAAAGCATTAGAATAATTACATAAAAAAACAGGGCTAAATAGCCCTATTTTACTAATAAAAGTAATAGTTATTTTTAACTATTTTGCATCACAATCAGAAGGTTTTAAGTGAATACTAAATACCACTTCATCTTTAATATAATAATTATGAATCGCACCATCAGGGAAAGCATTTTTAAAAGCTTTCATTTCACTATTATCTGAACAATAGAGAGTTTTTAATGCATCAGCAGTAATTTTTTTACTTTGGTCAATATCTAACTCATCTTTAGATATATCCATTACATATTTATAGTTAATTGAATTATTTTCTTTATAAAGATCAACTAGGCTTGAATTTGAATTCACTTTTGTTGGTAAGAAACCTTTAGCTTCACTTATATAATTGTCTTGAGCTTTACTTAGATCTGTCTTGGCTGCCTCCGCATCATTAGAAGCTGGTGCAGTTTTGGCTGGCTCACTATTGGCACTGTTATCTGCTGGTTTAGATTTTGAATCATCACAACCGAATAGAGCGGCAGCCATTAGGACAAATGCCGAATATTTTAAACCTTTCATATAAATTCCTTATTATAAAATTAATTAATGATTTAATCAGATTAAAAAGACTATTAAATTGTAAATTATAACTATAAAAAAATATACAACTTTTCATATTGAAAAAGAAAGAAAAAATCGTTCATATACAATATAAAAAAAGGGCTAATACAGCCCTTTAACATATTATAATTATTGAAAATTAATTAATATGCATACCGCCAGTTACACCATATACTTCCGCGGTGGTATAGCTTGATTCTTCTGATGCAAGATGAACATAAACGCCAGCAAGTTCAACAGGCTGACCAGCACGTTTTAATGGCGTCTGTTTACCAAATTCCGGTATTACTTCGCTTGGTTGACCTCCACAGATTTGTAATGGCGTCCAAACTGGACCAGGAGCTACACAGTTGACACGGATACCTTTACCACCTAATTGTGCAGCTAAACCTCGAGTAAAAGCTATAATTGCAGTTTTAGTTGCAGCATAGTCCAATAAATTAGCACTTGGTTGATAAGCCTGAACTGAAGAAGTGGTAATAATCGTTGCCCCTGGTTTTAAATACTCCAATGCAGCTTTAGTTAGCCAAAAGAGTGAAAAAACATTAATTTCAAAGGTTTTTTTAATCTGTTCAGTAGAGAGATGCATAATATCTTCAACGGCTGTTTGTTTACCAGCAACTAAGGTTAGATTATCAAGCCCACCTAATTTTTTATGCGCTTCATCAACTAATTTTTTACAAAATCCCTCATCACTTAAATCCCCAGGAATCAACACTACTTTACGCCCTACAGATTCGATAACTTTAGCAACATCTTCAGCATCTTTTTGTTCAGCTGGCAAATAGTTGATTGCCACATCAGCACCTTCTTTTGCATAAGCAATAGCTGCTGCACGACCAATCCCTGAATCCCCACCAGTAACCAACATTTTTCGACCTTCTAACCGTTGATGACCTTGATAACTTTTTTCACCACAATCAGGCACTGGATTCATTTCATATTGTAAGCCGGGAGGAGTTTGCTTTTGTTTAGGAAACTTGTCATGATGATATTTAGTTATCGGATTATAGGTTTGCTTGCTCATAATTTTCTCCTAAGTTAGACATGTATTTGTAGACAAATTCAATATAACTTAAATGAAATCAATTAATAATCACAAATTCCTATTGCTAGATTTATTTTATATCTTTAAAATATTTAATTAATTCAATTAATTATATTAACCGATAAAACACTGTAAAAATATTAATCATTAATAACCAAAATTTGAGAATAAAGTAACAGTGACTTCCTTGAATGGCCTAGCGAGGACAGAATAGACTTATGCTAAAACCATGACTGATTATAAATTGAACAGCAAAAATAGTGTAACAAATAAATAAACATTAAGCTAGCAACGCCTGCTTAATAATCGCTATTTATTAGTTGAGCAAGCAATCACGACTATAGTTAACACACTTTTCCCTTCAATATAATAGATAAATTTCGCACCTTGATTAAAATATTTTTTTCACCCTTTTCATTTGGGGAATCTCTTTGCAATAACTTTCAACCATTCCCTGACGAATTTGCTGTTTATTTTTTGGCGACATTAAAAACTTTCTAGCTATCCCTTTAATTTTATAATGATAAACAATAATATTATTTTCAGCTGTAACATCAAATAAGATCGTATGAACATCAATAGTAATAGACAATATTTCCTTAATTATACTGATGGCAGCAGCTTTATCATCATCTAAACCATAAGGTTTATTATTTTTTAACGCATTGTATTTTGCATAATTAGCTTGATCGATCAGTTATAATCGCTTCTCGGTCTTTTCAGCTCCAACATTTTACACAAGTCTATCAATTTTCTTATTACCTATCGATGAATTATCACAACCAAATTGGAGCATGACCAACACAATAAAATAAATAATTGTCTTCATCCATAATCCTTAGCTAGCCTATTTCTTATACCTTCTTTGAAGAATGATCATTTTATCAATTACAGATAATTATTTAACATGACAATCTACCGGGGTTAATTCAACCACGACAATCTCTTTATTATCAATAAAATAATGATAGTTTGCGCCATCAGGAAATGCTGTTTTTAACTGTTGCATTTCTTCATTATTTTCACAATAAGCCTTAAACAAAGTTTGACGGATAGTATCAAGTGTACTTGGCAATAATAACGTATGTTCAGAGGTATTTTTAACCTCATATTGGTAATTAATGATGTTATGATCTTTATCTTTATCGATACCGATCAAAGTCGTTAACTCATCAATCACAATGGGTAAAGCTTTCTTGATGGGTTCAATCATTGCATTTTGTACCGCAACAAGTGATTCATCATTAACGTTATCCACGGTATTGTCTTTTGCTTTTTTACAACCAAACACTAAAAAACTCACTAGCAAAAATGCAACCAATCTAAGTATTTTCATATAAACATCTCTTAATGAGTAATAAATAATAATTAACAATACTAGGTTAAAACAGCTAGCTTACTTTTAAGATCAATGATTAATATTTATACACTAACCAGCCATAAAAAGCCAAATTAAAACCGAAAATAATCTTTTTTTTAAGTCTAAAAAACCCCTTTCCTCAAACTTTTTTCAAACAATAAACAAATTAATTAAAGCTGCTTTTGAAAAAAGCATAAAAAATTGTTGCACTTTTTTTTAAAACGAGTATTTTGATTAAACATCTTTCGAAAATGACAAAATAATTACAAAAGCATTATGATTTTTTCACTCATCGTCGTCCTCATTAACATTATTGTCAGCGTGGTCATTATTCCAACGCGGGGGCGTCTTTTGAGTTAAATATATGGTTACCATATTTCAAAAACCCCCGCCCCAAAAAGCGGGGTTTTTTTTATGAAAAATTTTGACATTAACAATAAATGAGCAAAAGTAACAAGTGAGGAATAAATGTTAGGAACACAGTGGATAGTAAGAACCTTAAAAGAAAAAGGCATTACCACCGTTTTTGGATATCCTGGTGGTCAAATTATGCCTCTATACGATGCACTTTATGATGGTGGAATTGAACACGTATTATGTCGTCATGAACAAGGTGCCGCAATGGCAGCCATTGGTTATGCTCGCGCCACCGGAAAAATTGGAGTTTGTATTGCAACATCAGGCCCTGGCGCGACCAATATTATTACTGGCCTTGCTGATGCATTAATTGATTCAGTACCTGTTATAGCCATTACAGGACAAGTTCCAACCACATTAATTGGTACTGATGCCTTTCAAGAAGTTGATGTTTTAGGCTTATCCTTAGCTTGCACCAAACATAGCTATTTAATTAATGATGCCACCCAGTTGCCAAATACCTTACAAGAGGCCTTCAATTTAGCCAATTCGGGTAGGCCGGGACCAATATTAATTGACATCCCAAAAGATATCCAGCTTGCCGAACATGATTACCAAACCTATTTAACACCGACAACCATAAAAACTCCTTCTGATAATGCTCAATTATATCCAATCTCATCTGACGAGATAGCACTTGCTAAACAAATGATTGGCCAAGCCGAAAAACCCATGCTTTATATTGGTGGTGGCGTTGGACTATCAAATGCAATTGCTGAAATGCGTGAATTTATGAACTTAACGCAAATACCTAGTGTATCGACATTAAAAGGACTCGGTGTTGCTGATCTTAACAATCCTTATTACTTAGGATTAATTGGTATGCATGGCGCCAAAGCAGCTAATTTAGCGGTACAAGAGTGTGATTTACTGATTGCTTTAGGAGTTAGGTTTGACGATCGAGTAACTGGCAAACTCAATGAATTTGCTAAACATGCTAAAGTCATTCATATTGATATTGATCAGTCTGAAATAAATAAATTACGCCAAAGCCATCTAGGATTGCAAGGCGATATTAAACATGTTTTGCCAATGCTTCATCAAACTGTCTCTATTAAAGATTGGCACGAGAAAATTAAACAATTGAAGGCGCAGCACCCTACTCGCTATGATCATCCAGGTGAAGCAATTTATGCGCCAGCATTATTAAAACGTATTTCGGAAAGAAGGCCAGTCAACAGCGTAATTACCACTGATGTTGGTCAACACCAAATGTGGACAGCGCAACATATGAGTTTTAATCATCCACAAAACTTTATTACTTCTAGTGGATTAGGAACAATGGGCTTTGGTCTACCCGCAGCTATAGGTGCACAACTGTCCAGACCTGAAGATATGGTGATTTGTGTATCTGGTGATGGTTCTTTTATGATGAACGTACAAGAATTAACCACAATAAAACGTAAAAAATTGCCAGTAAAAATTGTACTAATTGATAATCAACGTTTAGGTATGGTGAGACAATGGCAAGAGCTGTTTTTTAATGAAAGATATAGCGAAACCAATTTATCGGACAACCCTAATTTTCTAATGTTAGCTAAAGCATTTGATATTCCGGGACAAATGATCAGTAAAAAGTCGGAAATCGAATCAGCGCTTGACAATCTATTTAATTCATCTGGAGCTTACTTACTGCATGTATGTATTGATGAACTAGAAAATGTATGGCCACTAGTACCACCAGGGGCAGCAAATGAAAATATGTTAGATAAAAGTAATAAGGAGTAAGTGATGAATCAAATAGCAACACATCAATTTACTATAAAAGCCAATGATAAATTGGGTTCTCTTGAACGCATTTTACGCGTTGTTCGCCACCGTGGCGGACATATACAACAGATGCAAATGCAATCAATTGATAATCATTTATTTATCTTAAATCTAACATTAACCACGGAACGATCACTATCTTCATTACAAAGCCAAATTAGCAAATTGGAAGATGTTATAGCGATAGAATAAAGCATAAAATAAACCTTAGTGAAACAATAAGTTAAATAAAAAAAGTAATTTTTTTAGCAGTTAAACAAACAAAAAAGTGATGTATAATACTTACCATTAAATGAATAAAAGCAGTATACATGCTTAATAAAAGTAAATTTAAGAGGAAAACAAAAATGGGTACTACAGCAAAATCTGATTATATTTGGTTCAATGGCGAAATGGTTCCATGGGCAGATGCGAAAATTCACGTAATGTCACATGCTCTGCATTATGGTACTTCAGTATTTGAAGGTGTCCGTTGTTATGAAACTAACAAGGGGCCAGCAATTTTTCGTCATAAAGAGCATGCGCAGCGCCTATTAAATTCAGCTAAAATTTATCGTTTTCCTGTTCCTTATTCACTTGAAGAGATCATGGAAGCAACACGTCAAGTAATTAAGAAAAACAACTTAAAAAGCGCATACATTCGTCCATTAGCATTTATTGGCGATGTTGGTATGGGTGTTATTCCACCAGCAGGTTATCAAACAGATGTTATGATTGCCGCTTTCCCATGGGGAGCCTACCTTGGTGAAGACGCCTTAGAACAAGGTATTGATGCAATGGTATCATCATGGAACCGTTTTGCTCCAAATACCATTCCAGCAGCAGCAAAAGCTGGTGGTAACTACTTATCTTCACTACTTATCGGATCTGAAGCTCGTGCTAATGGCTTCCAAGAAGGGATTGCATTAGACGTAAACGGTCAGCTTTCGGAAGGCTCAGGTGAAAACCTATTCATCGTTAAAGACGGTATATTATTTACTCCTTTACTATCATCATCTGCCCTTCCAGGGATCACTCGTGATGCGATCATTACTCTTGCTCGTGATTTAGGCATTGAAGTACGTGAACAGACTCTGTCTCGTGAATCACTATATCTTGCTGACGAAGTGTTTATGACCGGTACTGCTGCCGAAATCACACCTGTACGCAGTGTTGACCGTATTCAAGTTGGTATTGGTCGTTGTGGCCCAATCACTAAACAAATTCAACAGACATTCTTCGGATTATTCAATGGCAAGACTGAAGATAAATATGGTTGGTTAGATCTAATTAAATAAGCATTGATAAGAGCCGCCGATTAAGATTAATTCGGCGGTGTCATCATTTTACTATTTATTAAGAACTCAAAAATGTACCGATAGAAATCGGTCGCTTGCATTAGGAAAAATTGGGAGCAACAAATGCCTAAATATCGTTCAGCAACCTCAGTTGAAGGTCGCAACATGGCAGGCGCCCGCGCCTTATGGCGTGCAACAGGCGTAAAAAATGAAGACTTTGGTAAACCCATCATTGCAGTGGTTAATTCATTCACACAATTCGTACCTGGCCATGTCCACTTAAAAGATATTGGTCAACTAGTGGCAAAAGAAATTGAAGCTTGTGGTGGTATTGCCAAAGAGTTTAACACTATTGCTGTTGATGATGGTATCGCTATGGGCCATGGTGGTATGCTTTATTCCTTACCATCTCGAGAACTCATTGCCGATTCAGTTGAATATATGGTTAATGCACACTGTGCTGATGCTATGATCTGTATCTCAAACTGTGACAAAATTACCCCAGGGATGTTAATGGCGTCACTGCGTTTAAACATTCCAACTGTGTTCGTCTCTGGCGGTCCAATGGAAGCTGGTAAAACTAAACTGTCAGATCAAATCATCAAACTCGACTTAGTTGATGCTATGATCCAAAGTGCTAACCCCAATGTTAGCGATGCCGACAGCGAGGCTATTGAACAATCTGCCTGCCCGACTTGTGGATCATGCTCTGGGATGTTTACTGCTAACTCAATGAACTGTTTAACCGAAGCATTAGGTCTCTCTTTACCGGGTAATGGCTCACTGGTTGCCACCCACAAACAGCGTGAACAACTTTTCTTAAATGCGGCTAAGCGCATTGTTGAAATAACCAAACAGTATTACGAACATGATGATGTAGCTTATTTACCTCGATCAATTGCAACTAAAGCTGCTTATGAAAATGCTATGTCTCTTGATATCGCCATGGGTGGCTCAACAAATACCGTATTACATTTACTTGCCACAGCGCAAGAGGGTGAAATAGACTTTACAATGTCAGACATCGACAGATTATCACGCAAAGTTCCTCATTTATGTAAAGTGGCACCAAGTACCGCAATTTATCATATGGAAGATGTCCACCGTGCTGGTGGTGTGGTCTCCATCATGTCTGAATTGGACAAAGCAGGATTACTAAACCGTAACGTACATAACGTACTTGGTTTAAGTTTACAAGAAACCTTTGCCAAATATGATATTACACAAACAACTGACGAAGCCGTCAAAAAAATGTATCGCAGTGGTCCAGCAGGCATTCGCACCACCAAGGCCTTCTCTCAAGATTGTTATTGGGATAGCTTAGATGATGATCGTGAAAATGGCTGTATTCGTGATAAGGCACATGCTTATAGTCAAGATGGTGGATTAGCAACCCTTTATGGTAACGTTGCCCAAGATGGCGCTATTGTAAAAACCGCCAGTGTTGCTGCCGAAAACCTAGTTTTCCGTGGTCCGGCCAAAGTTTATGAAAGCCAAGAAGATGCCGTTGATGCAATTTTAGGTGGCAAAGTAGTGGCAGGTGATGTGGTAGTAATTGTCTACGAAGGACCAAAAGGTGGGCCGGGTATGCAAGAAATGCTTTATCCGACAAGTTACTTAAAATCAATGGGGCTTGGTAAAGCCTGTGCATTAATCACTGATGGCCGTTTTTCTGGTGGTTCTTCAGGATTATCTATTGGTCACATTTCACCAGAAGCCGCTAATGGTGGGGTGATTGGTCTTGTGCGTGACGGTGATATTATCGATATCGACATCCCAAATCGTAAATTAGAGCTCATCGTACCAGAAGATGAATTAGAACGTCGCCGTGTCGCAGAACTTGCTCGTGGTGATAAAGCCTTTACTCCTCATAATCGTGACCGTTATGTCTCATATGCACTAAAAGCTTATGCTAGCTTAGCAACTAGTGCAGACAAAGGTGCGGTACGTGATAAAAGCAAATTAGGTGGTTAATGTGAATCAACAAGCTAACAAACTAACCGGCGCTGATTATTTAAAAGCTACGCTATGCAGTGCCGTGTATGATGTCGCTCAAGTGACGCCACTGGAACATATGGAAAAAATATCCACTCGTTTAAAAAATCAAATTTTTGTTAAACGGGAAGATCGTCAATTAGTCCACAGTTTCAAAATTCGTGGCGCTCAAGCCATGATAGCCAGCTTAACCCCCGAAGAACGTGAATGCGGCGTAGTTGCCGCATCAGCCGGTAATCATGCTCAAGGCGTTGCATTTTCAGCAACTAAATTAGGGATTAAATCGCTAATTGTCATGCCATTAAATACAGCTGATATCAAAGTCGAAGCCGTAAAAGGCTTTGGTGGTGAAGTACTACTTTATGGAGCCAATTTTGATGAAGCTAAAGCCAAAGCAATGGAACTGGCTAAGCAACAAAACCGGATATTTATTCCACCTTTTGATCATCCACTAGTTATCGCAGGTCAAGGCAGTATAGCTATGGAACTGTTGCAACAAAATGCCAAGCTTGACCGTATTTTTGTGCCTGTCGGTGGTGGCGGACTCGCTGCCGGTATTGCCGTATTAATTAAGCAAATCATGCCATCAATCAAAGTGATTGCAGTTGAACCTGAAGATGCTGCCTGCTTGAAAGCGGCTTTAGTGGCAGGACATCCAGTCGATCTTGATCGCGTTGGTTTATTTGCTGAAGGTGTTGCAGTTAAACGAATTGGTGATGAAACATTTAGACTCTGTCAGCAATATATTGACGATATCATTACTGTTGATAGCGATGAAATCTGTGCGGCAGTTAAAGATCTATTTGATGATGTACGTGCCATTGCAGAACCATCGGGTGCAGTAGCATTAGCAGGCCTTAAAAAGTATGTCGAAAAGAATAATATCTGTGGTGAAAATTTAGCCCATATTTTATCTGGCGCTAACTTAAACTTCCATAATCTACGATATGTATCTGAACGTTGTGAATTAGGTGAAAAACGTGAAGTACTCTTAGCGGTAACTATACCTGAACAAAAGGGTAGCTTTTTAAAATTTTGCCAATTATTAGGTGGACGAGCAGTCACAGAATTCAACTACCGCTATCATGACGATAAATCGGCTTGCGTTTTTGTTGGCGTTAAAATTGCTAGAAGCAATGAAAAAGACGAAATCATGCAAGAACTCAGCACAGCTGGTTATCAAGTTGTCGATCTCACTGATGACGAAATGGCCAAACTACATGTTCGTTATATGATTGGTGGTAAACCATGCCAACCTCTTAACGAACAAGTTTACAGTTTTGAGTTTCCTGAATCACAAGGTGCATTGCTTAAGTTTTTACAAACGCTAGGTACTAATTGGAATATATCAATGTTCCATTATCGTAGTCACGGTACCGATTATGGCCGAGTACTAGCTGCTTTTGAAATTGATAAAGCCAGCCATACAACCTTTGCCAAACATTTAACCGAGTTGGATTATGGTTTTAATAATGAAACTGAAAATCCATCACTTAAATTATTCTTAACCAATGAATAATTCAACAGCCCCTAATAAATTAGGGGCTGTTTTGCCTAATAAATAACATAATTTATAAATTAATAATGATAATTTTTGGCAATTAAATAGACTAAAAAACGTCGTTCCTCACATTTTATTGCCAATAATTATCTTTCGATTATTATGAGATATGCACTAAGTCATTTAATATGGGAAATTAATTATGTGTCGCCCAACCTTTAAATATCATCCTAATGCCTACGAACTTGATATATTTATTCATGAAGAGGGGGAGTGTTCGGTCTGTAATCAATTACGCCATCTTAAATATTCAGCAGATTTTTATAGTGAAGAAGAACCAGAATATATTTGCCCATGGTGCATAGCTAATGGCCTAGCAGCGGAAAAATTTGCTGGTTCATTCAATGATTATATTGGCGTCGAAGTTATACCTAAGGATAAACTTGATGAAGTGTTATATAGAACACCAAGTTATATATCTTGGCAACAACAAGTATGGCTATCACATTGTAATGAACCATGTGCTTTTTTAGCTTATGTTGGTGCAAAAGAGATATTACCTTTTTGGGATGAGCTTATTGAAGATATAGAACAACAGGAACTTTCTGCAGATTTTGTTAAAGCCAATTTATCCAAAGATGGGGATATGATTGGATATTTATTTGAATGTCTTCATTGTTCAAAAAAGCGATTACATATTGATTTAAATTAATTTTATTTATTAATAGATGAATTTGGTAAACTAATTTAATTAGCATTTATAGAATAAAAAAACCTCATGCGAGGTTTTTTTATTTAGTTAGGTTCTTATTTTTCTAATTTCATTCTATTGCTTAAATCTTCATAAATAATTGATACACCATTATCAAATGCAGATGACACAGAAACATCAGATAATTTGAATGTGCTTTCTTTTCCAGATAACAGAGTGTAAGTCGATACAGTCATGGGCTTACCATTTATATATGATGCATGAGCAACAATATCGACATTTTCGCTAGTATCATTTTTAAGTTGTATTGTTACTGATGGCTGTATTTTAGACATTCCTGACTTACTGACTTTGTCAATTTTAGTTTTTAAGTTTGGTGACATTTTTACCACCAGACCTCCACCAAAATCGGCATTAGCTAATTGGATATCACCAGTTAACTCTTTACCACCAACAGTGGTAGGAATTTCAAATAACGCTTTGGAATCCATTTTTTCTCTATAACATTCAATATATTTGGCATCACCAAATACTTCTGTTATCCCCTTTTTAGCTTGGATTAAGCTAGATGATTCATTACGAGAATCTTTATAATCAGCACATGCTGTCACTTCTACAATTAATTTTGATGAAATAGTTTTCGCTGTATCGCTGTTTATATCACTTAAATTTACGGTTGGAGTTAATTCGACTTTACAGCCAGTTAATAACACCACTGACATTAAAGAGATAAGTACTTTTTTCATGTATTACTTCCTTTTATTAAAACAATCTCATTAAGGTTATTGAATTAAATTTAATTAGTAATAATTAAAGTTAAGATTATCACTAAGATATATTACATAATAATGATTCCAATCAAATAGGCAAATAACCACTTTGTATAGTAGCAATTGTGTAAATAGTATTTAATTGTATGATAGTTATAAAAATAATATTATTAACTGAAAAATATACCATTCAAAATTATCCACTAACTTCAGTTAATCTCATTAAAATAATAAATATTAGAATATAACAATAAAGATTATCTACTAAGGATCTAGCGAAGACGATTGATCAATCGAATCAAGTTTATGAAATTCTAAATGCTAAACAACAACTGAAGGTTTACCATGATAAAAAATCTAAATCATATATTGAATATTTCATTTGTGATCTTAATTAGATAATTTGTATTGAGATAACATTGGGCGTAATCAATAGCTGATAATAAGTCTGAAAACGCCCCTATAATCAAATTTTTTAACAATTAGAAACTAATATGATCAATATATCCTTTCACTATATTGACACTATTAGTGAATAATTTTTTTTCGTTGTCATTAAAATTAAGTTCAATAACTTTTTTAATACCATGTTGATCTAAAATTGCCGGTACGCCTATTGCCAAATCTTTATAACCATACTCACCATCTAATACACAACTAAGAGCTAATGCTCGGTGACTATTGGTAAAAATATGTTGGCAGATCTCTGCAATAGTACTAGCTATACCATATTCAGTACAATGCTTATATTTGGCTATTTCAAAGCCTTTGTTTTTTGCTTTTAGCCCAATATCATTAAAATCGATGTTTTTACTTTCTAAATCGTTGAGATTGATACCATAAACCGATGAGTGTGACCAAACTGGAAATTGGGAATCACCATGCTCGCCCACAATAAATGCATCAATACTTTGTGGTCCAATATCCATCTGTTCTCCTAATAGCCGTCGTAAACGCACGGTATCAAGCCAAACACCAGTACCAATAACTCTATGACGAGGTAAACCAGATAACTTCCACACTTGATAAGTAATCGCATCACACGGATTAGTAGCAATTAAAAATATCCCTTTAAAGCCACTTTTCATCATACTAGGAATAAGATTAGCCATAATTTTAGACGTACCTACAAGTTCTTCAGCCCTGCTTTTTTGCGCTAATCCGGAGGTAACAGTAATGACTGCAATATCAATATCCGCACAGTCCGTCGATTCACGCAAACTGACTTTAATCATATTTTGTCGATATGCTGCGGCGTCTAATAAATCTTGCCCATGCCCGTAAGCTAAATCCTTATTAAGATCAACCAGTGCAATTTCTTCACAAAAGCCACGATTGACCAATGTATAAGCGGTAGTTGAACCAACATTACCTACACCAATAACCATTACTTTACGTAGTTTCATATTTAAATCCACCTTTTTAAATTACTGATTTTTAAGTTGTATAAATATCGTTGATTACTTCTCCATCATATACCTTTACCATTAATAAGCAAAAATCGACTAATAGTTGATATAAATCGTTTTTAATAATAATTATTCGATAATAACAATTACTAATTTGAGTAACCTATTTCATTTTGTTAAGCTGTTTGGGAATATATAAGGAAAGAAAAGAGGAAAGAGATGAAAAAGAAGAAGCTAATTACACTATTATCCCTAGCTATGCCATTAACGGTTAACGCTTTGAATTTACAAGGTACACAAACTTTTACTGATGAAGTAAATATTCCAGTTACTCATGATTTTGAAACATTTGAGAATAAGATTACATCGGGCATAAATATAACTTCTGGAAGTGAAACTGTTTTTGAAAAAAACGTATCAATAAACATCTCAAGAGATAAATTATCGGATGATAATAATTTTCTTATTAGCGGCGTTCAAGGATTTATATTACCAACTATAACGGCACCTTCATCTACCATCTTCGAACAAGATCTAAACATCAAAATAAAAGGTGAAGATGTGTACGCAATAAATTTAGCTAATAAAAATAGTACCGTAATAATTAATGGGAAAGCAAACTTAAGCGTTGATAGCAAATATGATGATGATGATGAAACAATTTACATAACGGGTGGAAAACTTGTATTTAATGGTGAAACGCATATAGATAATAATTTTGATGCTATTTACTTAGCAGGAGAAGGAACAAATATAATATTTAATGGCGATTCTTACATAAATGGTAATATTGAATCTTATGGAGATGCATTATTAGAAATCAAAAATAAATCCATAATAAAAGGCGATATATGGGCTGATTATGGAGGTAAGGTAATTATGGATTTAGCCGCCGGCTCTAAAATTGTTGGCAATGCCATAGCATTTGATCCCTCTGATGATATTGACTATTCTAATCAAGATACCACAGGAATTATAAAAATAAATCTGGCCAAAGGCTCTTCTTGGGAAATTATAGGCGACTACTCTTATATTACTGAACTATCAGGACAAGGAAATATAACCTTCACTAATTTTGCAAAAAGTAATAACTACGGTGAACTCGTTATCGAAAATTTAAAAGGAGCTTCGACGTTTAATTTACGTACCGATATTGCCGCTCAACAAAGCGACAAAATTATTATCTCAAAATCATCTGATACCAACCGAACAGTTTCAGCAGAAGGAACCCATACGATTAACCTAATTAATAATGGTTCTGTACAAACTACTGGTAAAGAAAAATTAACATTGGTTGAAATCGATGACGATGCAATAAACACAGCGGAATTCAAAACAAATCACGATGTTGAACTTGGTGGTTACCAATATAGTTTGAATAAAGATGGTAATGATTATGTTTTAACAGGTCAACCTATTACGTCTTCAACACCTATTGAATCTTCCGCACCTATTACATCTTCTGCAATGGCAAGTGCTGGTTTTCTTAATGCCAATTATTTAATGAATTATGTTGAAACTCAAACCCTTTTAAAACGTTTAGGTGATATGCGAACTAGTGGCGAATTTGGTGATGTTTGGTTACGTGGTTTCACTGGTAAATTAGATTCATTTTCTAGTGGTAAATTAAGTCAATTCGATATGCGCTATCATGGTTTCCAATTTGGGGCTGACAAACAGTTATCTGAAAGTTCACCATTTGTCATTGGTAATTTTGTCGGACAGACTTATGGTGACCCAAACTATCGTAAAGGTGATGGTTCACTGCGTTCATTTAACACCGGTGTATATGCAACTTATTTAGATAATAGTGGCTTTTATATTGATGGTATTGCCAAATATGACCGTCTAAAAAATCAATTTAAAGTTAGAGATACAGCGAATAATCGTGTACAAGGTTCAGGACATTCCAATGGAATTGGTGTATCAATGGAATTAGGTCAGAAATTTAAAATTAATGATTTCTATATCGAACCACAAACACAGTTATCATATAGTCATCAAAATGGTACTACGATTAATGCTTCTAATGGCCTTAATGTTAAATTAGGCAACTATAATTCATTACTAGGCCGAGCATCAGCTCTATTTGGTTATGAATATAAATCAGATAAAAATAGCATCAATCTCTATGCTAAAACCGGTATTGTAAGAGAGTTTGATGGTGATACTTACTATAAACTAAATAACCATAAAGAAAGCCATTCATTTAAAGGCAATTGGTGGAATAATGGCGTTGGTATAAACGCTCAAATAAATCAAAATCATAATATTTATTTAGATTTAGAAAGCTCACCAGGGAATAAATTCGATTTATTACAAGTTAATGGTGGTTACCGCTATTCGTTCTAATGCATAACTTTATTTAAATCGATCATATCAATCACACGCTGATTAACTGAGCGTGTGATTTTTTCAATTATCATTAAGTTTAACACTACTTTAGCTATCAATCTAATAGATGTATCTATCTACGCTTTTTTTGTATCTTTATTTAACATTAATAGAATTAGTTATAAAAAATAATTTGACTTTCACTAATTAAATGATAATAATTCTCATTAACATTTAAATGTTACGGTTTTGTTATTAATAATTTATTTAGAAAAGGATTTCATTCATTTCTGACTAATTTTATCTATAACTTATTTTTGTATTTCGATCTAGCTTGAGCAAGTAGTATTAATAAGGATTCGCTAATGAAATTTAATTTTTTTAAAAGCCGCAAAACGTTATTAAATATGATATTAACATCATTGTTAGTTTTAACTGGCTTAGCTAATTCAGCATCGGCTGATGAAAAGAAATTTAAAGTGGTTACCACATTTACCGTCATTCAAGATATTGCCCAAAACGTTGCCGGTGATGCTGCAATTGTTGAATCCATTACCAAGGTAGGAGCCGAAATTCATGAATACGATCCCACCCCAAAAGATATTACTAAAGCTCTCTCTGCCGATTTGGTGCTTTGGAATGGTTTAAATTTGGAACTTTGGTTTAAACGTTTTTTTGAGGATATTAAAGATGTACCTTCAGTTGTAGTTACAGAAGGAATCGATCCTATGCCAATTCAAGAAGGCAGTTATAAAGGTAACCCAAATCCACATGCTTGGATGTCACCAACCTTAGCTTTAACCTATATTGAAAATATTCGAGCCGCTTTTGTTAAATATGATCCTAAAAATGCTGAAATTTATAATAAGAATGCCGCAGATTATGTAGCTAAAATTAAAGCGCTAGATGCCCCACTTCGTGAGCGTTTAGCTAAAATTCCAGAATCAAAACGTTGGTTAGTCACCAGTGAAGGGGCATTCAGTTATTTAGCTCGTGATTATAATCTTAAAGAAGCTTACTTATGGCCAATTAATGCGGAACAACAAGGTACTCCCAAACAAGTTAAGAATCTTATTGACTTAGTTCGAGCGAATAATATCCCTGTCTTATTTAGTGAAAGCACCATTTCAGATAAACCTGCTAAACAAGTCAGTAAAGAAACCGGTGCTAAATACGGTGGTGTGTTATATGTTGATTCACTTTCAACTCAAGATGGCCCAGTACCAACTTATATCGATTTATTAAAAGTGACTGTTGAAACAATCGCTAAAGGATTTGAAAAATAATGACTCAAATTTGCTTAAATGTTGATGATATTACCGTGACTTATAATAACGGTCACACCGCAATTCATGATGCAAGCTTTCGTTTAAATGGTGGCACAATCTGTGCGCTGGTTGGCGTTAATGGTAGTGGTAAATCAACACTATTTAAAAGCATTATGGGAATGATAAAACCAACTAAAGGACAAGTGACTTTTAATAATATTTCGGTAAAACAAGCATTGAAGCAAAATATTATTGCCTATGTTCCACAAACAGAGGAAGTCGATTGGGATTTTCCGGTTTTAGTTTCTGATGTGGTAATGATGGGACGCTATGGTCACATGTCTTTTTTGCGAATACCAAGTAAAGAGGACAAAAGACAAGTCGATTTGGCGCTAGAACGGGTCAATATGTTGGATTTTAAACATCGCCAGATTGGTCAACTTTCTGGTGGTCAAAAAAAACGTGTTTTTTTAGCAAGAGCTTTAGCTCAGCAAGGTAAGGTATTGTTGTTAGACGAGCCATTTACCGGCGTCGATGTTAAAACAGAAAATGCTATTATCGATCTGCTTAAAGATCTTCGTGATGAAGGCCATTTAATTTTGGTTTCTACCCACAATTTAGGTAGCGTACCTGAATTTTGTGATCAAGTGGTGTTAATTAACCAAACTGTATTGGCTTTTGGCGAAACCAAAACCACCTTTACACCACAAAATTTGATGACAACTTTTGGTGGTGCATTGCGTTATTTAAGCTTGTCAGGTGAACAATTGCATGAGGATGAAGATCCTCGCAAGATGTCGATTTTAACTGATGATGAACGTGCTGCTGTATTTTACGGTGAAGATAGTGATAGTTCACCTCATCAAGATTTATTAGTCGAACCAACGATAGTTGAACCTAAAGGGCAAAACTAAATGGAACTACTTCTGGAACCTTTTACCTATGGCTTTATGTTAAAAGCAATTTGGGTAAGTAGTATAGTTGGCGCCGCTTGTGCATTTTTATCGGCGTTTTTGATGTTAAAAGGCTGGTCTTTAATGGGTGATGCCCTTTCCCACTCTGTAGTACCTGGTGTAGCTGGTGCCTATGCGATCGGCTACCCTTATTCGGTTGGGGCATTTTTTACTGGCTTGTTGGCAGCTTTATCAATAATCATTGTCCGTGCTTTTACTCGTTTAAAAGAAGATGCAATTATAGGTTTTATCTTTTCCACCTTTTTTGCTATTGGCCTTTTAATCATCTCATTAAATCCAACCTCAATTAATGCCCAAACCATTATTTTTGGGAATATTTTGGGAATTGATGATAGTGATATGAGACAAGTGCAAATCATCATTTTGGTTTCGTTTATTTTGTTACTCTTATTCTGGAAAGATCTGTTAGTGGTGTTTTTTGATGAAACACATGCACGCTCTATTGGTTTAAAACCATTACCATTAAAGATTCTATTTTTCACTATTTTAAGTGCTTGTACGGTTGCAGCTCTGCAAACTGTGGGGGCAATATTAGTCATTGCAATGGTGGTAACGCCAGGCGCAACCGCTTACTTACTCACTGATAGGTTTACAAGGTTATTAATTATTTCAGTGGTTATTGGTGCATCAACTAGTGCAATTGGTGCTTGGATAAGTTATTTTTTAAATGGCGAAACTGGTGGCGTGATTGTGACACTACAAACCTTAATCTTTTTGACTGCTTTCTTCTTTGCGCCAAGACAAGGATTGATTTCCAACCATCGTCGAATTAGACAAGCAAGACGCATTAAAGGGGGAGTGGTATGACTATGTTATGGGAGCTTATTTATCATCCCCTAACAATTCCTTTTGTTCAACGTGCTATTCTGGCTGCCTTAGCTACGGGGATTGTTTGTGCTTTGCTATCGTGCTTTTTAGTATTAAAAGGCTGGTCATTAATGGGGGATGCTATTTCTCATGCAGTATTACCTGGTATTGTACTCGCTTATTTAATTGGAATCCCCCTAATGATAGGTGCGTTTACTTCAGGATTATTTTGTTCTGTCGCCACCGGTTATATTAAGGAAAACAGTAGAATTAAAGAAGATACCGTGATGGGTATTGTTTTTTCGGGAATGTTTGCTTTTGGCTTGGTGCTATTTTCTAAAGTTGAAACATCCCAACATTTAAACCATATTCTATTTGGTAGCGTATTAGGTACTAGTTATCAAGAATTAATACAGATTATTGCTATTGCGGGCATTGTTTCGGTTATAGTGATTGTTAAGCGCCGTGATTTAATGTTGTACTGCTTTGATGCCGTACAAGCCAAAGTGGTAGGTTTGCCTGTTAAATTATTGCATTACGGTTTATTAAGTATTTTAGCATTAACCATTGTTGGATCACTAAAAGCCGCGGGTGTTATATTGGTTATTGCAATGCTAATTGCACCTGGTATCACTGCATTTTTATTAACCAAACGATTTGAGAAAATGTTAATAATTGCCGTGATTGTATCGGTTTTTTCGACAGTAACGGGCACATTAATCAGTTTTCATTTAGATGCATCTACCAGTGCTTGTATTGTGATTTTACAGGCGTTTATCTTTATTGTTGCTCAGTTTTATCGAGTCTATGCTAACCATAAGATAAAGCGTTAATTGCTCTAGTGTAAATGTTATATTTTTTCACATTTACACTAGTTATTTAGTTGAGTTTATTATTCATCATCTAAATATTTACCGGCATCAGCATAATTATCAAATCTTGAAAATTGACCTTGGAATTTTAATCTCACTTTACCTATTGGACCATTACGCTGTTTACCTAAAATGATTTCGGCAATACCTTTATGTTCCGAAGCTTCGTTATAGACTTCATCACGATAGATAAACATAATCACGTCAGCATCTTGTTCAATAGATCCTGATTCACGTAAGTCAGAGTTAACAGGTCGTTTATCGGCACGTTGCTCTAAGCTACGGTTAAGCTGAGAAAGTGCAACCACTGGGATTTGCAATTCTTTTGCTAATGCTTTTAATGAGCGTGAAATTTCAGCTATCTCAAGTGTTCGGTTTTCAGAAATATTAGGTACACGCATAAGCTGTAAATAATCGACCATGATCATACTTAATCCTTTATGTTCACGATAGATTCGTCGTGCTCGTGAACGCAACTCCATAGGTGTTAATCCTGATGAGTCATCGATATAGATATTTTTCTTCTCAAGGAGTAAGCCCATAGTGCTCGATATCCTAGCCCAGTCATCATCTTGTAGTTGACCAGTACGAATACGAGTTTGGTCGACACGTGATAGCGATGCTAACATACGCATCATAATTTGCTCTGACGGCATCTCAAGACTAAAAATAAGAACCGGTTTTTCTTGCATCATGGCGGCATTTTCACAAAGATTCATAGCAAATGTGGTTTTACCCATTGATGGACGAGCAGCAATAATAATTAAATCTGAACGTTGTAAACCTGCGGTTTTCTTGTCTAGGTCAAGGAAGCCTGTTGATACTCCAGTCACTCCATCATGTGGGCGTTGGAATAGTTCTTCAATTTTTGCTACCGTAGCTTCAAGCACATCGGTAATATTTTTAGGCCCTTCACCTTGCTTGGTACGACTTTCGGCAATTTGGAAAATTTTGCTTTCAGCTAAGTCTAAAATTTCCGTACTATCTCGACCTTCAGTTGAATAGCAGTTGTCGGCTATTTCATTTGAAGCACTAATCAGTTCACGCAATATAGCTTGTTGACGAATAATATCGGTATATGCAACCACATTAATCGCACTAGGGGTATTTTTAGAAAGTTCAGCTAAATAGGCAAATCCACCAACATCGATCAGCAAATCCTTACTTTCTAAACTTTCAGAAAGTGTTATTAAATCTATCGGAGTTCCACGACTGACTAAGGTATGCATTTCCGAAAATATTAATTGATGATGACGAGAATAAAAATCACGGTCTGTAATCATTTCTGCGACAACATCCCAACGTTGATTATCCAACATTAGGCTACCAAGCACAGCTTGTTCTGCCTCGATTGAATGAGGAGGCAACTTTATATTTTGCAGTTTTGATTTTTTTGCGTCTTGATTTTTGAGTTCTTTATTCGAACTTGTTTCATCATTTTTCATTGCATTCATCTTTGTGTTTTTAAATTAATTTAACCTATAACTAATTCGCTTACTGTATAAATAATGGACCTAAAGCGCAATTAGGAATTTGATATTCTAATGGATAGTCCACCTGAACCAAATATAATCCTTCAGGTTTTGCCGTTGCTGCTGCTTGGGTACGATCTTTTGACACTAATAAAGCTTCGATCCATTGTGGTGATTGGTTACCAGCACCAACTTCCAACAAACTGCCAACAATATTACGCACCATATGGTGAACAAAAGCATTAGCTTTAATATCGACAACAACATATTCACCCTGTCTTGTAACTTCAATATGGTGAATATTACGCCATGGAGTCCGTGACTGACATTGCGCAGCTCTAAATGATGAAAAGTCATTTTCACCTAATAAATATTGTGCTGCTTGATGCATGAGTTTTTCATTTAATGGCAAATAATAATGTGACACACCTTTAGCTAAAATAGCCGGACGATAACGATGATTATAAATGATATATCGATAACGGCGAGCTGTTGCGCTAAATCTAGCATGAAAACTATCATCAACACTTTTTGCCCAGCGTACAGCGATATTGTCAGGAAGATGTGAATTGACTCCCATTGTCCATGCTCCTTCAGCACGCTGAGCAGTGGTTTCAAAATGAATTACTTGCCCTGTTGCATGGACTCCGGCATCAGTTCTCCCTGCGCAAAATACCGCGATAGGTTCATTAGCGATTACTGACAAGGCTGATTCTAATCTTTGTTGTACTGAATCAACATGCTGTTGACGTTGCCAACCAAAATAACCGCTACCATCATATTCAATACCTAAGGCAATCTTACAGGTAGTCATTAATTAAGATCTCTAACGTCTCGATTAACATTAAACCACCTGAATAACGGACATTATCCGCCACTGACCAAAATTGAATTTGCTCATAATTACCATAACTGTGTCGTAAATTAGCAAGTTTGATCGTCAGATTACTTTCAGCATCAGTATTTACTTCGGTTACCGGTGTTGGTAAATCTTCACTTTTTACTTCAACGCCAAATTCACCAAAACGGGCCATATCTAATTCAATTGGTAAACTGCTTGAAACATTAACTGCTTGGGCCAATCCATAAAATACGGGAACAATAACTGATTCAATAGAGATAGGTAAATCATAATTGCTTATCACTTTACGGATTTGATTAATTTGTGAGTGTTCACCTAAACTTAAGTGGTCAGACTCATGAGAAACAGGTAATAAATTAAAAGCAAGTTGATTGTCAAACAGTTGATTATCAACAGGCATACCATTTAGTAACCGAGCACTTTGCCCAGCAAGTTCGTCAACACCTGGTTTACCATATAATGAAGAAGGAATAAAACTACTTAAATGTAAATTAGTCAATAACTGAATATCGGTTAGCGAAGCAACACAGCGTAGTAATTGTGAAACGGTAGGGCTAGCAACAGCTATAATGTTTTCATTGCGATATTCGGTGAGTACACTGTCATTTACTTTCGGTACAATTAATGGAATATGATCCTGATCAGCAAAAAAACCACTAGCATCAATAACAATACAGCCTGCTTGCGCTGCTGTTTGAGCATATTTTTCACTGGTTTTACTGCCGGCAACAAAAAAAGCAAAATGACATTGACTCCAATCCATCTGCTCACTATCAATAACCGTTAAATTTTTACCAGCAAAACGCACCACTTCGCCAGCGCTGTTATCACTACCTACTAGGTAAAGATTATCAATTTCAAAACTTTTTTTTGGTAAGCTATGTTCTTGCAATAACTCAACCAACGCAGAGCCTACTTGCCCTGTTGCACCAACAATAGCTATATTCCATGCAGTCATATATTAAACCCAAATTAAAAAAATATGGCAGTAATTATACCACTATATTGCCAAAGATTTTGCAAAAAAGATGTTTTCTAACTTTGGAATATTGCTCGAAAAAATAGATATTAGCTAATTACAATTTCGCTGTTGTTCGTTAAAGTGATTTTATCAGTTATTCGATTGCAGTGAGAATTATGGCAAAAATCACATTATCAGCGATTGCGAAAAAAGCTAAGGTTTCAGTAGCATCTGTATCTAGAGTACTAAGAACTCCTAATATGACATCGTCACGAACTCAATCTATTGTTTATCAAGCCATGAAAGCTTTAAATGTTGATCTGTCAGAAAACTTGAAAGATTACCAACTAGATCATTCCAGTAATAGAATACTAATTATTGATAACCAACTTATTTCAAAAAGTTTAATCAATTTTGGTATTGAACAAGCTTTATATGAAGTTAAATTACAATTTTGCTATTTACAATTTTCTTACCAAGACGACAGTGATATTTATCATTTGATTCAGTACATTACTCAAAATCGCTTTATTGGTATTTTAATAATTAATCAAGCACCTTATTTAGACCATCTGTATAGTTATAAAAAATCACTACCGCCAATGGTATTTGTGAATCATTTTAAACATAATTTTTCTTGTGTCTATTTTGATCATCTCACAATTGGTTTTAAAACAACGCAACAATTAATTAAAAAAGGCAACCAACGGATCGCTATTTTTGTTAATAGCGATAAAAGCATCAACTCATCGTTTTTTCTACAAGGTTATCAACAATCCTTACAACGACATAATTTATCAATTGATTCTGACTATATCATTCAAGGCTGTTTAACTTATGAACATGGTCGAGATGCAATTAAAACCTTATTAAATAGTAATAAACCACCAACAGCTATTATTTTTGAAGATTTAAGCAGTTTATCTTTTTTCGATTCAGATAGTTATCATGCACAAAATTATTTATCTTGTTATCGTTCTCTATTTGGTGCCTTACATCAAGTCAATAAAGGCCAATCAAATCTGTTAAAATCGCTGTCAATTGCTTATATTAGCCATAGCAATGAATATCAATATAATGACTTGGATAAATTGAATAGAATTAACAAACCACTCTATGAGATGGGCAATAAATCAGTACACTTACTTTGTGATTTACTTAAACAAAATATGACATCGTTAGCACGATGCCATATTATCGAAACAGAAGCTTTTTTTATCAACTAATTATTTGTTAATAATAAGATAATTAAAAAAGTTAGGAAGTTGAAATCAATCTTTTAGGTGACAATTTATTCAACAGTTGTATACCTGCACCAATAAATTGCTGATCTTGATAAATTCTAACTAAAGTTTCTACTGCTACACTGTCAGCTAATTTGATAGTTCTACCTAATAAGATATCGCTACCTTGGCTATCATTCAATTGCACTTTCGGACTATCTTGTAATGGACTATCTACCGGCATGAGTAATTGTGTTTTATCAGTAATATTTTCTAACTCATCCAAGCTAATCATTTTATCGATTGGATAATTTGACACTTGTAAACGTCTTAAATAAATCACATGGGCTCCACAACCGAGTAATTCACCTAAATCATCAATGATAGTACGGATATAAGTCCCTTTTGAACAATGGATCTCTAACGTTAATTCCTGTTTAGCCGAATCATATTGAATAAACTGGTTTTCGTAAACCGTGATCGGTCTGGCTTCCCGTTCAATGACAATACCTTGACGAGCATATTCATAAAGCGGCTTACCTTGATATTTTAAAGCAGAAAACATGGTGGGAACTTGTAAAATATCACCACGAAAATGAGTTAATGCTTGCTCAATTTGAAGTTGAGTAACATCAACGGATTTGGTACAGATTATTTGCCCATCAGCATCAGATGTGTCTGTACGCTCACCCAATTTAGCAATTACTCGATAACGCTTGTCAGAATCTAATAAGTATTGTGAAAATTTAGTTGCTTCGCCAAAACAAATCGGTAACATTCCCGTTGCTAAAGGATCGAGAGCACCAGTATGACCTGCCTTTTTAGCATTAAATAGTCTTTTCACTTTTTGTAATGCATCATTTGATGTCATGCCTTGTGGTTTGTCTAATAACAAAACGCCGTGAACATCACGGCGAATTTTTTTTATATTTATCATAGATATTTAACTTGAAACGGATAACACTCCTCAATATTTTTTACAAAAATTGAGTGCTTTTAATTATTAATCTTTATGACGTTCATTGTCTTGCTTAATCACATCAGAGACTAAACTAGACATCTGCATACCTTTGACAAGCGATTCGTCATAAAAGAATTTAATTTCAGGAATAATTCGTAAACGCATAGCTTTACCGATCAACGTTCGAATATACCCTTTTGCATCATTTAAGACATTCAATCCTTGTTCAATAACTTGTGGATCATCATCATTTAAAAAAGTGACAAATACTTTGGCATAAGAGAGATCACGTGAAATATCTACACCAGAAACAGTCACCATGCCTAAGCGTGGATCTTTGATTTCACGCTGTAAAATAATCGCAATCTCTTTTTGTAATTCATGTCCAACTCGAGATGATCGATTAAATGCTTTTGCCATATCTATTTTCCTTAAAATGTGAATAAGCAAGGCTAAAACCTTGCTTATAACATGTTAACGTATTAATTAAATAGTACGTTTGATTTCGACAGTTTCAAAGACTTCGATATTATCACCAACACGAACATCGTTGTAGTTACGAACACCAATACCACATTCCATACCATTACGAACTTCGTTAACATCATCTTTGAAGCGACGTAGTGATTCAAGTTCGCCTTCATAGATAACCACGTTATCACGTAATACACGAATTGGATTATGACGCTTAACTACGCCTTCAGTAACCATACAACCAGCAATTGCACCAAATTTAGGTGATTTAAACACATCACGTACTTCGGCAAGGCCAATAATTTCTTGCTTATATTCTGGAGCAAGCATACCGCTCATTGCTTGTTTAACTTCATCAATAAGGTCATAAATAACTGAATAATAACGTAAGTCTAAGTTTTCAGCCTCTACAACTTTACGCGCAGATGCATCAGCACGAACGTTGAAACCTAAAATGATTGCATTAGATGCTGCAGCAAGTGATGCGTCAGTTTCAGTAATACCACCTACACCTGAACCAATGATTTTAACTTTAACTTCATCAGTAGATAGTTTAAGTAATGAATCAGAAATTGCTTCAACGGAACCTTGTACGTCAGCTTTAAGGACGATATTAAGTTCAGATACATCACCTTCAGTCATGTTAGTAAACATGTTTTCAAGTTTAGCTTTCTGTTGACGAGCTAGTTTAACATCACGGAATTTACCTTGACGATATAGGGCTACTTCACGAGCTTTCTTTTCATCACGAACAACTGTCGCTTCATCACCTGCTGACGGTACACCAGAAAGACCTAAAATCTCTACCGGAATTGAAGGACCAGCTTCAGTAACTTCTTTACCTAATTCGTTACGCATCGCACGAATACGGCCATATTCGAAACCACACAATACAATATCGCCTTTACGTAAAGTACCTGATTGAACCAGCACAGTTGCTACTGAACCACGACCTTTATCAAGGAATGATTCAATAACCACACCACTAGCCATACCCGTTTCATAAGCAGTAAGCTCAAGAACTTCCGCTTGTAACAGAATCGCTTCTAATAATTGGTCAATCCCTGTTCCCGCTTTTGCTGAAACATGAACGAATTGAGTATCCCCACCCCAATCTTCTGACATAACGCCATATTGAGCTAGTTCGCCTTTAACACGATCTGGATCGGCTTCAGGTTTATCAATTTTGTTAACCGCAACGACAATTGGTACATTAGCGGCTTTAGCATGTTGAATCGCTTCGATGGTTTGTGGCATAACACCATCATCTGCTGCAACAACTAATACCACGATATCCGTTGCTTTAGCACCACGAGCACGCATTGAAGTAAATGCAGCATGGCCCGGGGTATCTAAGAAGGTGATTTCACCACTTGAGGTTTTAACATGGTAAGCACCGATATGCTGGGTAATACCACCGGCTTCACCTGAAGCAACTTTCGCTTTACGAATATAGTCAAGAAGCGATGTTTTACCATGGTCAACGTGTCCCATGATAGTCACAACTGGAGCACGTGAAACTTTTTCTGCACCTGTATCACGGTCGCTCATTAGTGATTCTTCAAGTTCGTTTTCACGACGAAGTACCACTTTGTGTCCCATTTCTTCAGCAACCAATTGTGCTGTTTCTTGGTCAATAACCTGATTAATAGTTGCCATTGCCCCCATTTTCATCATGGTTTTGATAACTTCTGAGCCTTTTACAGCCATTTTGTTGGCTAGCTCGGCAACAGTAATGGTTTCACCAATAACCACATCTCGGTTAACAGCCTGAACTGGTTTGTTAAAGCCTTGTTGTAAAGTACTTTTGCCTTTTTTCTTGTGGTTACCACGAGTGACAGCCCGAGCTTCTTCACGTTCAGCTTTACCTTCAGATAATTTGCTGGCTTTTTTCTGTTTAGTCTGTTTAGTACCACGACCACGACCTCGACCGCCTTCGACTTCACGATCGGTATCATCTTCAGCAGCACGAGCATATTTAGAAGTAGTTACGTGATAATCTTCATCATCACTGTTATTATTGGTTTCTTCTGTTTCGTTATATTGTTCAGCAAGTTTACGCGCTTCTTCCGCCATACGTTTGGCTTCTTCTTCAAGTTTACGGCGGTTTTCTTCTTCAGCTTTACGTTTAATTTCGTTAGCTTCAGCTTCTAAACGTGCTTTTTCTTCTTGTGCTTTTTTCACTTTTGGATCAGCTGCTTGTTCTTGAGCTGCTTTAGCCTTTTGTTCTTGACTACGCTTTCTAGCTTCTGCTTCATCACGTTTCTTTTGTTCTTCCGCAGCTAATTTTGCCTTTTCTTCGGCTTCTTTACTCGCTTTTAACTCAGCTTCTTGTTGCGCTTTTTGTTCTGCTTCAAGACGTGCTTTTTCTAATTCAGCTGGATCTTGTTTAACAATAGTTCGTTTTTTACGAACTTCAACTTTAATTTCTTTGCTTTTACCACCGCCACTTGACACATTCAATGTTGAATGTGTTTTACGTTGTAGTGTTAATTTTGTTGGGCCTTGCTGAGGATTTAAATGCGCAAGCAAAGCTTCTTTTTCCTTTTGGGTAACAGAATCAGATGCAGTTTTTTTAATACCAGCATCAGCAAACTGTTGCAAAAGCGTTTCCACTGGAGTTTTTATCTCTTGAGCCAGTGTTTCGATTGATACTTTGGTCATGTATTACTTTCCCTCAATTATTCATTTGCAAACCAACAAATATTACGGGCAGCCATAATAAAATCGCCAGCTTGTGTGCTTGTTAAACCTTCAATATCCGCAAGATCATCTGTACCTTGTTCAGCTAAATCTTCTAAAGTTACCACATCTCGTTGTGCTAATTGATAGGCTAATTCTTGTGTCATACCTGGTAGATCTAATAAATCTTGAGCAGGTCGTTTGTCACCACTATGAGCAAGAGCGATAGTTGTTAATGCATCTTTTGCTCGATTTCTTAATGCTTCAACCAGCTCTTCATCAAGTTCATCAATTTCTAATAACTCTTCAACTGGTACATAAGCTAGTTCTTCTAATGAAGTAAAACCTTCTTCAACTAAAAGCTGGGCAAGATCTTCTTCAATATCTAAATGTTTCATTAGATTATTAATTGCTGCAAAAGATTCTGCTTGATGTTTTTCTTGCAAATCTTCTGTGCTCATAACATTTAACGTCCAACCAGTAAGTTGTGATGCTAAACGAATATTTTGTCCATTACGACCAATTGCTTGTGGTAATGTTTCAGCATTAACTGCGACATCCATAGTGTGTTTATCTTCATCAACCACGATTGACACTACATCGGCTGGCGCCATAGCATTGATAACATATTGTGCAGGATTATCATCCCAAAGAACAATATCGATACGCTCACCACCAAATTCATTTGAAACCGCTTGAACACGTGCGCCTCGCATACCAACACAAGCACCAACAGGATCAATACGACGATCGTTACTGCTAACCGCAATTTTTGCACGAGAACCTGGATCACGAGATACACCTTTAATGTCTATCATCTCTTCACCGATTTCCGGCACTTCAATGCGGAATAACTCTTCCATCATTTTCGGATTTGAACGGCTAACACAAAGTTGTGCTGGTTTATTATCTTGTTCAACAAGATATAAAATACCTCGCACACGATCACCAATTCGGAAATTTTCACGAGGTAACATATCATGGCGAGACATCATTGCGTCAGCGTTATTACCTAAATCAAGGATAACACTATCACGATTGGTCTTTTTAACAATACCAGTAACGATATCACCGATTCGGTTTCTAAACATGTCAATCACCATTGCACGCTCAGCTTCACGTACTTTTTGGACAATAACTTGTTTTGCGGTTTGAGTTGTAATACGGTCAAACGCGACTGACTCAATTTGTTCTTCTACGTAATCACCCAATTTTACATCAGGATCTTCAAACTGTGCTGCTTCAAGGGTTATTTCTTTGGTAGGTTGAGTTACTTCATTTACCACTAACCAACGACGGAACGTATCATAATCGCCAGTTTTGTGATCGATTTTTACAATAACATCGATATCAACAGTATGTTTCTTTTTAGTGGCCGTCGCTAATGCGGTTTCAAGCGCTTCGAAAATCTTATCTCGGGTAAGTGCTTTTTCATTAGATACTGCTTCAACAACAGCTAAAATTTCTTTATTCATCCTTTACACCTGTACTCTATTTAAGGTTAAAATTCGGTACAATGTTTGCTTTTTGAATATTACTAAAAGCAAACACTTCATCATTTCCATCTACATTAAACGTAATCATTTCATTCTCAATGGATTTAATCTGTCCTTTCCACTTGCGACGATTGGCAACAGGAATACGCAAACTGACGATGACTTCTTCACCAACAAAACGTTGATAGTGTTCAAGCGTAAACAAAGGCCTATCCATACCTGGAGATGAAACTTCAAGATTGTAGGCGTCTGTGATAGGGTCTTCAACATCAAGTACCGCACTAATTTGTCGACTAACATCAGCACAGTCATCAACGGTAATACCATTTTCACTATCAATATATACGCGTAAAACGGGATAGCGACCACGAATATATTCAATACCAACTAGCTCAAAACCAAGCGCATTAACTGGTTCTTGAATGATATCGGTCAATTGCTGTTCTAAATTAGCCAAACAAACCTCCACTGCAGAAAATAAAAAAGGGCATAAAGCCCAACATTCCTTTTAAACTCACGTTTGAATCATAACGCATAAAAAAACCCCGACAAGCGAGGCTACATTTAAAATTTAATATAATGAAGCCACTTGATTCGAACTTTCAGACAATAATAATAGGATAGATTAATGTATGAATGAAAATTTAAGTGGTTGCGGGGGCTGGATTTGAACCAACGACCTTCGGGTTATGAGCCCGACGAGCTACCAAGCTGCTCCACCCCGCGATAGATGGCTGAAGATTATACTATGTTTTGTAAAATATGCAACCCAAAATCATACTAGAATTATCAAAATCGTTTAAAGTCATTGAAAACTAAGCAGCTATAATTTTGTGTCGCAACTAATTACAATTAATCTCAAGTTATGATTAATATAAGTACAATTATTGTTTTTTCAAGTAATAAATTCCGCTGAATAATCAGCGGATAGTTTTACTGTTATTATTTTTGCGTTGCAGCTTTCATCGTTTTAACGAAACTAGCTAGTTCGCTCAACATTTTGGTTGGATTATTAAGGTTATTCTCAATAATTTTGACCGTTGCCGATCCTGCAATTGCGCCAGCAGCACCAGTTTTAATTGCTTCACTCACTTGATTTGGTTCTGAAATACCAAATCCTTGAATCGCAGGCGGTGCTTTAAACTCTGTCAATTTTTCCAGTAAATGAGTTAACGGTTTATTCGCACGATTTTCAGTACCGGTTACACCAGCTCGTGAGACTAAATAAGTATAACCTTTACCATGCTTAGCAATATTTTTTATTACCTCATCATCAGCATTAGGTGGGCAGATAAATATCGGAGCTATGCCATGTTTTTCTGCAGAACCAGTAAACTCTTGTGCATATTCAACCGGTAAATCAGCAACTAAAACAGAATCAACACCAGCTTTAGCGCATTTAGCATAAAAGTTATCAATACCATTTTTAAATACTAAATTGGCATAGATTAACAATCCAACAGGAATATCTGGATTGCTAGTTCGAATGTTAGTTAAGATTTCGAAGCATTTCTCAACAGTTATACCGCCATTAAAAGCACGAATATTAGCATTTTGAATTGTTGGTCCATCCGCCATTGGGTCAGAAAATGGAATACCTAATTCTAACGCATCAGCCCCTGCATCAATCATGGTTTGAATAATTTGACTTGAAAGTTGTGGATTTGGGTCACCAACTGGAACAAAAGGAACAAATGCACCTCGTTTTTCGACTGTTAAACGATCAAACAGTTTTTGATAACGACTCATTCTATTTCTCCTTTTGCTTTAAATATATCATAAACCGTAAAGATATCTTTATCACCACGACCAGATAAATTAACAATTAATAATTGTTCTTTATTTGGATTTTCTTTAATCATTTTCAGTGCATAAGCTAATGCATGCGATGACTCTAATGCAGGAATGATACCTTCACTTCGAGATAATGCTTTGAAGGCTTCAAGCGCTTCATCATCAGTGGCAGAGACATATTCTGCTCGACCAATACTATCTAAATATGCATGTTGTGGTCCGACTGCCGGAAAATCAAGGCCAGCAGAAACCGAATAAGACTCTTCAATTTGCCCTTCATCCGTTTGCATCATTGGTGTTTTCATACCAAAGTAGATACCAAGTTTACCATGTTTTAGCGATGCACCATGTTCACCACTTTCAATACCATGTCCACCGGGCTCTACACCAATTAATCTAACTGATTTATCATCAATAAAATTAGCAAACATACCAATTGCGTTTGAACCACCACCAACACAGGCGATGACTGCGTCAGGCAAACGACCTTCTTTTTCCATAATTTGCTGTTTTGCTTCACGACTAATCATTTGTTGAAATTCACGCACAATGGTCGGAAATGGATGTGGGCCAGCAGCTGTACCTAACATATAGTGTGCGGTTTCATAACTACCAGACCAATCACGTAATGCTTCATTACAAGCATCTTTTAACGTGGCAGAACCGGTTTCAACTGGAATGACAGTAGCACCCATTAATCGCATTCTAAATACATTTGGAGCTTGGCGTTGAACATCTTTTGCTCCCATGTAAATTCGGCATTTTAAACCTAATAATGCGCAAGCTAATGCTGAAGCGACACCATGCTGACCAGCACCCGTTTCGGCAATAATCTCTGTTTTACCCATTCTTTTAGCCAGTAATGCTTGGCCTAGTACTTGGTTAGTTTTATGGGCACCACCATGGACTAAATCTTCTCGTTTTAAATAAAGTTTTGTTTTGGTACCTGCAGTAAGATTTTTACACAATGTTAATGCGGTTGGTCGACCTGCATAGTTCACCAAAAGGTCATTAAATTCTTTTTGAAAACTTGCATCGTGTATCGCCGATATAAAGGCATCCTCAAGTTGTTCTAGCACTGGCATTAATATTTGTGGTACATATTGACCACCAAATTCGCCAAAATAAGGATTTAATTTAGACATAACCATTCCTTCAATATAATTAGTTAAATTTGTTCAAATACTGCTGTAATTTTTTGTTTATCTTTAATTCCGGCCGATATTTCAACACCTGAGTTAAGGTCAACGCCAATAACATCAGTAGCGAGTGCTTGACTTACATTTTGTGGATTAATACCACCAGCCAAAATGACATTACTTAAATCTTTACCCTTTAATAATGACCAATCAAAACTTTTACCCGTTCCGCCAGCACCATTATCAAATATATAACGAGAGACTAATGGATTATCATGGTTCGGAATACTATCACTAATACTTAATGCTTTCCAAATTTGACAAGTTGTTGGCAATTGTTGGCGGAGTGTTTGAATATAATTATCATCTTCATGACCATGTAATTGTACTGCGTACAGTGATAATTGTTGCGCTATTTGGCAAACTTCGTCTATATCACTATTTTTAAAAACTCCCACCCAATTTAATGGTGCTGCTGCAATAACACTACGTGCTTTAGTTGGTGTAATATATCTTGGTGAATTAGAGACAAAAATTAATCCGCCATAAATCGCACCTGCTTGATAGACAGTTATCGCGTCCTGCGCTCTGGTTAAACCACAGACTTTATTTTCACCTAGGATCACCTTACGAATAGCTAGATTTAAATTTGACTCAGACATTAACGCGCTACCAATTAAAAAACCGTTAGCATAATGGCTAAGATCTTTAACTTGATTATGAGTGTAAATACCCGATTCACTGATAATAATTCGATCATCGGGGATAGATTTAGATAATGTTTTTACTCGATTTAAATCTACTGACAGATCACGAAGATTACGATTATTAATACCAATAACTTTGGCGCCAAGATTAATGGCTCGTTCAACTTCTTGTTCCGTACTTGCTTCAGTTAAAACTCCCATTTTAAGTTGATGAGCAATTTGGCTAAGATGGCGATACTCATCATCATTTACCACGGATAACATTAACAAAATAGCATCCGCTTGATAATATCGAGCTAAGTAAATTTGATATTCATCGATAATAAAATCTTTGCAAAGTACTGGTTGTGTGACTTCATTACGTACCATAGGCAAAAATTCAAAGCTACCTTGAAAATATTTTTCATCAGTTAAAACTGAAATCGCTGAAGCATAATCTTTATAAACTTTAGCAATAGTTGCCGGATCAAAATCATCACGAATTAAGCCTTTAGATGGTGACGCTTTTTTACATTCTAAGATAAATACCGTTTTCGGTTGTGTTAATGCTTGATAAAAATCACGATCACTCGGTACAACTTTGCTTTTAAAGTTAGCCAGTGGATTTTTAGCTTGCTGTTCAGCCAGCCATAGTTGTTTATCTTCAATGATTTTTTTTAATACTGTTGCCATTTCAACATTTTCGGTTAATGCTGCAATTGCCATGTTATTCTCCACTTATTATCTTGCTGCTAACTTTTGTAATAGCTCATAAGCCTTGCCACTATGCATCAATTCAATTGCACGTTGTGCATTTTGTTTTAAGTCTGGTTCACCAAACAAGCTAATTAACATAGCTACATTTGCAGCAATAGCCGCTTCATGAGCTGGTTTACCATGTCCTTGTAAAATAGCTAACAACAAATCACGATTCATTTCAGGTGTACCACCCTCAATATCTTTTAAAGTATATTGTTGTAAACCAAAATCCTTTGGTGTTAGCGTAAAATAGCTGATTTCACCATTTTTTACTTCGGCTACTTGAGTCTCGCCATGAATAGCCACTTCATCCATACCTGCACCATGTACTACATATGCATGGGTATAGTTCAACATTTTTAATGTTTCTGCAATCGGTTTTATCAAATCAGGATGATAAACACCGAGTAAAATACGTTTTGGTCGTGATGGATTTATCAACGGACCTAGCACATTAAAAATTGTTCGTGTTTTTAATTGTTGACGAACTGGCGCAGCATGACGGAAACCTGAATGATATTGTTGAGCAAATAAGAAACATACCCCTAATTCATCAAGCGCTTTACGTGAGGCTTCCGCTGACATGTTTAATTTAATACCTAAAGCAGATAGTACATCGGAAGATCCTGATTTACTTGATACCCCTCGGTTACCATGTTTAGCGACTTTATACCCTAAGGCTGCAGTAACAAAAGCACTAGCTGTTGATATATTAATACTATTAGTGCCATCACCACCTGTACCAACAATATCGGTAAAATCATAATCAGGGACTTCAAAAGCATCTGCATTTTCAAGTAATGCTTGCGCAGCACCAGCAATTTCATCTGGTTTTTCACCTCGCACTTTCATACTTATAATCGCAGTTGCCAAAACAGTTGGTTCAATTTTACCTTGAATAATTAAGTTAAATAGTATTTTGCTCTCTTGTTGTGACAATACTTGTCCTAAATACAATTTATTTAAAATCGGTTGAATGTTGTATTCTTGCTTATCGACAATTGCCTCTTGTTTTGCTTGCGGTTGTTTTTGGACTGGATTAAGAGCCCATTCAATGGTTTGCTCTAATAATTTTACCCCTTGAATGGTTAAAATCGATTCAGGATGAAATTGAAAGCCACAAACCCGATCCTCATCATTACGTACTGCCATAACAATGTTATTACACATGGCATTAATCGTTAATGTTTTCGGTATATTTTCACCTTTTAAAGAGTGATAACGAGCCACCGGTAATGGATTTGGTAAGCCTTTAAACATAGCTTGACCATCATGTTCAATTAATGAGGCTTTACCATGCAAAATATCACCAGCTGGTACAATCATACCACCATAAGATTCGACAATCGCTTGATGGCCTAAGCAGATACCAATAATCGGTAATTTCCCTTTTAAACGTTTTAGTAATTCAGGCATTGAACCAGCTTCGCTTGGCGTACCTGGTCCTGGCGATAACATTAAGATAGGATTTTGCATATGTGATAATTTTTCGATAATCACATCCGCCGGAATAGTATTACGGTAAATCGTCACGTTATGTTGATTATGACGTAACTGATCAACTAAGTTATAAGTAAACGAATCAACATTATCAATAAATAAGATATTAGCCATTAAAATACACCTTCTACATTATGTGCTGCCATAATCGCGCGAACAACAGCACGAGCTTTGTTACGTGATTCGTCGGATTCTGATTGAGGTTCTGAGTCTAAAACCACCCCACCACCAGCTTGCACCGTGGCAATGCCATCTTCAACATAAGCACTACGGATAACAATACAGGTATCCAAATCACCACTAGCGGTTAAATACCCCACTGCTCCACCATAACTGCCACGTTTTATTTTTTCTGATTCAGCAATTAACTGCATTGCTCTTACTTTAGGTGCGCCGGTTAATGTTCCCATATTCATTGTTGCTTGATAAGCATGTAGTGCATCAAGATCAGTCCGCAACTGGCCAACTATTCTTGAAACAAGGTGCATAACACACGAATAACGGTCAACTTTTAATAACTCTTTAGTATAACGAGTGCCCGGCTGGCAAATACGAGCTAAATCATTACGGGCTAAATCAACCAGCATTAAGTGTTCAGCCAACTCTTTTTTATCAGTGCGCATATCAAGTTCCAGTCGGCTATCCAAATCATAATCAATCTCACCACTTGCGGTTAAACCACGAGGTCGAGTACCGGCAATAGGGTAAATTTCAACTTGATTATTGGTCTTGTTATATTTAAGGGCACTTTCCGGTGATGCACCAAACAGAACAAAATCGCTATCTTGCATATAAAACATATATGGACTTGGATTGGTATTTTTTAACACTTGGTAAGCAGATAATGGTTCAGGACATGGTAATGAAAAACGTCTTGAAGGAACGGCTTGGAAAATCTCACCTTGTTGGATAGCATCCTGCATTTTTTTAACTATAGTATTGAAATCATCATCACTCTTATTACATGAAACATTTATTTCTGCTAAAGATTGAGTCTTAATCGCTTTCATCGGTTGATTGAGTTTACTTTGCAACTCAGTTAAGCGCTGATTCAAGCGTTTTGTCTCATCAGGACAAGAAGTAAATGCCGTTGCTTTTAACAATGAAACACGATCTTTATGATTAATTTCCAGTAATGTTTCAGCTAAATAAAAGCGAAAGTCTTGGCAACGTTGTTCGGTTGGTAACAGAGGTAAATCCTCAAAGCCAGCAACAAGATCATAAGCAAATAAACCACCGACAAACACTGCATCAGAACTCGCTTGTTGTGGGATATTAACGATGTTTAATAATGTTCTTAGTGCATCAAAAATTGATAATGACTTTAAGCGAGAATCTTCATCTTGCAAATTATCAATAGCCGGAAAAATTAGCTGAAGATTATGTTCATCTAATTGTGTTTTAGCGACGTTATCAGGAAAAGCTTGTAGCAATAAAGGCAATAATTTTTGTCCGTTACTGGTTAAAGCTTGAAAAGTGACTTGGTTATTGAGTGCAGAAATAGTCAAAGCGCTATCAACTATCATTACACTTTTAATACCTTGCTTATTATCAATTTCAGCTGATTCCAGTAACAATGTTGCCGGTTTGTTATCACAAAGTTGATAAAATACCTGAGTCGGATCCTGATAATAACCAATGGTTTTAATTATCTGTGTTAATGTAGGCTTATTCATTGTTGACTCTCTTTTATAAAATTATTTTTATCTTTGCAAAACTAAAATACCCGCACTGAGCGGGTATTATGAAAAAAGGATATCATCACATCACCCGCAGGAAGTAATGCGCCACCAACCCAAAACGGTAGTTTGTTTACAATACGTTAATGTGAATTGCTGATTTATCATTATTATATTTGCTAGAAAAGATTTTGTACTATTAAACTAGTTCAGTGATGTATTGTCAAGTGAATATTTTATGTACATTTAAATTAAGTCTACCTGCTACCAATCAGAAGATCTTTTTACAGTAAAAAATTTATTATTTTTTAACAAACAAATTAAAGCTAGCCAAACAAGATATTAGTCTTTAAAATGAACGACTCCGATAAATAATTGATAAAAATTAGAGATTTTGATCTATGCCTATATTTTATATTTTTATAGCAGTAATCGTTTTACTTGCTTTAGTTACTGTTTTTAAAACCATCACTATTGTTCCGCAAGGATACCAATATACTATCGAGCGTTTCGGTAAATACACTCATACCTTAGAACCGGGCTTAAATATTATTATTCCTTTTATGGATGGTGTGGGCCGTAAAATTAATATGATGGAACAAGTGCTTGATATCCCATCTCAAGAAGTTATTTCTAAAGATAATGCAAATGTACAAATTGACGCAGTTTGCTTTATACAAGTACAAGAAGCTGCAAGAGCAGCTTACCAAGTTAACCAACTTGAGCGTGCTGTTATTAATCTGATGATGACAAATATCCGTACAGTACTTGGTAGTATGGAACTAGATGAGATGTTATCACAACGTGACCATATTAACTCAAAACTACTTAGTATTGTCGATGATGCAACTAGCCCATGGGGAATAAAAATTACTCGTATTGAAATTCGTGACGTTCGACCACCGGCAGAACTAATTGCAGCCATGAATGCACAAATGAAAGCTGAACGTAATAAACGTGCGGAAATCCTTGAAGCGGAAGGTATCCGTCAAGCAGCTATTTTACGTTCTGAAGGTGAAAAACAGTCAGAAATTTTAAAAGCTGAAGGTGAAAAACAAGCAGCATTTTTACAAGCTGAAGCACGTGAACGTGCGGCCGAAGCAGAAGCTAAAGCAACACAAATGGTTTCGGACGCTATTGCAGCAGGTAATATTAATGCTATCAACTACTTTGTTGCGCAAAAATATACTGAAGCGTTACAACAAATCGGTGCTTCAGATAACAGTAAAGTTGTGATGATGCCGCTTGATGCTTCAAGTCTAATGGGTAGCATTGGTGGTATTGCCGAATTAATCAAAAATACTAAATAGACTAAGTTTAGCAAAATCATATCCCTAACTGATAATAAATTGGTTTGAGAGATGATTGGAAATATAATTTAATTAATAATAGGTAACAACCAATGACAGATTTTTTAATGGTTATTTATGATTCTCCTCACTGGGTATTTTTTGCTTTAGGCGGTATTTTGCTGATAGCTGAATTATTAGGAACTGGCGGATATGCACTTTGGAGTGGAATGGCAGCCATTATTGTTGGCTTGATTGCTTGGATTTTACCACTGTCTTGGCCTGTTTTATGGATTTTGTTTGCTATTTTTACGTTAATATCAGCTTATCTTTGGTGGGCTTGGTTAAAAAAACGCGATAATAACAAATCAAGTAAAGTTGAAATTAATCAACCACAACAAGAATTAATTGGCATTAGAACAATCGTTACCGAAGCCATTACTAATGGTTCAGGTCGAGTAAAAATCAAAGACGGCACATGGTCAGCAAAATGTAATCAAGATCTAGAAGTAGGTCATCCTGTTGAGGTTGTTGCAGTTGAGGGCATAATACTGAAAGTAAAAGCACTCAATAAATAAATTAATAATTAAATACGAGTCAATGACTCGTATTTTTTTGTTTATCATAAAAAATAATCAATCAGATAAACCGATTATTAAATATCTTCTATAGTAAAAATTCATGGTAATTATCATAATAAGATAATTACTGTTAATCCAGCTTCAATATAAAATTTAAAGTGCTTAAGTACTTATAACAGTAATTATCATTTTTACTAAAAACTAGTGTAAAAATAAGCCAATAAGAATGCTAACACTAATTCGATTATTTAGGATCAATACCAATAACTTTCCAATTATTATTTGATTCATCGGTAATCTTACCTTTCTTCACATCGGTAATATATTTAATGGTCATATTACGAATGGTACCTTCTTCATCACCTAATGCCGTGCGAGAATTCCAAATTGGCTCGACTCGGCGCCCTTCTAATGGACCACCTTTTTTCACCAGCATTTCATAACGATAAGCATTCATACCTAGTTTGAGTTTCATATCATCAGTAATAACTTTACCATTTAAAAGTGTTAGATTTTTAATTCGATTTCCTACTGGTTCACTTAAATCAATAATATATTTAACGCCACCAAACATATCATAAGTCATATATTTAGATGCGCCTCGCACTGAATCATATTGATAATTTTTATCCGTTGGTTGTACTTGAGCAAAATATGCCGCAGACCATTCCATATAATCTTTAAGATCCTTCCCTGTAACTTCAAAAATAGAGGTTTCACCAGCAGTATATTGATAATTGTTAGCAATATCTTTGCGAGCAATTGGCCCTTTATTTAATATCGCTTTTTTATTATCGACTAAAACCGCAGTCACATCCGCACCGCTATAATAAATTTGTACAGAATTAAGTAAATTAGTTAAACCACTTTCTTGCAAGTAAACCGCTGGTATACCATGTATTATCTCTTGTGGTACAAGATCTTTATCTGTTTCACCAATAACTTGATTAGAAATTTCTCTTAATTGTTGATGATAAGGTGAATAAATTTTTTCGATTTCAGAATCAGCTGGATAAGTTTTTACTGGTAATGTTTGCGATTTTTTTGCTTTTAAGGTTTTTTTATTGCCATCAATATCAAATTTAAGATCAACCACCGATACTACTGTTCCATAGCGATGAGGTTCAGTAATAACCACATTATTAATGACTTTTTCACTAATATTTTGATGATTATGTCCGGCAATAATTATGTCAATTTCAGGTAATTGATTAGCAACATCGGCAACACCTGTACCAGGTTTATTGTTTTCATTATCTAATCCCATATGGGTAACTAAAACAATAGCATCAACTGATTGTTGTTTGAGATTAGCAATTTGTTTTTTTATTTCCGGTATTGGCATGGTAAATTCCATTTGATTTACATAGCCAGTTTTATTCTCGTATTCAGGAACAAAAGGGGTAGTTGCACCAATAAAGCCAATTTTAATACCTTCTTTCTCAATAATGGTTGTGGCGGGTAAATAAGGTTTACCGGAATCTTTATAATAAATATTAGCAGCTAAAGATTGGCCTTTAAATTCAGAAATAACTTTATCGACTATCGGCATACCAAAATTAAATTCATGATTGCCAAGTACCATAATGTCATAATGCATGGCATTTAATGCCGCAATAGCCGGATGATTTTGCACATTATGAAATCGTTCAATTTGATTATCTTGAATAATATCACCAGCATCAACCACAATGACATTTTCATGTAGTGAACGGTACTCCTTTAAAAACGAAGATATCTGCGCATAAGAGCCTGAAGAGTCTGCTTTGTCAGTACCATAATCCCATGGTAACATTCGCCCATGCACATCTGACGTTGCTAAAATAGCAACATCAACTTCTTTTGCATTAACCTGAAATACACAACCTAATATGAATAAACTGCTTAACAAAGCACGTTTTTTGCTTACCAACATCCTTATCTCCTATCACTATTATGTAAATTTAACATCCTAATTAATTTAAATCATTTTTATAAAAACAGTCTATTATTCTAAATTATTATTTTTTCAATTAAAGCGTTTTTATAAAAAACAAGATGCTTAATCAGTGATAAAAAATGCCTAACGATAGTGACTATTGTTAGGCAAAATAAGGAGTACGAAAGTTATTTTCATAAACAGACAGAATGTTACTTTAATTCAACATTCTGTTTACTGTTAATTAATGTGACATCGTAGTTTTAACACCACCTTCAGGAATAGGCACATAAGCGGTTTCTTTATCAGTTCTTTGTTTATTATTACGCACTTTAAGTGCAGTTTTAATACCAAAGAAGATAATGCTATACACAACCACTAAGAACAAGATACTTAAACCGGCGTTAGTGTAGTTATTAATGACAATATGATGCATATTATCAATTTGTTGTGCAGTTAATTCGCTGCCTTCGGCAATACGACGATTATACTCATTAGCTAAATAGAAGAATCCTTCTAAATTAGGATCATTACTAAATAGTTTAAGTGCCAATGCCCAAGTAGTACAAATCAATAACCAAACGGCAGGAATAATAGTCACCCAAACAAATTGAGCTCGTTTCATTTTAATTAATACAACTGTAGCTAATACTAATGCTACGGCTGCTAACATTTGGTTTGAAATACCAAATAATGGCCATAAGCTCTTAACACCGCCTAATGGATCAACCACACCTTGGTAAAGTAGATATCCCCATAAACCAACACATCCTAAAGTACCAATAAAGCCAGCAATAAGTGAATCAGTTTTTTTCAAGAATGGTACAAAGTTACCTAATAAGTCTTGCAACATGAAACGTCCAGAACGAGTTCCTGCATCAAGCGCTGTTAAAATAAATAGAGCTTCAAATAAGATACCAAAGTGATACCAGAAGCCCATATTTGCACCAGGAAGAATTTGATGGAACACATGTGCAATACCTACGGCTAAGGTAGGTGCACCACCAGCACGATTTAACACTGATGGTTCGCCAATATCTTTGGCTGTTTGTAAAATTTGCTCAGGTGAAATCACAAATCCCCACGAACTAACTGTAGCCGCAGCATGTGCAGTCACATCTTGCAGTTGAGACATTATCATCGCCGCATCGCCAGTACCTAATTTATGTAAATCAGGCATAGTTATTCCTAGCGCAGCTGGTGGAGTATTCATAGCAAAATATAAACCTGGCTCAATAATTGATGCAGCTACTAAAGCCATAATAGCCACGAAAGATTCCATTAACATAGCGCCGTAACCGATAAAACGTGCATCAGTTTCATTAGCAAGTAATTTTGGCGTTGTACCTGATGAAATTAAGGCATGGAAACCAGAAACAGCACCACAAGCAATAGTAATAAATAAGAATGGGAATAAAGAACCTTTCCAAACAGGACCTGTACCATCAACATATTTAGTTACATCTGGCATTTTTAAATCAGGATTTAAAATAACAATACCAATAGCTAAACCAACGATTACACCAATTTTTAAGAAAGTGGCGAGATAATCACGCGGTGCTAAAATTAACCATACTGGCAACATCGCAGAAACTAATGCATAACCAACTAAAGTAAAAGTAATCGTGGTTGCTTTGAAAGTTAATGCTGGTCCCCAATATGGGTCATGAGCAATAACACCACCAAACCAGATAGATAAGATGAGTAATACAATACCAATTATTGAAACCTCTAAAACACGACCCGGTCGGAGGTATCGCATATAAATACCCATAAATAATGCGATTGGCACGGTAGAACAAACAGTAAATACGCCCCAAGGACTTTCAGCTAATGCGTTAACAACAATCAATGCCAATACAGCTAAAATAATTAGCATGATTAAGAAACAACCAAATAAGGCAATTGTTCCAGGAATTGGTCCCATTTCATCTTTTATCATTTCACCTAATGAAGCCCCTTTACGGCGTGATGATAAAAATAGCACCATAAAGTCTTGTACTGCACCAGCAAATACCACACCAGCCAATAACCATAGAGTACCCGGTAAATAACCTACTTGTGCTGCAAGTACAGGGCCTACAAGCGGTCCAGCACCGGCTATTGCCGCAAAATGGTGTCCAAATAAGACATATTTATTGGTTGGAACATAATTTAAGCCATCATTATTGATAACTGCCGGTGTCGCTCGTGTCGGATCTAACTGCATTACTTTATTGGCGATATATAAACTATAATATCGATAAGCAACGAGATAAACGGACACTGCAGCAGCAACAATCCACAATGCACTAATATGTTCCCCTCGACGTAGTGCGATGACAGCTAAACAGCATGCACCAACGATAGCAAGAATAACCCAAGGTATATGCTTTAGTATTCTATTATTCATAATAATTCTCTTTATCGCTTTAAGATTAATATCATCTATTTAATTTTTAACTTAATTATATAGTTAAAAAGGTAGATAAAATTTATTGATATTAACTTCAAATTGTTTTTGAATTTGGTTGTATTGAATCATGAGATAAAGCTTACTTTATGCTCAAGGGTATAGTAATTTTTTAGTTAATTGAATGGTATAGGAAATTTAGTTACAGGTTGAAACGACTATATGAGTGGTTAAAAATGGTTGGTAAACGGTATCTCTATAGATGAAATAAACCCAGATAAAATGATTATAGTCCTAATATCTCTTTAAGCGATTTTAAATATCGACGACTCACAGGCACAGCAACATCATTATTTAAAATAATATCAACACTACCTGCTTCATTAAAACGAATCTCTTTTAACTTTTTTAAATTAACTAAATATTGTCTATGGCAACGAATAAGCGAGGTTTTATCTTCTAACGTTTTTAGTGTCAGTTCAGTAAAATATTCATTATTATTTTGATTAAAAACATAAATACCACAGACTTTAGATGAAATATAAAAAACATCATCATTAGATAGTAAATAAATTCGATTATGACCAATACAAGGTATATATTTTAACTGTTGATCAATGCCTGATAATTGATTTATATCAGCTACAGGACATTTTTTGTGTAAGCGGCTTAATGTTTTATTTAGCCTATCTTGTTCAATAGGTTTTAATAGGTAATCAAAAGCTTGTTCTTCAAAGGCTTTTACAGCAAACTCACTATAAGCAGTTAAAAAAACAATATGAGGCATAGTTTGTGGATCAAGCATTGATAACATTTCAAGACCATTTATCTTCGGCATTTGAATATCAAGAAAAACAACATCAGGCGCTAACCGATGAATTTCACGTATAGCATCCATTGCATTATTACATTCTGCGACAATATTAATTTGGCTATCGTTGTCTAGCAAACAACGTAAATTTTCGCGAGCAAGTAATTCATCATCAACAATAATCACATTTAACATTAAACTACGACATCCTCTAGCAAAGGCAAAGATAACATTACATTTGTATATTCGTCTGGTATACAGATTATCTTTATACCATAGTTTTCACCATAGCGGATCTTAATTCGTTTATCTACTAAATTAAGACCAAGCCCTTTATTATCTTTTTTATTTTCTCGATAATTACCTGCATTATCAATAACCTCTAAAATTAAAGTCTGATCATTTTCATAGGCTCTAATCGTTACTTCTCCTTGACTAATTAATTGTGATGTACCATGTTTAATGGCATTTTCCACAATTGGTTGTAATGAAAATGCTGGTAATTGCGCATATTCGAGTTGTTCAGGAATATCAAAATTTATACTTAACTGCTCCATAAAACGCATTTTTTCGATCTGTAGGTAAGCATTTACATGCTCTATTTCATCTCTTAACGTTACTATTTCATCAGTACGTTTTAAGTTTTTACGGAAAAAAGTTGATAAGTTTTGCACTAATTGCGATGCTTGTTCTTTATCACGCCTAATAATAGCCAGTAAAGTATTTAAGGCATTAAATAAGAAGTGAGGATTTACTTGGGCATGTAATAGTTTAATCTCAGTTTTAGACAATAACTGTTTGTAGTACTCATTTTGCCCGGCCAATATTTGCGCAGATAACAAGCTGGCAATACCTTCACCTAAAGTTCTATTTATTGAGCTAAATAATGTATTTTTACCTTCATAAAGTTTAATAGTACCAACTACATTATCATTTTCACCACGCAGAGGAATAACCAAAGTTGCACCTAAACGACAATTTTTATTAATTGAACATTGATAAGGTTGATGTGTACCATCAAGATATTTAACATCATTTTGCTCAATTGCTTCTAAAGTAACATTTGAAGTAATTTGAGTACCAGGTAGATGATGATCGTCACCTACCCCAATAAAAGCAAGAATTTTTTCTCTATCTGTTATAGCTACAGCGCCAATATCTAATTGTTGATAAATAATTTCTGCAACTTTAGTACTATTTTCTTGATTGAAGCCTTCGCGCAATAGACCTTCAGTACTCACTGCGATTTTAAGAGCCTTGGCAGAAAAAGCCGATGTATAACGTTCAAAAATCGCCCGTCTATCTAGTAAAATTCGCATAAACATTGCAGCGCCAATACTATTAGCAACAATCATCGGTGCAGCAATACTACGCACTGCATGTAGAACAACATCAAAAGGTCTCGATATTAATAGTACTTGAATCATTTCTAACGATTCAACAAAAACACCTAATACTCCGACTAAAAATGGATTATAGACTAAATCAATTCGACCTCTTTTCATTAAGGTATAGTGAAATAGCCCACTAATTAAACCTGTCAAGATAGTCGATAACATACAACTTTCAGCTGTAATACCACCTAATGTATAACGATGAATACCACCAGTTAAGCCAACTAAAAGGCCTACTACTGGACCACCAAGCAACCCTCCTAAAATAGCGCCAATAGCACGAGTATTCGCAATAGTATCTTCAATATGTAAACCAAAATAGCTACCCATAATGCAAAATAAAGAAAAAATAAAATAACAGACTAATTTATGAGGTAAATGGATGGTGACTTGCATTAAAGGAATAACAATTGGGGTTTTACTTAACAAATAAGCAATAACCAAATACACGCACATCTGCTGTAAAAGCTGTAGTACAAGATCAAACTCAAACATAACAATAACCACGGCACAAAACCGCCGACCAAAGTCGACGGAAAATGCTAACTTTAATTATCAAGTAAAGTAAATGTTTGCTTATCTTTAGTTGTAGAATCTGCACCTACAAACACATTAAATTTACCAGGTTCTGCAACATATTGCATTTTATCATTCCAGAATTTTAACATGTCATATTTGATAACAAATTTTACTTGACCTTTTTCATGCGGTTTAAGAGTAATAAATTCAAAACCAATTAACTCTTTTACCGGTCGGCTTACTGATGCTGTCACATCTTGCAAATAGAACTGCACCACTTGTGAACCTTCTCTTTCACCAGTATTTTCCACATTAGCAATAACTTCAATTTCACCATTTGGTGACATTTCAGTTTTTGATAATGAAAAATCAATAGTAAAATCAGTATAACTTAAGCCAAAACCAAATGGAAATAAAGGCTCATTCGGGCTATCAAAGTAAGACGTTGTGTATTTACCCATATTAACTGTACCATGTGGTCGACCAGTTTTTAAATGGCTATAATAAACAGGGATCTGGCCAACATTATCTGGAAAAGACATAGGTAATTTAGCTGACGGATTATAATCACCAAACAGCACATCGGCCACAGCATTCCCGCCTTCAGTACCCAAAAACCAAGTTTCAAGCATAGCATCAGCTTGCTGATATTCTTCTTTCACAGTAAGTGGACGGCCATTCATTAAAGCAATAATAAGTGGTTTACCAGTGGCTTTTAATGCTTTAATTAATCGTTTTTGACTAGCTTGTAGATCAAGATCGGTTCGACTTGATGATTCATGAGCCATGCCTTGTGCTTCACCAACAAAAACCACAACGACATCTGATTTTTTAGCTTGAGCAACAGCTTCGGCTATCATCTTATTAGCGGGTCGTTTATCAAATTTGCTGCTTTCACCATATAAATTTAAGAATTTATCAAGGTTAGGATCATCAGAAAGATTCGCCCCCCAAGCATAGCTAACTAATTTGGGATTTGCAATGGCATTTTTAATGCCTTGCAACGGTGTTACCGCTAAATTAGCACGCCCAGCACCTGACCAGCTACCTAAAATATCTCGTTTTGAATCGGCCAATGGTCCAATGACAGCTATTTTTTTATTTTTGTCTAACGGTAATAAATTATTTTCATTTTTTAATAATACAATACTACGACGAGCTACATCTCTGGCTTCAGTACGATGTAGGCGATCGTTAGCAAACATAGTTTCAATATCAAAATTAGGATCTAAATTTCGATGCGGATTTTTAAACAACCCCATATCATATTTAAGCTCTAACACATGGCGACAAGCTTGATTAATCAGATCTTCTGAGATTGCACCTTCATCAACCAATTCTGGTAAAAACTGTAAAAAGTATTCATCATTCATACTCACATCAATACCAGCTTTGATAGCAATACGTACCGCATCTTTAGCATCCTGTGCAACGCCGTGATTAATTAATTCACGGATAGCACCATGGTCACTAACAACTACTCCATCAAAGTGCCATTGGTTGCGTAATACATCAGTTAATAACCAATGATTAGCTGTAGCAGGAATACCATTTACACTAACCAGCGCAACCATAACCGCTCGGCTACCGGCATCAATAGCCGCTTTATAAGGCACAAGATATTCTTGAAACATTTTGCGTTCACTCATATCGGTGCTGTTATATTCGCGTCCTGCTTCTACCGCACCATAAAGTGCAAAATGTTTAACCGTTGTGACTAATGATTTTTTATCAGCCAAGGATTGCTTTTGCATTTTTTCAACAAAAATTCGCCCTGCTTCTGAAGCTAAATAAGGATCTTCACCAAATCCTTCGGAAACTCGTCCCCACCTAGGATCACGAGTAATATCCACCATTGGCGCCCAAGTAACATTAAGTCCATCAGATGTAGCTTCATCAGCAGAGACCTCAGCCACTTTAGCGAAAGCATTACGATCCCAAGTTGCAGCTATACCTAAATTAATTGGAAATACTGTACGATGCCCATGAACAATATCAAAACCAAAATAAACCGGAATTTGGTTTGGTGATCTTAAAGCTCTTTCCTGCATTCTGGATAGATCGGGTTCCACAACAGTATTAAAAATGCCACCTATTTCACCAGCTTCTATTTGATCAAGTACTTTGTCTAAGGTTAGATCACCGCCGACACTAATTAACCGCAATTGCCCCACTTTTTCTTTAATAGTCATTTTTGATAATAAGTTATCAATAAATACTTTCTTTTCTTCGTCATTGGGATTTTGTGCAAATAAAGGACATGAAAAAATAAAAAAAACAAAAAAGAAAACTAATTTTTTCAGCATAATAAGTATTGTTATAATATAAGAGGATAGACAAGCAAATAGAATAACGTATTTAGTCAAAAAAATCTCGTTATTTGAAATAATGCCTCACCAAAAATAAAAATAAAAGCACATATTATTAAAAATTTAGCCGCAAAAAAGTGCTTTCCTCAAATTTTTTAAAAGTTGATTCTGTGAATAAATAAAAACATATTGCCGAATAATTTTGTCAAAACAATGTCGGCAATAATAAAGATTAGAATGATTGATTAGTCGCGGAAATTAGTAAATTGAAATGGTTGACCTAACTCACCATTTTTAACTAGTGCCATAGTTGCTTGTAAATCATCACGTGATTTTCCAGTAACCCGAACTTGGTCACCTTGTACTTGTGCTTGGACTTTAATTTTACTATCTTTGATTAATTTAACTATTTTTTTAGCTAATTCTTTATCGATACCTTGTTTCAGCTTAACTGTAATACTATAAAACTTACCACTATGTTCCATCTCTTCTGGAATTTCCAGCGCGCCACCATCAATACCACGCTTAGCTAACTTATCACGTAAAATATCCAGTAATTGTTGTACTTGGAAATCTGATTGGCTCGTCGCTTTGATAGTTTCATTTTTCTCATTAAGCTCAAATGATGCTTCGACATTTTTGAAATCCCAACGTGTTGCCAATTCTCGAGTCGCATTGTCGACCCCATTTTTGACTTCTGGCATTTGAATTTCTGATACAATATCAAAAGAAGGCATAAATTTTCCTCTTCTAATCGTTATAAGATATAACTCACTTTAAACAACTCATTTTATTGCTACCGTAACATTTACGGTAGCTTTAATAGATAGATAGATTAATAAAATTAATCAATAGTACGAAGTAATTCGTTAATACCGACCTTACCTAACGTTTTAGCATCTACTTTTTTAACGATTACTGCACAATAAAGGCTGTATTTACCATCTTTAGTTGGTAAGTTACCTGATACCACCACAGAACCAGCCGGTACGCGACCATAGTGAACTTCACCAGTTGCACGATCATAAATTTTAGTACTTTGTCCAATAAATACACCCATTGAGATAACGCTGCCCTCTTCGACAATCACACCTTCAACAATTTCACTACGAGCACCGATAAAACAGTTATCTTCAATAATAGTTGGATTTGCTTGTAATGGCTCTAATACACCACCAATACCAACGCCACCAGATAAATGGACATTTTTACCAATTTGTGCACATGAACCTACAGTTACCCATGTATCAACCATAGTCCCTTCATCAACATAAGCACCGATGTTGACGTAAGAAGGCATTAATACTGTATTGCGAGCTACATAAGCGCCTTTACGTGCAATTGCTGATGGAACAACGCGGAAACCTTCTTGTTGGAAACGCGCTTCATCATAATCAGCAAATTTTAACGGTACTTTGTCATAATAATTAGTTGCACCACCATCAATAAGTTGATTTTCATTAATACGGAATGAAAGCAACACTGCTTTTTTTAACCATTGATGAGTTACCCAATCGCCATTAATCTTTTCTGCGACACGCATTTTACCGCTGTCTAATAAAGCGATACATTGATTAATCGCATCACGTGTCACTGTATCAACATTTGAAGGGGTAATTTCAGCACGACGTTCAAATGCTGCCTCAATAATAGTTTGTAATTGTTGCATTTCTCGTTTCCTTTAACTTAAAGTCCGTTAGCAAATTTAATTGGTCTGACAGTATAATATAATATGCCGCTATTTTTAAGTGGTTTATCTTATCATTAAGATCTCTCAAAAAAAGTTAATTATTTGGAATACCTTTCACAAAATCTTAGTAAAAGTTAATACCGTGATTTTATTTGAATATAAAATTTAATTCTCATTAAATTTCTCAATAAAAAAATAATGCAAAACAGCGGATTTTCTTTATTAGAGCTTTTATTAGTTATCAGCATTAGTGCTATTTTGGCCGCAATTGGTGTACAACATTGGAAAGAATTACAACTGCGTAATGAACTAACAACCACCACAAAACAGCTAGCCTATTTTTTGGAAGAAGCTCAAGCAAGAGCTTACAACACTAATGAAAACTATCACGTATATTATTTTTTTAAGCCTTGGTGCATAAGTATTAGCAAGGGCGAAAAACCAACCACTTGCCAAGAAGGCACCGCCTATTTTATGAAGCCTAATAATTCTGTTGAATTGAGTGATTTAACTGATAAAAAAACCATCTCCTTTTGGGGCCGGAAAAATATGGCACAAACGGGGACAATCGAATTACACAACGCCATTGGTACCACGCAAATTATCATTTCTTATCGAGGGCGGATCCGATTTTGTAAGAAAAATAGTTATTTACCAGGACTACCGCGATGCTAAAACAAAATGGATTTTCATTATTTGAAATAATGTTAAGTATTGCATTTTCCAGTTTAATATTTATAGGTATCACCTCATTCTATAGTAAATTACAATCGATATTGTTGGAAAAAAATTTGCATATTCATTTAGAAAAAAATATTCATCAAGGTTTAGCTAGTATAACCAAAGATCTAAAACGTGCTGGATTTATTGCCAATAGCCCCGAAAAAATGAAACAATATCCAATTGAAATCAATACTTCAAACAATTGTTATATTTTCCGTTATGATAGTGAAATTCGCAATGATTGGATTTATGATCGTAATGCGCCAAGTAAATCAGACATCTTTGCTTATCGTTTCTACAAAAATAATTTGGAATATAAAGTAGGTTCAATAAGTTGTGAGGGTGTAAATTGGGAGAAAATATTCGATCCACATGACATTAAAATAACGCAATTTTTAATAAAACAGCAAAACAACTATTTTGTAATAAATATTAGAGCTCAATTAAAGAAAAACAAAAAAATAACCTATCAAACGGTAACCATTATCAAAAATGAAAATCCATTTTAATAAAAAAACAACGCAAGCCGAAGGTTTTAGCACGCTAATAATGGTAATTATCCTAACCATTGTCGGCCTCATTTTATTAACCGGTTTTCAGGCTCTAGTTAATTCATTAAAAAAAAACTATTTGATTGAGATTCAACATTATCGTCAGTTTAATCAAGCAAGCTCAAGTTTAAATTGGGCAAAAAAACAGGTATGGCAATCACCGAGTGAGCAATGGCAATGTTTATTAGATAATCAATATCAATTCAAGGCTTGCATCAAAAAATCACGATTAAAAATCGATAACTATACTCTACTGAGAGCTCAAGCTGATGACTATTATCTTTATATGTTAACGTTTTTTGCTGATAATCACTTGATTATTGAAAAAGGCCATTGGCTAGATTATTGTCCAGAAAAAAGGCTCGTTGATTGTGAATAGTAAAAATATAGCCGGATTCAGTTTAATTGAAGTCATGATTTCTTGCTTAATGTTTGCCATGATTATGCTAGGTTTTAGTGGTTATTTAACCGCAATCATTAGTCAACACCACTATTTCCAAAAACAGTTTAAAGCGGAACAAATCGCCTTTGCTTTACTTGATAGTTATCCTCATAATGTACAGCAAATCATACCAAATAATTGGCAATATCAAGTTTATAGCCAACCTTATGGTAGGTCTTGTCAGATGGTTTTTGTTAGCGTCACCCCTATTCATCACAAAACGATTAAACAACAACGTTTTTTATGTGATTAATATTCATGTCCAAAAATAAATCGCGCTTTTTATTTTCAATTCTTTTATTCCACGCCACGGCAATATCCCATCCCTGTTGCGCTAAATCTAGTGTGATGAGTTTCACACCTTTAGGTAAAAAATGACGAACACTAGCTGGCACAAAAGCAATTCCATTTTTAGCGGCAATTAACGCTAAAAGCGTAGGAAGATCATTAGTTGTTCCTCCTTGTATTAAAGTCACATTAATTCCTTCAAGCATTAATTGGGTTTGTTCAGTTAAACAAGGGGGCTAAATCTGGATTTATCTGCAATAACGGATGCGTTGCCAGTATCTCGTTAATATTACCGGAACTCTCTTTTACCTCAGTTGGTACCGCCAATACAATATACTCTTTAGATAATATAATTGAACGCAATGATTCTGGCACCGGCATCCGGACAAAACCAATATCTAGTTCACCTTGCATTAACAGATTTATTTGCTCACTAGAAGGTAGTTGTTTAGTCACAATATGACATTCAGGGGATCCATCAGAAAAAGTCCGAATCCATTTAGGCACCTGTTGAAAACAAGAGATACCAAAACCAATTGATAAGCATTCATTCGCTTTTTTCTTAATATTATCGGCAAATAACAGGAATTTCTGATGTTGTTGCAGTAGTTTTTTAGCTTCGGGATATAACACATTACCTATTGCAGTCAATGTTGTTCCATTCCGACCACGGATAAACAGTTTTTGATCGATGACTCGTTCAAAAGATTGAATTTGTTTAGTTAACGCTGGTTGTGTTATGAATAGCCGGTGCATATTGTGTCGGCATTGGTAATGCTGAACTGATCCAACATGGTGCACAAACCGCAATTGCTAATTTTTCTAAAATCAAAATTATGAACCAAAACAACAACGATACCAGTATCTGGTTAGATAATGAACATAAATTGATTTATAATAAATAAATTACACCATAAAGAATAAAAGAAATACGTATTGGCTAATACTGCTTATACTATGACTATTCATGTTGGTTGATTGAATTTACCAAACAACCAATCTTATTTTTTAGTGTTATTGCTTATTAAATCATGCAATCTTTAGTTTCAATTAAAAAATAAAAATCAGTAACCATCAATTAAGCAATTGCTGTACTGATTAATTTTATTGTTGAAATAATTATAATCAGTCAGCTAACCAATGATATAAATGTTGCAATACTTGCTCTGTTTTTTCAGCATGAACATTATGACCAGCGCCTTCTACAATATCAATTTGTGCATTGGGAAATTGATTAAATATAGCTGGATAATTTTCATCACTGATATAACTAGAATTACCACCGCCAATAAATAACGTTGGTATGGCACTGGCTGAAATAGTTTGCCAATCACAAATATTGGCATACTGATTAATAATTACATCAGCATTAAATAGCCAACGCTCACGTTTAAAGGATTTAAGCAAAAATAAAATCGTTGGTTCATTCAATCCATGTTGTCGCATAACTTCAGCGATTTGCTTTCTATCAACTAATTGTTGATCAATGCATTGTGCCAATGCTTTTATGACCGGAGTATTAATTGTTTGAGTATATTTAACTGGCGCAATATCAATTGCACAAATGTTGCTAATCAGTTGCGGAATAAGTTGGCTTAATTGTAAAGCAACTTTGCCACCCATTGAATGACCAATTAAGATTAAGTTCTGTAATTGCAAAACATGGCATAGTTCCGCGATATCTTCCGCCATAGCTTTATAGTTCATGATATTTGACCATGGCGATTGGCCATGATTACGTAAATCAACTTGTATAGTTTGATAATTTGCAACGAGGTCTTTAGCTAACATGTTTAAGTTATCTAAACTACCAAATAGCCCATGCATTAATAAAATCGGTTGTTTATTGCCTTGTAATTTATAATTTAATTTCATGTTTTAACTCTTTATTTATTGTAACTGACTTCAATAGCCAGTCATTGATGAACAATTCAATAACCCCAAAAGCATAAGTATGATAGAATTTAGTCTAAATTTTTCAATTAATATTAAGCCATATGTTTCAAAATAACCCATTACTCGCCCAACTTAAACAAGAATTTGCAGAACAAAAACCTCATGTTGAAGGTATCGTCCGAGCACACGAAAAAGGATTTGGTTTTTTAGATGTTGATAATAAAACAAATTATTTTATTCCTGTTGCCAAAATGAAGCAGCTTTGCCATGGAGATAAAGTATCGGGAACCATCATCAGCAATAATGATAAAGAGTCATTTGAACCTGAAATATTAATTGAAAGTAGCTTACAAAAATTTATTGGTAAAATCGGCTTTTTAGATCGCGCTATGGTGATTTATCCTGAAAATATGCCAACTAAGTTTGCTATACGTTGTCAAGTTAACACCGAAGTTAAGCAAAAATTAACCGAAGGTGATTGGGTTGTGGCAACATTACAATCGCATCCATTGCAAAAAGATAAACAACAATTTCTTGCTCAAGTAACACAATTTATCGCAAGTTCTGATTCAATTTATCAATTATGGTTGAAAACCTTAGCTCGTTACCAATTAGAGGATAATGCCCCCCAAGCTGAATCATTAATCATTTCTGAAAGTGAACAACAAAATCGACAAGATTTAACCAATGTGTCGTTTTTCACTATTGATAATGAAAATACCGAAGATATGGATGATGCGATTGCTATTTGCCACGATGAAATGGGTAATTATAACTTAATGATAGCCATTGCCGATCCTACGGCCTATATTTTACCTGATAGTGAGCTGGATAATATTGCCAAAGTTCGTAATTTTACAACTTATCTGCCCGATTTTAATATTCCAATGTTACCTAAACAATTGGCTGATGATCTATGCTCATTAAAAGCCAATCAAAAACGCCCAGCAATGGTATGTAAAATTCACCTAGATAAAACGGGACAATTTACTGCTGATGATATCCATTTCACCTCGGCTTGGATTGAATCCAAAGCTAAGCTTTGTTATAACAATGTTTCTAATTTCCTTGAAAATCAAAGTGATTTAAATTTTGCTAACACAGAAATCAAAACCCAATTGAAATTGTTAGCTGATCTAGCAAAAGTTCGTATCAATTGGCGACAACAAAATGCGTTAATTTTTAAAGCAAACAATGATTATCGATTTGTACTTGATGATAATCGCCAAGTGCAATCAATCCTCAAAGAAGAACGCGGCATCGCCAATAATATCGTTGAAGAAATGATGATTATTGCTAATTTAGCTTTGACCTTATATTTAACTGAAAAGATTGGTACCGGTGTCTTTAATACTCATTCAGGCTTTGATAGTAAGCACATTGAACAAATTTTAAAAATATTAGTTGATAATGGCATTTCTGATTTTGATAAAGAGTCACTAACTTCATTTGAAGGATATATTAGATTACGCCGATTAATTGATAATAATGATTTTCTATCAACTAAGTTGCGTAAATTCCAAAGTCCTGCTGATTTTTCGATAACGCCACAACCCCACTATGGTTTGGGTTTTTTGGCCTATGCCACTTGGACTTCACCAATTCGCAAATATGGTGATATGATAAACCATCGTTTACTTAAAGCTTCTCTTAAACAGCAACCATTCCCTGCACCAACTAACGAACAATTAGAAAGTATGGCAGATCGTCGTAAGAAATTACGTTTAGCTGAACGAGATATCGCCGAAAATCTTTATAGCCAATACTTATACGATAAACAAGAGCAATGTTTTACTGCTGAAATAGTTGACATTAATCGAGGTGGGGCCCGAGTTCGATTAACAGAGATAGGCGCATTCGCATTTTTACCACTATCAATGATTCATAACGCTCGTGATGAAATAACCTTAAATATTGATGAAGGTTCAATTAAAATTAAAGATGAACTGATACTTAAACTAGCTGACAAACTATCAGTTGTGATCCATCAGGTTAAAATTGAAAACCACTCAATTATTGTAAAAATCGGTGAAAATAAATAAAGATTATCTTGTGAATTTGTCTTTTTTCACTCTAATTATTTAACCCTGATAATAATCAGGGTTAATCTAAATACAATTAATGATTTTTTTAACATTTAACCTCTTTTTTTTATTAAAAATATCTGCTATCTTTCACCGCTTAAAAAATAATAATTAGAGCGAGATAAACCGCAATCTAGGAGAGGGAAATGATATCAATTCACGGTCATGAAGTACTACAGATGATGGATGGAAACAATTATACCGAATCATCTTTACTTAATGCTATCCATGAAAAATTTGGTACCGAAGCTAGATTTCATACCTGTTCTAACTCCGATATGAATGCCGAGCAGCTTATTGCTTTTTTAAAAGCAAAAGGAAAATTTAAGCCAGCTTTAACCGATGATTCACAATTTACTGTCGATATTAAAAAAATATGCCGACATTAAACAAAATCGGCAAACGAATATTTAGTGCGTTTTTTACTAAATTAATGTAATCATCTAGTGTTTTTAAAAGAATAAGAGTATATAATTTCGCGTTACGACTTCACTACAAAGTGTTAAGTTTCTCAACCTGAAATTTCAACTCAAGAATATGTTCATGGAATTTGATATATGAAAATAAGTAATATCCTTACATGTGCCATTGTCTTTATTCTTGCCACAGGCTGTGTAAAAAACAATATGTCTAAAACAAAAAATAATGGCAAAAATATTGAAGTCGATGCATTAACAATATTAAAAGAACAAACGGAACAAAATAACCCGTTTGTATCTAATGCCAAAAATCAATTACTTCAATTAGTCGGCGATAAACAATTTGACAGTTATATAAAAAAACAAGGTATTTTAGACTGTAAAGATGATAGTAACGAATCTTCCTGTGTGTTAAATTTTTATCTTAACGAATTCTATAAGTTAAAATATGATATACAACTCAAAAAAGTGATTGAAGAAAATCAAGCCGAACATAAAATTGAGTTAAAGAAAATTAATCCAACCGACAATAATCTAAACAATTACTGTCAATGGTCAGCTGATTTTGTTGCCGCAGTTTACAGCAAAGATACCGAAAATATAACCAATCGCTATCAACCATTATTTAGAATGTCAGAACAAGATTTGGCTGCATTACAAACTAAAATTCTCAAAGATAATTACTCGCATTTTTTAATTGATGAAAATCCAAGTATTCTTGACGAAATGAAAACTGATTATCTTGAAAATTGTTTAAGTAGCCCTAAAGACAATATTATCAATTACATTAATATTTTTAGATAATACTTAAGTGAGTCTTTTTTATGTACAATTTATTACCTATTAGTCGATTTAGTAAAACACTAACTTGCAAGATGTTATGCATAGCATCAATATCTTGTTTGAGTTTTTCTTCATGGGCTTTTACTTTTAATGATGTAGTGACAAAAGCAGAAAAATTATCAAAAAAGTCTTATGTCCAACCATCTAAAAACATTCCTAGTGAGCTATCTTCACTGCAATTTGCTGATTATCAGAAAATTTCTTTTAAACATGATAAAGCTTATTGGAATGATCGCAAAAGTCGCTTTAAACTAGAGTTTTATCATGAAGGTATGTATTTTGACATTCCGGTTAAAATTAACGAAATTGTCAATAACCAAGTTAATGAAATTAAATACGATCCAGATTATTTCGACTTGAGTCAACTTCATTTAGATAATTTAAATACTAAAAATCTTGGTTTTGCCGGTTTTAAAGTTCATTATCCAATTAACAAACCAACAAAAACCGATGATGAAATATTTACTGCGCTTGGTGGTAGTTACTTCCGTGCTGTTGGTAAAGATCAACGATATGGCCTTTCTGCTCGAGGTCTTGCTATCGACACCGGTGAAATGTCAGGAGAGGAATTTCCTCGCTTCAAAGAATATTGGATTGAACGTCCAGAACCAAATCAAAAGCATTTAGTCATTTATGCATTACTTGACTCTCAAAGTGTGACTGGTGCTTATAAAATCACCCTAGTACCAAGTATCGATACCACCGTTACGGTTGAAGCTAAAGTATTCTTCCGTAATTCAGTTAAAAAATTGGGTATTGCGCCATTAACTAGTATGTTCTTATATGGCCCAAATCAGCCATCACCACTACTTAATTATCGTCCAGCAATGCATGACTCAAACGGGTTATCTATTTTGGCTAATAATAATGAGTGGATCTGGCGTCCCTTAAACAATCCTAAACGTTTATCTTTTTCATCATATAGTTTAGAAAATCCAAAAGGTTTTGGCCTAATCCAACGAGATAAAGGTTTTGATGATTATCAAGATTTAGATGATCACTACGAACTACGACCAAGCGTTTGGGTTGAAATTTTAAATGATTGGCAAAAAGGGCGAGTTGAACTTGTCGAAATTCCAACAGCAGATGAAACCAATGATAATATTGTTTCTTTCTGGGTTCCTGAAAAGCAATATAAAGGCGGTGATCAACTTACTTTTAAATATCGACTACATTACACTTTAAACGAACAAAATCGTTATCCGGCTAACGTCGCTAGAGCAGAAAGTACTCGTTTATCGCTAGGTGATATCAAGCAAGCCAATTTAATACGTAAACTTGATGGTTCTAATGCATATGTTATTGATTTTACTGGACCTCAGTTATCTGATAAAAATCCTGTTAAAGTTATTTCAAGTATTAATAACGGCTCAATTGTAAGTTGTGATTCCCAATACAATTCAGTAACTAAAGGTTGGCGTGTTATTATTCGATTCAACGTTGAAGATAACAAAAAAGCAACCGATCTGCGTGTTCAACTCGCTTCTCAAACAGGTGAAGTTTTGTCCGAAACTTGGAGTGGGCAATACCCTGCTCAATAATTATAATAATCAGCCAATAATATGAAAAAAGATTACTTCGAAAATCTATCTGACGCCGAAATTTGGCGTCAGAAATCGGAAAACAATAACTCTCTTGCCAATGATGTCGAATTCTTAAAATATCGATTGAGTCAAGTCGGCAACATTGACCATTTTAATGAAGCAAGACAACAGCAACCTAGTTATCCCAAAGTTGAACGTGTGTCAGTACAACCACAAATTTGGAATGAACGGTATACAGCTAAATCAAAACCTCGTGTGAATATTATCGCACTTATTCGTCGTCTAATTATGTTTGTGCTTATAGCAGTTCAAACATACTATGGAACAATTTATTTATCGTCACTTTTGCCGTATCAAAGCTGGCAAAGGATTAGTTTCATGGCTAATTGGGACATCAATCCTGAACTCGCTATCTATAGTATTATCCCTTATATCATACAGGGTTTTATTATTGGTCTCTTTGCTATTTTATTTTGTTGGATCTCAATCGGTTTTTGGACTAGTATCATGGGTCTTATTTTGGCAGTGATAAAAAAAGACCGTTATACCATTGCTATTCCAAATGATCCCGCAGCTCATATTGACGCAAAACATCGTACCGCTTTAGTCATGCCTATCTGTAATGAAGATGTTTCACGAGTATTCGCTGGACTTGAAGCCACCTATGAATCACTGGTTGAAACAGGACATGCTCAATGTTGTGATTTTTATATTCTTAGTGATACTAACGATCCTGATTTGTATGTTAATGAATTAAAGGCTTGGGCTGATTTTAATGCTAAAAAAGCAGATAATGGTTGTAATATTTTCTATCGTCATCGTAAACGCCGTGTAAAACGTAAAAGCGGTAATATCGATGACTTTTGTCGTCGCTGGGGCCATCAATATGAGTATATGATGATTCTTGATGCTGATAGTATTATGACTGGCGATTGTATTTTAAAAATGGTTGCCATGATGGAAATGAATCCAACAGCGGGTATATTACAATCACCACCAAAATCGGTCAGAATGACAACCTTATACGGCCGTATTCAACAATTTGCCAATCAAATTTATAGCGATATTTTTTGTTCAGGTACTCACTTCTGGCAACTAAGTGAAGCCCAATATTGGGGTCACAATGCCATGATTCGCCTCAAACCATTTATTGAACACTGTATTTTATCACCATTGCAAAAACGTAAAGGTCCGATTCATATCTTATCGCATGATCTGGTTGAAGCAACTTTAATGCGCCGAGCTGGTTATGGAGTATGGATTGCTTACGATATGAACGGTAGTTATGAAGAGTTGCCAGGTAATATGATTGAAGATCTTAAACGAGATAATCGTTGGTGTATGGGTAATCTGATCAATCTTCGATTAATATTCAAAAGTGGCATTACTTTAACTCATAGAGTTATGTTTTTAACCAGTGGTATGGCTTACATTTCATCATTATTGTGGTTGGTATTTTTAATTTTCTCAACACTATTATTATTAGTGTTCAATATTTCTGAACCACAATATTTTTTCCAACCAAACCAATTTTATCCAACTTGGCCAAGATGGGATGAACAATTAGCGATTCAACTACTTTCAACCACGATGGTATTGCTGTTTGCACCTAAATTATTTAGCTATGGTATTATTATAGCCAGAACAGGAGCAAAAGATGTTGGTGGAATATTTAAACTAACCTTATCAATTCTTATTGAAATGGTGTGGTCTATGATCCTTGCTCCAATCCGTATGATCTTCCATAGCAAATTCGTTGTTAAAGCATGGCTTGGTAGCAAAATTCAATGGAAGTCACCATCACGAAGTGATGATGCCTTAACTTGGGGGGAATCATTCTACTTTTGTTGGCCTTTATCGTTATTAGGAATTGTGTGGTTATGTGTGATTATTTGGTTAAATCCACAATTTACCTATTGGTATATCGCAATTTTAATTCCATTAACTATTTCACCACTAGTAATTCGTATTTCTGGTTTATCCAGTATTGGTATGAAAGCTAAAAAAGCAGGGTTATTTTTAACACCTGAAGAAACCCACCCTTCACGTGCAGTAAAACTCACTGGTGACTATTTAGCGCAAACCGAAGCTGCTTTTATGGAACATGGCTTTATTATGGCACTTGTTGATCCTATTTATAATGCGTTAGCCTGTGCATTATCGACTTCTCGTCATTTACCTAATACAAAAAATCAGCAATTGCGCCAACAACTGATTGAGCACTATCAGCAAGTGGATTTAGAAAAAATCAGTAAAGAACAACAATTAGCGATTTTAGAAGACCCTATTATTCTTTCTGCACTTCATTGCCACATCTGGCATCAGCAAGAAAAATACGACAATTTGTTCTCATTATGGCAAAATGAACGCCAGCAATAAGAGATAGGGCTTAATGCCCTATTTCTTCTTTTAGTAATTAATCAAAATCCATGGATATTTTTTTATGACTTGGCAACCAACTGCATCAATTAATAATTTACTTAAGCGCGCTAAAATTGTATCTCAAGTAAGACAGTTTTTCGCTGATCGCTGTATATTAGAAGTCGAGACGCCAACCTTAAGCCAATATGCAGTAACAGATGTGCATCTGAGCTCATTTCATACCTTATTTTTAAAACCTGGTGAAACCAATGAACAACAAGGGCAGAAAATGTCATTAATCACCAGTCCTGAATATCATATGAAGCGTTTATTAGCGGCTGGCAGTGGCCCTATTTATCAAATCTGTAAATGCTTTCGTAATCATGAAGAAGTGAGTCGCTATCATAATCCTGAATTTACTATGCTAGAGTGGTATCGTATCCAATTTGATATGATGCAAATGATTAACGAGGTCGATGATCTTCTACAAAACATTTTAGATTGCGAACCAGCCGAACGTATTTCTTATCAAAAAGCATTTCAACGCCATCTAAATATTGACCCATTGGAAGCTGATCAAGCAAATCTAATTGATGCGATTAAAAAGCTTAATATCGAGCTCAATACTGATGATTATGATCGAGACACTTTATTACAATGCCTATTTAGTTTCGGCGTCGAACCTCATATTGGTCAAGAAAAGCCCGTTGCAGTATATAATTTCCCTGCTTCTCAAGCAGCATTAGCAGCAATCAGTTCGGAAGACCATCGAGTCGCCAGCCGTTTTGAGTTTTATTATAAAGGGGTTGAACTGGCTAATGGATTTAAAGAATTAACCAATCCGCAAGAACAAAAGATGCGTTTTGAACAAAATAATATTGATAGGGCTAATCAAAATTTACCGCCACAAAATATTGATATTGAGTTAATTGCGGCTATGGAAGCTGGTTTACCTGATTGTGCCGGTGTTGCCGTAGGACTTGACCGCTTAATTATGTTAGCACTTGATGCCATGAATTTAGACGATGTCATTTCATTCACTTTTGCAAGGGCTTGATCATGTTTGGAAGTTTAGGCTTAAGTGAATGGACAGCGATAATAATTGCTATTATCGCCGTTGTTTTATTAATCGCTTTATTAAAAACGCAATTTAGAGCCAATAATCTACATGCTTTATTTGATTTACAACTAAATCAAAAAAAACAAGAAAATCAAGTTTTAACCACTCAAATAACACAGTTGGAACAAGAATTAAACCAATGCCAACAACAAAATATCGCCCAAAATATCAAAATTAGCGAGTTACAAACTCGTTTGGAAGAGACCATGAATGCGGCACAGCAACGGCAAACCATTCTGGAACAAAGTGAGCAACGCTTAACAACTCAGTTCGAAAATTTAGCTAATCGAATTTTTGAACAAAGCGGCAAAAAGATTGAGCAACAAAATAAACAAAGTTTAGATTTTCTACTTTCACCACTAAAACAACAATTAGAAAGCTTTCAGAAACAGGTTCAAGACAGCTTTGGACAAGAAGCCAAAGAGCGTCATACTCTCACCCATGAAATCCGCAATTTGCAACAGCTTAATGAATTAATGACTAAGGAAGCCACTAATTTAACTAATGCATTAAAAGGCAATAACAAAACTCAAGGTAATTGGGGAGAGTTTATTCTTAGTCAAATTTTGGATAATTCAGGACTCCGCTTGGGACATGAGTATCACACTCAGGTTAATTTAACCAATGAAAATAATCAACGATTGCAACCAGATGTAATTGTTCATTTACCTCAAGGTGGTGATGTTGTCATTGATTCAAAAGTTACTTTAGTTGCCTATGAACGTTACTTTAACAGTGATGACGATGATATTAGAACTAAGGCTATTTCCGATCATCTTGCTTCGGTACGTAATCATTTAAAACAGCTTAGCCAAAAAGATTATCACAAACTCATTGGTATCAATTCATTAGATTATGTTTTAATGTTTATTCCAGTTGAACCAGCATTTTTGTCAGCAATTGATCAAGATCCTACATTAATTAATGATGCTTTAAAAAACAATATTATGATTGTTAGTCCAACAACCTTATTGGTAGCGTTAAGAACTATTCATAATTTGTGGCGATTTGAATACCAAAATCGTAACGCCGAACTTATTGCTGATAGAGCAAGTAAACTATATGATAAAGTTCGTGGTTTTATTGAGGATATGGAAAACCTAGGTAACTGCTTAGATAAAGCGCAACAAACCTATCAATCTTCAATGAACAAACTATCTAAAGGACGAGGTAATGTTGTTGGTCAAATAGAACGATTCAGGGAATTAGGAATTGAAGTAAAAAAACCGATCAATCCTGATATAGCCCAACTATCAGTTGATGAACTTGAACGTGAACAAGAAGATTATCCATCTTGCCACGATACTCAATAAAACTAATCACAACTCATTGTGCAATGACGTTTTAATTAATGTAAAAATTTAACTTAAATATCTTAATTCACCATCAGAAAAAATACGTGTATACTCATTTAACATAGAGGGGGACGATATGGCAAAAAAACAAGATAAAGAAGCAAGTTTTGAAGAAACGATCAAACAACTTGAAGCAATTGTCACTCAACTTGAAAATGGTGATTTACCATTAGATGAAGCTTTAAATGAGTTTGAAAAAGGGATTAAATTAGCCCGTTCAGGTCAAAAACAACTTAATGAGGCTGAACAACGCATCCAAATTTTGTTATCTGAAAATAGTGATGCTCAATTATCTGAATTTTCAATTGATAATAATGAATAGCACAAAACCATTACAAGAACGTATTGATAATTATTTAACAACGTATATTTCGCAATTTGCCCCTTCAAACTTGCAACAGGCGATGAGCTACAGTCTGCTTGCCGGAGGCAAACGAATCCGCCCCATTCTAGTTTATCTAACTGGGCAGATGTTTAATTGTCCTTTAGAAAAACTTGATCCCATTGCAGCAGCTATTGAATCAATGCATACTTATTCTTTAATTCATGATGATCTACCTGCCATGGATAATGATAACCTCAGGCGGGGTAAACCTACTTGTCATATTCAATTTGGTCAAGCAGAAGCAATTCTTGCTGGTGATGCCTTACAATCGCTAGCTTTTGGTTTATTATGCGAAAATCAACATATTGATAACCAAAGTAAAATTAATATGATTAGTGAACTTGCTAACGCCAGTGGTCTTGCAGGTATGTGCTTAGGTCAATCACTTGATTTGCAAGCAGAACAACAAAAAGTAACCCTTGAACATTTACAAAATATCCATAATTATAAAACCGGTGCTTTAATTCAAGCTGCAGTTAGGCTTGGTGCTTATGCTAGTGGTGAGGTAGCCAAACCCTATTATCAAATCTTAGATGACTATGCTCAAGCTATTGGATTAGCATTTCAAATTCAAGATGACATTTTAGATGTTATTGGTGAACAAGAACTAATGGGTAAACCACAAGGCTCAGATATTGCACTTGAAAAAAGTACTTATCCGGCATTAGTTGGCTTACAAAATGCAATTGAAATGACAAACACATTATATCGGCAAGCTATCGATAGTCTGCGGCAAATACCTTATAATAGCCAACCATTACAAGATCTTGCTGGTTTTATTATTAATCGAAATAGTTAACCTAATAACTAGATGATAAAAATGAATTTAGATAAATTTCCTTTATTAAAGCAAATCAATTTTCCCACGGATCTTAAACGTTATCCGCTATCACAATTGCCAGAGATTTGTCAGGAATTACGACAATTTTTATTAGATAGTGTTAGTCAATCTAGTGGCCATTTAGCTTCAGGTTTAGGTGTAGTCGAATTAACCGTTGCTTTACATTATGTCTATAACACTCCATTTGATAAAATTATATGGGATGTAGGGCATCAAGCTTATCCGCATAAAATCCTTACTGGTCGACGTGATCAGATGCTAACCATTCGCCAAAAAGGTGGATTGCACCCTTTTCCTCATCGTTATGAAAGTGAATACGATGTGTTAACAACTGGCCATTCATCAACATCTATTAGTGCCGCGCTAGGTATTGCTATTTCTGAACAACAAAAGCAATCAGGACAAAAAGTAGCAGCAATTATTGGTGATGGAGCATTAACCGCTGGTATGGCATTTGAAGCAATGAATCACGCAGGTCATATAAAACCTGATATGCTAGTCATTGTTAATGACAACGATATGTCGATTTCTGAAAACACCGGCGCACTTAATCAGCATTTAGCGCAACTTTTATCAAGTAAAGCTTATACCTCTTTTCGTGAAAGTGGTAAAAAAGTCCTTTCGAATATTCCGCCATTAAAAGAATTATTCAAAAAAACCGAAGAACATTTAAAAGGATTAGTGACTCCAGCCATTTTATTTGAAGAATTAGGCTTCAATTACATTGGCCCAGTAGATGGTCATGATGTCGAAACACTTGTAGCTACCTTACAAAAGGTGAGGCAGTTAAAAGGACCACAACTACTGCACATTATTACTCAAAAAGGTAAAGGCTATGGCCCTGCCGAACAAAACCCGACTTTATGGCATGGTGTTCCCAAATTTAATCCCAACGAAGGGACTTTACCGATTTCAAAAAAAGTTGCACCAACCTATTCCAAAATATTCGGAGATTGGCTGTGTGAGATAGCCGAACATGATAAACGTTTAATGGCAATTACCCCTGCCATGGGCGAAGGCTCTGGTATGACTGAATTTGCAAAACGCTATCCCAATCAATTTTTCGATGTGGCCATTGCTGAGCAACATGCGGTAACGTTAGCCGCAGGCTTTGCTATTAGTGAATTTAAACCGGTAGTAGCCATCTATTCCACTTTTTTGCAACGTGCGTATGATCAAGTGATCCATGATATTGCTATCCAAAATTTACCTGTCCTGTTTGCTATAGATAGAGCTGGTATTGTTGGCGCTGATGGTGAAACCCATCAAGGGGCTTTCGATTTAAGTTTTCTACGCTGTATTCCTAATCTTGTTATTATGACTCCGAGTGATGAAAATGAATGTCGACAAATGCTTTATACAGGTTATTTACATAATGGCCCATCAGCGGTACGTTATCCTCGTGGTGAAGGATGTGGTGCTAGCTTACAACCACTCAATCCAATACCATTGGGACAATCAAAATACTGTCGTGAAGGTGAAAATATTGCTTTACTTAATTTTGGCACATTATTACCTGAAGCTTTACAAGCAGCCGATCAAATAAATGCTACAGTGATAGATATGCGTTTTGTAAAACCACTAGATGAAAAAGTCCTTTTGCACATTGGTCAAAGCCATAATATACTTGTAACCATCGAAGAGAACAGTATCAAAGGTGGGGCTGGAAGCGCCGTCAATGAATTTTTGTTATCGAAAAAAACAAAATGTGATATTTTAAACATCGGATTGCCTGATGTGTTTATTCCACAAGGATCACAACAAGAAATGCGTGATGAAGTTGGATTAAACGCCAAACATATAATCGACAAAATTAATACATTTATAAAACTATAGGTTAAATATGGAAACTCAAGCTGTCACGGTTCAGATTTTTGGGCGAACTTTAAAATTTAATTGCCCTGTTGAAGAAGTTGACGCACTTACAAATGCGGCTAAAGATTTAGATGCACGCTTAACAAATTTACGAGAAAAATCACCACAAGTTGGCAGCGATCAACTTATTATGACTGCTGCACTAAATATATCTTATGAACTAACTAAAGAGAAAGAAAAAAGCGATGAGTTTGCTAATAGATTAAAAATGCTACAGCAGTTACTTGATTCCGCTTTAAATACCAACAATTAGTTAGCTTAAACGTAAATAATCAACAAAGACTATTGTATGATTCTCTAAATTTTGTATTATATTAATTATCTCTGAGATGCTCGGGATAAGGGTTAGTCCCCTGAGCCGATATTCTTTAATTTAGAGTGGTGTGGTTTTTGATTGGTGTGTATGCCTAATTTATTTAGGAAACCTAAAAATTAAAACATGCAACTCACCTTGAACCTTGGGTTCAAGGGTTACGACCCTAACGACATCTTGGAGTGCTTCTTTACTTTTCTTTTTCAATCGATAACTAATGAATATTCGGCAAGCGATACGTCAAAAAAGACGTGATTTATCTCCACAACAACGCTGTAATGCACAGCAAATTATTTATCAAAAAATTAAAAATCATCCAGCTTTGAATCAAGCTGAAAATATCGCTATTTTTTTGTCATTTGATGGGGAAGTCGATACTAAACCGATTATTGAATATCTATGGCAACAAAACAAATCAGTCTACTTACCAATTACCCATCCATTTTGTAAAAATCACCTACTCTTTTTAAAGTACACCACAAATACGCCACTCATAAAAAATCATTTTGGCATCTTTGAACCAGAACTTAATGTCAATAATGTCATTCCGTTTGCACAACTTGATATCGTCTTTACACCATTAGTTGCTTTTGATGAACGAGGTTATCGTATGGGAATGGGCGGTGGCTATTACGACCGAATGCTAGCAAATTATCAACAACAACAGATATTACCTATTGGGCTCGCATTTTCCTGCCAAAAATTGGCCAATATTGATAATCAACCTTGGGATATCAAATTGCCAGAAATAATTTATGCTTAAACAGGCATTATCATAAAATCAAACAAACTATAAGTAATCAATAACTGGTTATTTTAGCTTATTCGACTTTTTCAGAATGGCTGCCATTAGCGGACGATGGCAATGATAAATCATGTCAGATTTTAACATCACTAATTCGGCTAACGGTACAGTCCAATCAGGTATTTCAGTAGTCTCAGGATGTTTTGGTTCAATCGGATTATCTACAGTATAAAGTTCAGTACTAGCAAATAAATCTTGCTTTTTAGCAATATCTACATCATCACTGTCGCTAAGCATTTTACAGTTATCTAATAGTTCTTGGGCAAATTGTTCTGGCCAATCATCCGCAAAGTGCTTAAATTTAGCAAAGCTTGCAATGTGCCTCAACATATCACGAAACAGTAATAAATAGACCATTTGAACATTTCGCCCAGATAAACTAGCAAGCTGTTCGTCAGACAATTTGTTATTGAAAACACTAGGCCCCCATTTAAAAAACAGCGTATCTTTATACAAATTGATGATATGTTTAGCTGCACTATATTTCGACTTAACTAAACTATCAATTTCACGCGATAGTTGCATGGTAGGATAACCAACATTATTACGACCATTTAAGTCTCGTTCTGATAAAGATTGTGTTTTTTTGCTGGGTAAAAGTTTTTTCAAAAATCCTAACATGATATATCACTCAAACTTTCTATTTTTTTGTCTAACAATTTCAAATAAGCAAACACCTGTCGCTACCGAAACATTAAGTGAAGAGACAATTCCTGCCATAGGTATACTGACTAGCTCATCACAATGCTCTTTAGTTAATCGACGCATACCTTCGCCTTCAGCACCCATTACTAAGGCCAGAGATAACTCTTTTGAACTTTTATAAAAATCAGTCTGATAAAGTGTGCTGGTTGCTTCACCGGCAGTACCTACAATCCAAACTTGATATTCATCTTGTAACATCCGCATAGTTCGAGCTAAATTGGTAACTCTAACTACAGGCACGCTTTCAGCGGCGCCACAAGCAACTTTTTGTGCGGTTGAGTTAAGTGGTGCAGAGCGATCCTTTGGCACAATAATAAAATTGACACCAGCGGCATCAGCGGTACGAATGCAGGCACCTAAATTATGTGGGTCGGTCACACCATCTAAAATTAAAATAACCGGAATGGGATGTTGTTCCATCAATAATGGGATATCATTTTCTTGGTAACCACGGCTTGGTTTTACCATCGCTAATATACCTTGATGAACACCATTTTTTGATTTTTCATCTAGATATTGTCTATTGGTTACTTTCACTGTTAAACTTAACTGTTCTAATTCTTGAACAAGGGCAGTCAAGCGTTTATCTTCTCGACCTTTAGCGATAAAAACTTCAATAATTCTTTCTGGAGCACGCGTTAACAATGCTTCAATGGCGTGGATACCGTATACTGTTTCACTCATCTGTTAATTACTCTTTTTTTCTCTTATTACTTGATGTCGATGCTGATTTAGATTTAGTCTTAGATGCCGCTTTAGATTTTGCTTTAGCTTTTGTTCGTTTTTTACTTTTCACTTTAGCTTCTGCTTTATTTGCTACTTTAGCGTTCGCTTTTTTCTTTTTGCTATCTGGTGGACTTTTAGCTTTGCGTTTTACTGGTAAATCAGTAGCAAAACTTATATCAGCTTTATTAGCTTTATCTCTTGCCGTCTTACCTTGACGTTGTGGCTTATTATTACTGCCGACCAAAGAAAAATCAATTTTACGCTCTTCTGGATTAACATTATCGACTTTTACTTGAACTTTATCACCTAAACGATAACTAAAGCGAGTATTCTCACCAATTAGACGATTACGTGATGCATCATAAATATAATAATCATTTTCCAGTGACGAAACATGCACTAAACCATCAATAAACAGATCATCTAACCGGACAAAAAAGCCGAAATTAACCACACTAGAGATAGTACCATTGAATACCTCACCAACATGATCTTGCATATAGTCACATTTTAGCCAATCAATGACATCACGCACGGCTTCATCCGCACGACGTTCAGTCATTGAGCAGTGTTCACCAAAATAAAGCATTTCGCTAGTGGTATAACGATACCCACCCGTTTTACTAGTTTTATGCAGTTCATTTGCCAGTACCCATTTAATGGCTCGATGTAATAATAAATCAGGATAACGACGAATTGGCGACGTGAAATGGGCATATTCGTCAAGCGCTAGGCCAAAATGACCACGATTTTCGGGATCATAAATTGCTTGCTTCATTGAGCGTAAAATTACAGTCTGTAACATCTCATGATCGGGTCTTGCTTCAACATCACCCATTAATTTGGCAATATCTTTAGGTGTTGGATTTGCTCCACCGCCAAGTGATAAACCGAGTTCACTTAAAATACTGCGTAAATTATTCATGCGATCTTCATCCGGTCTATCATGCACGCGGAATAAAGACGGAATCGCAGCATTAATGACCAATTTTGCCGCAGCAACATTGGCTAAAATCATACACTCTTCAATAATTTTATGTGCTTCATTACGCTGTACTAATTCAATACTCTCAATACGTTTATCTGCATTAAAAATGAATTTTGGTTCTTCTGACTCAAAACCAATTGCTCCGCGAGTAACCCGAGCATTATCTAATACCTTATATAAGCCATAAAGATTTTCAAGATGAGGTACTAACTCTCGATAATGTTCACGTAACTCTTTATCACCTTCTAAAATTTTGGCAACCTTAGTATAAGTTAAGCGAGCGTGTGAGTTCATTACTGCTTCATAAAATTGATAACCGGTTAAACGTCCTTTGTTCGACACCGTCATTTCACAAACTAAACATAAACGATCAACTTGTGGATTGAGAGAACAAAGGCCATTAGATAACACCTCCGGTAACATTGGTACCACCCGTGATGGAAAATAGACCGACGTACCTCGTAAGCAAGCCTCTTTATCTAAAGCTTTACCGTTGCGAACATAATAACTCACATCAGCAATTGCTACCCATAATCGATAGCCACCGCCACGATTTTTTTGACAATAAACTGCATCATCAAAATCACGGGCATCTTCACCATCAATAGTAACTAACGGTAAATCTCGTAGATCTTTACGTCCTTTTTTAGCACTTTCAGGCACTTGATCACTAAATTTGTTGACCTCTTTTTCAACTGCTTTAGGAAATTCGTAGGGGATCTCATGATTACGTAACGCAATATCTATTGCTAAATTGGTTCCCATAATCTCACCAAGAACTTCTTTAATAATACCTACTGCTTTTTGACGACGCTCAGGACGTTGTTGTAATTCAACTACCACAACCGACCCCATTCTTACGGTACGATTTGGTTTACCCGCGATTAAAATATCAAAGTTCAATCGACTGTCATCGGGCACCACAAAGCCAACACCTTGCTCGATAAAATATCGTCCAACAATTTGATTAGTTCTGGGCTCTAAAATTCGTACTACACGTGCTTCTGTTTTACCACGATATTGGCTTCCAATTGGTTGTGCTAATATAACATCGCCCTGTAACACTTTTTTCATTTGTTCAGGTGATAAAAAGTAATCTTCCGGTTTTCCTTCTACCCTTAAAAAACCAAAGCCATCACGGTGGGCAATAACACTCCCCTTCACCATATCGAATTTTTCCGGTAAGGCATAACACTTACGGCGTGTAAACACCACTTGGCCATCACGTTCCATCGCCCGCAATCTTCGATGTAATGCTTCTTTTTGTTCATCATTCTTAATTGATACTGCTTGAGCTATCTTGTCTAAATTAGCTGGTTTTGCTTCTTGAGTTAAATAGTCCAAAATCAGCTCACGGCTGGCGATCGGCGAATCATATTTTTGCGCCTCACGATCATAAAATGGATCTTTTATCATATGGAACGTCCTGCGATGGAATATTAGGTTAAGCATAACATAGAGTTGTTTAACTTAAAATCTACATCCTAACGATTATTAGCAATATACACATTATTTTAATTACACTATAATTATAAATTTATAATTTTCGAAAATTAAATAATTAACATTCTGATTAAAAATTATTAATTGTATGTTCACCTAATCGATCGGTTAATCATATGAAGTATATTATTGTTTTTATCGCCTTTATTGGGTTAAATAGCTGTTTATCAACAGCGATAGCGGCTAATAATCTAAACTCTATTAATCTGCAGCAACAAAATCAAGCATCAAATCCGTTCAGAAATAAAAGCAAAATATCTAATGCCACAATCGACAAGATTAAACCCTTAATTGAAAATTGGCTCGATTATTATCATTTAGATATAACAAATTTTTATACTGGAAATGAAAGTTCTTGGCTATTTGATAAAAATTATCACGGTATTCATAACCAAAGGTTTGAATCTGCTACTGATGATGTTTACATACCACAAATGTATGACTATTCACCAAGTAAACAAAAATATATTAGTTTTTTAAATGTTGATCATGATACCCAATCTGATAAATATATTTTTTACGGCAATGATGATTGCCAAGAAATCTATTTAATCGATCGTAAAAATAAAACCAAAAAGATCGTGCTTTGGTTTGGTACAACCCAATTTTTAGAAGCCATTTTTTGGCTAGATGAAGATCATTTTATTGCTGTTGGCTATCAAAAAGATGAGTTAAATGATAGGCATTTTATATATATATTGGGTCCCGATAATAAAATGACTGATTATTATTTTGACTCAAACTCAACAGAGCTGAAAACAGACTATTTTTATCAAAACTTAAACAAAAGAGGAGTGAAGAGAGATAATTGATTATTAATATTCATAATTTTTTTAACGCTGTTGTTATAACAATACTTAACTTTAGTAAAAGTTGATACTAACAAAAAAGGATAAAATGAGATTTTAGGCAAATACATAGTTTAATCTATCATTTCAAACCTAATCCTCCTAAGGTAGATAAACCTATCTCAATGACTCTCTCACTCAACGCCAACAATGATAGCAACCTTAGTTAGCTTTTTCGTTCACAAACGTAAATAAAGCAATATGACCCTTTATCATGAATGATCTTTGATGTTTTGATGATCAACGCTTAACTAGGGCAAGAGGTCAATAACAGTAAAATAAGTAATACCACTAAAAAGATCTACCGGCATAACCAATAGCAGTGAAATGATTTTAGCAAAGTGCTTAAAATTTACTAAAAAATAAACCAAAATGAAATAGTGAATCTTGATGACCTAAATTAAACGGCTTTAGTTATTGGTTGGATAAATTGGGTGATGAAAACTATAATGTATTTCGATATTTTTTAATTAACACAATGTGTTATTTTAATTTTTATTATATTTGATTGCTTTCTAACTGATTTTCTTCAGCAGATAAAATTCTAATAGTTCAAAAAATCGACGTAAAATATTTTCATGTATAAATTATTAACTTTTGTAAAATACCGACAAAATATCATTTAAAAGCAATTATCTAATAATGCTAACAAGCAAATTTTAAGTATTAAAATTGCTTGTTAACAATTGAGTTAGGTTGAATGTAACACATATTAACGTTCTAAAATGCTTTTTTAATTTTTTACAATATTATCGTAGGGTTATTTATGCTGTTCGCATGCGAACAGTTTGATTTTATCTTAATCAAAAAACGGACTGTTACAGTCCGTTTCCTTGTCTAAAGAATAACCTTTCCATGCCTTTTACAACATTTTTCGAAAGTTTTTCTGATAACTTTTGTTTACGTTGATAGCTAACTGCAATAATTTTATGCGTGTCCAAATGCGATAAGATAAAATCATCACTGGTACTAATTTCGTCGACTAAACCCTTTTCTTTAGCCTGTGTTGCAAACCAATGTTCTCCTGTAGCAACCTGTTCAATATCAATATTAGGGCGATATTCTTTTACAAAGTCTTTAAATAATAGATGAGTCTCTTCTAATTCTTGCTTGAATTTTTGGCGACCTTCGTCGGTATTTTCGCCGAACATGGTTAAAGTTCGCTTGTATTCACCTGCTGTTTGCAATTCAATATCGACATCATGCTTTTTGAGTAATCGATTAAAATTAGGAATTTGCGCAACTACCCCAATTGAACCAACAATAGCAAATGGTGCTGCAACTATTTTGTTGGCTGTACATGCCATCATATAGCCGCCACTTGCTGCAACTTTATCTACCACCGCAGTAAAAGGAATATTTCGTGTTCTAAAGCGTAATAATTGCGAAGCGGCCAACCCATAACCATGCACTACCCCACCAGGGCTTTCAAGTTTTACCACAACTTCATCTTCTGGTTTGATGATAGCTAATACGGCAGTAATTTCTTGGCGCAACTCTTCTACTTCATGCGCATCCATACTACCATTGAATGATAGAACAAACAGTTTAGGTTTTGTCTGTAAAGCTGATGTTGTCTCGGATAATTTTACAGTATCGTCCGACGACGCATTATCGGTTTGTTTCTTATTTAGTTTAGCTGTTTGTTTAGCCTGTTTCTTTTCAAGTTTTTTCTGTTTTTTCAGATTTTTAGTGAATTGTTTGACTTCGGTCTCGTCCATACTAGACATTAACATTTCATCTTTAGCTTGTTCATACTCTTTACTTATATCTTTGACTGACATTCGCCCAGCAACAGTGGATGATTTTCGACGCTGACATAAAATAAATATTAATATTGCTAAAATAGCAACAACAACGGTTACTGTTTCAGCCAGGAAAAGCGAATACTGTGAAAACCAATTCATTTGACAATTATCCTATAGTTTAAAAATTTGCCCATTATAACAATATAATTAAAGATTGTGCCGAAAATCAATAAAGATAAAATTGTTGCTTTATTCGGCATTTTAAATTCTTTATACTGACAACCTGTTTAATTTAATACGAGAACGAATATGCCTTTACGTCCAATAACTGAAATCGCAAAACAATGTAATATCCCTGATGAATATGTGCTGCCTCATGGTAAATATGTCGCTAAAATTGATTTATCTATTATTAAAGCAAATCAAAATAAGGATCAGGGTAAATTAGTATTAGTCACAGCAATAACCCCTACACCACTCGGTGAAGGAAAAACCGTCAATACTATTGGATTAAGTGAAGGTTTAAATTATTTGGGAAAATCTGCTATCGCTTGTATTCGTCAACCTAGTTTAGGGCCAGTGTTTGGCGTTAAAGGTGGTGCAGCAGGTGGTGGACAGGCTGAAGTATTACCAATGGAAACATTAAATCTTCATCTTACTGGTGATATTCATGCGATCACCGCTGCGCATGATTTAGCGTCTGCAGCATTGGATTCTCGACTTTACCATGAAGAACGTCTGGGTGAGGAATTTACAGCACAAACAGGTTTGCCTCGTCTAAATATCGATATAAACCGTATTGTCTGGAAACGAGTTATCGATCACAATGACCGTGCGCTACGAAATATTACTGTTGGTGTCGGTGGTGGAGTTAACGGTGTTGAACGCCGAGATGGCTTTGAAATTACCGCTGCATCAGAACTTATGGCAATTTTAGCGTTAGCATCTGATCTACACGATATGCGCGCACGAATTGGACGAATTATTTTAGCCTATAATACTAGTGGTGAACCAATTACTGCTGAACAACTTGAAGTTGCAGGAGCAATGACCGTTCTGCTTAAAAATGCCATTAATCCAAACCTTATGCAAACAGTGGAAAATACGCCTGTATTAATCCATGCTGGTCCATTTGCCAATATTGCTCATGGTAATTCATCTGTAATTGCAGACCGCATTGCTATGCAATTAGCTGACTATGTTATAACCGAAGCAGGATTCGGCTCAGACATGGGAATGGAAAAATTCTTTAATATTAAATACCGTCAAGCTGGTATCAAGGCATCTTGTGTAGTGCTTGTTGCAACTGTGCGTAGCTTAAAATCCAATAGTGGTAAATATAATATCAAACCAGGACAAGCCATACCAAAAGAGATTTCAGAGTCTAATGTAGAATTACTTGAAATTGGTGCAGCTAATTTAGCGTGGCATATCAATAATGCTAAAAGTTATGGTTTACAAGTGATTGTCGCAATCAATCGATTCCCACATGATAGTGAAGAAGAATTAACATTTTTACAAAAATACGCCATTGAACACGGTGCATTTGCTTGTGAAGTCAGTGAAGTATTTACTCAAGGTGGTAAAGGCGCAGAGAAACTGGCTAAACATGTGATTAAAGCGTGTGATATGCCAAGTGAAATCAAGTTACCTTATCCTGACAGTATGCCATTAATAGATAAAATCCAAACAATGGTAAAAAAATATGGTGCAAATAAAGCTAATTTATCAGACACAGCGCTTAAAAACATTAAAGAAATCGAAGCATTAAAATTAGATCACTTACCACTTTGTATCGCGAAAACACCAATGTCAATTAGTGCTGATGCAAACTTAAAAAATGTGCCAACCGATTTTGATGTTGATATCAGTCATTTAGCAATATCTGCCGGTGCTGGTTTTATTCGTGTTTATGCAGGTAATGTGATGACAATGCCTGGACTTGGTACTAATCCGGCTTATCGAAATATCGATATTGACAAAGATGGTAATATTGTTGGTTTAAGTTAATTTAAAAAATTATTATGCAAAAACAATATAAAGCGTTAATTGATGAAGAAAATTGTATTGGTTGTGGCAAATGTATACGCGTTTGCCCAACTGATGCTATTGTAGGGAGCAAACAAGTATTACATACCATATTGCCACAATATTGTACATCTTGTAGTAATTGTATTAATACTTGTCCAACTGACTGTATTACCTTAAGTACACTAGGTAATGCCTTAAATGAACAGGAAGAGTTACTGTTAACGCAAAAAAAACAGCAACGATTAAATCACAATCAACTGGTACCACCAACCATTTTATTCCCTAGGTCGATGCCAATAAGCAATAGTAATGCGACGACACAAAAAGATCGCAAGCAATCAATTGCCGATGCTATTGCCAGAGTGAAAGCCAAAAAAAACCTCGCTAATTAGCGAGGTTTTCATTTCTAATTTAAACTGACAAGTCAAACTTGCTAGTTTTTTACTGACATTACTCTTTATTGCTTCTGAATGCTCGTTTACGATCATTTTCAGTTAAATGACGTTTACGCAAACGTACAGATAATGGTGTAACTTCTACTAATTCATCATCATCAATAAATTCTAATGCTTGTTCTAATGTCATTTTAACTGGTGGTGAAAGCGTAGTCGCTTCATCAGTACCCGATGCCCGCATGTTAGTTAATTTTTTACCCGTTAAGCAGTTAACGGTTAAATCATTTGAGCGGGTATGAATACCAATAATTTGTCCTTCATACACTTCTGCACCATGACCAAGGAATAATTTACCGCGATCTTGTAAGCTATAAAGTGCATAAGCTAACGCTTTACCTGTACCATTCGAAATCATTACACCATTATTACGTTGGCCGATTTCACCTGGACGTACATCATCATAATGGCTAAATGTTGAGTAAAGTAAACCAGTACCAGATGTCATAGTCATAAATTCAGTTCTAAAGCCGATAAGACCACGGCTTGGGATCACATAATCTAAACGTACACGACCTTTACCATCAGGTAACATATTGGTTAAATCACCTTTACGTAAACCTAAAGCTTCCATCACTGAACCTTGGTGCTGTTCTTCAATATCTAAAGTAACTTGTTCGAAAGGTTCTTGCTTTTTACCATCGATTTCTCTATAGATAACTTTAGGACGTGATACCCCAAGCTCATAACCTTCACGACGCATATTTTCGATAAGAACCGATAAGTGCAACTCACCACGACCTGAAACTTTAAATGCATCTGGGTCAGGAGTTTCTTCAACGCGTAAAGCCACATTGTGCACCAGTTCTTTGTTTAAACGCTCAAGAATTTGACGTGAAGTCACATATTTACCTTCTTTGCCAGCAAATGGTGAACTATTAACATTAAAGAACATAGTAACAGTTGGTTCATCAACACTTAATGCAGGTAATGCTTCAACGCAACTATTATCACAAATCGTATCAGAGATACCGAGTTCGCCTAAACCAGTGATCGCAATAATATCACCTGCTTCAGCAACTTCAGCTTCATAACGTTGTAAACCTAAATGACCTAATACTTGGCCTACTTTACCAGTGCGTTTATTACCTTCACTATCAACAATAGTGACTTGTTGATTTGGTTTAACACGACCACGTTTAATACGACCAATACCAATAACACCAACATAGTTATTATAATCAAGTTGTGAAATTTGCATTTGGAAAGGACCATCTAAGTCAACTGCTGGTGGCTCAACATGTTCAACAATTGCTTCAAATAATGGCGTCATATCTTCAGCCATATCTTCATGATCAAGTCCTGCAAATCCCATTAATGCTGATGCATAAACAATTGGGAAATCAAGCTGTTCATCAGTTGCACCTAGATTTACAAATAAATCGAATACTTGATCCACAACCCAATCAGGACGAGCGCCTGGACGGTCAACCTTATTGATAACAACAATCGGTTTTAAACCATAAGCAAACGCTTTTTGGGTAACAAAACGTGTTTGTGGCATTGGTCCGTCCATTGCATCAACCAGCAATAATACCGAATCAACCATTGACATTACACGTTCAACTTCACCACCAAAATCAGCATGTCCCGGAGTATCAACAATATTAATACGATAACCATTCCAATCGATAGCCGTATTTTTAGCTAAAATAGTAATACCACGCTCTTTTTCTAGCGCATTAGAGTCCATTATTCTTTCATTGTCGTCGCCACGTAAATTATCAAGCGTACCAGACTGTTTTAATAATTTATCAACCAAGGTTGTTTTACCATGGTCAACGTGAGCAATAATGGCTATATTTCTTAAATTTTCAATCACAATTAAAATCCCAATTAGGAGATAAATTCTTTAGGCGCAATATTGTACACCTTTTTAGTAAAAATGTTGATCTATATCACAAAGTTTCTTAAAAAGAACTTTAAGACTTGATATATAACGAGAATACTGACTTATTTTATAGGGATAACTAAGATTACTCATTGATAAGTGTCGCAAATTGATGAGCAAACTCATCTACTTTGTCCCAATTTGTATACTCAATCACTTCTTTAGTCACATCGGTATCACCTTTACCTAACCACATAATAAAACGAATCATATTACGATCAAACCAATTATATTTTGGATAATAAAGTGCTCCAGCAAATACCGCTTTAATCGTTGGTTGCCATGCAATTTTAGCTAAGAGTTTTTTAGTATATATATTCGTTTCAGGCGTATTTTTATTCGGTTTTCTTGCCACCATATTCACGCCAAAAAAGCCAGATTTGAGTGTGTTTAATTGCAGATAGTTAGCATCAATAAATTTTTTCATGGTTTTACTATAAAAACCATATCGAATAGACCCCCCAATCAATACCGCTTGGTAATTAGCAAGATCTATATGGCTATTTGGTAATAACTCAATCAAATCACAATCGCATTTACCAGCAAGCTGTGTTTTTATTCGCTGCATAATTTTAAGGGTTTGCTTTTCGTGAGTGGTATAAAGCAATAAAACCTTGATAATGCTATTCATAACAATGCTTCCTTTTATTAAAACTCTTGGTAAATATCAATAATTCTTTTTTTAGGATAAAAATTAACAATTTCGGGGGTGATTTCATGGAAAACTTTGATTATAGTATTAGCCTTATTTAACCAGACCGGAACTGATTATGGCAATTTCACCTCCAAAACGTAGTGCTATTATTTTGGCGGCAGGAAAAGGCACACGGATGTATTCCAACCTACCTAAAGTTTTACATAAAATCGGCGGTAAGCCGATGTTACAACATGTTATTGATACAGTTCAACAACTTAATACTAATCGCATCAATATTGTTTATGGGCATGGCAAAAACGAACTTGAAAAATCGTTACAAAATCAGCCGGTGCAACTTGTTTATCAAGCAGAACAATTAGGGACAGGACATGCGGTACAACAAGCTATCCCTTACATTCAAGATGATGAAGATATCTTGATTTTATATGGCGATACGCCACTTATCTCAGTTGAAACTTTGCAAAATCTTATTGCTAGTAAACCCAAACAAGGTATTGCCTTATTAACAGTGATTTTAGATGACCCAACTGGCTATGGTCGAATTGAACGCAAAGATGGTAAAGTTGTGGCTATCGTTGAACAAAAAGATGCCAATGCCGAACAACAAAAAATCACCGAAATTAATACTGGTATTATGCTAGTTACAGGCAAATTACTTAAACAGTGGTTAGCTCGTTTAACCAATAACAACGCGCAAAAAGAGTATTATTTAACCGATATTATTGCCTTTGCACATCAAGATGGTTATGAAATTTTAACTTCACATCCAATAAAGCAATTTGAAGTTGAAGGCGTCAACAATCGATTACAGTTAGCAACTTTAGAACGCCATTATCAATGGTATCAAGCCGAGCAATTGTTACTTGCTGGAGTAACTTTACTTGATCCAGCCCGTTTTGATCTACGTGGAAAATTAACTCATGGTAAAGATGTTATCATTGATACAAATGTGATTATTCATGGCGATGTGACATTAGGAAATAATGTCATTATCGGTGCAGGTTGTATTTTGAAAAACTGTACCATCGCCGATAACAGCGAAATTAGTCCATACTCGGTGATTGAAGATTCGATTATTGCTCAGCACTGTACTATCGGACCATTTGCCAGAATAAGACCTGGCAGCAAACTAGATAATCATGCCCACGTTGGTAATTTTGTTGAATTGAAAAAAGCTCATCTTGGCCATGCAACCAAAGCCGGACATTTAAGTTATTTAGGTGACAGTGAAATTGGCAGTAATGTCAACATTGGCGCTGGCACAATTACCTGTAATTATGATGGTGCTAATAAATTTAAAACAGTTATCGAAGATGATGTTTTTGTTGGATCTGACAGCCAACTTATTGCCCCAGTCAAAATAGGTAAAGGTGCAACTATTGCGGCTGGCACAACAGTTACTAACGATGTTAACGACAATGAATTAGTGGTTAGTCGTGTAAAACAGAAACAACTTGCGGGTTGGCAAAGACCAACGAAATCGAAAGAGGGATAGACGATGTGTGGTATTGTAGGTGCAATCGCTAAGCGTGATGTGGCAGATATTTTATTAGAAGGACTTAAACGTTTAGAATATCGTGGTTATGATTCTGCCGGACTTGCTATTATTTCACCAATAGGTGAATTACAACGAATAAGGCGGGTCGGAAAAGTACAAGCGCTTAAAGATGCGGTAAACGAACAACCAGTTGACGGTTCAACCGGTATAGCCCACACTCGCTGGGCAACACATGGTGAACCAGTTGAGCATAATGCGCACCCACATATATCCGACTTTATTGCCGTTGTGCATAATGGAATTATCGAAAATTTCGAACCACTGCGTGAAAAACTTATCGCGAAAGGTTACCAATTCCGTTCAGAAACAGATACTGAAGTCATTGCCCACTTAATTCATGACATCATCAGCACTGAAGAATGTTCCTTATTAGAAGCTGTACAAAAAGCAATTCCACTCTTACGAGGTGCTTATGGTACAGTAATTATGGACACTCGAAATCCTGATATCCTAGTTGCCGCACGTTCTGGTAGCCCACTTGTTATTGGTTGTGGCATTGGCGAAAACTTTATTGCCTCAGATCAACTGGCTTTATTACCGGTAACTCGGCAGTTTATCTTCTTAGAAGAAGGTGATATAGCGCTTGTCACTCAACGTTCAGTAACGATTTATGACAAAAATTTTAATCAAATAAATCGCCCTTGCATTGAATCAGATGCCAAATATGATGCTGGCAGCAAAGCTGGTTTTAACCATTACATGCAAAAAGAGATTTATGAACAGCCGAATGCGATTAAAAATACCTTAGAAGGTCGCATGGCTCATGGCAAAGTAGATTTATCAGAACTAGGCCCAAATGCAGAAAATATTCTCAAGCAAGTTGAACACATCCAAATTGTTGCCTGTGGCACAGCTTATAATGCAGGCATGGTTGCTCGTTATTGGTTTGAATCCTTAGCCGGCATTCCTTGTGATGTGGAAATTGCCTCGGAATTTCGTTATCGAAAACCAGCTCGTCGCAAAAACAGTTTATTTATCACCCTATCACAATCCGGGGAAACTGCCGATACCCTTGCTGCTTTACGCTTAGCTAAACAGAACAATTACCTAAGTACTCTTGCGGTATGTAATGTGGCAGCATCGACTTTAGTTCGAGAAGCTGATTTGGTTTTACTAACCAAAGCTGGCGTTGAAATTGGTGTCGCCTCAACCAAAGCATTTACCACACAATTAACGGTATTATTACTGTTAGTGGCTAAGTTAGGCCGACTTAATGATATGGCAGAAATCACTGAACAAGCAATCGTCCATGCATTACAAACTTTACCAAACCGTATAGAACAAGTATTAATGGCCGAACCTGTAATCAAAAAACTTGCTGGTCATTTTGTCGATAAACATCATGCACTATTTTTAGGTCGTGGCGACGAATATCCAATCGCTATAGAGGCATCATTAAAGCTAAAAGAGATCTCCTATATTCATGCCGAAGCTTATGCAGCTGGTGAATTAAAACATGGGCCTTTAGCGTTGATTGATGCAGATATGCCAGTTATTGTTATGGCGCCGACGAATGACTTACTTGAAAAACTCAAAGCCAATATTGAAGAAGTGCGTGCCCGTGGCGGTCAACTTTATGTATTTGCTGAGCAAGATGCTGGTTTTGTCAGCGACGATACTATGCATATTATCAACTTACCCCATATTGAAGAACTTACTGCGCCAATCTACTACACCGTACCGACGCAATTACTTGCTTACCATGTTGCCCTAATTAAAGGTACCGATGTCGACCAACCACGTAACCTAGCAAAATCAGTAACAGTGGAGTAATTTATCAGATTAAATGTGAGGACTTGCTTTAATAGTATGTTTAGCCAAAGTTCTCACATTTACTTATTAAAACCTTATAACAAGCATTTATAGTTTATAAAAATATTTGCATAGCTTCTCTTACTAATGAATTTCTAGTTGTTTAAATAGTTATCTTAACTTTATTGCCACCTTTCATCTAAAATGACTAAACTCTTTTTTATAATGTTGTTAGCAATAATAGATAATATTTTAAATATCAATAAAATAGTTAATTAAGTTTTATTAAATTGGATTGATAAAAATAGAATGACTATTAACTTTTACTAACTATTATTTAATAAAATTTATAAACTCATAGGGTTATTCAGCAAATTGATTTTTCAGTCTAACCAGAGACTATGCCGCACTGTTTTTTTTGCGGAAAATTAAATACAAAATAAAGGCAACAAACATCAATACTAAATGATATTTAACAAAAAATAGATAAGTACCAATTCCTGAATTTGCGGCTGCAGAAGCTAATACTGGAGACAAAAATGCTGTGTTAAAGATATTAATCCCAAAAATAGCACCAGAAATAGTTGGTTGCTTAACGAATGTAATTAATGCTAATAAACTACATAACATGGCGATAAATATACCAAATATAGGAATAAAAATAGATATTATAGCGAAAATTAATCCAACAATTGATAGTGCTTTCATTTTACCTCTATTCAAAAAGATGCTTAATTAAAATCTACTGATTAAATAATTTATTATAAAATTAATCTGAAACCAAAAACCTGTGCATATTAACAAATTATGATATAGAGATAAACATTTCCACTTGTCCTAATTAAATATTGTGTTTCAAATGCAAAATATAAATTATGCTAAAAGCCACATATTTTTTAAAAGTACTCATTGATGATTTACCGTAAATTTACGGTTTAAAAAGCTAGCGAATAATACAATAACTGATTAACACTACATGATTTACATATAGTGTCTAAATTTGTGTATTAAGGGGTGACACATGCAACACGACGTATATAATTTGGACTAGCATCATATAAAACTGGACGACCATATCCTGAAAACACTAATAAACCTTTACCATAATCATTAGAATTTAATGCTGTACTTTTAGTCCAGTAATAATAAGAGTCCCAATTCGTGGAAGGATAACCTGAACATAAACCATTTGTATATTTATCTTTACCTATGATACTAGCTCCATTCGCTAAACAACCCCATTCATTAAATAATCCGCCAATCCATCGCGCGTTATCTTGATAACTTAATTGACGCGCAGACTTATCGCCTTGTCCAGGAAAACCATTCGACCAACCAACATTAGTTTCATTAGCATTAGTAAAGTCATTTACATCAGGCAATCTATAATTGACGCCTAATTTTTGACAATAATTAATCGCTGCCATCTGATTTTCATATTCAACTTCAGGTTGCACTATGTACCAACGCATTAATCTAAATTCGTATAATAACTGACTTTTCGCTTTATCGGCATAAATTTTAAATGTAACAGGTTTAAAATCTTTATTTGTCGAATCGAATTTTGGTCCATTTAAAGTTACCTTTACAGCTGGCTCAATACCTTTATTCCAATGAGTTCCAACAAATTTACCTTTTGTGTTTTTAGAGCCTGCTCTCCATTTACTTGCAGACCAGTAACTTGTTTTGCCTGCATTTAGAACTAGACTTATGTTACTATTCTCATCAGATCTAATAATATTACCATTTATCTCTACCACTTTTTCAGGGATAATGCCGGCTAAAGTCAAATAAAAATACAGACCATCAGCACCAGTAGATGGAAAATTATTTTTAGTTATACTTGATTGACCAGAATAATTTCCACTATTAGAAGGACTAAATACTCTATAACCTTGGTAATTTGTCCAGGTTGTTCCATCATAAAATCCTGGTTCAAAACCTGAATGATAGACTATATTAGGTTGGGCATAACATACAAAAGCTTGTTCAGCATTAGGTTTGATATAATAAGTATGGTTTCCATCACTAAATTCACTATAATTTGGTAACCCATATTTAGTTTTAATATAACCATTGGTTGTATTTATAATAAGCTTATAGATACCATTACAAGGATTAAGTTTCATTTTAGGGTTATTTTTGACTAAATCAGTGATATCTCGCTCCTCTATTTTATATGGATATATTGGACTTGATTGATAATTTTTCCATTTAATCGAAATATTTCCGGTTACTTTTGCACCACTATCACCATCTTCATCAATAAAATAATTATAAGGTTCATCAATAAGAGTATTAAGGTTTACATTTGGATAGTTATTATTTCCTTTGTTTGCCAAAGGTACGATAGTTTGTATATTTTCAAATGTATCAGCTGTATTGGGTAAAATTATTGGATTATCTTCACTAGATACATCTTTACTTGGCCTAATAATTGTATTATCAGATAGAGTTATGCCAAGCAATGAATCTGTATCATTAATTTTAGTAATTCCATTATCAAAAGTTAAATACGGCAAATGTCCATGAATTGATTTTACTGATGATGAACTCAAAGCATTAACATCATTAACATTTATTGTTAATGATAAAGTGATAGCAACAAACAAAATGATTAATGATGTAACAATAATATTGCAGAGTTGTTTATTAAAAATTAGCATAAATAGATTTCTTGATAAGAATTTAAATTATAGATAGCATTTGAACAACTATCTTTTGACATAACAATATAGTTAACTATTTTAACTATTTGTTTTACTTATAAAAGTTATATATTTTTTGTTATAAATCAAAAAATTATAAAGAAATAAGCATTATTTAGCAAACCTTGTTCGCGAGGATTTTGTTAAGAATCGTAAACATGAGCAAAAAGTATTTTCGATGTTTTAACTTTATATCTATTATTTGCAAATTTTTTATTCTTATTATTTTTGTTTATAGATTGTTTAATTTGACCATTTCCCACAATTGCAATTAGTCGGTATAATGCCTGCAATTTTATTGTTAAGTGGATTATGCATGAAAACGCTATTTGCCAGCACCTCTCGCGGGCTTGAAGAGTTATTAAAAAAAGAGTTAGAAAATATTGGCGCGGTAAATTGTAAAGTATCGCAAGGTGGTGTCTACTTTGACGCTGATCAATCAACCATGTACCAATCATTATTATGGTCACGTTTGGCTTCTCGGATCCTATTACCCATTGCCGAGTTTGATATCTATAGTGACCTAGATCTCTATTCATGTGTGATGAATATCAAATGGAACGATATTTTTGCAGTCGATAACTCATTTATTATCAACTTTGTTGGCGTTAATGACTTTATCCGTAATAGCCAATATGGAGCGCTAAAGATCAAAGATGCAATTGTTGATCATTTTATGCGTCAAACCAATCAACGCCCAAATGTTGCCAAACAAAATCCAGATATTCGTTTACATGCTTATCTAAACAAAAATCGAGTTACCTTATCATTAGATCTAAGTGGTGAAAGCCTACATCAACGTGGTTATCGTCAGCAAACAGGTCAAGCACCGTTAAAAGAGAACTTAGCTGCAGCAATTATTCTCCGTTCAGGCTGGCAAACAGATGAACCTCTTATCGATCCAATGTGTGGTTCAGGAACCTTACTAATTGAAGCTGCGATGATGGCCTCTAATATTCCACCTGGACTGTTACGTAAACAGTGGGGATTTTTTGCTTGGCAAGGATTCAACCCAACACTTTGGAATGATTTACTCTTTAAAGCTAAGCATAATGTCCAAAAAACAAAAACTACTTTTATCGGTTATGACAATAATCCTATGGTATTAGAACGTGCCAAACAAAATGCTATCTATGCTGGTGTTGGTGATTTAATTACTTTTACTTTGCAGGACGTAACCCAATTAACCAATCCACTTGATCGTAACATACATGGTATGATCATTAGTAATCCACCTTATGGTGAGCGGTTAGAAAGCGAGCCAGCTTTAGTTGCTTTGCACTCAGCCCTAGGTCAACAAATTAAACAACATTTTGGGGGGTGGCGATTATCGTTATTTAGTGGTACACCACAACTATTAGATTGTTTACAAATGAGAGCCGACAAACAATTTAAAGCCAAAAATGGACCTTTAGATTGTGTACAAAAGAATTACTCAATTGCTGATCGCCAACCTGATCAACCACTCACTAAGCAAAATTTACCCGCAGCCGATTTTGCCAATCGTTTACGTAAAAATTGCCAAAGATTTGAAAAATGGGCTAGTCAAGAACAACTTGAATGTTATCGTCTTTATGATGCAGATTTACCTGAATATAACGTGGCAATCGATCGTTACAAAGACAAAATTGTGGTACAAGAATATGCTGCACCAAAAAATATTGATCCACAAAAAACTCGACAAAGACTTTTTGATATTATCAATGCGACCATGTCTGTACTAGAACTAACCGCTGATCAGCTGGTACTAAAAACTCGCGAAAAACAGAAAGGTAAACAACAATATCAAAAACTCGGACAAAAACAGGATTATTTTTTAGTCCATGAATATCCAATTAACAATAAACAAACACAGTTTTGGGTTAACGTAGTGGATTATTTAGATACTGGATTATTTTTGGATCACCGCTTAGCCAGAAAAATGATTGGCCAAATGAGTGCCGGAAAAGACTTTTTAAATCTATTTGCTTATACAGGTAGTGCTACAGTTTATGCTGGTCTTGGTAAAGCTAAATCGACCACAACTGTTGATATGTCTCGTACCTATTTAGAGTGGGCTGATCGCAATTTAAAACAAAATGGCTTAACCGGTAAAAACCATAGATTAATACAAGCAGACTGCTTGCTCTATTTATCTCAAGCAGATGAACAATTTGATCTGATTTTTATCGACCCACCGACATTTTCTAATTCTAAACGAATGAACGATACCTTTGATGTTCAGCGTGATCATCTAAAATTAATGAATGATTTAAAACGTTTACTCAGACCAAATGGTGTAATAGTATTTTCAAACAATAAACGTGGGTTCAAAATGGATGCCGATGGTATGCAAAAACTAGGGCTAACCTTTCAAGATATCACCGATAAAACTTTATCGCTCGATTTTAAACGCAATAAACAGATCCACTGCTGTTTTATTGTTAAACATCAATAATAAATAAAATACCGCCGCAAGGCGGTAACTTCTTACCACTTTTATTATTATTTAAATCAAATTGATCTTTGCAATCTACTATTGATTATTCTGCTTGTTTTAATTAATATGATAAAATAGTTAAATAACTAATGAACTATTAAACTTTAAATCAAAAAAAGCTAGTTTACACATAGGCCAATACATTAAACATATACATTGACAGCCCTATTTTAGCTAAGTATAGCAAAGCAAAAGGTTAATAAAATGCAAGAAAAAACAGTCAATTCATCAGCCATTATTATTTTAACTTCATTAGGATTTTTCATGTCAATGATAGATTCAATGATAGTCACCACGGCTACTACCGCAATACGGAATAATTTTCAAATATCAGTTAATTTATTACAGTGGTTGTTGAATATTTATAATATAACCATAGCGGCATTATTACTTGTTGGTGTCTCACTAGGCGAAAAAATAGGCAGAAAAAAAGTCTATCTTGTTGGTATCGCTATTTTCACTATCGCTTCCATATTTTGTGCTTTATCGAATAATATTATTGAATTAATCATTTCTAGAATGATACAAGCTGTTGGTGCTTGTGTTATGACACCAATGTCAATGGCTATTTTAACCCATTCATTACCCGCAAATATACGTGGAAAAGCATTGGGAATATGGAGTGGTATTGGTGGTTTAGCGCTTATTGTTGGGCCTGTTTTAGGTGGGTTTATTGTCGCTACATTATCTTGGCAATGGATATTTTGGATTAATTTACCTATAGGTATAATAACAATCTATTTTGCCCATATATTATTACCTGAAAGCAAAGGCAAAGAAGATAAATTGAACTTTACTGATTTTCTACTTATCACCATCTCTTCAGCGGGAATAATATGGTCATTATCAGAGATAACGACACAAACCTCGCACGTTATAACGACTATTACCGGCTTATCTTGTCTAGTACTTGGTATTTTATTTATCATTAGACAAAAAATGACTACTACCCCTATGATTCCGTTGATATTATTTCATTCAAAAGTATTCACTAACGGTAATATCGCAACTTTTTTATTATATGCATCTATGTTTGGCGTATTATTCTTTTTACCTCAATATTTCTTAGTGTTTGAAAAAACTAATCCACTGATAGCTGGGTTACAATTATTACCATGGACAGCAACATTAGTAGTAATAGCACCATTTGCTGGCAACGCAGTAGATAAATTTGGTGAAAAGATTATTGCAACATTAGGATTATTTTTACAGGGAATAGGTTATTTGCTAATTATTCTTTTAGTTAATGTAACTAATTCATATATAGCTATGGCAATACCTTTAATGATCGCCGGTATGGGACTTTCAATGGCTGGACCAGCTCTGCAAAAATCAGTGTTAAGTGCTGTCGAGCCAATATATTTAGGGAAAGCATCTGGGATATACAATATATTTCGCTTATTTGGCGGTGCCATAGGTACAACAATATCAGTAATTATATTCAATATTTTTGGTGGAATAACTAATTCGATAGCTTTTGCCCACGGATTCGATGCGGTACTTATCACAACAGGAGTGATATCATTATTAGGAATAGTTTTTTCACTCAAATTAACGACAAGGCGCAAATTATAATAGTTAATAAACATCCAGTAGTAAACTCAAGATTAAATCAACATTTAAATATATTAAAGACTATCAAAAAAGCCTGTAACATATTTATCAAATGTTGATTTATTCAGTCCTATATATTTTTCTCTAGCACTTTTTCTTACATTAATTAATTCAGCTTGTTGTAATAACCTAAAATGATAAGTTCCCGAAGGTTTACTGATACCAACCGCTTGGCCTATTTCACCACAAATGACCTCAGTTCTTATGTTTTTTAAGTATTTAATTATTTCAATTCTAACTGGATCAGAGAGTGCTTTGAAAATAAGCACCATTTTTTCATTTAGTTTGTTGTCAATTGAATTATTATTCACAATAGGTGTAAAGTTTAATTATGAGTGAAAACGATTATAGCATGTGATAAGTTTATTCACCTTAAAAAACTCCTTTGCTAAACGTTTCTAGTTTGGTGGATTTCGAGCGTTATAACTTTAACTAATTTTAATCTACCTACACGGCAGTGAACTCGAAATTAAAAATAAAAAACCGCTCGATTTTTTTCTAAACTACCTACACGGCAGTGAACAAAACGGCATCAATCCAGCAATGATTAATGCATTTCTAAACTACCTACACGGCAGTGAACTCACGTTATAACAGAGAATATCAGACTACGGTTTTCTAAACTACCTACACGGCAGTGAACCCAAACAATACACCAAACGAAAATGGGGTTAGTTTCTAAACTACCTACACGGCAGTGAACTTGTAAAAATCCGTTAACTATTTAATAAATTGCTTTCTAAACTACCTACACGGCAGTGAACGCGATAACATTAGACGCATGCGAGAGCGCGCATTTCTAAACTACCTACACGGCAGTGAACTCGCACTAGATATGCTTCGCATTGGCTTTAATTTTCTAAACTACCTACACGGCAGTGAACGAGTAGTACCAATCTAACGGATTTATTTAGTTTTTCTAAACTACCTACACGGCAGTGAACATTTGTCAATGCGGCGTTTTCGGCTCTTAGTATTTCTAAACTACCTACACGGCAGTGAACAACAGTTCGAAAATAAATATTGGCGCAACGAATTTCTAAACTACCTACACGGCAGTGAACATAGTAGCGTTTACGATATAACCATAAAGTTTTTTCTAAACTACCTACACGGCAGTGAACAACTGGCGTCTCTCGCTCACAAAGCGACCAGATTTCTAAACTACCTACACGGCAGTGAACTAGGCAAACAGTTTTAAGCAAGCCGCCCTTGCGTTTCTAAACTACCTACACGGCAGTGAACGTTACCTGTTTGATATATGATTTTATGTTTTTTTTCTAAACTACCTACACGGCAGTGAACGTACTCGGTTTAACCGCGGATTTATTGCCCGTTTTCTAAACTACCTACACGGCAGTGAACTGAGTAACGCCTAATCCCTCCTGTTGCGTTTTTTTCTAAACTACCTACACGGCAGTGAACCAATCGCCCCAGTGCTTGCCGCAGCCGATGCATTTCTAAACTACCTACACGGCAGTGAACGGATCAATTATACAAAGACTGGGGGCGGTTAATTTCTAAACTACCTACACGGCAGTGAACTTCTTTGGCTAGCGGGGTGTTTCCCTTAAGTTTTTCTAAACTACCTACACGGCAGTGAACAAAACCGACCGCCTTACCCTCACGGTTGTATCTTTCTAAACTACCTACACGGCAGTGAACTTTTGGTGATGATGGCTTTTTGACCACATTCATTTCTAAACTACCTACACGGCAGTGAACATCAAACGCCAGTTGCGTATTTTGCCCATGACTTTCTAAACTACCTACACGGCAGTGAACCAATGCGTAATTCTCATTTGCTGGGCGCTGGTTTTCTAAACTACCTACACGGCAGTGAACTAGAACCCGATATACTATAAATGTTGTTGGCAAAAAGGCAAAGTCTATTTTTACCAAAAAAAACCCTTTTTTTGAGCCATTTTTCAACCTATTGATTTTTAAATATTTTATCTTAAGTCAAAAAAAAGGGTTAGTGATGGGATGGATTTTAGTCTTCAAAAACCCCGTTCCTCAAATTTTTTTATTCTTTGAGTTTCGGACGTTTTGTTGTTTGGTGGCTATTCCTATACGGCGATTACGTCCGAGTTAAGAGGGTTGGTGAGAACCCTCTTTACCCACTCCCGCGGCGACCACGCAAGTGGTCACGATGTGACTGCCTTCCGCCTTCGTTCGCTGTTAACGCATCGGCTGTATTTGTTCCTGACAAAACACAGCCTTGCCAAACATCCCTGTTTGTCATGCTAACCTCACTCAGTTGTCAGCTCATTGCTCATGTCGCTAGATAAAATTTACCGAACTGATTGATAAAAATAAACTTTTATTATTGTCACTAGCTGATTTTATAACTAACTTTAGCGATTCATTGACTAGATTTAGGCTTTAAAAAACCCTTTCCTCAAATTTTTTTACTCAATGAGTTTCGGACGTTTTGTTGTTTGGTGGTTATTTCAATACCGAGGGTACGTCCGAGTAAAGAGGGTTTGCGCGAACCCTCTTTACCGACTCCCTCGGCGACCACGCAAGTGGTCACTATGTGACGGCCTTCCGCCTTCGTTCGCTCTTAACGCATCGGCTGTATTTGTTCCTGACAAACACCAGCCTTGCCAAACATCCCTGTTTGCCATGCTAATCTCTCTCAGTTGTCAGCACATTGCTAATGTCGCTAAATGAGAAGCACTAAACTGATTTATCAAAATAAACTTTTATTATTGGCCCTAGCTAATGAGATAACTGGTTTTAGTGATTTATCGGATTGATTTTAAGCTTTAAAAACCCCTTTCCTCAAATTTTTATATTTAGATAGCCAATTATTTAAATTTGGTCGATCAGTATTAACTTTAATTACAATAATTAGCTAGTTCGACAAGATTTCCGTCTGGATCTCTTAGATATAGGCTTTTGATATTACCTTTAGCACCGTGTCGTTCAACAATCCCTTCTACAAGGGGATAGCCCTTTTTTTCGAACTCTTTTTTTACGGTTTCAATATCGTCTTCAACAATTAAACAAAAATCTTGGCTTCCATATTCTGGGTGTAATGCCGCTGGTTGAAACTCACCTTTTGGGGCATGAATATTGATTTTTGATTGCCAAAAACAAAGGCATGTCGTCCGTCACGTTCGACATGTTTCAATCCTAAAATATCTTAATAAAATACGATACTTTTACTGAGATCTTGGCTGGTAATAACAAAATGATCGATATTTTTAATTTTCATTTTTTCTCCTTAAGTTGAGATGAAAATTGTTAATAATAGGTAAATCGATAGATTTTGTGTCTAAATGAATAACAACATAATGCCCTCATTTAAAGGGCACTTTGATTATAACTGAATTAGCGAACTACTAACACTGATGTTTGTGCGCCTCGCACCACGCCTGAGGCATTTGATCCCAGTAAGTGTGTTGAGATATTAGGACGTCTTGAACCTAAAATAATAAGATCAGGTTCAATTTCTTCGGCCAGACGTAAGATCTCATCTCGTGGATTACCAAAAGCGATTGAAAAAGATAAATTTTCCCGAGGTAAATTAATTGTATCAATCAAACGATGTAACCACTGTTCTGTTTGTACAGTAGCTTGATCTTTAAACTCATCAAAACCAAATGAGTAAGCATTCACGATAGCCGATGCAACCGGTAAGGTATGAAAGAAGATAACTTGTGCATTAGATAATTTTGCTAAACACTCTACATGAGGGATCACTTTTTGAGTGAGTTCATCTTCAAGCACATCAATCGGAACTAATATTTTTTTGTACATAACGCCTCCTCACAATATTTAAACTTGGCTTTACCATTTTATTGGTGAAGGCCAACGGTATTGGTTCAGTATGATACTAATTTTAAATGAAATCCAGTCGTTACATGACTATCCTAACGCGAATTTAAAAGATTGAAATAATTTTTTTGCAAAACCATGATGGAGATCAACTATAACGAACATTATTTATCATCATGACCTCAAACCGACAGTAAAACAATATTTCTCTTAAATCGGTTATGAAACTAAAATCAGCGAGCGCTAATAATAAAAGTTTATTTTTATCAATCAGTTCTGTGATTTCTATCTAGCGGCATTAGCAAAGTGCTGACAACGGAGTAAGATTAGCATGGCAAACAGGGATGTTTGGCAAAGCTGCTCTTCGTCTGGAACAAATACAGCCGGTGCGTTAACAGCGAACGATGGCGGAAGGCCGTCACATCGTGACCACTTGCGTGGTCGCCGCGGGAGTTGGTAAAGAGGGGCGCGCAAATCCTCTTTACTCGGACATAATCTTGGTATTGAAATTGCCACCAAACAATAAAACGTCTGAAATTCAATGAACAAAGATTTGTTGCAATTACTTGTAGTTTAACAGATTTAGTAGTTAATAAAACTTATCGAAAAAGAGTGATTAATAAGCCTTTTAGACAATAGCCCCAAAATAACACTGACCATCGTTGCATAATAAATTTATAACATAAGAGACAGTTGATTATTACCGTCATATCGGTTTTAATGCTCATCTTTCCCCATGAATCTCAAGAGAATAGTTGCAATGAGAATTATCTTAGCATCGACATCGCTATCACGTAAAAAGGTATTGGAAAAATTAGCCATTCCGTTTGAGTGTGTACCACCCATTTGTGATGAAACGCCTTTGCTAAATGAAAGTGCACAGCAATTGGTGGTGCGTTTAGCTAATGCCAAAGCACAGTCGTTAGTGGCTAATTATCCTGATAGTTTGATTATTGGTTCTGACCAAGTAGGTGTATTGGATGATCAGATTGTTTGCAAACCACATACCGTTGAAAATGCCCAACAACAATTGAAAAATAGCAGTGGCAAAGCGTTTTACTTTTATACCGGAATGACCGTCATTGATACTCGTACTCGCCAATCGCAAACAATTTGTGAACCGTTTAAGGTTACTTTTCGCCGGTTAACTGATGCAGAAATTGATGCTTATATCGCTAAAGAAATGCCTCTACAATGTGCTGGTAGTTTTAAATGTGATGAACTAGGTATTACCCTTTTTGATAAGCTTGAAGGTGATGATATTAATTCATTAGTTGGATTACCGCTGATAAAGTTAAATAAAATTATGATCGATATGGGCTGTAATCCACTACTCTTATAATTAATAATAAAGCCATAAAGGTAAATTAATTAATCAATTAATCTACCCGAAGACATTTTTAACGTTCTTTGGCTATAATTTGCTACATCATTATCATGAGTAACAATTAATAGTCCTGTACCTTGTTGGTGAATCTCGGTTAATAACGCCATAATTTGTGCGGAGCTTTCTTCATCAAGATCGCTGGTAGGTTCATCGGCAATCACTAATTGTGGTCGACAAATCAGCGCACGTAAAATAGCAATTCGACGCATTTCTCCTCCCGACATATTCGCGGGATAAGTATCTTTTAAGTAGCCGATTTTAGCCTTTTCAAGCAGATCCAGCGCATAATTTAAGCTGGATTGGTTTTCCCGTTTAGTTAAATAAAATGGTAATCGAATATTTTCCAGTGCAGTCAAATTGGGTAATAAACTACTACCTTGTGGAATGTAGCCAATATTTTGATTACGAAATGCTGAAACCTGCTTATCATCAAGTTCAAATAAGTTGGTACCATTAATGGTAATTTTACCTTGAGTAGGAGTTAATAACCCAGCAATCATATTAAGTAACGTCGTTTTACCACTGCCTGATTTGCCCATAATACTGATGAAATCGGTTTGTGCCATTGAAAAACTAACATTATTTACCGCTGAGAAATGTTGCGAACCACGTTGATAATCTTTGCGAAGGTTTTTGACATCCAATAACATTATTCACCCTCTCTTAATGTTTGATAAGTATCAAATTTAGTCAACGATAATGCCGAATAAATACTAGACAGCGGACCAATAATCAACGTCAACATAAATACCATTAATGCATAAATTAATCCGTCAGTAATGGAAATGTTCATACATGGCAAACCTATCGACTGGCAAATCAATAAGCTAAAGGCATAAATTAATACACCAGCGATCACAATACCTGCAATGCCACCTAAGGCGCTAATAATAAGTGATTCTCGCAGTAACATTTTGACCAGATCACTACGTGAAGCGCCTAAAATACGTAATAGACTTATTTCACGTTTACGTTCATTAAGTGATGATGAAAATATCACAAAGATGACAATAATTGCCAATACCCAGAAAATTGCCGATAAACTATAGACAATAGTTGAAAAACCAGTTAGCCATTTGGAAATATTACTTAACATGCCTTTGGTCATCACAAAATCAATATTGTAGTCAATAGCATATTTCGGCATGATTTGATTAACAATATCTTTAGGCTGATAATCAGGATCGACTTTAACAAAAATCGATGATACATAGTTAGTAAAGTGTTCTGTATCGCCTTCAATTAGGTTCGCTTCTTTCATCAGTAATTGTGCCGTAGGAATTGTCATAAATACAGAGGTATCAAAACCCATTCCGGTACTATCCATTTTGGCTGCGACTTTAAATGGATGATTAAAAAACTTAATTTCTTCACCTACATTGGCGGTAATTTTGCTACCAACAACAACCTGATTATCGATCAACGGTTGGCTTAACTGCGTTTGCAACCATGGTTTGATCACAAAATCACTTTCTTGATCAAAACCAATAAGTTGTACTTTAGAGGTACAGCAGCCAGCACTTAACGAAGCAATAAACAATTGTGGCGAGACCGCTGTAATTCCCTTAATATTTTTAATTTTATCAATCAAATCCGCTTTTAGATAAAAACTGCTTGGTTCACCACGTAACAATGCAACTTCAAGATTTTTTTCATAACCGTAAGGTACAACAAGAATATCCGCGCCTAAACGATTAGCCATACCGGAAATACCTAAACTCAGATTTTTCATTAACACGCTACCGCCAAATAGCGTAGCGGAAAACAGCATAATAATGATAATCAAACAACAACTCCGAAATGGTCGTCTTTGAATGTTTCGCCATGCTAAATTTGCTATAGTAATCGGTTTTTCTTGCATGTTTTAGTTCTCGTTTTCTATATCTTGTTGTATTAAGGCTGATGTTAACTAATGTTGATTGTCGATACTTACTTAATACTGTTTATCTTATTTGTTTATTTACTTGTTTATTCAAATAGAGCACATTGCTAATTGCTGCAATTACTAAAACGATAGCTAATAAAATCAGTGCAGGTTTGGCACCCATATTACAACGCATCATCTCATTGCCACAGACACCGATTAAAATAGTTGGAATAGCTGCCGCTAAAACTGCAGTGCAAGCTAACGCCATACTCAATCCCATACGGACAAATAGTGAGCGACTAAATAGTACTAACGCACCAATGGCAATCACTAAACTACCAATACCAATTTCAGCCCTTGCAGTCCAAAAGCATTTCATGATTTTACCTGGAGTTGAATGCATATGCCCATCCCCTGCCATCGTTGTAGCAGGTATAGCTTGCGCATCAGGTAACGGGCAGACAGGTAAAATATAAAGCGGAAATAAAATAAGTAGCGCCCCGATGAATATAAACAATACAGATGAAACAATGCGATTTTTCATAAATATAGACCCTTTAATCATTAATTATTGATAATACTTGCTACCTTACCATGTTCAAGAACCACCGTAGTCTGCGCATGTTTTGATACTTCAGGCGAATGCGTAACAACGATGATTGTACTTCCTTCTTCGTGAAGTTGATGTAGTAAGTTCATAACCATTGCTTCATTACTTTCATCTAAGTTACCAGTTGGCTCATCAGCTAAAATCAGTTTTGGATAATTAATTAGTGCTCTGGCAATACAGACCCTTTGCTGTTCACCACCAGATAATTGGCGTGGTAAATGTTTGGCCCGTGCCGCAAGTCCAACTCGTTCTAATGCTTGTAAGGCTTCTTTTTCATCTACCATACTGTGATAATATTGCGCCACCATTACGTTTTCTAATGCAGTTAAATAGGAAACAAGATGGAATTGTTGAAAAATTAGACCAATCTTATCACGGCGAATTTCCGTCAGCTGTGGTAATGACAACTGGGTAATATCTTGTCCATCTAAAATCACAGAGCCTAATGACGGTTTATCCATACAACCAATAATATTCATTAAGGTTGTTTTACCACTGCCTGATGGTCCCATAATAGATAACCATTTACCCTCTTCAACGGTTAAGTTAATTTCAGACAAGGCATGTAATGAGCCATAGATTTTAGATACATTATTCACTTCGAGCATATTCATACTTTACTATCCTATTCGCCACGTAAAACTAATGCTGGTTCAACTTCAAGTGCACGTTTTACTGGAATCAAACACGCAATAATGGTTACCACAGCCGAAATAATAATCGTTGTTGGTATTAAATAAAATTCAATTACAATTGATCGCCCAAATACATTAGCACTGATTACTTGGGCAAAAATCAGACCACAAATTACGCCTATCACGCCACCGACAATACCTAAAATTAATCCTTCGGCTAAAAATTCTTTGGCAATACTTTTGTTGGTTGCACCAATAGCTTTTTTCAGACCAATCTCTTTACGGCGCTCCATGACGACGGTCATCATAGTGGTGGCGACACAGATCATTGTCAAAATTAACACCACTAGTGTAACCAAATAGAGTAAAGATGACAGTTTACCGAGCACCGATGCTTCCGATTGTGTTACCCATTTTATAAGATGGGGGTCGACCGAGCTGGAATTATCTTTAATGGTTTGAATATAGCGCTGTAACTCATCTTGCGTTGCCGTAATACTTATTTCGACCACTTCAGCTTGATTGTTTTCTTCGAGTAACGTTTCAAGATCATTGAGTTCAATAAAGATAAAGTTATCCTCAGCTCGACCGGTTTTGACGATGCCGGTAATAGTTAATTCTTCATCGAAGCGCGAGTTTTGTTTAGATTTTCCTGAAATTGGTATGGTACTACCAATGCTAAGCTTAGCAAAATGGGCAATATCGGTACCGATCATAATTTCATTTGGATTTTTCGGCACTTCACCTTCTATTTTCCAATAAGGGCTAGTATTGATAACCTGATCAAACTGCGTGCCAACAATGGTATAAGGCTGTTGATTACTGCGGATAGAGTCATAACGAAATGGGGTAACTCCTAATAGCTTATCTTGCGGTAGTAAGCTAACAGCTTTTTTTACTTCCGCCATTGGCATGGTAGGTTGATTATTAGCCGGCATCAACAGCAGATTAGCACCATAAGAGCGAAACTCTTGTCCCATTTGTCTTGGGATATCATAACAAAGTGTAACCATACCAAGTAAAACCGTGGCTCCTATCGCTACACCGAGTAATGCAATAGCAATCCGGGAACGACGGCGAATTAACGAACTAAGCAGCGTTTTTAAAATAAAGCGTTGATTTTTATTCATCATCATTTAGCCTCACTTACCGACCATGCAACACATCGGTTGGGCGTAAAAACATCATAATACGTAATGCCGGTAAGCTACCTAATAATGTAATCATGCTTACCATAATTAACACCAGTGGAATAATTATCATCTTAGGTTCAACAAACGAACCAAATACCGTTTGCCCAATAATTTGCGCAAAGCCAAGACCGACAAAATAACCAACCATCCCCCCGAGTAAAGCAATGATCAGTATTTCAGTAAGGATTAACATCGCTACCGAAATATTTGTTGCTCCTAACGCTTTTAATAAACCAATTTCAGTACTACGCTCAATCACATTGGCAGTAACTAAATTGGATATTGCTAGCGCCGAGCAAATTAAGGATAAAACAGTTAACAATAGCATTAATAACTGCGTTTTTTGTAAGATTGATCCTTCTGATTCAGCGACTTGCATAATTGCTTTAACTCTAACATCGGGCATTAACTCCTCCAATTGATAGGCTATCGAACTGATATAAGCGGTACAGTACCATGTATCCCATTCAGTTCGTGATAAGCTATTAGGATCTTGTGCTGCTTTACGGGCTAAATCATTTTCAGGCGTGGTTAATGCACTCACTTCTACCCGTTCAACCAAACCATCTTTATTAGCCAGATTTTGCGCGACAGGAAGTGACACATAAAGCTCTGCATCTTCGATTCCTCCGCTATGGAAGATATTATTTACAGTTAAAGTAACTTTTTTATTTGTTAATGGTGAAATTAGCTCAAGGCTATCGCCTAGTTTCAGATTTAATTGCGTGGCAATAGTCTCACCCACCATTACACCTTGCAAATTATCATCCTTCATAGTGTTGCCTTCAATTGACCACCATGACTTCATAGCTAACATGCCAGTGTCAACCTCATCACCAGTTGGAATAGTCAGATGTTTATTAAACCAAGTTCCAACGAGGGTAACTGGTTTATCATTAACTGTTACTTGTGTAGTAAGATAAGGTGCAAAATCAACAATATTATATGCCCAGAAGATCATCTTAATCTTTACTAAATCATCTTGCTTGATATATTGAATAGCAGCTTGTGTATCAGTATTATCCAGTTGATATAACTCATTAACTAATGCAGCCCCTTTGGGAACGATATTTAAGTTAGCACCGTAGGCTTTTAATTCCTGATTAACTTTATCACCGACATCAAACATTACATTTAACATGGCAGTCGCCAGCGACACACCTAAAGCAACAGTTAAGGCGATTAAAAATAGCTTCTTTTTTTGACGAACTAACACGCTAAGTAACATTCTACGAAACATATTTTCTTCCTTTTAAAACCATTTACTTAAAACGACTTTTTTCAGCTTCAAGATGCGTAGGTCGAATAATCATATTGCCATCTAAAATCTCATATTTAAGTGGAACGGGATTACAACCGCCAGAAAAACCAATAGTCGCAATATTCATCACTACATCACATAAAATACAGACAACTTGATTTCCTCGTTGATAATAACCACTTGCCCCACAAATATCACAAGCATCAAAACCAACCCCATAAGCATTTTCGCTTTTCTTAATCACAATAAATCTTACTAATGTGCCATCGGTTGTTTGATAACCATAACGATGCAAATTGCCGTCATTAACTTGTTCTAATGGAATAACAATTAAACCATCAGCATTTAGCGTAACAGGTTCAGCAGGGGTAAGTTCGACCCCTTTTTCAAATATATAACGAGCACGAGTAACGGTGTAGGCAGTAATAGCCACTCCCGCCATTAACAACAATGATGTACGACGATCACGACGTAAACTTGCTTTAAGTTTGCGTATTTGAGCTGGATTATTACCAACCAGCGAGGTGGTTTTTGCTTTGGTATATAATAAAACAGTGAGTAGTAATACCAACACCATAAAGATAAAAGTAAACAAATTGACATGAGCTAAAATAAAAATCACCAAATCCATCATCCATTGTTGCGGTGAGATAAATCGTCTGACAATTAATATTTGTAGTAGATTAATGGCATTTTGCATGGTAAAGATAATAATGGCAAATGTCGCGATCACCTTAACCAATCGAGTTGATAACCTAGCGCAAAGGCGATAAATCAACCAGCCAATTAAACCACAAACTAATAGAGCAAAGCCATAACCAACCCATTTAAACAGATAATCATTATTGAATATTGACTCCATGCCAACATCAAATCCAAATGGGTACAGTAAAATATTCGGTAAGCATTGAGCTGTAATCAGCCCTATGGCAACTGCAGTTAATACAGCCAATAGAATCTTAATAATAGGTTGTTGAAACGAATTTCTGAGCGACCAACTGATAAGCAATGGAATGACAATGATGCACCAAGGGATAATCACACCAAGGTCATAGTACTCTCGAACAGCAATACCGGTATTACGCTTTAAGATGGCATAAATGATTGCCGCCAGCATTCCCAATAAAAAACCAATGATAAGATATTTTTTACCACTATAAAGGTTTGACTGAACAAACACTGCACTAACAAGTGCCAATATGATCACAGGTACAAAAGTATTATCGGTAATACTGATAAGATATTGGAGCATAACGATTGCCTAAAGATTACAACGTATATTGGCGAGTTGTTACACTCGCCAATGGTTTAGCTAAATATTTATTGAGTTAACTCATTTAAAAATAATCATTACCATGCACGAGGGATGTAGTCAAAGTCCCAAGAAACCTCGATTGGTTTAGACCAGAAACGACCTTCAACACCCGTTTCTTTATCTACATGCAATAAATAACCTTGTTTTTCAGGGTTTTCGATTGTGAATGTAACTTTATATTTACCAGCACCATCTAACTTAATATTGTTACCATAGTGTGGGCCATCTGATGCATTCATCGGCATAAAATTACCTTCGATAGTTTTGTCACTACCTTGTTTTTGAATTTTATATTTTACAGTTAAGTAAGGGACAAAATCACCTACACCAAAACCTAATTTATTACCTTCGGCAGCAGAAATATCGGCTTCAATATGCATATCTGACTTAGAAGCAGGTAAGCCACCCATACCAGCAGGCTCCATATCTACAGGTTGGAAGTAAACCGCACCAATATGTAATGGACCAACAGTGACTTCTTCACCGATTGGAAACTCTTCAAAACCTTTTTCTTCACCTGGTGCTGGCGCAGCTGCATTTGCCATTGAAGAAAGTGCAAGTATTGACGAAATACCAGCAGAAATAATTAGTTTTTTCATTGAAAACTCCTTAATTTTTTTAACAACTTGTTTTACTCTTTAATAATTAGTCAATAAATTAATAACTAATCAATTACAAATTACTGCCAATGTTTTCATTACTATTCAAGTTTAAATTACACCAAGAATAATAATATTATTTAATTTTTATGATATTTTTTGTAATACATAATAGAGAGCATCACGACAACTAGCATGACTAACTGTGGCACCAATGTTTCAACCGTTGGATAGATGCCTAATACCTCTACTGAATGGACAAAGTCTACTGGGGTGACCGAAATAATATCCGCTTCTTGTAACTCTTTCACACCACCGCCTGCAAAGGCTATCGCCATAAGATACATTAACGCACTGGTACAAATAAAAAATGGTTTAAGCGGTAATTTAACACTGCCAAAGCGGATAACAATAAATACCAAAGTCAACACGATGGTACCAACACCTAGTCCATACCACACCATATCCATGTGATCTTTAGCATCAGCTAACATAGCTTGATAAAATATGATCGTTTCCGCTCCTTCACGAAATACAGCTAAAAAAGCAGCAAACCCTAACGCAAAACTGCTTCCGGTTGATACCGCACTTTGCACCTTACCTTCAACATAATTTTTCCATGCTTTCGATTCTGACTTAGATAGCATCCAGTTACTTATAAAAAACAGCACCACTGTTGCGAGTAACATGGCGGCGCCTTCCATAATTTCTTGATTGGCACCACTTAAACCAACAATAGTATGCAAGGCGATAGCAGCCAACACGCTGGCAAACACCGCAAATAAACTGCTTAGATAGACGACTTTAAGCATTGGCTTATTATCTGAACGAACTAAATATGCAGAAATGGCCGCAATCACCAGTATCGCCTCTAATCCTTCACGGAAAATGATAATAAATGAGGCAAAGAAGACACTCCAGCCACTCTCTTTTTTACCATCTAACTCGTTAGCATCCTCGTGGAGCATTTTCAAAATAACATCAATCTCGGTTCGCACGACTTTGTTAGGCGCGCCTTGACTCATTAATCGTTTAATTTTAGCAAATTGGTATTCGGTATCAGTGCCACGTTTACCGGAAATGTAAGACATTACAGCTCGTTCAACACCATGCTTTTCATAAAAGCCAAAATAAGCATTGTTTACTCGATCTTTGGCAGCCTCGCTGTCTTTCATAAAATAGATGTTATAAGCATCATTTAAAATGATATCCATTTCATCCACAATCGCATTCCAGCTTGCATACTTCTTTTCAGTTGCGTAAGAAGGGGAACTAAAAATCGCTAAACTGGCAATCAGTAGTAACATTAAAGTTAAATACTTTTTCACTGCTTACTCCTTATTTTGCTAACAACATTATCCCTATTGGTTTGCTGTTTTCTGGCAATTGTAACGATTGACTAATAATCTCAGGCTTAATTGAATGGATGTAACGAGTGCTAAGTTTTAATGCCGCCGCTGACAAATAGACGTTTTGACTCATAGCACCAACCGCAATTTGACTAAAATCATTGGCTTTTTGTGCATCAAAATCATTGAGATTCGCACCATCAGCTACAAAAATAAGAATATATGGTGCTCGCTTAGTAAAATTTTGCATGCCAATGTCAGCACGAATATCTTGCTTAGTTATCTCACGAAGATAGTGTCCTTCCCATTCATATAAAAAGGCACCTTTATCGCTTGCTACATAAAGACGAACATAAGGTTGCTTACCATTAGCCATTGGCACCGTCCAACCATTTTTACCTCGATTTAATCCCGTTGCCGACCAAAGCACACTTGATAGTTCATCATCAGAAACCATGCCGGTTGGAAACCCACCGCCTGAAGTTGAAGCACGTTTTTTAAGACTATCAAATAACCCCATGCCATCTTTCATTTGTGGCGAAGGTAAAGTAATATCAGCATAACTTATTGATAAACAAAACAAAGACATTGATAAAGCAATTGTAACATTGCGTAACCAGCACAACATGGCATAGACCTTAAAATAGTTGCAAATATTTGTTAGCTATCTTATTGCTAATGCTTTCAATTATCAACAACAAACAATAATTATTATCATTAAGGTAAAATAACTTAAGTAAAATAGTTGATATAGTTGATAAAGTAGAAATCGACATTGACTGCAAAGGACTGGTTAAGGTATTAACCAATCAATGCCGATTTTTATTTTTCTGCTTATTAAGTATATACTGAGACAATTTTTAAATTTTAAAGTAAAAATGAGTATTGATTGTTATGCCATTATCGACGTTAATTGTTTTACCACTTTTTATCTTAACCATTAGTTTAGCTTCGTTTTTTAAACAAAAAAAATGGCAATTATTCACCATCATTTTAATGACAGTTATTATTGTGATGGAGCTTACCTCAATTTATTTTAGTGGTGGATTTATTGATTATCAGTTTTACGTCAATCTGAACGTGAATGATATTATTGAAGGATTATTCATCTTTAGACTGCAAGCGCTATTAGTGATTGTGGTATTTTTGGGGTTAGTGGTTATCCTCAGCAAGTTAGCCAACTGGTTTCGCCATAAATGTAAATTACACTGGCGATTACTATTAGTTGCTATTGCTGTTGCCTCAATTAGTTATCATAACGGTCCTATTAGTCGTGCTTATGAAATCTATCAAGTTACTTGTGCCCCAAAAGCAACTTTTGCCCAAGCGTTACAAAACTTAAATATGAATGATTATGTTGAAAAATCACAACTTGATAGCCAAAAAGGCAAAAATATTATTGTGTTGTCGTTAGAATCCTTCGAACAAGGATTTTTGGATTTTGCTGATATCACGCCAAATTTAAGACAACTCAGGCAACAATACACTTTCTTTGCTAATATGCCAATGAGTGCAGGTAGTACATGGACAACAGCTTCTATGTATACCTATATGACTGGTGTGCCATTTTTAATCGGAGAACACTCAACTTCACCATTAAAAGGTGCAAATACCACCCAATTGGTTACTTTAGGTGATGTGCTAAAACAAGCCGGTTATCAAACTCGCTATGTTATGGCTGGTCCAGAATTTGCAGGAATTGGCCACACCGCCGAAGTAATAGGCATGCAAGTCGTTTCAGAAAAAAATTATGTAGGCAAATATCCAAATGCACCATTTGGATTGTATGATAAAGATATATTAGACATTGCTAAACAGCAAATACAAGAGTTGCAAAATGCCGATAAACCCTTTGCGTTATTTATCTCAACAGTCTCAACTCATGCTCCAAACGGTTTTAATGATGAGCGCATGACATCAATAATCAGTCCAAAACAAGATAATATGTCTTTTGTGGCCGCTTCGCTCGATTATAATTTAGGGGAATTTATTAACCACCTAAAACAGCAAGGTATCTTAGACAACACCGTGTTTTATATCTTCCCTGACCATTTAATGATGGGGGCTGGCACCGAAACGGTGAAAAAGTTATCAGAAAAAGAGCGCAAACTCTATTTGTTAACCAATGCAAATGTTGATGATTTACAAAAATCACCTAATCAAAATATTTATCAAATTGATTTACCGAGATTGATTCTAAATGGTGCACAAATTAAAACCAATGCAAAATTTTTAACCGATTACTTAAGCGGTGAGAACGTTGATAAAAAACAATTTATAGAACAACATAAAGCAAACATTGCAACCTTAAATAATGCAGCTCAAAAGTAGTGTATAAATGACAATTGATTGTTTAATTTTAGTTATTACCATTAGCTGTTTAGGCATGATATCCCCAGGACCAGATTTTTTTCTCGTCTTAAAAAACAGCTTAAGTTATAACCGAAAAATGGCATTAATGACCTGTTTAGGGGTGATAAGCGCGATCGCCATTCATATGAGCTATTGTGTGGCAGGTATTGCAGTATTAATCACCGCCACCCCGTGGCTGTATAATGCTTTGCGTTATGCAGGCGCCACTTATCTGCTATGGATAGGTATTAAAGCGTTATTAGCTAAAAGTAGTGCTACCACTTATGTGAGCAAACAAACTCAACAAATTAATGTCACCGCAAAAACGGCATTTATACAAGGGCTATTATGTAACTTACTAAATCCAAAAGCGACACTGTTTTTTCTGGCTATATTTACCCAACTGCTCAATGCAGACTCAACTTTAATGGATAAATTGCTCGTCGCATTTATTATTTGGCTTGAAGCCCTACTTTGGTGGCCATTGGTAGTATTTATCTTTCAAACCCAAATCGTCCAGCGACGTTATTTCAAACTTCAATTTATTATTGATAAATTATTAGGTGTAATATTGATCTTACTAGGGATTAAAGTAGCGTTGGGATTTTAATACTTCAAAAAACCATTGCTCAATTTTTTCTTGAAAAATAACGTTTGGCAATAGTTAATCCGCCCAAGGGCGGAAATAGATTATCTAAATATTTTATCGTCATCACTATAAAACTACTTTAAGTTACTATTCAAATAGACAATAAAGCCAAAAATCATTACTAAGGATAAACACAAGCACCTGGCTGCCTCCAGTATCTGATATCAAGATTGGCTACAATCTCACCACGACCCGATCCTACATAGTGGTATGCTCTGTCGATATCTGCTGCCGTGTAGGCTTCTCCGTGCTTTGCAATATCATAGTTATACAAATGGCCCCATTCCGAAAATAATCCGGCACCAATAACTCGCTGATAAAAATTATTAGGTGATGAAGGCGTAGCGCCGACTCGACCGGCAGAATATTCGGCACAATACTCCCTCTTCACTCCCTGACAAGATGCATTAGTTAAATCCCTAACATTTGCAAGACGATATCCTATTTTTTGACACCAATCTATGTGATTATAGGGAATATTACTACTCACAGTGTGTCTATCAATAAACCACTGCTTTAACTTAAATCCATATTTAACAACCTGATTACCACGACTATCTCTACCCACTAGTTCAAAAGTCTGGGGTAATGATGGTATAGCTACCTTACGAGGATTCTTTGACTCTCTCTCTTGACTACTCCGGGCATGAGGCCCTTTTAATTGAACGCGAACATTTGTATTTGATACATTCGAAAAGATAACGCTAATTCTGCCATCACCATCAGTAACTGAAGACCAAGATAAGGCCTGGTTACTACCACCAATTTCTAAATCAAAATATATATCCAACATACCTGTTGTCGGGAAATTTAAATGGTAAGACGATGGGTCTGTAGACTGTGGAATAAACCCTCTATTTTCATTCCACATGGTGGGTGGCCCGCGGAAATCATGATCACCATCAGTAAAATGCTCTAGTTTACCAAATTCTAAATCAGGTTTAGCAAAACAAACCACGGGTGTTGCTTTAGGGTTAATGTAATAAGTCACACTACTGGCACTAAAATTACTACTATTTGGCACACCATAACGGGTTTGTAATATGCCTTTAGTACTAGTTAATTTGACTTTATAAGGTGAGTTACAAATTGTTAGTACAGTATTACGTGATACAGATTGATTAAACTTATCAACAATAGATAAACTTAGATCACCCGTAGCCGTAATACTAGCATCACCATCATCATCTCGCCAATAGTTATACGGTGAACCAATAAGAGAAGTTAACGAAATTGAATTGCTATTAGTTGGTATCATCATGCCAATATTGGCAAAACTTTCCCCTGCATTGGGTAACACAATAGGTGTTACCGAAGAATTATTTGTTTCTGGAGTAATTTTTTCACCATTCGATAACGTTATAGCTAATAAATTATTAGTATCAGTGACCCGTGTTTGTCCACCATCAAAAGTCAAATATGGCGCTGTACCGTGAATAACATTTGTCGTATGAGCCGACAACGCTTGACTATTAAATGAAAATGACAGGAATAGAATAAACAGAAAAGTTAACAAAAACGGCGAGAATAAAAATGACCTTAATAGTGATCTGAAATTTTGCTGATAAAACTGACTAAGCAGAAATAATGAACTTGGCTTGTTAAAACTAAACCAATTTAAAGGATAAGTTTGGCAGGTTGGGTGTTGGGTGTTGGGTGTTGTAAATTATAATCCATTTCGACGCTCATTGTCAAGTAATCCTATGTTTTATTTAACTTTATTTTATTTAAACTGCCTAATTCCTCGTCGAATAGTGCGGTTTAAATCATCTATAAAGTATAGTAATAAAAAAGATCTACGCAACTTTATTTAACGATTAAATTGTTAAATTTTGTAAATATTATTACTGACTGAAGTCTAAAAAATAGAGTTTTAACCCTTTAAAAAACCCCAGTTCCTCAATTTTTTTGCTATTAAAAAAACGTTCTTAAATATTCTTTCACTAATTTTGTTTTTTAATTCTAAAAGCTTTTTGAATATTCAATAGTTAATTGTTAGACTATCTAACATAATCTGATTAAATATAATCATAAAATTGATTATAAATTTAATTTTTGTGTAAATTTAATTCTATAGGCAAGTAAACATGGATAAATTGTTACAATATGGTCGAGAACTTCTTGAACTTGAACTTCACGAAGCACAAAAGTTACCAGCACGGCTTGGCAAAGACTTTATTAAAGCTTGTCAGTTCATCTTGTCCACCAAGGGAAAAGTTGTCGTGTCAGGTATTGGTAAATCAGGACATATTGGAAAAAAAATCGCCGCTTCATTAGCTAGTACTGGTAGTCCAGCTTTTTTTATGCATCCCTCTGAAGCTTTACACGGTGATTTAGGCATGGTAACCGAAAACGACGTAGTAATTTTGATCTCTTATTCTGGTCGAGCAAAGGAGTTTCAATTTATTTTACCAATCCTTGCAGCCATGAATATTCCGGTTATCGCTATTACTGGAGGACTTGATTCGCCACTTGCGACAGCAGCACAAGCAGTATTAGACATTTCAATTGAGAAAGAAGCTTGCCCAATGGGACTTGCTCCAACCTCAAGTTCAACCAATACATTATTAATGGGTGATGCTTTAGCTATTGCCGTTATGCGTGCTCGTGGTTTTAAAGAAGAAGATTTTGCTCGTTCACATCCTGCTGGTAGTCTAGGCGCTAAATTGTTAAATCACGTAAAAGATATTATGCGTAAAGGCGATTTAATTCCTAAAGTTTCACAATCAGCAACGGTACTCGATGCGATGTTAGAATTAAGTCGAACGGGTGTAGGATTAGTGGCAATATGCCAAGATAATAATAAAATTGTTGGCGTTTTTACTGATGGGGATTTGCGTCGTTTACTATTAAAACATGGTACACTACAAGACAATATTATCGAAGTAATGACCAGTCCAGGATATCAAATACCGGAAAATTGGAAAGCGGTCGAAGCCTTAAAAACATTTAATGATCATAATATTACAGCTGCCCCAGTAGTCAATAATCAAGGTGAATTAGTTGGTGCACTTAATATTCATGACCTACATCAAGCGGGGATAAGTTAACTGATTAGTAAATACCTGTTGCAAAATAGGGCTATCTATTGAGATAATTACCGACCTAAATTTTTGTCGTTAGACGGAGATCCAAGAAAGTTACACAATTCAAAGGTAAAATGATGATAAAAATCATTGAAAATTGATATTGTGTTGTAAATTTTAACCAAAATTAATAGATGATGAAACTACAATGGCAGAAAAGCGAAATATCTTTCTAATTGGCCCAATGGGGGCAGGAAAAAGCACAATAGGCCGACAAATTGCACAACAGTTAGGCATGGAATTTTTTGACTCTGATCAAGAGATTGAAAAACGTACAGGTGCTGATATTGCATGGATCTTTGACTTAGAAGGTGAAGACGGATTCCGAGCCAGAGAAGAGAAAGTCATTAATGAATTGACTGAAAAACAAGGTGTAGTACTTGCTACCGGTGGTGGTTCAGTACTATCGAAAGAGACGCGTAATCGTTTATCAGCACGCGGTATTGTCGTTTATTTAGAAACAACAATTGAAAAACAAATGGCAAGAACACAAAAAGATAAACGTCGTCCTTTATTACAAGGTGGCAATACCCCTCGCGAACTTTATGAAGAATTAGCTCAGGAACGAGATCCTCTTTATGAAGAAATTGCTGACATCACAATTAAAACCGATGAGCAAAGTGCTAAAGGTGTTGCTGGATATATCATTGATAAAATAGAACAAATTTAAATCATTGATCGATAAACCATGGTTGGTTATAAGGCATTAAACCTATTAATAGGTTAAGGAGTTAATATGCGTGTAGATAAAGATGATCGTTATATATCAGAACAATCCAATAAGCCGTCTACGCCCTCATTTAGTATTGCCAATTTTTTTCAGCATTATTCGAAAAAGAAATTGATAATTATGGGGTTAACTATTGTTATTATTGTCTTATTAATTAGCGCAATGTTATTGCGTTCGTCAAAACCCAAAACACCTACCCCACTAACTCCACCTGAAGTTAGCGGTGTTTCGACGACACAAGAACCTGAACCAACCATAACAACGCAAGCCAATGACGTTGCAACAGATACAACTCAAGGTCAAGCATCTAGTACGGTACCAGCGCCTATGGCGCCGGCACCAATTACCGATGTTAATGAACAACAAAACAGTAGCGAATTGACCGGTAATAATGGTAATGGAGCCAACAGTCAACCTTTACCAGAGAGTAAACCTGAGTCACAGATTGACCAGAATACTCATCAGGATAATAATTTATCGCATAATAATGTGAATAATAGACCAACCTCGCCGAACAAGGTTGAATCTAAAGCAAATAATAACCTGACTAAAATTGACAAAATAAAGAGTAATCAGTTTTCGATTCAACTTAGTGCATCAACTTCGCTTGAAGGTTTAAAAAAATTAGCAAAAAAACATAATTTAACCAATTACCAAATTTATGAAACTAAACGAAATAATGCCAAATGGTTTATTTTAGTTAATGGTACGTATGATTCTGCTGCTGAAGCTAAAAAAGCAATCAACTCTTTACCTGATGCACTAAAAAAAGATAAACCTTGGGTTAAATCTGGCGCAACGATTAATAAAGAAAAATCGGCAAAATAGTAAAGGATATCGTTCATATATCCTACCAATGACAAAATAGGAGTTTCCGTTGAAGAAGCGACGAGCCTTTTTAAAGTGGGCAGGAGGAAAATATGAGCTTGTAGACACTATAAAACGGTATCTACCGGAAGGTGAACAACTCATTGAGCCCTTTGTAGGCGCTGGTTCCGTTTTTTTAAATACTAACTTCAAAAGTTATATTTTAGCTGATATCAATCATGATCTAATTGCACTATTTAAGTTATTACAATCCAATCCGGAGCAGTTCATTAATGATCTTAAATTACTATTTAATGATCAAAATAATCAGGCTGAAGCATTTTATCAACTACGTGACGTGTTTAATTATAGCAAAGATCAATATTTGCGATCGCTTTTATTTGTCTATTTAAATCGTCACTGTTACAACGGCCTATGTCGTTATAATAATAGTGGTTTATTTAATGTGCCATTTGGCCGTTACAAGACTATTTATTTCCCGGAAAGGGAACTCTATTTCTTTGCCAAAAAGGCACAAAATGCTGAGTTTGTCTGTACGCCTTATCATAAAGCGATGAAAATGGCGAAACGTAACTCAGTTATTTATTGTGATCCACCTTATTTATCACCTAATGAAACAGCAGGTTTTACCGCCTACTATTCTAATAATTTTGGGTTTGATGAACATCAAAGGTTGTCACAATTAGCGGAGCAAATTGCCTATAAAAAAGAGATTCCAGTTCTGGTATCAAATCATGATACTCACTATACCAGAACGTTATATAGTAAAGCGCGCCATCTTTACCGAGCAGAAATGCGGCGCTCAATTAGCTGCGCTGGCGAAGGACGCAAAAAAATTGATGAAATATTGGCCTTGTACCAAAAATCCTAAGCTATTTTTAAGTATAAGGTGTTTATGAGTAGAGGTATGTTATGAATGAATTTATTATTGCACCATCAATACTATCCGCCGATTTCGCTCGTCTTGGTGAAGATACCCAAAAAGTATTAGATGCAGGAGCGGATGTTGTCCATTTTGATGTGATGGATAATCATTTTGTTCCCAATTTAACAATGGGTAGTATGTTTTGTAAGGCATTGCGAGACTATGGAATTAGTGCACCAATTGATGTCCATTTAATGGTTTCTCCAGTTGAAGAGCTAATTACCTCTTTTGCCAAAGCTGGAGCAACAAACATATCTATTCATCCGGAAGCGACAATTCATCTAGATCGTTCATTACAATTAATTAAAGATCATGGTTGCAGTGCCGGTATTGTGCTTAATCCGGCAACACCACTTGACCATTTAGACTATGTGATGGATAAAGTTGATATTATTTTATTGATGGGTGTTAACCCAGGTTTTGGTGGTCAATCATTCATCCCAGCAACGCTTAAAAAGTTGCAGCAAGTTAAACAACGCATTATTGATTCAGGTAAAAATATTCGCCTAGAAATTGATGGCGGTGTAAAAGTAGATAATATAGCTGAAATTGCCAAGGCAGGAGCCGATATGTTTGTTGCTGGCTCAGCGATATTTGGTCAACCTGACTATAAAACGGTAATTGATGCAATGCGTAAAGAGTTAGCAGGAGTAAAACATGGCTAAATTAGATGATATTCAAGCTATCGCTTTTGATTTAGATGGAACATTAGTAGATAGCGTACCTGGACTTGCTTTAGCAACCCAGAAAATGTTGGCAGATCTAAACTTACCAACAGTTACCAATGAACAAGTTAAAAACTGGGTAGGTAATGGTATTGATGTGATGCTTGAACGCGTTTTCAAAGCTATTGATATTAATCCATCAAAAGAATATTTTGCTGAAGCTAAACAAATATTTAGTCAGCATTATGATAAGGTTATGGATGAACAGACAACACTGTTTCCTTATGTAAAACAGACCTTAAAAGCTCTTTATGAAAATCATTACCCTTTAGCTCTTGTAACTAATAAACCGGCACAATTTTTACCGGGATTACTAAGCTCATTAGGTATCAAAGAGTATTTTTCATTAGTACTCGGCGGTGGTGATGTAATTAAATTAAAACCACACCCTGCTCCGCTTTATCAAGTCATGGCAACATTTGGATTATACAATGATCAGTTATTATTTGTTGGTGATTCGAAAAATGATATTACCGCAGCCAAAAATGCTAATTGCCCTACTATTGCGTTAAGTTATGGTTATAATTATGGCGAATCAATTGCAACAAGTGAACCCGATTTTTTATTTGATGATTTTCAAGATATATTAACCCTATTACCTCAGCCAAAAGCTGATGCAAAAAAATAATAAGTTTAAATTAGGAATAAATTATGAGTAAACCAATTGTATTTAGTGGCGCTCAGCCATCAGGAGAACTAACATTAGGCAACTATTTAGGTGCTTTAAAGAATTGGGTGTCTTTACAAAATGAATATGATTGCGTTTATTGTATCGTCAATCAACATGCGATCACGGTACGCCAAGATCCTAATAAGTTACGTAAAGCAACACTTGATACATTAGCACTTTATCTAGCCTGTGGTATTGATCCACAAAAAAGTACTATTTTTGTGCAATCCCATGTGCCTGCACATGCTGAATTAGGTTGGGCATTAAACTGTTATACCTATTTTGGTGAACTTAGTCGTATGACACAATTTAAAGATAAATCTTCTCGTCATTCAGAAAATATAAATGCCGGGCTTTTTGATTATCCAGTGTTAATGGCTGCCGATATTTTGTTATATCAAGCTAATTTAGTTCCTGTTGGTGATGATCAAAAACAACATCTTGAACTTTCTCGCGATATTGCTATGCGTTTTAATGCCCTTTATGGCGATATCTTCACTGTTCCTGAACCATTTATTGCTAAAGTTGGCGCACGGGTTATGTCGTTACAAGATCCAAGCAAAAAAATGTCTAAATCAGATGAAAATCGCAATAATGTTATTGGGTTACTTGAAAATCCAAAAGATGTTGAGAAGAAAATTAAACGGGCAATGACCGATTCTGATGAACCACCTGTCGTACGTTATGATTTAAAAAACAAAGCGGGGGTATCAAATCTGTTAGATATCTTAACCGGTATTACGGGTAAACCTATTGCTGAACTTGAGAAAGAATTCGAAGGTAAAATGTATGGCCATCTAAAAACCGAGGTCGCAAATCAAGTTATTGATATGTTAACTGGTTTACAAGCGAAATATCATCAGTATCGTGATGATGAAAATTATCTTCTGAAAATTATGCAAGAAGGTGCACAAAAAGCTCGTGCAAAAGCAGAGCCAACGTTGAAAAAAGTTTATGACGCAATTGGTTTTGTATAGTTAACCGTAAAACTAGATTGCAATTAACGCTAAACAATATCAATTGGCTTTAATGACTAAAAGCATTATCGTTTTTATTAATGATAAATGCCATTGAAGCCTTTTTGATTATCATAGGTTAGTTATGAAAATTATCATTCTTGGTGCAGGTCAAACAGGTAGTGCTCTTGCCGAATATCTGGTTACCGAAAAACAGAACGATGTGACAGTTGTAGATGAAGATCATGACAAATTGCAATCATTGCAAGAACGTTTTGATTTACAAGTTATTTGTGGAAAATCATCTTATCCACAAGTATTAGAAAGTGCTGGTGCAGAATCTGCCGACATGTTAGTCGCTGTTACCAATTCTGATGAAGTCAATATGATGGCTTGTCAAATTGGGCATGTAATGTTCAATATTCCTCAAAAAGTGGCACGAATTCGAGCGCCTGAATATAATGATGAAAGATACTCGTTTTTTAATAAAGATTGTATTAATATCGACCATATTATTGCCCCAGAAAATCTAATCACCAATCATATCAGCCAGCTAGTGCAATATCCTGGCGCACTACAATTTGCCTCATTTTATGATAATCGAGTCTGCTTAGTTGCCGTCACAGCTTACTATGGTGGTGCATTGGTGGGTAGTGAATTATCAGAGCTAAAAGAACATTTACCTCATGTCGAAGCTCGGGTGGTAGCTATTTATCGTAAAAATCGTTTTATTCGTCCGATTGGTTCAACCTTGATTGAAGCTGGGGATATGGTTTACTTTATTACCCCACCGCTTAACATCAAAGCGGTAACCAGTGAATTACAACGGTTAGAAAAGCCTTATAAACGAATAATCATTAGTGGTGGCGGCGGCATTGCTGTTGCTTTAGCTAAGCGATTAGAAAACGATTATCAAGTTAAATTGATTGAACGTAATGCCGAAAAAGCAGAACTAATTGCCGAGCAGTTAGTTAATACGACCGTATTACATGGTGAATCATCGGATCAAGAACTCTTATCGCAAGAACAAGTCGAACTTACCGATCTTTTTGTTGCAGTGACGAGTGATGATGAATCGAATATTATGTCATCAATGCTTGCCAAAAGGATGGGAGCAAAAAAAGTCATCGTACTTATTCAACGACAAGCTTATTTAGAGTTAATTAACGATAGCGTAATTGATATTGCCATTTCACCACAACATGCCACTATTTCAGAATTACTTAGTCATGTAAGGCAAAATGGCGTAGTAAAAGTTGTCTCACTACGGCAGGGTGAATCGGAAATTGTCGAAGTGATTGTTCGTGGTGATACTGAAAATTCTAAATTAGTAGGTAAAAATATTAACAGTCTAAAATTACCTTCAGGGGCAACTATTGGTGCTGTGGTGCGTGGTGAAGATGTGATTATTGTTAATACCGATTTAATGATCGAAGATGGTGATCACTTAATCATTTTCTTACCAGATAGACGATCTATTAGCGATATCGAAAGATTATTACAATAGCTTGTATAAAATATAAACTCAGTACATAATAAAACTGTTTTTATTAATTGTTTTTTGACTCGGGGTGTTTTTTGTTACTACAAAAAACTGAGATTTTACCCGTTGAACCTGATCTGGCTCATACCAGCGTAGGGAAGTCTTCGTCTTAATTATCCGTTTTGACACATTCTTCCCTTAATATCAATAATAAATAAGGAAAGAATATGTCTACCATTCAGTTATTTCAAAATAATGATGCCATTCCCTTTATTGAGCAAGTTAAACAACAACGACCGTTAGTCCATTGCATTACCAATGATGTCGTACAGAATTTTACCGCTAATGTCTTATTAGCCATTGGAGCTTCACCAGCAATGGTCGTTGCTAAACAAGAAGTTGAAGACTTTGTAACTATTGCCAGTAGTTTATTAATTAATATTGGTACCATTGATGAGCACAGCGCAAATAGTATGTTGTTAGCTGCAGCAAAAGCTGAACAAACACAGACACCATGGGTACTGGATCCTGTAGCGGTTGGTGCGGCACTTAAATATCGCACTGAAATTGCCAAACAATTGATAACTTTTAGACCGAGTGTTATTCGAGGAAATGCCTCTGAAATTCTCGCATTGAGTGGTCAACAATCATCATCGAAAGGGCCTGATGGACTTGATTCTACCGATTCTGCATTAAATGCAGCAATACTATTAGCACAAAAATATCAAACCATTGTCGCAATAACAGGTGAGATAGACTATGTCACAGATGGTCAACAAATTTATAGCATTGTCGGTGGCGATATCGCTTTAACTAGAGTAACCGGCACCGGCTGTTCATTATCTGCGATGGTAGCAGCATTTATTGCAACCTCTAGTGATCGTTTAACCGCTACCGCAACAGCTTGTTTTATGATGAAAAAAGCAGGACAGCTCGCTAATAAACAGCAAGGGTTAGGTAGTTTCGCCATTGCGGTTATTGATCATCTTTCACGATTCAATCAAAACTAAAAATAAGGATGTTTGATGAAAAAGCAACTTGATTTAACTCTCTATTTAGTCCTGGATCCGTTATTATGTGGCGGTATAGATGGCATGGTCACTACTACCAAAATTGCCGTTGAGAATGGTGTTACCGCAGTGCAACTACGTTCAGAACAAGAATACTCTGGTAAAAATTGGTATGACGCCGCACAAGCGCTCAAAGAAGTGTTAAGCAGTACCCAAGTTCCGCTATTTATCAATGACCATGTTGATATTGCTTTAGCCATTGATGCCGATGGTGTGCATATAGGACAAAGCGATCTACCGGTCGACGTTACTCGACGCTTAATTGGCAGAGACAAATGGTTAGGACTTTCAGTTTCAAATCAATCACAACTAGAGAATGTTCCGTGGCATTTAGTCGATTATCTTGGCATAGGGCCTATCTATCCAACCGCAACCAAAAAGGATGCCGCAGCTGCGACTGGCATTAATCAATTGAAAGAACTGGTTAAAGCGAAACAATGCCCTGCCGTGGCGATCGGTGGTATCGGCGTGAATAATTTAACCGAAGTAATCCAAACTGGCATTGAAGGTATTGCCGTTGTGTCGGCAATATGCGGACAAGCTAATCTTGCCAAAGCGACATCCGACCTAATCAGTAAAATAAAACTGGCAAAATAGGAAACCAAATCATGACAACAGTTGCATTAACAATAGCAGGCAGTGACCCTAGTGGTGGCGCAGGTATTCAAGCTGACTTAAAAGCATTTTCAGCACTTGGTGCTTATGGTATGTCAGTGATCACCGCATTAACCGCACAAAGTACGCAAGGCGTTAATGGTGTACATGCCATTCCCTCTCAATTTATTGAAGCACAGTTTAATACGCTGTATCAAGATATCCACATTGATAGTGTGAAAATTGGCATGCTAATGAATAAAGAGATTGTTACTTCGGTTGCTCAACTATTAAACGATAACCCTATTGCCAATATTGTGCTTGATACCGTAATGATTGCTAAAGGCGGACATCCATTGTTAAAAGCTGATGCCATTTCTGCTATTCGAGATCTATTATTACCATTAGCCACAATCATCACCCCTAATCTACCTGAAGCGGCTGCATTACTTGATTGTAGTGAGGCAAAAAACGAAGAGCAAATGCAACAACAAGGGTATGAATTACTTAAATTAGGTTGTCAGGCAGTATTAATGAAAGGCGGACATTTGCCAAGTCAAGAAAGCCCTGATTATTTAATCACTCACGACAACATCATCAGAATGACATCACCGAGGATCGCAACGAGAAATACCCATGGTACAGGTTGTACCCTCTCTGCGGCAATTGCAGCCTTGTTACCGAAACATAATCTTGAAGAAGCGGTTAAACAAGCCAAAAACTACCTACAAGGCGCTATTGAACATGCAGATAGTTTAAAAATTGGTAAGGGAATAGGACCTACTCACCATTTTTATCAATGGTGGTAACTGCATATTTTTACATTGAATAATTAAATATTTATTTTTCTACAAATGGTTATCCAAAATAGTAATTAAAAATATGGTTAGAAAAATTGCTCAATAAGTTGTGTTTGATAAGAAATAATATATTTTTAAACCGTTTTAAATTAATTTTTGATGTGAATTAATTTAAGATATAAATAGCATTAAAAAAATAATATTAAAAACATTAAATGGAATTAGTTGGTTATAATATGATTTGTATAAAATATCTTATCTCAGTTGTTTTGTTTTTACCTTGTTTAGTATTAGCAATTGACTTAGATGTTCTTAAGGCGAACATTGATAAATATGATGTTGAATTAAATTTTAAAGATGGCGGTGATCTCGATATTCTTATTGAGAATGAAGAAATTAACAATATAGAGTTATTACAAAAAAGATCGACAGATGATTTTTATTTTAAAATGATACTTTCCTATAAAAAAGGTCAAGGATTGAAACCAACTGGTATAAATATTTATAGTAAGAAAAGTGGTCAATTATTTCAGACTATAGATAATTTGCAAGGATTTGACTTTTTAGGAGAATATTCAGTAGGTGCGGTTAACCATATAGATGATAGCTATCGTTTTGCACCAGATTTTTTTGATCACAATGGCATAGAAATAGACTACAATTTTGATGGTAATTATAATGATTTTTATATAGCCAGAGCCGTTGATGATATGGAAGATGGACCTATCATTTATCGTTACTATTCTTATGATGAGAAGAAAAAAGAGTTTATTTATCTCAATTTAGATGGTCGTTATATCGATTTTGACCCCAGCAAAAAAATAGCAAAAAGGAAAAAAGTTTGCGAAATAAATAACTATTCTGCAGTTATTTTAAATGAAACCTATCGGTTTATACCAAAAAATGGCAATTATACTTTAACAAATTCAGCCTGTATTTATAAAGAATACCAATCTTTTAGAAATGTTGAGGGCAAAGATTCTAAAGTTTCCCGTCAATGTTCTCAAAAAGAAATGAATTTTTGTATTAACGAAAATGAACTTGATAAAGATTTTGATTAATTGCTGCTTAAATATAACTGTGAACTCACTACATTTTGAGGAGCTACTTAAGACTAAAATGTTTGGTAAAAGTTTTTTTATAAGCTATAAATAGCAACCTGAATTCACTTGTTATAGATACGAAAAGCGAGCAAATATTTTTTAGGTGAAGGATATATTAAATTGACACATAGATATACTTCATCAACAATCCAAGTCGATGAAGTATACAAAAACTGTTAATAGATGATTTGATAAAAATACTCTCTAAACTTTAGGCTGATAATCATAATCGTCTAAAATTTAATAACGCTAAATACTATTAATAAGCAATACCGACAAACTCAAATCCCGCTTCATTAATTGCCGCAATTGCCGCTTCTTGCGAGATAGTACCTCCGTCAATATCAACTTCATGCTTAGCTAAATCAACAGTAACTTTTGCTTTAGGATCAATATCATTAATTGCTTTAGTAATGGTTTTAACACAATGTTGGCAACTCATATTATCAACTATTAATTTCATCATTAACCCCTTTTGTTATTTAATCATTTATCGGTAAACTATCAATGCCAACAAAAAGCAAAATCAGATTATTCTTTAAATAAAACAAATTTGCTAGCTATTGCCATTAATTAAATAAAATTTAATCCTTATATTACGCCAAAACAAACGAAAACCAAGCCTACTAAAAAAATAAATTAACCTAATTTTAATAGTCTTACCAAGATTAAGTTAAACATATCATCCAGTTATACAGCTAATTATTATGATTGGAATAAAAGTTATGGTATTAATTACTCGTTATAATAAAAAAATCCCAGTTGTTAAACTGGGATAATATTATTTGCCAAAAATTTTAATTCCGTAATGGAAGCATTCATAACACCAAACACCTAATGCTAAAGGAAACCAAATACAAGCTGCTTTACCAGCTAAACATATATCATGAATACCAAATTCAAAAGCTATATCATATTTAATCAACAATAGTAATGAGATGAGCAAGCGCATTATAATAATTAATAAAAATCCCATGAAAGGTAAAAAGATTAAATAATTTAATAATACTAAATATTTCTTATTTTTTTTCATGATTATTTTCTCAATATTATCTTGTACACTATCTCCAACAAAAGTAGAAATAATGCTTTCGAGTGTAGCGCTATACTATGAGGCTAGTTTTATTCAGCTATATTTCTTTTTCCAGTTCCTAACTGTGAATCTCTTTTGTTACCAACTAATTATGCTGGTAAAAGATCTTTTTATTGAATTGTAATGAATGTACATATCCACCCACTACCTAACAGTGCAAATTACTGTGACAGAAATTATCTTTTACCGTGAGTAAAACTCCTTACTCCACATATAAACATAACCATCTGATATTCCTTCTCCTGTAGCTACGCTTTTAACATTTTGATTAACTCTTATTAGGTTAAATATCTATTGCCTTTTTAATCCAAATTATAACTAGAAACAGGTTTATCACCATAACCTACTGATATTTCTATATTCATCATAGTTCCTAATATCTTTATAGCTATTTTTCACTCTCATTTTTACTGCGAGCAATAGTTGTAGCAATATCATCTATATCGCAAACTATAGTTACACTAGATCTACTACTATTTTCACTTTTATATGCCTCTGGTTCTTATGTTTACATAAATAATAGTTTCAGTTTTGTTGATGCTAATTTTTGCTCTGTTGCTACTACGTCAGTATTGATATCTCCGTAGCTAATCAATCGGTCATGCATTTTAGTCATCAATAAATTGAAACCTTATGCATCTAAACAACAGTGCTCGGCTTGACGAGACTGTTTATTGATAAGAATAAACTAAGGTAATTTATCTCGCTCTAATAATTGCATCTGATTAATACTCAAATAGAAAAAAACCGATGAGAAATGAATATCTCTAGTTTCATAAGTAGTAGGTAATAGATGAATGTCAGGCGATGAAAGTATTGATGAATATTGAAGAGCTTTATCACGATTTCTTGGATGGATAAGTTGTTGCGTTGTTGGTGGTTCAGCTAACGCAACAAACGAGGGTATGATAATGGCCCCCCAAGCAAATAAATATTTTTTTATCATTAAATTCATCATATTGACTACGCGACAACATCACATAAAAAAAGATATGAAACCATGTTAACAACAAAATACAGGAAGATCCATGAATAAATTTGATATATATCAATTTATAATATCTTTTAATGTTTTATTTATATTACTTATTTGATTATCTTTTCCTTTTTATAAAAATCAGTAATAAATAAGATTAGGATTGTTTAATAACAACTCATTAGCAGATCTAAACTCTGCACAACGACCTAATCTATTCCCACATTAAATCTTAATACCTAATCCCCCTAATTTCAGCATAGGCTTGTAATTAAGGGGCTATCTTAGCAGGAACAACCCCATTTGATACAGTAACTTTAATGGATCAACTGCTCCAATTGCTGTAGCTGGTTTAAGTCAGTTTCACTGTTGTATTTGCTTGAATGGAATTACTTCCTACTACTTTTGTTTCGGATCCAATAGCGCTTGAGCTAAAACTTATCTCCTTCCGTTAATTCAGATTTAGTTTATTGAGGTTTATTTGTAAAAATAATTGAGGAGTGTATACCGTCATATTGATATTTGAATATCCGTGAGCTATTAATAAAGCAATAATAAGTCGCTGAAGATAATTTTAGACATCAGGATTTGGACATACTAGACTAAACGAACTAAATAAAACAACATTAATGTGAAATTAAAATCAGTAATAATATCTATCCCCCCCTTTCCTTAAAATTTTTAGGTAAAGGGGATTAGAGGTAAGTTAAAAAGTAACTAAGTTGTGGTTTTAGGAATTTTACCTGTCCACCAAATTGGTTTTTCATCAGGTTGTAAATTATCGAAAACAGATAAAGGGATCAGCTTGTAGGTAATTAAATCCGGTATTGTAGTATATGCTACCATTACCGGCTGATATTTATAATCGGGATCTGATTTAAACCATTCATAATTTCTTATAGCACATTCAATACACTCATAAAATGCTTCAAAATATTCACCAAAAATTTCAAATAAAGTTGATTTAGTTCTATCTAAATCACTTTTAACTTGACCTGATAATATTTTACTCCAATCAAATGCTTCTCTATCCAACTGTTTAAACTCTTTTTCTACCAATTTCATTAATGCTACGGCGGCATCTAACTCTTCTAATTTTAAATAACGACGATATAAGCGGTCAGTAATTATTGACCAATTTTGGTCAGGATATTTAGGTAAAACATAATATGAAATGCAGTCAAAAAATAGCTGCATATCACTATCTGTACCTAATTCATATACTGACCCACCGCCTCTGAAACCAATTTTTATTAACATAATTTACTCACCTCCTATTTTGTTTTAAATTCAATTTGTTCAGGCTTAATTATTCCATTTGATTTATTTTTTATACCCTGTTTTATTTTAAATTCCTGTAAGGCAGTCATTTCCTGACCGCGAATATCTATTACAACTAATTGTTGTACTCCTGATGGTAGATGTTTTTTTCTCTCAATGGCTTGTTTGGAAACATTATCAATCAAACCATTAATATTATTTTGTATATCATAATTTTTTACTTCTATTGAACAAGTAGTCCCGTTACAAAAATCTGGTCTTACACTCCCGTCTGTTCCCCATTTTACCTTTTGACCATTCAGATAGCTTTCCTGAGCATTAAAATCAGGCGTTAACGTTTTACCAACATCCCTTTCTGAATCCACTGGAGTTGGACGACCATTAGTCGTTGTTCCGGTATTTCCTGGTGATGGGACATTTATTTTCTCATTTTTTTCAAAAATATAATATGAGCCATTGTTTTTATAAATTGGATTTCCCGCAGCATCAACTTGACCTGTATTTGTATAAACGCCACCTCTAGGTCCAACTATATTATCGCCTTGTTTGATATAGCCTGTTTTCTCCGTAGTTACAGATTTAGCAATATTATTTCCTTTTTCTGCATGTGGATCTACTTTTAATTTATTGCCAACACTATCAAGCTCACTCTTTATTGCATCTAACTCTTTTGCCGTTAATTTATTACCAGAAGAAAGACTTGAAGAAGCTAAATCGCTTAATTTTTTCGCTGAGAATAAACCGGTTATAGTATTAAATAACAAATCACCATCAGATTCCGAGATATTTAGTGCTTTCGCCAGCCCTTTTCCTGTTAGTGTTGTATAGTTTTTACCATTAATAATAATAGCTCCACCCGTCACAAGATTATCAGAGGAAGACCAAATTAATAAGGTACTTGGAACACAACCCATAACCGTTGCACATCCTGGTGATAAAGCAACGGCTAAACCGCCTTCGCCAAATGCACCTAAAACTTGTACGACACCTCCTAATCGGGTTGTCACACTGTATTTATTATTAATATAGGCTACTGAATCTACAAACTCATCCCCACTTGTATACTCAAACAGCTTTTCAACTGTTTCATAAGTCATCGGATAAACACCATTTACGTTAGGGAGAACATTGGTTTTGATGTACTCTTGTGAGGCAAGTGTTTGTCTATAAGCTTGCAGCTCATCACTGTTTCCTAACTCTTCTAGCTTTTGGTATGCTACTTTCATCGGATCATCGTCAGCAAATTCAGCTGAACAATGGACTAACGCACAAGCTGCAGCATGATAAAGTAATTTTTCTAGTTCATTGTCTTTAGCAAGTTCATTGATTCGCCTTTGTTCTACAACCGTACTCAAACGGTTATTCTCAACCGCATTTTTACTGCTACTAATAGCCGCGCTAGCATCACCAAAATTACCTCCTGTAGTGGCAGCAGCAAGACCCGTCGCTAATTGAGATAAAGCACTAACGGTTTGCTTTTCCTCTTCGCTTAACTCACTTATTTTTTTATCACCGTAAAGTATACCAATAATTGCTTTATTTGCTAGTTCACCAGCTACCGCTCCAGCACCACCGGCTAACCCCGAATTACCTTGCAGTTCAGCTACTACCGCGCCAAGTATTGCATGAGAGATTAAGTTACCGGCAAGGTTATCAGTGACCCATTCACCATCCTTGTCTAGGTGCCCAGTGTGCAGTTTTATCTGCTCAGCTAACCATGGTGCACTGGCGCCAGCAAGGCCACCAGCAATATCGCCAGTGATAATGCCGGTAATAATTGCTACGGCTGAGTCAACGCCTTTACTAAAGTCATTGCCCATTTTACCATCTTTTGAGTCTTTACCGGCATCTTTATGAATGGTGCGCTCAAGCTCTTTAACCTGTGACGCTAACTCTTGTAAGCTAGTGACAATGTTTTGTTTGGTCTGTTCATTCTCTTTATTAAAGATTGGTTTGAGTTTGCTATGGGCATTTTCGGTATCATGACTGAGTTCATTAATATCTTGTGTTTGCTTATCTGGGTCACGAATGATTAATTCACCGTCACTGATTGCCGCGTACGTAATATTCGAAGCTTCATCATTATGGTCGTAAATGGTTGGTTGGCCACTGGTCGGTGAAAAACTGTCATTACTAGTAACAGCTCTAATTGGTGATTATATTTTTTAGATTATGGTTATTTTGGGATGGTTTATTGAAGTGTATTTGTAAAGATAAATAGAAAGATGTCAATTTGATAGCGCATCTTTCCATATGAACATTTTAAGTTTTTCAATTCAAGTTGATAAAACTGCTTTATATTTTATAACAAGCTAAATTATCAAGTTCTGAAAAACTTAATTATAATTTTATTCACAGATGATTTCATAAAGTGTATCTGGTGGGGCTTGATATTTTGCAAAATCAGCATGAATAACGTCTCGCATTTCAGCGAACTTTATTTTTTTTATGGTTTCTATTTGATCGCATTCATTTATAGAAACTACCATTTTTGATGCATGGGTAATTTTAATCATGTCAATCAATGTATTAATGAGTATATCTAAGCGTTCCTTAGGATCCGGAGGAAAACCAATATCTATATTTGGTGCATATTCATCATAACTGGTTAAATAAGTAGAATTAGGATAACCGGGAACATCGCCGATTAAAAAAGTAAATATATTATCATTGGGAATTAAATAGTCAGGATAATTAATTAACCAATCTTTAGAGATTTTTTCTATTCCCAATTGACTATTTTTTATATAGTCAGATAAGTTACTTAATTTATTCTCATTTAATATTGGTTCTATATAACCACAAACAAAGCTAGACATATTAACTCTCCTTTTTAGTATTATTTATCTAAAATCCAATCACCTATAGGTTTACCATCTTTATCAATTCTTCTATAAAACCTTTTACCTTTATATATGTTACCATTATAATTATAATATGTTTGTTTATGTTCATGAGGTACAACCCGTCCATCTGAACCTATTCCCATTTGTCCGTGAGGAGTAAGTTGACCATAATCTTCTCTTGAGAACCAATTACCTTTTTCATCATAATAAGTAATACTTCTAGAACCATCTGCCCTTGATACCTCATAAATGGAATTTGGTGTTGATGTTTTAGGTGCTTTACCTGATGATACAATTATATGGTCAGTAACAGGTTTATTGGTTGCTGGATTAATAATTGGAGTTGACGACTTATTTTTTGTTTGCCTGCTAGCATTTACCTCTCGTTCTTTATTAACATGCTCTCTAAAGTTAGACGATTCTCGAGCTTTTACACTTGCATCAACATTGGCCTCGACATTATCTTTAACCTTATTTGTAGCGGAAGCTCCCGATGTCGGTTTCACTGTTTTATTTGCTGGAATGGCATTACTTCCTACTACTTTGGTTTCACCTTGTGCAACTATATCAGTTGTTTTCGGAATATTTTTATCATTTTGTCTAGGTAAAACTCTACTTCCTAAAGAACTATAGATAGCAGCTGTAATACCGTCAGCAGCTACTTTTGCTAAATGTGCTTCTAACCAACCACAATTAGAGCAATTATCAATGATATCTGAATACCATAATGCTGAGTTTTTATATGCATTTCCTACTAAACTATCTTGTATATATAACTCTCTATAGTAAGTATCTATTAAAGATATCTTATAACGCATCTCAGCTACACAAACTTGATCCCCTGCTTCCCAACAAGATTTTAATTTGCTAATATTTGCAGCCGATTCAACGGCCATTTCCCGTCTTATAGATTGTTCACATTTTGGATCATAATCACAAGCTTTTAATCTTTGAGCATACTCTTGAGGACGCTTATCTGTTAAAAAGTTATTCTCAACCGCATTTTTACTACTACTGATTGCTGTGCTAGCATCGCTAATATTACCACCGCCGGCAGCTACGGCAAGACCAGTAGCTAGCTGAGATAGTGCGCTGATGGTTTCTTTTTCCTCTTCGGTTAAATCTTTGACTTCTTTGCCATACAGTTGTTTGCGGATGATATCTGCCACAACTTCACCGGCCACTGCACCGGCTCCGCCGGCAAGTCCTGAATTACCTTGTAGTTCCGCAACCACTGCGCCGAGTATGGAATGCGCAATTAACCTTGCAGCTTCATTATCGCCTGTATGCAGTTTTATCTGCTCAGCTAACCATGGTGCACTGGCGCCAGCAAGGCCACCAGCAATATCGCCAGTGATAATGCCGGTAATAATCGATACGGCTGAGTCAACGCCT
>NZ_JACFQA010000016.1:0-287 GCF_016101685.1 Gilliamella sp. B14384G10
TCGTAACAAGGTAACCGTAGGGGAACCTGCGGTTGGATCACCTCCTTACGAAGAGCTCGTAAGTGTTCACACAGATTGTTTGTTTGTCGAAAAATAGTTAAGTCCCCTTCGTCTAGAGGCCTAGGACATCGCCCTTTCACGGCGGTAACAGGGGTTCGAATCCCCTAGGGGACGCCATTAAATGTGATGAAGCTATTTTTCAAAAAAATTATGTTTGTATTTATTTGATATTCGAATGAATAGAAAGATAAAGCTCTTTAACAATTAGGAACAAGCTGAAAGAAACG
>NZ_JACFQA010000003.1:0-278760 GCF_016101685.1 Gilliamella sp. B14384G10
CCGAACTCAGAAGTGAAACGCCGTAGTGCCGATGGTAGTGTGGGTATTACCCATGTGAGAGTAGGGTGCCGCCAGACTTTTAAATATACGAGCCCAGCAGCGATGCTGGGCTTTTTTGCGTTTTAGGATTCATGTATTTTTTGTTAGTTATTTATCAAAGCCATTTGTCTAAGGAGTAAATAGTGGATAATCTAAACTTTTTATACCAGTTTTTTGGCTCTGATTTTATTGAAAAATACACAACAATTCCGCAATTAATTGGTATTTTAGGTTATCTTGTTGGAGTTAGTGCTTTTTTACAACGTAATGATAATGCTTTTCGATGGCAATTAACCATTGTTAATATTATTATGACTGTGCATTTTTATTTATTAGGACCAGAATCCTATCCTGCTGCTATACTTAATATAGTAAATATTTTTAGAAACATTACATCAACTTATACCAAGAATGTTTTAGCCATGATGTTTTTTATAGGATTGATGTGGATATTTTACTTTTTCACAACGCCTGATTGGCGACAATTTATACATTATTTCTCGGTTATTGGTACTACATTAGTAACAATTGCATTATTTAGATTTGAACAACAAAAGATGCGATTACTAATATTGTTAAGTAGTATTTTATGGATAATATATAGCTTATGGATAGGCTCTTTAGGTAGTTTAGCTATAGAGGTTACCTTTGCGATAATTAATATTATAACGATTATTAAATTATCACCAAAATCGGCTGTATAATATTATATTTACTCTATTAGTATCATTTTCCTATTTATTTATTGTTATATGTGTGAAACAATTTAACAATATAAAAAATAAATTTTTGAGGTAGTCAGTGATTGATAATGATGGCTACCGTCCAAATGTAGGAATAGTTATTTGTAACAGGTATGGTCAAGTGCTTTGGGCTCGGCGTTATGGACAAAACTCTTGGCAATTTCCTCAGGGCGGAATAAAACTTAATGAAACGCCAGAACAGGCAATGTTTCGTGAACTAAATGAAGAAGTAGGATTACTACCTAAAGATGTTAAAATATTATCGGTGACCAATGGTTGGCTAAGGTATAAATTACCAAAACGCATGATTCGTTGGGATAATCAGCCGGTATGTATTGGTCAAAAACAAAAGTGGTTTTTATTAGAATTGATTTCTGATACTTCAGTGATTAATTTGAATATGTCTTCAACTCCTGAGTTTGATGATTGGAAGTGGGTAAGTTATTGGTATCCTATACGGCAGGTTATTGCTTTTAAGCGTGATGTATATCGCAAAGCAATGAAGGAGTTTTCTTTGCCTGCATTTACTATACAATCTGAAGTAGAAGAACCTGTAACAAATCTTTCTAAGAAAAAACGGTTTAACTTCTTTGCTCACAAACGAAAAAATAAACAGCGTGTTAAAAAATGAATCAATTTTTACAATTTCCCAATTTTAATCCAATAGCTTTCTCAATCGGCCCTATTTCATTACATTGGTATGGTGCCATGTACCTATTTGGTGTGCTTGGCGCCTTGTTTTTAGCTAAACGTCGTGCTAATAAACCCAATAGCAATTGGACATCACAACAAGTTGAAAACTTATTATTCTGGGGGTTTTTGGGCCTCTTTATTGGCGGACGTTTAGGTTATGTATTATTTTATAATTTTGATGCATTTCTTGAAGAGCCTACTATTCTATTCAGAGTTTGGGAAGGGGGGATGTCTTTCCATGGCGGTTTGATTGGTGCCATTTGTGTTATTGCTATCTTTGCTAAAAAAACACAAAAGACCTTTATGCAAGTAGCTGATTTTGTGGCTCCATTAGTACCACTCGGTTTAATGTTTGGCCGATTTGGTAATTTTATTAACGGTGAATTGTGGGGCCGAGTAACTAACTCTTCAATCGGTATGTTATTTCCTACTTCATCACATGCTGATTTTATGTTTGTCCAAGCAAATCCAGAATGGTTTTCTTTATACAGCCAATTAAACGGCGTTTTGCCACGTCACCCTTCACAACTTTATGAGATGGTATTTGAAGGTATAGTATTATTTATTATTTTAAATTTATTTATTCGCAAACCTCGTCCAGTTGGTGCAGCCTCAGGACTGTTTTTAGTTTGTTATGGCATATTTAGGTTTATAATTGAGTTCTTTAGACAACCCGATGAACAATTAGGATTATTTTTAAATATAATCAGTATGGGACAAATTCTCTGTCTCCCTATGATCATTGGTGGTATCTTGATGCTTTTATATGCATATAGATTTAACAATAAGGCTATTAAAAAATGAAACAGTATTTATCACTAATGCAAAAAATTTTAAACGAAGGAACGGCTAAATCGGATAGAACTGGTACAGGGACTTTATCGATCTTTGGTCATCAAATGCGATTTAATTTGCAAGATGGTTTTCCATTAGTGACCACCAAAAAATGTCATTTACGTTCAATCATCTATGAGTTACTTTGGTTTCTTAAAGGTGATACTAATATTAATTATTTAAAAGATAATAAAGTAACAATTTGGGATGAATGGGCCAATGAAAATGGTGATCTTGGTCCTGTTTATGGCAAACAATGGCGCGCTTGGGGAGCTGCGGATGGTCGACAAATAGATCAAATTTCGCAACTAATCGAACAAATTAAAAATGATCCAGACTCTAGAAGAATGATAGTTTCGGCATGGAATGTTGGAGAGCTTGATCAAATGGCGTTAGCACCATGTCATGCTCTATTTCAATTTTATGTAGCTCAAGGTAAGCTGTCATGTCAACTTTATCAACGTTCATGTGACGTATTCTTAGGATTACCATTTAATATTGCTAGTTATTCGTTATTAGTTTATATGATTGCTCAACAATGCGATTTAGAAGTTGGTGATTTTGTCTGGACAGGTGGCGATACCCATTTGTATTCTAATCATATGGAACAAACACATTTACAATTAAGTCGTGAGCCAAAACCATTGCCTAAGCTTGTTATTAAACGCAGACCACCTACAATTTTTGATTATGAATTTGAAGATTTTGAAATTGTTGATTACGATCCTTATCCAGCAATAAAAGCGCCAGTAGCAATTTAAAGCTTAACAAATTTTGAGGAACGCTATTTTAGGGTATATTTTTTCTAAATTATAAGTAGAAATTGATTATTAGGGATTAATTAATTTAATCCTTAATATGTGTTTTTTATGTAATCTTTTCAAACAACTTCATGATAAGCACTTTAGTTATCTTTGATTATTTTATTTTTCTGCCGCATAACAGAAGATATTGGTATATAATGACTAACTTTGTTTAAATGGTTATTTAATCTTAATATGAGTCAAAATCAAGAAATTCATCCTATTTTTACAAAACGATTATTACATCCTCGCTATTGGTTAACCTGGTTTGGCATTTCTATTTTATATTTGATCGTTTTACTGCCATATCCGGTTATTTATCAATTAGGAAAAGGTTTAGGATTACTTTCGATGAAATTAATTGGTAAGCGTAAAGAGACCGCAAGGCAAAACTTAAAATTATGCTTTCCTGAAAAATCTGAACAAGAACGAGATAAAATATTAAGAGATAATTTTATTTCCACAGGGCTTGCTATATTTGAAACTGGTATGGCATGGTTCTGGTCTGACAAAAGACTTAAAAAACACTCTTCAATTGAAGGTGATTCACATATCACTCAGATACAACAGTCTGGACAAGGTGTTTTGTTAATTGGTATTCACTTTTTAACGCTAGAACTCGGTGCACGTATTTTAGGTATGAGTCATCCAGGTGTAGGTGTTTATCGACCAAACGACAACCCTGTGATGGATTATGTACAATTAAAAGGGCGTTTAAAATCGAATAAATATATGTTAGATCGCTATAATACTAAAGGTATGATAAGAGCCTTAAAGAATGGTGAACTGCTTTGGTATGCGCCAGATCATGATTATGGTCCTAAAAATAGTGTTTTTGCACCACTCTTTGCGGTAGAAAAAGCAGCGACGACCATTGGAACTCGAATTTTAGTCAAATTAAGTCAGCCTGCAATTATTCCTTTCACGCCTAAACGAGAAAAGAATGGGCACTATACTGTTTACGTTACACCTGAGCTTAAAGGCTATCCTATAGATGATGATGTGCTAGCGGCTACTTTTATGAACAAAGCGATTGAACACGAAATATTAAAAGCACCAGAACAATATATGTGGTTACATCGACGCTTTAAAACTCGTCCTAAAGGTGAGGCGCCTTTATATACAAATAAAGTCCAATCAGATTAGTTTGATGACTTTATAATATTTTCAAATAATTGAAAGAAAGAATATGCAAAAACTGAACAAAATAATTTTGTATTGTCGACCAGGGTTTGAAAAAGAATGTGCAGCAGAAATAACGGATAGAGCAGCACAAAAAGAAATATTTGGTTTTGCCAAGGTTAAAGAAAATAATGGTTATGTAATATTTGAGTGTTACCAAGACGATCAAGCTGAATTATTAATTAAACAAATTTCATTTCGAACGTTAATTTTTGCAAGACAAATGTTTGTTGCTGGTGATTTATTAGCTAATTTATCAACTGAAGATCGTATTACGCCAATAATTAATGTTTTATCGGCTACTGTTGATAAAGCTGGCGATTTACGTGTTGAAGTTGCAGATACTAATGATGGTAAGCAATTAGCAGGATTTTGTCGCAAGTTTACTGTTCCACTTCGTCAGGCATTACGCAACAAACGTATTTTGTTAAAAGTACAAAATCCATCACGACCAGTTATTCATTTATTATTTATCAATAATAATAGTTGTTATGTTGGCTATTCCCTGAGTCAAAATAACTCTCCTTTTTATATGGGAATACCAAGGTTAAAATTTCCAGCTGATGCACCAAGTCGTTCAACATTAAAATTGGAAGAAGCTTTTCATATTTTTATTCCTTATGAAGAATGGGATGAACGACTTAAAGGTGGTTTAAATGCTGTTGACTTAGGGGCTTGTCCAGGCGGTTGGACTTATCAATTAGTCAAAAGAAGTATGATGGTATATGCTATAGATAATGGTCCTATGAATGAAAAATTAATGGAAACAGGACAAGTTAAACATTATCGTGAAGATGGCTTTAAATTTATGCCTAAAAAGCATAATATTTATTGGCTGGTGTGTGATATGGTTGAAAAACCAGCCAAAGTAACAGAGTTAATAGCTAAATGGCTAATTAATGGTTGGTGTCGAGAGGCAATTTTTAATCTCAAACTACCAATGAAAAAACGTTATGAAGAAGTAAAACAAAATTTACAATTACTAATAGAAGAACTAAATAACAACCAAATAAATGTACAAATTCAGGCTAAGCAACTTTTTCATGATCGTGAAGAAGTCACTGTACATGTACAGCGAATTTGGGGATGAGAAATTATAAGAGAATGTGTATGAAATTAAAACAATCCTTTTATGCTATTGTTATTTTAGCATTATTTTCACTTTTAGTTGGATGTCATCTTAACTCATCAAAGAGTGCTAAATATGATGAAACTAAAGATTCCAATTATTATTTGTCGCAGGTAGATACTAGCTCTGGAAGTGCTAAAATAGATTGGCAGTTATTGGCGATAAGAGCATTAATAAATGAGAATAAACTTTCTCAAGCAAATAAATTATTATCTCAACTACCGGCTAATCTTAATGCAGAACAACAAAAAGACCAATTGTTATCTCAAGGTGAAATAGCAATTAGAAAAGGACAACCATTTAATCTTAGTCAATTAACTATCGAAAAACTAAATGATTCACAAGCATATCGTTATTATTCAATCAAATTAGCCTTAGATAGAAAATCTAAAAAACTTAATGAGCAAGCGTATGATTACTTATCTTTACAAAAATTTGCACCAGAAAAATTAAAAAAACAAATCTTAAATAATACCTGGAATTTTTTTAGCAAATTATCGACAAATCAACTAAGTAAAATTTCTGTACCTGAAAATGACTTAACATTGAAAGGGTGGATTGATTTAAGTTATACATATCAACGTAATAATATAAAAGCACCTGTTCAAGATGGTGATAGCCCAGAAGTCCTTGAAGCAAAAAATACAAACCGCAAAAATCAACTAAAACGAGCTATTTTGGATTGGGCTACAAAATATCCTAATCATCCTGCACAAGATATTGTTGCGATTATAACTGGTGAACAAACGCTTGCTGTTGATAATGTAAATTCCAAAAAAGTAGCTTTATTATTACCACTGAGTGGGTCTTCTCGAATATTTGGTAACACTATTCGTCAAGGATATGTTGATGCGGCTAAGTTTTATCCACAAGAGCCACAACAAAATGTTATTGTTTTAGATACAACATCAGTACCAATGGATAATTTAATACAGCAAGCACAAGAGCAAAATGTTGATTTAATCGTTGGTCCATTATTGAAGTCTGAAGTGAGCCAAATAAAGCAGTTAGCGCCATCTATTCCTGTGTTAGCATTAAATAAAGTTGATGATGGAACTGTTTCCGCTAACAAAATGTGCTTTTTTGCGTTATCTCCTGAAGATGAAGCAAAGGATGCTGCTGATCATATTTTTGCACAAAACAAACAAAAGCCATTGTTAGTTATACCACAAAATGAGTTGGGCAGAAGAGTAGCTCAAAGTTTTGCTAAACAATGGTCGCAAATTTCTAATGGTTCACAAGCTTATGTGCAATATGTTGGTAATTTAAATACGCTACGTGCCAATATTAATCATAGTAGCGGTATAAGTTTAACCGGTAGTCCGATTGCATTTAATAATGATGATGGCTCGGCTTCAATGTCCTCAAATGGTTCTTCTTCTGGATTTGATGCAATTTATGTTTATGCATCTTATGATGAATTAACCTTGATAAAACCAATGCTAGATATGGGAGCAGGAAAGACAATCGGTAATGGCTCTTCATCCATAGCGCTTTATTCAAGTTCTAAAAGTCATGTGGCAAATGCTTCGAATGACTTTAATTATGATATGAATCAAACTGAATATTCTGACATTCCGTTGATTATTAATTCATCAGAAAAAACAACGGCAATGATTCCTAGCAATATTCAAAAAGACTATTCTTTAACTCGATTATACGCTATGGGAATTGATGCTTGGCGATTGGCTAATCGCTTTAATCAATTAGACTCTTATCAGCCTAATTTTTTAGCTGGAATGACTGGTAAATTATCAACCAGTAATCAATGTGAAGTGACTCGATCTCTTGCATGGCAACAATATGCCTATGTTACATCCCAATCGTCCTCAGAACAGAACGAAAAATAAAGATATTGGCAAGCATTATGAATATATTGCTTGCCAATTCTTAGCCAATCAAGGGCTGGTGTTGCTTGATAAAAATAGCCTATATCAAATTGGTGAAATTGATTTAGTCATGCGAGATAAGAGTTGTTTGGTTTTTGTTGAAGTTAGATATCGCAAAAATGCTAACTTTGGCGAGGCTGAAATGACTATTTCGCTCACTAAGCAAAACAAAATTAAACAGGCAGCTCAACTTTGGATGTTAAATAATAACTTAAATATTGAAGATACAGAGTTTAGGTTTGATGTTTTTGCCATAACGGGAAAAAGTCAAAAATGGATAATTAATGCGTTTTAATGATCAGGTGAAAAACGTGCAAGATTTAATAAAAAATTATTTTACTGAAAGTATTCAAACTCAAATTGTTATGGCTGAATCTCTAGGCTCTTCAATTGAAAAAGCGGCTAATATTATCGTTGGAGGATTACTTAATGGTAATAAAATTATGGGATGTGGTAATGGCTCAGCTGCTGCAAATATACAAAGTTTTACCTCTCGGTTAATTACCAGTCTTGATATTGAAAGACCGAGTATTCCGGCTATTGCATTAGTTTCTGATAATGTATTGTTAAGTGCGATATCTAATCACGAAGAAATTTATGCTCGACAAATTCAAGCTTTAGGTCAACAAGGTGATATCTTAGTTATTTCAACTTGTGAAGGGAATAGCCGTTCGATTATTCGTGCTGTTCAAGAAGCCGTAATTAAAGATATGAAAATTGTTGCCTTAACTGCATTTGATGGTGGAGAAGTGATCGGATTACTTGGGCAAAATGATATTGAAATTAGAATTCCATCTTATAAAAAGGTGATGGCTTATGAAATGCATGCAATGATTTTAAACTGCTTAAGCCAATTAATTGAAAATACATTGTTTATTCATACAGAATAAGTTGAAATAAAAACAGTTTTGTTCTGCATTAATAGCGATTTTTATGCTATAATTATGAACTATTTTAAGATTTAAGTTAATAAGAGAACCTGGTGTTATGACCGAACTAGCCAAAGAAATAACCCCCGTCAATATTGAAGACGAATTAAAATCCTCTTATCTTGATTATGCGATGTCTGTTATTGTTGGGCGAGCTTTACCTGATGTCCGCGACGGACTTAAACCTGTTCACAGACGGGTTTTATTCGCAATGCATGAAGCTGGATACGATTGGAATAAACCTTACCGAAAATCTGCTCGTGTTGTTGGGGACGTAATCGGTAAATATCATCCACATGGTGATTTAGCCGTTTATGATACCATTGTTCGTATGGCACAACCATTTTCATTACGTTATATGCTTGTTGATGGCCAAGGAAACTTTGGTTCTGTCGATGGTGACTCTGCGGCGGCAATGCGTTATACCGAAATTCGCATGCAAAAGTTTGCCGGTGCATTATTAACTGATTTAGATAAAGAAACAGTAGATTTTTCACCAAACTACGATGGATCAGAAATGATTCCTGACGTGTTGCCAACTCGCATTCCTAATTTATTAATTAATGGTTCGTCAGGTATTGCTGTTGGTATGGCAACCAACATCCCTCCTCATAATCTAGCAGAAGTTATCAATGGTTGCTTAGCATTTATTGAGGATGAAAATATTTCTGTTGATGGATTAATGGAATATATTCATGGTCCAGATTTTCCTACTGCTGCTTTAATTAATGGCCGTAAAGGTATTGAAAATGCTTATCGAACTGGCCGTGGTATTATTTATATTCGTTCAAAGGCGACGATTGAAGTAGATGATCATAGTGGTCGTGAAACGATCATTGTTAATGAGATCCCTTATCAAGTTAATAAGAAAAAACTGATCGAAAAAATAGCTGAACTAGTTAAAGACAAAAAAGTTGAAGGTATTTCAGCATTGCGTGATGAATCAGATAAAGATGGTATGCGCATTGTTATTGAAATCAAACGTGATGCAGTTGGCGAAGTCGTTTTAAATAATCTTTTCTCATTAACTCAACTACAGGTTTCTTTCGGGATTAATATGGTTGCCTTACATAAAGGTCAACCGAAACTATTAAACTTACGAGAAATGATCGAGGCGTTTGTTCTTCACCGCCGTGAAGTCGTAACGCGTCGAACTATCTATGAACTTCGCAAAGCTCGTGAACGAGCGCATGTGTTGGAAGGTTTAGCGATAGCATTGGCTAATATCGATCCTGTTATTGAATTAATTCGTGCTGCGGCGACTCCTTCTGAAGCGAAAGCTAAATTATTATCGCAAGCTTGGCAACTAGGTAATGTTGCGGCAATGCTTGAAAAAGCGGGTAATGATGCCGCTCGTCCTGAAGATTTAGCACCTGAATTTGGTATTCGTGATGGCCATTATTATCTTTCTGAAGCTCAAGCCCAAGCAATTTTAGATCTTCGATTACATCGTTTAACAGGACTGGAACACGAAAAAATTCTTGATGAATATAAAGAACTATTAGTTCAAATTGCTGGTTTGTTACATATTCTAGCGAGTCCAGAAAGACTAATGGAAGTTATTCGCGAAGAGCTTGAAGCTGTTCGCGATCAATTCCAAGATGCAAGACGAACTGAAATTACAGCAAGTAGTGCGGATATCAATATTGAAGATCTTATTGCTCAAGAAGATGTTGTAGTTACGCTTTCTCATCAAGGTTATGTAAAATACCAACCGTTATCTGATTATGAAGCTCAGCGTCGGGGCGGTAAGGGCAAGTCGGCAACGAAAATTAAAGAAGAAGATTTTGTCGAAAAATTACTGGTTGCAAATACTCATGACACGATTCTTTGTTTCTCAAGTCGTGGCAGATTATATTGGATGAAAGTTTATCAATTACCTGAAGCCAGTCGAGGCTCCCGTGGTCGTCCAATTATTAATTTATTACCATTGGAAGCAGATGAACGTATTACAGCGATTCTACCTGTTCGTGAATTTGATGATGAGCATTGTGTGTTTATGGCGACAGCTCAAGGTACGGTTAAGAAAACTTCATTAATTGAATTTAGTCGTCCGAGAAGTGGTGGCATTATTGCTATTAACTTACGTGATGATGATGAGTTAATTGGTGTTGATTTAACTAGTAACGAAACAGCAGATGCTGTTGATGATGAAGAACTCAATGATGATGTTATTGTTGATGAGCTTGACGATGGTGATGAGGTCTCGCAAATTTCCAATACTGAAGATATTATGTTATTCTCAGCCAATGGTAAAGTTGTACGATTCCCGGCCAATAAAGTCCGTTGTATGGGTAGAACAGCAACAGGTGTTCGAGGTATTAAATTAGAAGGTGATGATAAAGTTGTCTCACTTATTGTCCCTCGTGGTAATGGGGCAATTTTAACCGCAACTCGAAATGGTTATGGTAAACGTACTGAACAAGAGTTATATCCAACAAAATCACGAGCAACGAAAGGCGTAATCTCTATTAAAGTGAGTGAGCGAAATGGTGCTGTAGTTGGTGCAGTACAGGTTGAAGAAACCGACCAAATCATGCTGATTACTGATGCCGGAACCTTAGTACGAACTCGAGTATCAGAAGTTAGTGTTGTTGGACGAAACACGCAAGGGGTTACGTTGATTCGAACAGCTGAAAATGAGAAGGTTGTCGGATTACAGCGAATTGCTGAAACAGAGGATGATGTTGAATCGGAACTATCGCCACAGAGTGAGGATAATAATGATTCAACCCAAGAATCCGAGCAATAATTTTAATTATAAAAAAGGATTAGCCACACAGACTAATCCTTTTTTATTTTCTAAAACAGTGATAAGGAATAGAATTACATGTCTTTCTTAATAAAAAAAATCTTAACTAATCTTGCATGGCAAATATTAATTGCCTTGATTTTAGGTGTAGCTGTTGGTGCTTTTCTATATGAACTAGCGGATCCTAATCATGCGTTACATTCATATTACCAATTTTCAATTGTTAATATTTTTCAACCAGCAGGTGATATCTTTATTCGTTTAATTAAGATGATTGTTTTACCAATTATTCTTAGTACACTGACATTAGGTATTGCTGGAATTGGTGGATCTAAACGTTTAGGAACATTAGGATTTAAAACCATTCTTTATTTCGAAATCATTACAACAATTGCTATTTTATTAGGCCTTTTATGGGGTAATGTTTTTGCACCGGGTGCAGGTATTGACTCTTCAACTTTGGCTACAACTGATATTAGTAAATATACTAAAGCAGCCGAAGAGTTAAGTGGCAAACCTCACGGTTTGATTGTCATGATCTTAGATATGATTCCAGCAAATATATTTAAAGCAATGACTGATGGTGCAGTTTTACCGGTTATTTTCTTCTGTGTATTTTTTGGTTTAGGTTTAATGTCTTTACCAGATAAACAACGCGAACCATTTGTGTTCTTCTTGAAAGTAGTTTCAGATACTATGTTTAAAGTGACCAATATGATTATGCGTTATGCTCCAATTGGTGTATTTGCATTAATTACCGTAACCGTTGCTAAATATGGCTTTGCTTCTTTACTACCGCTATTAAAACTGATTTTAACTGTATATTCTGCAATGATCATTTTTACATTATTGATATTAGGTGCAGTTTGTAAACTATGTAAGTTCAATATCTTTACCTTATTAAAAATATTGAAGGAAGAATTAGTTATTGCTTTTTCTACAGCAAGTTCAGAAACAGCATTACCAAAAATCATTGAAAAGATGGAGGCCTATGGAGCACCAAAAGCGATCACAAGCTTTGTTATTCCTACTGGATATTCATTTAATCTTGATGGTTCAACATTATACCAAAGTATCACGGTCATCTTCTTAGCACAGCTATTTGGTATGGATTTAAGTATCTTAGATCAAATTATCATTGTAATAACATTAATGATTGCATCAAAAGGAATTGCTGGAGTGCCAGGCGCTTCAATTTTAGTATTATCAGCAACACTTGGTAGTGTTGGTATTCCACTTGAAGGTATCGGTTATATTATGGGTGTTGAACGAATTTTAGATATGGGTAGAACAGTTGTTAATGTTGTGGGTAACGCATTAGCGGCAATTGTTATTGCGCGTTGGGAACATGTCTTTGATGATAAAAAGGCAAGAGCCTATGAGCAAGAATATTTAAAATAGAAATTTACTCTAAAAAGCTTCAGGTAACTGAAGCTTTTTTTATACATCTAATTTAATAAATTTAATGGTGAGATTATTCAAAATATAAAAAAACCCAGCTTAAGCTGGGTTTTTTATTGCTAGATAAAACTATTTAATTTTAGCTTCTTTATAAACAACATGCTGACGAACAACAGGATCATATTTTTTGATCTCCATTTTTTCAGGCATGGTTCTTTTGTTTTTGCTAGTGGTATAAAAATGACCGGTACCAGCAGAAGAAACTAATCTAATTTTTTCACGTACACCTTTAGCCATGATATGGTTTCCTTATTAGTACTTTTCACCACGGGCACGAAGTTCAGCTAAAACTGCATCAATACCCTTTTTATCGATAGTACGCATACCTTTAGCTGATACACGCAATTTTACAAAACGTTTTTCACTCTCAATCCAGAAACGGTGAGTTTGAAGGTTTGGTAGAAAACGACGTTTAGTAGCATTCATCGCATGAGAACGATTATTTCCCACTAAAGGACCTTTTCCTGTTACTTGGCATACTCGTGACATGTCAATAATTCTCCAAAATTTCTATGCTTAAGCCTAGGGCGTAATATGTTAATGGAATTAACCTCGTCAGGCTTTTAGTTCGCTGCAGTTCTTTTGAGAAGCAGTCTCACCTCTCACACTACACCCATAATAATGAGGTAGCGAAGTATACGCTTTTACAGGCAAATTCTCAAGCATTATCTTATTTATGCTTAAAAATAAGTTTCTAATTGAAAAAAGTAAATATACCGAGAGTTGTTATTAGTAGTAAAACTATTATATTGTAGCTTATGTTGAGTTGTGCAATATAAAACTATTTAATTTTATAATAAATATGTTTTAATACTATTGAATTCAGATATTATCTGTTAGGCCTAATTTTCTTACTTTCAAGGAGATAGTATGAGTCAGTTCACGCCATACAGTATCTATGGCATTATCGGTTATCCATTAGGGCATAGTATGAGCCCACTTATTCATACAACATCATTCCAAGATTATGGTATTCCTGCCGTATTGGTACCATTTCCTACACCACCCGAAGATATTGCTACTTTATTTAAATCAGTAAGATTACTTAATATTCGTGGTTTATGTGTCACTATTCCACATAAGCAAACTATTATTCCTTATTTAGATGAAGTTACCGAACACGTCAAAAAAGCGGGAGCAGCTAACTTAGTTTATTGGGATGGTGACAAACTTTGCGGTGATAACACTGATATTATTGGTTTTATGCAACCATTAGCACAAAAAAAACTACCTGCTGAGTATAAGAAGGTTTTACTACTTGGCGCTGGTGGTGCGGCTAGGGCTGCGGTTGTTGGTTTACAAGACCTTGGTTATCATGACATTACAGTAACGGATATTGTTACTGATCTTCCAGAGGCATTGGCTAAAGAATTTAATCTTAAAACGGTTGCATGGGAAGATAGAGATAAAGTTGAAGCGCAAATTATTATCAATTCTACCCCATTAGGTATGCAAGGCAAATTTGAAGATCAGACACCTTACGAACAAGCTTGGTTTAAAGGTAAAGGGATTGCATACGATATAGTATATACACCATACAATACCAAATTTAGACAAGAAGCAGAAAAAGCCGGATGGGAATCGATTTCTGGTCGAGAAATGTTTATTGGTCAAGCAAATGCCCAATTTAAAATTTGGACCGGCAAAGATCTTTCTGAGAAAGCAAAACAAGCTGTAATTGATGCCTTAGCAGGAAAATAAAATTATAAATAGCCTCGCTCTCATTTGATGAGAGCGATATTTTAAGATTTTAGGTATTTAATCATCATTTTAAATATTTATGGAAGCAATAAAGTAACCATGTTTAATAAATTTAAAATTGATTAAAAAGGAGTAGTTATGACTAATTTAGAATTACAAGCGTATCGCCGATTTTTAATGTTAAAAGTGTCAGAAGCCAGTGAATACATTGGTAAGACTGATGTCGAAACATGGCGTGAGTGGGAAAACGGTTCATTGCCTATTCCTGAAAATGTGGCAATAGCTATGAAAGAATTAAAATCTTTTCGCAACGAGAAAATAAAACTGATTATAAACAGCATTAATGACCGTGTAGGTAGTAACACCATTCGTTATTTTATGAGTTATCCAGAATTCAAAAAAGTTAACCCTGACTTAGATGTTTTGCAATGGCGATTACATCAATCGATTGCCACTGAACTCTATTTTAGAGGGTTAGAAAAATTGTGTTAATAACTATATTTGACACATAGGCTATGATTAAAATTGAATGTGTAATAAATTATTTACAGTTATTTTTTTATTATATTTATTTAAATCATATTGTTATGATGATGTTAAATTAGACTGTAAAAAAATATTGCAAAAAGTTAAATGAATCTCTAGCATAGATAACTTATTTCCAGATCTGTATATTTAAAAGGACCCACAATGAAGAAAACAATTTTTTTAGTTGGTGCAAGAGCCGCTGGCAAAACAACAATGGGTAAAATGTTAGCCAATAAGTTATCATTTTCTTTTATTGATACAGATTGTCATTTACTCGAAACAACGCAAAAAACTGTAGCGGAAATTGTTGAAAAAGAAGGCTGGGAAGGGTTTCGAGCTAGAGAAAGCCAAGTGCTTATTGAGACAGCTAAACCCAATAGAGTTATTGCAACTGGTGGTGGTATGGTACTGGCTGAGCAAAATCGTCAGTTTATGAAACAACACGGCACAGTTATTTTTCTTTCAGCTCCTGCAGCGACATTAGCGGCACGTTTGATGAAAGATCCAAATGTAGCGCAGAGACCATCATTGACGGGTATGTCGATATCCGATGAGATGGAGAAAGTGCTTGCTGAACGCTTACCTCTATATCACGATGCCGCTCATCATGTTGTTAATGTTGACCAAGACGAAAATTTAATTCTTACTGAAATATTAGAAAAATTGCAAAATAATTAATTAAATAGCCATTTTTTTATTTAAATATAAATTATTTACCTCGGCATAATGTTAGTACATCAATTTGTAATTTAAACAATCTACATATCATAAATTTAATAATTTTGAAGATTCTTGAATTACAGCAAATAAAATAGTCTATTAATAGTAAGTAATTGATATATATTACTTTCAGATAGTAGTGAACACTTGTATATTAATTGCGATTACGTTTCTTAAGTCGCTAAACTAGTTAAATTAATATTGGAGTTTTACACATGGATAATCAAAGAGTCAATTCTTATGGGATTGCTGGCTCTATATATGCTAATTACATAATACAAAGTATTGCTTTAATTGTTATTATGCAGTTCGCAGAAAGCATTTCAAAACAGCTTAATACCGATGTAAATGTCGGTCTTGGCTATGTTGCATCAGGAATCGGTATTGGAAAAATTTTATTAATGTTTGTCGGTGGAATGCTATCTGATAAATTTGGACGAAAATTATTTATCTATTTAGGTATGACTTGTTATATTGTCTTTTTCGTCAGTATGCCATTTTGTCATAATATAGATATTGCGTTTTGTTTAGCTATTGCCATCGGTATAGGTAACTCTTTCTTAGATACAGGGTCTATGCCTGCATTAACTGAATGTTTTCCTCGCTCATCTGGTTCGGCTAGTGTTTTGATTAAAGCTTTTATCTCAATGGGAAGTTTTATTCTGCCACTAATTGTTGGATTATTTTATAAATACGATATTTGGTATGGATGGGCATTTTTTGGCTTTACTGCCTATCTAATTATTAATGCAATCAATTTACTTCCTAAAAAATTTCCACCTAAAGATACCAGAATTAAAGGTAATCAAGGTTCTGATGATTACTTTATTCATAAACCAAATTTTGCTTTTGAAGGCATTTTATTGATAATTATGGGATTCACAACCACCGCAACCTTTGTGATTATTTGGCAATGGCTACCTGCGATTGCAATTAAGGCGGTTAATATGCCATCAATTGAAGCTAAACAGCTTATTAGCTTTTATAGTTCTGCTTCAATCGTTTCTGTCTTTATCACTGCTTTTATAGTGAAAAAATTCTTGAAACCAATTTATTGTATTTTTATCTTACCTGCAATGTCATCATTGGTTTTACTATTATTTTATTTTGACCTATCGCCATTAATGTGTTTAATCACCGCAATCGGGATGGGATTTTTTGCTGCTGGAGGTGTTTTACAATTAACCTTAGTTGTGATGCAACAAATGTTTCCAACTCGCAAAGGGCTTGCTGTGGGTTGTATGTATACTTTCAGTGGCCTGTCTTTCTTTATTATCCCGAGAGTTATCCCTGAATTGGCCGAAATTAATGTTAGTTATGCTATCTTAGCTGATTTGATAATGGCCGTAATGAGTACCTTACTAGGACTAATTGTTTACTGCAGATTTATTAAAGTTATTGATATGAAGAAGATTTAAATGTGAATCACTCGAATAACTAAAATAATTACTGAGCCGTCTTAATGACGGCTCTTGTCTATAAGCATTGTTAATAAATTAATGTTTTGTCAATTCCTAGCGAATTTAACAAAAGTTTTTTCCTACGTCAGTATCGAACTTTAGCTTGTTGAACTTATCAAAAAAGACTTGCTATTAACTAAAAAATAAATAAAAATACAAAAAATATGAATAAATATTCATTTTGGTGGTGATAAGATGAAAGAAAGAACAACTGAATTGGTTGATGGTTTAAGGCATTCGGTACCTTATATTAATGCTCATCAAGGAAAAACTTTCGTTATTTTATTAACAGGTGCAGTGCTAAAGAGTCATAATTATGCAAGTATTATTAGTGACATTGGTTTATTGCATAGTTTAGGCATTAAATTGGTTATTGTGAATGGTGCTCGTAACCAAATAGATGAATCACTCAAAAGTCATAATATCCAACCTAGATATCATAAAAATACTCGAATTACTGATGCTGCTACTTTAGACATTGTTAAACAGGTGACCGGATTATTACAGCTCAATATAACAGCAAGTTTATCAATGAGCTTAAATAATACGCCCTTACAAGGTGCACATATCAATGTTGTTAGCGGTAATTTTGTTATTGCACAGCCATTAGGTGTTGATGACGGAGTGGATTATTGTCACACTGGGAAAATTCGGCGAATTAACAATGAGGCAATTGATGAACAATTGAACCGAGGATCAATTGTATTATTAGGGCCTGTAGGGGTATCAGTTACTGGTGAAAGTTTTAACTTATCGTCCGAAGATGTTGCCGCTGAAGTTGCTATTCGCCTTAAAGCTGAGAAATTAGTAAGCTTTTGTGCTGAGCAAGGTGTGCTTGATGAAAACAATCATGTTATTACCGATCTGTTTCCGATTGATGCCGATAATTACGTTAATAACAAAGAGCAAAGTGGTAAGCATTTATCTAGTGAAGCGCGTTTTTTACGTGCTGCATCAAAAGCATGTCGCAATGGTGTGCGTCGTAGCCATTTAGTCAGTTATCTAGTGGATGGTTCTATTCTGCAAGAACTATTTTCTCGTGATGGTATTGGAACTCAAGTGTCAATGGAACATTCAGAACAAGTCCGTACCGCAACGATAAATGATATCGGTGGTATTTTAGAATTAATCCGTCCACTTGAAGAACAAGGTATTTTGGTTAAACGCTCAAGAGAACAGTTAGAAATTGAAATTGATAAATTTACCATTATTGAGCGTGATAATATGACGATTGGCTGTGCAGCTCTTTATCCATATCCGGAAGAAAAAATGGGCGAAATGGCTTGTGTAGCTATTCATCCTCAATACCGAAACTCGTCACGCGGTGATCTATTATTAGAAAAAATTGCAGAAACGGCTCACAATTTGGGGTTAGAAAAGATCTTTGTGTTGACTACTCGTAGTATTCACTGGTTTCGTGAAAAAGGCTTTAATCCAGCTGAAGTCGATGACCTGCCTATTAAAAAGAAACAACTTTATAATTATCAAAGAAATTCGAAAATTTTAATGTTTGATTTAGTTTAACTATATCAAGTTTAAAAAGTCCAATTTATTCAAGTTGGACTTTTTTATTTTGACTAAATATAAGATGGCCTAATTATTAATTTGAGATAAACGATAGCTATATCAATATCAATATGATTATATGCAGAAGATAAAAAATTGCTTATTGTTTATGGAAGAAATAGCATTATTGAAAATAGAAAAGATAAGCAAGATTAAAGGGGGATGAATACTATTGTTGACCCACTTTAAATATAACAATTCGCATTTTGCAGAACTTGTAACGTAAATGATTTTTTTAAATAAAATCCTCGTGGACGCGTTAATATAATTTGGCCGTTTTCACCAATAGCTTCAGTCAAAGCTTTTCCATTAGCTGCTTTAGGACGGATCTGTAAATAAGTACCATAACGGGCAGTAATCTTTTCAACCTGACCAAGTACAATCATATCCATCAACTCTTGCCAATCTTGTTTAAGTTGTTGCTCTTGTTGTTCAGTTGGTGTCCATAATATGGGGTGGCCAACTTTTCTCTGGGCTAGTGGTATACTTCGTTCACCTTCAATAGGGATCCACAGAACTTTACTTAGTTTATATTTCACATGGCTTGTTTCCCAAATTACACCATGATTAGCCATTAAAGGGAGGACACTGACAAAAGTGGTTTCGAGTGGTTTACCTTGTTTATTAACAGGAATGGTTTTTAATTCGATACCTAAATTAGCAAAATCACGTTCGGCTTTACTACCAGCATTAGCGCCTAAAAAAGTTTCAATTAAATTACCTACCCATCCTTTTTGTTTATTAAGATTAGCTGGAATAGCAATATTTAAATAGTTAGCTATTTCACCGAAACTATAACCTGCAGCGAGTCTGGCTCGGTTTAATAATTCTTGTTCATTGCAAGGTTGGAAATTTTTCATTTAATCTGTTTTAAATAACTTTAATCATATCCACAACTCATTATATTGGCTGTGGATATTAAAATAAATCATTATTAACTTAGTTTTTCAACCCAATTAGTATAACTATTAATGATCAATGAAAGAAATGCTTTAGTTTTTTCACTAATATTATCATTTTCATCAAAAGCACTGTTAATATTACCAATATAAGCTTCTGGTTGTTGTAGTGTTGGCATATCAAGAAAAACGAATGATTGTCGTAATTGATGGTTTGCACCAAAACCACCAATAGCACCTTGAGAGACAGAAACTACCGCAGCTGGTTTTTGCGACCAAACACTTTTACCATAAGGGCGAGAACCCACATCTAAAGCATTTTTAATCACTGCCGGCAAGCCTCGATTATACTCTGGTGTCACAAATATAACACCATCACAATTGGCAATTTGTTGACGAAAACGTTCATAAGATTTGGGTGGTGAATCTACATCAATATCTTCGTTATAAAACGGTAAATCACCAATCTCAATAATATTTAAAGAAAGTGATTGTGGCGCTATCTGTTGTAATACTTTTGCGACTTTTAAATTGTAGGAATCTTTACGTAAACTACCAACAAGTACAGCAATTTTTTTACTCATTTGTAATTCTCCCTTATTCAAAAGATAAAGAGACACAATATGTGTCTCTTATTCGGGATGATCACTCCTCGCCACTAGATTTTAGTGACCAGAAGAGTCCAATTTACGGCCTGTTTCAAATAAGAACCATGCGCGTTTTTCAGTTTGATCTATCCATTCTTCAATTAAACTTGCTGTTGCCGAGTCATTATATTTATCACAAATATCATGGGCTACACGCATACGAGTAGTAAGTTTAATATTATCTTGGCAGAGTTCAGCTATCATATCCGATGGTTCAACAAAATCAGCATCGTTATCAGAGATACTCTGTAATTTTGAAATATGACCAATTGAACGTAGAGTTGTACCGCCTAATTTCCGGACACGTTCAGCAATTGGATCAGTCATTGCAAATAACTCTTCTCCATGATCATCTAACATTAAATGATAATCACGAAAATGAGGACCACTTACATGCCAATGAAAGTTTTTGGTTTTTAAATATAAAGCAAATACATCTGCTAATACAGAGTTCATGGCACCGGAAATATCTTTTGATGCCTTTTGACCTAAATCAGTTGGAAACAAAATAGCTGCTTGTTGTAGCTTTTTTGCCGAAGTCGTACTTTTAGCCATATTAGATTCTCCTGTTAATTGAAAAGTAAAATAACTTTGTAATATCAAATTACGCCAACTCATCAGTAAAAAACAGTCATTATTAACTATTGCTGTTATATCAATAGTCTATGGATAAATTAACCAAAAAAAATATTTACCAAATCTTTAAAAATAAATTCCAAAATAATAATTAATTTTGCAAATTATGATCAAATTAAAGCCATTTTAAATCATTTATAGCATCAATATTTTTATCAATTAGATAATTAAATTTATTTGTTAAACTAATATTTGTTGACTTACTTTAACTCTGAATGACAACCTTGACTGATGCTATTTACTATTTTTAAAAATCTAAAATCATGAGATAAGCAAAATAATTATAAATATATAAATCAAAAAAATTGAGGAAAGGGGTTTTTAGCCTGAAATTATTGGTTAAATTTGGTAACGAACGCTACATTTTTAATTATTATATTAAAATTATTCTAAATTGTTACCAGTTTTTTTACTAAATAGCGTTATGGAATTTTCGAGTATATGTTTTTGGGAAAGTCGTTATTATTTAATCTCTTAAATAATAACGACCCAAATCATTTTTAATGATAAAAATTAAAACAATAATCTTGCTCGAATTGTACCTGTAACACTTTTCAGCTTAATTAATAACTCTTCGGCTTTATTTTGTTCAACTCTATCAATATCAATAACGACATAACCTATTTTAGCATCAGTTTGTAGATATTGGGCAGAAATATTTAGACCTTGTTCAGCAAATAATGTATTGATAGCCGTTAATACCCCAGGTTGATTATGGTGAATATTGATAAAACGGCTTGAACCTTTTGCTGGAATCGGTAATGAAGCTTCAGGGAAGTTAACCGCTGAAAGGGTTGCACCAGTATCGGAATATTTCGCTAATTTAGTTGCAACCTCAATACCGATATTTTCTTGTGCTTCACTGGTTGAACCGCCAATATGAGGAGTAATAATAACATTATCAAATTTACATAAAGGTGATTCAAAAGGATCATTATTGGTAGCAGGTTCCGTTGGGAAAACGTCAATTGCAGCACCGCTTAGTTTATTGGTTTCTAAAGCTTGTGTTAGCGCTTCGATATCAATCACGCTACCACGTGATGCATTGAGCAATATTGCACCTGTTTTCATCATATCAATTTCAGGCTGGCTAATCATTTTAATTGTGGTTGGATTTTCTGGAACATGCATACTGACAATATCACTGATAGCAAGTAATTCTCGCATTGTTGGAATTTGTTTGGCATTTCCTAGTGATAATTTGGTTTCAATATCATAAAAAAAGACATTCATTCCTAATGATTCAGCTAATACACTCAACTGGCTACCAATATGGCCATAACCAATGATACCTAAATTTTTACCTCGAGCTTCGTGCGAACCTGTGGCTAGTTTATTCCATTTACCCTGATGGGCTTTAGCGTTAGCTTCAGGTACTCGGCGAAGTAATAATATTGCTTCAGCTAAAACCAGCTCTGCTACAGAGCGAGTATTTGAAAATGGCGCATTAAAAACCGGAATACCTTTAACCGTCGCTGCGTCAAGTTCAACTTGATTAGTGCCAATACAAAAACAACCAATACCGGCTAATTTTGGCGCTGCATCGATGATCTCTTTAGTTAAATGGGTTCTGGAACGAATACCAATAAATCTGGCATCTTTTAAAGCTGTTTCAAGCTCAGATTTCGATAGTGCCCCCTTATGATACTCAATGTTATTAAAGCCCGCCGATTTAAGTGTTTCAACTGCGCTAGGGTGGATACCTTCAAGTAATAGAAACTTGTTTTCGTCTTTCGTTAATGCCTGAACAGCCATTTATTCCTCTCTATGCTTAATATTTTAATTAATTGTAAACACAAAATTATCCATTAAAAATGCAATCTTTTATTTTGTTAATTCTTTTACACCAGAACTAGTACCGACTAAGGCAATATCAGCCCCTTTATTGGCAAATAATCCAACAGTAACTACTCCAGCAATGCTGTTAATACGATTTTCCAATTCCATTGGTTTGGCTACAATGAGATCATGAACGTCTAAAATGACATTACCATTATCGGTAATAACACCTTGGCGATAAATTGGTTTGCCACCAAGTTTGAATAATTCTCTAGCAACATAAGAACGAGCCATAGGAATGACTTCTACTGGTAAAGGGAATTTGCCAAGGACATCGACAACTTTAGATTCATCAACGATACAAATAAACTGCTTAGCTAAAGCTGATACGATTTTTTCACGAGTTAGAGCTGCTCCACCACCTTTAATCATTTGCATATGATGATTAATTTCGTCGGCACCATCGACATAAATATCTAAGCTATCTACTTCATTACAGTCTAATACGGGAATTCCATAGCTTTTTAATTTTTTAGTTGATGCTTCTGAGCTAGAGACAGTTCCTTTTATCTGATCTTTTATTGTCGCAAGTGCATCAATAAAGTGCGCCGCAGTAGACCCAGTTCCTACGCCAACCAATGAATCAGGCTTAACATATTTTAGCGCTGACCAGCCTACAGCCTTTTTTAGTTCATCTTGTGTCATGATATCACCGTATGTAAATATGATTTTGATCAAAAAAATTTTAAAATTTTAAAAGCAAAATTGTTCAATATATGGCATAGTAACCAATTGGAAAGCAAAAATCATTAGTATTTTAAGAAAATCTATAAAGTTTTAGATCGATTTCAAATTTTTTGCAAAATAAAAATAGCTTGAATGACCAAGCAAAGATCAAATCATTAGTAAAGAGATTATGAAGCGTCCAGATTATAGAGCACTACAAGCATTAGATGCAGTGATAAAAGAACGAGGATTTGAACGAGCGGCCGATAAATTGTGTATAACACAACCAGCGGTTTCGCAACGTATTAAGCAATTGGAAAGCTTTTTTGGTCAGCAACTATTAGTACGAACTATTCCTCCAAAAGCGACCAAACAAGGCGAACATCTTCTCGGATTATTACATCAAGTCGAATTATTAGAACAGCAATGGTTAGGGGATAATGAACAAAATACTACGCCATTGTCACTATCAATTGCTATTAATGCTGATTCGTTAGCAACATGGTTTTTACCAGCATTAAAACCAGTTCTTGATAAAAATATTTTACGTTTTGATATTCAAGTTAAAGATGAAGAGCATACCTTAGAACTTTTACGTTTAGGTACTGTTGTAGCGGCAATTAGTATTCAACCAAATCCTTTACCAGGATGTTTATCAGATTTATTAGGCGCATTAGATTATATCTTTGTTGCTTCGCCTGAATTTGCAAAAAAATATTTTCCGAATGGGGTAACCCGTTCATCACTTTTAAAAGCACCAGCGGTCGCTTTTGATCACTTAGACGATATGCATCAAGCATTTTTACAGGAAAATTTTAATTTGACACCAGGCAGTGTAATTTGCCATATCACTAGTTCGTCAGAAGCTTTTGTTCAGTTAGCTAAACAAGGTTCTGCATGTTGTATGATTCCTATGTTACAAGTAGAGCAAGAGTTAAAAACAGGGGAATTAGTTAATTTAACTGAAGGTTTATTCCAAAGACGGATGCTATATTGGCATCGCTTTGCTCCTGAAAGTAGTGTAATGCAAAATATTTCCGAAACGTTAATTCGTTATGCGCAGCGTATATTATCTCAGCCTGCGGAACGAAAATAACTGTCGCATAAACTATTTTTTAGCTAACTAAAATGTCGCTTTAACTATTTTATTACCAACTAGCAAATTTATAGAACTAAAAGATGAGCCAATTGAAAAACGATCGTTACTTACGCGCATTACAGTGTTTGCCGGTAGATTACACGCCAGTTTGGATGATGCGTCAAGCTGGTCGCTATTTGCCTGAATATCGACAGCTTAGAGCAAAAGCCGGCGATTTTATGACAATGTGTCAAACGCCAGAACTCGCATGTGAAGTGACTTTACAACCGTTGCGACGCTTTGAACTTGATGCCGCAATTATCTTTTCTGATATCTTAACCATTCCCGATGCTATGGGACTTGGATTATATTTTGAAGCTGGTGAAGGCCCTAAATTCGAAAAAACAATTTCTAGTTTGGTAGATATAGAACAATTGCCAATACCCGATCCAGAACAATCACTTAAATATGTGATGGATGCCATTCGTTTAACTAAGCAAGAGTTGGCCGGTAAAGTACCCTTAATCGGCTTTTCAGGTAGTCCATGGACATTAGCCACTTATATGATTGAAGGTGGCAGTAGTAAAGCTTTTACTAAAATAAAGAAAATGCTTTATTGCGAACCAAAAGCGTTACATCTATTATTAGAAAAATTGGCTAATAGTGTGGCACTGTATCTAAATGCACAAATTGATGCCGGTGCGCAAGCGATTATGATATTTGATACTTGGGGTGGAGTACTTAGCCATCAGAGTTATCGTGAATTTTCTTTGCATTATATGCAATTAATTCTTTCCCAATTAAAGCGTGGTAAGAAAAGTGACAATATTACTTCTTATGTCCCTGTTACGCTATTTACCAAAGGGGGGGGGTTATGCTTGGATGCAATTTGTAAATCAGGAAGTGATGCAATAGGTGTTGATTGGACTGTGGATTTGAATCTAATTGCTCAAAAGGGTAATATTGCTATACAAGGTAATTTAGATCCTTCAATATTGTACGCTAATGAAGAAACTATAGAGTCTCAAGTTGAATCGGTACTGACTGATTTTGGTCACTATAATGGCCATATTTTTAATTTGGGGCATGGTATTCATCAAGATACACCCATTGAACATGTACAATATTTAGTAAAAGCAGTACATCAACAGTCCAAAAGGTTCCACTTATGATTAAAAATCCAGTTCAATTAAGAATAGCAAAGTTAGCTGTTTGGCAACAGCGTTTATTCATGGTTTGCTTATGTGAACGAATGTATCCAAACTTTGTTTATTATTGCCATTTACAACAAGATGAACAATCAGCTGTTGGTTTTAAAAAAATTCTTGATTTAATTTGGGAGTCATTATTAGTAGAAAATGTTAAAATCAATTTCGATTTACAACTCGAAAAACTGGAATTGATAATTCCAATCCTCAATGAAGATAGTCCGTATATGGTTTATCCAGCTATTGATGCTTGTCAGGCGCTGAGTGAGATTTTACATTCTTATATCAGTGGTGAAATAGTCGAACATTCGGCTAAAGTGAGTAGTATCTCGGCAACAACGGTAGCTGAATTTGAAATGACAAGGGACAATATTGAACTTTCGGAGCAAGAACAATCGCAATTACCTAGTGTTATTGAAGAATTTGACTTACAATGGGATATTTTTCGATTATTAAGTAATGAAAACAATGAAATGATTGATCTAATTAAAGGCTTAAAGGAGGATATAAGATCTACTAAAACGAGTAATATTGGTGTTTTTTTGAGCGATTAAATCGCTTACGGAGTGATTTTTTTAATTTTTATTAAATTTTTCTTTAACATTACACAAATATAGACTACATTTAACAGCAATGTAATCTGAATGATGTTTACAGAAGCAAAATTAAGTGATTAAATTTTGCTAAAAATGTTAACTTTAACAATAAAATAAATATGTAAGGATATCTCCATGAATAAAACAGAACTTGTAGATGCTATCGCTAGTAAAGCTGATATTACTAAAGTTGCCGCTAAAACAGCGTTAGAAGCAACTCTTGCTGCTATCACTGAATCACTAAAAGCTGGTGAGCCGGTTCAACTAGTTGGTTTTGGTACATTTAAAGTTAATGCTCGTAAAGCTCGTACTGGTCGTAATCCAAAAACTGGTAAAGAAATTAAAATTGCAGCAAGCAAAGTACCAGCATTTGTTTCTGGTAAAAGCTTAAAAGAAGCAATCAAATAATATTATTGTTTGCTTTTTTCCTATCATTATTGATAGGGTAGCATCAAAGGCCATACATGGATAAGTTATGGCCTTGTTGTTAATATATCAAATTCTCTTCTTTTTTATTCTTCAGTCTATTAATTTTTCATAATTATTATCAATCTTTATCAATATCAATTGTTATTTAAGTGGTTAATTTGCTAAATTTGGCATTCAATAGATTGGCTAAATCACATGGGGATATTTCGATTTCTAATCCTCGTTTGCCACCTGAAACTAACATTGTCTGGTACTGTTTAGCACTAATATCAATCAGTGTCGGTAATAATTTTTTTTGACCCAAAGGACTGATTCCACCCACTACATAACCAGTCGTTTTTTGTGCTAAATGTGGATCAGCCAACTCAATTTTTTTACAATCTAGTATTTTAGCAACTTGTTTTAGATCTAAAGAACAATCAACAGGCAGAACACAAACTGCCAATGTCTTATTATCACCATTGATGCTCACGATTAAGGTTTTAAATATTTGACCGGTAACAATATTAAGTTCTAATCCAAGTTTATTGGCAGCTTCTTGACCATAACGAGTCTGATCGGCATCGTGCTGATATTGATGAATATTAAATTTTATTTTCTGATTTTTTAGTAATCTAATGGCTGGCGTCATAATAATAACCGTAACATAAAGATTTTCGGTGAGAATTAGAAATTAATAATCCCTATTAAATTTTATTAATAGGGATTAATGATAATTAAGAAATTATTAGTTTGTCATTATCGTCTAATTTTGTCGATTCAATACTATTATTTACGCTGTATAAACGATAAAAGAAGCTAAATATAAAGAAATCAGCAAACACAGCTAGTGAGGTAGATATAACATCAATAACAATATTTTTTCCTAATAAAGAACTTATACCACTCAGTATTCCAGTAAAAATAACGCTGATTAAAATCATTAAAACAGGCGCTTTCCAATTTTGGAAGAAAAACTTGTGGCAGGCACTAAATCTTTGAAAAAAAGGCATCGAGTTAGGTTGTGCTGCTGAAACGAGAAAATAATTAAAAATCGACTTATAAATTACTAAAGCGGTGCAACCTATCATCAATATTAATAGTAATGATACCATTTGGGGTAGAAGCAATCCTATTATGCTAAGGACCAGTAAGAATACAATAACGATAGGAATACAAATTAACATATATAAAACAGAAAAACCAAGTATATTCAGGCATATTGATAGTATTCGCGAGAATATTAAGCTTGGATTAAGTTTGTTACTCATTGATAAATTACTGATAATGCTCAATATGATTGAAACCAAAACTACATTCACCAAATATAGAACTAGGAGGGATTGCATAACATAATTGGTGACCATACCGAATTGATTAAATAATTCTAAATCTACCAATAGGCGTTCGAGATCAATTACACAATTTATAATTAGGGTATTAATTAACCCAAGTACAATACTTGATATCGCTATTAGAGAAAATCGATTACGTATAAAGTTAATCGTTTGTTGAAAAATAGCAGTAAATGAAAGGTCTCTTTGTGAATCCATCATGTTTCCTTCTATGTGGTAATACAAGTATTACCACGGAGTATAAATTCAATTTAATAATTATGATTGTAATAATGAAATATCGGCAACTTTTAAAAATAAATTTTGTAATTTCTTTAAAAGAGCCAATCGGTTTAGTTTAATTTTTTCATCATCAACCATTACCATAACTTTTTCAAAAAAGGTATCTATAGGTGCTTTAAGTGATGCTAATTCAACTAAAGCCTCTTGATATTGTCCCTTAGTAAAATAAGGAGCTAACTTATCTGTTAATACCGCTATTTGCATCGCTAATTCGCCTTCAGCGCCAGCTTCAAGCAATGAAGCGTTAATATTTTCAGGAATAGTATCTGCGGTCTTCGATAAAATATTTGATACTCGCTTATTAGCCTCAGCTAATGAAGACGCTTCTGGCAACGTTCTAAAATGTGTTACAGCATTGACACGGGCATCAAAATCAGCTGGTCTGGTTGGATTGATGGCGAGTACTGCTTGAATCGTATCGATAGCAAATCCTTTTTCTTGATACCAAGCTCGGAATCGACCTTGCATAAAGTTGACAATGTCATCAACAACATTTTGGTTAGTTAATTTATCGCCATATAATGATGTGGCAAAATTAGCTAATTCAACTAAATCAATAGGTAAATCTTTTTCAACAATAATGCGTAATACACCAATAGCTGCACGACGAAGCGCAAAAGGATCTTTATCTCCTTTTGGATGTTGTCCAATACCAAAAATACCCGCTAGTGTATCCATTTTCTCAGCAATTGAGACAGCGCTAGCAACTGCTGTACCTGGTAACTCATCTCCAGAAAAACGTGGTTTGTATTGTTCTTCAATAGCTGTGGCAACTTCGATACTTTCACCATCTTTAATCGCTAAGTATCGTCCCATAATGCCTTGAGTTTCAGGAAATTCAAATACAGTATTGGTGACTAAATCACATTTAGTTAATTTTCCTGCTCGTTTGGCTTGTTCAACATTAGCTCCAGTTTTTTCAGCAATAAAACCAGATAAGGCTTCAATACGGAGTGCTTTATCTTTAACTGTACCTAGTTGTTGTTGGAACAAAACCGTTTCAAGGCGAGGAAGACGATCTTCTAGGCTTTGTTTCAAGTCTGTTTTATAAAAGAATTCAGCATCTGCTAAACGTGGACGAACGACTTTTTCATTCCCAGAAATAACAACTTGCGGGTCTTTGGATTCAATATTGGCAACAAAAATGAAATTTGGTAACAATTTTCCTTGTTTGTCATAAACAGGGAAATATTTTTGATCACCTTTCATAGTGTATACCAATGATTCAGCTGGAACCTCTAAAAATCTTTCTTCAAATTTAGCAGTCAATACCACTGGCCATTCAACTAATGATGAAACTTCTTCAAGTAAGCTTTCTGTTAAGTCTGCTTTACCATTAAGTTTAGCTGCTGCTGCTTCAGCTTGCTGTTTAATGATTGATTTTCGCTTGTCATAGTCAGCGACAACTTTTCCGCGTTGCTCAAGAATTTCTGGATATTGGTCAGCATTATCAATAGTAAATTGTTGCTCGCCCATAAAGCGGTGACCACGAATGATTCGGTTTGATTCAATATCTAAAATGATACCAGGTACTAGTTCATCGCCATATAACATAGTGACTGTATGACTAGGTCGAATAAATTCAACTTGACGAGCTGCCCAGCGCATCGGTTTAGGAATCGGCAATTTATTTAGGGCATTTTTAACCATATCACAAAGTAAATTGACAACTGGTTGACCTTTTTGATTGTGAGTATAAGATAGCCATTCGCCTTTATCGGTTTGAATTCGTTCTGCTTGTGATATATCAATTCCACAACCACGAGCCCAACCTTCGGCTGCTTTTGTCGGGTTACCATTTGCATCAAATGCTGCACTGACTGCGGGGCCTCTTTTAACGATTTGGCTATCTGGTTGAGTATCATTTAAATTCAAAACTTTTAACGCTAAACGGCGTGGTGATGCATACCAAAGTACCTCACCGTGTTCTAAATTAGCATTATCAAGTTGTTCAATAAAATTAGCTGCAAAGTTTTCAGCTAAAGAACGGAGCGATTTTGGTGGTAACTCTTCAGTACCGATTTCCACTAAAAATGTTTTTTGCATAATATATCAACTCCTACTTTGCTGCATTTTGGTTAGAACTTGAATTTTGGCACATTGGAAATCCTAGTGCTTCACGAGATGCGTAATATGCTTCAGCCACCATTTTGGTTAATGTCCTGATTCGTAATATATAACGTTGGCGTTCAGTTACCGAAATCGCTTTACGAGCATCTAATAAATTAAAACAGTGCGCCGCTTTTAAAATACGTTCGTAAGCTGGTAATGGCAGCGGTTTTTCTAATTCAAGTAATAATTTTGCTTCTTTTTCATGTTGTTCAAAACAATAAAATAAGAAATCAGTATTAGCGTATTCGAAATTATAGGTTGATTGTTCGACTTCATTTTGATGAAAAACATCACCATAAGTAGTTTTACCGAATGCTCCATCGCTCCAAACTAAGTCGTAAACACTATCTACACCTTGGATATACATTGCTAGTCGTTCTAATCCATAGGTAATTTCACCGGTGACTGGTTTACATTCAAGCCCACCGACTTGTTGGAAGTAGGTAAATTGAGTTACTTCCATGCCATTTAGCCATACTTCCCAACCTAATCCCCATGCACCTAATGTTGGGTTTTCCCAGTTATCTTCTACAAAACGAATATCGTTGATAGTTGGATCAAGACCAAGTTCCTTTAACGATCCTAGATAGAGTTCTTGAATATTGTCTGGTGATGGTTTTAAGATAACTTGAAATTGATAATAATGCTGTAACCTATTCGGATTTTCACCATAACGACCATCAGTTGGGCGGCGAGATGGTTGAACATAAGCTGCATTAATTGGTTCCGGACCAAGTGCTCTTAAACAGGTCATTGGATGAGAAGTACCGGCACCTACTTCCATATCTAATGGCTGAATCACTGTACAACCTTGATTAGCCCAGTAATCTTGTAACGTAAGTATTAAACCTTGAAAGGTTTTGACATTAAACTTTTGCATGATGTTATCTTTATGGTTGAATTAATTTTTTCTACAAATTAAATAGTCCTACATTTTATACTTTTTATTAGTGCTTGTGAAATGCCTAATTACTTTATATTGATTAAGCTACACAAGATAGTTTTCATTTTGCATCTTTAGCTATTTGTCGGTATAGTGAAGTCATCTATATTTTTTGGTAAAAAATCAAAAATAAGAAGGCCATGTCTATTTATCATAAACTGTTGATTATATTTTTTATTGGATTAATAAATACACATTTTGTGTATGCTGATGATAATCAACAATTACAATCATTACGTCGTTCAATTGAAGAACAAGAGAAACGTTTAGCAGAACAAAAAAAAGAGCGAACTCAATTAATGAGTGATCTTAAAGAACAAGAGACAGAAATAGCAAAATTATTAACATCAATTGAGAAAAATAGTCTTACACTAAAAAAGCTAGATAGTGAAATCATTTCTTTAATTAAGCAAATCGATGATTTAAAAATTAAACAACAACAACAACGTAATGAATTAGCAAAACAGTTAGAAAGTGCATTCAAGCTAGGAAAAAACACCAACTTTAAACTCATTTTTGCTAGCGAACAAAGTGAGCGTAATGAGCGTCTTATTACTTATTTTCGTTATATTAATGAAGCACGACAACAGCAAATAAATATGCTTCGCGAAACACAAGTACAACTTAGTGAAAAGAAAACGGCTTTGAAAAAGACACAGAGCACGCAAAAAACATTGAATACTAAACAGAAACAAGAACAGTTAGCGCTAGAAAAAAATCACCAAAATCGTAAAAAAACTATCAATCTGCTTGAATCCTCAATGCAGAAAAATCAACAGAAATTAGACGAGCTAAAAGATAATGAAGCAAAATTACAGGCTAGAATTGCCCAGGCGGAACGAGAAAGCAGAAAAATAGCCGAAGAAGAGGCTAGGCAAGCAAAAAATATAGAAGAAAAACAACAAAAGAATACCAATTACACACTTAATGCTAATGAGCGGGCATTAATGGCTCGAGTCAGTGGTATTGGTAAACCGCAACACCAATTTAATTGGCCTGTAAATGGTAATATTATTCATCGATTTGGCGAAGCATTACAAGGTGAACTCCGTTGGAAAGGGATGGTCATCGATGCTAGAGATGGCACTCAAGTTAAAGCCATTGCTGATGGACGAGTTATCTTAGCCAGTTGGTTACAAGGATATGGATTTGTTGTTGCACTTGAACATGGTAAAGGCGATATGAGTTTATATGGTTATAACCAACGAGTGTTAGTTGAAGTAGGTGAAAAAGTTCGAGCTCAACAGCCAATTGCTATTGTTGGCTCCAGTGGTGGTCAAAATATCTCTGGCCTTTATTTTGAAATTCGTCGAGATGGTAAAGCATTAGATCCAAATGGTTGGTTAAAATGATAAAACATCTATTAAAAGTAGGAGTATTATTTTTATTATTTAATGCTAATAATGTATTAGCAGCAAAATTAGCATTAGTTATAGATGATTTTGGTTATCGCCAGCACAATGAAGAACAGATTATTTCATTCTCCAACAACATCACAATTGCCGTTCTTCCTCATTCACCTAATGCTAGACGGATTGCGACCATTGCTCATGAACATGGTAATGATGTTATTATTCACTTACCCATGGCTCCTTTGGGGAAACAGCCTTTAGAGAAAGATACTCTATTTCCCTATATGAGTGAGTTAGAAGTAAAAAGAATCGTTGATGATGCGGTCTCGCGTGTACCGTATGCCATTGGTGTGAATAATCATATGGGCAGTTTAATGACTGCAAATTTAAATGGTATGCATAACGTCATGAAGGCATTAAGCCACTATTCAATGTTTTTTTTAGATAGTAAAACGATAGGTAAGACTCAAGTTAAAAATGCTGCAAGTGAATACAATATAGCGGTTATTGGACGTGATGTATTTTTAGATGATCAACAAAAAGAATATGCTATTGCTCGGCAGTTTGATTTGGCAATAAAAATAGCTCAAAAAAATGGACATGCCATTGCTATTGGTCACCCTCATCCACAAACTGTGAATGTCTTACGTACAAAATTAGCTAATTTATCTGACGATATTGAACTAGTAAAAGTTAGTCAGTTGATCACAACACCACGAACTAAATCTAAACTCAAACCGACAATTAAAGATATATTTGAAAAATATAAAAAACGATTTACAGATATATCAAATCTTAATTCTCTCGAATAACAACAGTTATTGCTTTTCAAGCGTACGATGACGAATTTGAACTTGTTTATTTTGCGCTTTAAAAAACTCGGCTAATTGTTCAGCGATAAATACAGAGCGGTGTTGTCCACCAGTACAACCAATGGCAATAGTCAGGTAGCTACGGTTATTTTTTTCTAACATTGGCAACCATTGTTGTAGATAATTGGCGGTTTGATAAATGAAATTCGCTACCTCATCATGTTTTAATAAATAGTTTTTAACTGGTTCATCTAAGCCGGTTAATGGACGTAAATTGATATCCCAATGGGGATTCGGTAAAAATCTAACGTCAAACACAAAATCAGCATCGACGGGTAAACCATGTTTAAATCCAAATGATTCAAAGATCATGGTTAATTCTCGTTCTTTTTTACCTAAAACTCTGGTTCTAAGAATAGTTGATAACTCATGAACAGAAAGGTTGTCGGTATTTATCATCAAACTCGCATGTGATTTTAAAGGCTCTAAATAGGTTTCTTCTCGATCGATGGCTTCTTCTAATGAATATTTTTGATTGGTAAGTGGATGTATTCGTCTGGTTTCGCTATAACGTCGAATCAGTGTATTACGACTACAATCAAAAAAGATTATTTCAGGTGTGACAGAAGAAGGTAAACGTTGGAGAATATCATGATTAAAATCAAAATGATCAGGCAAATTTCGAATATCTAGACTGACCGCAACAGGGGTATTATTATCTTTTAATGATTCAGCCAGTTGGGGCAATAATGCAATAGGAATATTATCAACACAATAAAATCCCATATCTTCTAGTGCACGTAATGCAATTGATTTACCCGAACCTGAACGGCCACTAACTATCAATAATATCACAATATCAACTCCAAAATAATTGGTGTTCTAGTATATACTGTTTAGTTCAAAATGTTCAATTATTGAAAATAAACAGCGATCTGAAAAGCCAGATTATCTGGCTAGTACTCAGTTTTTATTTTGGCAATTAATTGTTTAAGTGCTTGTCCACGATGAGAAATTTGGCTTTTATGCTCTTTGGTGAGTTCTGCTGCACTACAATTAAGTTCTGGAATAAAAAATAATGGATCATAACCAAATCCACCATTGCCATGTGGTTCATTCAAAATTAATCCGTTCCATTTTCCTAAACAAATAATAGGCGTTGGATCATTTTCGTGTCGCATAAAAGCAAGTGCACAATAAAAGTATGCGGTTCTTTTTTCTTTTGCTACATCTTTTAATGCAAGTAATAATTTCTCATTATTACTTTTATCATTGCCATGTTCTCCAGCATAACGAGCTGAATATATGCCTGGTTGACCATTGAGCGCATCAACAACTAAGCCAGAATCATCAGCAATCGCCGGTAATTGTGTCAGCTTAGCAGTATGTCTAGCTTTTAAGATAGCATTTTCAATAAATGTTAAACCGGTTTCTTCAGCATCAGGAACATTGAATGCACTTTGGGCTACAACATCAAAGCCTGCATTGGCTAAAAGCTGTTGTAATTCGTTGACTTTTCCTTGATTGTTGGTAGCTAAAACAATTTTTTGCATTTTATGACTCCATAACTAATTTGTGTTATATCGCTATTAGTAAATTGAATATTACTGATAGAAATATTGCTTAAAATTTAAAAATCAGGCTCACAGCAAAATGTCATACTCTCCCCAGTTTTAGGGTGATTTATTGTGAGTAGTTGTGCATGTAACAATAATCGTTTTGACATCGAAAATGCTTCAGGATGAGCATAAAATTTATCCCCTAATATTGGATGTCCGATTGCTTGCATATGAACTCGTAATTGATGGGAGCGTCCTGTGAACGGAAATAGTGCAACTCTAGTGGTATTATCATCATTACGAGCAATAACTTGATAATGGGTTAATGCATATTTGCCATTTTCGTGGTCAACCATTTGCCGTGGGCGATTAGGCCAATCACAAATTAATGGTAATTCGACTTGGCCAATATCATTTTCAAGATGGCCATGAACTACGGCAATATAATTTTTTTTGGGTATTCGTTCGCGGAATTGTTTTTTAATTTCTCTATCAGCCAATTTTGATAAAGCTGCAACCATGATACCACTGGTTGCCATATCGAGACGATGGACTGATTCAACATAACTATATTTTTGTTGTAAACGATGAATAATGCTATCTATAAATTGTGGCTTATTGCCTGAAACAGATAATATACCGGGTTGTTTATTAACAACAACAATATGATCATCTTGATATAAAATAGTTAGCCACGGATCAATGGGGGGATGATATTCCAAAAGCATGAATGTGTGATAATTTGTAAAATTAAATTGCCACACATTCTAACAAACTCAGCAAAAAGTGCTAGTCGAAAAGTTTATTTACTCCAGATTGACTTTTTATTCGGTGAAAAGAGTTGAGAAAAGAGTATCACCAAACTCACCAAAAGGTAACAAGCAAAAATAATGATCATCCATTGCGACATTTCAATAGTTAAAAAAGACCAAATTTTGTCTGCACATGAGCCATAAGCATTAAACATGCTTGGCAACCATTCATTTAACGCTAACCAAGAAGGAAATTGCACATTAATAGCACAGGTATCACCTAAATTTGGTTCAAACTGTAAATGGGCATGAAACATTGCTAAGTTAAAACCTTTAATGGCACTAAATAACCACACCAAAATACCCGCTAAACGAAAAATTAGTTTGCTAGGCGCAATCAGCCCAATTAAGCTACCAAGCATAATGCCGTAAATTGCACAACGTTGATAAATACATAATGTACAAGGGGCTAGACCTAAGCCATGTTGAAAATAGAGAGCGGTTATTTCAAAAATAAAGGTGGAAAGAAATAATAAAAACCAAGCAACTCTACCGCGAGAGTATTGATTGAGCAGAGATAACATACTGTTTTATTCCTCCGGATTCCGTTATAATCGTGTTAAATTCATTTTATTGAAATTAATCGATATTAATTTTTAGCCAGTAGTAGTGTAGTTTATTTTTTAATAATGTGAAACGACTTTTATTTATAAACGGTGGATTAATCTTTTCTTATGGACTCAAAAGTTCAACAAACAAAACAACAAGTCTCATTTGTCACAATTAGTGAAGAAAATGAGGCTCAACGCATTGATAATTTTCTCATTACATATCTTAAAGGTGTGCCTAAAAGTATGATTTATCGCATACTTAGAAAAGGTGAAGTCCGTGTTAACAAAAAAAGAATAAAACCAGAATACAAGTTAGCTATTGGTGACCAAGTGCGTATCCCTCCTATACGCGTTTCTGAAAAAACAGTGCCTGAGATTTCCACAAAGCTAAATAAAGTTGCTGATTTGGAGAAGGCAATCATTTATGAAGATGATGTTATTTTAGCCATTAATAAACCATCTGGAATTGCCGTACATGGCGGTAGTGGTCTAAGTTTTGGTGTTATTGAAGGCCTAAGAGCCTTACGACCAGAAGCAAAATTTTTAGAATTAGTGCATCGAATTGACCGCGAAACATCAGGTATTTTATTGATTGCGAAAAAACGTTCTGCGTTAAAGTCACTGCACGAACAATTACGTTTGAAACAGATGCAAAAAAATTATTTAGCTTTAGTGAAAGGTAATTGGCCTTCTGAATGTAAAGTTGTACAAGCACCATTACTAAAAAATGTTCTTAAAAGTGGTGAACGAGTGGTTAAGGTCAATGCCGAAGGTAAACCTTCAGAAACGAGATTTAAAGTAGAAGAACGTTTCGGTTTTGCAACCTTAGTTAAGGCAAGCCCAGTAACTGGTCGTACGCACCAAATTCGTGTGCATACTCAATATGCTAATCATCCAATTGCATTTGATGATCGCTATGGTGATAGTCAATTTGATGCATTATTAACTGATAGTAAACTTAATCGATTATTTTTACATGCCGCTAATGTAAAATTTATTCATCCGAAAACTTTACAAGAGATGCAATTAAATGCTCCGTTGGATGATGTATTGCAAAATTGTTTGACAAAGATTAGAGATGACAAATATCAACAAACAGAATGATTAAAATGAGAAGGTAATTAATAAGCATGAAAGATCTTAATTTATACTTAATTAGACATGGTCAAACAGAATGGAATATTAAAGATCAGATGCAGGGGTCACAAAATTCACCTCTTACTGAAAATGGCATTTTAGGTGCCAAAATAACCGGAAAGCATCTAAAAAATACGCCATTTATACAAGCCTATTCTAGCCCTCAACAGCGTGCAATGGAAACTCGGGACTATATTATTAATGAAAATGATAATGTAATTCCTACTTTTGAACTGGAAGGTTTGCGAGAAATGGATTTTGGGCTTTGGGAGGGTAGACATGTACCTTCATTAAAAGAAGAATTCCCAGAATTTAATACCTATTTAACTGAACCAGAAAAGTTTGATGCATCTGTCAATCAAGGTGAAAATTATCTTGATGTCCTTTCTCGTATGAAAAATGCTTTAAATGAAATTGTCAAAAATGCGCCACAAGATAAGGGTAATATTTTAGTTGTATCGCATGGTACGGTGTTACGAATATTACTTTGTGTTTTAAATGGTGGTGATTGGCGTCAACATCGTGATGAAAACTATTTCCCTCGAATGTTAAATACCAGTATTAGCGTGGTTAATTATAAACAGAACAACGATCAACAAGATGGCGAATATTCAGTTAAATTTTATAATAATGTTGATCATTTAGACGATTAATTACTATTATTCTTTGACATTTTCAGGCTAATGCTATTAGTAACATTAGCCTGAAATGTGAGTCTACCTTCTACTATAAACAGCATAACGTTTTTGTAACTGTTTTAATTGACTAATTCTGGCATCAATTTTTGCAATTAAGGTTTGATTGCCTTTTGCTTGAGTTTTAGCATTAGTTAATAATCGAATCGCGTCAGGAAAATTTCCTTCTAGAGCGATTGACTCAGCCCGTGCGCTCATCTCTTGAGCTCTTGACTTTAATCCACCATAAGCGGTTATTAGCAAATCCCAACCGTTAGTATCATCATTATGATCAAAAGTATAACGATGTAATAAACTTACTGCTTGTTGGTAATTGCGTGCTTTTACATAGGCATTAGCTAAATTTAATTGCAATGCGGAACTATTAGGTGATTTTTTTAATGCTGATTGAAGACGACTAATCGCAGCACTACTATTATTAAGCGCTAAGTCAATATCCGTCATTAGATCAATATACCAAATATTATTTGGATCATTATCTAATAATGGTTGTAATTGTTGTTTGGCTTTTGGGTAATTATTATTATTGTAATCAACTAAAGCATTAGCATAAATTACCGCTATTTTACTTTGTTCATTATTCAGTTTACGATAACCTTCAATCAATAATCTTGCATTAGTTTTGTTACTCATCAATATTGCTATTCTAGCTTTGGCTAAATAATAATTTAAAGATGGCGTAACATTCTTTTTTGAGTATTGTAATGAACGATTACGAATATCTGATAAACGGCTATTAGGTAAAGGGTGAGTCATTAAGATTTCAGGTGGCTTACTGCTAAAGCGACTTTGATCGGCAAGTTTTTGTAGAAACTCAGAAGAAGCATAAGGATCAAATCCAGCTTTAGTTAATGTTCTAAGCCCAACTCTATCCGCTTCTTGTTCATTTGATTGGGTAAAACTAATCATACTTTGTGTTGAACTAGCCATAGTAGTTGTCATTGCCGCCATACCCGCTTCTGGATTGGCTAATGTTAGTAATAACGAGCCAAGTGTTGCCCCCCAAACGTATGGACTATTACTATTTTGAGCCTCCATTGCTCGAGCCAAATGGCGTTGTGTCACGTGCCCGATTTCATGAGCCATTACCGATGCTAATTGACTTTCATTATCGGTATCTAATATTAATCTTGAATGAACGACGACATTGCCACCAAAAAAAGCAAAGGCATTAAGTACATTACTTCTCATAACATAAAAGTGAAAAGGCGTCTGTACTGATTCAGATTTGGAAACTAATTTTTTCCCTAAATCATTGATATATTGATTTAAAACCGGATCATTAATAATCGGAGCACTACCACGTAACAAGCGCATATAATAATCGCCCATCTCTTTTTCTTGCCCGATGCTTAATGTAGCTGCAGCTGCGGTGCCCATATCGGGTAGCTTAATGTTATCTGCATAAACGATCGATGCATTTTGCAATAATAACGACGTAGATACTATTAATGCGATTGCTTTTTTTAACATACTTTTAACTCATAAAAAAGATTGATAATTAAGTATTCTAGCTTAAAAAAAAGACAATATCACTTTGAATATTTTATCAATTTGAGCTATTACTTCTATATTATTTTATTTACTCGATTTAATAATCTTAAATAATGAATGTTATTCAAATACTGCGTGGCGAATTTGTTCTACATCAACATTTTCAATATAGTTTTTGATATTGGGATAAATATTATAATGATGTCCAAACTCAGGTTGCATTAATTCATCAATAACTTGATGTTTACTCCAGTTTTGAAAAATTAAGCGATACATAGCAACAACTACGCCTGTGCGGTCACTGCCATGCCAACAATGAATCAATATCGGTTTAGGTGAATTTTTGATTGTTTTAAGGATTTGAATTATTTTTTTATCAGAAATATTTCCTGCTCGCATATTGATCCAAACCTCAGTGATGCCTGTATTGACAACTTTATCTCGATCACTATGCCATAATCGCAGATTAATTATGGTTTTAATGCCGAGTTTATCAAGCTGTTTTATCTGTTTTAACGAGGGTTGTTCAGAACGATATATATCGTTAGATACTTGATAAAAGTTATTTGGAATGAGGTTGGAATTAATATTTGACTGGCAACTGCTAATAAAAAAAATCAAGCAACACAACAATATAATGTTCACTCTTTTGGCGATTTGCAAACCAATGTGAGCTATTATTTGTTGTGTTCTATTTATCATTACTACAATTGTCTATTGTTATGTTTATTGTTGACGGCTTTTAATAAATTCAAGGATTTGATCTACTTTTACCAATTCTTTATCCCCACCAGCACGATGTTTATATTCTACATCACCATTATCAAGGTTACGATCGCCAATAACAATAGTGTGTGGAATACCAATTAATTCAGCATCAGCAAACATTACACCAGGGCGTTCTTTACGGTCGTCAAATAGTACTTCAATACCGGCAGCTTGTAGATCGGCATAGAGTTTTTCTGCAGTCGCCTGTACTCTTTCTGATTTGTGCATATTCATTGGAATAATAACAACGCTAAATGGTGCTATGGCTTCTGGCCAAATAATTCCACGTTCGTCATGGCATTGTTCGATTGCAGCGGCAACTATTCGGCTAACGCCGATACCATAACAACCCATGATCATCACATGATTTTGTCCATCTTCACCTTGCACTGTTGCTTTCATTGCTTCTGAATATTTAGTACCAAGTTGGAAAATATGTCCAACTTCAATACCACGTTTAATTTGCAATGTACCTTTGCCGTCAGGGCTAACATCGCCTTCAACTACATTGCGGATATCTTCGATGCGAGGTAAAGCAACATCGCGTTCCCAATTGATATTGAAATAATGTTTATGGTCAATATTGGCACCAGCACCAAAATCACTCATTACAGCAACATCACGGTCAATAATCATTGGCATATTTAGGTTTATTGGTCCTAAAGAGCCTGGTCCTGCATTGACTAATGCGCGAATTTCATCTTCGGTTGCAAATTCAAGTGGAGACGCCACAATATCGATTTTTTCTGCTTTGATTTCGTTTAAGGTATGATCACCTCGAACTAATAAAGCTACTAGTTGGTGACCACTCTCTTTAGTGGCTTTAACCATTAATGTTTTAACGGTTTTTTCAATTGGTAAATTGAATTGTGCTACTAATTCATCAATCGTTTTGGCATCTGGAGTATCAACTAATTGCATCTCCTTGGTTGGAGATTGGCGAGTTTGAGTTGGAGCTTGTGCTTGTGCCATTTCGATATTTGCCGCATAGTCAGACTCAGTTGAAAAAACAATATCATCTTCGCCACTATCCGCTAATACTTGGAATTCATGTGACCAGTTACCACCAATTGAGCCAGTATCAGCTCGTACAGCTCTAAAATTTAAGCCTGCACGAGTAAATACTGCACTGTAAGCTTTATACATATCATCATAAGTTTCTTGTAATGATTCTTGCGATGTGTGGAATGAGTATGCATCTTTCATAATAAATTCACGCGAACGCATAACACCAAAACGAGGGCGTACTTCATCGCGGAATTTGGTTTGAATTTGATATACATTAAGTGGTAATTGCTTATAAGAGCTCACTTCATTACGAAGTAAGTCAGTGATCACTTCTTCATGAGTTGGGCCTAAGACGAAATCACGATCACCACGATCTTTAATGCGTAATAATTCGGGACCATATTGTTCCCAACGACCACTTTCTTGCCATATATCGGCAGGTTGTACCACAGGCATTAATACTTCAATTGCACCTGCTTTATTCATCTCTTCACGAACAATATTTTCGACTTTTTTTAGTACACGATAACCTGTGGGTAGCCATGTATATAATCCGGCAGCAACTTTACGGATCATGCCGGCACGTAACATTAGTTGATGGCTAATTACTTCAGCATCTGCTGGCGTTTCTTTTAATGTAGATAGAAGATATTTACTGGTTCGCATACATTTATCCCGAAAAATAATTTATATATAAATATAATAAAAATGTTAGCTAGTTTAGCAGTACCAAGCGCAACACAAAAGTAATTTTATTAATAATTATGGTTATAAATGTTTATTAATGATAAATTATCGTTTATTGAGAATAAGTTACTAATCAATATGGACAAATGGACATTGAACATACATAAATTAATAGAGCGTTTATTCTTTCTCTTTTTAATCGGTCTTATTTTATATTGGCCGATTAAATTTGCTAAATATCATTTGTTTGATTTAAGTTATCAAGAGGTATTAGAGTTTTCTTGGCGAACTGATGGTTGTCAATTGTCATATCCAGAGGTATGCCCATGCCCTAGTTTCATTGAGCCAGATGATCATTTCACAATTACTGATGATGGCGATTTATATTTTGAAAATATACTTTATGGTAAATTGATATTAAAAGACAAACCTAGTTTTTTTCATGACCACTCTGAAATATTGTCTGGTGGCTTCATGGAAATTATACGGTCGGATTCAGGTGTTATTTGCTACTATGATTCGATATAAAAATTTTGGGAATTATTTAGCTAAAATTAGCTGTCAAAAACCCCGTTCCTCAAAAATTTTTTATGCTAATAATTTAATCTTAATTAATGGCTTGATTCGACAATTGTTATCACCATAATATAGCACTAAATATAAGTCATTTTTAACTATAATTACGAGCAAGTCATTGATTACAAAAAGGGATAAAATGGGTTCGGTTTTTGATATATTCAAAATTGGTATAGGTCCTTCTAGTTCACATACCGTTGGTCCAATGAGAGCAGGTAAGGCATTTATTGATCTACTTATTAATAATGAGCAAATGCCGTTAGTGACTAAAATTGTTGCTGATATTTATGGCTCTTTGTCACTGACAGGTAAAGGTCACCATACTGATGTGGCAATTATTCTCGGATTATCAGGTGAAAAACCTGATACTGTTAATATTGATCAGATCCCCCACATTATTCAAACTATGAATCAATACTGTCGGCTACCAATATATAATGGTCAATACCAAGTCGATTTTTCCAGTCAAAGCATTATATTTCATTCTACTTTTCTACCATTACACGAAAATGGAATGACGTTAAGTGCTTATCATCATGACGAACTAATTGTGCAAAAGACTTATTATTCAGTGGGTGGTGGTAAAATTGTTGAAGAGGAATTGTTCGGTCTACAAGATCAGAATGCAATAGATGTACCTTACCCTTTTGCAACCGCGGCACAATTATTGCAGCATTGTGATGATAACTCATTGTCGGTATCTAGTATTGTTTTAAAAAATGAGTTACAACATCACACTTATGAGGAAATCGTAAATTATTTTTCTTTAGTTGGACAAACAATGCTTGATTGTATTAAGCGAGGCATGAATGCCGAAGGATTATTACCTGGTGCTCTTAAGGTTTCTCGTCGAGCAAATGCGTTGTATCGTCAATTATTAACAAGTAAAAGTAATAATGATCCAATGATTATTATCGATTGGGTAAATATGTTTGCACTGGCTGTTAGTGAAGAGAATGCCGCTGGTGGTAGGGTAGTGACAGCACCAACTAATGGAGCTTGCGGTATTATTCCTGCTGTACTTGCATATTACGATAAGTTTATTGATCCTGTCTCACCAGATATTTTTATTCGTTACTTTTTAACCTGTGGAGCTATTGGATTACTCTATCAAAAAAATGCCTCCATTTCTGGTGCTGAAGTAGGCTGTCAAGGTGAGGTTGGCGTGGCTTGTTCTATGGCGGCGGCAGGATTAGCTGAATTGTTAGGGGGTAATCCTCAACAGGTGTGTATGGCTGCCGAAATTGGTATGGAGCATAACTTAGGTTTGACTTGTGATCCCGTTGATGGTCAAGTACAAGTTCCTTGTATTGAACGTAATGCGATTGCAGCAGTGAAAGCCATTAATGCCACTCGGATGGCATTAAGACGTACGACCGCGGCGATTGTTTCGCTTGATAAAGTGATTGAAACTATGTACGAAACAGGCAAAGACATGAATGCTAAATATCGAGAGACTTCTCGTGGCGGGCTAGCTATTACGGTTCATTGTAGTTAATAGTGAATCGTATGAGATGTGACGATTTATCATCAGTAATATTATGATTAAATCATAGCTGTGATTTCATTTATGAAATATTTTTGCAGAGTACTAAAATTGTCCATATTTTTATAGCTAAACGGATAGTACCTCGTTTAGACTATCAATTATATCACTAGCTAATAAACTGTATTTATTTAGTTTTTTAGAAGCAACATCGCCAGCTAAACCATGTAAGTAAACACTTACTGGAGCAGCTTTGGATGGCGGTAGATGTTGAGCTATAAGTCCAGCCATTATTCCTGTTAAAACATCACCAGCACCGCCAGTAGCCATACCACAATTACCAGATTGGTTAATATAAGTGGTTTGTTCAGGTATTGTGACGATGGTTTTTGCATCTTTTAATACGCAGACTACGTTATAGTCTTGCGCAAATTTTTTAGCCGTGTCGACTAAATTATTTTTAATAGCTTCAATTGGTTGTTTAACTAGCCTTGCCATTTCTCCCAAATGAGGGGTAACAATAATAGTTGACTGTGCTTGTTTCAATAATCTTAAATTAGGTACTAACGTATTAAGCCCATCAGCATCAATGATTACTGGAATCCTTGCATGCTGTAATACATACGATAAGATTTTATGAGTATCATCGGATACCCCCATGCCAGGTCCAATAACAACGACTGAAGCCCAATTTATTAGTTCATCAAGTTTTTTTATATCAATTTTATTGGTAATAAATGGGGTTAATAGAACTTCGGGAATTTGGGTTAATAAAATATCACGATTGCACATAGGGGTGTAAATATGTACTAATCCAGCTCCAGTTTTATATGCTGCTTTAGCTGAAAAGTAGGCGGCTCCAGACATATTTTCGGAACCAGCGATAACTAATACTTTGCCATAACTACCTTTATGACTATTGTTTGATCTTTGCGGAATAATTTACTCAACTCATTAGATTGATAAGTATAATGACTGGCTGGAGTATCTGCATAGATGCCGATATCGGCAATAGTGATTTCACCTGCTAATTCAGCCCCCGGATGAAGCGATAAACCAACTTTTGCGTAGGCAAAAGTGACAGTTTGTTTTGCTTTGACCGCAACACCAAGTATTTTACCTGTATTGCTACAAAGTCCCGACGGAATATCAATAGCAAGAACATCGGTATCGCACTGATTTATCTGCTCAATGGCATGAACAAAATCGCCGCTCACTATACGATTAAGTCCTATACCAAAAATAGCATCAATGATAGTGGTATATTCAGTAAAGCATTTGGGGAGTGAAGTGATAAAATTGATATTATAATGCTGTGCTATTTTAATTTGTTGTAGTGTTTCCTTCGATGCATGTTCTACTTGACCAATTAAATACACATCAACATCAATATGTTGTAATTTGAGTAAGCGAGCTACAGCAATACCGTCACCGCCATTATTACCATATCCACACACTACCGCAACTTTATTTAAATTATAGCCGTTTTCATTAAGTTGATTTACAACGGCTAATGCTGCTCGTTCCATTAATACTAGTGAAGGTAAGCCAATTTTATTTGCGGTATAAGCATCATAATGCTTCATTTCAGATGAGGTGACTAAGTATTGCATGAGATTACCTCTCTCTGTATATGATATGCCACATTGCGTGGCAAAATCATATTGGTAGATTAATCAATTATTAGATTAATGTTTGCTCATCTAATTGATCTTTTAATTGTTGTTTTTTTAAGTTTTCTAAAATTTTATTATGAATACCATTAAAACCACCATTACTCATAATCAAAATTGCATCAGTTGGTTTAGCTGATTTAGTAATCATCTCAACTAATAAATCAATATCACCAGACCAATAAGCCGGTTGAATACAAGCATCAACCACATCGGCAACTAACCAAGGTAGTTGTTCTGGTTGAAACATATATATTTCATCTGCACGACCTAATGATGGCGCCAGTTCATCTTTCGATATGCCTAGTTTCATGGTATTCGAACGAGGCTCTAATACTGCCAATATTCGTCGATTTGCACCAATTTTGCTGCGTAACGCTTCTAAAGTCGCTAATATTGCAGTTGGGTGATGGGCAAAATCATCATAAATCTCTATATCATTAACTTCGCCGTATAACTCTAAACGTCTTTTGGCATTCAAAAACGATCCCAGTGCTAAACAAGCATCAGCTGGTTTAATACCTACATTATGTGCCGCGGCAATAGCCATTAAGGCATTATGCATATTGTGTTCACCAACAAGAGAATAGTTAACTTCACCAACCTGTTCATTGTTAAAGTAAACGGCAAACTGGCTAGCATCATTAGCGATTTTTTTCGCCATCCAACCATTTTCTGATTCGGTGAATGATTGTTCACTCCAACAACCTTTTGCTAAAACTTGTTTTAAATTGACATCTTCTTGCGGTGAAATTATCAACCCTTTACTTGGCACTAAACGAACTAAATGATGGAATTGTTTTTGAATTGAACTAAGGTCATCAAAAATATCTGCATGATCAAATTCCAAATTATTCATAATTAATGTTTTTGGGCAATAATGCATAAATTTAGAACGCTTATCAAAAAACGAACAATCATATTCATCGGCTTCAATAACGAAAAAGTTACCTTCACCTAGTCTTGCTGATACTTCAAAATTACCAGGTACGCCACCAATGACAAAACCTTGGTTATAACCTTGTTTTTCTAAAATCCAGTTAACCATACCGGCAGTGGTTGTTTTACCATGCGTTCCAGCAACCGCAATCACCCAGCGTTCGCGTAAAACGTTGTCATGTAGCCATTGAGGTGCAGAAACATAAGGAATATTTTTGTCTAAAATATATTCAACACAAGGATTTCCTCTTGATAACGCATTACCAATAATCACCAGATCAGGAGTAGGGTTTAATTGTGAAGGGTCATCTCCTTCAATAATATCAATATGTTCTTTTTGTAGCAGCGTACTCATTGGTGGGTAAACATTTTTGTCTGAACCCGTGACTTTATGACCCAATGAGCGAGCGATTAATGCAATGCCTCCCATGAATGTGCCACAAATCCCAAGAATATGAATATGCATTTTTTGGTCCTTAATGTTGTATAAAATATTGTACTGATGATAAAACTTATCTGTTGCCAGTATTTTTAGTTAACTGATTTGATTTTTGTAGAAAATTATAATTATAGTCGATTTTAATCGCTTATGCGATAGGCCAAATATGTCTAATCATCAATTTTGCCGTCTGATTTCCTCGAAAGTCATCAACATCTAATTGATAGACAATTTTTACATTTTTTATTGTATTATCTGGCCATTGCGTTAAATTTACATTGAAACATATGCCTTCAATAATTGGGCCACTGTTTTTCGGTTCTAATACTAATCTAAGGTGTTTTTCAGCAAATAAACGTTGTTGATGGACAATAAAATCGCCATCGAATGTCGGTTCTGTAAATCCTTCGCCCCATGGACCCGATTCTTTTAATTGTTTAGCCATCGCATAATTAAAATCTTGGCTGTCTATCTCACCATCGGTTTCTATTATTTGTTCAAGCGTATTGGCATTTAAACGTTTATCTATTAGTGTTTCAAAATGTTTTCGAAATCGTTCTAAATCGTTTTCGCGAATGCTTAATCCGACCGCCATTGCATGTCCACCAAAACTCACCAGAAGATCGGGATGGTTTTGATCCAGTTCATCAAGTAAATCTCGTAAGTGAATACCGGCTATTGATCGTCCTGAACCTTTTAGTATCCCTTCTTCAGTAGATGCAAAGCAAATAACTGGCCGATAATGTTTATCTTTTAAACGAGCTGATAAGATGCCAATGATACCTTGGTGCCATTCAGGATGATAGACAACTAATAAGTTTGGGAAAGAAGATTGTTGTTGCTCTAACTCTTGGATATAGGATAATGCTTCTTTATACATCGTCTGTTCAATTAACTTACGATCATTATTTAGCATATCTAAATCACTAGCTTGTTTGAGAGCACTATCGTAGTCGTCACATAACAATAATTCAACGCTAAGAGACATGTTATCCATTCGCCCTGCTGCATTAAGCCGTGGGGCAATATAATAAGCTAGATCGGTTGAGGTAAAGGATACGGGATCTTTTCGAGCAATATGTAATAGTGCTTTTATTCCTGCACAACAATAACCAGATCGGATTCGATTAATACCTTGGTGAACCAATATTCGGTTATTGTGATCGAGTTTTACCACATCAGCAATAGTTCCTAACGCGACTAAATCTAATAAACTAGCGAGGTTGTATTCTTCTAAATTATGTGTTCTGAACCAGTTTTCTTGGCGTAATTTTGCTCGTAAAGCTGACATAAAATAAAATGCAACACCGACACCAGCTAAGTGCTTAGATGGAAAAGAGCAGTTTGGTAAATTAGGATTAATGATTGCATCAGCTGCTGGTAATTGCTCAGGACATAAGTGATGGTCAGTAATGATTACAGTTAAGTTTGATTGTTTTGCAAATTCAACCGCTTCAATAGCGGAAACACCATTATCAACAGTAATAATTAGATCGGCTTTTTTTAACAGTGCTCTTTTTATAACACTTATACTTAAACCATATCCATCATCAAATCGATTAGGAATGATATAATCGACATGTTGGCATCCCATCTTTTTTAACGCTTTTACCGTTAGTGCAGTACTGGTTGCACCATCAGTATCAAAATCACCGACAATCATAATCCGCTTGTTATTCTGCATAGCTGAATAAACAATTTCGACAGCGGTTTGGGTACCATCTAAGTTGTCATAATTACATAAGTTACGCGTTGTATAATCTAACTCTTGCATAGATGTTATTCCACGTAATGCATAGACTCGTTGCAATAAGAGTGGGATATCCGGTGACAATTCAGGTAACGCTTCAGGTAATTGGCGGTGTGTTAATTTATTTTTCATATTTTAAATGTTAGCGCACGTGCGCTAACATACTTTTCTTATTTTATATTTAAATTTTAATTGCTATAAATTATAACTTATTAATTTTTTGCTTTCTTTTTTAAAATTTCGATTAATTTATCAGCAGGGACATAGCCTGAAACTAATTGTCCATCAGGTAGTACTAATGCAGGAGTACCACTGATACCTAATTTTTTACCAACGTTAAATTGTTGTGTTACATAAGGTACCATGCTATTTGCTGGAGAAATTGAATTACCCTTATAGGCATTATCAAAAGCAGCTTTACGATCGGCAACACTCCAAATAGATTGCATATTTTTACCTACATCACTATTAGCACCGGCTCGAGGAAAGGCAAAATAGTGCACAGAGATACCCGCATCTAAGTATTGATTTATATTTTCATGAAGTAATTTACAATAGTGACAAGTGTAATCGGTGAAAACCGAAATAATATATTTTTCTTTTGGTGCTTTATAAACAATGGCATCTTTTTCAATTGATTTCATTAATTTTAAGTTATTACTGTTAGCAATATTTACTGGTTCACCGCCTTCAAGACTATAGATTGGTCCTTGAGTTAAAAATTTACCATCATCTGTTACATAGAAAATGCCCTCAGGAGTTATAACACTTTTTAAACCTTGTACTGGGTTATTTTCGATAGTAATTTCTTTATTAGAAAAACCTAATTTTTCCATCGATTTGGTTATATCGGCGTTATTGGCTAATACTGAAGTTGAGATTAATGCTAAACCTAAACTTATGACTAATTTTTTCATTCAGTTATCCTTAGTTATCTAAACTGTTATGCACGAGGATGATGTTTGCTGTGCAATTGTTTTAATCTTTCTGTTGCAACATGTGTATAAATTTGTGTAGTTGATAAACTACTGTGCCCTAGTAACATTTGTACTACTCGTAAATCGGCGCCATGATTAAGCAGATGCGTTGCAAAGGCGTGCCTAAGTACATGAGGTGAAAGGGCTTCGATATTAATGCCGGTTAGTATGGCATAATATTTGATTCTATGCCAGAATGTCTGTCGTGTCATTTTCTTGCCTAAACGACTTGGAAAAAGCACATCAACTGGGCCATTTTTTAGTAGATCATTGCGCGCATATTTGAAATAGTATTCAAGCCAATAGATTGCTTCTTCACCTAAAGGAACTAAACGTTCTTTATTGCCTTTGCCTACAACTCGTACTACTCCTTGCCTTAGGCTGACGTCACTAATTTCTAAGTTAACTAATTCTGAAACTCGTAATCCTGTAGCATAAAGCACCTCTAACATAGCTTTATCTCTCAGCTCAATTGGATCATCAATACTTGGTGATTCTAGTAGGGCATCAACCTGTAATTCAGTTAAGTCTTTAGGTAACTTTTTGGGTAATTTGGGTGATGACAATATAGCTGATGGATCATCGGTACGATAGTTTTCTTGATATAGATATTGGAAGAAACGTTTAGTCGCACTCAATAAACGTGCCGAACTACTCGCTTTATAACCATCTTTAACTCGTTGTAGTAAAAATTCTTGTAAGTTAATGGATTGTGCTGTGAGAAAATTAACTTGTTGTAATTGTAGTGATTGGCTTAGTGCAAGAAGATCAAGTTTGTAAGATTCAATCGTGTTTTCAGCAAGATTTCGTTCTAACCAAATTGAGTCTAGAAATTGTTCAATTAATATTTTATTTTGTGATGATATATCTTTATCAGACATTAAAAGCCAACTCATTTTTAATAGTTGTTAACATTATATACTAACTGTCAATAACTTGAAGTTGTCACATTATTATTGTGTTTGGAATGCATAAAAACGAAACGTTTAATTAATGAAAAAATTAACTTTAGTTGATATTGAAATAATATTTTGTATCTTTTCTATAGCCTACTATATACTGAATTATCTGTTATTTTTTATAATAAGTTATGTTAAAACGAAATATTAATCTTTTTATTGCGTTATATGCTTTTTTTATTATTGGTCTTGAAACTTATATTTATTGGCATACAAAGCTGAGACCGTGGCAACCAAGTACTCCAACTGGGCGAATAATATTTTACTACAGTTTTTTTACAGTACTTTCTAATCTAATGTTGGCATTTAGTTGCCTATGCTTAACTTTCAATCCTAACTGTAATCGATATAGTTTCAAGGTGATACGCTTGAATGGTTTAGTCGGGGTGATTATAACCGCGATAGTTTATAACTTAATTTTAAGGGGAATACATAAACCACCTAATACGTTATTACAATTTGCCAATGAAAGTTTACATGTGATTCTACCGATTATTGGCGTATTAAGTTGGTTAGTTTGGGGACCATTTCGACGTATTCAATTTAATGTCATTGTTGGCTCGTTTTTGTCGATGTTAATTTATGGTATTTATATTTTTATACGAGGTTATCTTACTAATCAATATCCATATCCTTTTATTAATGTGGTTAGGGTTGGATATATTAAAGCGCTATATGCTGCAGGATCGGTTTTTGTGCTGTTTTTAGGGCTGGCTCTTTTGTTATGGGCCATTGATTGTTTTAGGAGAAGAATATGAAATTGTATATTTATGAACATTGTCCTTTTTGTGTACGGGCAAGAATGATTTTTGGTTTAAAAAATATTTCAGTTGAACAGCATGTCTTTCTCAGTGATGACGTTAAATCACCAACAAGTATGATTGGTGAAAAAATGGTGCCGATCTTACAAAAGGAAGATGGCAGCTATATGCCAGAAAGTCTTGATATTGTTGCTTATGTTGATAGTAATTACGGTGAAAGCCCTGTCTTAATTGGAGCTAAAAATCCAGAAATAGAAGCATTAATTAAACAATTTCAACAATATGATTATAAGTTAGAGTGTCCTCGATATGTAAAATTAGGCTTGGCTGAATTTGCCACTCAAGCTGCTATTGATAATTTTATTACTAATAAGAGTAAAAAATTGGGTTCGTTTGCTGATTGTCTTGCAGAAACTGAAACATTAATTGCTAAGATATCTGATTTATTAAATCAGCTTGAACCATTAATTGTGACGTCGAATGCATGTAATGGCACATTATCTTGGGATGATATATGTTTATTCCCGATATTACGTAATCTAACCTGTGTTAAGGGTCTTATTTTTCCTACTAAAATTAAAGCCTATTTAGAGTCAATGTCTGAGCTAAGTAAGGTAAATCTGTTTTTTGATCAGGCGGTTTAATAAAAAATAGAATTCAATTGCATGTGGGGCTGATGATTAGCTGATATGCAAATTGTTCATTAATAAGAAGAGTACAAGAAAAATAGGATAAAACTTGTACTCTTATCTGTTATTAAAGTTATTTATATAAATCTCTACAAAAACGATTAATTACTTAATTTAAGATCAATAATTTCAAGCTTGTTTTTTCCACCATATACATCGTACCAAGGGGTTGCATATTGTTTTAAAATCTTATTAAGTTGTTCAACATTTTCACGTCCGATGGTATCAAGCCAATGTTTTAAACCGTCTTTACCATTTTTTGCATATGCCTCAATCCCTTCAAACCAAGTGGCTCGACCACCCAGAATACCGCTATATTTGGCACCATGTTCACCGGCAAAAATGAGTTCTTCATGGAAAGTTTTGGTTGGTACGCCTGCACTTAAATAGATGAAAGGACGAGTAGCAACATCACTTGCTTGTTTGAAATAATCGGCAGCTTCTTGTTGTGAATAAACTACTGGATTACTATCGTTAAATCCTGCAACGTTTTTGAATAATACTGGCACTTCAACTTTAAGTATATCAATGTAATAGTGATCTTTAGTAAATTCTTCAATTGTCTTGATAACTTTTTGTGGTTTTATTTTTGCGAATTCAGGGCTTTTATCATCAGTTACCACGTTATCATAAACAATAGGTTCAACAAATACCGGAATATCGGCCGCCCTCGCTTCATTGCCTAAACGTTCTAAAAAGGCGTGTTTTTTATCTAAAATATCTTGCGGATCGTCAGGATTATAATAGACCAGTACTTTCGCTGCATCAGCACCTTTTTGAATTAGGCGTTGAAGTGAATCTTCCGGTAAAATATCTGGTAAACGTCCTGGTGTATTGGCATCGTATCCAGTTTTTTCATAAGACATAATTAAACCAGCATTTTTATTTTTTGCTGCCATGCCTTTAAAACCGAGTTCTTCATCCAGTAAAATGGCACTAACATATTTGGTTAATTCCTGAGAAACAAGCTCTTTAAATTCATACACCATATCAATATTATAACGTTCTTGACCTACAGCATTTTGCATCATTTTTACCATTGAACCACGTTGATCGATTGCTAATGCTGCAATTACGCCATCCTGGTTAGATAATTGTTGCATACGGTTGAATTTTCCACGAGAAATGCGTTTTGTTGCCATTTTAAAACTCTCCATTTAATAAGATTTTTTCATTGTAGGTTTTTATTTGGCCAATTATTAATCATTTAGTGCTAGTTTTAATTTTGTGTGAACTTTTTGATATTTTCTTTTAAATGGCAATTTGTTACGGTATATTGGTACAGATTAATAGACTGTGTGTAAAAAAATATTTACAGGGATGATTATGCCAGATTCAGCAATAGTTACAAATATGCGAACATTAAATAATCAAGATTATAAAACGTTAGCCCTATCAGCATTAGGTGGTGCATTAGAATTTTATGATTTTATTATATTTGTCTTTTTTTCAATTACGATAAGCCATCTATTTTTTCCGGATGATATGCCTGCATGGTTAAGTCAAGTTCAAACTTTTGGCATATTTGCTGCTGGTTATTTGATTCGTCCTTTTGGTGGTATTGTGATGGCTCACTTTGGTGATATGTTTGGTCGCAAAAGAATGTTTACACTTAGTATTCTATTAATGGCGTTACCAACATTATTTATTGGTTGTTTGCCTACTTATGCCAATATCGGTATTTTTGCACCATTATTACTCTTAATGATGCGATTATGCCAGGGGCTCGCAGTAGGTGGTGAAGTGCCTGGGGCGTGGACATTTGTTGCTGAACATGTACCTAAAAACAAAATTGGCCTAGCCTGTGGTATTTTAACTAGTGGTTTAAGTTTAGGTATTTTGCTGGGTTCATTAGTATCAACCATAATGAGTAAAAGTGTATCAATAGAACAAATGAATGATTGGGGCTGGCGAATTCCATTCATTATTGGTGGTATCTTTGGTTTAATTGCCATGTATCTTCGCCGTTGGTTAAAAGAGACACCTATTTTTCTAGAAATTCAAAAACGTAAGAATGAAGAATTATCTAAAAAATTACCTGTGATAACCGTTTTAACTCAGTATTTACCACAAACTATTTTATCAATGTTACTAACTTGGGTGTTATCTGCCGGTATTATGGTGATAATGTTAATGACTCCAATTTTATTACAAAAGCAATTTGGTTTTTCGGCAATTGACGCTTTACAAGGTAATATATTAGCTATCATTGGACTTATCATTAGTTGTACGTTTTATGGCATGATGATGGATAAATTTGCAATGGGCAAAGTGCTGGTTATTGGTTGTAGTATTGCTGCTATCATGATTGCTATATTTTATTTATCATTAGAAAACGCAAATCTTCTCTTTATTACTTATTTCTTAGCCGGTTTTAGTGTCGGAATTGTTGGCTCTTTTGCTTATTTTATGGTTAAGGTATTCCCAACTCAGGTTCGCTATAGTGGTGTATCTTTTTCATTTAATATGGCTTACGCTATTGCTGGTGGTTTAACCCCATTACTGATCTCATTTTTTAGTGATTTTGTTAGTAAAATGGCACCGGCCATTTATGTGGTTGGATTATTTGTATTAGGCGCATTAATCGGACTGTTCTTATTAGTTAATAACAATAGCCAAAAATATGTGGCAAAAGATATTGCTTAACTTCTGATAGGTAAAGAAAAATTTTGAGGAACAGTTTTTTTATGTTCCTCAAAAATCATATTTAGACTATTTCACTGATTTTTGCCAAGCTCAACTGTTCGTATTACACCAGCTTTAACACTGCGCTGTAATCCTGCTGCGAAGTCACTGTTATTAAGTTCATACAAACTGTGTATACCCACCCCAGCAGGTGAATTATTTATATCGAGTAATTGTCTTGGATGTTTTTGACTCAATTGCAGCATTGAGGCTGCACCGTGCAAATTTTCAAGAGCAATTCGTTTGGCCATGTCTCGGGGTAAGCCCACTAAAACACCTGCATCAACAAGAGATTCGTAAAAATAATATATATAATTAGGTCCTGCAACCGCATAACCAGTAAAAATATCTAGTAGTGATTCATCAATATATTCTAGTTTCCCAAAGCTATTGAAAAATTGAGTAACAGATTTCTGTTTTGCAACTTCCTGCTCATTAACATCGGTAGCAATACCTGAATAACCAAAACCGCTATCGGTGAGTGTGTTGGGAATCGTTCTAATAACAGGGATATCGACTTTTAATGATGCTTTTATTTGCGCAATTGTGACTCCAGCAATAATTGAAATGATAATGGTATTTCTGTTATTAGTGCCAAATTGTTGAACAATGTCACTCCACGAATCTTGAGGTCGCACCCCTAACACAATAATATCTGTATTGACTATTTTGCTAGTAGGTGTAACTCCATAAGTTAATTGTAAATAGTCTAAACGAGATTTAACAATATCGTTCACTAAGATATTTTCTGGCTCATACGCTTTATTTTTTATTAATGCTCTAATAATCGCTTCCGACATATGGCCACTGCCTATAAATAAAATTTTACTCATATTTATCGGTTCCTGTTTATAATTGGCTAAAAATCATAACAACACCATATGTTTCACTAGCTGGTACGACAATAGTATTATTTTGTAAATCAAATTTTATTTTCCCACTCTCAAGGGCTTGTTGAGTTTGTGATAATGATTTGGTTGTAAAACCTAAAGCAACTTTACGATCTTGGTCATTGTTCGCTTTGCTTAAGGATGAGCCAAAAAGACGCTGTGTTGCGCTTGGTGTAAGGTAATCGATATATTTGTCATCCGCTTTTAGCCGAACGCCTCCGTCGACATCGATAATTTTTGCCGACGGAAATGTTTTTTCAAGTAACTTAATTGAGGAAAGGGGATTTTGAGCTTCAATGATAACTTGATTAATATTGATTACCCCATTTGGATGGTTTTGCCATTCTTTACGCCACACTAATTCTGGTGTTAATTGGTCACAAAAAAAGATTTGTCCATTTGGTGTATAAGTAGGATCAAGTCTGACAGTTTTGAAACAAGCATCAGCTAATGTGCCATCATTTAATTCGACTGGTCTATAAAAGGATCGCGGTTCTTCACCCTCAACTTTTATACCATTATTAACGAGTTGTTGATAAAGCTCATCGGCATTTGAGGTTTTAAAGACCAAGCCAGTTAGTCCATTAGCAAACCGCCAACTTTTATCAACTTTATTGGCATTTTGCGGTTCAAAACCTAAAAGTTCAAGATAGGTAGTCGAAAAAATGGCTAAATTGTTACTGGTGCCTAACGAATGGTGTCCTCGTGGGGTGATGGTAAAACCCAGCTTTTGATATTGAAAATTTGCTTTATTAAGCTGATCTGATACGGTGATTACAACATGATCAATTTGTGGGGTAAGTGTTGTCATTATATTCACTCCTTAAATATGAATAGCAGGGGACATATCAATTAGTCGAGGTGGATTCCAACCTTTTCCTGGTACCGCAGCCAATAAATTTTTGGTGTAAGGTTGCGATGGATTTAAAAAGACTTGTGATGCGATACCTTGCTCAACAATTTTGCCTGATTTCATTACCAGAATATGATCACAAATTTGTGCAGCAACTCGCAGATCATGGGTAATAAATAGCACTGTTAAGCCAAGTTTTTTACGTAATTCGCTTAATAGTTCCAGTACTTGTGCTTGTACTGAAACATCAAGTGCTGACACAGGTTCATCGGCAATCAATATTTTAGGTTCCAATGCGAGTGCTCGAGCAAGTCCTATTCGTTGTCGTTGTCCTCCTGAAAACTCATGAGGGTAACGGTTTAACGCTTCACTTTCTAAGCCAACCATGTTGAATAACTCTTTTGCTTTCTTTATTGCGTCTTGTTTGGTTATTCCGTGCAGTATTGGCCCAATAGTAACTTGGTCACCGACTTTTCGACGAGGATTTAATGATGCATAAGGATCTTGAAATACCATCTGGATATGACGTGCATAGTGTTTAAGTTTATTACCTTTTAAGTTACTAATATCTTCTTTTTCAAAGTGGATTTGACCACTATCTATTTCCAATAATTTAATGATACATCTGGCTAATGTTGATTTACCTGAACCACTCTCGCCAACAATTCCCAACGTACTACCTTTATGTAACTTAAAACTCACATCATTCACAGCATAGGTTGTGCGCCGATTTTTTTTGAAAAAACTACTTTTGTGATAAACCTTTGAAAGATTATTTACTTCTAGAATAATTTCCTTGTTAATAAGACGAACATCTCCTGGCGTAAGTGGTGGAACTGCAGCAATTAATCCTTGTGTATAATGATGGTTGGGATGATTTAATAGTTCCTCCGCAACGCCTTGCTCAACAATCTGTCCTTGTTGCATAACCGCAACGCGAGTTGCAATATCGGCGACTACACCAAAATCATGAGTAATAAATAAGACCGCTGTTCCTTTACGTGATTGTAATTCGCTAATCAGTTTTAAAATGCAAGCTTGAGTTGTAACATCTAAAGCAGTTGTTGGTTCATCGGCAATTAAAATAGCCGGTTCTAATGCTAAGGCCATGGCAATCATAGCTCGTTGACGTTGTCCTCCAGAAAGCTGGTGAGGATAAGCATTAGCAACCGATATAGAATTTGGCATTTGCACATCTGTTAACAAGGATATAACTTTCTGATTAATATCTTTTTTACTTAAATTAGTATGTATGGTAAACATTTCACTAATTTGGTTAGCGATGGTTTTTAATGGATTTAATGCTGTCATGGGATCTTGAAATACCATGCCGATATGCGCACCACGGATTTTACGCATTTGTTCGTCATTATAGGTGAGTAAATTATTGCCATCGAAATCGATTTCACCTTGAGAAGCCGTAACCCCTTCAGGTAATAGTCCCATGATTGCATTAGATAATAAAGATTTACCCGACCCACTTTCACCGACGATACATAGTATTTCATTAGCATAAAGATCTAGTGATACATCATTAACAGCATATTTTCGATCCGAACCTTGAGGTAAAGTTATGGTTAAATTTTTAATAGATAGTTTTTTTTGATTCATCTCTTTTTTAACCTCGGGTTGAGTGCATCATTTATTCCTTGTCCTACTAATGACGTCGATAAAACAGTTAATAATATTGCTATTCCCGGAATAGCTGAAACATACCATTGTTGACGTAATACCAGACGCCCATTCCCAACTAGATTTCCCCATGAGGAAATATTCGGATCAGAAAGATTTAAAAAGGCAAGTGCACTTTCCATTAATATCGAAGTAGATAAAATAACACTGGCATACATAATTACCGGTGGTAATGCATTAGGTAAGATTTCTTTAAACATAAGTCTAGTTGAACTCATACCAATAGTTTTGCCTGCTTGGACAAATTCACGATTGCGTAATGATAAAAATTCGGCTCGAGTTAGTCTTGCAACAGGTGGCCAAGAAACCACGCCAATTGCAATCACTACAATATTTATGGTTGAACCAAATACCGCCACTGCAACTAACAAAAGTAAAAAATTTGGTAAAATTTGGAATGCTTCTGTCAGGCGCATAAGTATGTCATCAACCCATCGGCCATAGAACCCAGCGATGGCGCCAATGATCACCCCGATAACCATTGCTATCAATGTAGAGATAAGCCCAATAATAAGCGATACCTTAGCACCATGAAAAAGTTGTGCGGCAATATTGCGTCCTGCTTGATCGGTTCCTAGGATAAATTTAGGATTGGAAAATGGCCATTGTAAAGGACGGCCAGCTAAACGAAGTGGGTTACCTGGGAAAATCCAATCAGCAGTTAAGGCAATGATAATAATTAATACCAGTAAAATTGTGCCAATTCTAGCGATTGGACTGCGGAAATAATCTTTTAATATCGCCATTATTAATGTCCTGTAATTCGTGGATCAAGTTTGGCATAAAGCATATCGACAATAAAATTAATAAAAATAACTAATATTGCAGAAATAAATACTACGCCGAGTAACGTATTTAGATCTCGTTGTACAACAGAATCATAGGCTAGGCGGCCTAATCCTGGGATGGCAAAAATTGTCTCAATGACAACTGAACCACCTAACATGGTTCCAGCTTGTAAGCCGATTAAGGTTATCATTGGTAACATTGCATTACGTAAAACGTGATTGACTAATATTTTGCGACTGCTTAATCCTTTGGCTTTAGCCGTTTTAACAAAATCTAGAGTAGATACCTCAAGTAGGGATGCACGCATGATGCGCAAATAGATTGCTAGATAAACTAAAGCTAAAGTTATTGTTGGTAGAATTAAATACCATGCAATATCAAGTATTGCTGAAAATCCAGTTAAGGATTGCTCTATACTGCCAAATCCACTAGGAGGTAACCAATTTAAATAAATTGAAAAGAAAACTATTCCCATTAATGCTAACCAAAAGGATGGAGTGGAATAAAAAATCAGTCCTAATATAGAAATCAAAGTATCAGGCCAACGATTGACTTTTTGGGCAGATAAAATGCCAAGAATTGTGCCACAGGTAAACGCTAATGACATTGCGCTGATCATTAATAATAATGTAGCAGGTAAGCGTTCTAAAATCATATGGCTTACCGGCTTGTTATAGATTGCAGATTGACCTAAATCTAAATGAACTAATCGCCATAAATAGTTTAGCAATCGAGAGCTTGTGGATTGATCTAGTTCATAATAATGACGCATTTCGTCAATTACACTCGATTCGGCGCCACCAATTTGGGCTAACAATGCATCGACTGTATCACCAGGTGCTAATTGCAATAACAAAAATAGTGTGATTAGAATGATAACCAATGCTGGTATAGTGGTTATCAGTCGTCTAAGTGCAAGAGTAAGTATATGCGTCATCATTTCACCTCAATTTAATGTTCTATCCATACATCAAACCAGCTACTTGATGGCCAACGTGCGGTATTGTGATGATTGTGTACTTTAGTATTCACAACCGAGATGAATTCTCGTTCAGTAGCAAACCACAGAGGCAGTTCAGCATTTATGATATCGACCAACTGAGTATAAAGCGCTTTACGTTTGGTTGGATCTATTTCAGTTGCAGCATTATCAATTAATTGGTCGACGGTATCAGATTTCCAACCATATTGATTGGTCCAAGGTGCACCATCAGGGCTACCTGAACGCAGCCAAACTGTTGTTGATACTGCAGGATCACCTCTATATTGATGCCAACCCGTTGCAATATCAAAATCGTGGAGTTTATAAACAGCATTTAAAGCACCTGCGGTATCGAGATTGACGATAACCACGTTAATGCCAATTTCAGCTAAAGATTGTTGAATGAAAGTTGCAAAAAGTGGGACATCTTCACCATTATTGATATGTACTAATTTTAAAGTAAAACGATTACCATCAGATTTTCGTTTATAGCCGGCTTCATCTAATAATTGTTCGGCTTTCTCTCTATCAAAAGGGTAAACGATTTTACTGTTTATGGGATAAAAGGTATTTGATGAAGGAATAATTCCTGTTGCTGGTTTTCCAAAACCATATAAGAAATCTTCAGTAAAAAAAGAGATATCAAGCGATTGGACAATTGCTTTGCGAACATTTAAGTTAGCAATGATAGGATTACGGAAGTTAAATTCCAAAGTGTTATTAAAAATATTAGCTTGTGAGCCCTTAGTTAGTACTGCAAATTTTTCGTTTTGCTTGAATCGATTAATATCGGCAAGACTTAGTTTTGAGTAGGTACTTAAATCAATTTGTCCACTTTCTAATGCAGCAGATGCTGAAGAATTATCATCAATAATACGCCAAATTATCTTGTCTAAATAAGGATAACCTTTTCGCCAGTAGTCCGTATTACGTTCAACAATAATATGTTGGCCTCGCTGATATTCAACAAATTTAAAAGGTCCTGTCCCAATTGGTGCCGTATTATAAGGATTATTTAGGACGTCAGTTCCTTCATATAAATGTTTGGGTACCACATAGCCAAGATCGACGAGTGCTCTTAATAGTAAATCTAACGGCATTGGACGAGAATAATTGAAGACTACAGTATAGTCATCAGGGGTATCGACAGAAGTTAAATTAAGTTGCAATGCAGTTGAAAAATTTAATCTTTTCTTCCAAAATTCCAGCGCATTATATTTTACATCCTGTGATGTAAATGATTTGCCGTCGTGCCATTTAACGCCTTCACGTAATTTAAATGTTATTGTTTTTCCATCCGGCGATGATGTCCATGATGTAGCAAGGACGGGAATAATTTGCCCATTTTGATCAAGATCTACCAGTGATTCAACTACTTTTCCTGATACTTCATATACACCAGTTGAAGCGCGTAGAGCTGGATTGAGAATCCTTTGTTCACCTGAGTAATGAACAACTAGTGTTCCACCATATTGTGGTGTTTTTTCATCAGCCAGTGAATAAAATGGTAACAAAATTGAGAATAAACCTATAAAAAAAGTTTTTTTAATATTAAATAAATCCATGTGTGCTCCTTACAATAGTTGCTACCATATTTTGAATATTTCAAAGTATGAAAAATTTCTAGAATTCCACTATAAAAATTTTCAGGAAAGATGAGAAATGCCGATATCGAATATTTATATTACTTTTAGTTATATATTTAGATTATCTGTTTAATATATTTGATTTTTTTACTATTGAATGCCGGTATCTGATTTGATTATTGAGATTTAGTCCCTATTTATATAGACATGAAAAATTAATTTTTATTTTTAGTTATAAATGTGAAATAGCGCATATTTTTTCTAAATAAATGGTTTAAAATGTAATCAATGATTTTTTAAAATTGTAATTATTCTAGGAGAAATAAATGAAAGCTGCAGTTATTAAACAAGAATGCGATGGTCAAGTAGAAATTAAAGACATTCCGGTTCGCCCATTAGAGGCAGGAGAAGCTTTAGTTGAGGTTGAGTATTGTGGGCTTTGTCATACTGATCTTCATGTTGCTGCTGGCGATTTCGGTAAAAAACCTGGTCGAGTAATTGGCCATGAAGGTGTGGGTATTGTGACTAAAATTGCACCTGATGTAAAAAGTTTGAAGGTTGGAGATCGTGTTAGTATTGCATGGTTCCATGCAGGTTGTGGTACCTGTGAATATTGTATATCGGGTAACGAAACATTTTGCCGAAGTGCTTTAAACTCAGGTTATAGTGTCGATGGTGGTATGGCTGAACAATGTATTGTCAAAGCTGATTATGCGGTAAAAGTCCCCGATGGACTTGATCCAGCCCAAGCAACTAGTGTGACTTGTGCTGGGGTGACTACTTATAAAGGCATAAAAGTAGCCGATACTAAACCGGGTCAATGGTTGGCTGTATTTGGTATTGGTGGGCTTGGTACTTTGGCTATCGAATATGGTAAAAATGTTTTCAACAATAAAGTTGTAGCGATTAGTAACAGTGATAGTCAGCTAGAGTTGTGTAAGAAACTTGGCGCTGATTTAGTGGTTAATCCTAAAAAAGTGGCTGATGTTGGTGCTTACATAAAAGAACATACCGATGGTGGTGTGCATGGTGCGGTGGTCACTTCAGTTACTAAAACAGCATTTAATCAGGCTATTGGTTCTGTACGTCCATTAGGACGAGTTGTTGCATTGGGTCTACCTTCTGAAACAATGGATTTAAGTATTCCTAAGACAGTTCTAGATGGTATTCAAGTGCTCGGCTCATTAGTTGGTACTCGTGAAGATTTAGCGGAAGCATTTCGTTTTAGTGCTGAAGGTAAAGTTGTACCAATTGTAGAAAAACGTCCTCTTGAAGATATTAATGATATGATTGACGAAATGAAAGCAGGTAAAATTCGTGGTCGTATGGTTATTGATATGAAAATGAAGAAAAAATAGTAATTATTGCATCATTAACTTATTGAAAGTCAGCTTTATGCTGACTTTTTTATTGACAGTAACTTCTGATCTGGAAAGCTTTTTTTCTATTAAAATTAATCTTGCTTGTTTTTTATAAATAAAGTCCTATTATAGGCAAATTTTGCTTTATTGATCAGTTTAAGAGGTTATTTATGTCTGAACACAATTTAGAGAATAATTTGCGGAAAGATCTTGGTTTAGTTTCTGCATTATCACTCGTTGTTGGAATGGTTTTAGGCGCTGGTGCATTTATGAAACCACCTGCTGTATTAGAAGTCGCTGGCGATTATAATTTTGCTTTATTAGCGTGGATTATTGGTGGAGTTTTTTCAATTTGTGGTGGTTTAACGTTATGTGAACTAGGGGTTATGTTCCCGAAAACTGGGGGCATGCTGGTTTATTTAGAAAAAATTTATGGTGCTAAAGTTTCTCATTTATATGGTTGGATGATCACTGTACTTTTTGCTCCATCCTTAGTTGGGGCTTTGGTTGGTTATTTTAGTTCTGTATTTTGTTTATTATTTGGGATCAATGATGCCTATCGTATGGCGGTAAGCGCTGGTGTTTTGGGGCTTATTGCATGCATTAATTCAATTGGTGTAAAACAGGCTGGCTATCTACAAACGATTGCTACCTTTTGTAAGCTTGTTCCAATTTTGTTGTTAGCCATATTTGGATTATGGAAAGGTAATGGTCAAGTTGCATTATTTAGTGCTAGTGGACAAGGTATTGAAACTTACGCACCATTTGCAGTGGCAATATTGGCAACATTATTTGCTTATGATGGATGGGCACAGGTTGCATCTGTTGCTGGTGAAATTCGTAATCCATCAAAAGTATTACCTAAAGCAATTATTCTCGGCATAATATTTTTAGTGATTGTTTATGCTTGTATCAATATTGCGTTATTTAAGATATTTCCGGTACAAGAAATGGTTACGCTTGGTCATGACGCTTCAGCAGTTGCTTCACAACGTATGTTTGGACATTTAGGCGGTAATTTAGTTGCTGTTGGTATAATGGTTTCAATTCTTGGTGGTATTAATGGTTATATCATGACTTTATCTCGAACTATTTTTAGTATGGGAGAGCGAGGAACCATCATTGGAGCAAAATTTTTAAGTACCATTGATGACGATAGCCGTTCACCAGTGAATGCAATTATTATATTGGTTGTTTTTTCATTCCTTTATTCAACCCTGCTTGATGCTGATCGTTTATCTGAAATCTCAATGTTCTCTATTTGGGTTTTTTATCTATTGACATTTATTGGGGTAATTATCGCCAGGAAAAAATTTGCTGATATCCCAAGACCTTATAAAGTCATTGGTTACCCAGTTATTCCTCTTATCGCTATTTTAGGCGCTGGCTATGTTATATATGGTATGTTAATTCACCAAACAGTAAATGGGATTGCTTCAATTGTGTTAACTTTAATTGGTTTGCCTCTTTATTACTATTTTGATAATAAAAATAAACATATTGAACTTTCACTTGGTGAAGTAAAGAAATACCAATTTAAAACCAAGTATATGATTGCAATATCTTCAATTATTATTGTTTTAGGTTTAATCGCTTACGGTTATTTTGTAATCAAATAATCGTTAAGCATATTTATTCAACAATTGTTAATTAAAACCGACAGATGTCGGTTTTTTTATAAGCAAATAATTAAACCTAATAAGCAATCAAACCATAAATATTTTGATCGTGAAAAGTTCCATTAATATATTCAGCTTGTTTTAGGGTGCCTTCGTAACTAAAACCACAACGTTTGGCTATAGCATTACTTTTCTCGTTATTAACTGCGCATTTAATGACAAATCGTCTAATTATTTTTTGCATAGTGTAATGCTTTATTAATGCATTGATTGCGACGGTCATAATTCCATGGCCCTGTTTTGAGCTATCTAGCCAATAACCGATATAAGCTGTTTTATTATTTTTATCAATCTGATTAAATGATAGTAATCCAATAGCTTGACCTTTTAATAAAATGACATAGGTTTTGCTTTCATTCTGTTGATGTTTTAACCAACAAGAATCTAAAAACAGCGCTGTATCCGTTTGGTTTTTCACAAATTTAGGCCATGCCATAAATTGACTAAAGTACTCTCTATTGTTAGTGATAATGTTATAAATATCTGATGCATATTGATTATTTGCTGGTGCTAAACAAAGATGTTTATCAACATCAATCATATCTTTTTGATTATTGGTCATTATTAACTTTTTTAAAATACCGAACGAAGTTATTTAAACATTTTAAACAAATTATGTTGTCGTGTATATTAAATAAACTATGTTGTCGAAAGTTGATAGGATAAGTTGTAGTACGATGAAGTGGTATAAAATTGCCAGACTAGCAAGTCTGGCATCATATTATTACTTAATGAAAAGATAAAAATCTATTTTTCATTGTTACTTTTTTTAGGTTTTGTTAATGTATTATGTACAACTAACAAAGCAAAAATAGCGACAAAGATTCCCATAATAACATCTTTATTGAACCAATTTGCCATATTGCCCAGAATAATTCCTACACCACAGAAGTCTACATCAGAGAAAGTTGTGTTAGAAAAGCCAAGTGACCCTAAAACTGGTAATAAAAGTACTGGTAAGAATGTAACTAATAAGCCATTGGCAAATGCACCAAGCATTGCTCCTCGACGGCCACCCATAGCATTACCAAACACCCCTGCAGTTGCACCACAGAAGAAATGAGGGACAACACCAGGTAAAATAAGCACAGCATTTAGTTGTCCTAATACAAATAATCCAACTAATCCACCAAGAAAACTAAATAAAAAGCCAATTAATACTGCATTTGGTGCATAAGGGAAAACAACCGGACAGTCTAAAGCTGGTTTTGCATTTGGCACTAATTTTTCTGAGAAGCCAGTAAATGCAGGAACAATTTCGGCTAAAATCAGTCTAACCCCTTGAAGGATAATGAATACACCTGCTGCAAATGTGATGGCTTCAATAATGGCATAAACTAAATAATTATCTCCCTTACTTAAGTTTTCTTGAATATAATCAGGGCCAGCAAATATCGCTAAAATTAAATAGATAATCATCATCGTTAATGAAATAGAGATTGAACTATCACGTAAAAAACTTAAGTTTTTCGGTAAATTCATTTCTTCAGTTGAACGAGATCCTTTACCAAAAGCTGAACCAAGCCAACCCGCTAATACATAACCTAAGGTACCGAAATGACCGAATGCAACATCATCATTGCCAGTTATTTTTCGCATTTGTGGTTGGGCTAAAGCTGGGAAGAATGCCATGATCAAGCCGAGAACCAATGAACCAGTAAATACTAATTGCCAACCTTCAAATCCAGCAACGGTCAAAATAATACTGATCATACATGCCATATAAAAAGTATGATGGCCAGTTAGAAAAATATATTTTAAACATGTGAACCTCGCAACCATAATATTGGCTACCATGCCGAATGCCATAATTAATGCTGTTGCTGTACCATATTCATTTAATGCCATTGAAACGATAGCTTCATTATTAGGGATGATACCTTGAAGTTTAAACGCTTCTTCAAACATTAATCCTAATGGCGTAATTGCGCTGATTAAAACTGTTGCACCACCACCTAATACTAAAAATCCTAAAATTGTTTTAACCGTTCCTTTAACTGTATCTGCAAATGATTTTCGTTGTGCTAATAGCCCAACCATGGCAATTAGACCAACGAGTATTGCTGGTACTTTTAAAATATCAACAACGAATTTAATTACTTCTTGAATCATAGCAATACCTCATAATTAGGCTTTATTAAAGTGCTCAACGAGTTTCTGTTCTAAATCGTTGATATCAATAATATTATTTAAAACCACTAATTTATCTTGTGGAATGCCAGAGCTTGCAGCTAGATCTTTAGTCATCACAAAAAGATCCGCTTGTTCTGGTGTGGCGGAGGCGAGATCTGCATGTGTTACTTCTGCATCAATGTTTAATTTTTTGAGTACTTTTTTGATATTCATTTCAACCATGAAGCTACTACCAAGCCCAGAACCACAAACTGCCATAATTTTCATATTATTTATCCTTCTATTAATTGATTTGAATTTAATAACGATCAATTATTGTTAAAATTTCATCGCTATTTTTAGCATTAAAAATTGAATTAACATCATCTGATTCAGCGAATAATGATGCTAACTGAGTTAACATTTCGATGTGACTAGTGCTATCACTAGCGGCCAGCAAAGTAATTAAATAAACAGGGTCATTTTCTTCTGAATTAAAATTAACGCCATTTTTAACTAATAGCATTGATAAACCTAAATTATTTACCCCTTGTTCGGGTCTGGCATGAGGCATTGCAATTCCCGGTGCTAATACATAGTAAGGACCAATAGATTCATGCAATTGAAAGATAGCATCAATATAGTTTGGTGTTATTGATTTGTTCTCTAATAATGGAGCAGCACAAAGCTTAATTGCTTCTTTCCAATCTTTCACCGAATCAACAATCTTTACAGTTTGACCCGTTAGCCATTGATTTAACATTTTACCTCCGAAAAACTGATTTATTATTTGTTAATATTACGATAATAGAAAATTAACACATTGGCTAACAATAATAATTTAAAAAGAACAAAAATGTGATAGCGCTATCATTTTTTCGTGAATAATTTTTCTATTTTGTGATTTAGATAGCATTTTTAATATATATTTGAAAAAAAATGGTCATAGCATAATATTATAATAATCTCATTATTTTGATTAAACATTTAAATTAATTAATTAACATATTGTAATTGTTAATGTTTTTAGGATTTGGAGTATACATTTAACTACTGGTTAGCTCTAGTTGAGATCGAATATGCAAGATACCAAAAAACGCAGAAGTACAGGTCAAACTACTTTATTTGATGTCGCTAAATATGCTGGTGTTGGTACGATGACTGTTTCACGAGCATTGCGAACGCCAGATAAGGTATCGGATAAACTGCGCCAAAAAATCCAACTAGCTGTTGAGACATTAGGCTATAAACCTAATATTGCAGCTAGCTTGCTAGCATCCGCTTCTGCCAATAAAGTTATTGCTGTTATTACTACAAAAATTTATGAAGATTCAACCCGCATAGCCCTTAATTCACTGCAAGCATATTTACTTAAAGAAGGTTATACCACAGTTATATTTGAATCTTATTATTTTTATAAACGAGAATCACAACTATTAGATACTCTCTATAGTAATAATCTTGAAGCGATATTACTTTTTTATATTGAACATGATGATTTTATTGAAAAAATATTAAAAAATAAAACAATTCCTACTTTCAATATTGGTAAGCAGTATGATGAATTGGCTAATATACATATAGAAGTAGATGATAGTTTGGCAATGAGTATGTTGACGGAACAGGTAATAAAAAAAGGCTATCGCAATATTGGTTTACTTTGTGCTAACCACCAATGCCATGTTTTTCAACAGCGGTTACATGGTTGGCATAAAGCTATGTTAAACAATCACTTGCCAACCCATAGAATAATTAATCCTGCTAAACCAGCTAATTTTAGTACTGGTAGTGAATTACTGCCAGATATTTTATTGAATTGGCCTGAATTAGATGCGTTAGTTTGTACTACTGATGAGCTGGCATGTGGTGTGCTTTATGAATGTCAAAGACGGCATATTCGAGTTCCTTATCAATTAGCTGTTTGTGGATTTGGTAATAGTGAATTTAGTCAGGTAAGTATTCCAACGCTCACAACAGTTTCTCTACCTTCAAAGAAAAAAGGTGAGTATATTGGTAATTTATTATTGAATGAATTAACAGATAAAAGTGGTCATTCAAATTTTGAAATCGCAACTCTAACACCAACAATTTGCTTAAGAGATAGTTTGTAATTTAACCAGAAAGTTAATTGTTTCAAGAAATACTTTAAGTTTGAATTAATCTAATAGCTACGAGAATAAAAAAGAACGACGAGAGCGAGGATTGACTCGCCCTACGGGTCGTTGCTAAAGCTACGCTGTCTCGTGCTACTCAGATCAAATCTCTTATCGGTTCGAATCAAATGCATAGTAGTAATAATAAAAAAGCCTACTCAAATGAGCAGGCTTTTTTATTAAATTGGTCGGCGAGAGAGGATTCGAACCTCCGACCCACTGGTCCCAAACCAGTTGCGCTACCAAGCTGCGCTACTCGCCGTTAGGAAGCGCATAATACTGCGCTAACTATAATGTGTCAATAGTTGATATATAAAATTTATCAACTTTGTTTGGTTTGGTTACCTAAGGGTGCAGGTGTTTTACCAATTCGTTGATAAAATTCAGTAACAAACGCTTCATATCGTTTATTTGCTACTGCTTCGCGTATTTCAGCCATTAAACGTTGGTAATAACGTAAATTGTGAATAGTATTTAAGCGAGCACCCAATATTTCACCGCATTTATCTAAATGATGAAGATAAGATTTCGTGTAGTTTTTACAGGTATAACAATCACAATGCGGGTCTAATGGTGTCGTATCGTCTTTATATTTTGCATTACGAATTTTTATAACCCCATTGGTAACAAATAAATGACCATTACGGGCGTTTCGAGTTGGCATAACGCAGTCGAACATATCGATACCGCGACGCACGCCTTCAACTAAATCTTCTGGTTTTCCTACTCCCATTAAATAACGTGGTTTATCGGCAGGTAATTGTGGGCAGGTTCCTTCAAGTATGCGGTGCATATCTTCTTTTGGTTCACCAACAGCAAGTCCACCAACAGCGTAACCATCAAAACCAATTTCGGTTAATCCTTTAATTGAAATATCACGTAATTCTTGATGTATACCACCTTGTACAATACCAAATAATGCATTTTTGTTATTTAGTTCATCAAAACGTTGTCGGCTACGTTTTGCCCAACGTAAGGACATCTCCATTGATTTTTTGACATAGTCCCATTCAGCAGGAAAGGGAGCACATTCATCAAAAATCATTACAATATCCGAACCAAGATCATATTGGATTTCCATTGAGATTTCAGGCGATAAAAAAATAGAATCCCCATTAATTGGATTACGAAAATAAACACCTTCTTCTTTTATTTTACGAATATCACCAAGACTAAAAACTTGAAATCCACCTGAATCGGTTAAGATTGGTCCTGACCACTGCATGAAATCATGAAGATCTCCGTGTTTGCGTATAATTTCCTGTCCAGGTCTTAACCATAGATGGAAAGTATTACCTAATAAGATTTGTGCTCCTGTTGCTTTTACTTCTTCCGGTGTCATACCTTTTACTGTGCCATAGGTACCAACCGGCATAAAAGCAGGAGTCTCAACGGCATATTCCACTCCACGACGATCAAACTTCATACGGCCACGACGAGCTAAGCCGTCAGTATTGTCTAACTCAAATTTCATTTTTATATTAACCTCTTGCGACCAAATAAACAGTTTGGCGCCAATTATTGCTATAATACATACTTGTATCATTAAGTAGTGTTGCTTAGTTTATCGTGCTAGGCTTAAATAGACAATATTTGTAAGGATTTTCGAACCATTGAAATCTATTATTTTATTTATCTCATGTGTTGTAATACTAATGTTGGTTGGATGTCAGAACCAAACTGGAATAACACCCACTATAGTCTCATCTGAAAGAATTAAAACCTTATCGGAACATGATATATTGGCAATTAGTCAACAAGCTTGTATTGAAAATGACAATAGAGCGATAATTCCTCCTAATTATCATCATCTCAATCGTCGATTATCTAAAATAGCCCAAAGTTTACCGCAAAAAATAAATAATATTGAGTTAAATTATAAGGTTTATATTGATACTGAACCGAATGCTTGGTCAACTGCTAATGGTTGTATTCGAGTTAATAGTGGTTTAATGAAATTACTTGAAGATAATGAGTTACAAGCAGTACTGGCGCATGAACAGGCCCATATAGCCCTAAAACATGGAATAAATTTGTTTCGACAAGCTCCTTATATTGAAATTACAGATAAAGCCCATGAGCTTGTGATTCTTGTAAAAGAAGAAACCTCACATCAATATGAGGTTGAAGCGGATAGTTATGCTTTTGACTTATTAGTAGGAGAAAATATAGATCCAATTGGTTTGCTCAATATGTTAACAAAAATGCCAATTCATTCTAAAAATCAACCAACCTCGCATCCATCAAGAATAAAACGAATATCCCATATTGTTGATAGATTGAATCGTCACTAACTATTTTTAATTTATTGAATATAAATAATTTACTCTAGCTATAAATCATTTGTTATTAGTAATTAGCATTGCATCACCATAGCTAAAGAATTGATATTTTTCTTTTACGGCATACTGATAAGCATTCATAGTGTTCTCATAGCCAGCAAATGCTGAAACCAGCATAATTAAAGTTGATTCAGGTAAATGAAAGTTAGTGATCAGAGAATCAATGACTTTAAATTGATAGCCAGGGTAAATAAATATTCGGGTATCGGCAAAAAAAGGTGCAATAGTTCCAGTTAGTTGTGCTGCACTTTCTAGTGCTCTGACTGATGTTGTTCCTACGGCAATAACTTTATTTCCGCGAGCTTTACAGTCTAAAACTGCTTTTACGACTGATTCAGGAACTTCTGCATATTCGGCATGCATAATATGAGTTTCAATATTTTCAACTCTTACAGGCTGAAATGTACCAGCGCCAACATGTAAGGTAACAAATTCCATCTCAACACCTTTTTGTTTAAGTTTGTCTAATAAAGGTTTATCAAAATGAAGACCAGCTGTTGGGGCTGCGACAGCGCCAGGAACTTTGCTATAAACGGTTTGGTATACTTCACGATCTTGAGCATCATCAGGGCGATCTATATAAGGTGGTAATGGAATATGACCGATTTCATTTAAAATGCTAAGTACATCGTCAGGAAATTGTAGCTCAAATAATGCATCATGACGTGCAACCATGGTAACTTGGATATTATCATTTTCACCTAAAATGAGTTCTGCTCCTATTTTAGGTGATTTTGAGGCTTTAATATGTGCAAGTGCTCGATTTCCCTCTAACAATCGTTCAATCAATACCTCAATTTTTCCACCTGATGCTTTTTTTCCATATAACCGAGCAGGAATTACTTTAGTATTATTGAAAATGAGTAAATCACCAGCATTAATACAATCAACAATATCCGTAAATACTTTATCTTCAATTTTACCTGAATGGCCATCAAGAGCTAATAATCGACAAGAACTTCTTGTTTCTGAAGGGTATTTTGCAATCAGTTCTTTGGGAAGAGTAAAATTGAAATCAGACAGTTGCATAATTATGTTCCTCAAAAAAAGAGGCACTAGTCTAAATGGCTAATTATTACGAAGCAAGTAATTATTTGTTGATTATTATTAAAGTTGCGTTAAAATTCCACACATCTAACATGAATGTTAGAAGAAAGAAAAGTCTGTTAATATAAGGAAAATGATATGAAAAAACATCAAAAAACATTGCTTGTTGCACTACCTTTAGTTGCAGCTATGTCTTTAGCCGGCTGTAAAAATATGAGTGCTAGTGATTTAACTAGTCTTGGTATGAAAGGTTTAGAAGCAGCAACACTCAGTGATAATGATGTGAAAGCATTAAGCCAAAAATCTTGTGCTCAAATGGATGCTCAGTCAAAAATTGCTCCAGCTAAAAGTGCATATACTAAACGTTTAAATAAAATTGCTAAAGCTCTTGGTAATAATATCAATGGAACTCCAGTTAACTATAAAGTGTATATCACTAAAGATGTTAACGCTTGGGCAATGGCTAATGGCTGTGTTCGTGTTTACAGTGGTTTAATGGATATGATGACTGATAACGAAATTCAAGGCGTTTTAGGTCACGAATTAGGTCACGTTGCTTTAGGTCATAGCAAAAAAGCAATCCAAGTTGCTTATGCAACAGAAATCGCTCGTGATGCAGCGGCAGCATCAGGTAACAAAACAGTTGCTTCATTATCTAAATCTTCTTTAGGTGCTTTAGCTGAAGCTGTTATCAATGCTCAATTCTCTCAATCACAAGAACAAGATGCTGATAATTTCTCTTTTGATTATTTAGTTAAGAAAAAAATCAATCCAGCAGGTCTTGCAACTGCATTTGATAAATTAGGTGGTGGTGATGCATCAATTTTAAGTAGCCATCCATCTTCAGCAAAACGTGCTGAAAATATTCGTAATAAATTAGCTGAATTAAAAAGATAATTCATTTAAATAATTTATTAGAAAAAAGCGCCTTTTTGGCGCTTTTTTATTAGTTACTGTTAATCAATTATTAATTGATAATCATAATTAATGAGTTTAAGTAGAGATTAAGCAAATTAATTTAAATAATTTATTGAAATATTAAAATAGATTATTTTAATGTTTGAATATCCCTCTATTATAATTAGAGGGATATATAGAAATTAAATTATACTTGTTTATAGTTAGATAAAAAGTGTGCAAATCGAGCTATAGCATCTTGTAGTTCACCTGTATGAGGTAAAGCAACAATCCTAACATGATCTGGTTTATGCCAATTAAATCCACTTCCTTGTACTAACAGTACTTTTTCTTGTAACAAAAAGTCTAAAACTAATTTTTGATCGTTATGAATATTAAATTTTTTCTGATCCAGTTTTGGAAATAGATATAAAGCACCTTGTGGTTTAGTACAAGAAACGCCAGGAATATCATTTAATAAACGCCATGCCAACATACATTGATCATAGAGTCGACCGCCAGGCACAATAAATTCGTTAATACTTTGATAACCACCCAATGCGCCTTGAATTGCGTGTTGCAGTGGTACATTGGCACATAAACGCATTGAAGCTAACATATTTAGACCTTCAATATAACCTTTAACATGATGTTTTGGTCCACATAGTGCCATCCAACCTTGTCTAAAACCAGCAACTCGATAAGTTTTTGATAAACCGCTCATGGTAATAACAAATAGATCTGGAGCTAAAGCCGCAATCGAATGATGTACAGCGTCATCATATAAAATTTTATCGTAAATTTCGTCAGCAAAAATAATTAAATTATTTTGACGTGCGATTTCGGCTATTTCGAGTAAAACTTCTTTACTATAAACCGCTCCAGTCGGATTATTTGGATTAATAATCACAATCCCTTTGGTTTTAGGGGTAATTTTTTGTTTGATATCTTGTAAATCAGGTGACCAATTAGCTTCTTCATCACAAACATAGTGAACTGCATTGCCACCAGATAAACTAACAGCAGCTGTCCAAAGTGGATAATCAGGCATTGGTACTAATATTTCATCACCACTATTAAGTAATGCTTGCATGGATTGAACGATTAACTCTGAAACACCATTACCAATATAGATATCTTCTACATCTAAATTAGTAATTCCTCTGGATTGATAGTGCTGCATAATCGCTTTACGAGCAGAATAAAGACCTTTTGAGTCACAATACCCTTGTGATGTAGGTAGATTACGAATGACATCAACTAATAATTCATCAGGTGCGTTAAAACCGAAAGGGGCTGGATTTCCAATATTGAGTTTAAGAATAGTTTGACCCTCTTCTTCCAGCCTTTTGGCATGCTCAAGAATTGGCCCACGAATGTCATAACAAACATGGTCCAATTTATTGGATTTTTGAAAATTTATCATAATAATGCCCTTTCATTTTATCTTATTGCTTTTTATTTTGCGTAAAAAAACAATCTACTCCTATTTAGATAATTTTTGAAGGTGTTATTATAAACAACCCAATAAATATTTTTTAAGTGTATAAAATTTGTGCGGAGAGTGTGATGAAAACAATTTTAACGGTAATTGGTAAGGACCAAACAGGAATTATTGCAGGGATAAGCCAAAAGTTATATGAATTAAATATTAATATATTAGATGTTAGCCAAACTATTATGGATGAGTATTTTACCATGATTATGTTATTAGATTTATCTAACATTAACGTCACTTTTGATGAGGTCAAAAATACTTTGGTGCATACTGGTGAGCAGTTAAAAGTTAAAGTGAATATACAACGAGAAGAAATTTTTGATGCAATGCATCGTTTATAAGCTCAATTTCATATTTTTACGAAAGGATAGAACTAATGGAAACAAAACAGATCCTCGAAACAATTAAAATGATAGAGGAAGAAAAACTTGATATCCGCACAATAACCATGGGTATATCTCTTCTTGATTGTATTGATAGTGATGGTGCAAAAGCGCGTCAAAAAATCTACGATAAAATTACGCGATTAGCGAAAGATTTAGTTAAAGTTGGTGATCAAATTACTTCTGAATTTGGTATCCCTATTATTAATAAACGTATTTCAGTTACTCCTATATCATTGATTGCAGGCGCAAGTGACGATAAAGACTATGTTGCCTTTGCTAAAACACTCGATGAAGCAGCCAAAGCGGTTGGTGTTAATTTTATAGGCGGATTTTCTGCATTAGTGCAAAAAGGTTACCATAAAGGCGATGAAATTCTTATTAAATCAATTCCACAAGCATTAGCACAAACCGAACGAGTTTGTTCTTCAGTTAATGTCGGCTCTACTCAAACTGGTATTAATATGGATGCAGTAAAGCAAATGGGACAAATTATTAAAGAAGCGGCCGCATTAACCGCCGACAATAGTAGTATGGCTTGTGCAAAATTAGTGGTATTTGCTAATGCAGTTGAAGATAATCCATTTATGGCTGGTGCTTTTCATGGTGTTGGTGAAGCTGACTGTGTGATTAATGTCGGTGTGAGTGGGCCGGGTGTAGTTAAGCGAGCATTGGAAAAAGTTAAAGGTCAGCCTTTTGATGTTGTTGCTGAAACAATTAAAAAAACAGCCTTTAAAATAACTCGTATGGGTCAACTGGTAGGTAAAGAAGCGTCAGAACGTTTAGGCGTTAAATTTGGGATTGTTGATTTATCTTTGGCTCCAACTCCAGCTATCGGTGACTCAGTAGCACATATTTTAGAAGAAATGGGACTAGAAGTTGTTGGAACACATGGAACTACCGCTGCACTAGCGATGCTTAATGATGCCGTGAAAAAAGGTGGCGTAATGGCTTGTGGCCATGTAGGTGGATTAAGTGGTGCATTTATTCCTGTATCAGAAGATGCGGGTATGATTGATGCAGTAAACAATGGGGCTCTAAATCTTGAAAAATTAGAAGCCATGACCTGTGTTTGCTCTGTAGGGCTTGATATGATTGCTATTCCTGGCGATACGCCAGCTGAAACTATTTCAGCAATTATTGCTGATGAAGCAGCAATTGGAGTAATTAATCATAAAACTACGGCGGTCAGAATTATCCCAGCTGTAGGTTTGAAAGTAGGCGATAATATTGAATTTGGTGGTTTACTTGGCCATGCTCCTGTAATGCCAGTAAATAAATTTAGTTCATGCGATTTTATTAGTCGTGGTGGGCGTATTCCTGCTCCAATTCACTCCTTTAAAAATTAATTTATTGTGACTCTGTTGATAATACTTCTTTATGGCAGAGTCGCAAATTATTTCTCATCATAAACCATATCGATGATATAGATTCATTATTTAGTGTGCTTATTCTAAATTAACCATATATGCAATATTATTTGCTAATCAGTATCAATAATTCTAAACAAATTTAATGTTTCACTCTTGAAAAGGTATAATAGGAATAATATTAATGAATAAGTTATCAATAAAAGAGAATAAATATTCTCATCTAAAAAGGTTTGAGGAGTATATAGTGTTTAAACATAAACACTATCAATAAATAATGATGAAAACAGAACTTTATTTTCAACGCTTTAGTGGTATCGCTAGACTTTATGGTGAACAGGCATTACAACGTTTCTCTCAAGCTCATGTCTGTGTCATTGGTATTGGTGGTGTGGGGTCTTGGGTCGCTGAATCGCTTGCTCGAAGTGGCGTTGGACAAATTACTTTGATAGATATGGATGATGTCTGTATTACCAATACTAATCGTCAAATTCACGCTTTAAAACCTAATATAGGTAAAGCAAAAACTTCGGTTATGGCAGATAGAATTTTACAGATCAATCCTGAATGTGTTGTTAATGATATAGATGATTTTATTAATGCCGATAACGTTAATGATTATTTGGGTTCTAAACAACATCCTCGTTATGACTATATTATTGACGCAATTGACAGCGTCAAAGATAAAGCTGCTGTTTTGGCTTATTGTAAGCGACAAAAATTAAAGGTCATTACAATAGGGGGAGCGGGGGGACAAAAAGATCCTACGCAAATTAAAATCGCTGACTTAGCGAAAACAATTCAAGATCCTTTAGCGGCTAAATTGCGCGAGCGATTAAAAAATGATTATAAACTTAATAAAGATAGTAAAGGTAAATTTGCTATTCCATGTGTGTTTTCAACTGAACAATTGACTTATCCTGCATCTAATGGCCAAACTTGCTTAATGAAAAGCCAAGCGCAAGGTGCAAAAAAAATGGATTGTGAATCAGGTTTTGGGGCAATCACTACTGTTACGGCAACATTTGGTTTTGTGGCGGTTAGTTATGTATTAAATAAGTTGAGCATTGTATAATTTTTATCATTTATTTACGTTAACAATATATTTTTTACCTTATCGTAAATTGTTCATTTTTTGAAATGCTCTGATAATAAAGTAATAAAATTTTAAATTTTAGTCAGCAAAAAACAATAAAATTATTTGCTCTTTTAAATAACATTCATTTTTTGTAAATATCTTATTGTGTAAAGTAAAAAACTGATTTACGATATCCGACAATTTCGTTTTGCTATTATAAATATGCTTTAAATATGTTCAAGGAAGACGCCAAACGATCCAAGTTTATTTTTTAATTTTCAAGGAGAAATCTATGGCAGTAACCAATATGAATGAGTTAAATGAGTTAATGACTCGAGTTAAAAAAGCTCAGGAAACTTATTCTACTTATACTCAAGAGCAAGTTGATAAAATCTTCGTGGCAGCAGCAACAGCCGCAGCCGCAGCTCGAATCCCTCTTGCACAGCAAGCTGTTGCTGAATCAGGAATGGGGATTGTAGAAGATAAAGTTATTAAAAACTTATTTGCTGCAGAGTATATTCTTAATAAATATCGCAATGACAAAACTTGTGGTGTTGTTGCTGAAAATGAGTCTTATGGTACCATTACAATAGCGGAGCCATTAGGGATTATTTGTGGAATCGTGCCGACTACAAACCCGACTTCAACCGCAATTTTTAAATCATTAATCAGTTTAAAAACTCGTAATGCTATTGTCTTTTCCCCACATCCACGTGCTAAAAAATCAACTATTGAAGCTGCCCGTATTGTGTTAGATGCGGCAATTAAAGCTGGTGCTCCAAAAGATATTATTGGTTGGATTGATGAACCATCTATCGAATTATCAAACGCTTTAATGCATCATGATGATGTTGCTGCAATCTTAGCAACTGGTGGACCAGGTATGGTTAAAGCCGCTTATAGTTCTGGTAAACCAGCATTAGGTGTTGGTGCAGGTAATACCCCTGTAATTATCGATGAAACTGCTGATTTAAAACGTGCTGTTGCATCAGTACTTATGTCTAAAACTTTTGATAATGGTATGATCTGTGCTTCTGAGCAAGCTATTGTTGTCGTTGATTCAGTTTATGATGAAGTACGTGATTTATTGACTCAATATGGCGCTTATGTTTTAAATGCTAAAGAAACAAAAGCTGTTCAAGGTATCATCTTAAATGATAAAGGCGCTTTAAATGCTAATATCGTAGGCCAACCAGCAACTAAGATTGCAGAAATGGCTGGTATTAAAGTTCCTGCAGGTTCTAAAGTACTTGTTGGTGAAGTAAGTAAAGTAGATTTATCTGAACCATTTGCTCACGAAAAACTTTCACCAACATTAGCTATGTTTAAAGCTAAAGATTTTAATGAAGCGGTAGATAAAGCTGAAAAACTTGTTGAAATGGGTGGTATGGGACATACTTCAGTACTTTATACTGATCAAGATAGTAATCGTGATCGTGTTGCTTATTTTGGCAGTAAAATGAAAACATGTCGTATTTTAATCAACCAACCAGCTGCTCACGGTGGTATCGGTGATTTGTATAACTTTGATTTAGCTCCATCTTTAACATTAGGATGTGGTTCTTGGGGTGGTAACTCGGTCTCAGAAAATGTCGGTCCGAAACACTTAATCAACAAGAAAACAATCGCTAAGAGAGCAGAAAACATGTTATGGCACAAATTACCAAGTTCTATCTATTTTAAACGTGGCTCGCTTCCAGTTGCTTTAAATGAAGTGATTGAGCAAGGTGCCAAACGAGTATTTTTAGTAACCGATAAATTCTTATTTAATAATGGTTACTCAAAACAAATTACTGATCAACTTGAAGCACAAGGTGTGATTTGTGAAACCTTCTTTGATGTTGAAGCTGACCCAACATTAAGTGTCGTCCGTAAAGGTACTGATTCAATGACAGCATTCCAACCGGATACTGTTATAGCTTTAGGTGGTGGTTCACCAATGGATGCGGCGAAAATTATGTGGGTTCTTTATGAACATCCAGAAACAAAATTTGACGAATTAGCATTGCGTTTCATGGATATTCGTAAACGTACTTGTCATTTCCCTAACATGGGTAAAAAAGCAAAACTAATTTGCGTGACAACTACATCAGGTACTGGTTCTGAAGTGACACCGTTTGCGGTAGTTACTGATGATGCAACTGGTCAAAAATACCCATTAGCTGATTACGCAATTACACCAAACATGGCAATTGTCGATGCTAACTTAGTTATGAATATGCCAAAATCACTTTGTGCGGCTGGTGGTTATGATGCGGTAACTCATGCTTTAGAAGCTTATGTGTCAATTATGGCAAGCGAGTTTTCTGATGGTCAAGCGTTACAAGCATTAAGCTTATTAAAAGCTTACTTGCCAACAAGCTACAAAGAAGGAGCAAAAAATCCTATCGCTCGTGAAAAAGTGCATAATGCTGCAACTTTAGCTGGTGTTGCGTTTGCTCAATCATTCTTAGGTGTTTGCCACTCAATTGCCCATAAAATTGGTGCGGCATTCCACATTCCTCATGGTGTGGCGAATGCGATGCTAATTAGTAATGTTGTTCGCTTTAATGCAACGGATAAACCGACTAAACAAGGTACATTTAGCCAATATGGTTATCCTCAAGCTGTACGACGTTATGCAGAGATTGCTGAACATCTTGGCTTAACTGTAGCAACAGATAAAGACGAGAAGAAAGTTGAGAAATTAATTGGCTGGTTAGATCAATTAAGAAAAGATCTAGATATTCCTTTCTCTATCAAAGAGTTTGGTGTAGATGAGAAAACTTTCTTAGCTCAAGTTGATCAACTTGCAGTTGATGCATTTGATGACCAATGTACTGGTGCTAACCCTCGTTATCCTTTAATTGCAGAATTAAAACAAATTCTACTTGATACTTACTATGGTCGTGCGTATCAAGATAAAGGTGACATTAGTGAAGATGTAGCTGTTAACACTGCAGCTAAAGGTGTAGCTGCAACTACAACTAAGAAAAAAGCACCTAAAAAGAAATAATTTAAAAGATTATTCTTGATTAGCAAAAGCCTGAGATAGTTTATATCTCGGGCTTTTTTATTTTTTAATTTTGCGAAACAAATAAATTCTACTTTAAATTTACTATAGTCATATGTATCAAGATAAGAGTGATATTAGCGAAAATGCATCTATTTACATCATAGCTAAAGATGTCTTCAATCATAATTGAGAAAAAAAGTCTAAAAAGAAATAATTTGAAAGATTATTCTTGATTAGCAAAAGCCTGTGATAGTTTATATCTTAGTTTTTTATTCTTTAATTTTATTATATGAACAAATTTTACTCGAAATTCGCTATGGTATTACCTCAATATTAGGGTGATATTCATAGAAATATTGCTACTCATATCGCTTTTAAAGCGGGTTCAGCTACTAAAACTACGAAAAATGCGTAAAAAAAGAAATAATTTAACATGTTATTTTTGATTAAAAAAAATCCCGAAATAGCTTACATATCAATCTTTTTTGGTTTTTTTGATTTTTTTTTAATCAAACAATAAAAAAAATGTTTTTTTTGCTTGCAAGCTTAAATGTTCTAGTACATAATGCGCAGCACTTAGGCCGGCTTAGCTCAGTAGGTAGAGCAACTGACTTGTAATCAGTAGGTCGCCAGTTCGATTCCGGCAGCCGGCACCATTTTCCTAAGTAAACAGTTTATAATGATTCGGGGTGGGGTTCCCGAGCGGCCAAAGGGAGCAGACTGTAAATCTGCCGTGTCACACTTCGAAGGTTCGAATCCTTCCCCCACCACCATTATCTAACATTAGCAATTGCTAATTGAAGCATTTAGGTAGCCGAGTTTGAACATGCGGGCATCGTATAATGGCTATTACCTCAGCCTTCCAAGCTGATGATGCGGGTTCGATTCCCGCTGCCCGCTCCAATTGCTGATATAGCTCAGTTGGTAGAGCGCACCCTTGGTAAGGGTGAGGTCGGCAGTTCAAATCTGCCTATCAGCACCATTCTTGTTAATTTCCTAAACCTTCTAAAAAAATTAGATTTAACTGCTTTAGAGCTTGTCACTTGACGGCTTTATCTGGTATCATTCAGAGCTAATTTTAAGTTAGTATTATGTTAAAATTAAATATGATACTTGGTTAATGTGGTGAATCACCACCGATTTGTATTACATTGAGGGACGATAAATGTCTAAAGAAAAATTTGAACGCACAAAACCCCACGTTAACGTTGGTACAATCGGCCACGTTGACCATGGTAAAACAACTTTAACTGCAGCGATCACATCAGTATTATCTAAAAAATACGGTGGTCAAGCTCGTGCATTCGATCAAATCGATAACGCACCAGAAGAAAAAGCACGTGGTATCACCATCAATACTTCACACGTTGAATACGATACACCAACTCGTCACTATGCACACGTAGACTGCCCAGGCCATGCTGACTATGTTAAAAACATGATCACTGGTGCGGCACAAATGGACGGTGCTATCTTAGTAGTAGCAGCAACTGATGGTCCAATGCCACAAACTCGTGAGCACATTCTTTTAGGTCGTCAAGTAGGTGTACCTTACATCATCGTATTCTTAAACAAATGTGATATGGTTGATGATGAAGAATTATTAGAATTAGTTGAAATGGAAGTACGTGAACTTTTATCTCAATACGATTTCCCAGGTGACGATACACCAGTAATTCGTGGTTCAGCGCTTAAAGCGTTAGAAGGCGATGCGGCATGGGAAGATAAAATTGTAGAATTAGCAGAAGCATTAGACAGCTACATTCCAGAACCAGAGCGTGACATTGATAAACCATTCTTATTACCAATCGAAGACGTATTTTCAATCTCAGGCCGTGGTACAGTAGTAACAGGTCGTGTAGAGCGCGGTGTAATCAAAGTTGGTGAAGAAGTTGAAATCGTTGGTATCAAACCGACTACTAAAACAACTTGTACTGGTGTTGAAATGTTCCGTAAATTACTAGACGAAGGTCGTGCTGGTGAGAACGTAGGTGTATTATTACGTGGTACAAAACGTGAAGAAATCGAACGTGGTCAAGTATTAGCAAAACCAGGTTCAATCACTCCACATACAGATTTCGAATCAGAAGTGTATATTCTAAGTAAAGATGAAGGTGGTCGTCATACTCCATTCTTCAAAGGTTACCGTCCACAGTTCTACTTCCGTACAACAGACGTAACAGGTACTATTGAATTACCAGAAGGCGTAGAAATGGTAATGCCAGGTGATAACATCAAAATGACAGTATCATTAATTCACCCAATCGCAATGGCAGACGGCTTACGTTTCGCTATTCGTGAAGGTGGTCGTACTGTTGGTGCTGGTGTTGTTGCTAAGGTTATTAAATAATTTCAGCAATCGCGATCATAGAAAGGGTATCTTTTGATACCCTTTCTTACCTAGTCTGTTTAGCAAAATGTTTTTAGAGAAAGAGCATTTTGGAAAATGGATAATATTATAAATAACATAATCATAGGTTTTATATGCTAGTAAGTAACGAGAGTCAAGATACAAGTACTGTTCTAGACAAATTTAAATGGGTTTTGGTTCTAGTATTAATTGCGTTAATTGTTTGGGGAAATTCTTATTTCTCTTTACCTAATGATATATATCAACCAAATGCGATCGTTCGAATTATTGCAGTTGTTGTGGTTTCGCTTTTAACCTTATTTATTGCATTTACAACCGCTAAAGGGAAATCGTTTATAGCTTTTCTGCAAGAATCACGAAAAGAACTCAGAAAGGTTGTATGGCCTACTCGTAAAGAAGCTGTACAAACAACTTTATTAATCGCTGTTATTACCGTTATTGTTGGTACTGCGCTTTGGGGAATGGATTCTTTGTTCCGTTCAATCATCTTTTATTTAACTTCAATAGGGCGTTAATATGAGTGAAACACAACAAAAACGCTGGTATGTGATCCAAGCTTATTCTGGCTATGAAGCACGTGTTGCACAATCATTACGTGAATATATTAAATTACATAATATGGAAGATTCTTTTGGGGAAGTTTTAGTACCAACCGAAGAAGTTGTTGAAATGAAAGGTGGACAGCGCCGTAAAAGCGAACGTAAATTTTTCCCAGGTTATGTTTTAGTTGAAATGATGATGAACGATGCAACTTGGCATTTAGTTAAAAGTGTACCAAGAACAATGGGATTCATTGGTGGGACATCAGATAGACCAGCGCCAATTAGCCAACGTGAAGTTGATGCAATTATGAATCGTCTACAGCAAGTTGGTGATAAACCGCGTCCTAAAACATTATTTGAACCAGGTGAACTTGTTCGTGTTAACGAAGGTCCATTTGCTGACTTTAATGGTGTAGTTGAAGAAGTAGATTACGAAAAAAGTCGCTTAAAAGTGTCGGTTTCTATTTTTGGTCGTTCTACTCCAGTTGAACTTGATTTTAGCCAAGTAGAAAAAAGCTAAAAACTTAACTGTTTTACTGCACGATATTTATAGAAAAACACAGAGCATAAGCTCTGTGTTTTTTGTTTTAAACAAATAAATTTTATTGGAGTTATGATTACTCAGCTTCAAATTCTTCTAACTGTTGTTGTAAATCAAACCAACTTGACTCTGCTTTATCTAATTCTATTTTTAAATTACTTTGATTGAGCAGCAATTGCGTCAGTTCTGTTTTTTTATCTGAACCGTAAAGATCGGGATCCGCTAATTGCTCTTCAATAATTTTTAATTGATCATTTAATCGAGCAATAATTTTCTCTTCTTTTTGTAACTGCTTTTTAAGTGGCTGTAATTGTGCACGAGCCTCAGCATCTTTGCGTTTCTGCTCTTTACGTTCTTGCGCTGAAACTTTAGGTAAACTTTCCTTTTTTATTGGTTTATTTGTTTCTTCCGGTTGGTTTTCTGCTTTCTGTTCTTCCGTAAGCCATTTATGATAATCATCAAGATCACCATTAAAAGGTTCGACTTTATGATCATGAACTAAGTAAAACTCATCAGTAGTAGAACGCAATAAATGCCTATCATGCGAGACCACAACTAACGCCCCCTCAAAATCGATTAATGCTTCAGTTAATGCTTGTCGCATATCTAAATCTAAGTGGTTTGTTGGTTCATCGAGCAACAGTAAATTTGGTTTTTGCCAAACAATTAACGCTAAAACTAATCGAGCCTTTTCACCACCAGAGAATGTTTTTACTGGTTCACTAACTTTATCACCATGAAAATCAAAACCTCCCAAATAATTACGTAATTCTTGTTCGGTATTTTTCGGCTCCGCAAGTTGTTTTAAATGCCATAAAGCTGATTCATCTGCCCGTAAATATTCTAATTGATGTTGAGCAAAATAGCCAAGCTGTACCCCTTTAGCCAAGCTAACCTGACCTTGCATTGGCGGTAATTCACCAGCCAATAACTTGATGAGTGTTGATTTACCAGCACCATTACGACCTAATAAACCTATGCGAGAACCTGGAACTAAATTAAGTTTAATCTGTTCTAATACAATTTTGTCACCATAGCCGGCAACGATATTTTCCATCGTTAATAAAGGACTTGGTAAGAATTCAGGTTGTCTAAATTTAAAGTGAAATGGATTATCGACATGTGCTGGTGCAATTAATTCCATCCTTTCTAACATTTTTATTCGGCTTTGAGCTTGTTTAGCTTTGGTTGCTTTAGCCCTAAAACGATCAATATAGCTTTGTAAATGTGCAACTTTAAGTTGCTGGCTTTCATACATTGATTGTTGCTGAGCCAGTTTTGCTGAGCGTTGTGTCTCGAATGATGAATAATTACCGGTATACTCAAATAGTTTCTTTTGTTCAATGTGAATAATTTTATTAACCAATGGATCTAAGAAATCACGGTCATGTGAAATTAAAATAAGTGTACCTTGATAATTACTTAACCATTTTTCTAACCACATCACAGCATCTAAATCAAGATGGTTGGTTGGTTCATCAAGAAGAAGTAAATCGGAACGGCACATTAACGCTTGTGCTAGATTAAGTCGCATACGCCAACCACCAGAGTAGGATTTAACCGGTAAGATTAATTGTTCATTGGAAAAACCTAAACCATGCAATAATGTTGCCGCTCGAGAGCGGATAGTCCAAGCGTCAATGTTATCAAGTTTTTCATGAATAAGCGCAATTTGCTCACCATTATTTTTTTCGTAAGCAATCTCTAAATCTTGTTCCAATTTTCGAAACTCACGATCACCATCAATAACATATTCGATAGCGGCTGTATCTAATGCTGGTGTTTCTTGATTTACCCATGCTAATTGCCATTGGGCAGGAATAAAAACACTACCGGCATCAGTTTGAATTTCACCTTTAATTAATGAAAAAAGTGTGGATTTACCACAGCCATTTTTACCGACTAATCCAACTTTCTGCTTAGGATTTATTGTTGCAGATGCATTATCTAAAAGTAGATTAATGCCTCTACGAATTTGGATAGAATCAAACACTATCATGACGAAGTCACCTATGATTCAATATAAAATGTGTTATGCTAACAAAAAATAGAGCGTATGCAAAATCATAATAGGAAATTTAACATGGTAATGAATTCTTATTGCCTAACTTTGAAAGGTTATTGTTAATAAACTGTCAATTTGATGATATTGTTAAGAAAGCCTGAGAGATTGAATACGTTAGATTGTGAGGCTGAATCAAAACTATTGTAAGTTTTGTAATTTATGACGGTAAATGTTATTGTTGGCCGTTTGGGCAATAAAGCTGAAACCATTTATCCTTATGGTATTAATGCCATGTTCAGTATTTTAAGTAAAGTTGCGACTTTGGCGGAAGTACTAGAATCAGTAACGGCAAAAGCAAACCGCTATCAAACCTCGATGAATATTGCCTTAACACTTAATTTAGGCAGTAACCTTAAATAGTCATAAATACCCTTTATCAGTTTCCTGGTAAAGGGCATCATAATAATATTATCGTTTAAGTGCTGACAAAGATCTGCGAATAATAAGACAACAGATCGTAATGAAAACAAATAATCCTAAATATTGAGACATATCGCCTAAGTCAGGGAATATTGCCAGAGGTGCATCTCCACCACCATTAGTGATGCTAATAACAATCACAATGGCAAGTATAACACCAACTAAGCTTTCACCGACGATTAAGCCTGATGCAATTAAAGACGCTTTACGGTCTACTTTTTTGAACTCACTTTCTGGATCTAAATTTAGTTTTTGTGCTTTTGCATATGCCTGACGTTTTACTATCCATGATAATAATGAACCAGTAAATATAGCCAATGTAATACTTGGTGGTAAGTAAATACCTAATCCGATAGCTAAAGCAGGTAGACGGAATTTAGTTTTCTTTTTGGCTAAAATTAGGTCAATGATGATAACTGTTGCGCCTACAGCTAAACCTATCAAGATCATTGTCCAATCTAGATTATGAGAAAAAATTCCTTTAGCAATGGTCGTCATCAAAGTTGCTTGAGGCGCGGCTAATACTTGGGTAGGATCCATATTTGTACGAGGAACCGCACCAGTAAAACCATAAGCGTTATAGAGTATTTCAAGAATAGGGGCAATGACAATAGCACCGACAACACAACCAATTAAAAGGGCTACTTGTTGTCGCCATGGCGTGGCATGAACTAAATAACCTGTTTTCAAATCTTGTAAATTATCATTTGAAATACATGCAATTGATAGCACAACACTAGTTGTAAATAGGGCTAATGCAGTGATAAAGTCAGTTCCTTCGACAGAGGATAACATACCGTGTGTTTCACTTAAGCCAAGTAATATTAGTGAAATAGCTATAGCGGCAACAATGGCAATACCTGATATAGGACTGGCTGAAGAACCAACTAAACCAGCCATATAACCACAGGCAGCTGCAACTAAAAATCCCATAATAAATGCAAATAAAACAGCACAAATTACTAGTAACCAAGCAATACCAGTTGATAAACCACTATCAGAAATAAAAGAGTGAAAGGTTGCAACTAAGATAATTAGCATGCCAGCCATAATGATAAAAATTGTTTTTGGTGACAAGTCTCTATCTGTTCGCTCAATATCATTTACAGAAATATCAGAGCGAAGTGTTTTTAACGATGTTTTTAAACCCTCAATAACCGGTTTGATTAAAGTCAGTAATGTCCAGACTGCGGCAATTGCTATGGTACCTGCACCGATAAAACGAATATCTGTGGCCCACATTCCCATTGCGATTTTAGATAAAGGTTGCGAGGTATCATAATCTGTTAGGGCACTTAGGATTGGAATACCAAATCCCCAAGCTATAATGGTTCCGATTAATACCGCAATTCCTGAAATAATACCAATTAGGTAGCCAGCGCTGAGTAATGCTAATGAAAATCCCATTGGGATCTGAAATATCGATTTACCACCTGTAAACCAATAAGCAGTGCTATCAGACAATAAACGAAATCCATTAGTAAATAAGCTCACTATAGAGGCGATAATACCGCCAAATACGATATCCTTTAATCCATCATTTGCTTCTTTATCGTCAGTTTTCGAACCAGCTTTTAATATTTCAGCCGCAGCGACACCTTCTGGATAAGGTAAATCACTTTTTACTACCATAACATGACGTAATGGAATAGAAAATAATACCCCTAACATGCCACCAGCAGCGCAAACCGCAAAGGTTAACCAGAAAGGAAAATTACTCCAATATCCCATCATTAATAAACCTGGCATAACGAAAATAACAGATGATAAAGTTCCAGCAGCGGAAGCTTGAGTTTGCACCATATTATTTTCTAAAATTGTCGATCCTGAAAATAATCGTAAAATAGCCATGGAAATGACGGCTGCAGGGATGGCTGATGAAAAAGTTAATCCGACTTTCAAGCCTAAATAGACATTGGAGGCTGTAAAGACGATAGTAATTAAAGCACCAAGAATGGTACCGCGTAGTGTAAGTTCTCGTAAATTATTCATACTACCTATATATTAAAGTTAAATTGATAGCCTGTTATTATATACTTAATTATGCTTTATCTGCTATAAAATCTACGATTAAGCTCAGATTTAGCTTCTTTTTATCGGTTTATTCACTGCAAGCTACTTTTATTTTAAACATTAAAATTTAAGCAAAATATCCATATTAAAGATTAGTAACTGAATAATTATGCTATGCTGGTTATATTCTTAATCATTAATCAATTGTGAGAAAAATGTTAAGCGAATTAAAACGATTGCAGGATATTACTAAAAAGTTGCGCAACCCTATTGATGGCTGTGAATGGGACAGCAAACAAACTTTTGACTCGTTAAAATCCTATACTTTAGAAGAGACCTATGAAGTCTTAGATGCAATTGATAGACAAGATATGGTTGAACTTAAAAGTGAACTGGGTGACCTACTGTTTCAGATTGTGTTTTATGCGGATTTAGCCAACGAACAAGGTTTGTTTAATTTTGATGATATTTGTCAATCAGTGGCTGATAAATTGATAAGCCGTCATCCGCATATTTTTTCAAATAATATGAGTAAACCAAATTGGGAACAGCTTAAACAACAAGAACGTGATAAGCGTGCGCAATATTCGCTATTAGATGATATTCCCAATGCTATTCCGGCATTAATGAAGGCTGAAAAAATCCAAAAACGTTGTGCATCAGTCGGATTTGATTGGACTGAACTACAACCAGTTATAGCTAAAGTTAAAGAAGAACTTAATGAAGTTGAACAAGAATTAGCACAATCAACTATTGAGCAATCAAAAGTTGCAGAAGAAATGGGCGACCTGTTGTTTGCTACCGTCAATTTGGCAAGACATTTAAAAGTTAAATCAGAGTTATGCTTACAAAATGCTAATAACAAGTTTATTAGGCGATTTAAACAAGTTGAATTGCTACTAAAGCAAAAAAATCGCAATTTAGTTGATGCAACACTTGAAGAAATGGAAGATGCATGGCAAATTGTCAAGCAAACAGAAAAATCAACTAGCGAAGTAAATAAAAATGACTGAACAAAAAAATGAATTATATCAAGAAATAGAGGCTTGGTCTCAAAATGCTATTTTACATAGCCCAACGTGGAGTATTAATCAATTAGATTACTCGGAAAAGAGTATTTCTGTTGTTGAAATGATTATTGGTGAAATGGCAGATAAAAGCTTTGGTCTTCCTGAAGAACAACTCAATATGATTTCACAAGAATATGGCTGTTATTTATTATTAACTGCACATAAATTATACGGTGGTCAGTTTTATTGGAATCAAGAATTAGAACAACCAATGTTAATTTGCTGTGAACCTGATTCGACCATAGCATTATTAACATGGAATAAAGTAAAAGGGCGTTTATTAGGCGATAAAACTGATCATATCGCTTATTTTCTAGATGAATTTGGCAAAGCAGTTTTCCAACCAGAAAAAGGTACCAATTTAGTTTATCTATAAATCATATTTGCAATAAATATAATTAAAAAAAGTTGCTAAACAGATAAGTTTTCCGACTTTAATAAATTTTGTTAAAAGGAATTCTAAGTATGAACTATACACTTTATATTGGTAATAAAAACTACTCAACATGGTCTATGCGACCTTGGGTTGTATTGAAATATTTTGATATTCCTTTTAACGAAAAGCTAATTAAATTTGATAGTTTTGATGATGATTCTTTATTCAAAAGAACGATATTCTCAGTTTCAAAATATGGCACGGTACCAATTCTGATTGATGATGATCTAGTAATAAGTGATTCTTTAGCTATTTGTGAATATTTGGCTGAAAAGCACAATGATTTAGCATTATGGCCGACTGATAGCAAAAAGAGGGCAATTGCACGAAGTTTAGTGGCAAAGATGCATTCTGGATTTCAAGCTATTCGACATTATTTGCCAATGAATATTGAAGCAGAATTACCGGAAATAGGACAAATAATTTTACGAGATCATCAAGATGTAAAAAATGAAATCATGTTTTTAGATGAGTTATTATCTTCGTTATTAACTTCAAAAAATTCAGATGGTGACTATTTGTTTGGTAATTTTAGTATAGCCGATGGATTTTATGTCCCTTTATGTCTAAGACTAAAAAATTATCATATAGCAACAAGTTCAGTTCTCAGCGATTATATTGATACTATTTGTAACACTAAAGGTGTGAAAGATTGGATAGCAGATGCATTGCAAGAACAATCTTTTGTAGCCATGGATGAACCTTATCGTATACACAGATAATTAAGCATTGCTGGAAATAATATGAAAATACCATCCCATCTAACTCAATATGCTATGGACATTATCGAAGATGAGTCCAATGGGGTAACATCTTTTTCTCTTCAGTCATCAACTAAAGAGCAATGGTTTGACATCTATTATTATGGTGAATTAGAAAATGGTTATATTACAGGGGTAGAACCGTCTTTCGCAAATATTAAAATTGTTGCAAAATCTACTAACAGTAAAGAAGAAATATTACTATTTGATGAAACTGAACATGGTTATAACGCAATGTTTTGTGATAGTCATTCTGATGAAGAAAAAGCGAATAGATTACTTGAAAAATTTAATGTTCCATCGTCAAAAATAAAATTAACAATTGGTTATAGTATTGACTATGATTCAGAAAAAGAACTTTATGAGTTTGATGAACAAGGTAATGTAATATTGCTTGATGGGCGAAAAATAGCTTGGCAACAACTACTTTGTGACGGCATTGACTGGTTATCAATTATATTAATTGACGAAACTGGCAATGAACAAGTGATAGTGGATGCAGAGCTGTCTTAACAGTGATATCTATTTTATTGTCGAAACTGAACTATCACTGAAATAAATTTCTTTGCCATTAAAAAACCCGCTTGTATTGAAGCGGGTTTGATTTTTTAAACAATGATTAGTGATTACACTTCTAAGTAATCCAAGATTCCTTCAGCAGCTTTACGCCCTTCACTAATTGCCGTAACGACTAAATCAGAACCGCGTACCGCATCACCGCCAGCAAAGATTTTGGCATTGGTAGTTTGGTATCCTTTGATTTCTGGTGCGATTATTCTACCTCTATCATCAAAATCAACACCATGCTCAGCTAACCATGGCATAGCATGTGGTTTAAAACCAAATGCCATAACTACCGCATCAGCCGGAAGCACAAATTCTGAACCTTCGACAATCACTGGCGAACGACGGCCTTTTGCATCTGGTTCACCAAGCTCGGTTCTGACCATTTTTACCCCAGTAACTTGCCCGCTATTATTGACCTCAATACTAAGAGGTTGCACATTAAACTGGAATTGTACGCCTTCTTCTTTGGCATTTTTGACTTCACGTTTAGAGCCCGGCATGTTAGCTTCGTCACGACGATAGGCGCAAGTTACTTCAGTTGCACCTTGACGGATAGAAGTTCGAACACAATCCATCGCGGTATCACCACCACCTAAGACAACGACACGTTTATTTTTCATGTCTATATATGGAGTATCTTCGGTTTGTTGATGTTGCATAATATGCTTAGTATTGGCAATTAAGAATGGTAATGCATCATAAACGCCATTAGCATCTTCATTTTCAAGCCCTGCACGCATTGATTGATAAGTACCCGCTCCGACAAAGATAGCATCAAATTCATTGATAAGATCAGCTAATTGAACGGTTTTGCCGACTTCAGTATTTAAACGGAATTCAACCCCCATTTCGGTAAAGATGCGTCTACGATTAATTAAGACTTCTTTGTCTAATTTGAAGGCAGGGATACCGAAAGTTAATAAACCACCAATTTCTGGATGGCGATCGAAAACGACTGGTGTTATACCATTACGGACTAATACATCAGCACAAGCAAGACCTGCTGGACCAGCGCCGATTATTGCGACTCTTAAGCCAGTTTTTTCAACATTAGATAAGTTTGGTTTCCAGCCCATTTTGAATGCTTCATCAGTAATATAACGTTCAATATTACCGATAGTTACTGCACCAAATTCAGCATTTAAAGTACAAGATCCTTCACACAGACGATCTTGTGGACAAACTCGACCACATACCTCAGGTAAACTATTAGTTTGGTGAGATAATTCAACTGCTTCTAAAATTTTCCCTTCATTGACCAATTTTAACCAATTTGGAATGTAATTATGGACTGGGCAGCGCCATTCACAATAAGGGTTACCACAAGCAAGGCAACGATCTGCCTGTGCTTGAGATTGCGAAGCTGAAAAGCCTTCATAAATTTCTACAAATTCAATTTTACGAATGTTTAGCGATTTTTTAGGCGGATCGACACGTTGTAAATCGATAAACTGATAAACATTTTGACTCATATCGTGTTTTCTCCTTACTGTGCCTGAACACGTAGTTCAGCTGTTGAGCGACTACGGTGACCTAATAATGCTTTAACATCGCTAGATTTTGGTTTAACTAATACAAATTGTTTAGCAAAATCTTCCCAATTAGCTAATATTTCTTCAGCCCAAGTTGAATGGGTTAGTTGTGCGTGCTCCATAATTAAACCACGTAAGTGTTCTTCATGAATTGAATAGTCAGCAACATCTAACATTTCGACCAACTCTTTATTGATTCGCTTATGTAAATCGCCATCAGTATCTAAAATGTAAGCAAAACCACCGGTCATACCTGCACCAAAGTTAACGCCTGTTTTACCTAAAACACAGACAATACCGCCAGTCATATATTCACAGCCATTATCACCAATGCCTTCAACCACACTTATAGCGCCTGAGTTACGTACTGCAAAACGTTCACCTGCTCGGCCAGCAGCAAATAATTTACCACCAGTGGCACCATATAAACAGGTATTACCTGCAATGGTCGCTTCATGGCTTAAAAATGCCGAACCTTGTGGTGGACGGATGACAATACGACCGCCAGCCATGCCTTTACCGACATAGTCGTTGGCATCGCCAGTCAGCGTTAAATCAACACCGCCGGCATTCCATACACCAAAGCTTTGTCCAGCAGTACCGTTGAAATTCAAGGAAATAGGGGATGTGACTAGGCCTTGATCGCCATATTTTTTAGCAATATAACCAGATAAAGTTGTACCAACAGAACGATCAGTATTTTGAATGTCAAAGTAGAAACTTTTACTTTGACGATTATCTACTGCTTGTTGTGCTTGGGTTATAATCTCTTTATTCAGTACACCTTTATCAAATGGTTTATTGTCTTCAATACAGTGAACCGGTTTACCTTCTATTGGGGTTGCCGTTTCAAGCAAGCTTGATAGATCCAATTTCTGTTGTTTTGCAGTAATGCCATCAAGTTCAAGAAGTAAATCTGTACGACCGATTAAATCAACGATTCGACTAACGCCTAGTTCGGCCATAACTTCACGAGTATTACGCGCAATAAAACGGAAATAGTTCATCGCTTTTTCTGGTAGACCATGATAATGATCACTACGTAACTTCTCATCTTGAGTTGCAACACCGGTTGCACAGTTATTAAGATGACAAATACGGAGGTATTTACAACCCAATGCAACCATTGGTCCAGTACCAAAACCAAAGCTTTCAGCACCTAAAATTGCCGCTTTAACAATATCTGCGCCAGTTTTTAGGCCACCGTCAACTTGTAAGCGTATTTTGTGACGTAAACCATTAGCAACTAATGATTGTTGGGTCTCAACTAAACCTAGTTCCCATGGTGATCCTGCATATTTAACCGAAGTTAACGGACTGGCTCCAGTACCGCCATCGTAACCTGAAATAGTGATTAAATCAGCATAGGCTTTGGCAACACCGGTTGCGATAGTACCTACTCCTGGTTCAGAAACCAACTTAACCGAAATCATTGCGGTTGGATTAATCTGTTTTAAGTCAAAAATCAATTGCGCCAAGTCTTCAATTGAATAGATATCATGATGTGGTGGCGGTGAAATTAATGTTACACCCGGTACAGAAAAACGTAATTTTGCAATATAAGGGGTGACTTTATCGCCAGGTAATTGACCACCTTCGCCCGGTTTTGCACCTTGAGCGACTTTAATTTGAATAACATCAGCACTCATTAAATAACCTGGTGTTACACCAAATCGGCCAGAGGCAACTTGTTTAATACGTGATACTTTGATTGTGTTATAACGAGCTGGATCTTCTCCGCCTTCACCTGAGTTAGAAAAGCCACCTAAGGTGTTCATGGCTTCGGCTAATGATTCATGCGCTTCTGGACTTAATGCACCAATTGACATAGCTGCCGAGTCAAATCGTTTAAATAATGACTCTTCTGGTTCCACCTGATCAAGTGCGATAGCTGCGTTTTCAGGTGGATTGAGTTTTAACAGATCTCGCAAGGTTGCAGCTGGTCGATTATTTACGATATCTACATAGCGCTTATAATCTTCATAATTACCATTATTTACCGCTTTTTGTAGTGATTGTACTACATCAGGATTATAAGCATGGTATTCACCGCCATGCACAAATTTCAACAAGCCACCTTGTTCTAATGGTTTACATCGTAGCCATGCTTTCTTAGACAGATTGAACTGATCTTGAGCAAAATCATCAAAATTGGCACCACTAATACGGCTAGTTACCCCTTGGAAGCAGAGTTCAACCACTTCTTCATTTAGACCTACGGCCTCAAATAGTTTAGAACAGCGGTAAGAAGCAACAGTTGAAATACCCATTTTGGACATGATTTTGTATAAGCCTTTATTAATACCATTGCGATAATTAAGAATTGCTTCTCGATAAGACTTATTCACAGTGCCATTATCTACCATTTGAGCTAGGGTTTCATAGGCTAAATATGGATAGATTGCTGTTGCACCAAAGCCTAGTAAAACGGCGAATTGATGCGGATCTCGACAACTTGCTGTTTCAACAATGATATTGGCATCACAGCGCAAGTTCTTTTCAACTAAACGTTGTTGTACGGCACCGACCGCCATTGGCGCAGGGATCGGTAAACGGTCAGGGGCAATATTTCTATCTGATAAAATTAGTAATACTGTTCCTGCACGGACCTTTGCTTCAGCATCACCACATAACTGTTCAATTGCGTCACATAAACTACCGTCAATTTCATATGTGATATCAAGCGTTTCTGATTTGTAATAACGTGATTCTAAAGTAGTTAATTGTTTAAAATCAGAATGAACCAATACTGGATATTTAAATGCAACCCGATGTGCCTGGCCTTCTGCTTCGGCAAATACATTCATTTCACGACCGATACTAGTCGATAGTGACATGACATGTGCTTCGCGTAATGGATCTATCGGTGGATTGGTTACCTGAGCAAATTTTTGTCGGAAGTAATCATAAATTAAGCGTGGACGACTTGATAACACGGCAAATGGTGTATCATCGCCCATTGAGCCAGTTGCTTCTTGACCGTTTTCACCTAAAACTCGAATACATTGGTCGAGCTCTTCGGCACTATAACCAAATTGTTTTTGGTAAGTTGCTAGTAATGTATCATCATAATCACGAGAACCGATATCATCATCAGGAAGATCTTCAAATGGGATCAGACGTTTCACATTTTTAGCCATCCATTCTTTATATGGATGACGTTTTTGGAGATCATTATCGGTTTCTGAAGATTGTAAAATGCGACCTTCTTCAGTATCAATTACCAGTAATTCACCCGGACCCACTCGCCCTTTGGTGACGACTTCATCGGGTTGATAGTCCCAAATACCGATTTCTGAAGCACAAGTGATGAGTTTATCTGTAGTAATAACATAACGAGCAGGACGTAAACCATTACGGTCTAAGTTACACGCAGCATAACGACCATCTGACATAACGATACCAGCAGGACCGTCCCATGGTTCCATATGCATGGAGTTAAAATCAAAGAAAGCTCGTAAATCCTCATTCATATCTGGATTGTTTTGCCATGCTGGTGGCACGAGTAAACGCATCGCACGGACAATATCCATACCACCAACTAAAAATAGTTCCAGCATATTATCTAGCGAGCTTGAATCAGAACCGGTGACATTAACAAACGGTGCCGCATCTTGTAGATCTGGAATCAAGGGTGTTTTAAATTTGTAAGATCGCGCTTTTGCCCATTGTCGATTACCTTCAATAGTATTGATCTCACCATTATGAGCTAAATGTCTAAATGGTTGCGCAAGTGGCCAACGCGGTACAGTATTGGTTGAGAAACGTTGATGGAATAAACAGATTGCTGTTTCCATACGAATATCAGCCAAATCTAAATAGAATCGAGGTAAATCTTTCGGCATACATAAGCCTTTATAGATATTAACCTGATTTGAAAAACTACAGACATAAAACGTATCATCTTGCACTCGTTTTTCAATACGACGGCGAACCATATATAAGCGACGTTCTAAATCAATCTTGGTCCAGCCAGCAGGGGCATTGACAAATACTTGTTCAATTCTTGGTAGTGATGAGAGTGCGATTTCACCAAGCACACTTTTATCAATTGGTACTTCACGCCAACCTAAAACATATAAGGTTTCTTCTGCTAGCTCTTCTTCGACAATTTTACGGCTAGCTTGAGCTTCTGTTTCATCTTGACTTAAAAATAGCATGCCAACGGCATAATTAGCGGCTAAGCGCCAACCTGCGTCCTCGGCGACTAATCGGAAAAATCGGTCTGGTTTTTGCATTAAAAGACCACAGCCATCACCGGTTTTACCATCCGATAATATGGCACCACGGTGTTGCATACGAGCAAGTCCGTGAATTGCGGTACGCACCACTTTGTGACTTGGTTGCCCTTCAATGTGAGCAATTAAACCAAATCCGCAGTTATCTTTTTCATGATGCTGGTTATATAACATATCATTGCCTCAAATTCATCGTTATTATTTTTTGTGAAGGTATAGGCATTAATCCCATATTAGGTGTGAAGGTAATTAAAAATAGGTTTTAGGTCAAATAAATATTATTTATAAGTCAATATTTTAATCACTTAACCCATATATATTAATGAAGCTTATATCTTGTGTTAACTAATTGTTTTTATTGGTTTTAAATTTTTTCTAAGATTAAAGCTATTTAATTTAAAAATTTTTTCATAATAAGAATTAATATCTGATTAAAAAAAGTTTGAGGAAAGGGGTTTTTTAGCTATAAAAATTGACTATATTTGCTGATTTTTTCCAAAATCAGGGAGTTATAATCACCAGATTTATGCTGTTATAATAGATTATCGATTATTGCTTATAGATGAAATATGCAAACTAAAATAACAATTATAGGTGCTGGCGCTGCAGGGCTTTTTTGTGCTGGTCTGTTGGGACAACAAGGTCATGATGTTACTGTCATTGATAACGGTAAAAAATTAGGTCGTAAAATCTTAATGTCTGGTGGTGGTAAATGTAATTTTACCAATCTTAATGTCGAAGCAAATCATTATATTTCTGAAAATCGTCACTTTTGTAAATCTGCTCTAAAACGGTTTAGCCAATGGGATTTTATCCAATTGGTTAATCAATATGGTATTGCCTATCATGAAAAAGATCATGGTCAGCTATTTTGTGATAATTCAGCGCAAGATATTGTCGATATGTTGGTCAAAGAGTGCCAAAAAGGACAAGTTAAATTTATGTTAAAAACACAACTTGAAGATGTTAATGAAGAGCAACAAGGATTTAAGTTATCTACTTCACAGGGTTGTGTTTATACTGATAAATTAATTGTGGCAACGGGTGGACAATCGATGCCTGCACTTGGTATGACCGCTATTGGTTATAAAATTGCTGAAAAATTTTCTATCCCAGTGGTGCCTGTAAAAGCAGGGCTAGTGCCGTTTACCTTACATAAACCTTTGTTAGCTGTATTATCGACGTTAGCAGGAATTGCGTTATCAGTTGAAGTATCGAATGAACGCATTAGTTTTAAAGAGAATCTATTATTTACCCATCGAGGATTATCTGGACCAGCTATTTTACAAATATCCAGTTATTGGCAAGCAGGAGAAGCCATCACGATCAATTTATTGCCTGACTTTAACTTTGAGGATGATTTTAAACCTCTGTTAGATAATAATCGTAATCAAAGTCTCAAAAATTGTTTAGCACAAATATTACCTAAGCGGTTAATTGAAGCATTAATACAACTAAATTTGATTGTTGATTTAACTGTTAAACAGTTAACACCTACTCAGCAACAAGCGCTGTATCAGACATTAACAACATGGAATGTAATACCAAATGGAACGGAAGGTTATCGTACCGCAGAAGTAACTTTAGGCGGAGTGAGTTGCGATGCGTTATCTTCAAAAACCATGGTAGCACAAAAACAGCCTAATCTTTATTTTATTGGTGAGGTTGTTGATGTAGCTGGTTGGCTTGGTGGTTATAATTTCCAATGGGCTTGGAGCAGTGCATTTGCCTGCGCCCAAGCCTTGAGTCAAGTATAATCAATTATCAATAACACCCATTTGGATATGATATTTTTTCACTTTATATTGTAATGTCGTTCGTGAGATATTGAGTAATTTTGCTGCAGTAATAATTTTACCATTGGCTTGATTTAATGCATCAATGATAAGTTGCTTTTCATAATGTTCAACTTGTTCGATTAGATTATGATTACCCGTTAACTCGTTAATACTTGGTTTTTCTATCTTATTTTCAAGTTGATCTTGTGGATAAGGACTATGAATATCAAATAGTTCTTCATCGAGAATAATTTTTTGTAATTCACCAGGTTCATTTTGTAATACCATACTACGGACAATCGCATTTTCCAGCATTCGTACATTGCCTGGCCACGGTGCTGACATTAATTGCTGCAACGCATGTTCACTGATACCGGTGATCACTATATTGACATCAGTTTTATGTTTATCGATAAAATATCGTGCCAATACAGGGATATCTTCTTGTCTTTCCCGTAAGGCTGGAAGTTTGATTAAACCAACATTTAATCGATAAAATAAGTCACTGCGCATTTTACCGCTTTTTAACAATTCCGCTGGAGACTCATTCATCGCCGCTACAATTCGTACATCAGCATATTTCTCTTTATTTCCACCTAAAGACCAATAGGTTTTTTCTTGCAAAAAGCGTAATAGTTTGCTTTGCATTTCAAGAGGCATAGCGTTGAGTTCATCAAGAAATAAGGTTCCGCCATTGGCCAGTTCGAGATAACCTTGACGATTTTCAGCACCGGTAAAGGCTCCTTTAACCGTCCCAAATAAAGTACTTTCAATCAATGTGGTTGGTAAAGCGCTACAGTTTAGTGAAATGAATGCTTTATCTCGGCGTTGACTGGTTTGATGAATTAAGCGAGCAAATAGCTCTTTCCCTGTACCAGTTTCACCAACAATTAATACCGGAACATCATTACTACCTAAAATATTAGTTTGATCGATAACCTCTTGCATTTTTTTCGACGCAAAAACAATTTCCGGTAGCGGTTGTTCTTTATTGTGATATAACTTTCTATTAAGGCGAAAAACCTGATCTTGCAACTGCCGAACATTGGATATATTTCGACCTATTTCAACTGCGCCGATAATTTCTTTATTATGATTATAAAGCGGTACAGTTGTGTGTTGATAATCAACTAATTTACCCACATGATTATAGTAAGTTTGATAGGTATCTTGATATTCTTTACCTTGTAAAGCTTGTAGCATAGTACTATCTTCTTTTTTCAAATTAGGGTAAACTTTAAGCATTGGTTTACCGATGGCTTGCTCCATTGTATAGCCATCAAGTTCTGCGCTTTCCTGATTGTAGTAAATATATTTACCTTCTTTATCAATAATAGCCATTGGCTGATGTATTAAATCAAAAAAATGTTTAAATATTTCCAATGCTTGTAATAATTCAGGATCAATTATCATGATTCTAAAACCTTTTTAAAATTGGATTATTGCTAAGTATAGCTAGCGTTGATTTAAATATCTTTCAAGTATTAATAAAAATAGTGACAAATTTTCGTCAGAAAACCATATTTCTTACTAAATGACTAGTATTTTATTTGTAATTATTTCGTTAAGGTCTTGATTATTTGTGTTTTTATAAGTTGGCACGTTGATTGCATTGTAAGTGAGTAATCTTTTTACTTACCTTTTTTATGTACTAATTAACTGGAGGTCATATGTCCGACACAATTATGTCAAATTATAACAAATTACGTACCGATCTAATAACAAAAGATCGTCGTTTTAGTGCGCAAAACGGCAAACTTTGTTTTGATGGTGTGAATTTGGAAGAATTAGCAAAGAAATATCCAACACCTTTCTATGTATTTTCTGAAAAAGAAATCGATCGTAATATTCAGGAAATCAAAGATTCGTTTAAAGCTCATCCAAACACAAAAATTTTCTATGCGTCAAAAACATGTTCAGTAATGGGGGTACTTAAAGCGATTAAAGATGCGGGTATCTATGCTGAAGCGAACTCAATGTTTGAAGTGCGTAAATGTTTAGAAATTGGTTTCCCTGGTAGCCAAATTGTTTTCAATGGTGTAGTTAAAAAACCGGTAGATTTAGAATTTGCTATTCAAAATGATCTTTATATCATCAACGTTGATAGCTTATATGAATTAGATATCATCGATGAAATTTCTCGTCGTTTGAAAAAAATGGCTAATGTTTGTGTGCGTGTTGAGCCAAATGTTCCATCGGCTACTCATGCAGAATTAGTTACTGCTTATCATGCTAAATCAGGTATTGATTTAGAACAAGCTGAAGAAACTTGTCGTCGTATTCTTGAAATGCCTTATGTGCATTTACGTGGTTTACATATGCACGTGGGTGACCAAGTGCCAGAAGCTGAACCATTTGCTAAAGCGACTAAAGTATTAGTTGATGAATCACGCCGTTTAGAAGAAGTTTTAGGCATTAAATTTGATTTAATCAACGTTGGTGGTGGTATTCCTGTTCCTTATAAATATGATGATGAAAATGGTAACCCATTACAAGACAACATGTATGCAGGTATTACAGCACAAGATTTCGCTGATGCGGTAATTAGTGAAGTTCATAAATGGCGTAAAGACGTTGAAATCTGCATCGAACCAGGCCGTAAAGTTACCGGTTCAGCAGGTGTACTTTTAACTGAAGTTGCTTGTGAAAAACGTAAAACTAACTACGATTTAGATGGTAACATCGAAGAACATGTTGAATGGAAATTTGTTGACGCAGGTTATAGCGTGTTATCTGATAGTCAACATTTTGATTGGTTCTTCTATGTATATGATGCATCAAAAATTACTGAACAACATGATGAATACATTAAATTAGCTGGTCCATTATGTGATGGTGGTGACTATTTCCATGTAGGTGTTAAAGGTGAAGAATTCTTATTACCTAAAGACACTGAGATTGGCGATATCATTGCTTTCCTTGACGCTGGTGCTTATACCATCGAAAGCCAAACGGTTTATAACAATCGCCCACGTACGGCTGTTGTTATGATTGATAAAGAAGGCAAAGACCGATTGATTCGCCGTGAAGATACTTACGAGGATATGGTTGGATACGACGTGTATTAATCATGAGCTATCTGGGGCACTCAGTGCTCCAGATATAATAATGTGAGGTTATTTTATGAGTGATTCTAAAGATTCAAGTTTACTTGGCATTAAAGACATTGTGTTTATGAATGTCATTGCGATTCTAAGTTTACGTCAAATTCCTAATGTTGCTCCTTATGGAGCGTCAGCAATGGTGCTTTGGCTACTTGCTGCATTTTGTCTGTTTTTCCCATTAGCTATGGTTTGTGGTGAACTTTCTACTGGTTGGCCTAAAGATGGTGGGATATTTGTCTGGGTAAAAGAAGCGTTTGGTAAACGAATTGGCTGGATAGTAGTCGTTTGTTTCCTATTCTCATGCGTGCTTTTCTTCCCACTCATGTTGCAATTTGGTTTTACTGCAATTGGTTACATGTTTAGTCCTGAACTAGCACAAAATCAGGTGTTTATTGGTGTTGGCTCTATGGTGGTATTCTGGATCTTAACATTAATGAATATCAAAGGGATGAAATGGACTAAAATCATTAACAGTGTTAGTGCATGGTTAGGGGTATTTATTCCTGCTGGTATTATCGTGTTATTAGCTATTGTATGGTTAATGACTGGTCATCCAATGGCAACTGATTATAGCCATGTTAGTGATTGGATTCCGGATTTAAGTAGTTGGGATACTATTGTATTTTTATCAAGCATGATGTTCGCTTTTGCTGGACTTGAAGTTGCACCAATGATTGCAGGCCGTACTCGTGATCCACAACGAGACTTCCCTAAAGCAATGGCAGTATCTGCAATTGTTATTGTAGGTATCTATATGATCGGAACTTGGGCAATTAATACTTTATTACCTGCTGCTGATACTGATATTGTTGCCGGTGTAATGCAAGCGATGGAAGCTGCCGCTGAAGAATTAAATATGCCTTGGTTATTACCTGTAATGGCAATCTGTTTATTCTTTGGTGCATTAGGTCAAATTAACTCATGGTTAGTTGGTCCTATCTATATGTTACAAGAAGCATCAAAAGAAGATAACTTACTTGGTGAACGTATTGGTCGTTTACATCCAGTATATCAAACACCAGCATTTGCTTTAGTTATCCAAGCGATAATTGTAACGGTACTTTGCTTCTCAACATTTGTATCGCCAAGTATTGCTGCTGCATATTGGATGTTAACCGCATTAACAACCATTTGTTATTTTATTCCTTACTTAGTAATGTTTATTGCCTATTATCGTTTACGTATTACTCAACCAGATGTACCGCGTAGCTTTAAGATCCCAGGTAAAGTATTACCAATTGTTTTACCAGGTTTAGGATTCTTATCTACATTATTTGCGGTGATCTTAGTCTTTATTCCACCTGCACAAATTGATATGGGTGGATATGTTGAGTATATCGCTAAAATTGTTGGTGGCGCAGTGCTTGCAATTGTGTTAGCTGAATGGATATACCATCGCGCACAAAAACGTAATCGCTTGCAACAACAATAAGATATAGAGGAGTAATTTATGTACAAACCTATATTAGAAATTGATTTAGGTAAATTAAAAGACAATGCTCGTGTTGAAAAAGAGCTATTAGCTAAACACGGTATTGAAGTTATGGCTGTAAATAAAGTTTTTGATGGTTGCGTTGAAACTGCCAAAGCAGTGCTTGATGGTGGTATTGATGTTATTGCTGAATCAAGAACCTACAATTTGAAGAAACTTAAAGATGCATTAAATTGTAAAACTTGCCTATTACGCAGCCCTTGTTTAAGTGAAATCAGTGAAGTTGTTAAGTATGCTGATATCAGTTTAAATAGTGAAAAACAAGTTATTCAAGCACTTTCTGATGAAGCGGTAAAACAGCAAAAAGTCCATCAAGTTTTATTAATGGTGGATATGGGGGATTTACGCGAAGGGATTTGGTTTGAACATGTAGACGATATTATTGAAACGGTCAAACTGATCCTTTCTTTACCCGGTGTTGAGCTTTATGGGCTTGGTACTAACTTTAACTGCTATGGAACTGTGCTACCGACAGTGAAAAATGGCGTAGATTTTTTACACATAGCACGCAAAGTTGAAGAAGCTTGTAATATCAAGAGCAAATATCTATCTGCTGGTAACTGTACTAGTTACCATCTGCTTGATAAAGGGATCTGGCCAGAAGGACTTAATCACATCCGTATTGGTGGTTTACATGAGTTTGGTATTGAGTATGTCGATATGAAATATCTTGATGAGTTTCATCACTCAAACAAACCGGTCGAGAAAGCTTGTAGTGACATGTATAAATTATATGCACAAGTTATCGAACTTAATAGTAAACCTACCGTGCCTGTTGGTGAATTAGGTGTTGATGCCTTTTTGAACAGCAAAACTTTTGTTGATCACGGTACTCGTAAACGAGCTTTGCTTGCTTTTGGTCGTCAAGATGTGCCGGCGGAAAACTGTGTACCGGTAAATGATAACATTACGGTATTAGGTCAAACGAGTGATCATACTATCGTTGATATTGAAGATGTTTCTGAAACATTGCGAGTTGGCGATATGATCGTTTTTGAGCTTGATTACACAGCTCTGCTTATGGCTTGCCAAACCAACGGCGTAGAAAAACGATTTGTTTATTAATATATAACTGCTGCTGGGCAACCAGCAGCTATTATTGATTACTAGGCGGTTTACATGGCAACATCAGAACCTCAAGAAAGTCCTTATCCCAGTACTTTAAAGAAAAACTTAAAGAATCGTCATTTATTGATGATTTCATTAGGTGGTTCAATTGGTACAGGATTATTTATTGGTATTGCAGCGCCACTTAGCACTGTTGGGCCTTTAGGGACCATTATCGCTTATCTACTTGCCGGCAGTATTATGCTGTCTACCATGCTTTGCTTAGGTGAACTTTCTTGCGCATTCCCTCATGCAGGGTCTTTCCAGCATTATGCATTAATGTTTATTCCACATCCTATTTGGAGTTATACTATTGGCTGGTTATATTGGTTAAGCTGGGTACTATCTATGGCTGCTGACTTAACAGCGGCGTCTATGATTGCTCATCAAGTTTTTTCCTCTATTCCTATCTACATTCTTAGTCTAATTATTCTAACCGTTATCACTTGTGTTCATTTAACCTCTGTTCGAGCTTTTGGTGAAAGTGAATATTGGTTTTCAACAATCAAGGTATTAGCCATTATTACGTTTATAGCAGTTGGTATATATCTACTTTATCAACAATATAATCAAACACATGTGTTACCAACTTTTAAGACAGAGCAGGGCTGGTTTCCTAATGGATTTTTATCAATCTTTGTTTGTATGACTATTGTGACTTATTCATTTCAGGGGGTTGAATTAATTGGTAGTGCCGCAGGTGAAGCGCAATCACCCCAAACTGTTTTGCCTAAAATTATCACCGGTGTGGCGTTTCGGATAATTTTGTTTTATGTGTTAGCAATAGCCGTGTTAGCACTGGTATATCCCTATGGTACAACACATGATGAAATTAGCCCATTTGTTTGGGTATTCAATAAAGCGGGGATAACCTTTGCATCGTATGCAATGCTGTTCGTTATATTTTGTGCTGCGATTTCGGCTGCTAATTCGGCAGTTTATGCTAGTTCTAGAATGTTATGGTCGATGGCTCAGGATAATTTAGCACCAAAATATTTCTCAGAAGTGAATAAACGTGGCGTGCCAACCAAAGGAATATTGTTTATTGCTATTATTGCTTTAGTTTCGCTATTTTCTAAGTATATCGCAGCTGAAAAATTATACCTCTATTTAGTAGCAAGTACTGGGCAAGTTGGTTGTTTTGCTTGGATTATTATTGCTTGGTGTCAGTATCAATTTCGGAAAGGAGTAAATGAAGGTAAATATAGTAAAGATATGATTAAATTTAAATCCCCACTATTTCCTTGGTTAGCGATAATATCTATTACCGTTAACATTGTTATTATTGTTGGGGTCTGGTTTGGTGAATCAGGACATTTTATTTTATTATCTGAGGTAATCTTAATTTTTGTTATCTTGAGTACGTACTACTTTTTTAAAAAACGAAAAGTTAAGTTGGATAACCAAATAGATTAATCATATTCATTATATATGTAATCACCTAATGATTAATTATCGGTGATTACATACAATCAAATATTAATATTTGCTGACAATACACAAATTCTATTTCTAACCTATTGTTAGCCAAATTATTTTAAGAATGCGGAGACACCTGTAAATACCACTTGCGCTGCAATAGCCGATATTAATAACCCCGTTAGTTTTGATAGAATAGCAATACCTGTATTTTTTAATACTTTAGCAATGCTTTTAGCGCATAATAGCATGGCATAAATACCACTAGAGGCAATTAGTAGAGAAATTGCACCAATCAAATTTTGCATAATACCAACTGAACTTGTGCCCATTACAATAATTGTACCGATTGATGCCGGCCCCATACATAATGGTATTGCTAGTGGTACGACACTAATATCATCATCGTCACTATGAATTTTATTTTTTTCCGGTGAATCATTCATTAAAGCAACAGCGGTAATAAATAATAATGCTCCCGAGCCAATTCTAAACGCATCAAGTGTAAAACCGAACACACTAAACATGGCATTACCAAAAAAGAATAGCACAATACCAATAATAAATACTGCACAAGATGTTTTTAATGCTATTTTGCGACGTTGTGCTTCATCATATTGTTTGGTGCCACTTAAAAATGCACTTAACACTGCTGGTGGCGTCATCAATGCGAATAACTTGGTTGTGGTGGCAAGAATCTCAACAAGATAGTTATCCATTATGTTACCTTTTATATCATTTAGATATTACTTGAATTGTGTCAACGATTGTTGGCGGGAATGAACATTTACTATACACATAAAAACGGTCACCATAAAGGTGACCATTTTAATTGGATATATTTTAATTAGTTTATTAAATATGAACCAATTGGAATTAGTTAAGGCGCTCTTTGATACGAGCTGCTTTACCACGAAGTTCGCGTAAGTAGTAAAGTTTAGCTTGACGTACTTGACCACGACGTTTCACAGTAATTGAATCAACAATTGGTGAGTGAGTTTGGAATACTCGTTCAACACCTTCGCCATTCGAAATTTTACGTACTGTAAATGCAGAATGTAAACCACGATTACGAATTGCTACAACTACACCTTCATATGCTTGAAGACGTTTTTTGTTACCTTCAACAACCCATACTTTAACTTCTACCGTATCACCCGGGCGAAAAGACGGGATGTCTTTTTTCATTTGTTCTTGTTCTAATTGCTGAATAATTGCATTTTTCATAATTTTGTCTCTTACTAGTTATACTGAAATATTATTGGCTCGGTTTATCATTATATTCCTGTTGGAATTCAGTGAGTAAACGTTGCTCTTCATCAGTCAGAGCTAGATTTTCAAGAAGATCTTCTCTTCTCAACCAAGTTCGTCCTAGTGATTGTTTTAATCGCCAACGACGAATCGCTTCATGGTGACCAGACATTAATACATCGGGCACCGCCATTCCATCTAACACCTCTGGACGAGTATAGTGTGGGCAATCAAGTAAACCGTTAGCAAAAGAGTCTTCTTCTGCTGATGATTCATGATTTAACACGCCAGGGATAAACCTTGCTAATGCATCAATCATTGTCATCGCCGGTAATTCACCGCCACTTAACACGTAATCCCCAATTGACCATTCTTCATCAATTTCGGTTTGGATAACGCGTTCATCTATACCTTCGTATCGTCCACAAATCAAAATCAATTTTTGATATTGTGACAACTCGCAAACTCCCTGTTGGTTTAATTTGCGCCCTTGTGGAGAAAGATAGATTACTTTAGTATCTTCACCTGCTACAGCTTTGGCTGCATGAATCGCATCTCTAAGTGGTTGTACCATCATTAACATGCCTGGACCACCACCATAAGGCCTATCATCGACAGTCTTATGCTTATCATGCGCAAAATCGCGCGGGTTCCAATAATCTACTGTTAACAGCCCATTTTTAACGGCTCGACCAGTTACGCCATAACAGGTAATAGCTTGGAACATTTCGGGAAAAAGGCTAATTACGCCAATCCACATATTCTTACCTTACCAATTAAAATGCAGGATCCCAATCGACCACAATCATTTTTGTTGTTAAATCAACTTGTTTAATAAATTGTTCTTCAACAAAAGGGATTAAACGTTCTGTTGCTCCAAATGCATCTTTTAGATTTGCTTTAACAACCAATACATCATTAGAACCGGTTTCCATTAAATCAGTTACCTGACCTAAGTCATAACCATTAACTGTTTTTACTCGACAGCCAATCAAATCTTTCCAATAAAAATCACCTTGATTTAGTTCAGGCAATTTCTCAGCATCAACAAATACTTCAGCATTCGTCAACGCATTAGCTTGGTCGCGATCATCAACGCCTTTGAGTTTAACAATCATGTCCTGATTATGAGGTTTAAAGCTCTCAACGACTACTTCTTGCCATTTACCAGCACGCTGGATATACCAAGGTTTGTAATCAAAAATACTATCTGGAAATTCTGTAAACGAAAAAATCCTGAGCCATCCACGAATGCCGTAGCTTGAACCAAGTTTACCCACAACAATTAGATTCTCAGTATTCATCATCACAGTTACTATTACTTAATTAAGCAGCTTTTTGTGCTTGTTTGATCAATGCATTAACACGATCAGAAACAGTTGCACCTAAACCAACCCAATGATTTACGCGATCAAGATCTAAACGTAATTCTTCTGCTTTACCTTGTGCAATTGGATTAAAAAAGCCAACGCGTTCAATAAAACGACCATCACGTGGGTTACGGCTATCAGTGACAACTACTTGATAAAAAGGGCGCTTTTTAGAGCCACCACGAGCTAAACGAATAGTTACCATAACATCCTCTTAAATTAAAAAATAATCTTTCTTTTGCCCAACATGGACAAAATCAAAGCCCCAGAATTATACTCTTTCTAGCAAAAAGTGCAATGATTGATTGAGTGTGAAAAAGCGTGGTGGATTTGGTTATTGGCAAGTTTTGTTATGAATGAATATAAATTAATCTTTTAACCAATTTATATTATAGATAATAAGCTTAAGTTATGTTGGCTAATTAGCTGAATTATAATATTGCGATAGTTAGCCTTTTAAATAGCTGTGTGCCCAATAATTAAGGCTTTTTACGCCTAAATGCGCGAATTAAAACATCAAAAAAACCTAATGATTTAACCATTCTCTGACTATCAACATATACTCGGATAGCTCTTAATACTTGTTTGGGATCTTTAGATGCAAATGCAAATGTACCATCTTTTTTGGTTTGTATAGAGTAACGTGATATCCATCTTCCTTTAAAAAATACCGATGCGATGACATAATCGACTTCTTCCCAAGGTATTTGAATATATTTGCGAGGATCTCGCTGATGATAAAATTCGAACGCTTTATCGCCAATCATAATATGACCGTATTCTGAAAGTCCTGAAAAAGCTGTCGCTTTTACTGTTAAATCTATTTTGCTATTTAATGACTGAACCATTTAGTTGTTTGTATCCCTTATGCAAATTTGAGTTACTCATTACACCCTTTTTTGATTATTTTGAAAAAAGGGTGATTAATGTTTGAGGAAAGCGACAATTTTTGCTTTAAAAAGTACTCTCCTCAATTTTTTTAGTCAAAACGATTATTTTTATAAAAGACCGACAACGTGACCCAAAATACCGACTAAAAATAGTCCAAGAATAATTAAAATTGGCGATACTTTTTTACGAAGTAACCACATACATAAGAAAGTTAATAATAATGGCACCAGTCCAGGTATTAACTGATCTAAGTTATTTTGTAAGGTGGTGACTTTTTCTTGGTTAAGCGCCAATCCACTTTGCATTTGAATCAATGCTTGGTGAATACCTTCGGCACCAGCAGGAAGGGAATTCCAATCGATAAATGCACCATTATCTAATTTAACCGTTGATACAATTGGTTGGAATTTTATTGAAACCCATCTTTGCACTAATGCTGCTAGTACAAACATCCCCAAGATAGATGCACCTTTGGTGATTTTTTGTAGCAAACCACCACCTAAATTGTCGGTAATTTTTGAGCCAGTACGATACCCGAATTCTTGGGTAAACCACATAAAGCTCCCACGAATAATATTCCAAAATAAGAAGAATAAAATTGGTCCTAAAATGTTACCGCTTAGGGCAAGTGATGCACCAAGTGCGCCGAGCATCGGACGAACAGTAAACCAGAACACAGGATCACCTACACCGGCTAAAGGTCCCATCATTCCCACTTTTACCCCTTGAATTGCAACATCATCAACCGGTGCACCATTAGCTCGTTCTTCTTCTAAGGCTAGAGTTACACCTAGTACTGGTGATGCTAAATAAGGGTGAGTATTAAAAAATTCTAAATGGCGTTTCAAAGCCGCTGAACGGTCTTCTTTTGTAGTATATAATTTTTTGATAGCGGGAATCATTGAATAGGCCCAACCACCATTTTGCATACGTTCATAATTCCAAGAACCTTGGAGGAAAGTTGAACGCCAAGCTACCGCTAAACGGTCTTTTTTGCTTAATTGAATTCGATCTGTCATGTTCTTCTCCAAGTTCCTAGTAATCATTCAAAATATCATCAAGTGGATCGCCTTTACTTCCACCGCTTGATGAATTACCACGTTCAGAAAGGTTTATATAAATCAGTGCTAAAGCGATACCTAAGGCACCGAGTGCAATCAAAGTTAATTGTGATATTGCTGCAACCACAAAACCGATAATGAAAAATGGCCAAACTTCGCGGTTTGCCATCATATTGATTACCATGGCATAACCAACGGCAACAACCATTCCACCACCAATAGCCATACCAGTTGTTAACCATTCAGGCATTGCGTTTAATGCTTCTTTGACGGCTTCAGCAGGAATAAATAATAGTGCAGCAGCTGGAATAGCAATACGTAGACCTTGTAAACAAACACCTAACATTTGTAGCCATTCTATTTTGCGAATATTACCTTCTTCAGCTGCGGCATCCATTAAGTGTACTAAAGGTACGGCAATCGTTCGCACAATCATAGTTAAAAATAGGCCGGCAACAGCAAGCGGAATGGCAACGGCAATCGCAGTTGATACACCTGCAACACCTTGACCACCAAGCACTAAGATAATTGATGAAGCTACAGCAGCAAGAGCTGCATCAGGTGCTACAGCGGCACCAATATTTGCCCAACCTAATGCAATCATCTGTAATGATCCACCTAGTACGACACCAGCTTCTAGATTACCTGTTACCAGACCAATTAAGGAACAAGCAACCAATGGTTGGTGGAATTGGAATTGATCCAAAATACCTTCCATCCCAGCTAAAAAAGCAATAACTATCACTAGAATGATAGCAACAATTGATAAAGTCATAATAATAACCCCTTAATTAAACTATTTTTGTTCAGCTAATTCTTGTTTCGCTTTTTTTAATAATTCATCCATATTATCGTTTGAATCATTAGGCACTTTGCGAACGTCAAATTTCACATTTTTCGCTTTCAATTTTTCGAATGCATCAACATCTTCAGCGCTCATTGATAACACTTTATTGACCATTACTTTGCCAACTGAATGTGCCATTGAACCCACATTTAATGTTTCAATATCGACACCACCGTCTAAAGCACGCAGTACATCTTCAGGGTTTTCGAACAGTAATAAGGCTTTGGTATTGCCAAAACGCGGATCATGGGCAACTTGAATAATCTTTTTAATTGGCACGACATTGGCTTTAACTCCAGGAGGAGCCGCCTCTTCAATTAGTTTTTTCCGTAATTCATCTTTGGCTACTGAATCGGAAACCACGATAATACGATTAGGATTTGTGGCTTTAGTCCAAGACGTCGCCACCTGACCATGTAATAAGCGCGAATCAACACGAGCTAATACTATTTTCAACTTACCATCACCTAACACGGTACCTTCTGGGATAGTATTTGATTGTTGGTTGTTTACTTGTGGTTTAGCCGCAATTTCAACAGTTGTTCGAATTCCTTCCTGAGCTGACTCTATAATTGCTGTAGCCACTTGTTTGGCACTATCCATGGATAAACGTGATGAATAGGCTTCGATCAGCATAGGAAGATTCAAGCCAGCAACGATAGCCCAATTTGGGTGTTCGCCACAGAGTGTATTGGCTTGATTAAATGGTGTTCCACCCCATAAATCAACTAAAAACAGTACTTCATTTTGGTTATCGAAAGTAGCTATTGCTGCTAGCATCCGTTCTTTTAAACTTTCTGGACTATCACTTGGGTGCAAGGTAACGGCTTTAACGTTTTCTTGCTCGCCAAATATCATCGTCCCTGATTGTAAAATACCTTCAGCAAACTCACCATGAGTTGCTAGGATAATTCCAACCATAACGTACCTCCTAGTTTTTTATATTATTGCTAATATAAAGTTAATAAAATAAAGCAAAGTAATTTTATTTTAGTTAACAACATAAGCTATTACCTTGATCTGTATCAAAGATTAATAACAATAATTGTCAACTGATCAAATAATCTTCATTTAACTAACATATTAAAATTATGTCATGCTTTCTAAGGCTACAGCGTAATAAGAGAATAAATTAGGTATTATTTTGTACTAATGCTTTACGAATGAAGCCATTATTTTGTTCGAGTTTTGTTTTTGCTTGCTGAGCGGTTAGTCCGGCAAGAATCATTAAAATAGCTGTTTTACAATGTTGATTACATTGATTTAACGTTGTTATAGCTGTATCTCGGTTGCAATCGGTGGCTTGCATAACAATTGATATTTGCCGTTCAACAAGCTTAGCATTAGTGGCTTCAACATCAACCATTAAATTACCATACACTTTACCGATTTTAATCATACTGGCTGTTGTTAACATATTGAGGATCATCTTTTGTGCAGTGCCGGCTTTCATTCTTGATGAACCGGTAATGACTTCGGCTCCGACAATAGGAGTAATAGCAATATTAGCCAAATTAATCATTGGTGCATTAGGGTTGCAACATAAACTTACCACTGTAGCGCCAAGTGATTTTGCATATTGCATGCCGCCAATAACATAAGGTGTGCGCCCACTAGCAGCGATACCAACTAAAATATCTTTAGCACTAAAATTAATATGTTTTAAATCATTAATTGCCAATTCGGGTGAATCTTCTGCATTTTCGACAGCTTTAAATATGGCAGGTTTACCGCCAGCAATTAGACCAATGACTTGTTCTGGAGGGGTTCCATAAGTGGGTGGGCATTCGCTAGCATCTAAAATACCTAATCTCCCCGAGGTCCCAGCTCCAAGGTAGATTAAACGGCCATGATTTAGGAATGCATTGCTGATTGCATCCACGGCATTAGCGATGTAGGTAAGTTGTTTTTCGACTGCGAGTGCCACTTGTTTATCTTCATTATTGATAATTTGCAGAATTTCAATTGTGGATGCGCAGTCAATATTTTCGCTCGCATTGTTGCGATTTTCGGTGACCATAGCCGATAAATTAATGTTTGGCATGTGATTTTAACCCTAACCATACAAAAGCAATAAGAATAACAAATAGCATACCAAAACCGACGCCAATTGTAATGACTGATAATCCACAAGCGACAGCTAAGGTATAAGCACTTAACATAATCATCATTGCGCTATACTCGCTTAAGTTCTGTATTGAAATAACACTTCCGGCACCGACAAGCTCTTTACCAATTTTTTGAATTAGTGCATTTAATGGCACTAAAAAATAACCGCCTAATGCACCAATCACAACTAATAATATATAAGAGCTAATCATATTACTTTGTAACGTGAATGCGATGACGGCAAATCCCATTAATATCCCAGCTGGAATACAACGTAATGTATTCGAAATTGAAACCAAAGCACTAGCCAATGCCGCACCAATAACAATACCTATTGCTACAACAGCATTTAGATTCGTTGGAGTTGAATTGTCGGTAATACCTAAAACAATTGGTACCCAGCTGATTAATAAGAAACGCAGAGTAATGCCTGCCCCCCAAAATAGACTGGTACCAAGTAAAGTATAAAGGGCTTGTTTATTATTGAAGATGATTTTGATGGTTTTAGCGAAATCTTTTATCATACTTATCAACTTCCACTCAATATCTTGTCGAGCAGCAGGTAATTTGGGAATAAAAATATTTGCTATTACCGCTAGTCCATACATAACAACACAAGTAAGCAACGCTAAAGTAATATCTAAATCAGCAATATGGCCACCGGCAAGTGAACCAAGCAAAATAGCTGCAATGGTTGACGCTTCTATTAAGCCATTCGCTTTAACTAAATTATCGCCGGAAGTGAGTTCTCCTAAAATACCATATTTTGCTGGTGAGTAACCGGCTGCGCCAACACCGACTAAAAAATAGCCTAAAAATGGATTGATATTTAAGCAGATAATCGCTGCACCTAATAATTTAACCCCATTTGCAATCATCATCGCTTTGCCTTTCGACATACTGTCAGCAAATTGACCAACAAAAGGAGAAAGAAGGATAAAAGGAATTACAAAACCGATTTGCAATGCTGATTGGCTCCATTCTGGATAATGGAGCTGCTTAATAAAAGCAAGAATAGCAAAAAAAATTGCATTGTCAGCAAAGGCTGAAAAAAACTGAGCTAGCATGGTCGCTGCCATGCCAACTGATAACAATGGTTGTTTAGACATATCGAATCCTTGCTGTTATTGATTCTCATCGGCCATTTTGCGTAAGGTAATAAAATCGATTTTACCTGTACCCAATAATGGTAACTCTTTAACAACACGAATATCTCGAGGGATCGCTAATGCAGGGATACCTAAATCCTGCGCAGCCTGATTCAGCTGTTCCCTAGTTAATTTAGTCGAGGTAGTAAATAGCACAATAGCTTCTCCTTTGGCTGCATCGGCTTTTACTGTTGCACCATGCATGGCATCAACATCGACCTTTTTAGCTAAAGCTTCAACATTTTCAAGTGAGACCATTTCGCCAGCAATTTTTGCGAAGCGTTTTAATCGTCCTTTGATAGTTAAAAACTCATCTTTATCAATCGCAACGATATCACCGGTATCATACCAACCTTTATCCACATTACCGTTTTCATCAATAGCAACTGGCTCTTCAAGTATCCCCGGTTTCTCAACACGTAAGTAACCCTTCATTACGTTAGGTCCTTTAAGTTGTAGCTCTCCGCCATTGCTAATGCCTGGAACGGGTATTAATCTTGATTCCATTCCCGGTAATAAACGACCAACAGTACCAGCTTTAAATGCCATCGGCACATTAAGAGCAACAACGGGTGCACATTCGGTTACACCATAACCTTCTAAGATTCGAATACCGTATTTATCTTTCCATTGTTCACGCACCGCATCAGAAAGTTTTTCAGCACCAGCAACTACGTAGCGTAAACGCATAAAATCGTATGGATGTGCATATCGGGCGTAGTTGGCTAAAAATGTTGGTGTTCCAAATAACACTGTACAGTTTTGGTCATAAATGATTTCCGGTACCATACGATAATGTAACGGATTTGGATATAAAAACGTACGACTGCCAGAGAACAACGGTAAAAATAAGCCTGCGGTAATGCCAAAGGCGTGGAAAAGAGGTAACGCCGACATAAAACGGTCAGCAGGCGTTGGATCGATAACAGTACGAATTTGTTCGACATTCGCCAATAAACTGCCATGGCTATGGACGACTCCTTTCGGATTACCTTCTGAGCCTGAAGTAAATAGAACTAAAGCCTCGTCTTGACTTGATTGTCGTCGTTTAACTAATCGAGGAATGTATTGATGTACGGCAACGTATAGTTTATCAAAAAAGTTCAAACTGCTGCGCAAATCTTCAAGGAAATACCAATTTACATCGTTAATTTCTTCTAAAAGGTAATCAAGCTTCCCTTTTTTAATAAATTTGCGTGAAGTAATAATGGTTTTTATTTCAGCAGCAGTAATTGCACAGGTTAATCCTTTAGTACCAGCCGTGTAGTTGAGCATTGCTGGAATACGATTTTTAACTGATAAACCAAAAATAGTGGCAACAGTAATTGTTGCATTGGGTAGTAATAGGCCAACTCGTTCTTTCGGTTTGGTAATTTTAGAAATAATACAACTTACACCGATAATCTGCTTAAGTAAGTTTCGATAGGAGGCTTCATGAGTGGTAGGGTCTTGAACCATTCTTGATTTTACGCCATAACGAACTTGAGCTTCAAGTAGAGCCTCAAAAAGGGTTAATTTAGGGCGACTTGCCATTCTGGCATTCATCATAATTTGATGTAATTTTTCACCAGCAATATATCTTCGATCACTTGCTTTTGCTGCGTCAGGCATTGGGATTGATTTTGGTTCCAATACATGAATAGTAATTTTTGGAAATAGACGACGTTTAAATAAGCCTTTTAAGCGACTGGTTAAGGTAAATTCGGCACCTTCTATCCAAACAGGTACAATGGTCGCTTGAGAACGTGCCGCAACAAATGCCGCACCATCATAAATCTTCATTAATGATCCGGTTATGGTAATTCGACCTTCCGGAAAAATAACAATTGGTCGGCCTTTTTCAATTTCACGGACCAATTTTTTTATTGCCATAGGACTTAATGGATCCATTGGCACAAAATCGACATAGCGTTTGGCTAAACGAACTAGCCAGTGATTAATATATCCTGCGTAGATAGCAAATACTGGTTTTACTGGTAAAAATACGCCGATTAAAACGCCATCTAGAAAGGAAACATGATTAGGAGTGATAAGAAGTCTGTCTTGTTTTAGGTTATCAAGATTACCTTGAATCTTGACATGGAATAAAATCTTTAAAAAAAATTTTAATATTTTAAATAACATCTGATTTCTCAATTTCCGTGCAAAATTGCACTCTGTCATAATAGTGAAAATTATTGCAATATACAAGAAGCTAAATTTCAATTGAATTTAATTGATATTAAACAAATTGTTATGTGAATTATTCTTGTTGAAAATATTAATTAATAGACAATAAATAGTAAAAAAGTAAAATAAAAGTTAAATAACAGTAAGGAATGAAAATGTTAATTTTAACAGCTCAAGATATCCAACAATTTTATACCATGAAAGATGCCGTAGAAGCAGATAAACAAGCATTAAAAATTTATACTCAGGGTAATAGTGAAGTGCCTTTACGTATCAACTTTGATATGCATAAAGGACAATGCCTAGTTATGCCAGCCCATATTAAAGAAAATGATGTTGTTGGTTTAAAAATTGTTTCGGTTTTTCCTGATAATCCTAAATTGGGTAAACCATCGGTTCCGGCGCAAGTGTTTATGATCGATCCTCAAACTGGCGAAGTTTGTGCGATATTAGATGGCACGTTTGTTACGCAATTGCGAACCGGTGCGGTACAAGGTGCTGCTACCGATTTATTAGCAAAAAAGGATGCTAAACGAGCAGTATTAATTGGTACTGGTGGGCAAGCTGCTGCACAATTAGAAGCTATGTTAACGGTACGGCAATTAACGGATGTGGCTATTTATGGGCTTGATGCTAATAAAGGCAAGCAATTTACTGAAGAGATGAAAAAACGATTTGGCCATTTTTCGGCTAACCTCTATTTTACACAAGATTTGGATGAAGATATTCGCCATGCTGATATCATTACGTCAGTGACTACATCAAAAGAAGTGACTTTCAATGGTGAGTTAGTTAAACCCGGAACTCATATCAATGGTGTAGGTGCTTACACACCAGAGATGCACGAAATCCCAAGTAATATAGTGGCAAAAGCAGATCTTCGTGTACTTGATACTAAAGATGGTGTATTTGCTGAAGCTGGTGATATTATCGACCCAATTAATCAAAATTTAGTCACAAAACAAGATTTTTATGAATTGGGAGATTTAGTTATCGATCCGCAAAAATGTCGTCAAAACGATCAGCAAATCACGTTATTTAAAACTGTGGGAACGGCAGTTTTAGATGTCTATGTCGGTTATGATATTTATCAGAAAGCTAAACAAAAGGGTATTGGAACGACTATCTAATAATTCTTTTTAACCCCAAATCACCCCTTAACCAAAAATTTGAGGAAAGGGGTCTTTTAATGTCTAAAATTGGCATTAATAGTGCTTATTATTAGTATTAACAATAAGTTAGTTCTATAAAATAAAAAATTATAGGAAAGTGTTTTTAGCGCTTAAAATTGTCGTTAATGGTATTACTTATTAAAATCAACAATAGATTAGCCATTATCAATAAAATAATGCGAGGTAAAAGCGGCTCTAAGATCGAAACTTAGCTTTTCAGCTCTTCTTTTTGTGAACGACCTAATAATGACATGGCAGCCTGTTTTGGATCTTTATGTTCGTAAAGTACTTTATAGATTTGTTCAGTAATAGGCATATCGACGTGATATTTTTGTGCTAATGACCAAACTTCTTTAGTATTTCTACAGCCTTCAACCACTTGAGCAATGATCTCTTGTGCTTCTTGAATTGATTTGTTTTGACCCAGTAAAATACCAAAACGGCGATTTCGAGATTGATTATCGGTACATGTCAGTACCAAATCACCTAATCCTGCCATCCCCATAAAAGTGGCGGGATCGGCACCAAGTGCTTCGCCTAATCGCATCATTTCAGCCAATCCACGAGTGATTAATGCTGTTCTGGCATTAGCACCAAAACCAAGCCCATCCGACAATCCAGCACCAATGGCGATCACATTTTTGACTGCTCCGCCAAGTTGAACACCGATAAAGTCTTTACTGCTATAGACTCGAAACGATTTACTACAGTGGAATAAATTTTGTAGTTCTGTTAAAAATTGTTCATCAGTTGACGCAACAGTAACTGCAGTGGGTAAACCAGATGCCACTTCTTTAGCAAATGTAGGACCAGAAATAACCGCTAATGGAATTTTGTCATCTAAAACTTCGCGTGCAACATCTTGTAATAATCGTCCAGTATCAACTTCAAGGCCTTTCGTTGCCCAAACAATTTTACTATCCTTTCTTAACAATGGTTTTATTTGTTTAAGAATACTACCAAACGCATGGCTAGGTACAACAATAAGTAAAATAGGTGCAGCAGCAACAGCAGTGGCTAAATTAGCTTCAATTTGCAGTTGCTCTGGGAAAGGGATATCAGGCAAAAACTGTCTATTTTGTCTATCATTCTGCAAAATAGCCATCTTATCTGGGTTATGTCCCCACAATAAGGTTTCATGGCCATTACGTGCTAGTAATATTGCTAGTGAGGTTCCATAAGAACCTGCGCCAATTACAGTCACTGCAGCATCTTTACTCATATATAATCCAATAGACTTTATTAATTAACTTAACAATTACGATTATTGTAAGGTTTCAGTTACACTATTTTGCGCTTGTTGTTCTTGTTGTTGTAAATAGTTAATGAACAATGCTTCAAAATTTACTGGCTCTAAATTAAGTTGTGGGAATGTCCCTTTATTCACTAGGCTTGAAATAACCTCACGCGCATAAGGGAATAAAATGTTTGGACAATAAGCACCAACACAATGTTGAATTTGTGCATCATCAAAACCAATAAGAGAGAAAATTCCTGATTGGGTAACTTCACAAATATACACAACTTCTTCTTGTTGTTTTACCGTTACGGTAACACGTAAAGAAACTTCATGCACTTCATCACTTAATGCTTGTGATGCTGAATTTAGCTCTAAATTCATTTCTGGTTGCCACTGCTTAGTGAAAATTTCAGGGACATTATTGGTTTCAAAAGAAACATCTTTAGTGTAAATACGTTGAATTGCAAATTGTGTTTCTGGTTGTTGTGTATTGTTTTGTTCTGTCATGATAAAACCTTATTTTAAAATTATATTATTTTCTAACTAATGGTAAGTTTTCGCCGTTCCAACCAGCAATACCATCTTTTAATGTAAATACATGTAAAAAACCTTGTTTGACTAATACTTCACCAATGCCTGCTGATGTTAAGCCATTTTCATCAATCACAATAATGATATTTTCTTTAAATTTTTCTATTGTTTTAGCACTAGCATTCTTTATATCAACAGGTAAGATGTTGTGTGATTCAGTGATATGCCCTTTTTTGAAGCTATCTGCTGAACGAATATCAACAATAACTGCATTTTGTTTATTGATCATATTAATTGCTTGCGCGTTATTAATTATTTTTACTTTTGACAATTTACTTTTTACGGTTAATACAATGATTGCAACAAATAACACAACCCAACCTAATGAAAGTAAAAGATGATTTTTGACAAAAGGTATAATTTCGAGCGTAACAAAGTCCATACTTTTATGATTACCTAATTTTTATTAAAAATAAGATAAGATTATAACGATATTGTCTACTGAAATACAGATCTAAAGGGAGAAATCTTATTTTAAGCTAATAAGAACTAAAGAATTCTAAGGTGAGAATTAATGTTATTTAGATGATTTATCTTAGTGGTTTTGCTTTTAGTTACTATAATCTCGTCTGTTTTAGCCGAATAAAATAATTGTGCTACAAATAAAACCGTAAACTTAGATCAAAACATGCAAATAACCGATGAGCCATTACTATTTGACCCAAATTTAACCTGTCGAAATTTTTTTCTGGAAATTGATGCTAATGCACCTGATTATTTTCAATATTATGATTGTCAAATACAAGATGAAGGTCAAACATGGCGGATAACTGTAGTTTATAAAGTTGACGGTAAATATGCTAAGCAAGCCCATTAATATTTGATTAAAACTATGAGGATGGGTGAACTGAAACATTTATGCTGTTATTGGCATCAACAAAATCCAGTTTTGATCGCTAATTAAAAAGATAACTTATTGTATGAAACTTCGTTTTTTTTAAATGAAACATTTAAACGTGATGGGGATGAAATGATTTTTTATTTAATCATAATCGGTTTTCGAAGATTCAATATATAACTTATTTATGCAGTGTAGCCAATCAACCACTTTGTCATGGAGCAAAACAGTGACATAAATGGCTTTATGTGACATTTTGGTGCATTATTTTGGTGCTTTATGCATTATTATGGTGCGTTCATGCTTTTTCTGCTATTATTTAATCATTAAAAACCGTCTAAAATGGTTAATGAAAAACTGGCATCATATTTGCATACAATCTAATAAATAGGCAAAATGCCTTTAAACTGAACAATTATTATATGTCCTCAATGGAGAAGCTACATGTCTACACAAAAAGTTTTAACGCTAATAAAAGAAAACGATGTTAAGTTTGTTGATTTACGTTTTACTGATACTAAAGGTAAAGAACAACACGTTACAATTCCTGTAAGTCAAATCGACGCTGATTTTTTTGAAGATGGTAAAATGTTTGATGGCTCTTCCATTGCTGGTTGGAAAGGCATTAACGAATCAGATATGGTTTTAATGCCAGATGCATCAAGCGCAGTAATTGATCCGTTTTTTGAAGACGTAACATTAAATATTCGTTGTGACGTTTTAGAACCAGCGACTTTACAAGGTTATGACCGTGATCCTCGTTCAATTGCTAAACGTGCTGAAGAGTTTTTAAAATCATCAGGTATTGCAGATACCGTTATTTTTGGACCAGAACCTGAGTTTTTCTTATTTGATGATGTTCGTTTTGGATCGCCAATGTCTGGTAGCTTTGTTCATATTGATGATATCGAGGCCGCTTGGAACTCTGGTACTAAATACGAAGAAGGTAATAAGGGGCATCGTCCTGGCGTTAAAGGTGGTTATTTCCCACTTCCTCCGGTTGACTCGTCACAAGATATTCGTTCTGAAATGTGTTTAATCATGGAACAACTAGGTTTAGTTGTTGAAGCTCATCACCATGAAGTTGCAACTGCAGGCCAAAATGAGATTGCTTGTCGTTTCAATACATTAACTAAAAAAGCTGATGAAGTTCAAATTTATAAATATGTTGTACAAAATGTTGCTCATGCTTATGGTAAAACCGCAACATTTATGCCAAAACCTATGTTTGGCGATAACGGTTCAGGTATGCATTGTCACCAATCTCTTGCTAAAGATGGCGTAAACCTTTTTGCTGGTGATAAATATGCTGGCCTTTCTGAAATGGCGTTATTCTATATTGGTGGTATTATCAAACATGCTAAAGCGATTAATGCTTTTGCTAACCCAGCGACTAACTCTTATAAACGTTTAGTACCAGGTTATGAAGCACCAGTTATGCTTGCATATTCTGCGCGTAATCGTTCTGCATCAATTCGTATTCCAGTGGTTACTAGCCCTAAAGCGCGTCGTATTGAAGTTCGCTTCCCTGATCCAGCAGGTAACCCATACTTATCATTTGCAGCACAATTAATGGCAGGTTTAGATGGTATTATCAATAAGATTCATCCGGGTGATGCGATGGATAAAAACTTATATGACTTACCAACAGAAGAGTCTAAATTAATTCCACAAGTTGCTGGTTCACTTGAAGAAGCTCTTGACGCGTTAGATGCGGATCGTGAATTCTTAACTCGTGGTAATGTATTTACTAATGACACTATTGATGCTTATATTGACTTAAAACGTCAAGATGTTGATCGTGTTCGTATGACACCACATCCGGTTGAATTTGAACTCTACTACAGTCTATAAGTCATTATTGTATTATTTAAAGCTTTAACCACCGCTAAAGGGCGGTGGTATGTAATGAGAACGGAGAGCCAACGATGACATTTGATAATGAATCTGATGCAAATCTTGTTCTCGACTCAATGATTACCAATATTTTATTACTCGATAAAAAACTCAATATTCTTTATGCCAATACCGCGGCACAGCAGTTACTTGCTCAAAGTTCGAAAAAAATATTAGATAGTTATTTTCCTGACTTATTAGGTTATTTTTCCCTCGACCTTGAGTTGATGCAAAATGCATTAGATCAGAATCAAGGATTTACCGATAGCGAAGTTAATTTAGTCATAAACAATGAATTACATATTTTATCGTTAACCGCACAATTGCTGGCTAATGGTCATGTACTAATCGAAATGGCACCATTAAATAGTCATAAAAAGTTGAGCCAAGAACAACTACAACAAGCTCAACAAAACGCTGCACGTGAATTAGTGCGCGGACTTGCTCATGAAATTAAAAATCCGCTAGGTGGATTAAGAGGGGCGGCGCAATTATTGTCACGAGAGCTACCTAACAATGAGTTGCAAGATTATACAAAAATTATCATTGAGCAGGCTGATAGGTTAAGAAATTTAGTTGATAGATTATTAGGTCCTCAACAGCGGTTACAACAGAAACAACAGAATATACATCAAGCTATCGAACGGATCTATGCGCTTTTATGTTTAGAAAAACAGCTAAATGTTGAGATTATCCGTGATTATGATCCTAGTTTGCCTGAATTCACTCACGATTCAGAACAGATTGAACAAGTGGTTTTAAATATTGTTCGTAATGCTTTACAGGCAATTGGTACGAAATCTGGTTGTATTAAGATCAGGACTCGAACAGCATTTCAAGTTACCTTGCATGGTCAACGTTACCGACTTTGTGCGCGTATCGATATTGAAGATAATGGCCCTGGAGTGCCCGTGCATATTCAAGATACATTATTTTACCCAATGGTTAGTGGTTATGAAGGAGGTACCGGCATTGGCTTGTCGATTGCCCATAATATTATTGACCAGCATAATGGAAAGATTGAATTTAATAGTTGGCCTGGTCATACTGAGTTTTCTATCTATTTACCAATCAAACAATGAGGTTAATGACGATGAATGTTTGGATTGTTGATGATGATAGTTCGATTAGATGGGTTTTAGAGAAAGCGCTTACTAATGCTCATTTTAACTGCATCAGTTTTTCGAGCGGTCAAGAAGTGATTGATGCTTTAGTTAATCATCCACAGAAGCCAGCAGTATTATTATCCGATATTAAAATGCCGGGTATTGATGGGTTATCTTTGCTTAATTATATTAAAGAGCAAATGCCTAATTTACCGGTGATTATTATGACTGCTCATTCAGACCTTGATGCTGCAGTGAATGCTTATCAAAAGGGAGCTTATGATTATATTCCTAAACCTTTCGATGTCGATGAAGTAATTCAATTGGTTGAGCGGGCTATTTTACAAAGTCAAAGTAATAAACCTAATAATTCCTCTACTAGCAAAGCTTCTACCGGTATTATTGGTGAAGCACCCGCCATGCAAGAAGTGTTTCGTATTATTGGACGACTCTCTAAATCATCTATCAGCGTACTTATTAATGGTGAATCAGGAACGGGTAAAGAGTTAGTAGCTAAAGCGTTGCATACTCATAGCCCTCGCTCACAGTCACCATTTATTGCACTAAATATGGCTGCTATTCCTAAAGATCTGATTGAATCGGAACTATTTGGGCATGAAAAAGGGGCATTTACTGGCGCTGCTCAAATAAGGCATGGTCGATTCGAACAAGCTAACGGTGGAACGCTATTTTTAGATGAAATTGGTGATATGCCATTGGATGTGCAAACTCGATTATTAAGAGTTCTTGCTGATGGTCAATTTTATCGGATAGGTGGTTATTCACCTGTAAAAGTTGATGTACGTATTATTGCCGCTACGCATCAAGATTTACAAGCTAGAGTAAAGGAAGGTAAATTTAGAGAAGATTTGTTTCATCGGCTAAATGTGATTCGAATTTTATTACCACCATTACGTGATAGAGCGCAAGATATACCTAAATTAGCTGAACATTTTTTACGGACCACTGCCAAAGAATTAGGTGTTGAAAGTAAAGTGCTAAGCCTTGATGCTCTCAATCTTTTATGTCTGTTCAATTGGCCGGGTAATGTAAGGCAACTAGAAAATGTTTGTCGTTGGGTAACAGTAATGTCGTCCAATAATGAAGTTTATGTACAAGATTTACCACCAGAACTATTACAATTATCTGCTTCTGATGCCTCAGCTAATTATGAGGTTACTACCAATGTAACCAATCAGATATTACCAGAAACCGATTGGAAAAAACTGTTAGAACAGTGGGCTAAACAAGCCTTATTAGCTGGTCAAACCGGAATTTTGACGCAAACAGTGATTGATGTCGAAAGAATTTTATTGAGGTGTGCGCTTAATTTTACTCGCGGACATAAGCAAGATGCGGCTAATCTGCTTGGCTGGGGACGAAATACTTTAACGAGAAAACTCAAAGAATTATCAGATGATAATTAATTATGATAGCATGCCGATTTTTTCGGCAATAAGTCATAATGTTAATGTTATCATCTAATGTTTTTACCCATTTATTTATTATTATTTTACTGTTTGCTTAAAGTTCATTGAACACTTATTTATTTTTAGTTACAATCGAATGTAAATGATAATTATTCTATTTATCATCCATTCGCTTTTGGACTAAGCTAATAACTAGGAGTTACAATGTATTCATCTATCAAAGTTAAATTTTTAGTATTACTAGCCGCTTTATTTGTATTAGCTGGCTGTGACGATAAAAAACAACAAGCACCAGTAGCTAATAAAACTATAGCTGTTGAACATGCTCAAGGTAAAACAGATGTTCCTGAAAACCCGAAAAAAGTGGTAGTTTATAACACAGCGACACTGGATATTATTGATGCATTAAATATTCCTGTAACTGGTGTTCCACAATCAGATGTACATTTCCCTGAATTCTTATCAAAGTATGCTGATAAAGCTTATACCAATGTTGGTACTTTATTTGAACCAAATTATGAAGTGTTAAGTTCATTACAACCTGATGTGATTATCGCAGGTGGCCGTGCCAATGATGTTTATAAAAAATTAAGTGATATAGCACCAACTATTTCGCTTGATATTGATCCTAATAATTTTGTAGCTAGCTTAACCGAGCGTACTGAACAGTTAGGCGATATTTTTGGTAAACAAGCAGAAGCTAAAAAATTAATTGCTGATTTTAACCAAAAAATTGAAACACTAAAACCTAAAACAGATACAGCAGGAACTGCCTTAGTGATTATGGTTAATGGTGGTAAAATGTCTGCTTATGGCCCTAAATCACGTTTTGGCTTTATCTTTGATGTATTAGGTTTCAAACCTGCAACAACCTTCCAAGAAGCTGGCCGTCATGGTAATGCAGTAACTTCTGAATTTGTATTAAGTGTTAATCCACAATGGTTATTTGTATTAGATAGAGACAATGCAATTGGTAATAAAGAAGCTCAATCAGCACAACAAGTTCTAAATAACGAATTAATTCAAAAAACTGATGCATGGCAACAAAATCATATTGTTTATTTAGATTCAACTTCAATGTATATCTCTGGCGGTATTCAAACTTATAGTCAATTAATCGACCAAATAAGTGATGTTTTACAAAAAACATCAGCCAACTAATCATAAGTTATGACAAAAACGGTTTATTTTATTGCAGGCATTGCTCTTTTAATAGCAATGGCTGCATTAAGTCTGTTTATTGGTGCTGGGCATGTGACGTTGGCCGATCTTTGGTCAGATAGTAATATGCGACAAATCTTTTTTGTTAGCCGTGTTCCTAGAACAGTTGCATTAATATTAGCTGGTAGTGCTATGAGTGTTGCAGGCTTAATTATGCAATTACTTACGCAAAATCGGTTTGTTGAACCTTCGTTAGTGGGGACAACCCAGTCTGCGAGTCTTGGGCTATTAGTCATGATGGTATTTGCTCCTGGCGCAACTGTAATGACAAAAATGGTAGTGGCAAGTTTATTTGCAATGGCTGGCACGATGTTGTTTATGTTTATCTCACGTAAAATCATCTTTAAATCTGCCTTAATGGTACCACTTATTGGGATTATGCTTGGTGCAGTAATCAGTGCAATTTGTACTTTTTTTGCCATGTATTTTGATTTATTACAATCACTAGGTGGTTGGGAATCAGGTGATTTTTCTGGCATTTTGCAAGGTCGCTATGAACTATTGTGGTTAGTTGGTGGTATTACCTTACTTGCCTGTTGGAGCGCCGATCGTTTTACTGTCGCTGGATTAGGGCGGGACTTTTCCGTCAATGTCGGACTTAATTATAATAGAGTAATGTTAACAGGCCTGATTGTCATTGCACTTATTGGTGGGATTGTCGTTGTGGTGGTAGGTGTACTGCCATTTTTGGGCTTAATTGTTCCTAATATTGTGAGTTTATTGTTTGGCGATAATGTTCGTAAAACTATTCCGTGGATCTGTCTACTAGGCAGTGGTTTGGTTTTACTCTGTGATATTATTGGACGAGTTATTCGCTACCCCTTCGAAATTCCAGTTAGTGTAATCCTTGGTGTAGTCGGAGCTGTCATATTTTTAGTATTGTTGAGTAAAAAACGTCATGCTGGTTAATCAAAAACGCTTTATTTCAAGTCGAAATACTGTACTGATATTACTAGGTATTGCGCTATTTTGTGTCATTTTTTTCATGACATTCAATTTAAAAGGCAATATTAGTTATATATTGACTCATCGTGCTTGGATTGTTTTAACGATGATTTTAGTCGCTTTTTCAGCTGCAACGTCGACTTTGCTTTTTCAGACTGTTACTAATAATCGAATTTTAACCCCTTCGATAATGGGATTTGAATCTTTGTTTGTATTGATTCAAACAGTTGTAATATTTTTTATTGATGCGCAAGGTATTCCTTATATTGGTATTGTGGGTAAATTTATCTTCGAATCATCATTATTAATTTTATTTTCTCTATTTCTGTATCGAGGATTATTTACCAAACTTAAACAAAACCTTCATTTGGTTTTATTAATTGGCATTATTTTAGGAACACTATTTCGTAGTTTCTCCAATTTATTACAACGATTAATGACGCCAACGGAATTCGCTGTTTTGCAAAGCCGTATTTTTGCAACATTTACCCGAGCAGAACCTGTCTTAATCGTATTTTCATTAGTCATTGCCTCAATTATTGGCCTGTTTTTATGGCGAATGCGCTTTCGATTTGATGTATTAGCTTTAGGACGGGATAATGCCATTAATCTTGGGGTCGATTATCAGAAAAGTGTCACTATCATTCTATTACTCGTTTCGGTATTAGTTTCAATATCAACCGCATTAGTTGGGCCTTTCACATTCCTAGGTCTACTTATTGCTAATTTAGCTTATAGTATTAGTGGCTCTAGCCAGCATCGTTTTTTATTACCGACAGCGTTTTTATTAGGCGTGATTTTTCTTGTTGGTGGACAGATGTTTTTAGAACGGGTCCTAAATATGGTGGGCGCATTATCGATAGTCATTGAGTTTATTGGTGGTTCATTGTTTATCTTCTTATTATTGAAAAAGGTTCCGATGTGATAGAAATTGATAATATTAGTAAAAAGTATCAAACCATACCTGTATTAAAAAATGTGAAAGCAACCATACCTCAAGGTGGTATTACGGCGATCATTGGTCCAAATGGTGCAGGCAAATCAACCTTATTATCAATTATTAGCCGTCTATTACTTGCCGATGAGGGACAAGTAAAAATTCAGAATATGGATGTGGTTAATACGCCTAGTGATAAACTTGCCACCTATTTATCTGTGTTAAGACAAGAGAACCGTTTTACTAGTCGATTGACTGTGTTTGAATTGGTTGGATTTGGCCGTTATCCTTATTCAAAAGGCCGATTAAATAAAGATGATTTAGTCCATATTAATCGTGCCCTAGAATTTTTAAATCTAACTGAATATAAAGATAGATTTTTAGATGAACTGTCAGGCGGGCAACGGCAGCGTGCTTATGTGGCAATGGTACTTTGCCAGGATACTGAATATGTATTACTGGATGAACCATTAAATAACCTTGATATGAAACATGCGGTTGCTATGATGAAACAGCTAAGGCGAGCTGCTGATGAACTGGGGAAAACCATTGTGATTGTTATTCATGACATTAACTTTGCTTCAGTCTATTCCGATTATATTTTAGCGATGAAAGATGGCCAATTGGTTTATCAAGGCAGCCCTAAACAAATTATGGATTCAACGATATTAGAGGAAATTTTTGATACACCAGTCAAAATAGAAAATATTCATAATCAAAATATTGCTATTTATTATTAGTGTCTAATTTTATTTAACAACAAGGATTTAGAGAATAGCTAAATTCTTTTTTTATTTCTAGCGTTTAATTATTATAACTTATTTATAAAGAGTATAACTTTTGTTTACATTTAATTTATGTTCTTGTTAAATAATAAGTAGTTTTTTTTGAGATTTAGTCATGAAATTAGAGCAGATTGCACTGTTAGCTGGCGTATCGAGAACCACAGCGAGTTATGTGGTTAATGGTAAAGCCAAACAATATCGGGTTAGTGATAAAACCATTGCAAAAGTGATGGCGGTGGTAAATGAATACAATTATCAACCCAACGCTGTAGCTGCCGGATTAAGAGCGGGTAAAACTCGCACTATTGGTATCATTATTCCTGATTTCGAAAATATCAGTTATACCCGAATTGCTAGTTATTTAGAGCAATTAGTAAAAAAAGAAGGTTATCAATTACTCCTCTCTTGTTCTGAAGATGATCCGAAAATTGAAAAAGAGTGTGTTCGGCATTTAAAACAGCGACGAGTGGATGCGTTGGTGATCTCTTCGTCATTTGTTGCTGAATCAGATTATGCATTTTATGATGGTTGGCGAAATAGTGATATCCCTCTGTTCGCATTAGATAGAACATTATCTGTATCAGAGTTTAGGAATGTTGTTGGTGCGGATAAAGAAGATTCAAAAATGCTAGCTGAAGCATTTGGTCAGTTAGTCAATGGCACAGTAGTTTATATTGGTGCCTTACCCAATCTATCCGTTAGCCAGCAACGTATGGAAGGCTTTAAGGAAATTGCATTAAATAGTAGCAATAAAGTTGATTTTTTATGTGCAAATAATTATAGTCGTCGCGACGCTGAGGCTACCTTTAGTCAATGGTTAGAATATAATGATTTACCAGATGGTATTTTTTCTACTTCTTTTTCTTTGTTACAAGGCACAATTGATGCAATTTTGAAAAAGTTTGATCATCTGCCAGAAAATCTAACTATAGCCACTTTTGGTGATAATGAGTTACTTAATTTTTTACCTTGCAAAATGATTGCGTTATCACAAGATCATAAAGCGATATCAGAAGTAACCATTAAACTATTATTTGATAGTTTACATAATAAAAACTATCAGCCAGGAACTACAGTTATTCCTCGACGCTTAATTTATCGAGGTAGCCTGAGTCGAAAAAGTATTGCTAAAAAGTCAATTTAAGTCGTCATATCGACAATTATTTTCCTCAAAAAAACGATCTAGATCACACTTTAGGAATTAATAGATATAATTTATTTGATAATTAGCCAGTTTATATTCATTATTGCTGAAACGATTCAATATGATTCAATAACGAACTATTGTGGGATTGCTGAGTTGTTTTTAGTTGACCCAACATTATAACCCAGAGGTATTTATTTTATGTTTCATTTAGTTAAAGAAGATATTCATTTAAATGAACAAGCAACCAATAAAACGGAAGCAATTAAGAAAATTGCAGCTGCATTAACTAGTGCCGGCTTTGTCGGTGAAGGATATGTTGATGGTATGCTTGAGCGTGAAGGTCAGGCGGCAACTTATTTAGGTATTGGTATTGCTATACCTCATGGTACGCCTAAAACTCGTCACTTAGTTAAAAAAACGGGTGTTCAAGTTTTCTGTTTCCCTGAAGGTGTAGAATGGGGAGATGATGGTGAAAAAGCCTATCTTGCCATCGGTATTGCGGCAAGTTCTGATGAACACTTAGAATTACTTCGTCAATTAACTCACGTACTTGGTGCTGATGGTGTTGAAGAAAGAATCAAGAATATTCAATCAGCCGATGAAGCTCTCGCTATTTTAACTGGTAAAGAGAGTTTAGAAGATAGTCAATTTGTTATTAATGAATCTACATTATTATTAAATATTCAAGCTGACAGTTTGGCTACTTTACAAGCTTTAAATGCATCACGATTAAAACAACAAAATGCTGTTAATGCTAGCTTTATTACTAACGTCCTTGATAATACACCGAATTATTTGGGTGACGGCGTATGGTTAAATGACAGCCGTGAAGGTAATTTAAAAAATGCAATTGCGATTAGTCGTACAGTAAGTGAGCTAAATCAAGACGGTAAGCCAGTTAAACTTCTAATCACTATTTCAGCGGTTGATGATAATGTTACAGCTATTGTAAATAACATTGCTACCTTAGCTTACAATCAAAAATTAAACTTACTAATCGCTGCAAATAGCGATGATTTCAGCAATATTTTATTATCAGGTTCGCAGTCAGTTTTATCTCAACGAGCAGAAACTCAATCTACAACATCAAGTGCTTCGTCAGAAAGTGTTGGATCTAATGGTGAGCTAAGCAGAGAATTTGTCATTCCTAATGAAAATGGATTGCATACTCGCCCTTCATCGGTGCTAGTTAAATTAGTAAAAGAATTTAATAGCAAAGTTACCGTTGCCAATATCGATGGTAAAAATGAACCTGTAAGTGCTACCAGTTTAATGAAAATTGTGGCATTAGGTGCTAAAAAAGGTAGTCGATTACGCTTTACTGCTGTAGGTGATGATGCAGAGCAAGTATTAGATGCAATAGGTAAAGCTATTGAAAGTGGCTTAGGTGAGGGTGTTTAATCATGACTTATCGTGTTGCTACTATTACTTTAAATCCTGCTTATGATCTCTTAGGTTTTTGTCCTAAGGTTGAGTTAGGTGATGTTAATTTAGTGCAAACTAATGCTTTACTGCCAGCAGGCAAAGGTATCAATGTTGCTAAAGTTTTATCTGACTTAGGTATTAAATTAACCGTTGGTGGTTTTTTAGGTAAAGAGAATCGTGATGGTTTTAATTTACTATTTGAATCATTAAATGTTACTGATAAATTCCAAACCGTCGAAGGCCGTACTCGTATTAATGTTAAATTAACCGAAGAAAACAGTGAAGTTACTGATCTTAATTTTTCTGGTTTTACTATTAGCGAGCAAGATTGGCAAACATTTGTCACTTCTTCGTTGGAATGGTTGAAAGAGATTGATATGGTTGCCATTAGTGGCAGTTTACCTGCAGGTGTATTTCTTGAAAAATTCACTGAGTGGATGAAGCAAGTAAAAGCAATTTGTCCTAAAGTTGTGTTTGACAGTAGTCGTGATGCTTTAGATGCTGGGCTTAAAGCTAATCCATGGTTAATTAAACCGAATGATAAAGAACTCGAAATGTGGGTTGGTAGAAAACTAACTACATTATCAGAAATCAAAACTGCTGCTATGGAGCTTATCGATGGTGGCGTAGAAAACGTAGTAATTTCACTAGGAAGTAAAGGTGCTTTATGGGTTACTAAACATGAAGCATGGTTAGCCAAACCGCCTAAATGTAAGGTGGTTAGCACGGTTGGTGCTGGTGATTCAATGGTCGGTGGTTTAATGTATGGTTTATTAACTAACCAATCAATTAAAGACACCTTAGTATTTGCATCAAGTGTTGCCGCTTTATCAGTTGAACAAGCCGGTGTTGGGGTATCAGACCGTCAAGCGGTTACCAACATGTCGGAAAAAATTGAAATAATTGCGGGATAGGAGTATACATGAATATATATATTGTTGAAGGAAGTAATTCAGGCCCAGTTAATGGCCGTTTAGCTAAAGCGGAATTAGCGTTAGCCGCTAATTCATTAAATTTCAAAGTTGTTGATAATGCGACATCAGCCGATACGATTATTTCGGTTGGTGATGGAAATATCAGCGATAAATCAGTGATTGGCAAAAGAGTTTATGTGGTAAGTGATCTCAATGAAATTTTTGCTGATCCTAAAAAAATCTTAAATAATGCAAAACTTAAAGCAACTGTTTATGAACAATCTGCTAGTTCTGCATCTGTATCAGCAGCAAATAACGGACAAAAACGTATTGTTGCGGTAACCGCTTGTCCAACTGGTGTTGCTCATACATTTATGGCTGCTGAAGCGATTGAAGAAGAAGCGAAAAAACGTGGCTGGTGGTGTAAAGTTGAAACTCGTGGTTCGGTTGGTGTTGGTAATGAATTAACACCAGAAGAAATCGCTGCAGCTGATGTAGTGATTGTAGCATGTGATATTGATGTTGATTTAAGTAAGTTTGCAGGTAAAAAAATGTACCGAACTAAAACCGGTCCAGCCCTTAAAAAAACTGCACAAGAATTAGACAGAGCTTTTAACGAAGCTACAATCTATCAACCAACTAGTTCTGCTTCAACAACAAAATCAAGTAACGAAAAGAAAGGTGTCTATAAGCATCTATTAACTGGTGTATCTTACATGTTACCAATGGTGGTTGCAGGTGGATTAATCATTGCTTTATCGTTTGCTTTTGGTTCATTTGAAATGGTTGATGGCGTACAAAAACTGGTAGGTGAATCTCATTTAGCACAAATAGGTGGGCTTGCATTCTCGCTCATGGTACCTTTACTTGCTGGTTATATTTCTTACTCAATTGCCGATAGACCAGGTTTAGCTCCAGGGCTTGTTGGTGGTTTACTTGCCGTTTCAACTGGTGCAGGTTTCTTAGGTGGTATTATTATTGGTTACTTTGCCGGTTACTTAGCAATGTTAATCACTAAATATTTACCATTACCAAAAACACTTGAAGCATTAAAACCAATTCTTATTGTGCCATTACTTGCTACATTAGCGACTGGCTTAGTTATGCAGTTTATTGTTGGTACGCCGATAGCATGGCTAATGGAAGCTTTAACTGAATGGTTGAAATCGATGGGAACAGCAAACGCTGTTCTGTTAGGTGCACTTTTAGGTGGTATGATGTGTACTGATATGGGCGGACCAATCAACAAAGTTGCTTATGCATTTGGTACAGGCTTAATTTCGGCTCAAGTATATGCACCAATGGCAGCGGTTATGGCTGGTGGTATGGTTCCACCTTTAGCAATGGGATTAGCAACTTTAATCGCTCGCAAAAAATTTGCTAAAGCAGAACAAGAAAGTGGCAAAGCTTCATTAGTATTAGGCTTATGTTTCATTTCTGAAGGGGCAATTCCTTTCGCTGCTCGTGATCCATTACGTGTTATTCCTTGCTGTATTATTGGTGGGGCAATCACGGGTGGTTTATCATTAGCATTTGGTTCTGAGCTTATGACACCACATGGCGGTCTATTTGCTTTAGCAATCCCTGGCGTAGTTAAACCAGTTGGTGGTTATTTACTATCAATTGTTGTTGGTTCGGTTATTGCTGGTGTTGCTTACGCATTGATTAAAAAACCTGAAGCACAGACTTCTGAATTAGTTAGCGCATAATACATTATGCAACTAAAAACGCCATCAGATGATGGCGTTTTTTTATTCTTGTCTTAATCTATTTTTTTACCCAACGCTGTAAATCTTTTGGGATAAAATTATCCATCTTTTCTAACATTTCATCAGCAACATCTGCTACGATCAATGTCCGATAAAAACTGTCTCGTATAAAGCCTTCTTGTACTGCGTGTTCTAAAAAATTGAGCATAGGTTGCCAAAATTGGCTATTTAATAAGGCAACTGGTTTTTCATGATAACCAATTTGCATGCCAGTCCATACCTCAAACAGCTCTTCTAATGTTCCTGTGCCTCCAGGCATAGCAATAAAACCATCAGCTAGCTCAGTTAATCTTGCTTTGCGTTGATGCATATTTTCAACAACTTCCAAACGCGTAATACCATGGTGTGCAGTTTCAGCTTTAACTAACCGCTCAGGAATAATGCCAATAACTTCACCACCATAAGCGAGAACGGCATTAGCAATAACACCCATTAGTCCTTTATTGCCTCCACCATAGATTAATCGTCTATTATGTTTGGCAATGGTCATACCTAATTGCTCTGCTGCCATACGATATTCTGGACGATTACCTTCACTTGCGCCACAAAACACACAAATATTTTTTTTCATCAATTTTACTCTATTGGTTATGCTAATTTCTCGCTATTTTAGCATAGTTTTCCCTCGATTTGCTTACAAGCTGAGCAGTTAAACCTAATTAGTGTTTTAGAGATTGACAGAATCGTCATAGATGGTTAATATCTTGTCCGTTAAGTGTTCCTCCATAGTTCAGTCGGTAGAACGGCGGACTGTTAATCCGTATGTCACAGGTTCAAGTCCTGTTGGAGGAGCCAATTTCAGTTTTTAAGAACCTGCTTATATAGCAGGTTTTTTTATATCTACCATTCAATAGATACTTCAAGATCACTTTTATCTGCATAAACATTATTAATTCGCCGTTTAACCATGTTTGAACAGCGATATATAATTATTTTTTATAAGGCGTGTTTTAGCTGGAAAGCCTTATTCTTGCAGGGTATAATTCAGCCTCCCTCCAATTAATACCAAAGTGTGAAATCAACATGAAACATAACGTAGTAATTGCAGTATTAATGGCAACTAGCTTATCTTGTGCCGCTTCAGGACATTCATCTCATTGGGGATATGAAGGTCAAGAAAAACCAGAAAACTGGGGTAAATTATCACCAGAGTATTCTACCTGTGAGAATGGTAAAAATCAGTCACCGATCAATATTGATCATGTATTAAAAACAGAGCATGAAAACTTAAAGTTCTCATTTAAACCTAGTAAACAGGAAATTATTAATAACGGACACACTATTCAGGTTAATGTTACTGGGGATAATCAGTTAATATTAGATGAGCAAACCTTTACGTTACAACAATTCCATTTTCATAGTCCAAGTGAAAATACTATTAAAGATAAAAGTTATCCAATGGAAGCCCACTTTGTTTACAAAAATAAAGCTGGTGCGCTTACTGTCGTTGCATTAATGTTTAATAATGGTGAAGCGAATTCTGAAATTGCAAAAGCTTGGCAGCAAATGCCTGAAGAAGTGGATAACAAAGCAATTTTAGACAAAACTGTTGATATCAATACATTATTTCCTAAAACACTCGATTATTATCGCTTTAGTGGATCATTAACAACACCACCGTGTACTGAAGGTGTAAGATGGATTGTGTTAGAACAACCTGTGACAGCCTCAGAACAACAAATTGAAAAATTCCACTCAATTATGCATCACAACAACAACCGCCCAGTACAGCCATTAAACGGAAGAGTTATTGTTGATTAATAAATGAGTTTTGATTGGCTTTATTAATATTTATTATAAAGCCAATTTCGATTGTTATATTGATTAAAAAAATATCAATTAACGATAGCTAATCACAATGAGGATAACTTTTTAGTGTCTCTTTTTAGTGATTTTTTTATTTAAGTATTAGTATAATCCCAATCAAAAACTTTTATTTCACCAGTTTGATAAAACTGCTTAACTAACTTAATATAATTATTAAAATCTTTATTTTCTCTAGCAAGACGACTGCAAGAGTCCCAATCAATAATAGTTTTTTCTTGAGCAGGAATTAGAATTTGACTTTCTGATGGATTATCTACATCTAATTTAATAACGCCAATACCGTGTGCTGCGCACAATACTCTGAGTTCTTTTAATGTATCACTACCAGTAATTTGTGAAGCCACCAAATAACCAAAATTAGCCCATGAAGAATTAGATACAGCTTGAAAAAATGATTCTCTAACATTTGACATATTAAGTAATATTTTAACTTCAAATGACCATAGTTTACTTTGTTGATCGGCATAGAGTTTAACGCAATCTTTGACTAAGCTATCCCAATCGGAGCTGAGATCTTCTAAGCCAACAATATCAGGATGTAGCCATATATTGCCATTTTTACCCATTCTATTTGATGATGTTTTTTCATCAATACGTTTAGAGTACACATTAAGTTCATCATAAAGATATTTACTTAATAATGGATAGAGAGAGTGTTCACTATGACCATTCTTCTCTGTTTGGGCTTGTGTGGGCAGTTTCTTTGTAGATAAATACTCGGCGTCTAGTACTTCTGCTTCATCAGATTTTTGCGAAAAGTAATACTTTTTAGGACGACCCTCTGTGGTTTTTATTTCTGGATGTTTTTTTTGTAAAAGTGGTCGCTGGGCACCAATTTCAGCTGCAATTTGGGCAATAACATCATCATCAGTCATTAAACGCTCACTAGCTTGTTTTTTTTCAGCACAGGCTTGCGGATTATGTATAAATATCAACTGAGCCAATTGTCTAGCGGTAAACTGTTTTTGCGGTTGCTGTTTAAGTAGATTAAATATTGTCTTCCTGAGATTTAATGACATAATGTTTAATAACTCTTTGTAATAATGATTAATATACACGTAATATATAATTTAATTAGCTAGTGCTGTCAATTCAATGTTAACTTTAATAGTTATAAGAAATCGTATAATCATTATTGATAGTTATATATAAAAATGAATAAAAAAATAGATATTAATGGATAATGTACTGTTTTTTTATGTGTTTTAGCGTATTAAAAGAGTGTTACTGAGTAGTGAATTTGTATACTGGCGGAATCTTAACCTTTTCATGAAAATGCTTGTCAATAAAGGTTTTTTTATTTCAATAAACTAAATCGTATACCTAAAACGAAAAGTGACCCTTAAAATTGGGTATTTTTGATACTCACTTATTTTAGAGTTTTTTTACCAGCATTGATTAACTTTTATAATTTAATGTTTTTTAGCTGTATAAGCTTGTACTTCAATTTTTATGACGCTAATTGGTCTAACATCACTTTCGGTAAAAGAGAATGTTTTATTAGGAGCAAATTTATTCATCATTACTTGTAACGTCGCTATTTTTGCGGTGGGTTCTTCAATAAAGGTTGCACATCCATTGCCAATAACACTGGCATAATCAAAGGAATATTTGCAGGCTTTTTCATTAGTAATTAACTGGTGCCCTGTATCTAGCTCAAAGCTAAGTAAAGGATTTTGTCTGAGTAGTTCAACTTTAGTACCAACTTTTGCGCCATGAATATAAAAAATAAGTTGATTGTTAGATGTTAATTCATAACCAAAATTGACAGGAACAATATACGGAAAATCACCATTATTCATGGCTAAACGAATAACATCAGTATGCTCTAAAATATCGATCACTTCATCAAGATTAGTTATTTCTCTATCTTTGCGTCTCATAAATATCCTTTTTTATATTATAGATAACTTAGATTTAAGTAATAATAGATTGATATGTTTTTATTATTAATACCAAACTGATATTAAACCTAAATTGGAATTTCTGCAAAATTTGCAACAGCCTTAAAACTTAGATTAGATGGTAAGTAATATTACTATAGGCGCAATTTATTTTGCACTTTGGGATATATATTTCCAAATACAGGTTAATGTTATCTTTTGGTTTGATATGTTTTAAAGGATTTAAAAGGAAGTCATTAAATAGTAAATTATTGGCATGAAATTCAGTGGGTTAGTTCGAATGAAAATAACGGCATGCATAAATTATGTGCATTTCTGGGCGTTAATATAGTTCGTGTGTAGTCGATTTATATATAGAAACAGCGCGTTAATTTTTAATTATTTGATTTTATATGGTTTTTGTTGGTGGAGCTGGCGGGAGTTGAACCCGCGTCCGAAATCTCTACATCCTTGGTACTACATGCGTAGTTTGTCTTTGAATTTCGCTTACCCGCTGCGGACAAACACGCCACTGATAAACTAGCTTGATTAAATTTAATGCTTCCGCCCCAAGCAAGGCTTCCACACGATCTCGTTTAGGTTTGACTCCTCTTGATCCCCGTCCTACGAGCGGAGGCTAGGGAGAGAAGGCTCTATACAGGTTATTAAGCTGCTAGTGCGTAGTTTTCGTCGTTTGCGACTATTTTTTTGCGGTTTATTTACGAGGCCTACCGCACCTCGGCATGCACCTTGGGTTTCGCAAATCCCGTCGAATCCAGAATCAGCCCCAATTGTGGTTGGTATTTTTGGAAAATATTGGGGCATTATAGGTGAATTCAAGCAGTAATACAAGTTATCCGACTTCAGGATTTACCCAATTTTCAGTTGGTTGTTCTGGTTTTAATGCGGCAATAATATTATCAACAGCACATTTGGCCATGGCATATCGAGTTTCAGTGGTTGCTGAACCTACGTGTGGTGATAATAAAACATTATCAAGTTTTAATAATGGCGAATCTTTGGCTAATGGTTCAACTTCAAAAACGTCTAAGCCAGCAGCCTTAATGGTTTTATTTTTTAATGCTTCATAGAGCGCTTGTTCATCAATTATTGCACCTCGAGCGCCATTGATAAGGATAGCTGATGATTTCATTAACGCTAATTTTTGTTTAGTAATAAGTCGTTTTGTTTGATCGGTTAGCGGTAAAATGATAACAACAAAGTCAGCTTGTTTAAGGACATCATCTAGTTCAAGACGTTTAGCATGATAGGCTTGTTCAACATGGGCATTGGCTGAACGATTATAATATAGGATGTTCATATCAAAACCACAATGTGCTCGTTTAGCTATGGCTTGACCAATACGGCCCATGCCTAAAATACCAATGGTTTTACCATAAATATCTGTACCAAAGTATTCAGGTGTGATGCTTTTATTCCAACCACCATTATGAATAAGATTAGATAATTCAACGGTTCGGCGAGCGGTAGCCATGAGTAGGGTAAAAATGAGATCAGCGGTACTTTCAGTGAGAACTTTCGGAGTATTCATTAATCGGACGCCATGTTTTTTCAAAGCAAGCAAATCATAATTATCAAAACCGACTGAAATTGTCGCCGCCGCTTTTAATTTAGGGGTTTGTTGCAAAAAACTATCATCAATCCGAGTTGGAATATTAGATCCAATCATACCCTCAGCATTGGCTAATATTTGGATAAATTCACTAATATCGGTTTTGGGATCACCTTGAAATAGTGTTAGATTGAAAGCTTGCGCTAGTCTTTCTTGCTGATCAGCTGGAATTTTACTAAATAAAACAACATTCTTTTTCATAAATACTCCTATATAGCTATATAGACTATTTTTACCGCAGTATAGCGTTAGATTATTTAAATTTGCAATGAAATTAAGTTTTAAGCAAATTAGTTTTTATGTGCTGAAAAATGAGAAATATTTATATTTTTTTAAATATTTTTTAAAATAATTATTTATATAAATCAATATAATAGAATGTTTTTTAGAAAAATATTAAATTTTTTTGAAATTAGTTGGAACTTTTTGTGATTTAGTCTGTCTATATATTCAGATTACGTTAATTCATTTTTTTGCCCTCCACTCATTTTTGAGTGGATTTTTTTTGCCTACAATTTTTATTAGTGCTAACTAGTCCTGCTATAGAATCATATAATTTACATAAATAATCGATATATGAAAATATATTGAACAATTATTAACAGCAAGTTAATATCTAGCGATTTTCATTATTCTAATAAATAGTGTTATTTTTATTATTATCAAGCCTTTTATCTATTCTCAATTTATTTGGTATATTTAGTCTGGTAACTAAATAATAAGGTAATGGATGGTACTTAAATACTAATAAGTGAGCAGAGAGAATTTCTATGTTATTTTCATCAAGGACAAAAGGCCACCTAATCGCACTGATGACAGTGTTTATTTGGGGAATCACTTATATTGCCACCAAAGTTTTACTGACAGATTTTAAACCGATTGAAATTCTCTTTTTCCGATTTACCTTAGGCTATATCACGCTTTGGTTGTTAGCACCTCGCTTTTTCACTTGGAAAGGGATTAAACAAGAGTTGATGTTCCTTGGCGCTGGATTTTGTGGTGTCACTTGTTATTTTCTTTGTGAAAATATTGCTTTAACCTATACTACCGCATCAAATGTTGGTGTGATCACCACACTAGCTCCAGTCTTTACTGCTATATTGGCCATTTTCTTCCTTAAGGCTGAAAAACCAGCGAAAGTATTTTATATCGGCTGTCTATTCGGCATGATAGGTATAGCCTTAATTAGCTTCAATGGTCAGTTTGTATTATCGGTTAATCCGCTTGGTGATTTACTGGCGGTGTTTGCTTGCCTATTTTGGGCGTGTTATTCAATTTTAACTAAAAAAAGTAGTAGCTATGGTTACAATATTATTTTATTGACGCGAAGATTCTTTTTTTACGGTCTAATGTTTATGTTACCCGCACTGTATTTGTTTAATTTTGAATGGAATTTTTCTCGATTTGAGCAACCAATAAACTTAATGAATATCTTATTTTTAGGCGTCGGTGCTTCAGCTATCTGCTTTGCCTCTTGGAACTATGCGGTAAAATTAGTGGGTGCGGTCAAAATTAGCATCTATATCTATTTAGTACCAATTTTGACAATTATTAATGCAGTATTAATTTTAGATGAACCTTTTACATGGATTGCGGCAATAGGTACCTTATTTACACTTGGTGGCGTATTCTTATCAGAAGGTAAAATCAAACTTAAAAAGCATTAATATTTTTATAATTTTTTATTAATGCTTTTATTTAAAAATAATACTTAAATCGCAACATTTATTGCATACGTTTGTCGATAGCTTGCATAATAATTTGCCCTAAGTGCTGATAATTTTCATCAAAATGATGGCCACCCGGTAGTTGAAATGCTTCGCCTTTCATCTCCGGTTGTAGGCAACCGCTATCATCTTTCTCTTCTGCGCCATAGATACAGAATAATTTCTTTTCCGGAATCTGCGCAACCTCAGGTGCTGTTTTCATTTCATCGCCAGATTGCCCCAGCCAACCACTGACTTCTATTTCAAAATTAGCATCTTTAGAAAAAGCAATCATGATCAATGCTTGAACGCTTTGTTGATCTGCTTTGGATAAGCGATTATATAGTGCTGGTAAAATGTCACCACCAAAAGAATAACCCGCTAGTACAAATTTATTCACACCCCATTTATCACGGTATTCTTGCATTAAATAGGTCAGATCTTTAGCACTACGTTCAACCGAGCGATGTTGCCAAAAAAGTTTTAACGCATCGACCCCAACCACCGAATAACCATGTGAAGCCATATATTCTGCTGAAACTTTATCTAAATCTCGCCAACCACCATCACCTGAATAATAAAAGGTAGCACTATTCGGATGTTGTGGATTAGCTTTAGCTGGTAATTCAATGACAGGTAATGGTTCATGTTTACCAAATAAAATCGAGGATAAATGTAAACTTAACAGTTCGCTTGGTGACGCTTGATACTCACCAATTGACGTGGTTACTTTAATCTGTTTTTGTTGGCGAGGAAAAATAGCCACTTGTTCATCAGGTGGATTGTTCCAAATAACCTGCCATGTTCCATGGCTGGCCTGTGCAGGTAAAGGTGCGTCGCAATCTTTATGATCTAAAGTAAACTCAATGGATAAAGCTTTAGCATCATCATCTTGTTGTTTGCTTAACCAACGATAAGCGAAAGCTGCACCTTCTTGCATGCCGGCAACAGTAAATTTATCCTCATTTAAGATCTTCTTCGCTTGTTCAAAGCGTGTTTGTTGTTCGGCACAACTTCCTTGTGGTTGTAATTCAAATTGCACCAATTTAGCACCCATTGATTCAGATAAGGTTAATAATTGATTAGCGGTAAAGTGATTATCTTGTGTCGCAACAATTATTGCTGAAGCTTCTGCTGACTGTCTAGGGCTAGCAGATAAGATAGTAAAGTTTTGATTAATTGTAAAAGTATTAACCGAAGCAGTTCGTTGGTTTTTATAACTGTACCAACCTTTAGCAATACAAAATGTAATGAATACTAAAATAATGAATAATAAAACATAAAGTATGATTTTTTTCATTTGATTAGTTCTTCTGGTTAGTTAATGTTGTTTTGCCACCTGAAATTAACATGGTAGTATCAATTAAAGCAACTAAGGGGTCGAGTCCGGCAGGAACCGCCATATAACGGGGTTGCCAATGCGTTGCAAATTTTTCTTTAAACCGACGTAGGCCTTGGAAGTTATAAAATCGGCCACCTCGGCGAAAGACTAATGCACCTAAGCGTTGGATCATTGGTGCACCACGTCTTCTTTGCATGCCGGCAAGTGGTACCATTCCCAAACTAAAATAGTGATAACCTTTTTCTTGATAATGTAAAATTAAACCAACCATTAAAAACTCCATGGTCGATTTTGGAATATCTTGTGAAACTCGCATTAGATCAATACTAGCACTATAGTTTTGTTTGGTTTCTAATAAATTCACAAAAGCAATAATTTGCCCTTGATATTCAATTGCGGCAACCGTGAAATTATCTAAATAGGATTTAGAAAAAGCCCCTAATGAGAATTTTTTCTCTTTGGTATGTTTATTTTTTAACCATGAATCGGAGACGGCTTTCAATTCATCAATTGGTGCAGTACCCGGTGGATAAAATCTTAAACTAAGCCCATCGCGTTGCCCACGGTTCCAAGTATATCGAAGATCTTTATATCCCTTAGAGGTTAAATTAAACTCTTTTAAATTAACTAAGGCTTCTTCACCAAGTTTGACAATTCGAAGACCAATATCCATATAAAATGGTAAATTGTTTGCTTTAACTTGGTAGAAAACCGGACGTAAATGGTGTTGATCACAAAGATCTCTAAATGCCCAGATTAAATCAGCCCGAGCAGCGCTATCATTGCCAATAGGATCATATAGCGCAACCATGCTTCTTCCTCGCCTTGCATACATAATGAACGCAGTATGTGATTGATTGAAGAGCAATGACTTATCACCACTCATCGCTAATCCGCCTTCAGGTTGTTTTGAGTTGAGCATGATTTGATAGGCTTCACTTAACTCCTCTTCAGTCGGAATCGTTAAGATAGGTAATGTCGGTTTAAATGACCAAAATAACATTACGCCACTCAATAAGATAAAACTACCTAATGCTGCACGTAATGCTCGGGGAACTCGGCTATCTAACTCAAATTGCCACCATAAATCATGGCTATAAGGAATATCTTGATAAATAAATAAGATTAGCCAAACAAATAAGGCAATTAAACCAAAACTGATAGCAAAGAATTTTAATGAAAAAGGTAAAATACTTAATCGGCTTTTACGATAAAAAGCATGCCTAAAATTGATTAATAGTATGGCTATTATTAATAATGTCACTGCTTCGATCCAGTGTAAACCTCTTAGCAATGAGCAGATACTGCCTAATATCAACAATATAACCGATACTCCCCATGCCGAATAAAGTCTGCGACGTAATCCTACCGCCATTAGTAGGCATAAAACTCCGATTAAACTTGCGGTTAAATGAGCAAAATTGACAATTTTTTTCGGAAAAAAAGTGCTGACAAAATCATGATTAAAGCCAGGTGTAACACTTGAAAACATCATTACTGCTCCGGCAAAAATTACCGTGGTGGCCATAATCGTTGCCGCAATACCGGTATCGGTTTCCTTAACTTGAGGCGCGGTTAACAAGTGTTTTCCTTCGTTAATTAGCAGTAAAATTCCTGCAGGAATCAATGGTAATATGATATAAATTAGACGGTAAATGACCAAAGCAACCGTTAATGATGCAGTATCAATTTCTGATGAAAATGCCGCTAATATAACAGCTTCAAATATGCCAACTCCACCAGGAACATGACTAAGTACCCCAGCAACTAATGCCAAGATATAAATCATAATAAAGGTAATAAAGTTTGGTTGATTCGGGAGTAAAAAATAGAGAATAGCACCGGCTAAAATGGCATCGATTAAGGTAATTAAAAATTGTCCACCGGCTAATTGCCAGTTAGGTAAACGGATCTGCCAATGGAAAATTTGATATAGCCAAGTATCTTTATTGGGTTTTTCTGCTAATCGGTGCGCATGTAAAAATAACAATACACCAGCATAAATGATCAATACTGCACTAGCGATTAATTCAATAGTGATTACCGAGATATGTAGCGCTAGCATGGTATTTTGTATATGTATTAATGCAGCAATTGTGGCAATTAAGGGTAATGTAAGGCCTAACGAAAGGCTAACAAAAATCGACATGCGAGCAACATCTATGGTGGTTAATCCATATTTAAAATAGAGCCGACAACGAATTGCACCGCCGGATAGGGCGGATACCCCGACTGCATTACCAATGGCGGAGGCACAAATTGCACCAGTAGCTATTGTCGATGGCTTTAAATCAACGCCTGCATATCGTGCAGCTGACCATTCATAACCCATCAACATAATATAACTCGCTATCGCCGATAAACATGCCAGTAAAATTGCATGGTAAGGCAGTTTATGCAGAGCTGATTGTAAATCGATAAGGTTAATTGATTGTAATAAATGCCAACACACAACCAGTGCGATACAAAAAATAGTGAGTCCAAATAGTAGAGCGATAAATTGACGATATCGAGTGAAACATTCTATAAGTTGCCAAGGCAAAACTTTGCGTGCTGATATTTTCACTTAATCAACTCCAGTTATTTGCATTGATAATAAATTGTGATTGGAGCATTCTACCTTTCGTAATTAGTGAAAACAATCGAAAGAAATTAAAAAAAATATAAAAAAAACATTAAATGCAAGGAATTTTTTGGTAAATCAGTCTAAATAATCATCAATAATGATATTAAATATAATTTTTAACTCATTTTAAATTGATTTTTTTGGTTTTATGCAAGAATAAATGACTGATTGATAAAGTATTAACTAAAACCATCAATAGCGATTAGATTTTAACTGCGGTAATATACATAATATCTCGATCAAATATAATCTATCATTACTATTTTTAATTAAGCTAATAAAATGACCAACCGAATAACTGCCCAACAACAACTAATTCTTAATTCGATTAAACTATTTGTTCAACAAAAGCTTTCGCATGATTTTTCGGGTCATGATATGGCGCATATTGAACGAGTTGTAAAATTAGCCGAAAAAATCCTTAATGATCAGCCACAAGCAGATGCATTTATTGTATTGATGAGTGCTTACTTGCATGATGTCATTGATGAGAAAGTGGTTGAGGATGTTGATAAAGCAATAATTGAATTGCGTGATTATCTGCAATTATTAAAGATAACCACTAACGAGATTAACGCTATTTTTGCTATTATCGAAAATATGTCTTATCGGAAAAATCTTTCGCAAAAAACCGAGTTATCGTTGGAAGGACAAATAGTTCAAGATGCTGACCGTCTTGATGCTATTGGCGCAATAGGTATTGGCCGTACTTTTTATTATGGTGGTAATAAACATAATATTATGCACGATCCAAACATTCCACCACGAACGAAACTTAATGAAGACAATTACAAACAGCCCAATACAGTAATCAATCACTTTTATGAAAAGTTATTTTTACTCAAAGATATGATGAATACTGACATAGCTAAACAGATCGCCGAGCGACGCTATAAAATTTTAGTTGAATTTGTTAATCAATTTGAGCAAGAGTGGCTGAGTAACGATTAAATTTTATCAAAACTAAATCCTGACGATTAATCAGGATTTAGCTAGCTGATTTTCAAACTCTTTAAGGCATCGCTTCTATTTAAAAAGGAATTGGTGCACCAACTAAAGAGAGTACGATTGGTAATGTAATTAAACTCAATAAAGTACTGACTAAAGTAGCACTTGATACCAGTGCTGGGTTAGTATCAAATTGAACTGACATTAATGTGGTATTGGCAGCACTTGGCATTGCCGCTAGAACAATAAGGATTTGTTTTGCCATTGGGGTAATAGGCATAAAATAGACCATCGCAAAAGCGACCAGCGGTGATATCACCATCCTCGTTACTAAAGCAAAAGAAAGTTTTGGATAATCAAGTTGTTTAATTTTGATTTTGGCCAATTGCATGCCCAAAATAATCATAATTATCACAATGGAAGAATCACCGATCATACTAATCGAAGTCATAATCGATTTTGATAATGGTATTTGACACAGTTGAAAAAGAATACCCGCAAAGGCACCATAAGCAACCGGCATCCTAATTACTTTGTTAATGACATCCTTTTGACTGACAATATCACTATGTGTGCTGCCCTTGGCTGCATAATAGATGCCAACAGTGCTCATAACAAATTGTTGTAACACCATCATTATGACACCTAGATCAAAACCGATCGTGCCAAAAAAAACCAGTAGTACTGGTGTACCATAATTACCATTGTTCATAAAACACGAACTCAAAATCATTGCACAGCGTTGTTTGACCGAATACTTCATTATCATTGACCAGATGCTGACAATAAGAACCAAGGAAAAACAGAGTCCAATGAGATAAGCAATATAGATTAAATAATCGCTGGTTAAGGTATGTGTATAAAATGTTTTAAATGCCAAAAAGGGTGATAACACATATAGCGACATTTTTGAGAGATTAGCAACATCAAAATTAAGAATCTTTTGACCAATAAATCCAACAATAAAAATACAAAAAATAGGAAACAAAATAAGGAAAAATTGCATAATTTTAACTTTAAACTTTTTGGTTAATTAATTTATTGAATCAATAGTTTCAACTATCGATTCGGTTAGTTTTTGACAGGTGTTATCATCAAGGGCTTTATTGTGTTTATCGGTTAGAATAAACAGATCTTCAATATGTTCGCCAATTGTGGCTATTTTAGCACTGCTTAGCGATAAGTCTAATTTTGCAAACACTTCACCAACACAAGCAAGTAAACCCGGTTTATCAAGCGCAATGAGTTCCATATAAGTTTGGTTTTCGTTAAATGACGAAATAAAGTTGACTTGTGTTGGTACAGAAAACGAACGTAGTCGCTGTTTAGCCGGTTTTATTGTCACGCCTTTGTAGACTGATTGATGTAGTACTTTATGTAGCGCTTGGATAATATCTTGATGTCGATTTTCTGGCACAATTTGCCCATTAGGTTCAAGCACAATAAAGGTATCTAATGCAAATCCATTTTTATTAGTAATAATCAATGCATCATGAATACTCAAATTTAACATACTTAACGCATTACATGCTGCGGCAAATAAAAAAGGTCTATCAGATGAGTAGATGATGATTTCGCTGCCACCATGATATGGATTGGGATTAATCGAAACTAATGTTTGATTCAAATCATGATTTAATAATAGTTGAGCGTGCCAAACGATCTGTTCAGCGCTATAGCGCAAAAAGTAATCGACACGATAATCTTGCCAAAGGTTTTTTATCATTTGCTCGTCGTAATTTTGTGCCAGCAATTCAGTTAGTGCTTGTTGTTTATGTTGACGAGCAACACTTCGTTGTTCTGGTATTTGATGAATGCCCGAATCAAATGATCGTTTAGCGGTTAAGTAGAGCTCACGCATTAAGCTCTGCTTCCAACTATTCCATAAGGTTTCATTAGTGGCACAAACATCGGCAACCGTTAAACAGAGTAAATAATGTAAACGGCGTTTGCTTTTTACTAATTGAATAAATTCGCGAATAACATCGGGATCTTGGAGATCTCGACTTTGCGCAGTTACCGACATCAATAAATGATAACGAACTAACCAAACAATCAAATCGGTATCTTTCGCATCGAGTTCATGTAATTGACAAAAAGATTCGACTAATTTAGCGCCTATTTCCGAGTGATCACCATGTCGACCTTTGCCAATATCATGGAATAATCCCGTTATTACCAGTAATTCAGGTTTAGATAGTTTGGCAAATACTGTTGAACTATTAGGATGTTTTTCTTTACCCACTTCGGTTTTTAAACGATCGAGTTCTAGCAATAAGCGGATAGTATGTTCGTCGACCGTATAAGCATGAAACAGATCAAATTGCATCATGCCTGAGATTTGTTGCCAACCAGGTATATACACCGCCAAAATACCATATTGATGCATTGGCAAAATGGCTTTTTTAATTGCATCTGGATGTTTGATGATTTTCATAAACAATGTTCTTGCTTCTGGCGTTTCACTAAGTAAATAATTGAGTTTTCGCCTTGCAGAACGAAGTTGCCTAATCGTATTTGAACATAATCCTGTAACTTGCGGGTTAAGCAAAATTGTATAAAACAGATTAAGGATCATCAGCGGATTATCAGTAAACACGCTGTTATGTTTAACATCAATTAGGTTGCCTCTGACTTGAAAATGTTGATCAATATCATAGGTCTTTTGTGATGAATAACGTTTTAATAATGACTCATCAAATAGTTGTAAAAGCATTTGGTTGAGTTCGGTAATATTATGTGCAACACGATAATAATCATGCATCATATTTTCAACCGGTGTATTGCCTTCACCACTATAGCCTAACATTTTAGCGATACTTAGTTGACGATCGAATAACAAACGATTGTCATAGCGGTTGATCACGCAGTGAAGCGCAAAGCGCATGCGCCATAAAAATTTGCGGCAAGTCTTAAATTCGGCCACTTCTTCTGGCGTTAAATAGTCAAACTGGGCAATTTTTTGCAAAAACTCTTCGCCAAAATGTCGAATTGCAACCCATTGGATGATTTGCATATCACGTAAACCACCCGGACTATTTTTTAGATCAGGCTCTAAATTATAGGTAGTGCTGTGATATTGTTGGTGTCTTTCTTGTTGTTCGTGCATTTTGGCTTGATAAAAAGCTGGAGAAGGCCAGATTTTATCGCTAAAAATTTCACTACGGAGCTTATTAAGTAATGACTCACTTCCGGCAATTAATCTTGATTCAATTAAGTTTGTCATGATAGTGATATCATTTTTAGCTTCTTGCAAGCAGGTTTTTAACGTTCTAACGCTGTGGCCAATATCAAAATGCAGATCCCAAAGTAGACGGACTAAATCACCAATTTGTTTTTCCAGTTCTTTGGTTAGTGAGTTATCACTTAGTATCAAAATATCAATATCGGATAATGGATGAAGTTCGGTTCGACCATAACCACCAACTGCAATCAGAGCAATGCGATTTTGTTTAAACAGCGATGAAACTTGTTCGGGAATTTGATAATAATGCCATAATCGTTGAAGTAGCTGATCAATAAACTGACTGCGCAGATGAACTAAGTCATCAATATCGGCGTTATTTTTAAACTGAGTCACTGACCATTGTTGAAACGCATTTAGTTGCTGTTTTAGATAGGGGACAGTTATTTGCTCATCACTAAAATCCAGCGGAGAGATAGAATAAAACAAATGCGCATCAGTCATAGTCATCATATCAAATTAGCAAAATGGAATTGTTATATCGTCCACCGATTTTAAAGCAGTGTCAAGTTGGAATGACAACAGTTTTTATACAATAACATTAAGCAATAACGTTTTATTCAATCCATTAGTAATTTTAAAATTGATGAGTGAATATTTTTTGTAAAAATAATTGAGGAGTCTATACCATCAAATATGATTTATTGCGGGTAAATAAGAGTATTAAATCGGTTAAGTTTGATTTTTTATTCAATTAACTTACTGAGTGGTTTAGTTAGTAGATAAAGGTCGATTATTTGGCGTTTAAATAACATTTTCAGTTCTGGCAATAATAACATCCAAGTATTGGGTGATCGGGCAGTAAAGAACATTCCATAATCAGTAGTACGAAAAAAACACGATATAGACATTATATTGTTGTATATCAATTATAAACGATTAAAATGGCTAAAAAAACAAAGGATAAATGATAAACATTTTTAGTAATTTCCAATTGAAAAGAGACATTAGGAATGGGAATACAATGAGGTAAGTTAAGTGAATAAAAAAATACTATTTTTAATTATGTTGTTTATCAGTCACTTTGCACAAAGTGCTGAAGTCACTTGGGATCTAAATTTTGATGACAAATATAATTTACCTTTAATCATGATGGATTTTCAAGGTGAAAAAATTGCCATGACATTGGATACGGGTTCGAAAATAGCTTTACATCTACCCATGGATTTAATTAATAAGATTCCTAATAAAACGGAAAACTCTGAAAAAATCAGATCGATTGATCTTTCTGGGGGTGTCACAGAACTTAAATCATTTATTGTCAACAAGTTAGAATTAAATTCTTTTACCTTTAACAAGGTGCAAGTGGTTGAATATAAGGATTGGGGATTATTTATTTCGAGTGATCCGATGGATAATGATAATAGTGAGGATAGCAATGCATTTAAAGCTGTTATTGGCCTTAAATTGTTTGATAATTATGTATTAACTATCAATTATCCTGAAAGTAATTTAACAATATCCGATGATACTTCAACCGACTTAAATCCAAACTGGGTTGCTATCCCCTTCGATTTAAATGGTGAAGGTTTGGTTGTTAATCTGTCCGATGGTATAAAGAATTATAAAATGGTTTTAGATACAGGGGCGACAGTATCACTCATCAAAGAACAATCCCTGTCATCGGAATCAATTAAAATAAGCGATCCTGAAGATAATTTTAAATCTATATCACTTGATGTAAATAATGTCGCGAATGATAGCGTTCTGCCAATAATAATTGATTCATTTCCTAATGAATTTCAATCTGACGGATTATTAGGCGCTGACTTTTTAAGTAAAAACAGAGTTAAAATTGATTTTAAAAATAAGCAAATGTGGATCCAACCGGTTGCGAAAAAATGATTTTAACTTATTACTTAGTAGAACTAATAAAATCATTACAAAAAAGACCTACATTAGTAGGTCTTTGCTTTAGGAGGTTTTATGAGTTATTTTTCAATTAAATCACATGTTCAGTTCAAGCAATAATATCATCTTGAGTAACAAGTGTTGTAATAGTTTGGCTACCAAATGATACATTGACGACATGCTTTGACGCGCGTGTTTACTATCAAAGTGGCTTAAAATCATGGCAGAAGAATTGACGTCATTGGCTTTAAATCTTGTTAAATTATGCTTGATAGTTTAATGCAGAAGCAATAATTGCTATGCATAATGGATTAATAATATCAAAGGAACCGACAAGGTTCCTTTAATAAAAAATTTGAGGAAAGGGGTTTTTGCGATTAATAATTACAAGGTAAAATCACTTAAATCATCTTCACTAATTTCTGAATCGATTTGTCCAACTAAATATGAGCTCATTTCTGCTTCTTGTGGCGCAACCTGTACGTTATCAGAAACAAGCCAGTTATTGATCCATGGAATTGGATTCGATTTTACTTCAAATGGTAATTTGAGGCCGACTGCTTGCATACGAATATTGGTAATATACTCAACGTATTGGCATAGAATATCTTTGTTTAAACCAATCATTGAACCACCTTCAAATAGATATTCAGCCCATTCTTTTTCTTGATTAGCAGCTTGTAAGAAGAGGTCGTAACAATCTTGTTCACACTCTTTAGCGATTTCGGCCATTTCTGGATCATCTTCACCGCTTCTTAGGGTATTAATCATGAACTGTGTGCCGGTTAGATGTAATGCTTCATCACGAGCAATCAGTTTGATTATTTTGGCATTACCTTCCATTAATTCACGTTCTGCAAAGGCAAATGAGCAAGCAAAACTCACATAAAAACGAATCGCTTCAAGCGCATTAACGCTCATTAGGCATAAGTAAAGTCGTCTTTTTAACTCTCGTAGATCAATAGTGATAGTTCGATTATTGACAGTGTGTTTACCTTCACCCAACAAATTATAATAACTAGCATAACTAATTAATTCATCGTAGTAACCAGCAATATCACCAGCCCGTTTTTGAATTTCTTTATTAGTCACAATATCGTCAAATACAACCGAAGGATCATTAACGATATTACGAATAATGTGGGTGTATGAGCGTGAATGAATCGTTTCTGAAAATGACCAAGTTTCTACCCATGTTTCAAGTTCAGGAATAGAAATTAATGGTAATAAGGCCACATTTGGACTTCGACCTTGAATGGAATCGAGCAGAGTTTGATATTTTAAATTACTAATAAATATATGTTTTTCATGTTCTGGGAGCGCTGCATAGTCAATACGATCTTGCGATACGTCGACCTCTTCAGGACGCCAAAAGAAAGAAAGTTGTTTTTCAATTAACTTTTCAAACATTTCATATTTTTGTTGATCGTAACGAGCAACATTTACCGGTTGACCAAGAAACATTGGCTCTTTAAGTTGATCATTATGGACGTGTGAGAAGGTGCTGTAATTCATGCTCATAATCGAACTCCTAACAGAAATTTGTTAAGCTTTTTACTGTGCAGATAAGTAAAAAGTCGGAATAGTAGGGATAACTCAGTTGTTATCCGCTACTTTTATTTTTAGGGCTAAGCAGAACAATTAAATTTTGCATGCTCCGCCTTCACAACCATCATCACTTGATGGGACTTCAATATCACCTTGAATATCTTCAGCACCATCTCGAGTATTATGATAATAAAGGGTTTTTACACCATATTTATAAGCTGTTAATAAATCAGCTAATAGCTGTTTCATTGGTACTTTATCATTAGGGAATTTAGTTGGATCATAATTAGTATTGGCTGAAATTGATTGATCAATAAACTTCTGCATAATACCGACTAGATGCAAATAACCTGTATTATTTGGGATTTGCCAAAGTAACTCATATAAATCTTTTAATTTTTTATATTCAGGTACCACTTGTTTTAAAATACCATCTTTTGACGCCTTTATGCTGACATATCCTCGTGGTGGCTCAATACCATTAGTGGCATTTGATATTTGTGAGGAAGTTTCAGATGGCATCAATGCTGATAAAGTAGAATTACGTAAACCATAAGTTTTGATTGATTGACGTAAAGATTCCCAATCATAATGTAATGGTTCTTTAGTAAGTGTATCGATATCTTGTTTATAAGTATCGATAGGTAAGATACCTTGAGCATAGGTTGTTTCACTAAATAGTGGGCAGGCACCTTTTTCTTTAGCTAAATTATTTGATGCTTTTAATAAATAATATTGCATTGCTTCAAATGTGCGATGGGTTAAGTTATTGGCACTACCATCAGAATATTTAACTCCATGTTTAGCTAAATAATAGGCATAATTAATTACACCAATACCTAATGTGCGGCGGTTTATTGATGACGTTTTAGCTGCCGGAACCGGATAATCTTGATAATCAAGCAAAGCGTCTAAGGCACGAACGGTTAAATCAGCTAGCTCTTCAAAATCGTCAAGAGATTCAATTTTACCTAAATTAAAAGCAGATAACGTACAAAGTGCAATTTCACCTTTATCATCATTAACATTATTAAGTGGTTTAGTTGGTAGGGCAATTTCCATACATAAATTGGATTGATGTACTGGCGCTAGTTGAGCATTAAATGGACTATGAGTATTACAATGATCAACATTTTGAATATAAATTCGGCCAGTTGATGCTCGTTCTTGCATTAATAATGAAAACAATTCAACAGCTTTAACTACGCGTTTACGAATATTAACATCTTGTTCATATTGATGATAAAGTGCTTCAAATTTGTTTTGGTCGGCAAAGAAAGCATCGTAAAGACCCGGCACATCAGATGGACTGAATAAAGAGATGTTTTCATTTTTAATTAGACGTTGGTACATTAATTTATTGATTTGTACACCATAATCTAAATGTCGTACTCGGTTTTCTTCAACACCACGGTTATTACGTAGTACTAATAAACTTTCAACTTCTAAATGCCAGAGTGGATAAAATACTGTAGCTGCGCCACCACGAACACCACCTTGTGAACATGATTTAACTGCAGTTTGGAAATATTTATAAAATGGGATACAACCAGTATGGAAGGCTTCACCACCACGAATTGAGCTACCTAATGCTCGTATACGACCCGCATTAACGCCAATTCCAGCTCGTTGTGAAACATATTTTACAATCGCACCAGCTGTGGCATTGATAGAATCTAAGCTGTCATCACATTCAATTAATACACACGAGCTAAACTGGCGAGTTGGTGTACGAACCCCAGCCATTATTGGTGTCGGCAATGAAATTTTAAATGTCGAAACGGCATCATAGAAACGTTTGATATAATCTAAACGACTCTCTTTTGGATAGTTAGCAAATAAACACGCGGCAACTAAGATATATAAGAATTGAGCACTTTCATAAATTTCACCGGTTACGCGATTTTGAACCAAATATTTACCTTCAAGTTGTTTGACGGCTGCATAGGAAAAATTCATATCGCGCCAGTGGTCGATCATTTTATCCATTTGTTCAAATTCTTCTTGAGTATAATCTTCAAGAAGGTGTTTGTCATAGCGTTCGCTGGCAACAAGTTTTTTTACATGTTCATAAAGTGACGGAGGTGTAAATTGATTGTAGGCTTTTTTACGTAAATGAAAGATAGCTAAACGGGCTGCTAAATATTGATAATCAGGCGCATCTTGAGAGATAAGATCAGCTGCTGCACGGATAATAGTTTCATGAATGTCCGAAGTACGAATACCATCATAAAATTGAATATGTGAACGTAATTCAACTTGAGAAACAGATACATTATCTAATCCTTCCGCTGCCCAAGTGATTACTTTGTGGATTTTATCAAGATCGATAGGTTCTTTTTTTCCATCACGTTTAGTTACTAGCATTGATTTGTTCATTATTCATTTATCATCCATTTTTATGTTTTAATGGAGCGTATGATAATTGATAATTGTCAAAATATACAATATATAGTACCTATTAATCATTTTATTACTATATGTAGTATGCTTAATAAACAGTGATCGGTAATTTATTAACGAAAATCAATGATTACGGATAATATTTTTTGAATTGGTTTTTAATAGTAAAAACGATAATGATAGGTACTATCAAAGAAAAATAAAAATTGCCAATGATAAGCTCTACCTATGAATAGATAGAACTCTAAATATAAAATGACAAATTTAATTAGTATCGACCGCTATACATAAGCCATTTTTATCTTGGCTCTCTTTTTTGCAGTGATATTTACCATCATATGGATGTAAGTCACAATATTTGTTCATTGTCGGATCATAGACCCAAATTCTTTTTCGTTTATTATTTTCTTTTAATGCAGGAGCCCATGAGTCTGGGTAGGATTCTTGTGTTGGATAACCCCATTCACTCATTAATGAACCTATTTCACGAGTAAATATTGCTTCTTTTCCTGCATTGAAATCTGCGTTACTCAGTTCATCTGCATTAGCAATACGATAATTACCTGGTAACTGCTCACATGCTTCGGCAATTTGTAATGCTTTTCCTATTGAACTAACACCCGTTCCTATGGTAGCTAGATCCCATCCAGAATACCATTGTGTTATAGTGAATCCATAACGGATTTTGTAACCATTAGTTTTATGCGTGCCTTCTAAAATGACTTCATAACCGGTATTGTTACCCATGATGTAATTCCAAGCTATCAAGGTATTTTTTGCATTATCAGTACCAAATCTTAGTGTGACAAAGTCGTTGCTCGCACTGATTATTGGTTCACTGACAAGTTCTTTCCCTTTTAACAGTTGCCAATCATATTGGTCGGCCATGCCTTTTTGAGCAAGCGTTAGGTCAAATTGCGCACCATAAAAAGCAGTAGTTGGAAAATTGCTTGATTCTGTATTTGATTGAATTAAGAAACCATAATTTTTATTCCATTGATTTTTTTTGCCACTTTGGGCTTCATTTGGTTGTAACGAAGGTCGTGCATAACAAAATCCATTATCTTCCAATAAGGTATACATTTTCGATGGGCTATCAATAATGTTTTCATTAGGGTATTGATTTGAATTGGGAAGTCCATATTGAGTATATAATAGTAAACCATCTGCTTCTAGTTTGATCTTATAAGGCGCATACCACCCTTTTTCTGATAATGAGCAAAATGTATCACTATCTTCTGGTTCAAATTCAATAAGTTGATTTTTAGCATTGGTATAATACCATTTCATGGTAATTGCACTACTGGTATTGATTGCAGATAGTTGATCGCCATCCTCATCAACAAATTGGCTATTATCAGGAAGTTTTATAGGAGCGACTTTGATGTTATTTTTAAATGGATAACTTGTTGAATATGGCATTTTTTTGACTTCATCACCGTAATAGTTATTACCATCGGTATTTAGGCCAAAAAGATCAAAGTCTTTCATATTATTTTCTAATTTTGCTGATAACAATGGTTTATTACCATGTATAGCTTCAACAGTTTTTGAATCGAGCGAACCATAGCTAAAGAAAGATACTAGTAATAAAAGTAGCATTGACGATATTATCTTTACAGACTTTCCTATAATTTGGTTCACTGTTAAATTCCTTTTTATTCATGCTTTATCATTCTAATTTAGTAATTTATAAGTCTTTGATAAAATGATATTTTTATTTGTTTTTGTTTTTTTGTGGCGCTGATTATAAAGCAAACAATCTCTTTAGTCGATCTCAAAGACAACTAATCATTATTTTACTTATAAATAAATATTCATGTTTTTAAAATATATTTGATAAATAACAATATTTCAGATTTTGTCTTTCAATATATGATAATTTATACAATTTAATGATAATAAATAACCTTCATCTTATTGAGGTTATTTTCACCAATAGATTGCAAACTAATAAGTTATTTGTTAGTACTAATTATCCAAAATCATAAAAAACTATTACTGGATAGTTGGTTAATAGTTATTAATCAATCGTATCAAAAATTGCGAATGAAAAAATGATACAGCTATTTGTAGCTACAACTTAACCTGAGAGTAAGTGAAACTACTTTAATCAATAGTGAATGATATAAATAAACCATGTGTATGTTGTGATTCACTTCGCAAACGCTATTGATAATTGTGATACTCCAATCGATTAGCATTTTATACTTGTTGATTTAAGGACAGGAAAGTTAAGTTAGCTATCTGAATTAACTATCCTTTAATGTTTCACTGTCCATAAAAATTGCTAGTTATTTTCAGCTACAGCTGTGCATAAGCCATTTTTTAAACCACTTTCAGCAACACAGTGATAAACGGCTTGATAAGTATGTAAATCACAGTATTTTTTTTGGTCCGGATCATATAACCAAATTCTTTTGTATCTAACATCTTGTTTATCATTAGCCGCCCAAGAGTTTGGATATGCTTTTTGACTAGGATCTCCCCACTCACTGAAAAGCGTGCCTATCTCTCGAGTATATTTAGCTTTAGCCGCCTGTAAGCTGGAATTAACCACTTCGTTAGTATAACTTATGCGATACTTTCCACCGCCAGCTAAGGCGTTACAGCTTTCATCCACTTTGGGGCCCGTTGTAACAGAGGCTCCGGGTTCACCAATTTTGTTTTCATCCCAACCAGTAAACCATCTAACGAGGGTAAATGAATATTGAATAGTGGTATTTTTTTGGGGATTTTTTCCTTCTACAATAACCGTATATCCATCATCAGATCCCATTATATATTGCCAAGCTTTTGCTGGATCTTTAGCGTCTGGCATATCAAATGATACTGTAACATCTTGAGTTTTGTCGTCTTTGTTAACTTGTACCAATTCACCACCTTGTTTAACTGACCACTCATAATCTTTAGCCAATTGTGCATTAGTCAAAATTAACTGAAATCGCGCACCATAAAAACCGGTTGTAGGAAAGTTTTTGCTAGGATCATTTCTCGATTGTGGTAAAAAGCCATTATCTCGATCCCATTGCGATAGTCCATAACCTTTGGATTCTTTTGGTTTTATTTCTGGTTTAGCATAACAAATTCCAACATCATCCATGATGGTATAAGTTTTTGACGGCGGTGTTGTTACATCGTCATTAGGATAGACAAAGTAGTCAGGATGCCCATGCGTGGTTACTAATAATAAAGAATCAGCTGTCAATTTTACTTTGAACGGAGCATTTATATTTTTTTTGGCTAAAGAACAAAATGTGTCATTATCTTTTGGAACAAACGAAACTAATTTATTTTTTGAATTGGTATAAAACCATTCCATTTCAATATTGCCGTTTGCTTCAAATCCAATTAATTCATCACCATCAGCATCATGGAACTCATTTTCATTCGGGTGTTTCATTGGGGCAATTGCAACTTTATCTTTGAAAGGATAGTTACTCGTGAGTGGTAAATGATCGACCTCCTCACCATAATAATTTTGATTGTAGACTTTTAAACCAAATAAGTCTAAATCGTCCATATTCATTTCTAACGGTAGTGATAAATGTGGTGGTGATCCTACTATCGTTTTAACCGTCGTTTGCGAAAGGCTAGCTTCTGAGGACTGGATTGATTGGAATAACAATACTAAATAAAACCATAGTGCTAAATATCTACTGCTCGTTAAGTAACTCACGGTATATTTCCTATATTTCATTTTTCTTTAATTATTTCTTAGAAAGGCTTTTTTTGTATATATGATTTCGCTCTTGATTATAGTATATATGATAGTTTATAGCGAATGATTTATTATAAATGATTGTTAATTTTTAAAATTAATATTAATTTTATTTCATTAACATTTTGTTAAATAATGTTTTTTTATTTATATCAATTCAGCTTTAATTATTGTTTTTTAGCGGATAAGTACGCTTAGATTATTAGTAACTTAGGTTTTGACGAATAATCAATGCAATTTTATTTGGTAAAAGATATTAAATTACATGTTAATTTTATTTCGATTTATAGCGTTGAATGCTACTCGCTTTATTTTGATCTTCTAACCACGCTAATTTTTCAGCGTAACTTTTTTCAGCTCCTCGTTGGCTGGGATAATAGTATTTAGTTGTCGCCATTTCTGGAGGAAAATAGTTTTCACCAGCAGCAAAGGCATTAGGTTCTTCATGGGCATAACGATATTGAGCTCCATAACCTAAATTCTTCATTAATTGGGTTGGTGCGTTGCGTAGATGTTCTGGTACATCATAATCTGGCTGAGATGCTGCATCTTTCATTGCTTGGTTAAATGCAAGATAAACAGCATTACTTTTTGGTGCACAAGCAAGATAAACGATTGCTTGGGCGATAGCGCGTTCGCCTTCAGCTGGCCCCACTCGGGTAAAACAGTCCCAAGCAGCTAGTGCTACTTGCATTGCTCTTGGATCGGCATTACCAACATCTTCTGAAGCTATTGCTAATAATCGACGGGCAACATAGAGTGGATCACCACCAGCCGAAATGATTCTGGCATACCAATAAAGCGCTGCATCAGCTGCAGATCCTCTAATTGATTTATGCACGGCCGAGATCAGATCATAAAAACGATCGCCTTGATTATCAAATCTTGCACTACGCTCGCCAATGACTTCTTTTAGTAATTCTGGTGTAAGGGCTTGGCCATCGGACATATCAACCAATAATTCAAGTGTATTTAGTGCTCGCCTTGCATCACCGCCAACAAACTCAGCAATTTGTTGTTTAGTTTGCTCAGGAAGGGTAATTTGTAAGTTACCATAACCCCGATCAGTATCATCCATTGCTTGTTGTAAAATTTGCTCAATATCATTATTAGTCAATGATTTAAGTAGATATACTCTTGCACGAGATAAGAGTGCCGAATTTAATTCGAATGATGGGTTTTCAGTCGTCGCGCCGATAAAGGTTACCGTACCATTTTCGACATAAGGAAGAAATGCATCTTGTTGACTTTTATTAAAACGATGGACTTCATCAACAAATAAGATGGTTCTAACACCAGATTGCTGGTTAATTTTGGCCCGTTCTATTGCTTCTCGAATATCTTTTATGCCAGAAGTAACCGCTGAAATACGTTCAACTTTAGCGTTGGCATGATGGGCAATAATTTCTGCTAAAGTGGTTTTACCTGTACCAGGCGGTCCCCACAGAATCATTGAGTGCAGATGACCCGCCTCAATAGCCTTGGGTAGCGGTTTATCTTTACCCAGTAGCTGGCTTTGACCAATGTATTCCGATAAATTGCGTGGACGCATCCTTGCAGCTAAAGGTTTAAATTCATCTGAACCAAATTCAAAAGAGAGACTAGGCATGGTGTACTATATACCTGTAATTACAAAATATGGTTATTATATACCGCTTCATTAATAATAGTGAAAAAGAAAAGAAAATATCTTCCACAGCAAACAGAAAAACGGTAATATTTTGAACTAAATTAGTTATTAAAATAAATGATTATTGAATATATTTTATTATACAAAATACATAAGGATTGGTAATGAAGAAGTTTTTAATGTTAATTGGGTTACTTACAAGTCTTTCTGCATGGGCAGGCGATAAAGAGGTGTTACAAGAACGATTAGCTAAAATTGATGGATTTTATGCACGATTTTCACAAGATGTCAAAACAGCTGATAAGCAACCAGTTCAACAAGGAAAAGGTGATTTATGGGTGACAAGACCCTATTATTTTAATTGGACAATGACAGAACCTGATGAAACTTCGATTATTTCTGATGGCACTAATATGTGGGTCTACACTCCAGCCGTTGAACAAGTGAGTGTAATGAGTTTGAAAAAAGCGGTAGATAATCGTTTAATGTTGCTAATTACTGATAGCCATAATCCAATTTGGAATGCCTATAATGTTACACGTAAACAAGATTCTTTTACCTTAAAACCGACTGATGGCTCTAATCAAGATTTTGTTATTTCGGTTTTACCAACCGGCATGATTTCGAATTTTACGATTATTGAAGAAGATGGTCAGCGCAGCTTTTATGATTTATCTCGTCAAACTTTAGGCAAAGTTGCGATGGATAAGTTCAAGTTTACACCACCTGCTGGGGTGACAATTGACGATCAACGCTAATTATTTTAGCAATATCTAATTTTTTTCGATTCACGAATTGATACACTTTGCCTACTAATGCAAAGTGTTTTAATTTGCTTTTAAGCTATTTTTGAGTTTTGCTGTTAAATTGGCTATTTACTCTCTCTCAATGCTCCATTTCATTAATACTGATAACTGGGTTATCAGAAAAGAGGTAGTGATCGCGTTTGGTTTCGAAATCTTCGCTAGCTGCATCAAATAACATTTTTTTTGTATTTTCTAAATGTTGCCACATGGCTAATTTAGCCGCTTTAGGATCTCGATTAATTAACGCTTCTAAAATTTTATCATGTTCATCCCACCAACTTTCAATATCTTGTTGTTGTACATGTTCATGAAGTTTTTTCCATAAAGGATTTAATGTCCGTTGCTGCCACGCTTCTTGAACAATGGTGATCAAAGCAGTATTGCGGGTAATCATTGCAATTTGAGTATGGAATTTTAAATCCCAATCAGAATCTCGATAATGATCTTCTTTTTTGGCGTTATGCTGAATTTCTAAAAGTTTAACAATATCATCTTTAGTAATTTGAGTGGCGGCAAATTCAGCGATATTACTTTCAATAAGTTGCCGAGCTTGTAGTAACTCAAAAGGGCCTGTAGTCGAAAAATTTAAACCTTGTGAGGTAGTAATAATATTATTTTGCAAACTATTAGCAATTACATGGATGCCAGACCCTTTACGTGCATCAACATAACCTTCAACTTCAAGCATGATAATGGCTTCTCTGACTACTGATCGGCTAACTTTTAACTCTTCACAAATTAATCTTTCGGAAGGTAATTTACTGCCAACTGGATAAATACCATTAATAATTCGATTTTTAAGTTCAGTTGCGATAACTTGATAAAGTCGTTGATATTCGTTCTGTTCTTGGGTCATGGTGAAGTTGGCATAAATCCTTTAAGTTTTCTCAGACTTTTAAAATAACATCTAATTGCTTTAAGTTAAATAATATTGCTGTAATTTTTTCAAATAAACATACTTGTCAGCTAACTTTTAATGAAAAATATCCCTTTATATATTATGGGTATGAACCAATTCTGTGATGTATGTCAACTTTTTAAGTTGTCTTATATGTTAATATAAGACAAAATATTGACATCTAAACCTACTAGTTAATCACTGCTTTTTGGAGAATAAAATGAGTTTTTTAACTGAAAACTTTTTGCTTGATACTGAATTTTCTCGTCAACTTTATCATGACTATGCTGCTGAACAGCCAATTTTTGATTATCACTGCCATTTACCGCCAGAACAAATTGCCAACGATTATCAATTTAAAAATTTGTATGACATATGGCTAAAAGGGGATCATTATAAATGGCGGGCAATGCGTACCAATGGTGTTGCTGAAAAATTTTGTACTGGTACTGATGTTAATGATTTTGAAAAATTCCAAGCTTGGGCTGAAACTGTACCTCATACTATTGGTAACCCTTTATATCATTGGACTCATTTAGAACTTCGTCGTCCTTTCGGAATTGATAATATTTTATTATCACCATCAACTGCCGAGAAAATTTGGAATAGTTGTAATGAGATGTTAGCCACACCGGAATTTTCAGCTCGCAGTATTATGAAAAAAATGAAAGTTAAAATGGTAGGAACGACAGATGATCCAATCGATGATTTAACTCATCATAAAATTATTGCTCAAGACAGTTCATTTGACGTTAAAGTTTTACCAAGCTGGCGACCAGATAAAGCATTCAATATTGATTCTGAATTTTTTGCTGATTATATGCAAAAGCTAGCTATGGTTGCCGATCTTGAAATTTCTAATTTTCAAACTCTTTGTCAAGCTTTATCAAAACGTATGGACCATTTTGCTGCTCATGGCTGTAAGATTTCCGATCATGCATTAGATACAGTGGTTTATGAAGAAGCAACAGAAAAAGAATTAGATACTATTTTCAGTAAACGATTATCTGGTCAAGCCTTGACCGCTAAAGAAATTGCTCAATTTAAAACTGCGGTACTTATCTTTTTAGGTGTTGAATACAACAAACGTCAATGGGTCCAACAATACCATATTGGCGCATTACGTAATAATAATTCCAGAATGTTTAATTTAATGGGGCCTGATGTTGGATTCGATTCTATTAATGATTCACCGATTGCCCAGCCTCTATCTCGTTTATTAGATGCACAAGCTAAACAAGATGCGCTACCTAAAACGATTTTATACTGTTTAAATCCTTCTGATAATGAAATTCTAGGCACAATGATTGGTAACTTCCAAGGTGCAGGTATTCAAGGAAAAATGCAATTTGGTTCAGGTTGGTGGTTTAACGATCAAAAAGACGGCATGATTCGTCAAATGACACAGCTTGCCCAACTTGGCTTATTAAGTCGTTTTGTTGGCATGTTAACTGATAGCCGTAGCTTTTTATCTTATACTCGTCATGAATATTTTAGACGTATTTTATGTCGCATGATTGGGCGTTGGGTTGAAGATGGTGAAGCACCTCGTGATATCCAATTATTGGGACAAATGGTTAAAAATATTAGTTTTGATAATGCTAAAAACTATTTTGGCATTGAATTAAGTTAAGATTATTAAGTCGTTGTAATTAGAGTAATTAAATAAGAGTTAGAGTAATGAAAACATTAAATAGAAATGATTTTCCGGGAGCAAAATATACAACGCGTGTTGTTCAGTTTGGTGAAGGTAATTTTTTACGTGCATTTTTAGATTGGCAATTAGATATTCTTAACGAGAAGACTGATCTTGATGCCGGTGTGGTTGTGGTGCGTCCATTAAATACCGATTTCCCACCATCATTGAGTATTCAAGATGGTTTATATACCACATTAGTTCGTGGGTTAAATGAACAAAATGAAGCCGTAAAAGAGTTTAGACTGATTCGTTCAGTGAATAATGAAATCAATGTATATACTCAATATGATGAGTATCTTGAGTTAGCAAAAGATCCAAATATTCAATTTATCTTTTCAAATACGACTGAAGCAGGAATTAGTTATGTTGAAAGTGACAAATTAACCGATAAACCTGCAACTAGCTATCCAGCTAAATTAACCGCTTTTTTATATGAAAGATTTGTTCATTTTGCTGGTAGTAAAGAGAGTGGTTTAATTATTATTCCTTGTGAATTAATTGATTATAACGGTGATGCACTCAAAGAATTAGTACTTAAGTATGCTAATCAATGGAACTTGTCTGACAAATTTGTTGATTGGCTGGAGAATGATAATTTATTTTGTTCAACTCTAGTCGATAGAATTGTTCCTGGTTACCCGAAAGCACAAATTGCCGAACTTGAAACAGAATTAGGTTATAAAGATAACTTTATTGATTCAGCTGAATATTTTTATCTGTTTGTTATTCAAGGACCACAATGGTTAGCAGAAAAGCTATGCCTTGATAAATGCGATATGAATATCAAAATTGTTGATGATATTAAACCATATAAAGAGCGTAAAGTGGCGATTTTAAATGGAGCACATACCGCTCTGGTGCCAGTTGCTTATTTAGCTGGTATTGATACTGTTGGTGAATCAATGAATGATGCACAGATCTTATCTTATATAAAAGAGACTATCTTCGATGAAATTATCCCTGTTTTGGATCTACCTCATCAAGAGTTGGTTGATTTTGCTGACTCAGTGATTAGCCGTTTTAAAAATCCATTTATTGAACATCAACTGATGTCGATTGCCTTAAATAGTATGACAAAGTTTAAAACCCGTATTCTTCCTCAATTAATCAATTATCAAAAATCGAACGGGGTATTACCTAAACATTTAGTATTCTCTTTTGCGGCATTAATTGCTTTTTATCGTGGAGTGCGTAATGAGCAAAGTTACCCATTACAAGATGATGCAATTTGGTTACAACGCTTTAATAGTAGTTGGACATCGATTGCTGAGGGTAAAAGTTCATTAGAAGATTTAGTTCATGTTGTATTAGGTGATATAGCCCATTGGCAGCACGATCTACTAAGTATCCCACAATTAGCACAAACATTAACACAGTATTTAACGATCATAATTGACGATGGTATGCGTCAAGCAATTGAAAAATGTATTGCTGGCAGCAAATAGTATGAGTGATTCAATGATTAAATTTATAAAAATTAATAATAAAGATAATGTTGGGGTAGCATTATCTGATTTAGAAGCACATGAAGAAAATATTGTCGTAGATGGTTTGGTCATTGACCTAAAAGAACCAGTTAAACAAGGGCATAAATTTGCCCTTAACGATATTGAGCAAAATGAAAATATTATTAAATATGGCTTACCAATTGGTCACGCTACTCGCTTTATTAAGGCTGGTGAGCATATTCATTCACATAATTTGAAAACCAATTTAAGTGATATTAATGATTATCAATATCAACCTCGTTTATCTAAAAACGATCTGTTACATGAGATAGCTGATAAAGAAGTACAGATCTATCGACGTAACAATGGTGAAGTAGGTATCCGTAATGAACTTTGGATTATTCCAACTGTCACTTGTATTAATGGTATCGCCGAACAAATTGTTAAACAATTTTGTGATGAGTTAAATAATCAATTAGATATCGACGGTATTACAGTACTTGAACATCCTTATGGTTGCTCTCAATTAGGACAAGATCATCAAAATACTAAAACTATATTACAAAATTTAGTTAAACATCCTAATGCGGGCGCTGTATTGGTAATAGGGCTTGGTTGTGAAAATAACCAAGTTTCTGAGTTTAAGGCAGATTTAGGTGAGTATGATCAATCTCGAGTTAGATTTTTAATTGCTCAGCAAGAAACCGATGAAGTGGAAGCTGCATTGGTTCACTTAAGAGATCTTTATGCGATTATGAAACAAGATAAACGCCAAATAGGGCGCTTAAGTGAATTGAAATTTGGTTTGGAGTGCGGTGGTTCAGATGGTTTTTCTGGCATTACAGCCAATCCAATGCTCGGTCTTTTTTCTGACTATATTGTTGCTCATGGTGGTACTAGTGTACTAACGGAAGTGCCAGAAATGTTTGGTGCTGAAAATATCTTGATGTCACATTGTGTTGATGAATCTACTTTCGATAAAACCGTCGATATGATAAATGACTTTAAACAGTATTTTATTTCAAATAATCAACCTATCTATGAAAATCCTTCGCCTGGTAACAAGGCTGGTGGGATTACAACCTTAGAAGAAAAGTCTCTGGGATGTACCCAAAAAGCGGGCGGCAGTGAAGTTATAGATGTCCTTAAATATGGTCAAATGTTAACTAAACATGGACTGAATTTACTAAGTGCACCAGGTAATGACGCTGTAGCTACTGGGGCTTTATCGGCTGCTGGATGTCACATGGTTCTTTTCACTACGGGAAGAGGTACGCCTTATGGTGGAATTGTGCCAACAGTGAAAATTGCAACTAATACGCAATTGGCCGACAAGAAAGACAATTGGATCGATTTTAATGCCGGTAAGCTTATACAAGGTGTGTCCATGCAATCTTTGTTGCTAGAGTTTATTGAGCATATTGCTCTGATCGCTAGTGGCGAAAAAACTCGAAACGAAATCAATAATTTCAGGAATTTAGCCATCTTAAAAAGCGGCGTAACTCTCTAGGCATAAATTCAATAGTTAATACCTATGACATTAAGTCCTTCGGGACTTAATGCGGGGACCCTTTTTTTAAAATAATATAGGTATCTTTTATGAACAAAAAAAAAGAGAATAAAATTACATGGTTAGTAAGATTCTCATATGGTAGTGGTAATTTAATAGGCAGTGGAGCATTAGCGATTAGCGGTGCTTGGTTACTCTATTTTTATACCACTTTTTGTGGATTAAGTGTGGTACAAGCTGCACTAATCTTTTCAATTGCCACTTATCTTGATGTCATACTCAATCCATTGATGGGCTTTATTACTGATAATTTTTATCAAACTAAAATAGGTCAACGATTTGGACGACGTCGATTCTTTATTTTAATTGGCATCCCTCTAATGGTTATTTATCCTATGCTATGGATCGATGGTATGGGATTTTGCTATTACCTCATAACATATATTTTATTTGAGATTATTTATACCAGTATTATGATTCCATTTAATACATTACCGGTAGAAATGACCTCTAACTTTTCGGAGCGCACTTATTTAACTGGTTCGAAAGCGATGTTTGGTAAAGTAGCGAACTTCTTGGGGGCGGCAATTCCCGGTGTATTTTTTTATTTTTATAGTAAAGAATCGGCAACCCCATTTTTATTAACCGGAATCACCTATGCAACTATTATGATGTTAGCGTTAATTTTGCTGTATTGTAATAGCTGGGAAAAACCTAAAGATGAAGTAAAAGATGAGTCAGTTCATAGTTTTTTTGAGGCTATCAAAAAGCTGTTTATTGATATTCTATCCACCTTCCGTATTAAAACATTTAGAACGCATTTAGGCATGTATTTATTTGGTTTTGGTGCTGAATGGTTATTTACAGCGGTATTTACCTATTTCATTGTTTTTAGTCTCGGTGAACCACGTTCATTTGTTGCTTCAATGAATTCATTAAGTAGTATTTGCCAGTTAGTTTCCACTGCCTTTTTTATGATGTATTGTGCCAAAAAAGGCTTTAAAAAACCTTTTATTATCGCTCTATTAATTGTTGTCTCATCAATGATAGGTTATGTCGGTATCTATTACTTTAATCTACCACATATTACTTGGCTTGTAGTGGGTATTACCATTTGGTTTGGTTTAGGAACCGGCGGTGTTTACTATATTCCTTGGAGTGTATATGTATTTTTGGCGGATGTAGATGAGGTTGTAACCAATAGACGTCGAGAAGGGGTTTATGCTGGAGCGATGACCATGGCGGGTAAATTAGTTAGAGCTTCAATTGTGTTTGTTCTTGGCATGATATTAAGTGCATATGGGTTTGAATCGAAATCTCATATTCAGCCACAAAGTGCGATTGATGCAATTAATGGCATTATTTTGTATGGTGTTATTGGCATGGCTTTAATTGGTGCATTCTTTGCATGGCGAATGAAACTTGATCATGCTACTCATTCTATCATTATTAATGAAGTTGCCCGTATCCGACAAGGAGGCAAAATGGAAGATGTTAGCCCTGAAACTCGCAAAGTGGTTGAGGAATTATCTGGCATCAATTATGAAAAATGTTTTGGTAATAATAATATTGGTTTCAAACAAAAAACGACTAAAACGGAATAAATTCTTAATCAGGATCAGCTGTGCTGATCCTAAAGTTTAAAGTAACAAAGCAAATATTTAAGCCACATTAAATGGGGTATATTTGCCAAAATATCTAGGACAAACTTATGACGATTCTCTCTATAACAGATTTTGGTGCTATTGGTGATGGAAAATCAATAAATACCTTAGCGTTTGAAAAAGCAATTCAACATATTGACCAATTAGGCGGTGGAACATTAGTTATTCCAGTTGGTATCTATTTTACTGGTGCAATCAGACTTTGTAGCAACTTAACCTTAGTTGTTGAACAAGGGGCAACTTTATTATTTTCTGATGATGAAAAAGATTATCCGGTGGTTAATTCTCGTTGGGAAGGGGTTAAGCAAGATGTGTATATGCCTTGTATTTACGGACACAATATCAAAAATGTGGTTATCACCGGAAATGGTAAGATCGATGGTAATGGACAAAAATGGTGGCATACATTCCGTCATGAACGAAGCAATCTCAAATATCCACGACCTTATTTAATTGGTTTTGATTTTTGTGAACGAGTGACTATTGAGAAAGTATTTCTGACTCAATCACCTAGTTGGACCGTTCATCCGATGGAATCGAATAATGTTGTTGTCGATAATATTTCGATTCTTAACCCTGCTGATTCACCTAATACCGATGGAATTAATCCTGAATCTTGTCGTAATGTGAGAATTTCTAATTGTTATATTGATGTTGGCGATGATTGTATTGCGATAAAGGCTGGTACCGAAGAAACAGCAGAAAAAAGTCCATGTGAAAATATTTTAATTACTAATTGTAATATGATTCATGGTCATGGTGCGGTGGTTCTTGGCAGTGAAATGAGTGGTTGTATTCGTAATGTTACGATTACCAATTGTGTATTCCAAAAAACAGATCGTGGAGTAAGGTTTAAAACTCGACGAGGTCGAGGTGGAACTATTTCTGACATCACATTTAGTAATATCGTCATGGACGAAGTTCTCTCTGCGTTTGTGATGAACTATTACTATTATTGTGGCCCTAAAGGGAATGACCCAATTGTCTGGAATAAACAAGCTCTACCTGTCGATGTATCAACGCCGGCATGTCACAATATTAGTTTCTCAAACATTATTGCTAAAAATGTTCGTGCCTACGCCGGTTTTTTATATGGCATCCCTGAATCGCCAATTTCTAATATCTCTTTTGATAATATTCGGGTTTCAATGCAATTAAATGCACAAGCTGGTGAAGTCGATATGTTTAAAGATGTAAAACCAGAAGCGGGCAAAGGATTCTTTATTGAGAACGCCCAGAGCGTGTTATTTAATAATGTTATTATCGATAATATCGTCAGTGAGCCACTATGTATTAAAAATAGTCAAGATGTTCATGTTAATCAATCTTTTGTTAAGCAAGATGGTAAATTAATTAGCTTAAATGCTTAACCATGATATTTGAAATAACCGCTAGTTTATTATTAGCGGTTATTTTTTTATTTATTGGCTAATTGCATTTTTAGCTATTTTTTTAAGTCTTAAATCGAGATGTTTGACTCTTTTAATTAAATTGTAATTTTTATTCACCTCTCAGTAATTTAAATAACATACTGTTTATTAATGTTATTTCTACTTATTGCCAATTAAACCGTTTACTAAAAATAAAATTACTTTGAAGTTGATCACATTTATCCAATAAAGCCGTTAAAGCTAAATTTTTAGCTATTCATACTCAAATTAGTGCTTAACTCTTTATAGGATAAATTATGACAAGTGCATTTTATAAAAAACCAACTTATTGGTTTGCTTCGTTTTATAGCATTATGTATTACGCAGCTGGTAGTTTTGTTTTTTCTTTTTATGCAATATGGCTTAGTAAAGAGATTGGTTTAACTGCAAAGCAAACCGGTATCATCTATTCATTTAACTATTTTATTTCATTGATCATCATGATCATTTATGGTGTTTATCAAGACAAACTTGTGCTTAAGAAACACCTTATTTGGTTTCAAAGTATCATTATAACTTGTGCTGCACCTGCGCTAATTTATGTTTATGAACCACTATTGCGACATAATTTTTATGCTGGTGTTATTTTTGGTAGTTTCTTTCTTGGCTTTGGTTGGATTGCTGGTATGGGGTTAATCGACTCATACTGTGAAAAAATAAGCCGAGCATTTGATTTTGAATTTGGTCAATGTCGTACATGGGGATGTATTGCTTATGCAGCTGGTACGTTTGTCGCTGGTATTTTAATTAGTATTAATCCTCATCTTAATTTTTGGGCCGCCTCAGTTGTAGGTATCTGTTTTATGATACTCAATCTTAATTTCAAACCTGATTTAAGCAAATCATCTTCGCTAGTATTTCAAAAGAAAGAAAAGTTAAGTTTTAACGAAATTGTTTCAGTATTTGCATTGAAAAAGTTTTGGATATTTGTTGTTTATGTTCTCGGAACTTATAGCTTGTACAACATTTACGATCAACAGTTATTCCCAGTCTATTTTACTCAGCAATTTGAAGATGTGAATGATGGTTATCGCTTATACGGTATTTTAAATTCATTTCAGGTCTTTTTAGAAGCTGCGGTTATGTTTTGTGTGCCATTTGTGGTTAATAAAGTAGGGGCAAAAAATGCGTTAATCTTTGCTGCTTTTATTTCCGCTACGCGAATCTTCTTAACTGGGCATGTCGAAAGTATTGCTATTATTTCAGTAATAAAATTGATGCACTGCTTAGAAATCTCAACCATTTTAGTGTCAGTGTTTAAATATATTGATAATAATTTTAACGCTCGTCTCTCTGCTACCGTATTTTTAATAGGTTATCAAGTTGCTGGTTCTGTCGGCGTGATTTTGTTCTCTACCTTCGTTGGTAATTTCTATGATACTCATGGTTCAGCAACCACCTTTAATAACTTAGGTTTGGTGGTTTTAGCCTTTATGATTTTTGCAGTGTTCTTCTTAAGCCGTGATAAAAAGTCAGATAGTCCTAAGCTTGAAGACAACATTAAATCATAAAACAGGTTTTAGTAATTTAATAAATAGTATTTGATAAAAAATATTGAGGATACAAAATGAATATATTTAATTCAGTAACACAGTTTAACTTTGAACAAACCAGAACAATTTCTCCAGAAAATATGACTGGTGAAAAGGGTAAATCGTGTATGAAAGCTAGTGCTTTAGGGCCAGGTCGAAAAGGACAAGGCTGTATTTCAATTGCAGCGGGTGAAAGAGTAACTATTGCTGAAATTACTGGTCCTGCTGAGATTCGTCATATGTGGTTTACTTTAACCGATAGAACGCATCGAGGTAGTTTTGTATTGCGTGATGTGGTTATCCGTATTTATTGGGATGATGAAACAGTTCCTTCAGTAGAAAGTCCAATTGGTGACTTTTTCTGTAATGGTTTTGGTGCTAGATGTGATATAAATTCAATGCCAATTGTGGTTAATCCAACCGGTGGTTTTAATAGTTACTTTAGAATGCCATTTAATAAAAAAGCGCGAATTGAAATTCATAATGAACATGAAGCTGATTTACAGCATTTCTTCTTTACCATTAACTATGCGTTAATGCCAAAACCGTTTGAAAATCCACTTTATTTCCATGCACAATGGCGTCGTCAACGTGTAACTAATTATGCACAAGATTATGTTATATTAGATAATGTTCAAGGTTACGGTTATTATGTCGGTACCTACTTAGCACTGACCGCATTAGAGCGTTATTGGTGGGGTGAAGGTGAATTTAAATTCTATCTTGATGATGACAGTGAATATCCAACCCAACATTCAACCGGTTCAGAAGATTACTTTGGTGGTGCATGGGCATTTCATAATCGAGACAGCCAAGGACGTCCAAAAGCAAAATGTTTCCAAACGATGTTTATGGGTTACCCTTATCAAACAAACCGTGATGCGACGCGTGACTTTTTCCAAACAGGTGATTCCAATCCTGTACATGGCTTTGGTGACGATGGTTTACCAATGCATGGTTTATACCGTTGGCATCTTCCAGATCCAATTGCATTTCACAAAAATATCAAACTGGCGTTTCAACAAATAGGTAATGATGATATAAGATTGTATGAACGTTGTGATGATATCGCCAGTGTTGCTTATTGGTATCAAAGTCCATCGGTGAATAACAACCCAGTATTCCCAAATAAACAACAACGCACCCCACGTTAATATTAAGGTGATTAGTATATGGCGAGTAATAAACTGAAAATTAATGATATTGCTCGTTTGGCTGGCGTGTCGGCAACGACCGTCAGTCATATATTTAATAAACGAGATAAAAAATATCGCATTTCTCCGCAAACTCGACAAAGAGTTTTATCTATTGCGGAAAAATACCGGGATCAATCGCATATTCATCAATATTTAGTTAAAGCTAACAGTACCAATACTATTGGTGTTATTGTTCCGGATATGTCAAATTCATTTTTTTCAATGTTTTTACATCATTTAGAAGGTTGCTTTCGGCAAAAGAATATTCAATTATTGATCACTTGTAGTCATTATAATAAAGAAGTTGAACTTAAAGTTGCGCAAAATTTAGTTGAACGTAAAGTTGATGCAATGATAGTGGTAACGTCATTAGATAGTGACCAATTTTATGTCGATATTAATCAAAATACACCCGTATTGCTTTTTGACCGTTATCTAAAAGATACGACATTACCTTTTATTACTAGTGAAGCATTGCAATCTGTCGCTGATTTAATCAAACCTTATGCCGAAAAGTTAGATGAATTTTATTTTATTGGCTGTGATATTCAGTTAACGTCAATTCAAGCTAGACTTAAGGGATTTAAGCAAGGTTTAGAAAGTGTTGGATTAAAAGTTGATAGTGATTGGCTGGTGAGTGATGATTATTGTCCAAATAAAGGTTACCAATTGTTGAAAAATGTTCATCAAAAATTGGGTAGGGTACCAAAAGCTATTTTTACGCCATCTGGTAACTTACTGCAAGAGGTACTGAGTTATTTGGTCGAAGCTAAAATTGATCCAAAGCAGATCTATTTATGTTCTTATGATTACAATAGTTATCTTGATTATTGTTACTATCCAATAGATGCAATCGAGCAGGATTTTGAGAAGATGGCGCTGACTTGTGTGAATGTCATTGATGATTTATTAAGTTTTAAAGAATTAAAACATCAGGCATTTTTTATTCAGCCAAAAATTATACGCCATCGTTAATTTAAGATTTGCTACTGTTGTAAGTAAGATTAGCGGTTAGCATTTTTCATTATGCGAGCTTTGTCAACTTGCCACTGTCTTTCTTTTATATCGGTGCGTTTGTCGTACTCTTTTTTACCTTTTGCGACACCAATTTTGACTTTAGCCCAAGCATTTTTCCAATACAAGGATAATGCCACAACGGTATAACCTTGGCGGTTAATTTGGCCAAATAACGAGTTCAATTCCCGTTCATTAAGCAATAATTTTCGAGTACGCATAGGCTCGCATACGACATGTGTCGACGCAACGTTTAATGGGGTTATTGTTGCACCAAATAGCCATGCTTCACCATTTTTTAGTAACACATAACTGTCACTAATATTCGCTTTACCTGCTCGCAGAGATTTTACTTCCCAACCTTGTAGGGATAACCCTGCTTCAATTTCCTCTTCAATAAAGTACTCATGGCGTGCACGTTTATTTAATGCAATAGTCGCCGAACCCGGCTTATGTGATTTTTTCTTAGTCATAATGTGCGTTATTATAGAGTTACATGATACTATATGCCACTAATTTTAACTTTTAATTTTATTATTATGGCACATGTTTTTCATGAGGTGATCGAGCCTTATTCAACCGAGCAAATGTTTGCATTGGTTAACGATATAGCGAGATACCCCGAATTTGTCCCTGATTGTATCGCAACTGGGATTATTAGCAAGCAAGATAACATTTTAACTGCTTTTATTGAAGTTGAGAAATTAGGCTTTAAAAAATCATTTACTACCATAAATAAGATTAATGAACCTAATTCAATTGATATGGCATTGTTAGATGGTCCATTTAAACATCTAAAAGGACGATGGCAATTTACTCAACTGGATAACCAAAACAGTAAAATTAGTTTTAGTTTAGATTTTGAATTTAATAATAAATTAATGGGCGCTGTTTTTTCTCCTATTTTTAAAGAAGTGATGACCAATATGGTTAGAGCATTTTCGCAAAGAGCAAGGCAGATATATTAAGATGATAAATATTCAAGTTGTATATGCGCTACCTAATCAGCCGACTATTATTGATTGTGCGGTTGATGAACAAACGAATGTCTTGCAAGCAATTGCAAAATCCAATATCTTATCATTATGCAATATTCAATTAGATGGTCATTTTGTTGGTATTTATGGCAAACGTTGTGAGCTTAATGAACAAGTAAAAGATGGTGATCGTATTGAAATATATCGAGCTTTAATCAATGATCCGAAAGAGATACGACGAAAGAAAGCGGCATTGAAAAAGAAATAAATAGATAGATTGAAGGGAACTGAATGCATAACTTGCTGATTGAAAAAGTTGAAACTTTATGCAAAAAACGTGGTATTAAGCTGACCAATCAGCGTAAAACCGTTTTAAATATTATGCTTAAAGCCAATAGAGCAATGAGCGCATATGATCTTTTAGATCTTTTAAAAGTCAGTGAACCACAAGCTAAACCACCAACGATTTATCGTGCTCTGGAATTTTTACTTGAGCAAGGTTTTATTCATAAGGTGGAGTCAACCAACTGTTATATTATTTGTCCGCATTTTCATGAACCGCAACATATATCAATTTTATTTATTTGTGATAATTGTCATCAGATTATTGAAAAGCACTCTGAAAATATTGAAAGTCAACTGAAGTTATTAGCAACACAAAGTGAATTTTTAATCAAACATAGTGTGCTTGAAATTCATGGAATTTGTCATATATGTCAACCTTAATTATTTTATTATGGTTAGTTAATATTGTTTGTGACACAGTAGGGCAAATTGCTTTTAAATATGCCGCAGTGACCTCTAATGATAAAGACGGCCGTTATTGGCAGAAATTATTTGGTAATATATGGCTGTGGTTAGGATTCGGTTCTTATTTCATTGGTTTTGTGTTTTGGTTAGCATTTTTAAGTGAAGTTCCACTATCACAAGGGATCTTATTAGGCTCTTTTAATATGATCACCGTGATGCTTGCTGGGCGCATCTTATTTAAAGAACATCTAACCCCCTTTCGATTACTAGGGATATTTTTTATAACTACCGGCGTGATATTAGTAGGATTAACTTAATGAAAAAGTTTTATATCATCGGTTTTGTCTTGTTACTCTTTTTTGATACTTTTGGGCAAACTTTTTTTAAACTCACGGCTATTTCGGCCTTGCCATTTGAAGCAAATATAAGTTGGTTGTTAAGGATTTTTAGTCATGGGTGGGCATATTTAGTTATGGTTGGATATGCTGGAGCATTTATCACTTGGATGGTATTATTAAAAAAAGCGCCAGTTGGCCCAGCTTTTGCTGCATCGCATTTGCAACTTGTTACTGTGATGTTAGTGTCTGTTGTTGCATTTAATGAGCAAATTACACTTACGCGCCTACTAGGGGCATTGTCTATTATTGTTGGGATTGTTTTTCTCGCCTTGGCTGAGCAGAGGTTACATCGTAAATCAGTAAAATAAACAGTATTGAGATAATCACCTTTTTAATAGGAACCAATATAATTAATTTACATTGATTCCTAATAGTAAAATAGAAAAGATTTTATTCTATTTTAATTAGCTACGATCTCGTTCCATTACAACTAAGTAAGCTTCTCGTCGCCAGAATAAAAATAAACGGCGCATATCTTTTTGCATTGTTATAACGCGCCAACCTTGTTGTGCATTATCATTTAAAAAAGCACCAAATTTTTCAGGATTTGAATTAGCTGCGCCTAAGAGCATTGAAGACAAAGCGCCTTCTTGATAAATTACTACTTTATATTCTTTCATTGTTTCTATACCTTCTTAAAATAAACACGATAATCTCTAATAATTGTCAAAATTAAGAGAAAATCGTGTTAATAATACGCATATTGGCGATTTTATTCTAGTGGCAATAAAGCGAGAGGTTAAATTTTAAACAGCATGGGTGAGGGATAGTAGATAACATCACAACAAAATTTTTAGAAAAGCTTTAGTTAAGAATAGCTGATAAGCCAAATTCTTAACTAATATTAGTGATAAATTAAATTTGCTTATCTAAATTTTTAAGCATTTCAATAATTAGTCTATTAGCATCAGGAAATTCATCTGCATTCAGATCTTCTTGATCAATCCAACGGCTTGGTTGTCCTTCTTTCGCAAAAGGTACGCCATCCCATTCTTCTACTAAGTAGGCATGAATGGTGATATCGCGATCTTCATAACTGTGTTCAAAGGTTTTTAAAAATTGAGCCTGATGAATGTGAATATCGACTTCTTCGGCTATTTCGCGTTCTAATGTTTGATAAGGTGTTTCACCAGTTTCGATTTTCCCACCAGGGAACTCCCAAAAACCAGCAAGATGAGAATCTTCACCGCGTTGGGTGATAAAAATTTGACAATCTTGTGAACGAATTATACCTACAGCAATTTCAGTATGTTTTTTCATGATCCTGTCTGTTTATGATTAAAGTTAGGGAAAGCCTATGCTTTCCCTTTTGATTTTTAAGTAACAAAATTCGTTGATTTAAACATCAATATTGTTTAATCATACTAAATTTTTGGCTTAATTAACAGCTCCATGACAATGTTTATATTTTTTGCCAGATCCACATGGACAAGGATCATTACGTCCTACTTTTGCTTGCGTGCGGACAATCGGTTGTGGTGAATTTGATGATTGCCCATCATTTTCACCATCAATAGTCGTCATTGACTCGTGGTTAGCTTGTTGTTTTGCCATTAATCTTTCGATTTCAGCTTGACGTTGGCGTTCAGCTTCATCAACTTCTTCTTGTGAACGAATTTGCACGCGGCTTAAAATACCAATTACATCATATTTTAATGATTCTAACATATTGGCAAACATATTGAATGATTCACGTTTGTATTCTTGTTTAGGATCTTTTTGTGCATATCCTCGTAAATGAATGCCTTGACGTAAATAATCCATGGCGGCTAAATGCTCTTTCCATAATGTATCAAGCGTTTGTAACATAACGCTTTTTTCGAATTGTCTAAAGGCATCAGCACCAGCTGCATTTTCTTTTTCAAGATATTTATCTTGAGCAAGTTGTAAGATACGTTCACGTAAATTTTCTTCATGAAGATTTTGCTCTTCATCAAGCCATTTAGCGATAGGTAAATCTAAATCAAAATCATTTTTTAAGGCGGCTTCTAATCCAGCAACATCCCACATTTCTTCAATCGATTGTGGTGGAATATATTGATCAATAACCGTTGTAAATACATCCCCACGTATTGAATCAATTGTCTCTTTGATATCTACGTTATCTAATAAATCATTACGTTGGCTATAAATAGCTTTACGTTGATCATTGGCGACATCATCATATTCGAGTAATTGTTTACGAATATCAAAATTGCGACTTTCAACTTTTTTCTGAGCATTAGCGATAGCTTTAGTAATCCATGGGTGTTCAATTGCTTCACCTTCTTTCATACCAAATTTACGCATCATATTACCGACACGATCTGATGCGAAAATACGCATTAATGGATCTTCTAATGATAGATAAAAGCGAGAAGCACCAGGATCCCCCTGACGACCAGCACGACCACGTAATTGATTATCAATTCGACGTGATTCATGACGTTCAGTACCAAGAATATATAATCCACCAAGTGCAATCACTTCTTCATGTTTAGCTTGCCATGCTTGTTTCGCTTTTTCGATATCTGCTTCAGTTGGATTTTCTAATTTTGCAACTTCACTTTGCCAGTTACCACCAAGCATAATATCTGTACCACGACCAGCCATATTAGTTGCGATTGTCACGGCTCCTTTACTACCCGCATCAGCGATAATTTCGGCTTCTTGCGCATGGAATTTGGCGTTAAGAACATTATGTTTGATACCTGCTTTTTTAAAGGCATGTGAGACAAGCTCTGATTTCTCGATAGATGCAGTACCGACTAATACCGGTTGTCCTCGTTTAACACAAGCTTGTACATCAGCCACGATAGCATCAATTTTTTCTTTTTCAGTCATATAGACAAGATCAGGCTGATCTTTTCTTACCATCGGTCGGTTGGTTGGAATAACAATGGTATCCAAACCATAAATTTGGTTAAATTCGAAAGCTTCGGTATCAGCAGTACCTGTCATACCGGCTAATTTTTCATAGAGACGGAAATAGTTTTGGAAAGTAATAGAGGCTAATGTTTGATTCTCATTTTGAATTTTAACATGTTCTTTAGCTTCCACCGCTTGGTGTAAACCGTCAGACCAACGACGACCATCCATCGTACGGCCTGTATGTTCATCAACAATAACGATTTCATTGTCTCTAACAATATAATCAACGTCACGATGGAATAAGTGATGAGCACGAAGTGCAGCATTAACATGGTGCATTAGTACAATATTACTAGGTGCATAAAGGGATTCATCACCTTTCATAATGCCTTGTTTTATTAGTAGTTCTTCAACCTTAATTAAACCTCGTTCGGTTAAGTTAACTTGACGTGATTTTTCATCAATCGAAAAGTCACCATCACCTTGGAACTGATCCGAATCTTCTTTTTCCTGACGGGTTAAGTGTGGAATGATTTTATCGATACTAACATATCTATCTGAGCTGTCTTCTGCTTGACCAGAAATAATTAGTGGTGTTCTTGCTTCATCAATTAAAATTGAATCGACCTCATCCACTAAAGCATAATGAAGTGGGCGTTGCACTCGGGCCTCTTTACTAAAGACCATATTGTCACGCAAATAGTCAAACCCATATTCGTTGTTAGTACCATAAGTGATATCAGCATTGTAAGCATCACGTTTTAAATGCGGTGGCATATTAGGTAAGTTAATGCCCACTGTTAAGCCTAAAAATTCAAATAAAGGACGATTATTTTCAGCATCACGTTGCGCTAAATAATCATTAACGGTGACAACATGTACCCCTTTACCGGTTAACGCATTTAAATAAGCAGGCAACGTTGCGGTTAATGTTTTACCTTCACCGGTACGCATTTCAGCTATGCAACGTTCATTTAGAACCATACCACCAATTAATTGCACATCAAAATGACGCATACCAAATACACGCTTACTTGCTTCACGGACTACGGCAAAAGCTTCTTCTAATATATCGTCTAATTTTGTACCGTCGGCAATTTTTTGTTTAAATTCGTTAGTTTTTGCCTTAAGTTCTTCATCGCTTAATGCTTCCATTGCTGGCTCAAGTGCATTGATCGTTTCAACACGCTTACGCATAGATTTTAATACGCGTTCATTACGGCTACCGAATACTTTAGTTAATAATTTTAATAACATAACTTTTCTCTTATTGTTTTTTTATAATGGGAGATATAAGGATTAAACCTTATTAAATAAATTAATTAATTTGATTATGTAAAATCTATTAGGCGGTAGCGTTTGGACCGGCTCTTATTCCATTATAGGGAGATAATCGAATAACAGTATTTGGATTAACTTCGTCATAATTTCGCGCGATAATTTGCTTATCGTAATGCTGCTTTGGTGACAAAGATAAGATTTGCGAGGTTTTTTTAGTTGGAATTTGCTGATCTTGAACTATTTCAGTAATCGCAATAATACCAACTTGACTTGTAAATGATTGAACTGGTAACGCATTTTGTTGGTAAAAACCGAACCCAGTAGCAATTACACCTAATAATAAGTGCGATAATGCAGTTTTAATAATAAGGCGTTTACTTATATGTTGCCAGTAATTAATCGTAGTCATAACCGCAGTATCTTAGCATTTTTTGCCAAAATGAAAAACTATTATTATTGATTAATAAACTGTCTGAATATTCGAATTTTTATGATAATAGTAATTAAAAATACCCACCATTTTTTATAGTGGGTATATAGTTATCTAATCCTTAACCATTAATTGTCCCATCATACCGAGTGTTTCATGTTCAACGATATGGCAATGATACATGCGCAATCCTGGCATATTTTGTTGAATTTTTATGGTGATTTTTTCGTGAGGACGTAAATTGATGGTATCTTTTAATGCCACATATTCTGGTGGATATTTTTTACCATCAAATTCATGCGATACAATCGTGAATTGTGTACCATGAATATGGAAATTATGATCCATATGTGAATTATTAAATATTGTCCACTCTTCAACATCATGGATTTTGCTTTCTAGATCAATTCGTTTCATATCATGCCGTTTACCATTAATTAAAAACAGCATGCCACCTCTTGGCTCGTTCTTGTCCATGACCTCTGTATATTCAAGCGTTTTATGCGCTTTTGCTTCACCAATTTTAGGTAGAGTTCGTAATGGCGAAGGTAAAACAATTGAATTCGCTTGTTGTAGCTCTAATTCAGCAAGTATTATATCTTGTTCTGGTGGTACATTTCCCATCTTACCGCGATCATAACCAATTGATTGTAAGTAAACCGTACCGGTTTGTTTGGGTAAAATTACCAATTCTGCGCGTTCGGCAGGTGATAATAATAGTGGCTTTTCAAGGGAAATTGGTTCAGGCATCAATCCACCATCACTACCCACTAAAAAGACATCACAACCTGGAATTGAAAGGTTAAGATAACGTCCAGAACAGGCATTCCAAACTCGAACACGTGTTGCAGTATTAACTTTCATTTTTGGACGATAACCACCATTAATTAATACAAATTGTCCTTCTCGACCATTCATCCAATCAGTCATTGAGTTATCGGCAATTTCTCCTTTGTCTGTCAGTTTTAGATCTGAGAAAAACCAATTTAGTTCTGGTAAAGATTCTAAAGGGTCTTTTTTGCTACGAACAATAAATACCCCCGCTAATCCTCTCGCTATTTGTTCGGCAACGGTGTTGTGACCATGAGGATGATACCAATAGGTACCAGCACTCCCTTCAGGGATGGTAAATTCGTAAATACGTTCACTGCCAGCCGGTATTTCATCTTGTGGATTGCCATCTTGATTTGATGGCACAAGTAAACCATGCCAGTGCACCGTTGTTGATTGTGACAGTCTATTTTTTACTGTCAATTTGACTTTATCACCTTCATAAACTTCAATAAGCGGCCCAGGTATTGAATTATTGTAAGCCCAAAATTCGGTAGTGATATCAGGCGTTAATGCAATTTTTACTGGTTTGGCTTCAATAGTAGCTTCAAATATACCTGATTGATGACTACTATTTTTTAACAGTTGGAATTTGGGTAAATCATGACCTTTTGGTAATGCTGAAGTAGATAATAGTTTTTGTGGTTGTTTGTTGTTCATATTCATATTCATATGATCGTGCATGTTGTCCCCCTTATCACAATTATCAGATTTAACATCACAAACCATGTCAGACATTGATGAATGATCTAATTTGGCAATGGCTTTTGTTGCAATTAAACCACCAACGGCAGCAGTAATATTCATTATAAAATTTCGGCGTTTCATAGTATTCCTATAATCATTTATTTAGTTAAATAATAACCAGCAGTTTGCTTTCCAAACTCATCTAGTCGTTTAGCAAGCTAATGTGTTATTGATTTCCAGTATTTATTACTAATATTTAACAGAGCGTAAATTAGCTAATTTTTGGTGGTTTTAACTCAGGAATAAATTCTTTATATTCAGGAATAAAATTTGTTGGTAGATATTGTTCACGGTAAATCGGATAATCAATATTAACGCTATAATTAGCAATAGCCATGCCACAAGCAAAACAATGATTAACTGATTCACTAATAAAAGGTTTTGTTGATTTAGAAGTCGACAAATCAATTACTGGAGAGTGATGATTTGCGTTCACCCTTAAAGATTGTAAGCTAGGTGAATGATGAACAGTACAAGGTTTGGAAATAATGAGTGGAACATGCCAAATAGAAGAAAAAAACAAAAAGATTGTTGATATAATTAAAATATTCACTCGCTTTTTGTTTATGGCTAATGACATTGTTTATCACGCAATTAATCTAACAAACCTTGTAGTTATTTTACTAGAGAAAACATTAAATTTATACCACTTTAACAGATGGAAGTTTTATTCAATTTCAATTGCTAATAATCACTAATTTTTCAATCTGTAACATCAAAATTAATTGGTCTATTAATGGTTACCTAGTACAAGATAATCATAAAAATATATAAGCCAAATATAATTGGTTCTGGTATCATATTCACATAAAAAACATTATGAATAATAACGATATGAAAATTCTTTTTGGAGTACAAGGAACAGGAAATGGCCATATCAGTCGTTGTCGAACATTAGCCAAATCTTTAAAAAAGGTTGGAGCGGATGTTGACTATATTTTAAGTGGTCGTGATCCTATAGATTATTTTGACATGCAAGCTTTTGGCAACTACCGAACGTTTGGTGGCCTTTCATTTGCTACGCTTAATGGCAAAATCAATTTTCGTAAAACCATCCAAAGAATTCGGGCTTTTAGATTAATTAAAGATGTTCGCGATTTAGATTTATCTGCATATGACTGTATTATTAGTGATTTTGAACCAGTTAGTGCTTGGGCTGCACATCATCAGAATCGCGAATGTTTAGGTATCAGTAATCAGTCTGTTTGCCAATATCTCAAGCCTAAAGAATATGGCACGATAGCAAATGTGATTATGAAATACTATGCTCCAGTTACACAACCTATTGGTTTACATTGGTTCCATTTTGGTCATAAACTGATTCCGCCAATGATTGATTCATTTGCTACACCACCAACTGAAGATGGTAAAATTATCGTTTATTTGCCTTTTGAAGATTTAACTGAAATTACCGAATTATTAAGCCAATTTCCGCAATATCAATTTAGTTGTTTTCACCCTGAAATAAAACAATCTTCTGCACGCGGTAATATTTTATTACAACCGCTAAGTCGAGATAATTTTACTCAAGCTCTACTAAGTTGTTCTGGTATTATTTCAAATACCGGATTTGCTTTAATTTCAGAAGCGTTATCTTTGGGTAAAAAGATTTTAACTAAACCAGTCGCGGGTCAATTTGAACAAGTTTACAATGCCCAATGTTTGCAGTCTTTGGATATGGCAACCGTTATGGAACATTTAAATAGTATGAAGTTGAAATATTGGTTAGGTCTACCGTCACCTAAACCTACTATTTATCCTGATGTGGCGACTGAATTAGCGAATTGGATAGTTTCAGGTCAAAAAGAGACATTACTTTCTTTAAGCCAAAGACTGTGGTCGCAGACTAAATTTCCGAGTAATGTAAGTGAGCGCATCAAATCTTTAGGTTATGTATAAAGGAACTACAATGATATTAAGTATAATTGTTGCAATGGCGGATAATCGTGTAATTGGTATGAACAATCAAATGCCATGGCACATGCCTGCAGATTTAGCGTGGTTTAAAAAAAATACATTAAATAAACCTGTGATTATGGGGCGTAAAACGTTTGAATCTATTGGTAGACCATTGCCTAATCGCCACAATATTGTCATCAGTCGACAGGCTGAAAGTAATACGTCAATTAATCCTAATGTTAGTTGGGTTAAATCGATTGATGAGGCAATATCAATTATTAATCAGCAACAAGTAGAAGAAGCCTTTATTATAGGCGGTGGTAATATTTATCAACAGGTATTACCTTTAGTTAATCGACTTTATTTAACTCATATTGATGCCAAATTGACTGGCGATACTTATTTTCCTGATTATTTGCAAACATCATGGCAACAAATTTATTTAGAAAATCATAAAGCGGATGATAAAAATTGTTATGATTACCAATTTGAGATTTTACAGCGAAGTTAATCAATAGATAAGGTTGCCACTCACATACTAGTGGCAACCGAATTATTATCCTTGTAAGCGTTTTGCTTCCAGCACGTCAGAAAGTTGTTTTATTTTATTCATAACTCGTTCAAGAGAGTCCTGATCAAAAATTTGCATATCCATATCAATCGTTGCAATTTGTTGTTTCATATCTATGCGACTCGAAACTCCTAAGACGTTTACTTTCTCATTAGCTAAAATTGTTGTTATGTCACGCAATAATCCACTTCTATCACTAGCTATGATGCGAATGACCATGGTATAACTTGCGTTATGATTACCACTCCACACTGCACTGGTGATTCGTTCTGGTGCGTGATTTTTTAGCTCTTGCAGCTGTTCACAGTCTGAGCGATGGATTGAAATACCACGTCCTTGGGTAACAAAACCGACAATTGGATCACCGGGGATAGGGCGACAACAATTAGCAATGGTATAGAGTAAATTATCTACTCCTTCAATAATAATTTCACCACCTTTTATCGATGATGTTTTATTGGTATTTTTGGCTTGAGAGGTTGATTTTTGGGTGATCTGTTTAAGAACAGCTTCATCTTCCTCTTCAGCAGTTGGTTTATTAAATTGGGCATTAATAAAATTAACTAGTTGGTTAATTCTAACATCCCCACTACCTATCCCAGCTAATACTTCGTCAAACGAATGAGCGTTATATTTACTAATCAGAATCTTTTCGACACTTTTTAGACTAATATTTAACGGTTCTAATTCATTGTCTAAAATTTGTTGACCAGCAGCTATATTTTTATCTCGATCTTGTTTTTTAAACCAAGCTTGTATTTTTGCTCGTGCTCGGCTGCTATTTACAAATCCAGTATTTGGATTTAGCCAATCGCGACTTGGATTAGGTTGTTTTTGGGTAATAATTTCAACTTGATCACCCGTTTTTAATATATAGGTAAACGGTACTATGCGCCCCGCAACTTTAGCACCGATACAACGGTGACCAACATCACTATGAATATGATAAGCAAAATCTAATGGGGTTGAACCGGCAGGCAAGTCAACAACATCCCCTTTTGGTGTAAATACATAAACGCGATCATCAAAAATTTGACTACGGACAGTTTCCTGAATTTCACCACTTTCTGACATCTCTTGTTGCCAAGTTAATAATTTACGTAGCCAAGAAATGCGCTGATCGTAGGCAGTCATTTTATCTGTACTGCCTTCTTTGTATTTCCAATGTGCTGCTACACCTAATTCAGCATCATTGTGCATTTGTTCGGTACGTATTTGAATTTCAATAGTTTTATTATTTGGGCCATAAACCACAGTATGAATTGATTGATATCCATTGGGTTTTGGATTGGCGACATAGTCATCAAATTCTTTTGCAATATGTTTATAATGGCTATGTACGATACCTAAGGCATTATAGCAGTCTTCGATTCGATCACAGATGATGCGTACCGCTCGAATATCATATAAATCTTCAAATTGTAGATGTTTACGTTCCATTTTTCGCCATATGCTATAGATATGTTTAGGGCGACCGTAAACTTCGGCACGAATATGATCTTTATTCATCATATCCTGTAAATTTTTAACAAATTGATTGATATATGATTCGCGATCTAGACGTTTCTCATGTAATTTATGGGCAATAAAACGATATTGGTCAGGATGTAAATAACGGAAACAAAAATCTTCAAGCTCCCATTTTAATTGACCAATACCGAGTCGATTAGCTAAGGGGGCATAAATATTAAAGCACTCCTTAGCAGCTAGCACTTGATCTTCTTTTGGCGCATGCATCAAATTTCGTAAATAAGTAATACGCTCAGCTAGTTTAATGACTACACTACGGAAATCATTAACCATCGCAAGTAACATACGACGAATACTATCAATTTGTTCGTTTGTTGCATGACCATTACGGATAGCACGTAGTTGCCTAATGTCCTTCATTTTGACAACACTAGAAAGAATATGAATTATTTCTCGGTCAAAATTTTCTGGTAGATCTTCACGGCAGATAATTTTAGTATCAAAGAAAGGTAGTAAAAGAGCGGTTGCTAAACTATTAATATCCATATTTAAGGTTGATAAAATTTCAACCATTTCAATGGCATTTTCGAAGCAATAGATTTGCTCTGGTTCACCAGCACTATGCTCAAAACAAAAATCCCAAATATCTTTAAATTTTTGATAAGATTCAATATTGGTTAATAACAGTTCTTGTTTTGCCCATCGTTCAACATCAAATTGTGCGAGCGTGTAATGTTCGTCATTTTGTTGATGGGCGCCTCTAATTGATACCATAATTATTATCCTGATTTAGTTAACATCAACATTGATTCAATGTGCTTAGTTTGTGGAAACATATCCAAAATAGCTACTTTTACAATGTTGTATCCTTCCTCAATAAATAGCTTGCAGTCCCTAGCCAATGTAGCAGGATTGCATGAAATATAAACTATTTTTGTCGGTGATATCTTAACAATTTCTGCTGTAGCATTATAAGCACCGGCTCTAGCTGGATCTAATAATACTTTGTCAAATTTTGACTGATTCCATATTGAAAATTGCTGTTTATCTTCTAAATTACAGGTGAAAAACTGAGTTTTAGCACCAATTTTAGCTTTATTTAGTTTAGCATTGATCTTGGCTTTTTCAACCAGAGCCTCAACACCTTCAATACCTGTAACTGATTGGCTTTTTATTGCCATAGGTAATGAGAAATTACCCATACCACAAAATAGGTCGAGTATTTTATCATCTGAAGTTATATCTAACCATTCTAAGGCTTTATCAATCATCTTTTGATTAATTTGACTATTAACTTGTATAAAATCGAGTGGACTGAAAGTTAATTTTAGATGATTAATCAGATAATAATGTTCAGTGCTGCCACTAATATGAATCAGGTCATGACCATGAAAATAGAGTGAAATATTGTGAGTTTCAGCGAATTGTTTTAATAAAATGCTATCTTGCTCTGTGAGTGGCATGGTGTGTCTTAACACAAGGATAATGCCACTATCAACCGCAATCAATTCAATATGGCCAAGCGATTTTTTTTGTTTAATTTGTCTTAAACAAGATTGTAATGGCATTAATAATTTATCTAATTGTTCAACTAATACTGGACAGTGTTCTATATTTATAATTTGGTTTGATTCTGCCTGCCTAAAGCCGATTAATAATTCACCTTTAACTAAATTGATTGCTAATCTAGCTCTCCTACGATAATGATATGGTTGGTCGGCAATGATATTAGGTGAGTTGTCTTTATAGTTCAACTCCGCCCCAGCTTCTTTCTGTAAAAGTTTGATCAAGGCTTCATATTTAGCTTGTTGCTGTAAATTTGATGAAATATGTTGTAATTCACAGCCGCCACATTTTGTATAGTATTTACATTTTGGTGTGACCCGCTGTTGGCTATGATTGTGGTATTTTATAACTTTTGCTTTAGCATAATTTTTTTTATCATCAGTTAATTGGATATCAACTGTTTCATTAGGTAAAGCTGATTTTACAAAAATTGTTTTACCTTTATGATTTGCCACGCCTTGACCAAAGGCATCTAAATTAGTGATAGTAACTGTCAATTTTTGTGCAGTAAGCTTCTTTTTTGTAGGGGTGTAAAAATTAACCATATTAATAAATTGAAGTTATGTTAACCGTTTTAGTAACTCTGTTTTGACATGTAAAGGTACTAAATTAGAGATGTCTCCACCATGCAAAGCAACATCTTTAACAATGGTTGATGAAATAAATCCCATCGCAATCGATGGCATTAAAAAGATAGTATCTAAATCAGGGTTTAATGCTCGGTTCATTTCAGCTAATTGTCTTTCGTATTCAAAATCGTGAGTTGTTCTCACTCCTCTGACTATCACTGTCGCCGCATGTTTTTGGGCGAAGTCAGCCATAAGATTATCAAAGCCAATCACTTCCACATTCAATAAGTGTTCAACCGATGTTGAGGCTAAGTTTACTCGTTCTTCTAAAGTAAACAGCGTTTTTTTATTTGGATTTTGCGCTATAGCTATAATTAAACGGGGAAACAATTGCGATGCGCGGGTAATTAGGTCGATATGACCATTGGTGATTGGATCAAATGTTCCTGGGAAAATCGCTGTGAGCGCTTTGCTTTTCATTTATCTTAATATCCATTAGTGAATAGGGGAATATCATACCTAATTTTAACCTAGATTGTTAGGTTAACTATGTAAAATCTTCGATTTTTTATCCTAAAAAAATCCCTTTCCTCAAATTTTTTGTAGTGATAAAAAATATTGAGGATAACGTAAATGTTAGCTGTTTTATGTCCAATTTTTAACTATAAAATATTCGTTATTCGTTATTCGTTAGGTTTATCTTTATAGTGTACATCACTAAGGTCGCGCAATCTTTCTGCAGCTTGTTCTGGCGTTAGATCTCGTTGCGCTTCTGCAAGCATTTCATAACCGACCATAAATTTTTTAATACTGGCTGAACGTAATAATGGAGGATAAAAATGAGCATGTACTTGCCAATAATCTGCATTACCATTAATAAATGGTGCACTATGCCACCCCATAGAATAAGGAAAAGAGCAATTAAACAAATTATCGTAGCGACAAGTTAATTTTTTTAAGGCTATAGCTAAATCTTTTTGTTCTGATTGAGTTAAATCAGTCAATCTAGGAATATGTTTTTTCGGTAACAATAGTGTTTCAAACGGCCAGACAGCCCAAAATGGAACTACAGCTAACCAATGTTCAGTTTCAACAATAATACGCTGTTGATTGATTAACTCTTTTTGTACATAATCAACTAACAAATTTCGCCCATACTTTTGAAAATAGTTACACATATTAAAATCTTCTCGAGCAATCTCATTCGGGATAAAACTATTTGCCCAAATTTGCCCGTGAGGATGCGGATTGGAACAGCCCATAGCCGCCCCTTTATTTTCAAAAATTTGTACCCATGGATAATTTTTTCCTAATTCTTGTTGTAAGGTGATCCAAGTTTTTATCACTTCTTCAATGGCAGATAAATTTAGTTCGGGTAACGTTTTACTATGGTCGGGAGAAAAACAGATTACTCGGCTTGTACCTTTGGCACTTTGCATTTGGAATAACGGGTCATGACTAATAGGTGAGTCAGGTATATCTTGCATTAACGCGGCAAAATCATTAGTAAAGACAAATGTTCCCGTATAATTAGGATTGATATCACCGGTTACACGTTTATTTCCCGGACATAAAAAACAATCTGCATCATAATAAGGTTTTTGTTCCTCATTTATTGTCTCTTGTTGACCTTGCCAAGGGCGTTTTGCCCTATGCGGCGAAACTAATACCCATTGCTCGGTTAATGGGTTATATCGACGATGTGGATGGTCTACTGGGTTAAAAATATCCATTTATGTCTCTTATTGGTTATTTTCCTATTATTTGCCAAACATTAATTAATCAGGATAGCCTTGAGGATTGCTAGATTGCCAATTCCATGAATCTTTGACCATATCATCAAGGGTTAATTTAGTTTTCCAGCCCAATTGTTGTTCTGCTTTCTTTGTATCTGCCCAAAACGCAGCTAAATCACCAGCACGTCTTGGTGCAAAATGCCAATTAAGTGGTTTTCCTGAAGCTTTTTCAAAGGCTTTTATTACTTGTAGGACACTAAAACCAATTCCTGAACCTAAATTATAGATATGTACTCCAGCTTTATTTTGATCGGCTTTGAGTGCTGCAATATGACCATCAGCCAAATCGACGACATGAATAAAGTCACGAACACAGGTTCCATCAGCTGTTGGATAATCATTACCAAAAACAGATAAAGAGTCTCGTTTTCCAATCGCAACTTGGGTAATATATGGCATTAAATTATTAGGGATACCGAGTGGATCTTCCCCCATTAAACCACTAGGGTGAGCACCAACAGGATTAAAATAACGCAATAAGGTAAGAGACCAATCAGGTTCAGCAACCGCTAAATCCATTATACATTGTTCGACCATCAGCTTACTTTTACCATATGGGCTAGTCGGTAATCCTTGTGGTAATGTTTCGACATAAGGGACGGGAGCTAATTCACCATAAACGGTAGCTGATGAGCTAAACACTAATTGTTTAACTCCAGCTTCACGCATCGCTTTCATTAAAACAATAGTGCCATAGACATTATTTTCATAGTATTCAAGTGGTTTATATACGGATTCGCCTACGGCTTTTAAGCCAGCAAAATGAATAACAGCTTTAATGTCATGTTCATTAAAAATCTTTGTTAGTAACTCAGCATCACAAATATCACCATGATAAAACTCAACTGATTGTCCAGTAATGGTGCGTATTCTTTCTAAAACCGAAGCTTTACTATTGAATAAATTATCAATCACAATCGGAGTATAACCAGAAAGAATTAATTGGACACAAGTATGACTACCAATGTATCCACAACCACCAGTGACTAATATTTTCATCTTGATACCTTAATTTATGCTAATTACGTTTATTGAATTTAGATTAATTATCGAATTTATTAAATTATATTATATTCAGTTTAAAAAGCACTTAATGACCTTAACCATATTATTAAGGATGATTTCAATGCAAAACTGAATTTGATTTAGCCTAGTACTAAATAAGCTCCTTCTAGACCAATATTAACAAAATACTAAAATTAGTCGAATTAAACATCATAGTCATTTGTTTTGCAATAAAAATTTTATCAAATATACAGTTATTGATAAGTGGAAAGAGAAAAGATAAATGAGTAATTATGTATTTTGATGTCCAGAAACGTAATAATAAATAATCATAATTTTTTCACCATAGGTATTTTTTACTATAATGGCTTCTATGGCGAACTTGACAAAGGAGGCATGTTATTTTGATGAAGCTAATAGCTTTAGCAAGTGATAAGCATATTTGCTATCAATTAACATAAAACTAACTGAAGAAAAAACTAATAGCAATATTAAGAGTGATATTTAGTTTTAATAACAAGCTGATAGATAAAATAGATGAAATAATCAAATAAAAGTGAATGATATCCAAATTTACTTTATGAAATTAATTAAAATGTATTAGTAATATAGAGGAGATATTTAGATTGTCTAATCGTTTAAACTTTAAACATTTATAGACAATCTAATTTATTTATTTTTTAAATTCTTTTAGGCGAGTTTCAAAGTCTTGCCACTGATAAAAACCGTCACTATTTGCTACGGCATTTTTTAGCTGAAGTTGGTAATGTTGTGGTGGATGATTGATATCAAGTGGTTGCGCGGTGTAAAGTTGTTCAAAACTTTGATAAACGTATTCAGCTTTAAACAAGTATTCCCCCGATGCTTTATTACGATAACGTTGTAATATAACCATACCACCAATTGGTGTATTTTCACATTGATTAGGAAGTTGGTATTCGGCGAAATCCAAGGCACCAAGTAGTGCAGCAATGGTACTATCATGGCCAACGAGTAAATTTATCTTGTTATTCTTTTGGTGTAACAGATCATCTATCATATTAATTAATAATGCACTATTTTTTCTAGCTATAGATCTGGAATGAAAAACTAAATTAATATAGTGGTTACGAATTTGTATAAGTTGTTGCCATTGTTCTTGGCTGGTTATTTTTCCCCATGCAATTTGTTCTTTAGGAAAAGCTGAATAATACTGTAATAAGAAAGCATCAACAGCACAAATGCCAATTGCTAGAGGCCCTAATAATTCTGGCTCTTCATCTTTTACAAAATGAAGATCATAAGGAATATCAGCAAAATCACATTGATATTCAGCATATAATTGTGAATTTTTATAGTCCAAAATATCCGATAGCATCGCATAAGCTGGCGCTAAATTTTTGAAAATTGATTCAGCTTTATCTGCATCATCAATATCTTTTAATAATGCTTGTTTAGATTCTGGTGAATCATCTTGTACACTTGGATCAAATATAGGGTCCATTTTTTCAATGGTATATTTGTGGTTAACCGGGATATCATAACCCGCAAAAGCCCCTGTAACTAAGAATTGAGCGGTGGCAACTGTTCTTTGAAGACTATTAGCATAAACATATATATCAGGATTTTCCGGTGTAAGGCGAATGTTTTGTTGTTCAAGCCATTGCGATAGATAATGTCCAAAATAAGATTCTAAAACCCCTCCTCTGGTAGTTAAATAACCATAAGCATGATCCCAACTTGGCCATTTCAATGGGCTAGCTTTTTCTAAAAACTCTATGGTGTTTGCTAATGGAGTGCGTATTCCATGACGACTTAGTATTACAACTTTATCTAATTGGTATTGATCTTTTTTCATTTAGTTATCCATCCTTGTTTATGCAAATAATTTAAAACGAAATCTCGTTGCCCTTTGTTAATTGTTTCGGCAATTTTATCACTCCAACCATTTGTTTTTTGATTAATATCTCTGTGACCATAATAGTCACGCATTTGGCTATCATATTGTGCTAATAATTGATGATTAATCGATTGATAATGATTTTCAAAAAAAACTAATTGTTTTGGTAATCGTGGTTTAATATCAGGATTTTGGTCAGGATAACCAATACAAAGTCCAAATAAAGGAAGAACATATTTAGGTAGCGCAAGTAATTCGGTCACTTTAGCAATATTATTGCGTAAACCGCCGATGTATACCGTACCTAAACCTAATGACTGCGCTGCAATCACCGCATTTTGAGCCATAAGTGTGGTATCAATACAACCCACTAGAAGTTGCTCGGCTTTTTCAAGTGGAATGGTAGCATCAATTTGAAAATGACGGTTAAAATCGGCACAAAACACCCAAAACTCTGGCGCTTGAACTATATAACTCTGATCGCCTGAATAATGAGCTAATTCTGATCTTTTCTCACTATCAGTGATTCTAATGATGGTTGCGCATTGTAAAAAGTTTGAACTTGGAGCCGATTGTGCTGCTTGAATAATTTCATTAATCTGTTCACTTGTTAATGGTGTTGATTTATAAGATCGAATTGAACGACGCTGGCAAATTAAATCAATTGTCTTATTTGTCATAACGGCTCCTTAATATCACTGTTTTTTTATAAATTGCAAATCCCAAACACCATGCCCCAGATTTTGACCGCGTTTTTCGAATTTGGTAATAGGGCGATCTTCAGGTCTTGGAATATAGTCATTAGTGGCAGATAAATTTTTAAATCCCTCCGCTTGATTTAATACTTCAAGCATATGCTCTGCATAGTGTTGCCAATCGGTAGCTAAATGTAAAATACCATCAGTCTTTAATTTTCTATGAATTAAAGCAACAAAATTAGGTTGAATGATTCGACGTTTATTGTGTCTTGCTTTATGCCATGGATCGGGGAAGAAAATTTGCACCTTATCTAATGAGTTATCAGGTATCATGTTTTCTAACACTTCAACGGCATCATGGCACATAACTTTTAAATTAGATAATTGATTTTCCTCAATTGCCATTAAACAAGCTCCAACGCCCGGTTTATGGACTTCAATACCTAAAAAGTTCTTGGATGGGGCATTTTTTGCCATTTCAATTAATGAAGCGCCCATACCAAAACCGATTTCAAACACCACTGGTTTATTATCTTCAAAAACAATTGGTGAGATAGCATTGTACTCAACACCATAGATAGGCCATAAATGCGTTAAAGCCTGTTGTTGTCCTTTAGTTAAACGGCCTTGTCTTAATACAAAACTTCGTATTGTTCGTTTAGATTCTATTACTTGGTTATTTGTGTCTAATTGTTCACTCATTGCGTATCTGCTGTTAGGTTAAATAGGTTATTAGGATAATTGAGCATCTTAGCTATATAGTAGTTTACCTGATTTTTTATTTACTTCAAAAAAACATCTTATTAACTTAGTTTTTTATATATTAATGTGATGAATGTAAAATATTTTTAATAAATTTTTATAATGTGGTTGAGCATAATCTGTAAATGATTATATAATTGTGATCCCGATTTAACCGATTACGTTTTATGTAATCATGATTACATGCTTGAGGATTTCTCGTGCCTGATATGAAGCTTTTTGCTGGTAACGCCACACCCGAACTAGCAAAACGTATAGCTAATCGTCTTTATACTTCTCTTGGTGATATTATTGTTAGCCGTTTTAGTGACGGTGAAGTAAATGTCCAAATTAATGAAAATGTCCGTGGTGAAGATGTTTTTATTATCCAATCAACTTGTGCGCCTACCAATGACAATTTAATGGAATTATTAGTGATGATTGATGCGATGCGTCGAGCATCTGCTGGTCGTATTACTGCTGTTATTCCTTATTTTGGTTATGCAAGACAAGATCGTCGCGTACGTTCAGCCCGTGTGCCTATTACAGCCAAAGTTGTTGCTGACTTTTTATCGACTGTAGGTGTTGATAGGGTTTTAACCGTTGATCTTCATGCTGAACAGATTCAAGGTTTCTTTGATGTACCCGTTGATAATGTGTTTGGTAGCCCTGTTATTTTAGAAGATATGTTGCAACGTGATTTTGAACGCCCAATCGTGGTATCTCCAGATATTGGTGGTGTGGTTCGTGCTCGTGCTATTGCTAAACTTTTAAATGACACTGATATGGCTATTATCGATAAACGTCGTCAACGAGCTAACGAAGCAGAAGTGATGAATATTATCGGTGATGTTGCTGATAGAGATTGTATTTTAGTTGATGACATGATCGATACGGCAGGAACACTTTGTAAAGCGGCTGATGCATTAAAAGCTCGTGGCGCAAAACGTGTCTTTGCTTATGCAACTCACCCAATTTTCTCAGGAAAAGCTGTAAGTAACATTAAAGACTCTGCTATTGATGAAATTGTAGTTTGTGACACAATTCCATTAACAGCGGAAGTTAAAGCATTGAAAAATGTGCGTCAACTTACATTATCAGGTATGCTTGCTGAAGCAATTCGACGTATTAGTAACGAAGAATCGATTTCAGCAATGTTCCATCAATAATCTTTTCTTCTGAATTAGATAAATGCCCCTATTAGGGGCTTTTTTGTAATAACAGGATAATTAACGATTAAACTATTATGTCAACAATCAAACTAATTGTAGGGTTAGCCAATCCGGGTAATGAATATGCCGCAACTCGCCATAATGCGGGAGCTTGGTATGTTGATTTACTTGCTGAACGTTATAATCAACCATTAAAAAATGATCCTAAATTTTTTGGATATAGTTCTCGAATTAACATCAATGGGCATGATGTTCGTTTGTTAGTACCAACTACCTTTATGAATTTAAGTGGTAAAGCAGTGCAAGCAATGGCTTCTTTTTATCAAATTAAGCCTGATGAGATATTAATTGCTCATGATGAGTTAGATCTTAATCCAGGGATTGCCAAATTAAAATTTGGCGGTAGTCATGGTGGCCATAATGGCTTAAAAGACATTGCCAGTAAACTTGGCAATAATCTGAATTTCTATCGATTAAGAATTGGCATTGGCCATCCAGGCGATAAAAATAAAGTAGTTGGTTATGTCTTAAATAAACCCTCTAAACCAGAGCAAGAATTAATTGATAAAGCTATTGATGAATCAGTCTATTGTACTAATATTTTATTAATTGATGGAATTGAAAGTGCGATGAATCGTTTGCATGCATTTAAAGCTTAAAGTTGTTAACAATAGCGTGTTTTAATTAATTGACTATAAAAAAATCCACCTGATAAACAGGTGGATAACAAATCACGTATCAATTCTGATTAAGAAAATAAATGAGAAACATTACCACCTTTTTCAGCTATTTTCTTCATTACTTCTTTTATTAACCATGTATTCATCGATGCGGTATCGTCAGTACTGCCGGTATAATTAAGTTCGGTGGCGAGTTTTTTACGTGCATCTAAACTACTATCGATACCTAATAATTTCAATAAATCAACAATAGATGTTTTCCAATTAAGTTTTTCTGGAAATTTTTTAGCCAAATTATCCAAAATTGACATGACATCGATCTCAGATATCGGCGCTTTGTTGTCCGATGTGTTTTGTTGATTTTGATCGGAATTACTATTATTTGTGTTATTACTTGAAGTATTATCTGAAGTTTTGTCTTTTACTGTGTCAGTGATTTTATCAACTTGCTCTTTCACTGCATCTTTAGCATGACCTACAGCGGCTTGTGCGCTTGGAAATATTTTTGAAAAAATATTATTTAAGATACCCATATTACACCCCTTATGTTTAAACTGCTTATTAAAAAACTGCTTAACGATATAGATGTAGAAAATATCCCTTTAAGTATAGCGGTTAAGTATAAATTATGTCAAAACCACAATCCTTTAATAGCATTTTTTGTAATATTGCTTATAAACGCAAAAATATTGACTGCTTTTATTAGGTATTCTTGTTTAGGCTATTTAACTATTAATTTAAACAGGTTTATCTTTTGGCTCTATAAATTTATTATACCAATTATATAAATATGTGTGATATGTATCGCGATTTTTTAAATATTTTTAATATATTGGTTAAAAATACTAGCATATTTGGTTTACCAATTGTAATATGGATTTTATTAATTCACTTTAAACAATAGAAAACAGCTATAGACTAAGAAATTGGCTTGCAAATTTAATTCTTTAATTTGATTAAAAATGTTTCAATTAGTAGATATCAATGATAATTCTGAAAAATAATTATTTATAGTAAAAACATCCTAACTATATAAGGAAAATAGCGTGTATATCACGCTATTTTTATATGTAAATTATGGAAAATAAAAAAAGCCCATAATCAGGGCTTTCAATACAGAAAAATTATTTTTTATTCGAAAAATGCACGTTTAATTGCGTATTCAACCCCCCGGATTTCAGCTAAACCTCTTAAGCGTCCTATTGCCGAATAACCTGGATTAGTTTTCTTTTTAAGATCATCAAGCATCTGGTGACCATGATCAGGACGAACGGGTATTAAACGGTTTATGCCAGCCTTTTTGCGACGTTCTTCTTCCGCAATAAGTACTTTTATTACGCCATACATATCAACGTCTCCAGCTAGGTGATCGCCTTCGTGGAAAGATAATGGATTATCTTCACGTACTGTTGCACGTAGATGAATAAAATAAACTCGATCGGCAAATTTTTCAGCCATAGTAACTAAATCATTATCACTACGAACACCATAAGAGCCAGTACAAAAGCAAAAACCATTATGGATACTATCAACAGTCTCTTTTATCCATTGCATATCTTCAATCGTTGAAACAATGCGAGGTAGACCTAAAATCGGTCTAGGAGGATCATCTGGATGAACAGTTAATACAACGCCAACTTCTTCTGCAACAGGTACAATAGCTTTTAAGAAATAAGCATAGTTTTCGCGTAATTTAGCTTTATCAATACCATCATAAGTTGCAAGATGAGCTCGAAACTGATCAAGTGAATAACCTTCTTCAGCGCCAGGTAAACCAGCAATAATGTTTGCGACCAGTTTATCTTTATCGGCTTGTGTCATTTGTTCAAAGTAAGTTTTTGCTGAAAGGATATCTTCTTGACTATAATCTTTTTCGGCATTAGGTCGTTGTAAAATATGGATATCAAATGCTGCAAAGGCAATTTGATCAAAGCGAAGAGCTCTTGAACCATCTGGTAATTGATAACCAAGATCGGTGCGAGTCCAGTCTAATACCGGCATAAAATTGTAACAAACAGTATCAATACCACAAGCGGCTAAATTACGAATAGATTGTTGATAATTAGCAATATGTTGTTCAACGTTACCTGAATGGGTTTTTATCTCTTCATGAACTGGAATACTTTCGACAACTGACCAAGTGAGGCCTTTATCTTCGATTATTTTTTTTCGCTTTTGAATTTCATCAATAGTCCATACTTCACCATTAGGTATATGGTGCAATGCTGTAACAATTCCGGTTGCTCCGGATTGTCTAATATCATCCAATGATACTGGGTCGCTAGGTCCAAACCAACGCATTGTTTGTTCCATCTAAAATCTCCTCAATGATTCTTTATTTAATAAGTCATTCTTAAATGAAGATCCATTAACAATGCATATTTTCAGCTATTGGTTAACAATAGTGACCGGAATAGAGTCAAATAAATAACCATCAAAATTTGGATCTTCACTGTCAGAAACAGTCATTAATGTTTGTTTAACATTTTCTAAGTGTTGCCACATAGCATGGCGTGCAGCCATAGCATCTTTTAACTGTAAAGCTTGTAGAATTTTTTCATGATCATATAGCCACTTTTTACGGTAACTATGATCGGTAATTCTACTTTGTAGCTGGTCCCACATTTTACTTGTAGATCGTTTAGCCCATAGATCTGTCAATAAACGTTCAAGTACAGAATTTTTGGTAGCTCGTGCTATAGCAATATGAAACATTTCATCAGCACTATAGTCATCAAGAACTTCTTGTTCTAATATTTTCCGTTCTTGTTCCAATATTGCTCTTAATTCAACAATATCTGCTTTGACAATCTGTGAAGCTGCAAAAGCGGCAATATTGCTTTCAATTAATTGTCTAGCTTGTAATAATTCAAATGGACCTAAATCTTCTTCTTCAATTTTTCTATCTTTTTCAGATAAGACTTCATCAGGTAAACCAATTACATAAACACCGGAGCCTTTTTTTACTGCAACTAAATTTTCAAGCTCTAGCATAATCAACGCTTCACGAACTACTGTTCTACTGACATTAAAAGTTTCAGCAATGTCTCTTTCTGGTGGGAGCCGATCACCAATTTTAAAAGTTCCACTTTTTAATAATGATTTCAACTCATTACCAATTTCTTGATAAAGTCGATTGACCCTTGGCATAATCTATAGTCCTTAGAATACTTTAAAGTTTAATGTAGATAATTATACGCTAATTATTACAACTCCTCTAAGCCTATAATAACAGAAAGTCGTTTCAGTTTTTATATTGGTTTACCAATATTTTTCGGTATTATAGTGTTTTTTTGCAAAATAACTCATAATATAAACCAAAAAATGTGATGTTCGTCACAAAAATAAAAAAATAAAGGTGAAAATTTTATCAACAAATGAAAATATGTCTAACCAATAAATACTGTCAACTAGTTAATAATGGTGTGTTACATGTTAAATTTATCAAATACTCCCCAATCAATCGAACACAAACCTTTATATGATCGAGAAAAAATGGTAGCGCGGATTGTACATATAGGTTTTGGGGCTTTTCATCGAGCTCATCAGGCATTATTTACTGATCGTCTGTTAAATAAAGGTAACAGTGATTGGGCCATTTGTGAGGTGAATATTGTTGGCGGTGAAGAGCTTATTAATGATATTCGAAAACAAGATCATCTCTATACGGTTTTAGAAAAAGGTGCAACGTCTAAACAAGCCTATATTATTGGCAGTGTGAAAGAATCATTATTAGCGCCAATAGATGGTATTGAAGCTATTTTAGAAAAAATGGCTGATCCGGTAATCGAGATTGTTTCATTGACGGTAACCGAAAAAGGTTATTGTATGTTACCAGGTGGTGCTGGCTTGGATTTAAATAATCAATTAATTAAATCTGATCTGAGTTCGCCAACTAAACCTATGTCAGCTCCTGGCGTGATTGTTGAGGCCTTATATAGACGGATGCAACGAGGTTTAAAATCATTTACTGCTTTATCATGTGATAATATGCCTGAAAATGGTTTGGTATTAAAAAAAGCGATTCTAGACTTAGCAAATGCACGTGATCCAGAGTTAGCCCAATGGATTGAAACCAACACCACTTTCCCTTGTACCATGGTTGATCGTATTGTACCAGCTGCGACAGCCGAAACATTAACAGAAATTCAAGATGTACTAGGCGGTATGTTTGATCCTTGTGGTATAGCTTGTGAACCATTTATTCAATGGGTTATTGAAGATAATTTTGTTACTACTCGACCTAATTGGAATGAAGTTGGCGCTGAATTTGTTGATAATGTTGTCCCATATGAAGCAATGAAACTTCGAATGTTAAATGGTAGCCATTCATTCTTAGCATATTTAGGTTATTTAGCTGGTTATGAGAATATTAATGATTGTATGAATGATGAGGCTTATAAACAGGCAACTTTATCATTAATGCTACAACAACAAGCTCCAACTTTAAATGTTCCACCACAGGTTAATTTACAGCAATATGCTGAAAAATTGATTGAAAGATTTAGTAATCCATCACTAAAACATCGAACATGGCAAATAGCCATGGATGGAACGCAAAAACTACCACAACGTTTACTTGATTCAATTCGTTGGCATATCAAACATAATTCTGATTTTTCTTTACTTGCTTTAGGTGTGGCTGGCTGGATGCGTTATGTTGGTGGTATTGATGATCATAAACAAATAATCGATCTTCGTGACCCAATGGTGGATGAGTTAAAAAAACTAGTAACCGCCAGTGATGATGGTATTGGGCGAGTCAATGCTTTATTAACTTTAGACGCTGTTTTTGGATCTGATCTACCAAATAATTCATTATTTAAAGATAAAGTAACTCAACATTATCTTTGTTTAATGGAGAATGGTGCAAAACAAACTATTCAGGATTTATTTTTTTAAATTGGGCTTTAGAGTATGAAAAAATTTTTAGATGATAACTTTTTGTTACAAACTGATGCAGCACAAAAGCTTTATTTTGATTATGCTAAAGATCAACCTATATATGATTATCATTGTCATTTACCACCAAAAGATATCGCTGAGAATAAAAATTTCGGTAATTTAACTGAAATTTGGTTAGCTGGTGACCATTATAAATGGCGAGTATTGCGAACTGCTGGTGTCGATGAAAAATTTATAACTGGTACCGCATCTGATTATGAAAAATATCTTACATGGGCAAAAGTTGTTCCTTTAACACTAGGAAACCCTATTTATCATTGGACCCATTTAGAGTTAAAGAGACCATTTTGTATAAAAAATATTATTCTTAATGAAAAAACAGCTGATCAAATATGGGCTGAAGCTAATGCTAAATTAGCAACAGCTGAGTTTTCTACTCGCGGGATTTTAACTCAAATGAATGTTAAAGCCGTTGGTACAACTGATGATCCCATCGATTCACTTGAATATCATAAACAAATTGCATTAGATACCTCATTTCAGACTAAAGTAAGGCCTAGCTGGAGGCCAGATAAAGTCTTCAAAATAGAATTGGCTGGTTTTGTTGAGTACATTACTGAATTAGGCAAAGTTACGGATATTGAAATTGATAATTTTGACAAACTACTTTGTGCATTAACCAAACGCCTAGATCATTTTGAACAGCATGGCTGTGAAGCATCAGATCACGGTATAGAAATTTTACGTTATGCCGACATTCCTACCGGAAAACAGCTTGATCAAATAATAACAAAACGCCTTGCTAATCAATCCCTTTCTGAATTAGAAATTGCTCAATTTAGTACCGCGGTATTGGTTTGGTTAGGTAAGCAATATCATAAACGCAATTGGGTAATGCAATTACACTTAGGTGCGCTACGTAATAATAATCAAAGAATGTTTAAATTACTTGGCCCTGATGCTGGATTTGATTCGATTGGCGATAGACCAATTGCCGAACCACTCTCTTCATTATTAGGTATTTTAGACTTAACTGACGAATTACCGAAAACTATTTTATATTGCCTAAACCCTCGTGACAATGAAGTGTTAGCTACTATGGCTGGTAACTTTCAAGGTTCAGGCATTGCAGGAAAAATTCAATTTGGATCTGGTTGGTGGTTCAATGACCAGAAAGATGGCATGGAACGCCAAATTATGCAACTTTCTCAAATGGGATTATTAAGTCAATTTGTTGGTATGTTAACTGATTCTCGTAGTTTCTTATCCTTTACCAGACATGAGTATTTTAGGCGAATTCTTTGCAATATGGTGGGACATTGGATGGAAAATGGCGAAATTCCTGCTGATTTTGATTTAGTTGGCAATATGATTAGAAATATATGTTTTAACAATACAAGTCATTATTTTTCTAAATAGCAATAATTCAAATTAACATTAAATAGGATGAAGGAAATAAAATGAGAAAAATACCAAAATTTAGATGGTGCATGATTTTACTTGTTTGTGCTATTACTATTATCAATTATCTAGATCGAACAGCATTAGGTGTTGCTGCACCGACAATTTTAGAAACCACAGGTATTACTAAAGAGCAATATTCTTGGATAGTGAGTGCATTCCAGTTGGCCTATACTATTGGTCAACCTATTATGGGCTTTTTTATTGATACAATTGGTCTAAGACTTGGATTTGCTATCTGCGCAGTAATTTGGGGACTAGCAACTATGGGCCATGCATTAACTGGTACATGGCAAGGTTTAGCTTTCATGCGCGGAGTAATGGGCTTTAGTGAAGCATCAGCTATTCCTGCAGGAATAAAAACCGCATCTATATGGTTTCCAGCAAAAGAAAGAGGAATCGCGTCAGGTGTGTTTAATATGGGGACCTCATTTGGTGCGATGCTTGCTCCACCATTGATTGCTTGGTGTATTTTATTCCAAGGTTGGGAATTTGCTTTTGTTGTTTCAGGATCATTAGCATTAATTGCTGCTCTAGCATGGTTTATTTTTTATCGTGATCCTAAAGATTCAAAAAGACTATCTGCAGAAGAAAGAGAGTATATTGAAGCTGGACAAGAGAAATATTTAGACAGCGATAACAAACAGGAAAAAGCATCCCTTAAAACAATCCTTACTCAGCGTAATTTTTGGGGTATTGGTATTGCTCGTTTTCTTGCTGATCCAGCGTGGGGAACAATCAATTTTTGGGTACCAATCTTCTTTGTTGAAACATTGCATTTTAGTTTAAAAGAAATTGCCATGTTTGTTTGGTTACCATTTTTGATGGCTGATCTCGGCTGTTTAGCTAGTGGTTTTGTAGCGAAGTTCTTTAATGACCGTGGAATATCATTAATCAATTCGAGATTGATTACCTTTACGATCGGTGCAGTATTAATGATGACAATCGGTTTTGTTAGTATTGTTGAAAATCCATACTTAGCTGTATTCTTAATTAGTCTTGGTGGTTTCTCTCATCAATTATTATCTACTGTTGCATCAACTTTAGGTGGTGATTTATTTAAGAAAAATCAAGTTGCTACAGCAGTTGGAATGGCTGGCGCTTGTGCTTGGACAGGACAGTTAATATTTAACCTTTTCATCGGTGCATTTGTAGGCATAATTGGTTTTGGTCCATTCTTTATTGCGTTAGCTTTCTTTGATGTAATTGGAGCAATTGTGCTTTGGACATTTATTCGAGAAAATAAAGTTTATAATTAAGTATTAATTAGATAATTAATCAATAATCAGTAAAACTAGAATAGGTAGAATCAAAATTTTTGATTCTACCTATTTATTATTCGAGCGAGTTCAATTATTTGGTTTAGTCTTTCTAATGTTTTGTGATAATACAAATAAACTGTAAATATTATTTTTTTACAGGACATTTTTAATTAGATAAGGTAAATTATTCGGCATAAGAATGTTTATGGTTGAGTTAGTTGCTATTAATTTTAGCAAGAAGTAAGGATAGCCTGAATCATGCGTGATAATGAACCAAAAGTGTTGACCTCTTTGTTGTCACAAGGGGTATTATTATCAAAGATAAAGGAAAGAGCTGTCGCTTTAAGTCAATTGACCAAAGTTATTGATGAATTACTTCCAACGCCATTAAATCAGCAATATCGGGTTGCTAATTATCGTCAAGGTGTGCTCATTCTTGAAGTGAGTTCGGCCAGTTGGTTAACAAGACTGAAGTACGAACAAGGTAACTTATTATCAGGGATACGCCAAAAAATTTTACCATCTTTATCTTCTATTCAATATAAAATTAATCCGACTATAGCAACTAATTATTCGCAATCAGTAATTTTGTCAGCCAAGAATGTTAAAATTAGTAATGTGATTAGTAAGCAAACAGCAATATATTTAAATGCAGTGGCAGAACAAGCACCAGATAAATTGAAAAAACAATTGATTAAACTTGCGAACCATGCAAAATAAACCAAATAATATGTTTAAGTTATATAATTAAAAGCTATAAGGAGTGAAATATGGATAATAACATGATGACTTATATCGTCATTGGCCTAGTAATTGGATTTATTTTAGGCATGATTTTCATGAATTTTATTTCGCCAAAAGGGCGTAAATATATCAAAGCTCAACGCGAATTAGAGCAAGCTCAAGAAGAGTTAGCTTCACAGAAACAAATGATGGTTAAGCATTTTTCACATAGTGCTGAGATTTTAGATAATATGGCTAAAGAATTTCGTCGATTATATCAACACATTGCTGAAAGTTCAGGTCAATTTGTAAATAACGAGAATATGCCTATTATTGATTTAGAGTCAAATAATGACATCAGCGTTAAACAAGAATTAACGCTTGAAAAACAGCCCAAAGATTATTCAGATAACCCATCTGGATTATTCAAAAGTGAAGATATTAAACCATGATTAATTTTAAATACTTTTTGATAAGATAATATTAATCAGATTTATATTGTAAATATTAAATCCGTTAAATAAGAGAGTTTTATAATGAGTCATTCTTTATGTAAACCAAAAAATTTATTAAGTATTATTGCCTTAAGTTTAGGTTTAAGTTTAGCTACATTACCGAATGCTTATGCTGCTTTTCCATTTATTCCTACAGATAATAATTCACAACCGCAACAGCCTACATTGGCACCAATGTTAGAAACAGTATTACCTTCGGTTGTAAGTATAAAAGTTGAAGGCACAGCAAAAATGCAAAGTAATATGCCAGAAGAGTTTAGACGCTTTTTTGGTTATCCTGATAGTCAGTCTAGATCATTTTCGGGATTAGGCTCTGGTGTAATTATTGATGCCGAAAAAGGGTATATTGTTACTAATAATCATGTTATTGATAATGCAGATAAAATTACTGTTTCGTTAAATGACGGTCATGAATATCAAGCTAAATTAATCGGTAGGGATCCACAAAGTGATATTGCATTGTTAAAAGTTGATGATGCTAGCAGATTAACTGCAATTAAAATTGCTGATTCAGATAAAACTAGAGTAGGTGATTATGTTGTTGCGATTGGTAATCCATTTGGAATTGGTCAAACAGTAACATCAGGTATTATTTCAGCACTAGCTCGTAGTGGGCTAAACATGAATGGATTTGAGAACTTTATCCAAACTGATGCTTCCATTAACCAAGGTAATTCTGGTGGCGCTTTAGTTAATTTGAATGGTGAACTCGTTGGCATTAACACTGCTATTATTGCGCCAAGTGGTGGTAATGTAGGTATTGGTTTTGCGATACCGAGCAATATGGTTAAAAGTTTAACTTCTCAACTTATTGAATATGGTGAAGTCAAACGAGGGGTTTTAGGTATCAAAGGTAACGAATTAACTTCCGATATCGCGAAAGCTTTTGATCTTGAAGTGCAGAAAGGTGCCTTTGTTAGTGAAGTTATTGCTGATTCAGCAGCCCAAGAAGCTGGTATAAAATCAGGTGATATAATCATCTCAATGGATGGCAAACCCGTTGAGAGCTTTGCTGAGTTACGCGCTAAAATTGCCACAACGGGCGCTGGCCGTACTGTTAAGTTGGGTATTATTCGAGATGGAAAAGAAATTTCTGTTGAGGTGAAATTAAAAAACAGTGATGAATCAACTACTCAAGCAAAATCTCTTCATCCAGCTCTAGATGGTGCAACTTTAGCTAATGGTGAGGTAAAAGGCCAAAAAGGTGTGCTGATTGAAAGTATTGCTAAAAATTCACCTGCATCTCGATTAAGTTTACAAGAAGGTGATTTAATCACTGGTGTAAATAAAGCTAGAGTGAATAGTATTTCTGATTTACGTACAATTATTGATAGCAATCCTTCTGCTATTGCTTTAAATATTGTTAGAGGCGATAGTCGTCTTTATCTCATTTTACGTTAATTATTTAGCTAGATATCGTCGGTGCTTAGCATCGACGAAAACGCCTTTTTAACCCTTCGTTATATATGATAGAATCCTATTAATCATTCTCATCCTACTAGTGACCATTATGCTTAAAAAAATTCTATGGCCAATATTAATTGGTGCTGTTTTAGCGATAGTGTTACTCATTATTTTTCCTTCTTTAAGAAATGGAACGCAATCTGATTTTTCAAGATCTATTTTTAATGATGAACCTATGAGTTATTCAAATGCAGTAAAGATAGCCGCACCAGCCGTGGTAAATATTTATAGTCGCTCAATTAATTCTGTACCTAAACAATCACAAGATAGTCCAATAACACCGTTGGGTTCTGGTGTTATTATGAGTGAGCTTGGTTATATCGTTACCAATTATCATGTTGTTGATGGAGCAGAACAAATTATTGTTGCTTTGCAAGATGGGCGGATTTTTGCTGCATTACCTGTTGGTTCCGATAAATTAGTCGATATTGCTGTATTAAAAATCGAAGCATCTAATCTTCCAAGAATACCGATTAATTCTTCCCGCGATCCGAAAATTGGTGATGTCGTCTTAGCCATTGGCAACCCTTATAACATAGGGCAAACTATTACTCAAGGTATCATTAGTGCTACTGGTCGTGATGGACTCAGTCCATATCGTCGACAAAATTTTATCCAAACTGATGCTTCCATCAATCATGGTAATTCTGGAGGTGCTTTAGTTAACACTAAAGGTGAATTGATGGGTATTAACACTCTGACATTTGCCAAAAATCTAGGTAATGATGTGCCGGAAGGTATTGGTTTTGCCATTCCAACTGCATTAGCTGTTAAAATAATGAATAAATTAATTCAAGATGGCAAAGTGATTCGAGGCTATATTGGCATTGATGGTTTAGAATTTGCACCAACACAAAATACAAGTGATCTGCCGAAAGTGTTAGGTATTTTAGTCACTAATGCTGAAGGGCCTTCTTTGCAGGCTGGTGTACAAGCTAATGATATTTTAATAATGGTTGATAATAAGCCAGTAAAATCGATTGTTGAAACCATGGATCAAATTGCTGAGTTGAAACCGGGAACAATCGTCCCCATAATTGTCTTACGCAATGGTGAAAAGATTCAGTTGCAAATCACTATTGGTCAATTGCCGGTTTAGATTGGCCTTTTATTACTTGATTATCTTTGATATAGGACGTATAATTCGCACCCTTATCATGTTATTTAACACTCGTATGGTGTATAGATTTTGCGATTAAGCCATTTATATAGCGATACGAACAAACTTTAGAGGTTTATTATGAAAGAAGGTATCCATCCAGAATACACTGCAATTACAGCAACTTGTTCTTGTGGTAACAAAATTGAAACTCATTCAACTGTTGGTCATGATATTCATCTTGACGTATGTGGTGAATGTCACCCGTTCTATACAGGTAAACAACGTGATGTAGCAACTGGCGGACGTGTTGATAAATTTAAACAACGTTTTGCAATGGTTGGTGGTAAAAAATAGTTTTACTAATTTTTACGTTGTAAAAAAGGCGCTTTAGGCGCCTTTTTTGTATCTATGATTCAATCATTCATCAATTAAATCAGGATCTATACCTAAAGCTCGCATCATTTTCTGCGCTTGTAACGGAATGCCATCTTCATGATCTTTCTGTAAATCTTCATCACAAGGCAATGGTTGACCAGTATAAGCGTGTAGAAAAGCTTCACATAAAAGTTCACTATTCGTTGCATGACGTAAATTATTGACTTGTCGTCTAGTTCGCTCATCAGTTAATATTTTTAATACTTTTAACGGAATTGAGACTGTAATTTTTTTTACTTGTTCGCTTTTTTTACCATGCTCAGCATAAGGGCTAATATAATCGCCGTTCCATTCCATCATTTATTCACCAAATCAATTACATCACAAATAATGTGGATAATTTTAGCGTTTTTTTTGCTTAGCTGCAATCTATACACCAAGATAGTTAGACGTCTAGACATGTTGACGTCTTTTTTTATTGTGTTATTCTTATACAACTAAAATCTAAAAATAAATAAAATGGTTTGTAGGAAGGTTATTATGGCTCATAAATCTAAAAATCTTAGCCAAGATACTATTGCTGTTCGTGGTGGATTAAATACAGATGACCAATTTGGTAGCGTAGTTCCTGTTATTACGCCTTCAACGTGTTATCGCTATCAATCATTTGCAACACCAAGGAAATTTGATTATGGTCGCAAATCTAATCCAAGTAGACGATTAGTTGAGGAAACGGTAGCGAAATTAGAAGGTGGTGCAGATGCCATTTTAACCAATTGTGGTATGTCAGCTATTCATTTGATTAGTGTTGCGTTACTAAGTCCAGATGATACCGTTGTTGCTCCTCATGATTGTTATGGCGGTAGTTATCGATTATTTAACAGCTTGAGTCAAAAAGGTTATTTTAAAACCAAATTTGTAGACCAATCCGATCCTATCGCTTTAAAAGAAGTGCTGAATTTAAAACCTAAATTAGTATTGATTGAATCGCCAAGTAATCCATTATTAAGAGTCGTTGATATTGCTGATATTGCACGTCAGGCGCATGAGATTGGTGCGTTAGTTCTGGTTGATAATACCTTTATGACGCCAATTTTACAAAAACCACTGGAATTAGGGGCTGATATTGTTAGTCACTCTTGTACTAAATTTTTAAATGGCCACTCAGATCTATTAGCCGGAATATTAGTATTTAAAGATCAACAATTAGCTACAGATGTATTGTGGTGGGCAAATAATATCGGAACATCAACTTCATCATTTGATAGTTATTTATTATTGCGTGGTTTAAGAACTCTTACTGCAAGAGTTAGATTACAACAAGAAAATGCAGAAAAAGTCGTCGATTTTTTAGTTAATCATCCTAAAATTGCTAAAGTTTTTCATCCTTCGTTACCAACAAATTTAGGTCATGACATTGCCAAAAAACAACAAAAAGGCTTTGGTTCACTGTTGAGTTTTGAATTAGCTTGTGCTGCCGATGATATGCCTAAATTCCTAGATGCGCTGAATATTTTTACCTTAGCGCAATCACTTGGTGGCGTAGAAAGTTTAATATGTCATCCAGCTACAATGACCCATTCAGGAATTAGTGCTGAAGCACGTAAAACAGCGGGTATATCCGATCAATTATTACGTATTTCTGTGGGTCTCGAGGATATCGATGATCTGATTGGTGATTTAGAGCAAGCGTTAGCAAATATTTAACCGTCATCAATTTATCAATAGAGTTGGAAAATAGTTTATTTTTCGACTCTATTAATATAGATAGCTATATATTTAAGCTCGTTTAATTATTTCGATAATCATTGACTTTATTGGCAATGGCACTGAGGATTTCTTTAATGGAATGCCTTTTACTACGACCGCAAATTTTAGCATTATCATGGCAAACTAAACATTGTCGAGAATGATGCTCGAATTTAGACCGAGAAATACTTTTTTGTGTAATAGGGTCAATGACATCAATATCCCATAATCGTCCTAAAAAATGCCTCTCCTCAATTTTTATACACAGTTGTTTAAGTATATCAACGTTATAATCAATTGATAATAATGCTTCATCACCAGTTATGCTTTCATAAAATTTTTCATGGATAATAGAAATATTATGTTGGTTTAACATCTGATGGATAGCTTGTACAGCTTCATTAAATAAGAATACAGTGCCACTACTTTTCTTGATTGGTCCAGGTATTACTAAACTTAATGATATTAGCGGATAAGGGTATTGCTCAAAAACTTGTTGCTGATTGTTTACACGGTTTTCTTTGGCTATTAACATTTGCTCAAGCGTTATGTTAATACCATCGTCGAATCTTAATGTTGGATTATTCATAATGATGTTGAGTAATAGCATAACTAAGAATTTTGTTATGCTATTACTATTACAAAGTTAATTAGTCTTTGACTTGACGAACAACATCAATAATTGAGCCATCACGGAAGTGAACAATCCCAACAATTTTATCGTTAAATTCAATTGGTTTTGGTTCACCTGTTAATGCAATAGCACGTTGATAAAGTTCTTCAATAGTCATTACGGGTAAATTAGCCGCTTTTAATCGTTCTGCGATTTCAGGACGAGCAGGATTTACCGCTATACCATGGTCAGTGACTAACACATCTACACTTTCTCCTGGTGTGACAATTGTCGTTACTTTTCTTATTACCGTTGGAATTCGGCTACGAATTAGTGGCGCAACGATAATAGTTAGATTTGCTCCAGCGGCTGTATCACAGTGACCACCGGATGCACCACGCATAACACCATCAGATCCTGTTAGTACATTAACGTTGAAATCTAAATCTACTTCGAGTGCGCTAAGAATGACAATATCTAATTCATCAACACTTGCTCCTTTTGAGGCTGGATTAGCGTAAACGTTGGTTGAAACTTCAATATGATCTTTATTCTTACCTAAAGATTGTCCTGCAGCTCCATCAAAACTTTGTGTATCAAGTAAACGTTTTACTAAGCCTTTTTCATGAAGATCGACGATACTGGCTGTGATACCACCTAGAGCAAATGATGCTGTGATATTTTTCGCTCGCATCCGATTTTCTAGAAAGCGTGTCGCTGCAGTTGATGATGCGCCAGAACCAGTCTGAATTGAGAATCCATCTTTAAAATAACCTGAATTTTCGATAACATCAGCGGCATAGCGTGCAATCATTAATTCTCTAGGGTTACTGGTAATACGTGCTGCACCAACGCTAATTTTAGTTGGATCACCAACTTCGTCAACTTTAACAATATAGTCAACTTGATCTTGGCGGATACTTGCTGGATGGTTAGGATAACCAACAATATCTTCAGTAAGTAAAACCACTTTCTTAGCAAATTGAGCATCAACCATAGCATAACCAAGGGCGCCACATTGTGATTTACCTGATACGCCATTAGCATTACCTTGTTCGTCAGCAGTTGATACAGCTAAGAATGCGATATCAATATTAATTTCTCCGCTTTGGATTAATTTGACTCGACCACCGTGAGAATGGATATGTACCGGATTTTCCATCAGGCCGTGTGAAATCGCATCAGCTAATTTTCCTCGTAATCCTGAGGTATAGATTTTAGTAATTACACCAGACTCAATGTGAGGAATCAATGCTGCGTTACAGCTTAATAATGAGCTTGAAGCTAATGTAAGGTTCTTAATACCTAATTTACTAATGGTTTCAACAACTTTGTTGATAACTTTATCGCCTTCACGAAATGCGTGGTGAAAAGAGATAGTCATTCCATCACGAAGTTCACACTTTTCTATTGCTTGCTCAATTGACTCACACAATTTACGGGTATATTTAGACTCATCTTTTAGATAAGGTGTGGTTGCATTAGCATCAATAAATGGTGTGATATTTTTAAGATCAGGATGCTGTTTTAATAAATCAGCAATTTTTTGGTTTATAGAAGTTGTCATGTTTCAATCCTATCAAATTTCTTTACGTACACCGGAGTATTTAGCTAGTTCAATGATTTTTTGCGCACGAGCAATAATTGGTGCATCAATCATTTTGCCATTTAAAGAAACAACTCCAAGCCCTTTTCTTTCACCTTCTTCAGCGGCTTCAACGACTTTTTTAGCATTTTCTACTTCACTAGCAGTAGGTGCATAAGCATTATGTAATAGCTCAATTTGTCGTGGATTAATCAATGATTTACCGTTGTATCCTAATTTTTTAATTAGGCTGACTTCTTTTAAAAAGCCTTCATCATCATTAACATTTGAATAAACAACATCAAAAGCATCAATACCGGCTACACGAGCAGCATGTAAAACAGCACAGCGTGCATAAAATAGTTCAGTACCATCCCCGCGTTCTGTTTGCATATCTACTAGATAATCAAATGCTGCAAGAGCGATACCAATTAAACGTGGCGATGATTTGGCAATGGATACTGCATTAACTACTGCTTGAGCTGATTCAATAGCAGCCATTAATTTAGTGCTACCCACTTCTCGGCCACACTCTTTTTCAATTCGTTCAACATGCGCTTCAAGTTCATGAATATCTTCAGCACTATTGGTCATTGGTAAGCGAACAACATCAACACCAGCTCGCACAACGGCTTCTAAGTCTTTAAGACCAAATGGTGTATTTAATGCATTAATTCTAACTACAGTTTCAATGCCATGTTCTTTATAAACAGGTAATTTTAATGTTTGCGCGACGAGTAGACGTGCTGAATCTTTTTCTTTGATAGACACAGCATCTTCAAGATCAAACATAATTGAGTCTGGTTTATAGACAAAAGATGTAGATAACATTGCTGCATTTGCACCTGGAAGAAACAGCATACTGCGACGTAATTTTTTCATAGTAATTTACTCCAATCTAATTCAGTTTCTTCTGCACCGCGTAACACAGCACATTGTACCCGTGCTTTTATTGCACAATCTAAAGCACCTTTATCGTCAATAATGATTAAACCATCAGTTAAGTTAAGTTCATTTAATGTGTTATTAACCACAGCGCGAATTTGATCGCCAAATTGTTTATTTACATCACTATTAATAACAATTTCGATGCCAGTATTTGGCATGACTTTAACTAACAAATCGCTGGATTCGAGAGTTCCTGCCATGGCTTCTTTTTGTATTTTCATGTTTTTACCTTTTGAAAAGAATTAAATATTTAATTTATCCAAATTAGCTGAAATATAATTCCAAGTTGTTGAAGGAACTAATTTCTTAACCTGCTCATAATTTTTTAATGCCAGTGAATTTCGCACTAATGATGCTGATATAATGTTTGATTCTTCGAGTTTTCGAGCAACCTCAATGACAGTAATCTTGGATGACGAACTAACTTTGTCATCTTCTAACCAATATTTCATCGCTTTGTTATAAGCATTAGTTACTTCACTATGTGGCTCAGTACCAACAAAACGGTGAGTGATATTTAATGCTGGAGCAATATAGTTCCGGAAGATTAACAGATCGATTCCCATATAAGCATAGTCAATTTTGCTTTTATCTTTTAAAAAATAAGTAGGGAAGGTTGCTTTAGAAATAATGTATGACGAACTGGCATGAACCGTAACATTTTTAATATCTTTTGTGCCATCTTTTACTAACTGTAAACGTACCTGAAACGGAAACAGTGATACATCTTCATTAACCACAAATACATGTACCCAATCACATTGATTGGCTGCAAATTCGATAAGATATTGGTGACCTTTTGTAAAAGGATTGGCATTCATCACAATACTGCCAATTTTGTTACCAGCTTTTTGGTATTGCGATAATTGTTTACAATATTGTTTAATCCCAACCGGTGTGTTTTCCATCAATACGACTAAATCAGAAATTTCAACAATAGGATAAAAACCGCATGCTTTGAAAAAAGCGGTATTTTCAGGTTTAGTATATAAAAATAGATGAAAATAGCCGTTGTCATTGGCATATTTCATCGTATAGTCGATTAAAGTTAGATTTAGTTGGTTGCCGCGATAATCAGGATCAATGGCTACACACTTGATAATATTGTGATCAAGACCGGCACAAGCTATACAATTATTATTCAGTTTTGCAACAATGAAAGTTGTGACTTGTGGATCTAAATCGAGGTCAGATTGCAATAGTAATTGCTTAATTGCTTGATAATCTTGTTCAGATTTAGATATATCAACAACACTGTAATCAACTAAATCGTACATATAACTACCTTTTTTCTTCAACGATAAAGTTAGTTAGACGACCAATATTGGTAATTTCAACTTCAATGGTATCACCATCGTGCATAAATATTGGTGGATTTCGTTTTTTTCCAACACCGCCTGGTGAGCCAGTAAGAATAACGTCACCCGGTGATAATTTAGTAAATGTACTAATATACGAGATTAAATCAGGTACAGTATGTACTAAATTCTTGATACTATCATGTTGCATCTCTTTTCCATTCAGATAAGTTGCTATTGATAGCGCTTTAGGATCGGGTATTTCATCTGTAGTTGTTAAACATGGCCCAAAAGCCCCTGTATTTGGCCAATTTTTACCAGCTGTGTACCAAGTATATTGCCAGTCACGAATCGAACCATCCATATAACAGCTATAGCCTGCGACATAAGATAAGGCTTCTTCTGATTTTATGCGGAAAGCCTCTTTACCAATAACAATTGCTAATTCGCCTTCATAATCCAGTTCATCGCTGATAGTTGGTTTAATGATATTTGTCTTATGTCCTGTTTGAGAATCAGGAAAACGAACAAATAAAGTTGGGGCAGAACTAGTTTCATTAAATTCTGCTCGTTTTTCCGCATAATTCATTCCTACACACAAAATTTTATTTGGATTTGGAATTACCGGTAAATAAGTTATTGCTTGTTCATCGATATCACTAGGTGCGTCTAAAAAGTTTTTTGCGTTAACTAATCCATCTTTATCAGAAAGAAGGGATTTTAGATCTTGATATTTATCGCCTAGTTTTTGGCCTAAATCTACGATGCCATGATCAGTATATAAACCAAAACTTGGTCGACCAGAAACAAGGTAACTGACAAGCTTCATGAATACTCCTTAAAAGCTGTTTATTGAAACTACATAAGAAAATAGAACAACCCTAGTAATAACTAAGGTTGCTCTTGAAAAAACTATACTAAGAAATTGCCTAGAATGAGTAAGGATACTGATACGTTAATTGCACCACCAATACGAGTAGCAATTTGGGCAAATGGCATCAACTCCATACGTTCTGCTGCAGTCAGGATTGCAACGTCACCAGTTCCACCTTGACCACTTTGACAGCAAGAGATAACTGCCGCATCAACTGGATACATACCTAGTTTTTTAGCAACAAAGAAACCAGTTGTGACTAAACTCACTACTGTACAAACAATAACTATTAGGTTGATTACGGTGAAAGCTGCAACGATTTTATCCCACGGTGTGATTGCCACGCCCACAGCGAATAAAATAGGATAGGTTACAGATGTTTGGAAGAACTTGTAAACTACTTGCGAACCACTTAGTACTTTTGGTGAAACACCTGATACTAGTTTAACAAATACTGCGGCAAATAGCATCCCTACAGGTGCTGGAATACCGGTTACTTTGTGGCCAATCATACCGACCATATAAAGGATAGCGGCTAATAATACACCAGATGCAAAAGTTGTCACATCAATAACCGACTCTGTTTTAGCCGTTTTGTTGATAATTTGGTCATCTTCTGATGCTGGTAACAAGCGACCATTACCAGTTAAATGAGGATAAGCTTTACCAATACGGTTAAGGATACCACCACAAATAATACCGGTTAAACCACCTAACATAACAATTGGTAATACTCGACCTAGTGCTTCACCTTGTTCCATACCTAAAATAGATGCGTATCCGATTGATAATGGAATTGCGCCTTCACCAACACCACCAGCCATGATCGGTAATACTAAGAAGAAGAATGTTTCAAATGGTGATAAGCCTAATAAATAACCCACACCAACACCAACTAGCATACCAACAATTTCACCACATACCATTGGTCCGAAGATTTTTAAGAAACCTTGAATAAGCGTTTTCTTATCCATGTTCATAATACTACCAACGATGATACAGCAGATATAAAGATATAAAATGTGAGTATCTTTATAGAATTTGGTTGTTGCTTGTACCACCGGAGTAGGCAGAATGCCATAATAGACTAGAGCTGATGGAATAAAGGTTGCACAAATTGCTGCTGCCCCCATTTTTCCAACAATTGGTAAACGTTTACCTATTTCACCACAAAGAAAACCAAAGAAAGCACAAGTGACTACCATAACAACTATTTCACTTGGTAATTTACCTGTTACTAATACTTCAGCAAAGATAAGAATACCCGCGATAATAAATAATGGTAAAGGAATTACACCGATTTTATAATCATCCATAAGTTTCCACCATCCGTATGGCCAAAACTTTTTCGTTTGATCTTCGTGTTTTATCTCATGTTTTTCATTGTTGTTGTGCGTTTTTTCAACTGAATTGAAATCCACCATATTTTTTTTATCTCCAAAATAAATTTGCTTTGTTTTAATGGCGCATATAGTGACAAAATATTAATATCAATTTTGTGATATAAATCATAAATTAAGTGTGGTTTTTATGGTTTTAAAGGCTCTAAGTTTTTTTATGCTGTGTTACACTCCTCAGCAGATACAGCAATTATTTATTAAGTATAAAAATGCGAAAACGAATACATCTGTCATTTACGACAAAATTATTTTTATCTCTTTTACTCTTTTCATTGGTGGTTTTAGCATTGCTGCAAAGCTACATATGGAATGTGACAGAAAATGCCTTATATCGTAGTTTAGGCGAAAAAGCTCAAATTCAGGCGAAAGAGTTAGCTGTGATTCCTAGCTTAATAAAATATGTAGAAGATAAAGATACTGAACAAATCGCTAAACTTGTTTCAGATATTTTTGAACAAAGTGATGCGAGTTATATTGTTATAGGTGATGCTAAAGCTTATCGGTTATTTCATACGGCTAATAATTCAATATATTTACCCATGGTTGGTGATGACAATCAGGAGGTGTTAAGTGGTATTAGTAGCACCACAATAAGTCAAGGATCTTTAGGTTTAGCCCTAAGAGGTAAAGCGCCGATTATTAGCAATGGAAAAGTAATTGGTATTGTTTCGGTTGGTTATATGGTAGATGATATTTATGCGTCACATATAAAACAATTTATTCCATTCATTATTTTTTGTTCATTTTTATTCTTTGCTCTGTTTATATTTTCTTTATGCTTTGCTAGAGCTATCAAAAAACAGATGTTTAATTTAGAACCTCAAGCAATTGCACTATTGGTAAAGAGTCAGAAATCAATAATGGAATCAATATTTGAAGGTATTATTGCCATTGATCTTGATTATAAGATTATCAATATCAACCAATCAGCAAGGCGTATGTTAAATATTGATATCGATGATAATAGTCTGCTTAATCATGATTTATCTAATTTTATTAAATCAACGGATTTTCTTTATGGTAGTACCAATCAGACTAAAGATGTTCATGACCATATTTGCTATTTCAATAATATTATCGTTATTGCTAATCGTATTCGCGTAATTGTTGATGATGAAATTCAAGGATGGGTGATCACCTTCCGAAATTATGATGATATTAATTTATTAAGTATGCAATTAACTCAAGTTACGCAGTATGTGGATAATTTGCGCGCCTTAAGACATGAACACCTTAACTGGATGGCAACGTTATCAGGTTTAATTTATATGAAACGATATGAAGAAGCGGAATCATTTATTGCGCTACATTCTGCTGATAATCAACAAAATCTAGATTTCATTACCAGCCATTTTCAGGTTCCGGCTATTTGTGGTTTATTAATTGGTAAATATTCTAAGTCGCATGAAATTGGCTTAAAATTGTTTTTTGATCCCGCCTGCTATTTAGAAGCATTGCCTTCCAAGATAACTGAAGCCGAATTTATGTCGATATTAGGTAATTTATTGGACAATGCCTTTAATGCGTGTTTAAAAAATAATCAAGGTGATAAATCTATCCATCTATTTTTAAGTGATAGAACCGATGAAATTGTTTTAGAAGTCAGTGATCAGGGTTGTGGTATAGACGATAAAATCCGCAATTCAATTTTCCAACCGGGGGTAACCTCACAAAATTCGAACGAACATGGTATAGGTTTACATTTAGTTTCTACATATGTGAAAAAAGCTAACGGATATATCACATTTGAAGATAATGAACCTTATGGAACGATTTTTTCTGTTTTTATACCAAAGTAGTTAACAGAGGTGAATAAAGTATGTATGAAATAAAAGAAGATACAATTAAAGTTCTTATTGTTGAAGATGAGCCCATTTTAGCTGAATTAAATGCCGAATTTATTCAACGAGACACCAAAGTAGAAGTTATTGGAATCGCTGCAACTTTGGAAGAAGCGAAAGTGATGGTTGAAAAATTAAAACCAACATTAATTTTATTAGATAATTACCTACCTGATGGAAAAGGAATTGAATTATTTGAATATATTATTAATAATAATTTAGATTGTTATGTTATTTTTATTACTGCTGCGAGTGATATGGATACCTGTAGTAAAGCGATACGTTTTGGCGCTTTTGATTATTTAATCAAACCGGTATCTTATCAGCGCTTAAAACATTCACTTGAACGTTTTGAACTGTTTTTATATCGTCAAAGTTTGCAAAAACATGTGAATCAAAGACGTATTGATGAACTTTTTAATCTACAAACTAAAGACTTTGTTGATATTAATCGCCACTCCAAAGGTATTGAAGAAATTACCTTACAAAAAGTTAAAGATCTATTTATGCAAACAAATGAACCGCAAACAGTAGATCAAATTGTCGAAAAAGCCAATATTAGTAAAACCACCGCTAGACGATATTTAGAATATTGTGTGCAAACTAAATTATTAACGGTTGAGCTTAACCATGGCAAAATAGGTCGTCCTGAAAGGCTTTATAAAAGATTAGGAAAGTAATTTTTTTCGCAAAGTTGGTTATTAATCCTACGTTATATAATTTATGATTATATAAATATGCTTATTGATTATTTTATTGCCTAAATATTTGATGCTAGATTGAATTAATCCAATTGTTGGATGATTTAAATTGCAGTATCAAAGAATAGGAGTAAGCGTATGTCTATAGGAAAAGTAGTAACGACTGAAAATAATGAAATCAGTAAAGATGGTGCTTTTGTCCGTCAAACTAACCGATTTGACACTCCCTTTGGTAATGAACCTGGCTTGTTACCTGTTGAAGCAGGTCGTTATCGACTGATTTGGGCTGCAATTTGCCCTTGGGCTCATCGCCAAATGATAGCCATCAAGTTATTGGGTTTAGAGGATGTTATTAGTGTAGGTAAGGTTTCTCCTATAAGAACACCACATGGTTGGGAGTTTTCACTTGATCCCAATGGCGTTGATCCGGTGTTAGGGATTCGTTATTTACCGGAACTTTATGCTAAAACCGATCCAGAATATAATGGGCGAGCAACAGTTCCTACCGTAGTAGACGTAAAAACTGGCAAAGTTGTTAACAACGATTATTTTAGATTAACTAACTATTGGGAAACTGTTTTTAAGCCGTTTCATAAAGCTGGTGCACCAGATCTCTATCCAGAACATTTGCGTACTGAAATTGATAAATTGAATGATGTGATATTTCATGAAGTTAACAATGGCGTTTATAAAGCAGGCTTTGCTCGATCACAACCAGCTTATGAGCATGCTTACCATCTCGTTTTTAACCAGTTAGATAAATTAGAACAACGATTAAGCAAATCTCGTTATCTTTTTGGTGATAACATCACTGATTCAGATATCCGTTTATATGTCACTTTGGCTAGGTTTGATGTTGCCTATTACGCTGCATTCAACACTAATCGAAATCGAATTATCGATTATCCTAATTTATGGGGTTATGCCCGAGATCTCTATCAAATTCCCGCTTTTGGCAATACGACTGATTTTGAGGCGATTAAAAAAGGTTATTTTTTGAGTAATAACGCCCATAATCCTTATGATATTTTGCCGTTAGGGCCTGATGTTAGTAATTGGAAAACACCACATAATAGAGATAAACAATTTAGTTAATTAATTTTAATATTGGGATAATGCAGATGCCAAATATTATTGATTTTGGATTGATTTTCACCCAAATACCGACGTTACTGGCTTATTTGCCAGTAACACTCTTTATCACCATCTTTTCGATGTTACTTGGCGTAATATTAGGTCTAGTTATTGCAATAATTAAAATGAATAAAATACCGGTATTAACGCAAATAGCAGCGGTATTTGTTTCATTTATAAGAGGAACCCCATTATTGGTACAACTTTATTTAAGTTTTTATGGCCTACCAATTTTATTACGTTATGTTAATTACTTTTTTGATACAGATTTTAATATTAATGGGCTTCCGGCAATATTGTTTGTATTGATAGCCTTTTCTTTTAATGAAGCAGCTTATAACTCTGAAACAATTCGTGCCGCATTACAATCTGTAAATAAGGGGCAAATCGAAGCTGCACAATCGTTAGGTATGACATATAGTCAAGTTTTACGTCGTATTGTTATTCCTGAAGCATTTATAGTTGCACTGCCTAACTTAGGTAATACTTTAATCGGATTACTAAAAGGAACTTCACTGGCATTTGTTTGTTCGGTAACTGAAATGACTGGTAGAGGTAAAACTTTAGCTGGTCATAGCTATCGTTATTTTGAAGTTTATATTTCACTGGCTCTAATTTATTGGGCATTAACCATATTAATTGAATTATTAGTCAAATATTTAGAGAACCGATTAACGATTAGTGAAGATAAAAATACTCCAAGTTACCGAAGAGGGAAATGGCTATGATTCATGTTAATAATCTCACTTTATCTTTTCATGGTAATTGCATTTTAAATCAAATTAATTTTGCTATTAAACCACATGAAATCGTTGCAATTATTGGCGCATCGGGAGCAGGAAAATCGACCCTTTTACGTTGTTTAAATTTATTGGAAAAACCTCAAGCTGGTAATATCACTATTGATAACATGTCGTTTGATGTCAGTAAATCTAAACGAGATCAAATTGTTAAATTTCGTCAACAAACAGCGATGGTTTTTCAACAGTTTAATCTTTTTCCACAAAAGAATGCTTTAGAAAATGTTATGGAAGGGTTACTGATTGTAAAAAAATACTCTCGAGAGAAAGCTGAAAAAATTGCTTACGACAAACTCGTTGAAGTTGGTCTTGCTGATAGAGTAAACCACTATCCAAAACAACTATCAGGTGGTCAACAACAAAGGGTTGCTATTGCGAGAGCGTTAGCCATGAATCCTAAGGTTTTATTACTTGATGAACCTACCTCTGCATTAGATCCTGAGTTAGTCGGCGAAGTATTGGCAACGATAAAAATGGCGGCAAAATCGGGTATTACGATGATATTAGTTTCTCATGAAATGAGTTTTGTGCATGATATAGCCAGCCGAGTTTTGTTCTTAGATAAAGGGCAAATTATTGAAGATGGATCGCCTAAACAAGTTTTTTTAAATCCTGTTCATCAAAGAACAAAAGATTTTTTATCTAGATATTATTCAGCAATGCAAATGGATTATGAGATTTAATCAGTAAATGAGGTACTAATGGGGATTATTATTCAACAACACTGTGATGATATTAATTGGCAAGAAGTTGCTGATTTACTGGCATTTTATGGCCTAAGTTCGTTCGATGCGATAACTCAAGAACAAGTCTTTAAAAGAAGCTATGCGGTAGTTTTTTTATTGGAGAATAATCATGTGGTGGGGGTGGGTAGAGCACTATCAGATGGAATTTGTCAGGCAGCGATTTATAACATTGCTTTGGCTAAACACTTACATGGTCAGCAATATGGTAGGCTAATTGTCGATAAGCTTATTGAACAAGTAAAGGATTGTAATATTATTCTTTATACACATCCTCAAACGGTTGAATTTTATAAGAACTTAGGTTTTGATTTAATGAAAACTGGTATGGCCATATATCAAACAGATCATCGGCAGCAAATGAAAGAAATGGGATTCATTTAGATAGCCTAATTGACTAGCATTTTAATAATATTAACTAATTTTAACTACAGAGGATCGGCGTTATGAATCTAAAAAAATGGTATAGCTTTTTGATCTTGGCTGTTTTATCACTGATTGGATGTGATAATCAAAATAAAAACACCCAAAGTACTAAAGTAGAAAAAATCGTTATTGCAACATCAGGCGCACCAAGTCCTTTTACGACAGTCAATGATAAAGGAGAGCTGACTGGCTATGATATCGATGTGGTTAAAGCCATATTTGCCAAACAACCACAATATGAAATTAATTTTGAAATTACAGAATTTCCATCGGTACTTGCAGGACTTGATTCTCAAAGGTATCAAGTTGGTGCTAATAATTATGCAATGAATGAAAAACGTAAGGAAAAGTATTTTTATTCCGATCCAATCTTTAAAAATCAATATGTTATCGCTGTGGCTAAAAATAATAATAATATCAATCGTTTTAGTGATCTTAATGGAAAATCGACAGAAGTATCACCGGGACTAAACTATGCTACAGCTTTAGAAACCTATAATCAGCAAAACCCTAATAATCCTGTCAAAATTGTTTATAGTGAAGCTGATCTATTACCTGTTTTGCAACATGTTGAAAACGGTCAATATGATTTTCAGTTAATTGATAAAGTAATGTTATCGCAATATATTAGTGAACATCATCTCAATTTAAAAATAATTGAATTGAGTAAGGAAGATGAAGATCGTATTGCATCACCATTTAGTTATCTTTTAATTAGTAAAAGTAGTAGAGGGGAACAATTAACCAAAGATATCAATGAAGGTATCAAAAAAATTATTAGTAGTGGTGAACTAGCACAAATTAGTCAGCGTTATTTTGCTGCTGATTATTCACCTAAATAATGAATATCAATGGTCTAACAGCGGTAAATAAACATCCGTTATCATCTGTTCTAGTTTAATGGTCGGACCAACATTGACATAATGAAAAATTGGGGGGAAATCTCCCAGTTTTTCTCCGCTATTTGGTAACCATTGTTTGAGTAAATAAATAATAGCTTGATTATGATATCTCGAACCAATATCTCTGGTTTTTGCACAGCGGAGTTGGGGAATCGTTTTATTTATTACTCCATAAATGTTAGTAGTAATAGGTTCATCAATAGCGATACCCAAATCGACATGATGTAGTTCCGGCAGCGTTGATTTGGATTGGTATAATGAATGCCGTAGTTTCTATATTTATTATCTAAAAGCTGATTTTCTTGTCGCCATTTTATGAGTTTGTTCACTGATTCATGTTTTAACTCAGGCGTGCCATAATGCTCAATAACGGCTAACTGTGTCATCGGGAATAATACGATTTAGACATCCATATAAACCTCAAAATTTATCAATGATAATGATCTTGTCGAATCTTAACACTGATTAAATATATAAAAAAATCCAATTTCACTTGACAATAGATCTGCTGAAAAAGATAATGGCGCCGTTTTTTTAATCTAATATTTATATTTTTTGTGAGGTGGCAAAATGCCTGTATTTAACACTTTATCTTAATGCCGACATGGTATCTTCTATTTTATTGTCTTTTAGCTTTTTCTAAAGCGTCTACGTTGCAGTTCAATCTATAGATCTTCGCCTTGTCGGTTTTCCCTAATTTTTTGGAGAAAACAAAATGACAATGGAAACTTATATTCAAAATTTAGAATTAATTAAATACCCACGAACTCCACATTTGCAAAGTTCACGTTTACAATTTGGCGATAGTGAGCATGGACAGCTACCTTACGATCAGTTAGCAGGGCAATATATTGTGGTTGAAGAAAAACTTGATGGGGCCAACTGTGCAATCAGTTTTTCAGAAAGTGGTGAACTATTACTACAATCACGTGGCCATTACTTAATAGGAGGGAGTCGCGAACGTCAATTTAATCTATTTAAACATTGGGCAACGGTCCATGAAGGCTGGTTAATTGAACGTTTAGAAGATCGCTATATTATGTATGGTGAGTGGCTACATAAAAAACACGCTATTTTTTATGATGCATTACCACATTATTTTTGTGAATTTGATGTTTGGGATAGGCATAATAATTGTTTCTTATCGACTCGAAAGCGTCATGAATTATTGGCCGATGGTCCTATTTTATCTGTTCCTGTATTGTTTATGGGAATTGCACCAGAAAAATTAAGTGATTTATTAGCACTCGTGAAAAATTCTTTAGCTAAAACAATTGACTGGCGAAGTTGTTTTGAAAAAATTGTCACACAAGAAAAGCTTGATTTAATCAAAGCTTGGCAACAGTGTGATAACTCTGATTTGATGGAAGGATTATATTTAAAAATCGAATCAGCAAATACTACAACTGGTCGTTTGAAGTGGGTTAGGCAGGATTTTGTGCAAGCTATATTAGATGCTGGGCAACATCATTTACAACAACCATTTATTCCTAATCAATTAGCTAACAATGTTGAGCTTTATTCGCCACAACTAACAATAAATTGGAATAGTGGCTTAGTATTTGGAGGTGATTTATGAGTTATTCACAGTTACAACAAGAGATCGCCTACAGTATCAGCCAAGATAACTTTGACCAGTGGTTAGACTGTATTCCTGAGTTGAATAAATTGACTATTACACCACAAGATCCGATTTATCATGGTGAAGGAAATGTTTGGATTCATACTCAAATGGTATTAAGGGCTTTAATTGCTCAAGATGATTTTGCAGCATCTTCTGATGAAGATAAGTTTGTACTGTTTATGACTGCTTTATTACATGATATTGCCAAACCAGAAACGACAATTATTGATGAAATAAGTGGTCGAATTTCACAACCACGACATTCGCAAAAAGGCGAGATAAGTAGTCGAATATTATTATGGCGAAATGGCGTTCCTTTTGAATTACGGGAAAAAATTTGTCGAATTATCCGAGTGCATCAAATACCATTTTATGCTTTAAGTGATGATAATAACTATAAATCACCGCAATGGTTAATTCATCGGCTTTCATGGCAACTTCCTGTTTGGATGTTATGTATGCAAGCTAAAGCAGATATACTGGGTCGTATTAGTGCTGATAAAGCTCGAATGGTTGATGAAGTTGAACTCTTCAAACAATTAGCTTTAGAAGAACAGTGTTTATATCAACCACGGCAATTTATTGATGATTATACGCGAATACAATATTTTCGAGGTAGCAATGTGTTACCTGATTATGCGTTATATCCTCAAAAAGGACCTAAAGTCATCTTACTATCGGGGTTGCCTGCATCAGGTAAAAATAGCTGGATAAGTAAATACTATCCAAATTTACCGGTTGCATCATATGATGATGCTCGTAATCAACTTAAATTGAAGCATGGTCAAAATGAAGGTTTAGTGATTCAATTTGTATTAGCAAAGGTAAAACAATACTTAAGAGAGAATCAGTCATTTATTTGGAATGCTACTCACTTATCACGAGATATGCGAGAAAAAGCATTGGATTTACTTTATGCTTATCATGCCGAAGTTGAAATTGTTTATCTTGAGCAGTCAGAAAAAACATTATATCAACGTAATTCAAGTCGAGATACTAGCTTGCCAAACAAGAAAATTACTCAAATGCTTTCTAAATGGCAAGTACCATTACCGACAGAGGCACATAAGGTAACTTATCTAGTTAATTAGCAGTATTTAAATAAATTATGATGGGCCTTTCAGCGCCCATCATGTTTAGTTTTGCATTATTATTTAATACCGTTATCTTTGATGACTTGCTGATACCAATAAAAACTATCTTTTTTAATTCGATTAAGCGTTTTTAAATCATGATCATCTCGATCGACATAGACAAAGCCATAACGTTTTTTGAAACCTTGATGTGAACTTAGTAAATCGATAACTGACCATGGACAATATCCAAATAACTCAACACCATCTTCAATCGCATCATGACAAGCTAAGATATGCGATTTTATATAATCAATGCGATAATCATCATGTACTTTATTGTCAGCAGTTAAAATATCTGGTGTACCTAAGCCATTTTCTGTAATGATCAGTGGTAAACGATATTGGCGATAATATTCATTTAATACCAGTCTTAGACCCATAGGGTCAATTTGTGCACCATAAGTTGAGGCGACCAAATTTGGATTTTTCTCGATCTTGAAATAACCATAAAGATCAAAATCGATATCTTTTTCTTTGCTACCAAACGGATGGCTATCATCTTCTGGTAGGTAACTAGCCACTAACGTCCGATAATAATTTACGGCAATAAAATCTGGCTTAGCTTGTTTTAAAATTTGCGCATCTTCTGGTTGAGTAATAGGATAGATACCACAACGATTTAAGTAATTTTTATAATACCCTGGATAGTCACCAAAGCAGTACATTTCAAGTGCATAGTTGGTTTTGAAATTGTCATTCATTTTGGCGGCCCAAACATCCATGGGTTTGTTACTTGCAGGGTAGGTCATGGTTGATGATACCGCCGGTCCCACTTTACTACCAGAAATTAGTTCATGACAGTCATTGGTTGCCATCGCATGAGCAACAAACATATGATAATCCATTTGAGCTCTCACTTTTTCAACCTCATGAGCCGCAACTTTATACATGTTCATTCTTTCGTTAACACGGATCATCAGATTTTGTTCGTTATTAATCTGCCAATGTTTTACTCGATCGCCGAATGCTTGATAACATATTTGCGCATAACGTCTAAATGCATCAACACAACGACGATCTTGCCAACCATTATATTTATCAACTAAGGCGAATGGTAAATCAAAATGATAAAGAGTAATAAACGGAATGATATCGTTCTTGATTAATTCATTGATGACTTTGTTGTAGAAATTAATGCCTGCTTGATTTATTTCACCATCACCATCGGGAATAATACGCGCCCATGATATAGAAAAACGATAAGTTTTTAGTCCTAACTCTTTAAATAAAGCAATGTCACTTTCAACATGATGATAGAAATCACTGGCTACTTTACTATCGGCTTGTATTGCAGAGCGTTGAAATGAATTGTAATCGGCAACGGTCATTCCTTTCCCATCCGCATCCCACCCACCTTCAATTTGAAATGCAGAAGATGATGCTCCCCACCAAAAATCCTTAGCAAAAGCTTTCATAACTAAACCTCTAAACTTGAATGAATAATAAATCGTCTTTATTACTAACATGAGTTAGTTGACAATAATCTATATGTTTATATTGATCTGAATTAACCACAATAATCGAAGTTGTTAAATCAAATTGCTGTTCGATTTTTTCGATATTAAAGGAAACAATTTTGTTTCCTTTAGTAATATGTTGACCAGTTTCTACATAAGACTGGAAATATTTACCTTGTAAGTTAACTGTATCAATACCAATATGAATCAGTAACTCAATACCGTTATCTAATTTTAGGCCAATTGCATGTAAAGTCGGGTAGAGTACGGTAATGGTACAATCTGCTGGGGCAATTATTTCACCAGCTTTAGGGTAAATTGCTATTCCTTTGCCCATCGATCCTGAAGCAAATACTTCATCTTTAACTTTATTTAACGCAATAACCTCGCCGACAACTGGCGACAGAATGGTTGCATCATTTGTTAATGGTTGGCTAGATGAGGTTTGAATTGTTTTTGACTCTTCTTCATTTGCGATATCGTTAAAGCCAACAAGCATCGTCATAATGCATGAGCCAAAAAAAGCGAAACCTATACCAATTAAGTAACATAAGAAAGCTTTGGTTCCGGCTTCAGCATAAACCGGGATTGTCAGTACGCCTTGATTGGCAAAAGCGGTTCCATAAGAACCTCCCCAGCCCATTAAACCACCAGCGAGTGCACCACATATAACTGCACAAACCATTGGTCTTTTCAATCTAAGATTTGCTCCATAAATAGCCGGTTCGGAAATACCGAATAAGGCGGTTATTGTCGCTGAAGCAGCAACTGTTTTTAGATTCTTATTTTTAGTTTTAAAAAATACACCTAAAGCAGCGCCGGCTTGTGAAAAATTAGCTGCACCAGCAAAAGCAAGTAAACTTTGATGTCCTGTTTGGGCTACATCATTAATGCCGATTGGTACGATAGCGCGGTGGGCACCAAAAATAACTAAAATACACCATACACCACCAATAAATGCACCTAATAAGATAGGACTAACTCCCATAATGTAGTAATAGACCCAGTTTATAAATTCGCCGATATAGATACCAATTGGGCCGAAAATAAGTAATGTAGCTGGAATCATGACGAGCAATGAAAATGTAGGCACCATGATGATTTTTAACACTTCTGGAATAATATAATCTAGAAATCTTTGTACATAACTTAAAATGAACACCGCTAATATAATAGGTATAACACTTGATGTGTAACTAGCTTTGGTGAGTTCGATTGCAAACAGCGTGACTTCAGTTTTACTGGCCATTAAATTGACGATTGATGGATAACATAAAGTCGCACCAATAATCATAGAAATAAATTCATGAGCTTTGAAGACTTTAGCCGCAGTGTAACCTAATATAATTGGCATAAAATAGAAAACTGCATCTGATGCCGAATGTAAAATAGTGTAGGTGTTATAGCTTTTAATATCAGTCTGATAGTAATAGTTACCAATCATAACGGCAATAGCTAGAATTCCTTTTAGCATTCCTGATGCTGCGATAGCCGGAATAATTGGTGTGAAAATAGCGGCAAAAGCATTAAGTATTTTTACAGCTAAAGATAATTTAGGTTCCGTTTGATTATTTCGTATTACATCACCGACTAATGAGACTAATTGTTCATAAACTTTAGTGACTTTATTACCTAAAACCACTTGGTATTGTCCACTTCCTTCAACAACAGAAATTACACCTTCTGTTTGTAATAATTTTTCACGATTAGCGGTTTGGTTATCGTGTAATTGGAAGCGTAATCGAGTAAAGCAGTGGGTAAAATTAATAATATTTTCTTTACCGCCCACCAATTGTAAAATTTGTTGGGCTATTTTGGGATAGTCCATTATTTTCTCCATTACTTAAAGAATGGTTATACGTTGAAAAAAACTAAACACACTAAAAATTATCACCTTAATATCAATTAAAAATAAAACTAATTGATAATATTAATTTTTTTCAATTAAACTTAATTTTTGTCAATTTTATTGAGTGTTGCAAGCTAGCATAGTTTATAAGTTTAGACAAGTTTGTCTTAACTATTGCCAAATAATTTAATGAGAAATGTTGGTAAATAGGATAATTGTTGGTATAAAAAAGTGCACAAATCAAATAAGCTAAGGGAAATTTTAATAACTTTTTTCTTTTTCTGTGTCTGCGCAATATATCTATTATTCTTTATTAAATACTTTATTTTATAGTAATAAATTTATTGATAATTATTACTTATATATTGGTTAGCGCTTACTTTTTTTAATCATTATTAAGATTATGTTGGCTGGTTTTTAATTATCACCTTTTGTTTCCTAGCTTAATTCGATCAGAAATATAGCTATCAACTACAATACTTTTATCGATCCAATAATGAGTACTCTAGTTATAATTATTTAATTTTTTATTTTTTCTGTTATTAAAATGTTGTCGTCGTAGTTAGTAATTAAATAAAGTGTGAGATAGACTGAAGTATGAAGTGCTTTAATTTAGATTATCTTAGGATATTTACACAATGAATGACTACATTATTAATTTTGGGTTAGTGAATGAACCTGAAATGATGCTTAATAACGGCCGTTTATTTTACTTTAGCTGGCGTGACAATCGTTACGGTGCTTTTATCAATAATTTATTGGTTACCGCTTAACCATCAATTTTTATTAGAACATTTATAAGTTAAATGAGTTAATTTTGAGCTGCATAATGAGATAAAAACCATGTAACTGCGATAAGATCCGCTGAGCCACCAGGACTTAGGTGGCGTTTTATCAGTTCGTCATCTAACTTAGCAATCATTTCTAGTCCATTTGGATGCAAAACGCCACCTTGCTGGATTAAATATCTTGCTTCATTTTGCACGAATTCTAATCCGGCTAGTCCTCCTCTAGAAACTAGGTTTGTGTCTTGATTGTAAGCTAATAAGTATAGCATTGCTTGTAATAGGGCTGATTCTTCATCATAGCCACTATTCAACATTTTTTGATAAATTGGTAATGATATCTCACGTGCGGTTGTATATCCTGATTCAGCCTCGCCTCTTGCACCAGTAAGATTATGTTGTTTAAAAAGCCGTTCTCCTACTGAGTGGCTGCGGTTATTTTGTGATAATTCGTTATTAACCATACCGTGGCAAATGTTAGCTACCTCATTACAGATCATCGGAATAGTTGTCTGTAATTTAAGTTGCTCTAATTTACCTATGGCACTTAGTAATAGACCAAAGGCAAATATTCCACCTTTATGCGTATTAATCTGTTTAGTTGCACTAAACATTGCTGTTTCACATTCAAGGCCAATTGGTCGAATATTTGCTAAAAAATCAGGTGCTGCAACGTTGGCATTATGTTTTCCATAATTATAAAAACGTTCAAACCAATTTGAAATGGCATTAATACTTGTTATGAATGTTTGAAAACTCATATCGTGATGTGCGCCATTATTGTTCATATCTACCAATCCAGGTTTGGGTGATAAGCAGATCTCTCTAATTAATGCTTGTACCGCTAATATTGTCGGTGAGCTCAGAAAATTTTCACTTATTAATTTCGATTCTAAGCTAATTACTTGCGATAAATAATTACTCATGGAATAGGCTGCCTTTACAATTAAGCTTAATAATCATTATGAGATGCTTGAGCAAGTACTTCTCGATTACCATTATGGGCAGGTGCACTTATAATGCCTTCCATTTCCATTTGTTCCACAATTCGTGCGGCTCGGTTATAACCAATTCTAAATTTACGTTGGACACTGGATATTGATGCTCTACGTGTTTCAATGACGAAAGAAACCACTTGATCAAATAGTGGATCGAGTTCTTCATCAATAGTATCAAAGCTACCACTTTCACTATCATCAGTTGAGACTGTTACATTTTCAATATATTTAGGTTTACCACGGGCTTTCCAATCTTGTACGACGGCATGAACTTCTTCATCACGGACAAAAGCGCCATGAACACGAACAGGAATAGAGCTATTAGGTGCTAAATAGAGCATATCCCCCATACCAAGCAGAGATTCCGCACCCATTTGATCTAAAATGGTTCGTGAGTCAATTTTACTTGAAACTGTAAATGCAATACGGGTTGGTATGTTAGCTTTAATTAAACCGGTAATAACATCAACAGAAGGTCTTTGAGTTGCTAGTACCAAATGAATACCTGCAGCTCGGGCTTTTTGTGCTAGTCGAGCAATTAACTCTTCAACTTTTTTACCAACAGCCATAATTAAATCGGCAAATTCATCAACCATAACCACAATATATGGAAGTTTTTCAAGCGTCGGCATTTCTAGATCCATACTATCGGTTGGTTTCCAAAGTGGATCAGGAATTGGTCGCCCCATCTCTTCAGCGAGCTTGATTTTCTCATTAAAACCAGCAATGTTACGCACCCCTAACGCTGACATTAATCGATAGCGTTTTTCCATTTCATTCACACACCAGTTAAGAGCATTTGCCGCATCTTTCATATCGGTGACGACTTGAGTTAATAGGTGTGGTATTCCTTCATAGATAGAGAGCTCTAACATTTTAGGATCAATCATGATGAACCTAACATCTTCCGGTTGTGATTTGTATAAAATGCTTAATATCATGGCATTAACACCAACCGATTTTCCTGAACCTGTTGTCCCTGCGACTAATAAGTGAGGCATTTTTGCTAAATCAGCAACTACCGATTGTCCAGCAATGTCTTTTCCTAAAACGACAGTAAGTGGAGATTGAGCGTTTTTGAATTGTGGACTATCTAATACTTCTCTGAAATAAACGGTTTGTCGATTTTGATTAGGTAATTCAATACCGACATAAGGTTTACCAGGTATTACTTCTACAACCCTCACTGATGGCATAGATAAGGAACGAGCTAAATCTCGATCCAGTGTTGATATTCTGGCAGCTTTGATACCCGGAGCTAGTTCAATTTCAAACCTCGTAATCACTGGTCCTGGTAAATAATCAACAACGCGTGCTTTTACTCGATAATCAGATAAACTTTTTTCAATTTGCTGTGACATTGCATTTAAGGCAACATGATCAACTTCAATTCGTGTCGTTGGTGGTGGCGTTAATAAACTTAACGACGGTAATGGGGTAGTTGGCTTGGGTAAAGGTTTATCATTACGTTGTAATAACGGATGAATTAAGCTTTCTCCCTCATCTTCATTATCTTCTTCGCTATTTTCATCGATAATCGGTGCCGTTTGAGTTAAAGAGATTAGTGGTTGTGTCGTTTCTTCGATAGCAACATCATTTAAATAAATATCGTCTATAGTAGGATTTTCTTGTTTAAGAAGTGAGATATCAACATCTTCAGGTATCTCAAAGTTGTCTGGAATATCATTGGTTTGATAATGATTATATTCTGGGGTAATAATGCTTAGTGATATTTCATCCTCAACTGGTTGTATTACAGTTGGTTCTATCACACTCTCGTTATTAAAAGTAGGATGATTTATATTTATTTCAGGTTCATGATGTTCCATAGTAAATAACGGTTTACTTGGCGCATCGGCAATCGTGTATTTATCTTCTTCGAATGGTTGAATGATATCTTGACTATCCTTTTGCTCATTAGATTCCGCCAAATTAGTAGAATTAGTTGTACCACCTTCATTCATATTTTTTAAAATGGTTTCCATTCGCGCTAATATTGCATCAGGATCAAGGTCTTTTTTGGCTACCTTTTCAGTTACATCATGAGTTTCGTCTGTAGTAGCATTGTTAGCTTCGATCGTTTGTAATAATTGAGCTGCCGTTTTTATGAATTTTTCATCATTTTGTAATGAAATCGGATCTGGATCTATTGTTGATTCGGCTTTTTCTGTATCTATTTTAGCGGCTATTTCTGCAGTATTCGTAGCCAAGTTGGTTAGTTCAAGACTATCTTGGCTACTACCATCCATATTAAGATGTAAATCAATCTGTGGTTCTTTTTCTTCTATAGATGCTTCATCATTTTGATTTTGCTCAACTGATTGTGTCACTTTATCTGGCGTAAATAACCATTTTATTGGCGATAGTATTAACATAACTAACGCCCCGATTTTTTCAAATAGATAAAGCCAAGAAAAGCCAGTCAATAATGTAACACAAGCTAAGGTTGTTGCTAGTAAAGCTAAAGAGGTTACTAAGCTGCTCATAACGGGTAACAAACTTTCAATAACTATTGAGCCTAGATAACCACCGGCTTGGAATTGTTCTGGGTCACGAATATTTAAGGTAAAAAAACCACAACAACTAAGTACAAAAGCTAATATACCAATAATTCGAAATGAAACACTGAAATAGTTAATTGGCTCATTACTATGACGATAAAAATAGCCCATTAACTGTAAACAAAAGAAAATGATAATAATAGGTAAACTAAAAGCAATCAGTCCAAAAAATTGAAATACGATATCAGCAGCATATGCACCAATATAACCACCAAAATTGCTAATAGGATTATGCCAAGCCGTACGTGACCACCCCGGATCCGATGGGTTGTAAGTAAAAAGTGATAAAAATAAACAAACAGACAATCCTATTAATGTTAATAGAATTAATTGAATAACAATCTGTCTTCTAGTAATTTTAAATTTTTTCAAACACGTACCTAAAAGCTATTTTAATTAAAATTTTAGCTATTTTATCATAAATTAAACCCACTTATAGCGTGAATGAGAGATAAAAAATAATTTATTGATATGAATTCAATTCGATCAAGGTTTGATTAAATCTTTGCGCATTTAATACATAGTGTTGAGCATTTGTAATGTTGGCTAGAATTTCTTTCTCAGTCAATTTACGAATAATTTTAGCTGGAGATCCCATAATTAGGCAACCTTCTTCATATGGTAAGCTGTGAGTGACCAGCGAGTTAGCGCCTACTAAGCAATTTTTGGCAATTTTAGCATTATTTAAAATTGTGCTACCCATACCAATTAAAACATTATCTTCTACCGTGCAGCTATGTAAAATGACGTTATGGCCAATTGTCACGTTTTCACCAATAATACATGGGACATCAGTTTCAATATGAATAGTAGTGTTATCTTGAACATTACTGTTTTTACCAATATGTATCTTGGCGATATCACCACGTAAAACTGCATTAAACCAAATAGATACATTTTCATCTAAAACCACATCACCAATAATATCGGCAGATTTGGCAATAAAGCAAGTTGGATTAATTTGTGGTTTTAAGTTGTCTAATTGATAAATCATGTTTTTTTCCTTGTTATATTTCTAACACTCAAAAATAAACCGACGGCTAAGAAGTTACAGATCACCATTGAACCAACCATTAACCATTCAGTTAAATTATTCGTAACTGAGGTTGTAGTCTGTGTTGAAACGAGTGTAGAAAGTAAAACACCAATAGCGCCGGCAACAGCAAAGCGAATTGTGCCTGCAAGTGAGGATGCGGTTCCGGCGATATGAGAATAACAATCAAGAATTACCGCCATGCAATTCCCTCCTATGGTTGAAATACAACCGATATAACCAGCAATAAATATGACTAAAAAGAAAAATCCTAAGTAAAATATACTGGTAATTGCCATACCAATTGTCATTACAAACTGAATTAATAATCCTAATTGTATCATTTTTATCGAGCCAACTCGTCGTACCAGGCGGCTATTTAGGGTGTTCATAAATATCATAACTAAAATATTTATAGCAAAGTAATAACCAAAATTGATTGAAGCAACACCATGTAAATTAATATAAACAAATGGCCCCAGACTGAGAAATGAGAATAGTCCTGCTCCAGAAAATGCGCCAATCATCATATAAGTAAATACTTGCCTATGTCTAAATAACGCAATGAAATTGCTTAAAATTCTAATTATGCTAAATTTATCACGTTTCGATTTGGCTAAGGTTTCTGGGATATTGATTGTTACCAAGCCTAGGCAGATGATAGCCATTAAACTAAGAACATAAAAGTTTGCTTGCCAGTCAAACCAAAATAGAATAAAACCGCCAATAATTGGTGCAAGTAGTGGGGCAATATTGGAGATGAGCATGACAAAAGACATCATTTTTGAAAACTCATCACGATCACGATAAATATCTTTCATTAATGCATTAATGACAATTGTAGTTGCTGATGCCGCTATGCCATGAAAAAAGCGGGCAGTAATTAATTGATTTATATTAGCAGCTAGACCACAACATAATGCAGCAATGATGAAGATAATTAGCCCAAAAGTTAAAACTTTTCGTCGTCCATAGCTATCGGTTAGGGGCCCAAATAAAAGTTGGCCTAGTGAAAATCCTAATAAATAACAACTTATCGTTAATTGTACAGTGGAGTCAGCAACATTAAATTTTTCGGCAATAGTTGGCATACTTGGTAAATACATATCAATGGATAATGGCATCAACATTGATATTAAACCAAGAATAAAAATGAGTGCTTGTTTAGAAACTTTGATTTCTATTTGCGGATCTTGTGTTTGCACGTCGTCATTCCTTTGGAGCTAAAATTTAGCAAAAAAATCATTATTTATTCAATCTAATCAAAAATACTAATTAAACGAATTGATCTCGTCCTGAGTAAGTGGCCGATATTCACCTTCAGGTATATCAAGAACAATATTGCCGATCTGTTTGCGATGTAATTGGGTGACATGGTTATTTACCGCTGCGAACATTCGTTTTACTTGGTGATATCGCCCTTCGCTTATAGTGAGTTCTGCATGATAATCGTCAATGATAATCAATTTAGCTGGTTCGGTCAGAGTTTTTTCACTTTTTAACTGAATGCCTTGTTTAAAGATATCAATAAGATTAGCGGTAAGTGGTTGTTCAACCGTCACTTGATAAACTTTTTCACAATGATGTTTAGGTGATGTTATACGATGTGACCACTTACCATCATCGGTTAATAAAACCAAACCAGTGGTATCAAGATCCAGTCTGCCTGCTGAATGCAGTTTTTCTGCCATAGGTTCATCAATAAAATAGAGGATAGTTGGATGATCTGGATCATCAGTAGAGCAGACATAACCTTGTGGTTTATTGAGCATAAAGTAGCGATTTTCGGTAATAGGTACGATTTCGAAACCATCATATTCTACAATTTGATCTGGTGAGATATGATAAGCACCTGATTTGACAATATTACCATTAACGGTAACTTTTTGGGCTTTAAGTTCTTTACTGACTATTGTTCGACTCACACCTAAATGGTGAGCAAGAAATTTATCCAGTCGCATATTTAAATACTGTTCCTATATACAATCTAATGGTGTATAAATATCAAAACGATGATTTTTAGTTTTAATTTCAGCCGTTGGTTTTTGATTGGCTAAAAATGGTGCATAATCAGGCCGTTTGACAACAACTCGTTTTTTGGCTAATCGCCTTGCCGGTTCGAGCAAACTTTCGGCATCAAGATCACTACCGACTAATTGTTGAAAAATACGCATCTCTTTTTTGACTAATGCACTTTTTTGTCGATGTGGAAACATCGGATCAAGATACACAACATCAGGTTGATTGTGATATAAGCTGAGTCCATGTAAACTTGAATTATAAATTAAACATAACTGTTTTTGTAATAGTTGACCAATAGTCGGATCTTGATAAGCACGATCAAGTCCATCAGCGAGTAACGCTGCGACTACCGGATGACGCTCAAACATTGTAACCTGACAGCCAATAGAAGCTAATACGAAGGCATCTCGTCCTAATCCTGCAGTGGCATCTATAACGGTTGGTAAGTAATTACCTTTTACGCCAACGGCTTTAGCGATTGCTTCACCACGACCACCACCAAATTGACGACGATGTGCCATTGTGCCTGACACAAAATTAACTGCGACTGCACCTAATTTTGGCTCATCGGTTTTTTGTAACTCAAGTTGATGAGCTTGACTAACTAAAACAAATGGAAGTTCGATATGATCAGATAACCACTGCTCAGCTAATTGTTTCAGCTGAGCAGTATTGACATTAGTGGATTCCATAGTGACGAAGTAATGCCTCAAGTTGTGGCTCACGACCACGGAAATTTTTAAACAATGTCATAGGTTCATCACTGCCACCCTGAGACAAAATATGATCAAGAAATGCATTACCGGTTGATTCATTAAAAATCCCTTCTTCTTCAAAACGAGAAAATGCATCTGCTGATAAAACTTCCGCCCAAAGATAACTATAATAACCTGCGGCATAACCACCGGCAAAAATATGGCTAAACGCATGTGGGAAGCGTCCCCAATCAACAGTAGGTACCACTGCAACTTGTTGTCTGACCTGTTTTAATGTCTCTAAAATATCCGGTGTTTTGTTACTATGTAATTTAAAATCAAATAAACCAAATTCTAATTGACGTAAAATAAATAATGCTGCTTGGAAGTTTTTGGCATCTAGCATTTTATCTAACATCTCTTTAGGTAAAGGTTCTCCAGTTTGATAATGACCGGAGATAAATTCTAAAGCCTCAGGTTGCCAGCACCAATTCTCTAAAAATTGACTTGGTAATTCAACGGCATCCCATGGAACTCCATTAATACCTGCTACCGATGACACCTCAATTTCAGTCAACATATGATGTAATCCATGACCAAATTCATGGAACAACGTGGTGACTTCATTGTGGGTGAATAATGCTGGTTTGTCACCAATTGGGCGATTAAAGTTACAGGTTAAATAAGCTACAGGTTTTTGCAAGTGACCATCGGCAAAACGCATTTGGCCAATACAATCATCCATCCAAGCTCCACCACGTTTATGCTCACGAGCATATAAGTCGAGATAAAAACTACCTTTTAATTCTCCATTGGCAGCATAAAGATCATAAAATTTTACCTCTGGCGCCCAAACTTCTACGTCATTGCGTTGTTTAGCGGTAATACCGAAAATACGACGCACGACTTCAAATAATCCACTAACGACACGTTGTTCAGGGAAATAGGGACGAAGCTCTTCATCATTGATAGTATATAGATGTTGTTTTTGTTTTTCGCTGTAATAAGCGATATCCCAAGGTTTAATATCACTAGCTCCAAAGAACTCATAAGCATATCTTTTTAAATCGGCTAACTCTTTTTCACCTTGCGGTTTGGCCTTGCTAGCTAAATCAGTTAAAAAGGCAGTAACTTGCGAGGTTGTTTCAGCCATTTTGGTTGCTAATGATTTGTCAGCATAAGTTTCAAAACCGAGTAATTTAGCGAGTTCATCACGGAGTGATAAAATTTGTTTAATAATATCGGTATTATCCCATTTACCTGCATTAGGCCCTTGATCGGATGCGCGAGTATTATATGCTTGATAAAGTTCAAAGCGTAAGTCTCGATTATCACAGTAAGTCATAATCGGTAAATAACTTGGCATATCTAAAGTCAGTAACCAACCTTTTTGATTTTTAGCTTTTGCCTGTTCTTTTGCTGCTGCTAAGGCACTTTCAGGTAATCCAGACAAGTCATCAACATTAATAATTAGTTTGGACCATCCCATTGTTGCATCTAATACATTGTTACTATATTGCGATGATAATTCTGAAAGTTTAGCAACAATTTCACCATAACGTTTTTGTTTATCATCTGATAAACCGATTCCAGATAATTCAAAATCACGTAAGGCATTGTCGATTACTTTTTTCTGTGCCTTACTTAAATTTTCATAATGCTTGCTATCTTTAAGTTGTTTGTAAGCTTGATATAATTGTTTATGTTGTCCAACCCAAGTGCTGTATTCCGAGAGTAATGGTAAACAAGCTTCATAAGCTTCACGTAATTCAGGACTATTTTTCACTGAATTAAGATGACTAACTGGTGACCACGCTCGGCTAAATTTTTCATCCATTTCATCAATGGGTTGTATTAGGTTATCCCAAGTGTATTCACTATTTTGTTCCAATACTGATTCGATTGTTTTACGACAGTTGTTTAATGTCTCTTGAATAGCAGGCAGAACATGCTCAGGTTTAATTTTTGAAAATTGGGGTAATGATGAATTGCTTAATAGTGGGTTAGTCATACTGCGATACCTTATGCGAATGATTATGGTTCTTAATAAAACATTATGTTGTGGCTAAAAACCTTAATTCAAGTCAAAATGCTGATTGGGTTTAATTATAAACCCATTAATTTACGCTCACGTTGCCATTCAGTCGGTGTATATGTTTTGATTGATAATGCATGGATCCGATTATCATTAATAAATTCGGCTAAAGGTGCATATATAGCTTGTTGTTTTTTTACTCGACTTAATTCGGCAAAGATTTCACTAACTGCAATAACTTGAAAGTGGCTGCCATCATCTGTCATTACATGAACATCATCGAGGTCGAGTGAACTTTTTAATTTAGCTATAATTTCTTGCTTATCCATTATTTAAACTCTTATTATCTATATTTTGTTTATTAAAAAAATTTTGAGGAAAGGGGGGTTTTTATTATGAATTTGCATAAACAGTTACTGATTAATAACCGTTTGCAAATCATAAAGTTCAATTAATGTTTGTAACTGGGGGCTGATCCCGGTTAATTTGATATTATATTGGTTACAAAAATAGACCAGTGTCGCGAGCCCAGAAGAGTCAACGCGGGTAACTTGAGTTACATTAATATCCGTTACACCATTTAAAAGTGTATTTTGTGTTGACCATAAATCATTTAATGAGTGAGCATCAAGCTCACCGATTAAATTAAGTATATTTTGTTGTTTTTCTGCTTGGATTCGCGACATGATGAACTAACCTTTTTGTTTAGCGTTTGGATCAATATTGCGATTAGATAGATCATTTAACTGTTTAGTTAATGCATCAATTCCATCTTGGCGTAAAATTGTTGACCATTCATTTTGTTTGGTTGTAATCATACTTACGCCTTCAGCTATTAAATCATAAGCTTTCCATTCACCAGTTACGGTATTTTTTCGCCATTGGAAATCAATTCGTAACGGTTGTTGATTTTTATCTGGTTGATTTAGTAATACGCGGATAGAAATTAACGATTTACCGGTTAAATCTTTTGAGGTTTCAACTTGATAAGATTGACCGTTATACATTGAAAGTGCCTGGGCAAAGGCTTGAACTAGATAGTTTTCGAAAGCTTTGAAATAAGCCGTACGTTGTGTGTCAGTTGCCGTTTTATACGCATTACCTAAAATGAGTGCACCAGCATATTTAACTTGTACATAAGGTAGTAAGTCAGCTCTGACAATATCTTTAAGTTTATTTGGATTTGATTTAAGCGTCGCTGATTGCGCTTTCATAGTGCTAAAAATTTTGTCTGCTGCAACTTGCATATCTTTATATGGGTCATTTTCTGCAAACGCTGCTGTACTTATCATTAATGCAAGTATTAAAAATAAACTTTGTTTCAATCTGGTTAACATAATTACTCCTTACTTTCGTTAGTATTTTGTTTTTTGTCTTTATCTGACGATCCACCAGCACTATATAAAAACTGTCCAATTAAATCTTCAATAACCATTGCTGGTTTAGTATTGTTAATCACATAACCGTCTATAAGATAAACAGGCTTCTTGTTGACATTATTATTGGTTGGTGCAGAGGCATCATCTGCATCTAAAGCATCTAATTCCTGTTCAATGTTTTGATCTAACCCAAAATTAATATCAATGAATTGTTCACCTAATAGGCCTGAAGTTTTGATAGAAAGTGAACTAGAACTCGGAATTTTATCGTATTGGGCATCTAGATCCATAGTAACATAAGGTTTATAAACATCACCATTATCTGATTTTAAACTAATATTACTGACACGACCAATTACTACCCCACCAATTTTAATTGGTGATCTTACCTTTAATCCACCAATATTATCAAATACAGCATAAACACGGTAAGAATTATGACTAGCAAAAGATGTTGGGTCAGTAACTCTAAAGCATAAAAAGAGTACTGAGCAGATCACCAGTACCATAAATAATCCTACTGTAATTTCAACTTTACGACTCATGTTTAATGACCTCAATTACTAAACATTAATGCGGTTAAAATAAAATCTAACCCCAAAATAACTAATGATGAATAGACAACAGTGTTGGTTGTTGCCCGACTGATTCCTTCTGATGTTGGTACGCAATCATAACCATTAAATAATGCAATCCATGTACTAGCGATTGCAAAAGCAAAGCTTTTTATAAAACAATTGCCTAAATCGTGCCACCAATCGACATTACTTTGAATAGAAGACCAAAAAAATCCAGCATCAATACCTTTCCAATCAACACCGACTAATACTCCGCCTAAAATACCAACAGCGACAAAAATTGCGGTTAAAAATGGCATACAGAAAAATCCCGCCCAAAACCGTGGTGCAATAATTCTTCTTAATGGATCGATCGCCATCATCTCCATACTTGACAATTGTTCAGTGGCCTTCATTAATCCTATTTCGGCAGTTAGGGCTGAACCAGCTCGGCCGGCAAAAAGTAATCCCGCAACCACAGGACCAAGCTCTCGTAATAAAGCAAGGGCAACTAGCATCCCTAAACTTGCTTCGGCACCAAAGGTAGTTAAAATAAAATAACCTTGTAACGCCAATACCATACCTATAAAAAGACCAGATACGATAATAATGGAAAGCGATTGTACACCGACAAAATAAAATTGTTTAACAAGTAATGGAAATTGTTTGCTAAATTGAGGTTTACCGATAAGTGCACCAAATAGCATAACTCCTGAGCGGCCTAACATAGCAATAATATTAATTATTGATTGACCAAGTTTTGCAATTAAGTTCAACATTAGTTTGCACCTCTACTTAGGTCTAATTTGTAATCAACAGCCGGATAATGAAAGGGTACTGGACCATCGGCTAAACCTTCAAGGAATTGCTTAACGCGTAGATCATCATTATTACGCAATTCTTGAGATGTTCCACCAGCAATAATATGTTGTTCAGCAACAATGTATGCATAGTCAGCAATACTTAACACTTCATTAACATCATGGCTAACTACAATACAGGTTAAGCCAAGCGATTGATTGAGTTCAGCAATAAGCTTAACGATCACTCCCATTGATATCGGATCCTGTCCAGCGAATGGTTCATCAAACATAATGAGATCCGGATCGAGAGCGATAGCTCTGGCTAACGCGGCACGCCGAGCCATACCTCCAGATAATTCGGAAGGCATCATATTGGCAGCGCCACGAAGGCCTACTGATTGTAGTTTCATCAAGACTAAATTATGTAAAACTGGCTCAGGTAAATTTAGATGCTCACGTAATGGATAAGCAACATTATCAAATACCGATAAGTCAGTGAATAATGCACCTGATTGAAATAGCATGCTCATGCGTTTACGGACTTCATATAGCCGTGAGCGTGTCATACTAGGCACATCTTCACCATCAAATAAAATTTGACCAGCTTGTGGTTTTAATTGCCCACCAATAAGTCTTAATAGCGTAGTTTTACCTATGCCTGATGGCCCCATGATAGCGGTGACTTTGCCTTTGGGTACCGTTAGGTTCATATTTTTGTAAATAGGCCGAGTACCACGATAAAAAGACATATCGTGAATTTCGACCAAATTTTGCTGTAATGTGTCAGTCACAATGAGTTCCTACACTACTATAATTGAATTTTGAGTATTCTACTTGATTATTGTAAATAAACAAATGCGTTAAATGAATTGGTAATTTTAGCAATAATAAGTATAAAACATAAGGAATTTTATTGTTCATCTTTTTATGCTAATACTTTATCTTAAAAACTTAATGTTAGTTTACGTAATTGGAGCTTTATTGAAATTTCATAGTGGTACTGTTAATCGAGTACCACTATATATTAATTTAATATAGGTTATTGCTGTTACTCATGTCGAGCTTTACGAGCTAAATAATTACCAGTGCTTTGTACAAACTGAATTGCTATAACTAAAATCACGACACAAATGTAGGTGACCGTTGTATCAAAACGTTGATAACCGTATGAAACGGCTAGATCACCAATACCACCAGCACCGATGGCTCCTGCCATCGCAGTTGCACCAATTAAACCAATTGTCGCAGTAGTTAGGGTTAAAATTAAAGAGCTAAAAGCTTCTGGAAGCATAAAATGCCAAATAATTTGTATTGGCGTTGCGCCCATCGATTCAGCAGCTTCAATAATACCACTATTTACATCGAGTAATGAGTTTTCGACTAATCGAGAAATATATGGTGCTACATAGAAGGTTAATGGCACAATTGCTGCTGTTGTGCCTATTGAACTACCAACTATTAATTTGGTTAATGGTAGAATTGCTACTAGTAAGATAATAAAAGGTAATGAGCGAACGAGATTGATAATTGGATTAATTATCTGATAAATCTTTTTATTTTCAAGCAATCCAGACGGTCGAGTAGTGACTAAACAAATACCTAATGGAACGCCAATTAATGATCCTAATGTTAAAGCAAAAACTACCATATACAAAGTTTCATAAGATGCCTGAGCAAATTGTGCACTAGTTACGTTGGTTGCAAAAGTTGTGCTTAAATAATTTATAATATCATTTACTATTTCCATTAGTTGTTCTCCCAATGTTGGATTTCTGTAACGTTTACCCCATGCTCACGAAGAAAATGTACCGATTGTTCGATATTACTATCACTACCTTTTAGTTGAACAAACATGCTGCCCAATACAGTTTTTTCAATTTCTGACATATGAGCAAACAAAATATTGACGACAACTTTTTGTTGTAATATTAACGAATTCATAACAGGTTCAGAGGCTGAACGACCCAGAAATTCAAGCTTAAACAATTTTATATTGTTTTTATCTCCTTCTATCTCTAAGAGATTTTCAACCACTCCCGCTGGGATTTGATCATTAATTACTGAGCTAACAAAATTTTGTGTGGTTTTATGTTTGGGATGACCAAACACATCAAGTACGTTGCCATGTTCAATAATTTTACCTTTTTCCATCACCGCGACTTTATGACAAACCTGTTCTATAACATGCATTTCATGGGTAATTAACACCACTGTAATTTTATATTGATCATTAATTTTTTTGATTAATTCCAAAATTGATTGCGTGGTTTGCGGATCGAGTGCTGATGTAGCTTCATCACAAAGTAAAATATCGGGATCATTGGCCAAAGCCCTAGCGATGCCAATACGTTGTTTTTGGCCTCCTGATAGCTCTTTAGGGTAGCTATGAGCTTTATCACTTAAGCCAACAAACTCAAGCAGTTCATAGACTTTTTGTTTAATCGCTTGTTTGTCTTTTTTGATTAATACTAAAGGAATAGCAATGTTTTCATATACAGTTTTCGATTCAAGTAGATTGAAATGCTGAAAAATCATGCCAATTTTACGGCGTACTTGCCGTAGTTGTGGATTTGATAATTGATTTAATAATTGGTTTTGAATAATAACATTGCCTTGTGTCGGTTTTTCCAGAAAATTTATAAGACGTACAAGTGTACTTTTTCCTGCACCACTATAGCCAATAATGCCGTAAATATCGCCTTTTTGGATGGTTAAATTGATGTTTTGTAATGCTTGAGTCGTAATTCCATTGCGTTCATATTGTTTCGATACATTTTCAAATTTTATCATTATGTTATACCTATCAATGTTTGGCTAATTCAATCAATCCGAGTTGCGCAAGATTTGCGAGATAATTAGCTACTGGCATTATCATATTGCGATTAACTAAAAATTTAGGATGGTGTAGTGCATAGGGGCTTTGCGAGCCAAGATTGATAAATGCACCGGGAACATGATGTAAGTAGTGAGCAAAATCTTCACCGCCGAGTTGTGGTTGAAAGTCAACAACCTCATAACCTTCCTGTTTTGCAATGTTTTGGCAAAAATCGACCCATTTAGCCACGTTTATGATTGATGGTGGTCCATCAAACCATCTTAACTCGGCTTCAGCACCCATACTAAAGGCAATATTTTCGACAATGTTGGTTAGTTGTTGCTTGACCTTTAGCCTTATATCGGGGGTAAGTGTCCTTACGGTACCTTCCATTTCAACTATTTCAGGGATCACATTCCAAGTGTTTCCACCTAAGAATTTGGTAATGCTAACCACTACTGGGTCGAGTCCACTTATTGTACGACTGGAAATTGTTTGTATCGCATTAACAATCTGTGCACCAATGACAATTGGATCAATACCTGATTCAGGTCTTGCAGCGTGTGCTCCAATTCCCTTTACCGTAATTTCAATACGATCTACATTAGCCGAAAATGGGCCTGCTCGTGAAGCCATTTGGTTAATGGTTAAGTTAGGATTATTATGCATACCAAAAATAGCATCAACCCCATTGAGTGCACCAATTTCGATAAAATGTAACGCGCCACTAAAATTTTCTTCGGCTGGCTGAAAAAGAAACCGAACTGTTCCTTTTAGTTGCTGTTCATTAGCTTTTAATAAATAAGCAGCTCCCATTAACACAGATGTATGCAAGTCATGACCACAAGCATGCATAATGCCTTGTTTGGTTGAACGGTATTGACAGTCAGATTGTTCATCTATGGGTAGGGCGTCAATATCTGCTCGTAAGGCAACAACTGGGCTTCCTGAGCCAATTTCGGCGATAACACCAGTTTTTGCCCCCAGTTCTAAAATACGAATGTTAGCTTGTTCTAGGCAAGTTCTTAACTTTTTTGTTGTTTCAAATTCTTGATTGGAAAGTTCTGGATTTTTATGTAAATCAAGAAAAAGTTGCTCAACAATAGGGGCAATCGTGTCAGTCATGGCATATCCAATAGATATCAATTTTTGATACTTTTACGGTAGCACAGCTGACTTTTTTGCTCTAATAATCGTTTTTTATAACTTATTCCAAAAAGTTATAAGATAGAAGTACATGGAATAAATGAATTGTTATTTGTATGTTAGAGTGTTTGTTAAATTTACATTTCACTGAGGATAGTTCAAATGAAAATAAGTTTTATCAAACAAAAATTTGTTAACAATGTTGCACTATTGGCATTATTTAGTTCTATTTTTTTAATTAGCGCATGTGATAACTCATCATCTAAGGTTGATAATCAAACTAAAAAAGAAATCAGTATGGGCGTATCACCAGGGCCATATAATGATCTGTTCAAAGATGCTGTTAAACCAATACTTGAAGCTGAAGGTTATAAAGTTAAATTAGTTAATTTTCCGCATTTATTAGAATCTGATGTAGCATTAAGCGAAGGAAGTATTGATTTAACTGTTGCTCAACATACTGCTTATATGGATGTCTTTAATAGTCAACGTAAAGCTAATTTAAAACCGGTAGTGCATGTACCTTCAGTACCTGCAGCAATATTTTCGAATAAATATACTTCAATCAAAAATGTCTTTTCTGGTGCTAAAATTGGTATTCCTCAAGATGCCTCAAATGCGGCTCGCTCATATAATTTATTGGAAAAAGCCGGTTGGATTAAGTTAAAACCAAATACTAATCCAATTATTGTTAGCAAAAATGATATTGCCGAAAATATTGCTGGTGTAGATATTATTGAAATGGATTCTGCCAATATTCCTAGAGTCTTAAATGAGTTAGACTTTGCCGTTATTCCTGGAAGTATTGTTTATTCTGCCAATATAGATTCGAAAAAAGCGCTGTTATCAGAAACAATTATCCCTGATTTAGAAATTATGGTGGTGGTTAATGGTGGTAATGAAAATAGCCAGTGGGCAAAAGATATAAAACGTATTTATCAGTCGCAGCAATTTAAAGAATATATGAAAGAACACAACCAAAATGGTTATTGGGTCATGCCACAAGAATAATAAGTTTGCCCGTTTAAATACGGGCTATTTAATATTTAGGCATACTGGTATCAATGAGTTGTGCCCATGCGTCAATGCCACCAGTTAAATTATATAGAAAATCACTATCAAAACCATTTTCGACCAAATAGTTAGCTACATTGAGGCTTCTTACGCCATGATGGCAATAAATCACAATATCTACTTCGTCAGGAATTTTATCTAAATAAAGTGGTATTAAATTCATTGGAATATGATTGGCGCCGTCAAGCATACAAATGGCGACTTCATTAGCTTCTCGGACATCAAGTAAATAGAGTGGTGCTTTACTCTCAATTTTTTGTTTTAGTTGTAATGGGCTAATTTCTTTTATCATTGTCATTTTTCAAACTCATTTTAATTTCGGCAAAAATTTTGAGGAACGGGGTTTTTGGTAGCAAATTTGCTGTTGTTTAATTAAAAATCCCACCTTAACTAAATCTTATTGATCAATAACAAGGTGGGATTTTGCTCCTTATAATGCTGTTAATTTATTATGCAGCTAACGCTTTAGTGATTTTTTCATACAGATCTTTAGATAAGTTATCTAGTTTTAATAAGCTTTCTAAAGCAGCTGTCATTTTTTTCTGACGATTTTCGTCATAACGTTTTAATCGAATAAGTGGATCAATAAGTCTTGATGCCACTTGTGGGTTTTTCTGGTTTAGTTCCATTAATATTTCAACTAAGAAATGGTAGCCACTGCCATCTTCAGCATGAAAAGCAACAGGGTTATTGTTAACAAAAGCACCAATTAGACTTCTTATTCGATTTGGATTATTGAGTGAAAAAGAGCGATGATTAAGCAATTTTTTCACTGTTGATAATACATTTTGCTCTGGACTTGTCGCATTTAAAGCCAACCACTTATCCATTACTAAACCATCTTGATACCATTTATCATCGAAATCGGAGAGTAATGTATGTCGACATGTTAATTGCGCTTTTACTGCTGTGGTAAGCGCCGCTAATGAATCTGTCATATTATTGGCTTGTTGATATTGTTGTTCAACTAAAGTATTCGCTAGCGATTTATCGTCAGCATAAGCTAATAATGATAAACAGCAGTTTTTCAACATGCGTTTACCAATGTCAGCATGTTCAATCTGATATTGTGCTGTTTGATTATGATGATAAACCGCAGTTAGTTCATCATAGAGTTCATTAGCAAAGACATTTAATAAGAATTGGCGAACTTGATAAATAGCCATCGGATCAACGATATCAAATAGATTTGCCAATTCATTTTCCGAAGGTAAAGTCAGTATTTGTGCGATAAGTGCTGGTTCAGCGGTATCTGATAGTAATATTCCTCTAAAAGCATCTAATACTGGCTCAGGAATTGTCATTGATAAATTCTGATGATAATTATTTACATTCATACGCACATATTTTGCTAATAACATTTGCGCTACATCGTAACGACTAAAAGCATTGCTGGCATGTTGCATTAAGAATATAAGATCGTGATCTTGATAATTGTAATTGAGTTTTACTGGAGCTGAAAAATCTCTTAATAGTGAAACAATTGGTTTTTCTGAAACATGATCAAAAACAAATTCTTGTCTGGATTGGGTTACATTTAGTACGTGATGAATAGGTTTATTTTGATATTGCAATGCAATTACATCACCATTTTGCTGATAAAGTTCGATATCTAATGGAATATGTAGTGCCTGTTTTTGACTTTGATCTTGCGTTGCTGGCGTATGTTGCTCAACTGTTAATGTATATTGTTGATTTTGTGGATTATAGCTGTCCGTTACTGTTAACACTGGTGTGCCTGACTGACTATACCATAATTTAAACTGAGTTAAATCAATTCCCGATGCATCTTGCATAGCTGCAACAAAATCATCACAAGTTGCTGCACTACCATCATGGCGTTCAAAATAAAGTTTCATACCAGCCTGAAAGTTAGCTTCACCTAATAATGTATGCATCATACGAATCACTTCTGCACCTTTTTCGTATACGGTAACTGTGTAGAAATTATTCATTTCAATTACTTGTTCAGGACGAATCGGATGAGACATTGGGCTTGCATCTTCAGCAAATTGTACTGTGCGTAACAGTTTGACATCAGCAATCCGTTTGACCGATCTGAGTCCTTGATCAGAAGTGAATTCTTGATCTCTAAATACTGTTAATCCTTCTTTTAGGCTAAGTTGGAACCAATCACGACAAGTGACTCGGTTACCGGTCCAATTATGAAAATATTCGTGACCAATTACTGATTCAATACCGATATAATCATCATCAGTGGCAGTTTGTGGTTTAGCAAGGACATATTTAGAATTGAAAATGTTAAGGCCTTTATTTTCCATTGCTCCCATGTTGAAAAAATCAACGGCTACAATCATAAAGATATCTAAATCATATTCTAAATCAAAACGGCTTTCATCCCAGCGCATGGCATTTTTTAAACTGGTCATTGCCCATTGTGAGCGATCTAAATTACCTTTATCGACATAAATTTCCAGATCAATTTTTCGATTAGAACGAGTGATAAAGCGATCTTTTAAAATATCAAAATCACCAGCTACTAATGCGAATAAATAAGCTGGTTTAGGAAATGGATCTTGCCATTGCACCCAGTGTCTACCGTCGGAAAGTTCCCCTTGTGCAATGCGATTACCATTAGATAATAAGTAAGGATATTGTTGTTTGTTAGCGGTAATTCTAGTTGAAAATCGTGCTAGAACATCTGGTCTATCGAGGTAGTAAGTGATGTGGCGGAAACCTTCAGCTTCACATTGCGTGCATAGTGCATCACCAGAAACATATAATCCTTCAAGTGCTGTATTATCGATAGGCTTAATTTGATTAACAATAGTTAAGGTAAATTCAGAAGGAACATTATTAATCGTTAATCCCGTTTTTGTGATTTGATAATCAGACCATGGTTGTTCATCAATATTTACTGAAACTAATTTAAGTTCTTCGCCATCTAATACTAAATCGTTAACTTGAGAATTTTTTTTGATGATATGACTACGGGCGATAACTGTCGTTGTTTCTGCCGCTAAATCGAAATCAAGATCGATGTCAGTAATAGTAAAGTCTGGAGTTTTATAGTCATGACGATATTTAGCAGTCGGTTGTATATCAGTTGTCGTTGTACTCATGTTTATATACCTTTGTAAGTGGTGTGCTAATTATGTATTCTAATTAATCAAAACGGGGTTAATACCCATCAGTATCTATGATTATTTTTCTAAAATAGAATGAATTATATTTATTTATCATTTTGGAATGAATTTCGATTAATTTTACCAAAATGTCTATATGAACTATTATAGCCTATTAAAAATAATCTTATTAGATAATTAATTTATATCTTAATTATTATTCTGCTATAATCATCAGAATTTTCTTTAAAGAACTGATAATAGATAGACATGTTACCCGCAATAATTACATCAATATTAGATACTGATGCTTATAAGTTGCATATGCAGCAGGCCGTTTTTCATCATTATCCTGACGCGACTGTCGTTGCTCAGTTTCGCTGTCGTAGTGATGATCTACTTGGTCAATATGCCGATCAAATTTCTCATCAAGTTAAATTAATGGAGTCTTTAACACTTACCGATGATGAGTTCGCCTATTTATCTGGTATTACCTTTTTTAAATCTGATTATTTAAACTGGCTAAAAAAATGGCGTTTTAATAGTCAGTTATTAACGATTAAAAACGAAGATGGTTTGCTGGTGATTCAAATTGAAGGCAAATGGGTTGATGTTATTTTGTGGGAAGTGCCATTGCTAGCGGTTATTAGCGAAATTGTTCATAAAGATCGTTCGCCAAATATTGGTGTTGAACAAGCATTAGCAAGACTTAAAGATAAATTAGCCAGATTTGATGAGCAAACTAATGATCTTGATATGTCTGGTTTTAATTTGCTGGATTTTGGTACACGAAGACGTTACTCTTTTGCTGTCCAAGAGGCTGTTGTAAGTTATTTGCAAAACCATTTCCGCAATTTTCATAGTACTAGTAATTATTTATTGGCATATCGTCTAGGGTTAACTCCAGTTGGCACGCAAGCCCATGAATGGTTCCAAGCCCATCAACGATTAAGCCCTAATTTGTATGATTGCCAAAAAACGGCCTTGCAAGTTTGGTTAGATGAATATCCTGATGATCTGGGTGTTGCGTTGACAGATTGTATTACTATGGATGCTTTTTTACGTGATTTTGACTACTATTTTGCATCTCATTATCAAGGACTACGCCATGATTCGGGCGATCCGATTGAATGGGGTGAAAAAGCGATTAGCCATTATCAGCAATTAGGAATTGATCCTGAAACAAAATTACTTGTGTTCTCTGATAGTCTAAACTTTGATAAAGCGCTGAAAATTTATCGGCACTTTAATCATCGAGTGAAATTATCCTTTGGTATCGGTGGTTTTCTTGCTTGTGATATTCCGTCTTCAGAAGTAAATACCAAATCTTTAAACATTGTATTAAAACTAACGGAATGCAATAATCAAGCTGTAGCTAAATTATCTGATAGTCCTGGTAAAACAATTTCACAAGATTTGGCTTTTATTGACGAATTAAAAAGAACATTTAAAGTCAATCATTAATAATCATATTGATGATTAATATTAATAATTAAACAAAGTGATATAGTCTTATAAATAATCTGTACTATCAATTTTTGATAATACTTAAATGAATATTAAAACTCAGCTTATATATTACTTTTAAGATTACTTACTATATAAATAATAAATAGAGATGGATAATTAAAATGAATTCTGTTGCTCCTATTGTTGACGTGCTACAAGGTAAAATTGCTGTTGGTAGCACCATTTCAGTTCAAGGTTGGGTAAGAACTCGCCGTGATTCTAAAGCCGGTATCTCATTTTTGGCTGTGTATGATGGTTCTTGTTTTGATCCAATTCAAGCGGTAATTGAAAAAGACTTACCAAATTATGAACAAGATATTTTGCGTTTAACTGCGGGCTGTTCAGTAAAAGTGACGGGTAAAGTTGTTGAATCTCCAGGTCAAGGGCAAAAATATGAATTACAAGCAACGCAAGTTGAAGTTTATGGTTTTGTTGATGATCCTGAAACTTATCCAATGGCCGCTAAACGTCACTCAATAGAATATCTTCGCGAAGTTGCTCATTTACGCGCAAGAACCAATATTGTTGGTGCGATTACTCGTGTACGACACACTTTAGCACAAGCTATTCACCAGTTTTTTGATGAACGAGGTTTTTTCTGGCTTTCAACACCAATTATTACTGCCTCTGATACTGAAGGTGCTGGTGAAATGTTCCGGGTTTCAACACTGGATATGTTAAATCTACCTAAAACAGATAATGGTAAGGTTGATTTTGATAAAGACTTTTTTGGTAAAGAAGCTTTTTTAACTGTTTCTGGGCAACTTAATGCAGAAACTTATGCATGTGCACTTTCAAAAGTCTATACCTTTGGTCCCACTTTTAGAGCTGAAAACTCAAATACTACACGCCATTTAGCTGAATTTTGGATGATGGAGCCAGAAGTGGCGTTTGCTGATCTTAATGATAATGCCAAACTTGCTGAAGATATGTTGAAATATGTCTTTAAAACAGTACTTGAAAAACGAGCTGATGATATGCAGTTTTTCGCACAGCACATTGATAAAGATGCCATTAATCGTCTTGAAAGCTTTATTAATGCTGATTTTGCCCAAGTGGACTACACTGATGCTATTACTATCTTACAAAACTGTGATGCTAAATTTGAAAATCCAGTAAGTTGGGGTATTGATTTGGCATCTGAACATGAACGTTATTTAGCTGAACAACATTTTAAAGCGCCAGTTGTTGTTAAAAATTATCCTAAAGATATAAAAGCGTTTTATATGCGTATGAATGATGATGGTAAAACTGTTGCGGCAATGGATGTATTAGCCCCAGGTATTGGTGAAATCATAGGTGGTTCACAACGTGAAGAACGTTTGGATATGTTAGATAAACGTATGGATGAATTAGGCCTTAAAAAAGAGGATTATTGGTGGTACCGTGATTTACGTCGTTATGGTACTGTACCTCACTCAGGTTTTGGATTAGGTTTTGAACGTCTAATTGTTTACGTCACTGGCGTTCAGAATGTTCGTGATGTGATTCCTTTCCCTAGAACTCCACGTAACGCAAATTTCTAAAATTTGTGCATATTATCAACTGACTTTTAGTCAGTTGATAGCAAATTCAATATTAACAAAACTTTACAAATGATTAAAAAACAATCAAACGGACGTTATTTTAAGCTTAGACATCACGTTTAACGAAAAGTTCACTTGATTTTAATAAATTTTTATACATAATTTACAGTACTGTAAAAAGTAAGATGAAAATAATAGTTAAAAACGTTAGTTATAAACATTATTTTTGGATGAATAATCATTGTAAAAATTGACACAACCAAAAGGCGTGTCTTTTTATAGAAATAACCATGAGGGTAAGAAATGAAACGTAATCTATTAGCAATCGCTATCCCTGCTCTTTTAGTAGCAGCTGGTGCAAATGCTTCTATCGAAGTATGGAACAAAGACGGTAATAAAGTTGATTTTTATGGCCGAGTAAAAGCAGCTAACCATATCACTGATCGTGGACAAGATGGTGAAGGTGACGATACTTCAGCTCGTTTAGGTATGTCTGGTCAAACTCAAATTACTGACGGTATTACTGGTTATGGTCGTTGGGAATATGAAGCGAAAGCTGGTAAAAACTCAAATAACGAAGTTCGTTATGCATTTGCTGGTTTAAACTTTGGTGATGCTGGTTCATTCGACTATGGTCGTAACGACGGTGTGTTAAAAGCTATTACTGCTTATACTGACGTATTACCAGAATTTGGTGGTGAAGCAGCAAACAATACTTGGAACGTGCTTTCAGCTCGTACTAAAGCTGTTGCTACTTACCGTAACAACAACTTCTTCGGTTTAACTGATGATTTAAGCTTTGCATTACAATATGCTGATAACGGTGATAATTCATACACTGTTGATGGTAAACGTTCAAGCCCATTATTCGATGAAGATGGTGACTTATCTGGATACAAAGGTGATAGCCGTGAAGCATATGGTGCTAATGTTCAATGGAATATTTTTGATACTGGCTTAACTGTTGGTGCAGGTTATGCACAAACAGCTGGTAAATCTAAATATGTTGAAGGCGGCGAAGTTAAAAAAGCTAAAACATGGACTACTGGTATCAAATATGATAACTATAATCTATATTTAGCTGCTACTTATTTCCAAACTAAATTCAATACTTGGAATGAAAAAGGTGTTGATGGTGAGCGTTATGATAATCCTAAAATCAAAGGTGTTGAGTTAGTTGCTCAATATGGTATTGATTTACCTGTTGGTCGTTTAACACCATCTTTAGCTTATGTTCAACATAAATTCAGTAACATCAGCTCTGATGACTACTGGTATGATGATGAACATAAAGAAGGTCGTAATTTAGCTAAATATGTTTCACTTGGTGCGACATATGATCTTAATAAAAACTTCAGTGCTATCGTTGAATATAAATTCAATCTTCTTAAGAAACAAGATATCGGTGCTGAGTTAAATACATCTCATGAAAGCAATGGGCGTCACCCATTCAAACCAGGTACTAAAGATGTGTTAGGTGTTGGTTTAATTTACCAATTCTAATCGCTTGATATCTTAAATATCAATAAAAGGCACTTAGGTGCCTTTTTTTTCATCTCTTGAACATCATGTTATCTAAAAAAACATTTTATGCTTAAAAAAATATTATTTTAAGTCATAAAATAGTCTTAATTCGCAGAATAATATCTTACAAATGTTATTAATCCATAATGTTTACAATAAAAATCTAGTATTTAACAATAATAATAGATATCCCAGTAATAACTTAGTTGCTAATTAACAGCAGCTATTTATTAAATCAAGAACAAAATATTTTGTATCTTTAATAATAAAATACCTAAGAGGGTAACTAAATGAAACGTAATCTATTAGCAATCGCTATTCCTGCTCTATTAGTTGTAGGTACAGCAAGCGCTTCAATTGAAGTGTGGAACAAAGATGGTAATAAAGTTGACTTTTATGGTCGAGTTTATGCCTTGAACTATATTACTGATCGTGATAATCAAACTGGCGAAGGTGACAAAACCACTGCTCGTTTAGGGATGTCAGGACAAACACAAATCACTGATGGCTTGAGTGGTTATGGTCGCTGGGAATATGAAGCTAAAACAGGCTCTGATGCTGATAACGAAACTCGTTATGCTTATGCAGGTCTAAACTTTGGCGATTTTGGTTCATTTGATTATGGTCGTAACGATGGTATATTAAAAACTTTAACTTCATATACTGACGTTTTACCTGAGTTTGGTGGTGATGCATCAAATAATGATATCTATGCATTAACAGCAAGAACCAAAGCAGTGGCTACTTATCGTAACTCAGATTTCTTTGGTTTAGTTAACGGGTTACGTTTTGCTGTGCAATATGCCGATAATGGTGATAATAGTTCAACTCAATACCTAAATAATCACGACCGTACTGGCCATGATAGTGCTGAAGCTTGGGGTTCAGTAATTGATTGGGACGTGCTTGATACAGGTTTATCAATTGGTGCCGGCTATGCACAAACAGGTGGTCATAAAGATGCTAAAGCATGGTCAGCTGGTGTTAAATATGATAATGATAATCTATATTTAGCTGCGCTTTATATTCAAGGTAAACAAAAATACGGTTGGGAAAAAGCATCAACTACAGATAATACCTCTGATTTGAAAACTAAAGGTTTTGAATTAGTTGCTCAATACGGTATTGACTTTGAAGTGGGGCGTTTAACTCCTTCTGTTGCTTATATTCAACATAAAGTACAAGATGCATCAAACTTCTCAAGAAGTGGTGATGCGGGTCTTAAAGGTAATGATTTAGCTAAATATGTCGATGTTGGTTTAACCTATGACTTTAATAAAAATTTATCAGCAATTGTTGATTATAAAATTAACTTGTTAGATAAAGATGATATTGGTGCACGTCGAGCTTTATACGAAGATGGTACATTCACTAAATCACAAATTAAAGCAACAGCTAAAGATACTGTAGCATTAGGATTAATTTATCAATTCTAATTATCTTTATCTTTATATTTAGATTAAATAAAAGGCACTTAGGTGCCTTTTTTGTTATCTATTTTTCAATAAATACCGCTTGCGCTTTAATAAATAGTCTGATAAAAATAATGAAATAATAATCAATTAGGACTATATTGATGCAGTACATTACTCGAAAATTACCTGCAAAAAAAAATATTGCTTTAGTGGCACATGATCACTTAAAAGAAGCATTATTAAATTGGTGCAAAAAAAATCGACAAGAACTTTCGCATCACAACCTGTGTGGTACAGGAACAACCGGAACATTAATTAAGAAAGAAACGGGATTAACTATAACGCCTATGCTCAGTGGTCCAATGGGTGGGGATCAACAAATCGGAGCTTTAATTGCTGAAGGTAAAATTGATATTCTGATCTTTTTCTGGGATCCACTTAATGCTGTACCACATGATCCAGATGTAAAAGCTCTATTACGCTTATCAACAGTTTGGAATATTCCAGTAGCCACTAATCAAGCTACCGCTAACGCTTTAATACAATCCTCAATATTTACTCAAGAAGTGGAAATTGAAATTCCTGATTATCAAGGTTATTTAAACGAAAGAGTAAAATAAATGCCAATTCCTTCACAAGTTCGCAAAACAGGTCGATACATATTATTGTTAGATAATTTGTTTATTGTGTTGGGATTTTATGTAGTATTTCCATTGGTCTCTACCCACTTTGTTAGTCAAGTTGGGTGGAGTGCGTTATTTGTTGGTTTTGCTTTAGGTTTTCGTCAATTTGTTCAGCAAGGATTTGGTTTGATTGGTGGGGCAATCGCAGATCGCTTTGGTGCTAAACCAATGATAATAACTGGTATGTTTTTGCGATCAATTGGATTTATCTCAATGGCACTAGCAACAGAACATTGGTTATTATTAATATCTTGTTTACTTTCGGCATTGGGCGGTTTGTTATTTGATCCCCCTAGAATGGGATTAACTATCAAATTTACTCGTCCTCATGAACGAGGCAAGTTTATTTCGCTACTAATGATACAAGATAATGCAGGCGCAGTTATTGGCGCTCTTATCGGTGGCATTCTAATCGATTACGATTTTCAATTAGTGTGTTGGTGTGGTGCTTTTATCTTTTTCTTATGTGGTATTTTTAATCTGATGTACTTACCGGCCTATCATATCGCAATTGGTAAAGCTCCGATTATTAACGGCATGAAAATGGTTCTTAAAGATAGAAAATTTACTCATTATGTACTTACTTTAACCGGTTATTATGTGCTGTGGGTGCAAATCATGTTGATGTTACCTTTAACCATTACCAATGTGTCAGGTAGTCCAAGCTATGTAAAATGGATGTATGCTATCCAAGCAACAATATCGCTATGTTTGCTTTATCCTCTTGCTCGAATAAGTGAAAAATATTTTAGATTAGATCAACGCCTTAAATTTGGATTATTGTTGATGTCTTTTGCTTTTATTATTATTGGCTTTACATCACAATTATCGATTTTACTTTCTCTTATAGCGTTGTTTTATTTTGGGGCTATTATTGCTGAACCAGCTAGAGAAACATTAGCAACTGTTTTAACAAACCCTAAAGCTAAAGGTAGCTATATGGGGTTTAGTCGGTTGGGATTGGCATTGGGTGGTTTTATTGGTTATACCGGTGCTGGCTGGCTTTATGATGTGGCCATCCAAATCGGTTTACCGCATTTACCATGGGTAATCTTAACTTTAGTCGGTCTATTAACTTTAGGATATTTAGAATATTTATTCAAAAACGAGCCACCTATGACTAAAGTCAAGATGAGAAAGATTGGCTAATTTCGCCATTTTTAAATAAAATTGCTTCACCACTAGCTAATTTAGTCCATATTTCGTTCGAAGTTAACGGCATGGTTGAAATTATTGTTACAACATCATTTTGTGTCGTATGTTTTTGAAAATCTATCTCAACATCTTCGTCAATTAACTTGGCCTTTCCAAATGGTGCTTTTCGGGTGATCCAGTGTAGATTGGTTGAACAGTAAGCAAAGACATATTCACCATCTGACAGTAGCATATTAAAAATACCTAATTGGGTTAATTTAATAGCACACTCTCTAATATATTCAAAAAGTTCAATATTATTGGTTGGTTGCTGTGGGTATTTTTTATGTAATTCATTTATTAAATAGCAAAACGCATATTCACTATCAGTTAATCCAACCGGTTGAAATATTCCTGTATCTAATTTTTCATAATCAGTTAATTGTCCATTGTGTGCAAAAGTCCAATTTTTACCCCATAGTTCTCGAGTAAAAGGATGAGTGTTTTCAAGTGCAACACCACCGCGATTAGCTTGGCGAATATGAGCAATAACAGCAGTTGATTTTATTGGGTATTGTTGAACCAATTTAGCAATGGGTGAAAAACTACATGGTTGCGGATCTTTAAACGTTCGACATCCTTTACCTTCATAGAAGGTTATGCCCCAGCCATCTTTATGAGGACCTTTATCGCCCCCACGTTTGATTAAGCTGGTAAAACTAAAACAAATATCGGTCGGTACATTGGCACTCATACCCAATAATTCGCACATATTAAGCCATCTCTTTTTCAATAAGTAGAATTAAAATATGAATTACTTTGATATGGATTTCTTGTACACGATCTGCATAGCCAAAATGTGGTACACGAATATCAACATCAGCTAATCCATTCATTTTCCCACCATCTTTACCTGTCAGTGTGATAATTTTCATACCTTTTTGTTTAGCTGCTTCAATTGCTTTAAGTACATTAGCTGAATTCCCTGAAGTTGAAATGCCTAATAAAACATCACCTTTTTGTCCAACGCCTTCAACGTAACGAGAAAATATGTAATCGAAACCATAATCATTGCCCACGCACGAGATGTGACTAACATCAGATATGGCAATGGCTGGATATGAAGGACGATTATCTCGGAAACGTCCGGTTAATTCTTCAGCAAAATGCATCGCATCACAATGCGATCCACCATTACCGCATGAAAGTACTTTTCCACCTTGTTTAAATGAGTCTGCAATTAAAACGGCTGCTTGCTGGATTTTTTTTAAATTTTCATCGTTTGCAACGAAATTGCCCAATACGTCAATTGCCTGATTTAATTCATCACGAATGGTGTTAATGTACATTAATAATACCTCTTTAATAAAAAGCTTTTCCATAACCATTGTAATTCGTTAATAACAGCTTGCAAGCAATAACAATAAATTTTTTATAATATGTAAAATATTTCAATTTTCTACAAACAAATAATAGGATAGTTATCTAAAAAATAATTATGGATAAATGCAAAAATAACCTTTGATAAATTAACTATTTTCATACAATAACAAGTTAATAACTATTTTAATTAAAGCTAGTATTAAAAAGATTAAATCCTCTTTTGCTAATAGGATAAGCCTTTAATTTGTGGTATAATTGCCTGATAATTTAATCTCTGAAAGAGATTATAAAATTGCATCTAGAATCAATCGGTAAGGAATGAATATGCAAACAATTAAAGGTAAAGTTGCTGCACCTGAAGCCAAAGTAGCGATTATCGTGGCGCGTTTTAACCAATTTATTAATGAAAGTTTAGTTAATGGTGCCGTAGATGCACTCACTCGTATCGGTGAAGTAGACGATAACAATATTACCGTTATTTGGGTACCGGGCGCTTATGAAATTCCTTTAGCAGCTAAAGTTGCTGCACAGTCAAAAAAATATGATGCAATTGTTGCATTGGGCACGGTTATCCGTGGTAGTACCGCTCATTTTGATTTTGTCGCTGGTGAATCAAGTTCAGGACTATTAACTGCGAGTTTAGACTTTTCGATACCAGTTGGTTTTGGTATTTTAACTACTGAAAGTATCGAACAGGCCATTGAGCGAGCTGGAACTAAAGCGGGCAATAAAGGTGCTGAAGCGGCACTAACCGCACTTGAAATGTTAAATGTGATTAAAACAATTAAGGAGTAATTTAGTGGCGTTAGTTAATCCTCGTCGTCGAGCAAGAGAGTGTGCAGTTCAAGCTATTTACTCTTGGCAAATTTCTAGAAATGATCTTGCTGATGTTGAGAGCAGCTTCATGGCTGAACAAGATATGAAAGGTGTCGACACCAAATATTTTAGAGAATTACTGCATGGTGTTGCTAAAAATACTGCAGAATTAGATGAGAAAATGACTCCTTATTTAACAGAAAGAACTGTTGATGAACTAGGTCAAGTTGAATTAGCTGTATTAAGAATTGCTCTATATGAATTAATGAAACGACATGATGTCCCTTATAAAGTTGTTATCAATGAAGCTATCGATCTTACTAAAACCTTTGGCGCAGAAGATAGCCATAAATTTGTTAATGGTGTATTAGATAAAGTTGCACCAACCATTCGTACACGATAACTGTCTTTAATTGGGAATAATATGAACGATACTAGTGAAAAAAGTAAGCCCACTATTTTTTATGCTAAAAATAGCGAAGCAAGAGTGAAAAACCGTTCAGCCAAAGAACGTGGTGGTGATTATAAAAATAAACGTAATAATGATGGTTTTCAGTCTAATTCAAAAGCAAAACATGACCGGATCGAAACCTTTAAACCAAAAAAATTTAATAAAACGGTAAAATCAGCTAAAGCACAGTTTGATTTAGCTGATGAGCATGATTCCCCATGGCAAAAAAAAGTTCGAGATAATGAACAAGTACCTACATTCGGTTATGATGGCTATCGTCAAAAAAAGGAAGAGACATTAGTTTACAGCGAAAACAGTTGTAAAGCGGTATTTAAGCACCGACGTTTGGCTATTGTTAAATTATTTATTACCCAAGAAATGACTTATCAATTTAAAGAATTAATTAATTGGTTAGTCAAACAACGTCTTGGTTATGATGTTGTTTCAACAGAGCAAATTACTAAAATCACACAAACTCCACATCATGGTGGTGTTTGTTTAATTGTTAAAAAACGCATTCCACTCACTTTGCTTGATTATTTAGATGAATATGATGATCAGGTTCAGGATTGCATTATTGCTGTTGATGATGTGAATAATCCGCATAACTTAGGTGGGTTAATGCGTAGTGCAGCTTTTTTTGGCGTTAATGGCGTAATTTTACGGCAAACAAACTTACTCGATAGTGGCGCCGCAATGCGTGTTGCTGAAGGTGGCATTGAAGCAATTGAATCTATTAAAAGTGATGATTTTATAGCATCTATTGATCTGTTAAAACAACATGGTTATCAAGTTATTGCGCTATTACCATGTCAATTAAAATCGATTTCATCGACTGAGTTATCACAACTCAAATTTACCAAGAAAATTGCCTTAGTTATATTTCAACAAATTAATAACAAATTAATTAACTGTGCTGATAACATTGTCCATTTGCAAGGCAATGATAATATGTCGGCTTTAAATATTTCTGTAGCAACAGGGATTGTGTTATCAGCTATAAAATATCAATCTTAATTGGTATGATTCTAACAATTGATGAATTTAATTGATGAAGTTAACACTTTTGTAATTTTATTATATTAAATAGCATCAATTGGTTAGAAAATGGTTGTTTTTTCTGTACATTAGTATCCAGTTTTGAAATTGATTGGTAATGATTATGTCATCTAAACATCGAGTTGGTTTAATTTTTGGTAAGTTCTATCCCTTACATAGTGGTCATATTTATCTTATTGAAAAAGCATTGACCCAAGTTGATGAACTGCATGTCATGTTGGGTTGTGAATCAATACGTGATAAACGACTGTTTGAAAAAAGTCGCCTGCCTAGACAGCCTCAAGTAAGTGATCGCTTCTCATGGTTAAAAGAAACCTTTAAAGATAGACATAATATTCACATCCATATCTCTGATGAAGCTGGTATTAACTATTATCCCAATGGTTGGCAAGATTGGAGTGATAGTATAAAACGTATTTTATTGGAACATAAAATCGAACCTACTGTGGTATTTACTAGCGAATCACAAGATGTAAAACAGCATGAACGCTATTTTGGTTGCCCTGTGGTTATTGTTGATGCTGATCGTGATTTTGTTAATATAAGTGCGACACAAATTCGAGAAAAACCTTATCAAAACTGGTCTTATATTGCTAAGGCAGCGAAACCTTTTTTTGTTAAAAAAGTAGCGATTATAGGACATGATAAATTTAATGAATTGCCGGTACAATTAGCTAATATTTATAACACACAATATGTTTCAAATGGTTATATTAACTACATTAAACGAGAAATATCAACAACAGAAAATAAACGTTATTTGAGTGAAAATGATTATCTTAGGATAGCCATGTTGCAAGTAGAACGTATGTCCAAAGCTGTTGAAGATGCTAATAAATTAATCTTTACATCGATTGATTTTGATACATTGGCTAATTACTATAATCAAATTTTTACTAAATCTAATGAAGTATTAAATGGTTTAAAAAATAGTTATCAGTTTGATTTGGTCATTCACGAAAAAGACTTGCCAGCAAACTCCACACCATTACAACATTTCGAAATTGTTTCTCAAATGGTTGAATCGTTATTAATTTAGTCCATCACATTTAGGTTAGCTTATGCTAAAATAAGCTAACTATTTATGATAGGTAAATTTTTATGTCTCAATCATCTTCACAGCAAAATGATGAAAATCAAGATAAAATTGATTTTGGTTACACTCAAGTTTTAAAGCAAGATAAAGTAAAACGGGTAGCAGAAGTTTTTCATTCTGTTGCTGATAAATATGATGTTATGAATGACCTTATGTCATTTGGTATTCATCGTATCTGGAAAAAAATCACTATTGAGTATAGTAGTGTTCGTAAGGGTCAAAAAGTTTTGGATCTTGCCGGCGGTACTGGCGATTTGACGGCTAAATTCTCGCAAATTGTCGGTGATGATGGTTTAGTTGTATTAGCTGATATCAATGAATCTATGCTAAAAGTTGGTAGAGATAAGCTTCGAGACAAAGGTCTATTTAATAATATTGAATATGTACAAGCTAATGCAGAAGAACTGCCATTTGCTGATAACTATTTCGATTGTATTACTATCTCATTTGGTTTACGCAATGTCACTGATAAGCAAAAAGCATTGCAATCTATGTGGAGAGTGTTAAAACCTGGTGGTCGTTTATTAATACTTGAGTTTTCTAAACCGCAATACCAGATTTTAAATAAAGCTTATGACTTATACTCATTTACTATGTTACCGTTGATGGGCAAAATTGTCGCTAATGATGCTGATAGTTACCGATATTTAGCTGAATCTATCAGAATGCACCCAGATCAAAAAACATTGAAAAAAATGATGGAGGATGCTGGATTTGTCGATGTGAAATATCACAATATGACAGGTGGCATTGTGGCTTTACATACTGGTTTTAAATTTTAATGTGATAAAAAAGAATGACATTTCTTCGAATTTATAAAATATTAACGGTATTTCGAGCTTATCGATTAGATGAACTATTACCAAAACATCGAACCTCAACATGGTTTAAATTGTTGTTGATTAGTCTATTTTGGGTTAGATCTAAAGCAAAACAACAAGATATTGGTGAAAGATTGCGTCTAGCCTTACAAGAGTTAGGTCCGGTTTGGATAAAGTTTGGACAAATGGTTTCAACAAGGCGAGATGTATTACCGAAACATCTCGCTGATGCATTAGCCAAACTGCAAGATCAAGTAGCTTCTTTTGATGGACAAATTGCCAGACAAATTATTGAATCAGCTCTTGGTTGTTCTATAGATGATTATTTTACCGATTTTGAGGAAAAACCATTAGCTTCTGCTTCTATTGCTCAGGTGCATACTGCAACTTTAAAAAGCAGCCACGCCCAAGTTGTGATTAAAGTCTTACGCCCGAATATTTTACCTATAATTAAATCCGATATTCGCTTGATGTATTGGGCTGCTAATCAATTTACTAAACGGATTAAATTTGGTGAAAAGTTACGTGCGGTTGAAATTGTTAGTGATTATGAAAATACACTTTTGAAAGAGCTTGATCTACAAAAAGAAGCTTATAATACTGCTCGTTTACGGGATAATTTCATAAATAGTGAGATTTTGTATATTCCTTATGTTTATCAAGATCTTTGTCGAACAAATATTTTAGTAGAAGAACGAATTTATGGTACACCAATAGCTAATATTGATGAACTTAAACGAAATAGTGTCAATATGAAATTGCTCGCCGAACGTGGTGTTCAAGCTTTCTTTACACAGGTGTTTCGAGATAATTTTTTCCATGCTGATATGCATCCAGGTAATATCTTTGTTGATATTTCTGAACCGCAAAATCCCCGTTATATTGGCATAGACTGTGCAATTGTTGGTGTACTAACTGAAGATGATCAGCGTTATTTAGCTGAAAATTTTCTCGCCTTTTTCAATCAAGATTATCGACGAATTGCACAAATTTATATTGCTTCTGGTTGGGTGCCAGAAACAACGGATGCAACGGCATTAGAAATGGCTATGCGTAGTGTGTGTGAACCTGCATTTGCCAAACCATTAGGTGAAATTTCATTTTCTCAAATTTTATTAGCTTTATTTCAAGTTGCCCGTCAATTTGAAATGGATATTCAGCCGCAATTAACATTACTTGAAAAAACCTTATTTTATATAGAAGGATTAGGACGTCAGCTATATCCAGAACTCGACTTATGGCAAACGGCTAAGCCATTTCTTGAAAAATGGTATGAAGATAAGTACAGCGCTAAAACGTTATTCCAGCAAGTATGGACCTCGTTACCAGAGTGGAAGAACATCCTAGTTGACCTGCCAGTAAGATTAGGTGACCAGGCTCGTATGACTAAACAGATGCATAACCAATTAAAACAGATTAATCAAGAATTACAACGAAGCCAAAAACGCTATCGTTGGTCGTTGGCCATTCTTAGTCTAGTTTGTGTTTTATCAATTGTAACGCTGGTTGTACATTAAATAGTTATTTTTGGGAATATCATCATTTAAGTGTATAATTTAACTACCTAACGCTATTGGAGATAGTTATCATATGCCTAGTTTGCCCAAACTACTGATATTTGTTGCTGTTATCGTACTATTATTCGGAACTAAAAAATTGCGTTCATTGGGCTCTGATCTTGGGGCTTCAATTAAAGGTTTTAAAAAAGCCATGAATGACGATGATGACAAAAAAGAGGCTGATGATTCACAAAAAGTTGAACATCTTGACTCATCAGCTAATAACCACGCCGATAAAGAGTAACCCGTGTTCGATATTAGCTTTGGTCAGCTACTATTAGTATTAATTATTGGACTGGTTGTATTAGGACCGGAACGTTTGCCTATTGCGATTAAAACTGTTGCCGGATGGATTAAAGTACTCCGTCGTATGTCAGCAACTGTCCAGTTAGAATTGAATAAAGAACTCAAACTGCAAGAATTACAAGATAGCTTAAAAAAAGCCGAACAAAGTGGTTTGAATTCTCTTACCCCAGAACTGCAAGCATCAATTGATGAATTAAAACGGGTAACCGAATCACTGCAAAATGAGATTAATTCAGTTAGTCAAATTGATACAACAATTCATTCAGATAAAGATAAATTATGACAGACGACGCAACCCAACCACTTATTGGACATCTGGTCGAACTTAGAACAAGACTTTTACGCTGTATCATTTGTATATTACTTGTATTAGCATGTTTGCTTTATTTCTCAAATGATATCTATCATATTGTTGCTAATCCGCTTATCAGTCAATTACCTAAAGGTAGCAGTATGATTGCCACCGATATTGCCGCCCCTTTTTTTACACCAATTAAACTGACGGCCGTTGTTGCAATATTTATTTCTATTCCTTATCTTTTATATCAAGTTTGGGGATTTATTGCTCCGGCTCTATATCAACATGAAAAACGGCTGATTATGCCATTAATTATTTCTAGTACGGTACTTTTTTATATCGGTATTGCGTTTGCATATTTTGCCGTGTTTCCTTTGGCATTTTATTTCTTTATTCATACAGCACCAGTTGATGTTGCGATAAGTACTGATATTACAAAATATCTTGATTTTGTCATGACACTATTTATTGTATTTGGTTTTGCATTCGAAGTGCCTGTGGCGATTATTTTGCTTTGTTGGACTGGCGTTACTACTCCTAAAAACTTACGTAAAAAAAGACCTTATATTATTGTCGGTGTGTTTGCTGTAGCGATGTTTGTAACCCCACCGGATGTATTTTCTCAAATTTTATTAGCTGTACCTATCTGTTTATTATTTGAAATAGGGACATTTTTTGCCCGTTTTTATCAACCCAGAAAAAAAATTCAACCAGACGATGAATCTGTTGGGGATTAATAATAAATCGATAAGTGATTTACTGAATAACAAGTAAAGGATATATAACCATAATGAAAACTTCACTTCCTGAGTTTAATCAAGCAAAAGTTCTGGTAGTTGGCGATATTATGTTAGATCGCTATTGGTATGGTGGTACTAACCGTATATCACCAGAAGCACCAGTGCCAATTGTTAAAGTTGATGCTCTAGAAGAACGCGCTGGTGGTGCAGCCAATGTCGCTATGAATATAACCTCTTTAGGGGGGGGCGCAAGATTAATTGGTTTTACCGGTATTGATGAACCAGCCAAAGTACTTGATGAACAACTGACTAAACGTAATGTCCATTGTGATTTTGTATCAGTCTCAACTCATCCAACAATTACCAAATTAAGAGTTTTATCTAGAAATCAACAACTCATTAGAATTGATTTTGAAGAAGGTTTTAATAATGTTGATCATACACCTATTTTAGAACGTATTGAAAGTGCACTTTCAACCTCTAAAGTATTAGTACTATCTGACTATGCCAAAGGTGCTTTAACTGCTGTACAAGCAATGGTTAAACAAGCTCAAAAAGCAAATGTCCCAATATTGGTTGATCCGAAAGGTACTGATTTTGAGCGTTACCGTGGGGTAACATTATTAACGCCAAATATGTCTGAATTTGAAGCAGTTGTTGGTGTTTGCAAAACAGAGCAAGAAATTATCGAAAAGGGCTATCAACTGATTAAACAATACGATTTCAAAGCACTGCTTGTCACTCGTAGTGAAAAAGGGATGACGTTAATACAGTTAGATAAACCTGTTTATCATCTACCTACGCAAGCCAAAGAGGTATTTGATGTTACTGGTGCTGGTGATACAGTAATAGCGACTTTAGCGGCTTCATTAGCCGCAGGACAATCTCTTGAAGAAAGCTGTTTTTTAGCTAATGCAGCGGCAGGTGTTGTGGTTGGCAAGTTAGGGACATCTACGGTATCTCAAGTTGAATTAAGTAACGCTATCCGTGCTCGTGCTGATGATGGTTTCGGTGTGATGACAGAAGACACACTAAAAGAAGAAATTCGCAAAGCGCGTCTTCGTGGTGAAAAAATTGTCATGACTAATGGTTGTTTTGATATTTTACATGCTGGGCATGTCTCTTATCTTGCCAATGCTCGTAAACTTGGCGATCGTTTGATTGTGGCGGTAAATAGCGATGCTTCGGTAAAACAGCTTAAAGGACCATCACGTCCAATCAATCCATTAATGCAAAGAATGATTGTTTTAGGTGCGCTTGATTCTGTTGATTGGGTTGTTCCTTTTGAGGAAGAGACACCGCAACGATTAATTGCTAGCATATTACCAGATGTACTAGTTAAAGGTGGCGATTATAAACCAGAAGATATCGCTGGTGGCAAAGAGGTTATTGAAGCTGGTGGTGAGGTTAAAGTACTGAATTTTGAAGATGGTTGTTCAACCACGAATATCATTGATAGGATTAAACAACAAGAATAATGTATTTCGGTAATTGGCTATTTAATTGGGTAGCCAATTACTCAAATATACAATAATTGGTGTTCAAATTTTTCATTATTTGATATTTAATTCACTCAAATAAATAGTTATTTGAGTTTTGAAAAATAAAATCTTAAATAATTAATAAGGAATAGGATAATGAAAACAAAAGTGACTTTATTGTTAATGGGCTTTCTGATTGACGCTTGTCACCGAGTACCGCAACACAAATATCGTTATGAAGCAAATATCAATGATCCTCAACTTGTTTTCACTACAGAAACTGATTACCCAACCTATTTTTCATTAAATATTTATGATGGTAAAAGTAACACATGTTCTAATTATCAGAGTCTTGGCTATGTTTTTCGCCATAAAATTGTACCATTTAATATTTATCCTAAATATGTTCCTTCGGTAGAAGTGAAAACTCCTAGTAATCAAATCGTTACTGTTATTGGCAAATCAAGAGATGATAAATTCGTCTGTACAACAAAATATCAGCAGTTCACTCCAGAATTGGGGAAAATATATAGTATTCTTTACAAACTTGAAAATAATAAATGTTATCTTGAGATTAGCGAAAAATTGAATTCTAAACCGGTTAATTCTCAGGCTTTAAATAGATGTTTTGAGTAAGTCAGAAACTATTAAAAAAATCATTAATATGATTATATTAATGAATAAGACCAATCAATAGTTAATAACTATCATTAAATTTCATATTTAATACTTTTTTTATTGTCCGCTTTGTGCAAAGCTATTAATCATTATTTGCTAATTTATTTAAAGGATTTTTTATGACTAAACATTATGACTATATTGCTATCGGTGGTGGTAGTGGTGGTATCGCCTCTATTAATCGTGCTGCATCATATGGTAAAAAATGTGCAATTATTGAAGCTAAGTTACTTGGTGGAACTTGCGTAAATGTTGGCTGTGTACCGAAAAAAATTATGTGGTATGGTGCACAAATTGCTGAAGCAATTAACCATTATGGCCCTGATTATGGTTTTGATACCACTATTAACCATTTTGATTGGGACAAACTTATTGCAAGTCGAACTGCTTATATTGAGCGTGTCCATCAATCTTATGATCGTGTTTTAAACAATAATAATGTCGATGTGATCCATGGTTATGGCAAATTTGTTGATGCAAAAACGATTGAAGTTAATGGCGAACATTATAGTGCCGATCATATACTTATTGCTGTAGGTGGAAAGCCAACGATTCCAAATATACCTGGAGCGCAATATGGTATCACTTCTGATGGATTTTTTGAGTTAAAAGCACTTCCTAAACGAGTAGCAGTAGTTGGAGCTGGTTATATAGCTTGTGAAATAGCCAGCGTGTTACATTCACTTGGCGCAGAAACACATCAATTTGTTCGCCAAGGTACACCTTTACGTGCTTTCGATCCACTTATTGTGGAAACATTAATGGAAGTAATAACTAATGAAGGTCAGCATTTGCACACTTTTGCAATCCCTTCTTCTGTTACTAAAAATGATGATGAATCATTGACGTTAACATTAGAAAATGGTGAGAGTTATACTGTTGATTGCTTAATATGGGCAATCGGTCGTGAACCAGCAACAAAAGAAATGAATTTATCTGCTGCAGGTATTAAAGTTGATAACAATGGATTTATTATTGTGGATGAGTTTCAAAATACTAGTGTTGCAGGCATTTATTCGGTAGGGGATGATACAGGCGCCGCAGCATTAACCCCTGTAGCGGTGGCTGCCGGTCGTCGATTATCGGAACGACTATTTAACAATAAACCAAATGAGCATCTAGATTATTCTAATATTCCAACAGTGGTGTTTACTCACCCACCGATTGGTACGGTTGGTTTAAGTGAACCGCAAGCTATATTGCAATATGGCCCAGAAAACGTCAAAGTTTATAAATCTACTTTTACTGCTATGTATACCGCGGTCACATCGCATCGACAACCTTGCCGAATGAAATTAGTCTGTGTTGGTGAGCAAGAAAAAATTGTTGGTATTCATGGCATTGGTTATGGTATGGACGAAATATTACAAGGGTTTGCTGTAGCATTGAAAATGGGAGCAACCAAAAAAGACTTTGATAATACTATTGCTATTCATCCAACAGCAGCGGAAGAATTTGTTACAATGCGTTAATATTTATCATTTATCTTACTTTTTACCGAAAACAGGGCGATTGCCCTGTTTTTTATTAATAGTCTTTAATGATCTGATTTATTTTGCCAGCCATTTTGGGCTAATGAAGTAAAGCCAACTACAACAGCTAGTAAAGCGACAGCTGAAATATAAATACCTGCGCCAAGATAACTAAATTCGCCTAATAAGTGATCTGGGCTTAACAAATAAATAGTTAACGTTGGGGTAATTGCACTAAATAGTGCGTAGGCCAAATTATAAGAGAACGATAATCCAGAATAACGAATTGCTGGTGGAAACGTTCTAGTGCCGATAATTGGTGTCATGGCTATCGAGCCAATAAACAAACCAAATACAGCCCAAATAGAATAAAGTTTAGTTAATGATATATCTGCAGTTAAAGAACTATAAAAATAGATACTGACTACTGCTAAACCACCCCATGTGATGATAACGGTTTTTGCTGTACCTAATTTATCATCTAACCAACCAGCAATAACACAACCAATAGATAAGGTTAAAGCAGCAATACAACCACCGATACGCCAATCAAGATTTGCAAAATGGTACATACCACCAACAATGCGTCCAGGAGTAATTAAAATACCGACCATAATAGCGGTGGATAAAGACCAAGTTAATAATGCGACAATCAAACATGCCGTTTTGTGTTTTTTTAATACGGTAACCACAGGTATACTTTTTTCTAAAGCTTTACGTGCAGCTAACTCTTTAAAAATTGGCGTTTCAGATAAAAATTTGCGTAAATATACTGAAATAACCCCAAAAATACCGCCAATAATAAAAGGAATACGCCATGCATAATCCAAAATATTTTGGTTAGTAAAATAGAGATCAATAATAATTGTGACGAAAAAGCCAAGTAAGATACCACCAGTAATGCCTGAGGTTAAAGTACCGACACCTAAACCATAACGTTGTTTTGGGGTATGTTCTGCGATAAATACCCATGCGCCAGGCATTTCACCACCGATAGCCGCGCCTTGTAGCATCCGCATCAATAACAATAATAATGGTGCTACAATACCAATTGTTTCATAAGTAGGCAAAATACCAATGATAAAAGTAGGTAAAGCCATCATCGCCACACTTAAGGTAAACATTCTTTTACGACCAACTTTATCACCAAAGTGCGCCATAATAATGCCACCAACAGGGCGAACCAAGTAGCCGGCTGCAAAAATTCCCCAAGCAAATAAATCTAACGTTAACGGCGATAATGTATGGGGTAAAAATAACGGTTTGACAATGGTATCAATGTAGAGTGCATAGATAACAAAATCATAAAATTCTAATGTTCCTCCTAAAGAGGATAATATCAATGTTTTTAAATCTTTGCTGTTCAATGGACGTGCCACTGGTTGCCATTCAGCATTAATCTCGGACTGACTCATGAAAAAACCTTATTGTTATAGTTAAACTGATATAGTCAATTAAAAAAATAATTATATATTGACTAAATCTTAATAGTGAATGGTCATTCTGCCATAAAAAATAGATATTTTTTTAATCATAAAAAAATTTAATCAACAGTAATTATCTGCTGGTTAGATTTATAATCTAAATTTATGGATGATTTAAATAAACACTCAATTTATTTATCAAGTATAATAATCTCAAAATATTAAGTTAGAATAACTATGAAAAATAACCAACCAAAACGTTGTAGTTGGGTTAGCAATGACCCGTTATATATTGATTACCACGATAATGAATGGGGGCATCCACAATATGATAGTTTAAAACTATTTGAAAAAATCTGTCTTGAAGGTCAACAAGCAGGGTTATCGTGGATTACTGTTCTAAAAAAACGAGATGAATATCGTCGATGCTTTTTCAATTTTGAACCACAAAAAATTATCCAATTAACGGCGACTGATATAGAATCATTACTTGAAAATGAAGGCTTAATTCGTAATCGTCTAAAACTTAACAGCATTGTAAAAAATGCTCATGCTTACTTAGCAATGCAGAACAATAATGAGGATTTTTCTCAATTTATTTGGTCCTTTGTTAATGGTAAACCTATAATTAACCACTTTAATGACATAAGTGAAGTTCCAGTTAGCACCGAAATATCAGATAGAATGTCAAAAGCATTAAAAAAGAGAGGATTTTCTTTTGTTGGATCAACGATCTGTTATGCATTTATGCAATCGATGGGATTAGTTGATGACCATTTTGAAACTTGTTTTAAAAAATGAGAGGTATTAGATGATAATCATGAAATTAATTAGATGGTTACTGATATTAATACTATTTTATTTTATTCTTTGTAATATTATTATTTTTATTTTTGCTTACCAAAAACCAGCAGCGAATGCTGATACTCTGGTGGTATTAGGTTCACAAGTCGTGGGCACTCCAGCACAAGCTCCTTTAACGTTACAAATTCGCTTGAATACTGCGATCAATTATTTACAAGCTAATCCCAATACAAAAGTGATTGTATGTGGGGGGCAGGGTAGTGATGAATCGGCGACTGAAGCGAGCGTGATGGCTGATTATTTAATCCAAAAAGGTATTGAACCTTCAAGGGTCTATTTAGAAGATAGATCAAGGCGAACAGCACAACAATTTGTGTATGCTAATCAAGTTTTGCCATTAGGAAAGACCGTTGTGGTAACTAATGATTTCCATATTTTACGTTCAATCATGTTAGCTAAACGATCCAATATTGGTGATATTTCAGGTTTGTCAGCACCATTAAGTTATAGTAATTTTGATAAATATATTGCCATGATAAGAGAACCATTAGCTTTACTTAACTCATGGTTATTTGATCATCCCTTAGATTATGTTGAAACTAAACTTGATAATTAATTGGTCTTATTGCTTCAGACTATTTCACTTTACAGATTTTTAATGGTTGTCGTGGTATGATTAACCATTGCTATTTAAATTAAAATTGATAAATATGAATACAGATACAATTGTTGCACAAGCGACACCTCCCGGTCGTGGTGGTGTCGGAATATTGCGTGTTTCGGGCCCTAAAGCGCAAGATATTGCTAAAGCCGTTTTAGGTATTTTACCTAAGCCGCGTTATGCTCATTATTTACCTTTTTTAGCATCGGATGGTACAACCTTAGATGAAGGGATTGCTTTATTTTTTCCCAATCCACACTCATTTACTGGTGAAGATGTGCTTGAACTACAAGGGCATGGTGGTCCAGTTATTTTAGATTTACTATTAAAACGTATTTTAGATATTCCTGGTGTGCGGATTGCAAGGCCGGGTGAATTTTCAGAGCGAGCTTTCTTAAATGATAAATTGGATTTAGCACAAGCCGAAGCTATCGCAGACTTAATAGATGCCAGCTCAGAGCAAGCAGCAAAATCAGCCTTATCATCTTTACAAGGGGTATTTTCTAAAAAAATTAATACACTGGTTGAATCATTAATTCACCTACGTATTTTTACTGAAGCTGCTATTGATTTTCCAGAGGAAGAGATAGACTTTTTATCTGATGGGAAAATAGCGGCAGAACTTGAGCAAGTCATACAACGATTAAATGAAGTCCGTCAAGAAGCTAAACAAGGTTCATTATTGCGTGAAGGCATGAAAGTCGTCATAGCGGGTAGACCTAATGCTGGTAAATCAAGTTTACTTAATGCATTAGCAGGACGAGATGCCGCTATCGTAACGGATATAGCTGGAACAACGCGCGATGTTTTACGTGAACATATCCATATTGATGGAATGCCTTTACATATAATCGATACTGCCGGCTTACGCGAAGCTAGTGATGAAGTTGAACGTATTGGTATTGAGCGAGCATGGCAAGAAATTGATCAAGCCGATCGCGTTTTATTTATGGTCGACAGTACAACAACTAATGAGACAAATCCTGAAAAACTCTGGCCAGAATTTATTGAACGTTTACCGAAAAACATGCCTGTCACAGTTATTCGCAACAAAGCTGATTTAACTGGTGAACCATTAGGTTATAGCGAACAAAATGGCTATTGTCTTATTCAATTATCAGCAAGAACTGGTGAAGGTATTACATTATTACGTGATCATCTCAAACAGGTTATGGGCTTTACTAGTAGCACCGAAGGTGGTTTTCTGGCTCGACGTCGACATCTACAAGCACTTGAGAAAGCAGCAGAGCATTTAAATAATGGTCAATATCAACTTACCACATTCCATGCTGGCGAACTATTGGCGGAAGAACTTAGATTGGCTCAAGAAGCGCTAAGTGAAATTACTGGTGAATTTACGTCTGATGATTTATTAGGACGAATATTCAGTTCATTCTGTATTGGCAAATAAGTTTTATCTACAGATAACTAAATATTTTAAACAGATCTTTCAATTTCAAAACCTATATAATTTTTTAAGTTATATGGGTTTATTTTTCAGTGTTTGTAAAAATTGTTTTATAAAAGTTTTAATTAAAAAACAGGGATAGATGCGAAAAAATTTATCCCTGTTAAAATTCAAAATGATAAAAAAGTTATGCTGACTTATTTATTTTTGCCGGCATTATTGGGTACTAAAATTAAAATCGAAATAAAACATAACAGACAAAAGCCAACATTAATCCACAATCCAATTGCTGCTGCTGTGGCGATACTTTGACCGCTGGCAATAACTGCAGCATAGGTTGAGGCTGAAATAGCGACACCAAATGCACCACCTAATGAACTTGCCATTTTATATATTCCTGATGCAACACCAACTTTATCTTCTGGAGCACTAGTTATTGCGGTATCAATTGATGGTGTAGCATAAAAGCCTAAGCCAAGACCCAATAAAATATAGCCAGCGAACACCGAAATAATATAAAACATATCGGGTAAGAAAGTCAGCGTCATCAAAGCAATACCCGAACCGGTAATTAACGGCCCGAGTAACATTGGTTTTTTCGCCCCGACTTTTTGTAAGATCTTTTCACCAACTCGAATCATACATAAAACCGAAACTAAATAACCTATGGTCAATAATCCATTTTCGAAAGGGGTAAAGCCTCTTCCTTGTTGGGTATAAGTACTGGCTACAATTAATGTACCAGCAACAGAATTAAGTAGAAAGTTAGATAAGGTAGCTCCACGATAAGGGACGTTCTTAAACAGTGAAAAATCTATAAATGCGCCATTAGCTTTACGATTTTCTATAACAAAAAATAAAATCAGAAAAAACAAACATATCGTAGCGAGTGATAATGTCATTACACTAGTCCAACCAAAAGTAGATCCTTTGGTGATGACAAGGTTTAACGTAACTAAAGTGATCACAAAAACGAATAGCCCAACATAATCAAATTTGGGCAAACTTGATGGATCGTCAATTTTAGTTTCTGGTGTCCCTTTCAATAACAGCATACCTAACACAGCACAGATGATTGAGATAATAAAAATCCATTGCCACCCCAAATAAGTGGCTATTGCTCCACCGGCAAGTACACAAGTTCCTGAACCACCCCAAGAGCCAATTGACCAAAAACTCAATGCTCGTTGACGATCTTTACCTTCATAATAGGTTTTCACTAATGCCAACGTCGATGGCATAATACAAGCAGCAGATAAGCCTTGAATAATCCGACCAATGGTAAAAAGTACTTCACCTCGGGCTAAGATCAAACAAAGACAACCAATAATACTTAAAATAAAACCTAAATAGGTAAAACGAACTCGGCCAAAGCGATCAGCGAGTCCGCCAGCAACGACAATAAAACAACCTGAAAACAGCGCGGTTAAACTGACGGCTAAATTGAACGATGCAGGAGTAATACCGATACTATGTTGAACAGCCGGCCCAACATTGACGATAGACTGAGCAAAAAGCCAAAAAGTAATCACCCCTAATACAATACCTAAAGTTAATCGGTGATAACCTTTAAACTGCTTTGCTGGAGAATTTTTTGAATTTGACATATTTATTTTTGACATAGCTGCACATTAATCCTTATATGTTTAAATAGCTTTCAGTTAATGCCACCCAATATGATGCAGCGGTAACAATACATTTATCATTAAAATCATAACCAGGATTATGCACACTACAAAAACCGGGTTCATCGCCATTACCTATAATCATATAGCAGCCATTAGGATTACTTTCTAACATAAAAGCAAAATCTTCACTGCCCATAAAAGGATGACAATTATCATGCACGCGATCTTCACCGACTAATTTTTGTGCGACTTCTAATGCAAATTTGGTTGCATCTGCACCATTATTTAATACCGGACTACCATTCACATGCTCAATTTGTACTGAGGCGCCAAAACTTTCTGCTTGCGCAGTTGCAACTTCGCTAATCCGTTTAAGTAATAAAGCACGAGTATCGTTATCCAGTGCTCTAACCGTTAACTTCATTAGTGCATCGCTATTAACAACATTCGGCGCTTCACCTGATTGAATACAACCAATCGTGATAACGGCTTGCTCAAATGGTGACACATTACGAGAAACAATGCTTTGTAAGGCTGTGCCGATATAACAAGCGACAAGCGTTGCATCAATCCCTCTTTCTGGCATTGCACCATGGGCACCTTTACCTTTAATATGAATATGGATCGTATCGGATGAAGCCATAAGTGCGCCGGCTTTGAAATAAAAATGACCTTCTTTAAAACCTGGCATGTTGTGGATACCGAAAATAACATCGCAAGGAAATTGTTTAAATAAACCGTCATCAACCATTACTTTTCCACCATATAACAACTCTTCAGCTGGTTGAAAAATAACATGCAAAGTGCCATCAAAGTGACGGGTTTCGGCAAGATATTTGGCTGCACAAAGCAAAATAGTGGTATGACCATCATGGCCACAACCATGGAATTTACCATGAGTTTGACTGCTCCACGGTTTTCCTGATGCTTCAATAATAGGTAGTGCATCCATGTCGGCTCTAATACCAATTTTTTTATCACTAGAGCCATTTTTTAAAACACCAACCACACCGGTTTTTGCTAAACCACGATGTACTTCATAGCCCCATTCAGCCAATTTACTTGCCACTAAATCGCTGGTTTTATGTTCTTCAAAACCTAATTCAGGATGTTGGTGAATTTGATGGCGAATATCAATAAACTCTTGCTCTGTTTTTCTAATCGTTTCCATAATATGCTGCATTTTAGGCTCCTAATTAACCTGAATATCGTTATGAAAAAAATAAAAAGAAGGGAACTACACATCTAAACTATGATTAAAACTATGATTAAATGTAAAACCTGCAAACAACTTAATCAGTAAAACAGTTTAGATGAATAAATATACAATAACTGCTATTCTTATGAATGTCGATGATTTCTATAAAGGAATATTTGAAAATTGTTATGTCGAACTAGCATTGAGATATGATTTGATCGAAAGAATGAGCAAAAAATACTTTAAACTAATCATATTATTATCTATTTTTAAAAGTAGTTTTAACTAACAGCGATGTTTTCATTAATTTAGTTAATTAATCTGAATGTCAGTAATACCCTAATCAATTCTTTTTGCACATTGACTAGAAATTATTTTTTCAATGATGCAGATTTAATTTAAATAACTTCTAAAAATTGGCTTGGTACATTCTTCGTTAACCAAACGCCATTATCGGCTAAATAAAACTTAATACCTTGTTGATACATAATTAAAGCACTAACTCTTAATACAACTGGTTTTCCATGACGTTTACCAACGGCTATAGCTGTTTTTTTATCATTTGAAAGATGAACATAATGACGTTCGCCCGCAATCAAACCTTGTTGAATGATTGAATCTAGAAAACGGGTTGCTGTACCATGATATAAATATTCAGGTGGGATTTTTTCTACATGTACTATATTTACTTGATTAGTCGAATGTCCTTGAGCTGCTCGTATTTTCAAGCCATCTTCGGACAGAGTAAAGCGTTTTTTATCACTAGTTATAACGACTTGGCTAATTAAATCTTGCGACAGTTGTTGACGATGTTTATTCGCTTGCCGAATTAAAACATCTATTCCAACCCAACCCAACCATTACTATCTAATGTGATACCTATAGATTCTGGTTTATGCCTTAAAACATAGCTTAAAAACTTACTAATGTTCTCTAAATCTCTAGTCGTGCGCTTAATATTTGACTTCTTGCTCATGTGCTAAATATTTTTACTATCAAATCATAAGTTAGATGCTATCTTTTATTAAAAGGAATACAAGGTATATTTATAAAAAATGTTAAATAATAATAAAGAAATGGTCTCTGTAGATTCCATAATTGAATATGAATCTAATTTCAGTTTTGTTGCTTTTGATTAGTTTAATAATGCTACATAATACATTGCAGATAATTTTGACAAGATAGTTTTTTAAGTATTCTTACTTATAAAAAATTCCGGATATTTCTTCAATGGTTAAATTGGCATAGTATATTTAATAGAATGTAAACTTATTTTCATAAAATTGAAGTTAAGCGTAATGGTTTATTAAATAATAATTACTATTATTTAATTCCAAAAGGCAAAAAGGATCATTTTAAATGATAAAGATCCTAGCTTTATCATCAATATATCTTCGTCATTTTGTTGTCACTCATCTAACCACGCTGTACTAAATATAAACATAAAATCAGAGTAATCAATTGATTAATAGAATAAATGTATTTAAAAAATTTAAACAAAATCCCCAAAACATTTATTACTGATGTTTATAAAAAAAGGAGCGGTTAATCGAATAAGTAATTGAAATAAACAATACGAATGATATTGAATATATCATTAAAAGATATT
>NZ_JACFQA010000017.1:0-266 GCF_016101685.1 Gilliamella sp. B14384G10
TTGCCTTTTTCCGCACGTAAGTTGATATCATCTTGAGTATTTAATAGGCTACCTTTAATGTCGATGTTGCCTTCATGGCTATTGACGGAAATATTATTCGCCGTGAGCGTGGAGGCGTTTTGACCAATGACTTCACTATTACTTCGATTCCCTGAGCTTTCACTACCAAATGGTAAGATGCTTGCACCATGATTTGGACTACCATTGATAAATCGTACTGATGAGCCCGCCGTTGGTCCAGCCGTCGTTGCACTCCAGTTTTTACT
>NZ_JACFQA010000004.1:0-121165 GCF_016101685.1 Gilliamella sp. B14384G10
GTAGTGTGGGTATTACCCATGTGAGAGTAGGGTGCCGCCAGACTTTTAAATATACGAGCCCAGCAGCGATGCTGGGCTTTTTTGCATTTTAGGATTAATAAATACTATTGTAGATAGTCAAATAATTTCTATACAACGCCTTATCACAAAAATATAACGTTATATTTCTTTTACATATCATACATAATCTTAAATACTTCTTATCGGCATCATTATTTTTGTTATATGAAAATGGTATACAGTTCTTTTCTATTAAAAAACAAAATATTTTTTACTAATACAATATTGGTATTTGATGGAAATACATATAACATATTCATCAGTGATGATAAGGAATTTATATGGATTTATTGCAATTACGCCAGCAATATAAAAGTGGTAAACGGTATAAATATATATATTTTTGGGGACATGTAGAAAAACAACCTTCTATCGTAACAAAGAGTTGTTTTAGCCAATGGTATCCAAGTCGTTTTGAGGTTGATAATATTTACTATCCAACTGCAGAACATTATATGATGGCTGAGAAAGCAAGATTATTCGGTGATGAGCAAATATTATCAAAAATACTTACTGCTAATTCTCCTGGATTAGCAAAGGCATTAGGGCGTCAAGTAAAAGGATTCATACCGGATATTTGGGATGAACACTGCTTTAATATTGTCATAAATGGTAATTATGCTAAGTTTTCACAGAATCCAAAGTTGACGGATTTTATATTATCAACCAAACAAAGAATATTAGTAGAAGCAAGTCCGGTTGATAAAATATGGGGCATAGGATTGTCTCAGGATGATCCTAATATTGATAATCCGCTAATGTGGTGTGGAAAAAATTTGCTTGGATTTGCTTTAATGAATGTTCGCCAACAATTACAAGAAAAATAATGAATTATTTATACGAATCTTGTTGGATAAGAAGCAATATTCAGCTATTAAATATTGCTTGCTGATTTATTAACCTAATAATAAGGCATCGTCAGTTACTTTTTCACCACGAGTTTTTTCAAACATATCTAATAAATCTGTGACTGTTAGCTTATCTCGTTGTTCTCCTGACACATCAAGTACTACTTGTCCTTGATGTAGCATCACTGTTCTTGTGCCATATTCTAATGCTTGTTTCATTGAATGAGTCACCATCATAGTGGTTAACTGGTTTTTCTGAACAATTTCATTAGTCAGATCCAAAACAAATTGTGCTGTTTTGGGATCGAGAGCTGCGGTATGTTCATCAAGTAATAATATCTTGGATGGTTGTAATGTTGACATGAGTAGGCTAACTGCTTGCCTTTGTCCACCAGAAAGCAAGCCCATCATATCTGATAGTCTATTTTCTAAACCTAAATTTAGCGTTGCTAGTTTCTCTTTAAATAGAGCACGCAGTCTACGATTTAAAGCTGGTCGTAAAGTAAAATTATTACCACGGTTGTAAGCGATAGCTAAATTTTCTTCTATGGTTAGGTTTTCACACGTTCCGACCATTGGATCTTGGAATACTCGTGCCACCATTCCAGCTCTTTTCCAAGCTGGCCAGCGTGTAACACTTTTATTATTGATGATAATATGGCCAGAATCAACAATCAGATCACCACTAATGACATTAAGTAATGAACTTTTTCCTGCACCATTACTACCAATAATAGTAACAAATTCCCCTTTTTTGATATTGAGATTCAAACCACGTAATACATGATTTTCAATTGGCGTTCCTTTATTAAACGTCAATTGTAATTGTCCTACTTTAATCATGCTTACTTACCTCTTTTTTTAGAATATTTTTTTAGTTGTTTTGGTAATACTAATGCCAATACAACCAATATTGCCGTAATAAGATTTAGGTCTTCAGTACCTACACCAATTTCTTGTAAGAATTCATTACTGAGCGCGAAAGCGATAAATAACCGATATAAGATTGCGCCAAAAATAACTGCAATCATAACTGCCCAGATGCGTTTTGTTGGGAATATACTTTCACCAATAATAATTGAAGCAAGACCAATAACAATGGTACCAACTCCAATAGTGATATCGGCACCACCTTGTGTTTGCACGAATAATGAACCACCTAGAGCGATTAATCCGTTTGATATTGCCATCCCTAAAATAGTGATCGCACCAGTTGGAATGCCTTGAGATTTTGCCATTCGTTGATTAGTACCGGTTGCTCTTAGTGCTAATCCAACTTGAGTATTTAGAAATAGATTAAGTAGCAGCCAAAAAACTATAACAAACGCTAAAATTATCATAGGTTGTACTAGATATTGATTGCTGTAATCTTCAGCCATAAATGGTGAAAAAATAGTTTTTGCATCTAGCAATGATAAATTAGGCGATCCTGCCATTCTTGGGGTTTCGTCCATAATATATGGGCCTATCCCTAAAATTCTTAAGTTAATAGAATATAGACCTATCATTACAATAATACTGGATAGTAATTGCAATATATTAAGTTTAACATAGAGTAGTCCAGTCATTGCACCTGCAATACAACCAGCAAACATACCTAAAAATGTTGCTATCCATGGATCAATACCAACGTACATGCATAATCCACATACTGCACCACCAAGTGGAAAACTAGCATCAGCAGTTAGATCGGGGAAATCAAGTAATCTAAATGAGATAAACACACCCAAACTAACTAATGCGTAAATAAGTCCTATTCCAATTGAGCCTAATAAAAATTCAAATGACATGAAAAAATCCACTAAAAAAGTAACCGCCAAATTTGGCGGTTTAGTTATTAAAACGATTTAAATTATTTTTCGACAACTTTTGCCGCTGATTTTAATACTTCTTCCGATAGCGTTACACCTTGACGTTCAGCTGCTTTCTTATTAATTGTTAACTGTGTGATATTGCCAACTTGTGGTGCAATATCACCTGGTTTTTCACCGTTAAGAATTCGAATAACAATTTTACCAGCTTGACGGCCAAGATCATAATAACTCATTCCTAAAGCGGCAATCGCACCTCGTTCAGCTGAATCAGGATCTGATGCTACTAGTGGAATTTTGTTTTCATTGGCAACTTTAGCTAAAGCTTCGTAGGCCGAAACGACGTTATTATCGGTTGTTGTATAGATCAGATCAACTTTTCCTTTTAAACTTCTTGCTGCAGTTGAAATGTCAGAGGTTCGTTGTGCCGGTGCAGCGATGATTTTCATGCCACGTTTTTCAAGTGCAACTTGTAATTCTTTAAGTACAATTGTTGAATTAACTTCACTAGGACTGTAAACATAACCGATATTTTTTGCATCTGGTTTGATTTTTAACATCATATCGATTTGTGATTCTAATGATAAAGCATCGGAAACCCCAGTTACATTTGTTTTAGATGCTTCCCAACTTGGCGTCAATTTAGCTGCAACCGGATCCGTTACTGCAGTAAAAACGATAGGGATTAATTTAGTGGTAGCCACTAACGCTTGGGTACTTGGTGTAGCAATCCCTACGATAGCATCTGGTTTATTGGCAACAAATTGTTTAGCGATTTGGGCTGCATTAGCGCTACTACCTTGGGCACTAGCAAATTGTAATTTTAGGTTTTCACCAGCAATATAGCCATTATCTTTTAACTCATCTTCAACACCTTTACGGACATTATCTAAGGCAGGATGTTCGACAATAGCGGTGATAGCAACAAATTTTTGTTCGGTTTTATTATCTGCAGATGAAAAAAATGTTACTGCGGATAAACTGAGTAACATAAAAAGTTTAATTATTGAATTTCGCATTTGCTACTCCTGTAATATTTATTTTACATTCAATCTAAATATTAGCTTACTATAAAGCAAAATCGGACAATTTTCTATAGTTAAAAGAAAGTATATATGTAAATTATTTTTTACAGTTTGTGTTATTTTTGTCGAAATAAATGCGTTATTTACCAATAAACGATAGTAATAATTTTTGAGGAGAGGGGTTTTTAAAACCTTGCTCATTTCAATGAGCAAGGGATTTGATGATTATTTAAGATAAGAATTTATTTTTGACCGATAACTTTATAGGCTGATTCGATAACATCTGCTGATAAATCAATTCCTTGCTTCTTAGCTGCATCAATATTGACCACCAAACGTAATGCTTGACCTATCTCTGGCGTAATATCTCCTGGTGCTTCACCATTTAAAACTCTTACCACAAGTTTGCCTGATTGGAGGCCAACATCGTAATAACTCATACCATAAGCGGCAACTGCACCACGTTCAATTGCATCGGGGAATGATGCTAACAGAGGTATTTTATTTTCGTTGGCAAATTTAACTAATGATTCATAAGCCGAAACAACATTGTTATCTGTTGTCGTATAAATAAGATCAACTTTTCCTTTAAGTGTATTAGCCGCAGTTGAGATATCTGCGGTACGTTGAGCAGGTACCGCTATTAATGATATATTTTGTTGGCTAAGTTGCTGTTGTAGGTTTTTTAGCACTACAGTTGAGTTAATTTCACTAGGACTATAAATATAACCTACAGCTTTTACATTAGGTACAATTTTCTTCATAAACTCAATTTGAGGGCCTATTTCTTGATAATCTGAAACTCCTGTAACATTGTTATGTGTTGGTTCCCAGTTTTTGATTAATTTAGCTGCAATTGGATCGGTAATTCCAGCAAAGACGACTGGGATTTGTTTGGTTGCGGCAACCGTTGCTTGGGCACTTGGTGTCGCTATAGCGACGATAACATCAGGTTTAGCTGCGACAAATTGGCGTGCAATTTGTGCGGCTGTAGCACTACTACCTTGGGCACTTCGATATTGTACCTGTAAGTTTTCATTCAATTTAAAACCACTTGCGATTAACTCGTCTTTTACCCCATCACGGATTTGATCTAATGAAGGATGTTCAACAATTGCTGTTATCGCAACATTTTTTATGGTATCAGCTAAACAGGAAAATGATGTAATTACTAACATCACTATCAATAATAAATAACGTTTCATTATCAAGAACTCATAAACTAGTACAGTGATATTATTTTAGTCTTAATAATTTAAAATGTTAAGTAATATTTTTATAATTAATTATTATAAAAAGATAAAATGTTCCTAATTGAAAATTTTATTTTTGTGCAAAAACAAATGGGTTTATCCCACTTTTTGCGAATCCTTCTTCTTCTGTTTTTATATCTAAGATTAATGATGCTACATCATCGGCAATAACTTCTATGTGAGGATCTTTATCTTGATCTAAAATTTTCAGATAGCTATGACAGGCATCACAACATTCAGTTTTTATTGCTGCCATTTCGTTATCTAATGAGAAATATTGGATATCTTGCATATTATCGCAACAAGTACATTTTACCCGTGGTACATACCATTCGCTTTCACACAAACTACAATGAAGGTATCTTAAACCATTATTACCGCCAAGTTGAATCACACTAGCAACCGGTAGGCTATTACAAACAGGGCATAGCCAACTTTGATCAGTATTTTCAGCGACTGCTTTTCCTTTAATTTGATTAGCCAGTTGACTGTAATAAACCGATAATGCAGACCAAATAAATATAGATTCGTTGCCTTCGACTAGATCAAATTTACCTTGTAGTAAACTAATTGCTTTTTCTTGAAGTTGTTCAGGATTATTTTGTTTTAATCGTTGAATTACGGCATCGATTTGTTCGCTGGTATCGGAAAAAGAATTTAATAGTTCAGATAAATAATCTTGCCAAATATCATTTAATGGTAAATTCTCTAAACTTAATGGCGCTAAGTCATTATTGAGTAAATTTGGTGCTTCAATAGTGTTTTGTTGGTTAATTAATTTGGCTTGTTGCTCTGCTATTTTTGCACAAAATCGTAAATAATCGCTTAATGGGTTATTTTCGGCTAAAGTTTTTAAACGTGCCGCGCGGTGAATATAAAGTGTTTTCGTTGATGGATAAAATAGCAATGGGATCTGCCTAATTACTGAGCTTATATTTTGTTGTTCGAGTTGTTCTTGCGAAATGATTTTTATACTCATTATTGATTACCACTTTGAGGTTTTATCCAGAATTGATTTAGCCATTTAGCTAATCTGCTGATTAATATCAGCAGATCTACTATTAGACTTTATAAAGCAGGTTTTTGCTCAGTTTGCGGTGATTGTTCAACCTTAGTTTCACTCTCGGCATTAAGTTCTTGCTGATAAACTTTTTTCATTTCTTCTTCGTACCATGATGAATGATTTTTAAGCGCCCAAGCTCGAGAAACATAGCCAGTTATCATACCTTTTATTGAACCTTTTACCCAAAGTGCCATATAAGCATGCCCAATGGCTAATAAAATAAGACATATAGCTGCAAAAGAATGTAAAAATATGGCAATACGGACTATTTGAATTGGGAAATAATCGGAAACATAGCGACGCCACATAATTAAGCCTGTGACAAATAATACAAAGATCAGACTCATAATGCACCAGAATAGAAATTTCTGACCAACATTATACTTACCGATCGGAATACCTTCTTCTTTACCCATAATGACGTGTTTAAAGTTTTTAATCCATAACAGATCATTTTTATTTGGAATATTATGATGTGCGAGTTTTATAAACATAAACATTAATAAAACGAATACGACACAACCAATGATTGGATGCAACGCTCTAACTAGTTGTGGTGTACCAAGAAATAATCCAAATAGCTTAATGGATGGAAAAAACAGGGACAAACCAGATAGTGCCGTTAGAATAAACAAACAGACCATACACCAATGACAGAAACGTACAATAAGTGGTGTTCTTAATATCATTCCTTTTTTATTCATGATGAGCCTCCGTTTGCGACGAATTAGGCGTATTTTTTCGGCCAAAAATAGGCAATCCTAAACGTTTTCTTGCTTGTTTATCTGCTTCTTTTTCGTGTTCTATATCTTCTTCATCGACTTCAATCGCACCGACACCCATATAATGGAACAGCAATCCACCAAAAGTAGCGACAAAAGCCGCTGCGGATAGTGGCTTCCAAGCACCTTTCCAGAATTTAACAATTTCACTAATTTGTGGGTCTTTTGGTAAGCCATGATAAAGTTCAGGTTGATCAGCATGATGTAAAACATACATAACATGTGTGCCACCGACACCTTCTGGATTATAGAGACCAGCGTGTTCAAATCCACGTTTTTTCAAATCAGTAATTCGATGCTCGGCATGACGAATCATATCTTGTTTGGTGCCAAAATGAATCGCTCCCGTTGGGCATGTTTTTACACAGGCTGGTTCTTGGCCAACTGCAACGCGATCAACACATAAGGTACATTTATAAGAGTGATTATCTTCTTTACTGATTCTAGGAATATTAAATGGACAGCCGGCCACACAATATCCACATCCAATACAGTGTTCCGATTGAAAATCAACAATACCATTAGCGTATTGAATAATCGCCCCTTCCGACGGACACGCTTTTAGACAGCCAGGATCTGAACAGTGCATACAACCATCTTTACGAATAAGCCATTCAAATTTGCCATTAATTTCAACTTCTGAATAGCGCATAACGGTCCATGCTTTAGGTTCTAAGTCGGCAGGGTTGTCATAAACACCGACGCTATTACCTATTTCGGCACGCAGATCATTCCATTCGCTACAAGCGACTTGGCAAGCTTTACAACCGATACAGGTAGTTACATCAATTAACTTGGCAACTTCCTGCTGATAATCTCGTACACGAGGTGCAGGGGTTAAAGCGTTAGTTGCTGAGCGGCGAATAATATCTTGAGTTTGTAATGACATAATTTATCCTCCCTCTTATGCCGCTGTAGTAACTTTTTCGATATTAACTAAAAAAGATTTATATTCTGGTGTTTGTGAATTAGCATCACCTAAATGAGGTGTTAATTCATTAACCAAAAAGCCTTTTTTCGTTTGCCCAGTGAATCCCCATACAATTGGAATTCCTATGGTTTCGATCTCTTTACCATCAACAGTCAAAGTTGGTAAACGTTTTGTCACAACTGCTTTCGCTTTGATATAACCTCGATAAGAGGTAACTTTTACCGTATCGCCTAATTTTATGCCTTTCTTATTGGCAAGATTTTCACTTAATTCAATAAATTGTTCTGGTTGTGTTATTGATGCTAGTCTTGCATGTTGAGTCCAGAAATGGAAATGTTCAGTGATACTATAAGTTGTGCCGACATAAGGAAACTCGTCTGCTTTACCCAAACGTGCAAGATCTTCTTTAAATGCTCTAGCAACAGGATTATTCACCTGTTTAGGATGCATTGGATTATTGGAAATTGGTGTTTCAAATGGCTCATAATGTTCAGGGAATGGGCCATCAACCAAACGATTTAAGCAGAATAATCCACCTAAACCATCATTATTCATGATAAATGCACCAGCACCAGAGCTTGGTGATAATGTACCTGTAAAGTCAGCGATATCATTACCATCCCAATTTGTACCGTTCCACTTGATTAATACTCGATTTGGATCCCATGGTTTACCATTTTCGTCGGCAGAGGCGCGGTTATACAGCACTCGTCGATTCATTGGCCATGCCCATGCCCAGCCAGCATGGATACCTTTACCGGATGGATCACTAGGATCTCGGCGTGCCATTAGGTTACCTTGTTCAGTCCAAGAGCCACAGAATATCCAGATCCCTGATGAGGTGGAGCCGTCTGCTTTTAATTGTGAAAAACCACTTAATAGTTGGCCTTTCTTCAAAATAATATTGCCATTATCATCAGTTAAGTTAGTTAATGCTCGACCATTACACTCTTTAGCTAGTTCTTCAGCCGATGGACCTTCTGGATCTAGATAATCCCAGCTTAAATTGTTAATTGGTTCGTGATAAGCACCACCTTCTTCTTCATAAAGCTCTTTAATTCTTAAGTAAATGCGGGCAATAATCTCTGGATCATAAAGTGATTCGTAAGGTGGTCTTGCTGCTGCCCAGTGCCATTGTAATAAACGTGATGAGTTAACAATTGTTCCGTTTTCTTCAGCAAAGCAGTTTGCAGGAAGCCTAAATACCTCTGTTTGAATTTTGCTTGGATCAACATCATTTGATTCGCCATGATTTTTCCAAAACTCAGCTGTTTCGGTTGGCATTGGATCAATGCTAACTAAAAATTTAAGCTTAGATAGTCCATCACGAATACTGTTTTTATCAGGCAGTGCTGCTAATGGGTTGAAACCTTGGCAAATAAAACCATTAGCTTGACCATCACGCATCATTTTGCTGAATCTTAAAACATCATAGGTTTTATCCCATTTTGGTAACCAATCAAATCCCCAATTGTTATCTTGAGTGGCATTCTCGCCGTACATCGCTTTCATAAAGCTAACAAAGAATTTCGGGTAATTACCCCAAAAATTGACCTCATTTGGACCGAGTGGTTTAGGGGTTTTTTCTGTTAGATATTGCTCAAGTGAAGTTTGCGATTCTTTTGGTAAGTCAAGATAAGCAGGCAAACGATTAGACAGTAAACCAACATCTGTTAATCCTTGAATATTGGAGTGACCGCGAAGCGCATTTATACCGCCACCCATGACACCAATATTACCAAGAATCAATTGTATCATTGCCGCGGTACGAATAATTTGCGAACCATAAGTATGTTGAGTCCAACCTAAAGCATATAAGAAAGTTGCTGCACGATCGTTGGTTTTGGTACTAGCAAGAGATCGACAAACATGTAAAAAACCGTCTATTGGACTACCGGTTATTTGATTCACCACTTCTGGTGTATAACGACTAACGTGTTGTTTTAATAAATTCCATACACAACGTGGATGACTTAGTGTTTTATCTCTTAATGCATAACCCTTTTCATCTTTTTGATATGCCCAGCTGGTTTGATCGTATTGGCGGTTAGCGGCATCATAACCACTAAATAAACCACTATTTGTATCGAAGTTAAAATCATCACGGACAATTAAACTGGCATTAGAGTGGGTAACTAGATATTCAAAGTTTACTTCGTTATGTGAGATAAGGTAGTTAATAATGCCAAGTAAAAAAGCAATGTCAGAACCAGCACGAATTGGTACATAATGATCGGCGACGGAGGCAGTTCGATGAAAACGTGGATCAATTGCAATCAGTTCCGCACCGTTAGTAATTTTAGCTTCAATAGCCCATTTAAATCCAACAGGGTGGGCTTCCGCTGCATTACCCCCCATAACGATAACAACATTAGCATTTTTGATATCATTCCAATTATTGGTCATCGCGCCTCGACCGAATGTCGCAGCTAAGCTAGAAACAGAAGGACCATGACAAACCCTAGCTTGGGTTTCAAGGCTTAACATTCCTAATGAACGAGCAACTTTAAACGCTAACCAACCAGTTTCATTACTTGCTGCTGAGGTAACCAACCAGCCGGTTGTTGTCCAGCGATTAACTGTCGTACCTTGTGCATTTTTTTCTTGAAAGTTTTTATCTCGGTCAGCTTTCATGAGTCGTGCAATGCGATCAATTGCTTCATCCCAACTAATCCGTTGCCATTTATCAGAACCAGGAGCACGATATTCAGGATATTTAACCCGTTGTTCGCTTTTAATATAATCAAGTACTCCAGCTCCTTTCGGACAAAGAGAGCCACGGCTAACAGGATGGTCAGGGTCACCTTCGATATGAAAAATAGATGATTCGGCATTTTTTGCTCCATCTCCTCGGCTATAGAGGAGCATTCCACATCCAACGGAGCAGTAAGTACAATTGTTTCGCGTCTCTTTTGATTTTAATAATTTATATTGGCGAGTTTGTGCAAGAGCTATGCTCGGGGCAAGACCCAGCGTAGCTACTGTGGTTCCTGCCATGCCACCAGCACAGATCTTAAAGAACTGTCTACGGTTAAATAGCATATGAACTCCTTAAAAAGCTGACATTACATTATTTAGATTGTTATGTTGGAATGGATAAACATCCTTATTAATTGTAATGATAATATTTAATTGAATGGAAATAAAGGGATAAATATTCAAAAGTTTGATATATATCAAAAATAGCGTTTGCTATTTAATTGTTTTAGGGTTTTATTTAGATATAAATATATTGTTAGTGAAATTAATTAAGTGAAAAAATTGTTTAAATTAATGATTATAAATGCAGTATATTTGGCTTACTGATAATAATCAAGTAAGCCTTAACCAATTTATTATTTTGGATTAATTTCGTCGATGGTTTGCATTACACGAGTGGTAATAAGAGGTTTAAGAATTTTATTCATGATTTCGATTTTCGCTAAATTAGCATCACCTTTATCATCTAAATAACCTTGTTCTCTTAGTGAAGCAACCAATGTTGAAAAGACGCCTTTATCGAAAAATTCTGGTGCATTAATACCATGAAGTATCGATAAACGTTCTGCTATTAATCGCCCTTCTTTTTCCAAACTTGCTCGGCTGATGGTTGGATCTTTTTGCAATAATGAAAATGCAATGACATAGCGTTGTAATGTATCTTTTGAGGATGATGCCAATAGCTGTAAACCTGACATTTTTAAGTAGTTCAAGGTTAATTTGTCTGGCGTGTAACTGATTAGATTCAATTCAGCATAAGTTGCAATAATTTTATTCACATACTCAGTTAGTTGTTCATCATTGTGATATAAAAATAGTTCTGATTTTATTAATGGGAACAGCAGTTTGACTTGCATAAGTACTTCATCAAGCGAAATACGGTTATTTTTAAGCAAAATTCGCGCGACAATTGCTGGAATGATCAGTAAATGCTGAATGTTATTACGATAATAGGTCATCAATACTGCTTGATCGGCTGTTAAACCTACCATTTCACCAACTTCATCAGTGGTAATGACAAATTTGCCCATATCTTTAGCATGTTCGAACATCTGTTCAGCAGTTTGATCAGGAATGGTAATTAAGTTGGAATAAGGAATGTTTTTTAATAATTTTAAGAGATAATCAATATTTTCTAATAATTTTACTTTGGTTAATGTACATTGATCTGCTGCTAACAATATTGAACAACATAAATTCATCGCATTGATTGCTGCAGATGAATTAATGTGTTCCATTATTTGTGTAGCCAGCAGATTAGTTGTGGGTGTTAACCAGCTAGGACGTTGTGTTCCTGTTGGATCAATCGCATCTCGCCAATCGGGAATTTGTTGATTTAAAAATTGGTTTAAAGGGATAGGATCACCAAAGTTAACATAACCAAAGCCTAATTTTTTCAATTTTAAAAATGCTTTAATTGTACGCCACAAGCTCTCTTTTTCTTTTTTTGCGCCACGAAGTTCATTGGCATAAGTGGCAACTTCTAAAACATGTTCATAACCAATATAAACAGGAACGATTGTGATTGGCCGAGGATCACCACGCAATAAAGTCTGGACTGTCATCATTAACATTCCTGTTTTAGGATCAAGTAACCTACCTGTGCGTGATCGACCACCCTCAATGAAATACTCGACCGCATAACCTCGGATAAATAACTCAGCTAAATACTCCCGAAATACAGCGGTATAAAGTTTATTACCTTTAAATGAACGGCGAATAAAAAATGCCCCTAAGCGCCTAAAAATAGGGCCTGCTGGCCAGAAGTTTAAATTAATACCTGCGGCAATATGTGGTGGCACCAGTCCTTGTCGATAAAGTACATAGGATAGTAATAAGTAATCCATATGACTGCGATGACATGGCGCATAGACAATTTCATGGCCATTTTCAGCTAATTCTCGAACTGGGTCAGCATTAGTAACTTTTAGACCTTGATAAAGTCTATTCCATGCCCAAGTCAGAACAAAATCGGTCACTCTAAGCATGCGGTAAGAAAAATTAGCTGCAATTTCGTTTAATAATGATAGGGCATTCTTTTTGGCTTTATCCTGATCTATTTTTTTGCTTTTAGCTTCTTCTTGTATAGCTTCGGCAAGGGCAGGATTAGTTAGTAATTTGTTAAGCATCTCCTGACGAATAGGTAACTTCGGGCCAACAGAGGCAGCCCTTTGTTTAGCAAAGTGTATGCGTGCGACTCGAGCAAGTTTGTGGGCTAAAACAGAGATATCTTGATTATCGTCAACCTTAATATTTTTAAATGATACCGTTCGAGAGAATCGAGTATAACAGTCGCGGCCAGAAATTAAGATTTTATAAAGTTTATACGTTGCGCCCAAAACTTGTAGTGAAGGCATTTTTTTACCTTCTTTATCTGGTTTTCGCCCGAACATAACGGAAACTGGCAACATTTGCACATCTAGTTCATCATTTTGTTGATGCGCTGAGATATATTCCCTTAAAATTTCAATTGATTTATTTTTTTGTTTTTTAGAGGCAAAAATACCCGGCCCTTTATCAATATAAATATAAGCAGGAATAGTATTACCATTAATATCAATGCCTAGTAAAGGATCTGGCAAATCATATTTAAGACAAAGTGATCTCACTACCATTAAGTCAATTTGCGAATTATAAGGTAGCACATACAAAATTGGTCGATGGATATCGAGATCCAATTCAGTAATAGGATCGGTAGGAATTGGTTTACTTTTAACAAAAAGCTTAACAGGGATCTGAATTAGTGAAAAATAAACTTTTGTCCACCAAGAAAACATAAAAATAAACCTCATATTTTGTGGCTAATTATATAATTAAATCATTGTTAGCCATTCGTTTATCGACTGACTTGTCGATGCATAAATTGCAAATTTATATTGTTATTTTACTTTTTAACAATAAACATTAATCCAAGTATATATGTGTTATTGTCTAACTGTTAGTTAATTTGCATAATCTTTCAGCTAGATTGTTTTAATTTATAGATGCCTATGCCTACCCATTATAAAGACATATTAATAGCAACACTATATAGTTTATTGAAATTAAGTTATCACAATGGTTGTATTAATGAGCGAAAACTAGCCATCACAATCCAGTTTAAATCGTGATGGCATCAGTTTATTATCAAGCTTTGCTTTGATACATTACATCTAAAATGTAACGTAATTGTTTAACATCGAGTTGACCTGGAGCTGAGGCGTTTTTGGCAGCACCAAATGTCATGGCTGAACCAAAGGTTGTCCCTGCAATGCGGCTGATTGCACCAAGACCGGCCATTGACATGGTAATAATTGGTTGTGTAGCAAATTTTTCATTCATTTCGCTGGTTGCGGCAAGTAATGTTAATACATCATTAGTATTTTGTGGCATCACGGCAATTTTAGGAATATCTGCACCCAAGTCTTGCATTTTTCTTAATCGATAGACAATATCACTTTGTGATGGTGTTTTTTCAAAGTCATGGTTTGAGGCAACCACGAATACATTATTTTTATGCGCAATATCGATAATTTCTTTTACATTGTCATCGCCAATAAAGACTTCAACATCAATTAAATCAACTAAGCCACTGCTTGCCATTGCTTTATTTAGTTGCATATAAGCATCTAATGGCCATGGTTTTACGCCACCTTCATTTGCGGTACGGAAAGTAAATAAAATTGGTTTATTGGGCAATAAGGTCGCTATTTTTTGTGCTATGGATTTGACTGCATCAATATTATCAACTTGCGTAAAGTGGTCAACTCGCCATTCTAAAACGTCAAAATCAATAGATTGTAAAAACTTTACTTCATCAATGAGTTCATCTTCGGTTTTACCAATAATTGGCACAATTATTTTTGGAGTACCTTTACCTATCTCAAGCTGTTTAACTGTTACTATATTCATTTTATTTCCTGTTCACCACAAAATTAATCATTAAATCCCATTTGTTCTTTGACATAATCAATTGGTGCATCTTCGCCTGTCCAAATTTTTATTTGTGCCGCTCCTTGCCATAGCATCATACCGATGCCATTAAGTGTTTTACATCCTTGTTGTTCGGCCATTTCTAATAGCTTAGTTTTGCGTGGGCTATAAATACAATCTGTAACAACGAGATCTGATCGCAAGATTGTTGGATCGGTAATTAAACTTTGTCCTTCTAATGGTTTCATTCCTACACCAGTGGCATTACAAAGTACATCACTATCAGCAATTTGTTTTCTTAGCTCATTCTCATCAGCTAGATCGGTAATATGTACTTTACATTTTGTCTGTTCATTTAATTTTTTTATTACCGATTCTATCTTTGTATAGCACTCATCTTTCTGATTAAAAATAGCAATTTCTTTTACACCATCAAGAGCTGCTTGTACGGCAATTGCGGTTGCCGCACCTCCGGCACCGAGAATGGTTATTTTTTTATCTAGCATATTAATACCAGCTTCTGCTAGCATACGCATATAGCCTATGCCGTCAGTGTTATAACCAGTCAATACGCCATTATCATTTGAAATGGTATTACAGGCACCACTCATTTCTACCGCAGGTGTTAATTTATCAAGGTATTGGCAAACAAGTTGTTTATTGGGCATTGAAATAGCACTACCTCGTAACCCAAGCGCTCGTAAACCTTTTATTGCATCGGGTAGCTTTGGTTGATCAACTTCAAATGCTAAATAAATAAATGGAATATTTAATTTAGAGTAAATGGTATTTTGCATTTGCGGTGACAAACTATGACGAATCGGATAAGCCATTAAACCAATCAATAGAAAATGACCATCAATATTACTTCTCATTTGAAATTCTCCGTAACTAATCTAAATTTTGTCCAAAACTGATCATATACCATGATGTTTGTGTTTATTGATTTTGTTTAGCCAAAAAGCTGGCAATTTAGACCTTAGCTTTTTTAATTCAATAGGATAATTATTTAATTGTAATTTCAGTTTTGTTATTGCTTTTATAATGACACGAGATCAAGTGTGCTACAACCTAAAGATATAACAATATTATTTGTTTTATTGATTCACATTTTAACATGGTCAGTTAATTGGTGATTAAAAAAGGCTTTATGCGAGTAAGCGTATACTAACAATTGCACTTTAAATAGCTATCGCCTAGAATAACCACCTTTATCTCGCTACGAAGAATCTATTTATGAATACTATTCTTGAGCTGTTTTCCTCAGTAAATGCAGTTGTTGTTGCTGTTATTTTAATGTTAGTGCTTTCGCTTTGCCGAGTTCATGTGGTAATTAGCTTAATTATTGGTGCATTTGCAGGTGGTTTATGCAGTCATCTAACCCTAAAAGAAACCATAGACGCTTTTAATGCAGGTATTAGTAACGGGGCTAATATTGCCTTATCTTATGCTATGTTAGGTGCGTTTGCCGTGGCTATTTCTAAATCAGGCTTACCAGAATTATTAGCTGATAAAGCCATTAAACAATTAACTACTAATGATGCCAAAACACGAATTAAATGGTTATTAGTTATTATTATCGGGTTAGTTAGTATTTCCTCACAGAATATTATTCCAATTCATATCGCCTTTATTCCGCTTTTAATTCCACCACTTTTATATGTGATGTCGAGATTACAACTAGATAGACGAATGATTGCGTGTATTATGACATTTGGTTTGATTACGCCATATATGTTTTTACCGGTCGGATTCGGTAATATCTTTCTAAATCAAATTTTGTTAAAAAATATTATTTCGTCAGGAATGGATGTTAGTCATGTTAATGTCATGCATGCTATGGCTATTCCTGCTTTCGGTATGTTTGTTGGTTTACTATGGGCTATTTTTGTCAGTTATCGTAAACCGAGACAGTATGAACTTATCCGTGAAGAGAGTCATGCCGAACAGTTTAGTAATGTAAGTGCTCGTTCACTTATTATCTCATTATTAGCGATTGTTCTTTCTTTCACCGTGCAACTTTGTACTGGATCGATGATATTAGGTGCGTTAATTGGTTTTATTTGCTTTATTGTTTCAGGTTCAATCAAATGGGGCGAAGCAGATGGAATCTTCACCGATGGTATCAAAATGATGGCAATGATTGGTTTTGTGATGATATCTGCGCAAGGGTTTGCCGAAGTATTAAAACAGACGCATGAAATAGAACCTTTAGTCATTAATAGTGCAGCGTTATTTGCTGGTAACAAAGTCGTGGCCTCTTTCATGATGATGTTAGTTGGTTTGGTCATTACGTTGGGAATTGGCTCGTCATTTTCTACTGTTCCAATTATTGCGGCAATTTATGTTCCGTTATGCGTTCAATTAGGATTTTCACCAATTGCAACAGTTTGTTTAATTGGTGCATCAGGAGCTATCGGTGATGCCGGTTCACCACCTTCAGATACTATTTTAGCCACATCTGCTGGTTTAAATAGTGATGGACAGCATGACCATATTAGAGACAGTGTTATTCCAACCTTTACCCATTTCAATATTCCGTTATTTATTGCTGGATGGGTGGGATCATTGATTCTTTAAACAATTAAAAGAATTAAGGCTATTATTAGTTATGAATAAAAAGTCATACCAAAATATTCGTGCGCTTTGTGCAAAAGCTATTTTTGCGGTACTGGAAGAAGGACAATCACTTAGTACGGCTTTAGCATCTTTGAATAATCAAGTTGCTGATAAAGACAAAGCATTAGTGCAAGAGATCTGTTTTGGTGTAATGCGAGTGCTACCAGAACTGGATTTCTATATTCATAACTTAATGAGCAAGGTCTTAACTGGGAAAAATAGAATTTTACATTACTTATTGCTAACTGGATTGTACCAAATTCTTTATACCCGAATTCCTGAACATGCCGCTGTAGGCGAAACAGTTGGTGCGGTTAATGATTTAAAAAAACCGCAATTAAAAGGTGTGATTAATGGTGTTTTACGTGAATTTTTACGCCAACAGGCATCATTAAAACAAAAATTTCAGCAAGATAGTAAACAACAAATTAGTCAGACCTTACATCCTGGTTGGTTATTAAATCGTTTAAAATCAGCTTATCCAGAGCAGTGGCAAGCAATTGTTAATGCGAATAATCAGAAACCACCTATGTGGTTACGAGTTAATCTTAACCATTATTCGGTTAGTGAATACCAACAATTACTTGAAAAAAAACAGATTACTTCCGAGTCTTTTGCTGATATTCCCTGTGCTATTCGTTTAACTACGGCGGTAAATGTGACTAAATTACCGTTTTTTGCTGAAGGAGCAGTAACAGTACAAGATTTATCGGCACAATACGCGGCTTATCTATTAGCACCTAAAAATGGTGAGCAAATTTTAGATATGTGTGCCGCTCCTGGCGGTAAAACCACCCATATCTTAGAACTTGCGCCAACAGCTAATGTATTAGCTGTAGATGTTGATGCCAACCGCGTTAAACGAATTGATGAAAATTTAACACGCCTAAAACAACATGCACAAGTCAAAGTCGGTGACGGTTTAACTCCTGAGAAGTGGTGTGATGGGTGTCAGTTTGATCGCATCTTGCTTGATGCACCTTGTTCGGCTACTGGGGTTATTCGTCGTCATCCTGATATAAAATGGTTACGACGTGATAGCGATATCGCTCAGCTCACCGAACTACAATATGCTATTTTGACACGTATCTGGCCTTATTTAAAAGCTGGTGGCACTTTAGTTTATGCCACTTGCTCCGTATTGCCAGAGGAGAATAAGTTACAAATCGCCCGTTTTTTACAACAAACCCCCAACGCCAAACAGCAGGGAGAACTTAGGCAGTTTTTACCGACTGAATTGGCTGGTGATGGTTTTTTCTATGCTGTATTAAAGAAAGAATAGTTATTAGCAATGATGTTTGATGATTTATTGTGCAAATATAAATCATCACCATTATTCTATTGCTTATATTTTTCAATCATTGCAACTAATTTTTCACTATGTTGTATTGCTTTGGCCTTTATTTCATTTGGCTCAGCGGTTACTGGTGATACCCCATATAAAACAACTGGTGTTAGGTATTGCATTTGGCTATAAAGTGCGGATAGTTTTACTGGTTGATGTAGATGATCGATTATATTAGGGTCATAATCACTATAATTTTTCTCAACTTGTCCGATAGTTAAACTGGTTAGTAATTTTTTATCTTTTAATTTATCGCCTTTTGAACCATAGGCAAATTGATAAGTAAATACTTCATCAAACCATAATTTTAGGATTGCTGGCATGTTAAACCAATACATCGGGTATTGTAAAATGATTAGCTCGTGTCTCAGTAATGCGGTTTGTTCTTCTTGCACATTAATTTGATAGTTTGGATAAAGCTGATGAATATTTCGAACTTCAAGATCTTTAACTTCATTTTGTAAGGTTTCAACAATAGTTTTATTGGCTGTTGATTGTTCAATATTAGGATGAGCTAAAATAATTAATGGCATAAAATTTCCTTTGTTTTTATACTATAAAAAATTGAGTTACTCTATTTAGTTTATTGACAAATATTTTTTAAGCAATATCTATCAAACTTGATAGTATAGTTAGGAATATGTATGCAAGGTGGTGAAGAACGGCCGTCAAAACGCTATAACAATAAAACTTATTATTGCCCAATAAGTTTAGCAATGGATTTAATTGGTGGAAAATGGAAAGGTGTAATCCTCTATTATTTGCTGTCTGGAGAAAAGCGATTTAGTGAGTTAAAGGTATTGGTTCCAGAAGTTACCGATATGACATTAAGCATTCAACTTAAAAAATTGGAACAAGATGGACTTATTACTCGCAGTGTGTATGGTCAAAAACCACCACTTAAAGTGTTATATAAATTAACCTCAATGGGTGAAAAAATTGGTCCTGCCCTTGAACAGCTATGTTTATGGGGGGAAGGTATTTAGTTTTCATTTTTGCCTTTTTAATTGTTAGTTGATTTGCAATGATTAATGATGAATTAAATTTTTCCTCAAAAAATTTTGAGGAAAGGGGGTTTTTAATCCATAAAATTTAATCAATAACATCTTATCATCGTTACTTGGACAATCTTTGGCAGATATGGTAAATTCCGAATCTGTTTTGCACTTTTAAGACTCTCGAAATATGGCTTACACATTAACCTATAGTGATCTCCCTGAAAATATACAATATTGGCAAGGTTTACCTTTATCTTTAAATGGTTGTGAAGTAGTCCCATTAGATTACAATGCCGGAAAAACCGGTTGGATTATTTATGGTAAAAAGTTAAATAAAACCTTGCTGTCAAAATTTCAAAGACAGCTAGCAATGCCGATGGTTGTGGTTTCTTCATGGAAAATTAAAACCTATCAAATTGTACGTATTGCAGGGGTAATACCGAAAAAAGCCAAATCGATTTCGTTAAGCTTAGGGATTGATGTTGCACCAATCGATAATTTACCAACCTTACATTCTCCTGGCCTATTGGTTATGGATATGGATTCAACAGCTATTGGTATTGAATGTATTGATGAGTTGGCAAAGCTACAAGGTGTGGGTGAACAAGTTGCTGCAGTTACTGAACTTGCTATGCGAGGTGAACTTGATTTTGCCTCCAGCTTACGCAAACGCGTGGCGACGTTAACTGGTGCTCCACAAGATATTTTAGAGCAAGTAAAAAAAACACTACCGCTAACGCCGGGATTGACTTGTTTAGTTAAAGAGCTACATAAAAAAAATTGGCACGTTGCTATTGTTTCTGGAGGATTTACCTATTTTGCTGACCATTTAAAACAGAAGTTGAAACTGGTTGCTGCTCATGCTAATGAGTTAGAAATAAAAAAAGGCCAGTTAACTGGTAAAGTGATAGGGCAAATTGTTGATGCTAAATATAAAGCTCGAATGTTACAACAATTGGCTGCTTCTTTAGATATTCCGATTGAACAAACGGTTGCAATTGGCGATGGCGCTAATGATTTAATGATGATTCGAATTGCCGGACTTGGAGTTGCTTATCACGGCAAGCCGAAAGTGGTTGAAAAAGCAAGAATTAGTATCAATTATGCTGATTTAACTGGTTTATGGTGCATTCTATCTACCAGTTTATTAAGTGAAGGTTAGGAGAAAAATTTGGCCAAAACAGTAAAGCGCGCTTATGTATGTAATGATTGTGGCGCCGATTATCCTCGTTGGCAAGGTCAATGTAGTGCTTGCCATGCTTGGAATACTATTACTGAAGTGAGGTTAGCCAGTACCTCATCACGCAATGATCGATTAACCGGTTATGCTGGTGGTGCAGGGCAAACTAAGATCCAAAAACTATCTGAGATTAGTTTAGAGGCCTTACCTCGATTTTCAACTGGATTTTCAGAATTTGACCGCGTACTTGGCGGTGGCGTGGTACCAGGTAGTGCTATCTTAATTGGTGGTAATCCTGGTGCCGGTAAAAGTACTTTGTTATTGCAAACAATGAGTAAACTGTCTGCACAAATGAATACACTCTATGTTACTGGTGAAGAGTCATTGCAACAAGTAGCAATGCGTGCCCATCGTTTAGGTTTACCTACTGATAATATTAATATGTTGTCTGAAACCAGTATCGAGCAGATCTGTTTACTGGCCGAACAATCTCAACCAAAATTAATGGTTATCGATTCAATTCAAGTGATGCATCTTGCTGATATCCAATCTTCGCCAGGCAGTGTGGCACAAGTTCGAGAAACAGCAGCTTATTTAACTCGCTTTGCGAAAACCAAAGGAATTGCCATTATCATGGTTGGCCATGTGACTAAAGATGGTTCGCTGGCAGGACCTAAAGTGCTTGAACACTGTATTGACTGCTCGATTTTACTTGATGGTGATGCGGATTCTCGATTCCGTACTTTGCGTAGCCATAAAAATCGTTTTGGTGCCGTAAATGAGCTTGGTGTGTTTGCCATGACCGAACAAGGCTTGAAAGAGGTTAGCAATCCATCAGCAATCTTTTTAAGTCGTGGTGATGAGATGTTATCTGGTAGTTCAGTAATGGTGCTGTGGGAAGGCACTCGGCCATTATTAGTTGAGATCCAAGCGTTAGTTGATCACTCTGTTTATGGTAATCCAAGACGAGTAACTGTCGGACTTGATCAGAACCGATTAGCACTGTTATTGGCTGTTTTACATCGTCATGGTGGTTTACAAATGGCCGATCAGGATATTTTTGTTAATGTTGTCGGTGGGGTAAAAGTGACTGAAACGAGCGCAGATCTAGCATTAATTGCCGCATTGGTATCGAGTTTCCGTAATCGTCCTTTACCACAAGATGTGGTAATTTTTGGTGAAATAGGATTAGGTGGTGAAATCAGACCGGTACCAAGTGGTCAAGAGCGTATTTCAGAAGCGGCTAAACATGGCTTTAAAAAAGCGATAGTACCTATTGCCAATATGCCGAAAAAGAAACCAGAAAATATGCAGATCTTTGCGGTTAAGAAAGTATCTGAAGCACTAGATATTTTAAGTGATTTGTAGCGTTTTTCTTGCTGAAAATATTCCGCCGATTTAATTCTGCAATTTCGTCTTAGAATTTAACTATCGGCGGAAAAGAAGTTATTTAATTTTAGCGTTAATAACAAATTTCATAACAAGGTTGGTAAGCACTACCTCCAGGTAGCTTCATACGGTCTTGTTTCACATAGCTAAGCAGTAAATTATCTAATTGTTTCATAATTTCTGGATCGCCTTGTAATTTATAGCGTCCATGTTCGGCAATTTGCTTCATACCGAATTCTTTAACATTACCGGCTACAATACCTGAGAAAGCTCGACGTAAGTCAGCTGCTAACATTTCAACAGGTTGATTTTTATGTAGATTAAGTGATGCCATATTTTCATGAGTTGGTTCAAATGGATGCTGTAATGATTCATCAATTTTAAGTAACCAGTTAAATCCGTAAGCATCTCCAGTTGCTAAACGTGATGATTTAACCTGTTTGACGCCATGTTTCATGATGCGAGCGACTTGTTCTGGCGAATCAATGATAATTTCATACAGTTTAGTTGCTTCTTCTCCTAAGGTGTTGCGGATAAATTGGTCAATTGCAGCAAAATAATCTTCACACTCTTTGGGACCAGTTAAAATAATTGGTAAAGTTTGATTTTTATTAGCAGGATTGAGCATTATCCCCAAAATATAAAGCAATTCTTCTGCGGTACCAGGGCCTCCAGGAAAGATAACAATACCGTGCGCCATACGCACAAAGGCTTCAAGTCTTTTTTCAATATCCGGCATAATAATAAGTTCATTAACCAGTGCATTTGGTGGCTCTGCGGCAATAATGGATGGTTCGGTCATACCAATAAAGCGACTATCTTTGATCCTTTGTTGAGCGTGACCAACTGCAGCCCCTTTCATTGGTGCTTCCATAATACCCGGTCCACAGCCAGTGCAGATATTGAGTTCGCGTAGCCCTAACTGCATACCAACCTGACGAGCATAATAATATTCACTTTCGTTAATGGAATGCCCACCCCAACAGACAATTAAATTAGGTTCTTCACCCACATGTAAGGCATTGGCATTACGTAAAATTGAGAAAACAAGATTGGTGATGTAATAGGAGTGTTCTTTTTCCAGTTTATCATTAGGCACCAAATGTTTAATTGCACTAATTTGGCTATTTAAAAACAGAATATCACGCAATACCGCAAATAGATTGGCTTGAATGGAGCGAATAATTTTTTTGTCGACAAATGCGGTTTCAGGAGCATCAATAAGCTCTAATTTGACCCCTCGTTCTTTGCTGATAACGTTAATTTCGAAAGATTTAAATCTATCCAATAATTCTTGAGTATTATCAGTTTTGCTACCTGCATTTAGTGTGGCTAGTGAACAATTTCTAAATAATTGGTATAGTTCACTATTTGCTGACTTTTTCAGAATATCGACTTCTGCTTGGGCAAGTAAATCCATTGATCCTAATGGACTAATATGGGTAATCATTACAACCTCCATTTGACGGTTTTATCGACAAAAAATCATTATATATTCAAACAGAATAAAAAATAAGTAAAGCTGATAATAACCTAATTTATCAATTAAATTAATTTAACATGAAAATATGTAACTATTTTTTTAAATTGAATTTTTCAATATTACATTAACCAATGATTTAAATATCATTGTAGTAAAAAATTATCGCAATTTTAGTTATTAAATAAGTGTGTCATCAATGAAAACAGATTTTTTTTACGGCTAGAGCCAGCTAAACAAGGACATTACCTGATTGGCTTAGCATTATCGCTACTGAGTATAGTAATAACTATGTTGAATGTTAGATAAAAATAAATTGTTTTTTATTAGATTGATATTAAATAATTGTTCATAGTCAAAAAATAAACGCTATGCTAGACTAAACTAAACTCTGAAGCTGATTTGCCTAAGTGATAATATTATTCATATGGTAATTTAGCCGCGGTATAGCACAGAAATGGCTATGCTTCCCGATTTGGATAAGGTGTTTATTATATATATGCAATTAGTGGATAATTATCAGCGTCGCTTTCAATATTTGCGTTTATCAATTACTGAACTATGTAACTTTCAATGTCAGTATTGTTTACCTAATGGGTATCGACCTAATAAAGATCATAAATTTTTATCGTTAAATGAAATTGATAATGTCATATCAACATTTACCGAACTTGGTGTGCATAAAATTCGCTTAACTGGTGGTGAACCGACTTTGCGTCGAGATTTTATGGATATTTTGTCAATTATTTCGGCTTATCCAAGTATTAAACAATTGGCAATTACGACCAATGGATCACGATTATTAAAAAATGTCCATTATTGGCAACAAGCTGGACTTAATGCTATTAATATTAGTATTGATAGTTTTTCTCCTTATATTTTTAAACGAATAACAGGCCAAGACAAACTCCAAGAGTTAATGCAAGGAGTTGAAAAATCATTAGATGTTGGTATTGAGAAAGTCAAAATTAATACCGTTCTAATGAAAAATATGAATGATCATCTGAGTGATTATTTAGCTTGGATTAAACACCGACCAGTAGAATTACGTTTTATTGAACTGATGGAAACAACCGAAAGTCGCCAATTATTTAATCATTATCATTTAGCTGGTCAAGCGATGGAGTCTCAACTTATTGAACAAGGTTGGCAATTACAAGCAAAAGAGGCATTATCTGGCCCAGCGAAAGTTTATGCTCATAGTGATTATCAGGGTAAAATTGGTCTAATTATGCCTTATTCGCAGGATTTTTGTAAAAGTTGCAACCGATTACGGGTTTCATCGCTTGGTAAATTACATTATTGCCTTTTTGGTGATGCAGCTGTTGATTTACGGGATTTGCTAAACAGTCCAGAACAGAAAGCACAACTTAAAGCACGCGTGTTAGCTTCACTATTAATAAAACCAGAAAAACATTTATTACATGAGCATAATCTAGGCATCACACCTAATTTATCTTATATCGGTGGTTAACACTTGGTTTTGTTTCGGTATTTGGTTAATTTTCCAGTGAGTTATTGCCCAATCTAATAACTGTTTTTGTGAGGCATCTTGCCAGCTTTCCGGTAATTGCTGACCTAAAAACTGTAATGCTTGTGCAGTTAATAAATTCGTATTTTTACTATCAATAGGGCTAGCATGGTTTTGTTTTGACAGCTTATTACCATGATTATCTAAAGCCAATGGTAAATGGCAGTAATTAGGAATAGTAAAATTAAATAATCGATAAAGCGAAATTTGTTTAGCTGTAACGGGTAGTAGATCTGCTCCTCGAACAATTTCAGTTATTCCTTGATAATTATCATCTAATACTACAACTAAATTATAAGCAAATAGCCCATCTTTGCGATGAATAATAAAATCTTCTTGAGCATTGGCTGGATCAACAGTTTGTTGACTACGAATTTTATCATCAAAACAAAAAACTGGCTGACTTTGCTTTAATCGAATAGCACATTGTTGTTGGTTAGTTGATGCTAACTGTCGATCACGACAAAAGCCATCATATATCCCATTGCTAAGATTATGGATCCTTTGTCTGGTACAATCACAATAATAAGCTTTTTGCTGAGTAATAAGCGTTTGTAATACGGCTCGATAACGCTCACTACAATTTGATTGATATAAAACTTGGTCGTCCCAATGCAGTTCGAAAGCTTCTAATGTTTTTAATATTAAGGATGAGGCGCCTTTGACTTCTCGTGGAGGGTCAATATCTTCAATGCGAACAAGCCATTTACCAAAATTGGCTTTGGCTTGTAGGTAACTACCGAGAGCCGTCACCAACGAACCAAAATGCAATGGTCCAGATGGTGAGGGTGCAAAACGACCAATATATTGCATGGGCGTATTGAGTAAAATAATAGTTTAAATGGAAATTACATACCCATTTGTTTTTCACGAAGTTCAGCTAATGTTTTGCAATCGATACATAGATCAGCTGTCGGTCTTGCTTCTAAACGACGAATACCAATTTCAACACCGCATGATTCACAAAAACCAAAATCATCGATTTCAATTTTCTTTAATGTCTTTTCAATTTTTTTAATTAATTTACGTTCTCTGTCACGCGCTCTTAATTCTAAGCTAAATTCTTCTTCTTGAGTAGCACGGTCAGCCGGATCTGGGAAATTTGCAGCCTCATCTTGCATGTGAGAAACTGTTTTACCCATTTCACCTTGTAACTGTGACAGCCATGCTTCTAAGATAAGTTTGAAATGTTTTAATTGCTTAGGATTCATGTACTCCTCATCTTTCGCCTCTTTATAAGGCTCAAGCCCTGCAATAGCAAGCAAGCTAAGAGAAGATGTATTTACTTTTTGTTCCTTTTTCACAGCAATCCCCTTAAGTACAGATTATTTGCGAGCGGTAAACTATAGCAATAATTTAGCCTTTGGCAAATTTTTTTTATTATTTTTTTTGCATTTAAACCATAAAAATTTACAACTATATGTTATTAATAAGATTAATTATTCATGCCATTTTTTTAATCCATTAATGGGACATTTTGTTAATAAATTAAATAGGTTATCGTTATCAGGTAATATTAGGTCTGGTGAAATATCAAATAAAGGATAAAGCACAAATTCTCTCTTTTTCATATGATAGTGTGGTATGGTAAGCCTTTCTGTATCTATAACTAAGTCATCATATAACAATATATCTAAATCTAATGTTCTTGCCCCCCAGCGATTTTCTTTACGGACTCTACCCTGTGACTTTTCAATGGTTTGTAAATGATCTAATAGTGCTATTGGTGTCAGAGACGTGGTTAATTTGATGACTGCATTGAGATAATCATTTTGATCTTGTGGTCCCAATGGTTTGCTACGATAAAATGGCGAAATATCAGAAACAACTGTTTCAGGTAATTGTTTTAAGGCCGCAATAGCTTGATTAGCTTGCTCTAATGGATCGTTAAGATTACTGCCTAAGGCAATATAACAAATTGGCATAATTAGATTCAATTGAGGTGATGTTAAAACATGGTGATATTTTAGCATATAAACAAGTTAGTAACTAATAAAGGAAATAGAATATAGAATAATGTTTCAATTAAATTTTTGAAAAAATTGAGGAGCAGTTTTTTTGAGTTTTATAACTATCTATTTATTATTTTTTTATAATATTTTCACTAAAACTGGATGTGAATTTGGTTCAATTTAACCTTAAACACATCCAATTATGAAGAATATACGTTATTTTAGTTTATACTATAAAACTTCGACAATTGATTCACAAAGTCTAGACATATTATCGATAGTCATTCCGGCAACATTGATTCGTCCTGAATTAACAATATAAATACTATAATCATTACGCAATTTAAGTACTTGTTCTTCAGTTAAACCACTAAATGAAAACATACCATTTTGTTTGGCAATAAAACTAAAATCTTGGTTAGCGCCTTTGTCTTGTAGCGTTTTCACAAATAGTTGGCGCATACGATGAATACGTTGACGCATGCCCGTTAATTCATCAATCCACTCTTCTTTTAATTCAGCATTGTTTAATATATAAGAGACAATCTTAGCACCATGGGCTGGAGGATTAGAGTAGTTGGCTCTGATAATAGTTTTGACCTGACTAAATGCTCGATCGGCAATTTCGCTATCAGCTGCAATTAAAGTGAATGCACCAACACGCTCATTATATAGACCGAAATTTTTTGAGTAAGAGCTAGCAATCAGTAGTTCAGGTTGATTATTCGCAAACAGTCTAAGTCCATATACGTCTTCTTCTATACCTTGACCAAACCCTTGATAAGCGAGGTCAAATAGTGGTAACCAACCATTTTTTAAGGCTAACTCTGAAATTGTTTGCCATTGTTCTGGAGTCGGATCGATACCGGTAGGGTTATGGCAGCAACCATGAAATAGCACTGCTTCACCGGCAATAACTTGATTCAAATCACTCATTAAACCATCAAAATCTAGGCTTCGAGTTTGAGCATCATAATAACGGTATTCTCGAACTTCTAATCCTGCAGTTTGAAATACGCTACGATGATTAGGCCACGATGGATTGCTTATCCAAACTCGTTTTATTTTCGTACGGCGAGATAAAAAATCTGCCATAATGCGTAATGCACCGGTTCCGCCAGGGGCTTGCGCAGTTCTCGCTCGTTGATTTTCACTACCGAACAGTAAAACTTGAGTGGCAATATTAAATGAATTAACACCATCAATGGGTAAATAGCTTTTTGTGGTTTCATCATCTAGCAATAGATGCTCAGCTTTTTTTACACTTTCTAAAATAGGTGTTTTGGTGGTTTCATCTTTATAAACACCAACACTTAAATTAATTTTGTTGGTACGTTCATCCTTGTTGTAGAGATCCGCTAAGCCTAAAATAGGATCTGCTGGTGCTGCTAATAAATATTCAAACATAAGTTACCTATTTCTTTTAGTGACACTTATTGCATTATATACATATTGTTTGGCAAGTTACAATTTGTAAACCACAATGCACTTGAACCTCATTTGTACCACAGCTTAGTGATTATCGAAAGCTAATTATTATGCTATAACGATAAGTTTTTCAAGAAATGACGCTAAATCAGATGATAATGTTGTCAATTGTCCAGTTATTAAATCTTCTTTAACTACTTCACCAGTCAAATTATTTAATGCGACGATTTCAGTATCTTCATTGGTTGAGGCGATAAAAATGGTCGGCGTTCGCTTTAATTTTTTTTGTTGCGATAGGTGAGCAATTAAATTTTTTTCTAAATTTGAAAAGTCATCGTCATTCCATGCTTGCAATAAAATTAAATTAACGTCAGCAAATTTTGCTGTCAGATTTGCAGCATATTGTGTACCGTAAAATGTATGTGCACTTGGGTGGATTTTGATGTTAATAACTTGTTCTGCTATGGTTAAATCTCTTGGAGGATTAAGTAAAAAAGGTTGCCAATAAACGACTAGATTTTCAGTTTTGATAATGCAAGGCGAGGGTAAACCATGTAATTCTTCACTTTGTGGAGCATGTTCAAATTGAGCGATCCAACGCTGGGTATAATCAAGCAATGCTACTTTTTCTGGCGATTCCATAACTAAATATTATCTCATAGTTCATTTTATAATCGATAGTTGTTTAATATTATACGGACTAAATTGGCATATACACAATTGTTAAAGTTAAGTTTTTAAATTCATGAAATGTGTTATAAATTGATATAAAAAATTTGCCAAAGTTATTCCCAATTAAATGATGAGAAATTAATGGATAAAGCTTTTTTTATTGTGTTTTCAGTTTAATTTTAGGGCAGTACAAAACCAGTATTAAATTGTTTATAAAATAGCCAGTTTAATTTACTTGCTATCCGTTGCTGAAACGTGAATAATAGACACGGATATTTTATCCATGTAATGCAGCAATGGCGTTAGACATTACAGTTTGTCAAAATAAAATAGCGTAAGTAGAATTATTATAATTAATTAATATGTTTATTTTAAACAATCATATAAAGATTTAGTGGTTTGTTAAATTGTAGAAAAATAGAATTTGCAAACTCATCATTGAAATAATATCAATAATTGTATGTTTAGTGGTGTTCAAAAAGTGCATAGGTGTTTTGAATGTAATATTACCTCTAAAAAGTGTATTGATGTTGGATAAGTTATACTGATTTCACATAAAATAATAACAAAAATAACACAAATAAAATAATGAATACGGTATAAAAAATATTTAAGTAAGTACTATTGTTTATCATTGTTAAAAATAAGCGTTTATTGTTAATAATAAAATTCTACCTACAGTTAATTTAGATTAATGAAGAGTGTAGAATAATGAAAAGAATGCTAATCAACGCAACCCAGCAAGAAGAGCTGCGTGTTGCCCTTGTTGATGGCCAACGCTTGTATGATTTAGATATCGAAAGCCTTGGTCACGAACAAAAAAAAGCCAATATTTATAAAGGCAAAATCACTAAAATCAATCCTAGTTTAGAAGCTGCATTTGTCTCTTACGGTGGTGAACGAGATGGTTTTTTACCTCTAAAAGAGATCGCTGAAAGCTATTTCCCTTCCAATATCTCTGGTCGTCGTAGTATTAAACATTTACAAGAAGGCCAAGAAGTTCTTATTCAAATAGAAAAAGAAATTCGTGGTAAAAAAGGTGCCGCTTTAACGACTTATATTAGTTTAGCCGGTAGCTATTTAGTTTTAATGCCAAATGACCCTAGAGCCGGTGGCGTTTCTCGTCGTATTGAAGGTGAAGAGCGTGCTGACCTTAAGCGTATTATTGATGCACTAGAAAAACCAAAAGGTATGGGCGTTATTGCGAGAACAGCAGGGGTTGGTAAAAGCCAGGAAGAGTTGCAACAGGATTTGAATGCTTTAGTCAACTATTGGACTGCGATTCAAAATGAATCTAAAAATCATCCAGCGCCAAGTTTAATCCATAAAGAAAGCGATATTATTACTCGTGCATTCCGTGATTACTTGCGTGATGATGTTGGTGATATTCTCATTGATAATCCAAAAGTACTTGAAATTGCTAAAAAGCGATTAGCTGATTTAGGCCGAGTTGAGTATGTTAGTCGCTTAAAACTTTATGAGGGTGATGTACCATTATTTAACCATTTCCAAATTGAAGGGCAGATTGAATCAGCATTCCAACGTGAAGTTCGATTGCCATCTGGTGGCTCAATTGTTATTGATGCAACCGAAGCATTAACTGCTATTGATATCAACTCAGCGAAATCTATCCGTGGTAGCGATATTGAAGAGACTGCATTTAATACTAACCTTGAAGCAGCGGAAGAGATTGCTCGCCAATTACGCTTACGTGATTTAGGTGGTTTAATTGTTATCGATTTTATCGATATGACGCCAATCCGTAATCAGCGTGAAGTTGAAAATCGCTTGAAAGAAGCGATGAAAACTGACCGAGCAAGAATTCAAACCACACGTATTTCTCGTTTTGGTCTACTTGAGATGTCTCGTCAACGTTTAAGCCCTTCGTTGCGTGAAGCTACTCACCATATTTGTCCGCGTTGTCAAGGGACAGGTACGGTTCGTGATAATAACTCATTATCACTGTCAATTCTTCGCTTAATTCAAGAAGAAGCGATGAAAGATAATACCGTGCAGATTGACGTGATTGTGCCAGTGCCAATTGCAAGTTATTTGCTTAATGAAAAACGTCGAGCCATTACCAATATCGAAAGAATGCATCCAGATGTTAAAATTGTTATTGCTGGTGATGAAGAGATGGAAACACCTCTTTATAAAGTCATTCGTAAACGTCGTGGTGAGGAGACCGATGTATTAAGCTACAATTTACCTAAATTGATTCGTGAGCTTGAAGAAGAGGAAGAAGATCAAGTTACTGAATTGGTGGTAGAAGAAGCAGTATTATCTGGCCCTAAAGTAGAAGCAAGCAAAGCGCCAAAAGCAAAAGTTGAGCCGAAAAAAGTTGAAACATCAACTGGTTTATTCGGTGGATTGTTTAAAAAGATTCGTCAACTATTTGTGACTGAAAAAGAGGCTCCAAAACCTGAAGTTAAACCTCAGCAAAATAGACGACGAGACAATCAACGTTCAAATAATCGACGTCAACGTAATAATCGTAACAATAATGCGGCAGCTGCAGCAAATAATATAACTACTGAAGAAGTTAAAGAGCCGACACGTAACAATCGTCGTAGCAAACAAAATAACAATGGCAACACCAATACAGCGAATAATATTAAGGCAGATAAAGTAGTTAATGAGACTGCACAACCAAAACAAAAAGAAGCTAAGCCACGCAGACAACCACGAAACTTAACTAAGAGTGTTCGGGTCAAAAATAGTGATGCGCCAGTTCAGAACGAAAAAGAGCGTATTGTGATCCCTTCTTTATTGTTACCAATTATTGTTCCAGAAACAGGTGAAAATAAAGCTGTTGGCGAATCACAACCAAAACGTCAACGACGTACATCTCGACATTTGCGTATGAATACACCGCGTACCAAACGTCGTGGTAAAAATACTGAACTAAAACAGTCGCCAGTGCCATTGTCATTTGCTGCTGCGTCTTTAGAGCTAGCATTAGGTCGGGTAGCGGTTGATTATAGTCAAGTGAATAGTGAACAACCAAATAACGTCGTACCAGTCATTCCTTCACTTTTATTACCAATCGTAATTAAAGATGAGGTGAATACTAATAGTGCTGAAAAAGCGGTTGTTAGTGACCGAAAACCACAACCACAACCAAAAGCAGCAACGAGCTCTCAAGCTGATTTTGATGTTCAAGAAAATAAACCGCAGACAGATGAAGTTGTCACCATGCCGGCAACAGAAACGACTGCTGGTTATTCTTCATCAGTGATGACAAAGGCTCCTGCTCCAGATTATGTAGAATCTAATAGTGGGATAAAAACTCGAGAAGAGTTGGATTATCATTATGAAGGTAAAGGTAATGCGGGTGGCTTAAGTGCACAAGATCACGCTTATGCAGCTGCAAGTAAACCGGTTATACCTGAGTAGTGTATAGATAAATAACGGTGACAAATGTCACCGTTATTCTTAACTCATAAAAGCGATAAAGATAAACAATGATTATCTATATTTTAAAAAAAATAGTGACGTTTTTATTTATTATCTGCGTACTTGCCCAGATCAGCTTTTGTCTGGTTTATTTTGTTCCTCAATCTATTTTTAGTGATTTAACTTTTATTGATGCCTATAGCGCTTTTTTTAAGCAACTATTGCAAGGTCAATTTAGATTAATGTCTGGTGAAACCGTTCCTTTTTTCGATACGTTATTAACGACATTTGAGCTTTGTATTTTAGCGTTACTTGTTGCGTTATTTATTGGTATTCCGTTAGGGATTTTTCTTGGTTTAAGTAATATAAATTGGCTAAATACCACAATTCGATTAGGTTGTTTAATCTTTTATTCTTGTCCGATTGTTATGTTAGCAACATTAGTGATGTTTTATCTTTCATCAACATTGCCAATGTCAATGAACTTCGATATATCAATATCAGTAACGGGGAGTTCTTTATTAGATATTATTCTTTCATCGCGAGCAGACAAATTACCGGCACTTTGGGAACAACTGCATTATTTACTTTTGCCAACAATCATTTTAGCGATTCAACCAAGTATTGTGACTATTCAATTAGTCAGTGAAAATGTTAAAAATACCTCAAGGCAAAACTATATTAAAATGGCAATTATACGCGAGCGTTCACCATTTAAGATTTTACGTCGACATTTATTACCAAATTCGATTCCATCGACAATCCCACAATTGACATATAATACAACGACTCTATTATTTTTAACGATGGTGATTGAAATCTTGTTTAACCGTGTTGGTCTTGGCCAATGGGTTATGTTGGCTTATCGTAATCATAATTATTTTATTATTTCGATAGCAATCCTTGCTTGTGGAACAGTAATTAGCTTATTAACTTTATTAGGTGAGATAACTGCTATTGCTATTTATCCATTACGTCATAAGGAACATTATGTCTAGGATGAACCAGTTAGCCAAGAACATGAAAATATGCTTGCATAAACTGCATAGTAATTTGTACTTAATTGTCAGTTTTTATGGGATTTTGGGCATAGCTTTTATTGCATTATCAACTAAATGGTTTTTTCATGCTCATTTAAATCCAGTATATGTCGCTTCTTTACCTCCTGCTTGGTGGCCAACTGGTGATATCAATCATATATTAGGAACAACGGCTCAAGGACAAGATATTTTCGATTATTTATTGATCGGCTATCGGTCAACTATCTCAATGACATTAAAAGCGGTTTTTTATGTCATTATCATTGGTGGTGTGATTAACTATTTGATGTTTTTTGTCGCATTTATTCGACCGTTTATCTTATTTATCTTTAGATTCTTTATGGTTGTGCCACCATTATTGGGTGTGATTGTAATTAGTTTGCTATTAGAAGATGATATTACCAATATCTTAGTGATCATTGGTTTATCTTATGCGCCAAGATTTATTTATAATATCCATCAACGTGTTATTAAAGAATGGAATAAAACTTACATCACCGCTTATCGACTTGATGGTTTATCTTCATTTTCTATTTTAAATCATTATATTGTACCTAATATCCTACCGGTTTATTTGACCGAGATAGTGTCATTATTTGGTTCGGTTATTTTAGCTATCACAACCATTACGTTTTTAGGCTTTGCGAATGATTTTTCTCGACCTGATTTAGGCATGATGATGTTTAAGATGAAAGACATAATGGATGTTAATTTATTAGCCTTTTTAGCTCCAGGAATTGCCGTCTCTGTTACGATTATTTTGGTTTATTTATTCAATTTTGGGTTATATGGTCAGCGAGTAGGGCATTAATCATGGCACTATTAGACATTCGTAATTTAACTATTGAATTTATTACTCCTGATGGCCTGTTACGGGCGATTGATCGCGTCAATTTAAAACTATCAGAAGGTGAAATTCGAGGTCTAGTTGGTGAATCAGGTTCAGGTAAAAGTCTAATTGCTAAAGCGATACTTGGTGTCACTAATCATAATTGGAAGATTTCTGCTGATCGTTTCTATTTTAATGATGTTGATTTATTGAAGTTGACACCGAAACAACGGCGAAAAGTGATTAGTGATAATATATCCATGGTATTCCAAGAGCCACAATCTTGTTTAGATCCGTCTATGAAAATTGGTCAACAATTAATTGAGGCGATTCCGCGAAGAACATTTAAAGGACATTGGTGGCAACGACTGTTTTGGCGTAAGAATCGCGCGATTGAATTACTACATCGTGTTGGGATTAAAGATCATAAAGAAATACTTAAATCATATCCATTTGAATTAACGGAAGGCGAATGTCAGAAAGTGATGATTGCGATAGCATTAGCTAATCAACCTAAATTACTTATTGCCGATGAACCAACCAATGCCATGGAAGCGACAACCGAAGCGCAAATATTTCGTTTGCTTGCGAGTATGAATCAAAATATGGGTACGACTATTTTACTGATTAGCCATGATTTGCAAATGGTTACTCGCTGGACTGATCGTATCAATGTCCTATATTGCGGACAAACTGTTGAGGTTGCTGATAGTGAAGATTTGATTAAATCACCTTATCACCCTTATACGCAGGCATTGATTTATGCTATCCCTGATTTTGGTAAAGCGATGCCGCATAAAAGCCCTTTAAATACCTTACCTGGCGTTATTCCATCATTGGAACATTTACCCATTGGTTGTCGATTAGGCCCGCGTTGTCCTTATGCACAAAAAAAATGTATACAAGCACCAGAACTTATCCCAATCAAAGATCATTCGGTAGCCTGTCATTTTCCATTAAATACTGATGAGTAGTTTGAGATATAGGAATAGTTAATGAACCCAATATTAAAAGTCCGAAATTTATCAAAGCGATTTAAAATCCCTAAAGGACTCTTTGGTCATTTACAAATTGATGCTGTCAAACCTTTGTCATTTTCGCTAAATGAAGGGAAAACGTTAGCCATAATTGGACAAAATGGTTCCGGAAAATCGACATTAGCTAAAATGCTGGTTGGTATGATTAAACCAGATAGTGGTGATATTTGGATTGATGGTAACAAAGTAGAATATGGCGATTTTGGCCATCGTTCGCAACTGATTCGAATGATATTCCAACATGTTGAAAGTTCATTTGATCCACGGCTTCGTATTGGCCAATTGCTTGAAATTCCTCTTAAACGCAATGCCAATTATAGCAGTCATGAACGGGAAAAATTAATCAATGATGTTTTAAAACAAGTTGGTTTATTGCCGGAACATGCCTCTTATTATCCGTCAGTGATGGCAGCAGGGCAAAAACAACGAGTCGCTTTAGCTAGAGCACTAATTTTAAAGCCTAAAGTGATAATTCTTGATGAAGCTTTAGCTGCATTAGATATTTCAATGCGTTCACAAATTGTTAATTTAATGTTGTCATTACAAGAAGAGCAACAGATATCTTATGTTTATGTCACACAAGATATCGGTATGATGAAACATATTAGTGACCAAATTATCGTTATGCATAATGGTGAAGTGGTCGAATATGGTAATACTGCCGAAGTTTTAGCTTCGCCATTAAGTGACATTACTCAAAAGCTTATCAATAGTTATTTTGGTGAAGCACTAACAGCCGATACTTGGCGGACAGATACTCGAGCTTTTTAGTTTTATTTTGCAGCAGCATTAACCAAATAACGCAGTTATTATTCTGATTTTGTTTAAAATATTCTATTTATTTTCCAATAAATACTCGACAAATTTTTTAAAACGCTCTATATTTAGCTATATAGATTTCTAGACGTCCATTTTTCAGTGTTATAGAAGATAATTTATTATTGTTAGGAGCTTTTGTTATGCCTATATGTATTCCTGATTCATTACCGGCAGTTGATGTTCTTCGTAATGAAAATGTATTTGTGATGACTTCAACGCGTGCTAATACTCAAGAAATTCGTCCACTTAAGCTTCTTTTCTTAAATTTGATGCCGAAAAAAATAGAGACTGAAAATCAATTTTTGCGGTTACTTTCTAACTCATCTTTACAGGTGAATATTCAGTTATTAAGAATAGATCAGCGTGAATCCAAAAATACGCCAATAGAACATTTGAATAGCTTTTATTGTGATTTTGATGATATTCGTGAACAGAATTTTGATGGACTTATTATTACCGGAGCACCATTAGGTAAAGTCGCTTTTTCAGATGTTGTGTATTGGCCTAAGTTAGCTGAAATTATTACTTGGGCGAAAGATCATGTAACCTCAACCATGTTTGTTTGTTGGGCGGTGCAAGCGGCATTAAATGTCTTATATGATTTACCTAAATTTACTCGTTCACAAAAGTTATCCGGTGTTTATCAACATCAAATCTTGCAACCAAATGCTATTTTAACCCGTGGTTTTGATGATACATTTTTAGCACCACATTCTCGTAATGCTGATTTTCCAATTGATAAAATTAAAAACTATACCGATTTAAATATTTTAGCTGAGTCAGATATAACTGGCCCATACTTAATGGCAACCGCTGATAAACGAATGGCGTTTGTTACTGGGCATCCAGAATATGATTCATTTACTTTGGCTAATGAGTATTATCGTGACTTGAAAGCTGGTATAAACCCTGAAATCCCTTTTAATTATTTCCCAGAAAATAATCCTAATTTAACTCCGAAAGCAACATGGCGAAGTCATGCTTATTTACTATTTAGTAATTGGCTTAACTATTACGTTTATCAATTAACGCCATTTGATTTAACGACTCGTAATTTGACAATTGATGATTAACTTTAATGATAGATGGATTTATTAAATGAATAACTCCATCTATTTGATAATTATTAAATATTGTTAATTATGTTAAGTTACTAAAATTAAAAAACTGAATGATATAGTTTTTCAATATCTGATATATTTGTTTCTCTTGGATTTCCTTGTGTACATACATCAGCATACGCTGCTTCGGCTAATGCTGTTATGTCTTCCTTCTTCACGCCAACCATATGTAAGTTTGTTGGAATTTTGACATCATTATTTAATTGGAAAACGGCATTCACGGCTGCATTTCGAGCATCTTCAATCGTCATATCTTCAGTATTTTTTATCCCCATTGCTTTGGCTATATGACGATATTTTTCACCTGTGTACGGTGCATTATATTGCATGATATGAGGAAGTAATATTGCATTCGCAACACCATGAGGAACATTATAAAAAGCACCTAATGGATGTGCCATACCATGAACTAAGCCGAGACCAACATTTGAGAATCCCATTCCAGCAATATATTGACCTAAAGCCATTTGTTCAACGCCATTGAGATCACCATTCACCGAATCGCGTAGTGAACGAGCAATAATTTCAATTGCTTTCAAATGAAACATATCACTCATCTCCCATGCACCTTTTGTGATATAGCCTTCTATTGCATGAGTCAGTGCATCAATCCCCGTTGCTGCTTTTAAACTGGCTGGCATACTAATCATCATATTAGGATCAACTAAAGTCAAAACAGGTATATCGTGAGGATCTACACAGACAAATTTTCTCTTATTTTCTTCATCGGTAATAACATAATTGATAGTCACTTCTGCTGCTGTTCCCGATGTGGTTGGAATAGCAATGATTGGGATAGACGGTTTTTTGGTTTCCGCTAAACCTTCTAAACTACGAATATCAGAAAATTCAGGATTATTTATTACAATTCCAATCGCTTTAGCGGTATCTTGCGGTGAACCACCACCAATCGCTATTAAATAATCTGCATTTGATTGCTTAAATATCTCTATTCCTTGTTTTACTATACTAATTGTTGGATTAGGCATAACTTCATCAAATATTTGATAATCTAATTCTGCCGAATCAAGTAACTCAGTAACCTTAGTTGCAACTTTAAATTTAATCAGTTCTTTATCAGTAACAACTAAAGCTTTTTGATAGCCGCGTTTTTTTACTTCATCTATAATATTATGAATCGAATTTACCCCAAAATATGCGGTTTGATTCAAAATCATTCTATGACTCATTTTTAACCTCTTTCTTTATTAATATGAAACTGAAGATGATTTATTGGGGCTTTTTAACTGTTTAAAGTGTTTTAATCTTTCATCAATAGCCTGCATATACAGCATTGTATCCACACCTACAGCAACGAAATTTGCTCCCCATGAGATACATTTTTGCGCCATTTCGATATCAACAGCTAAAAACCCAGCAGCTTTACCTAATTGCCTAATTCTTCTAATTGTTTTTTCAATTATTTTTTGTACTTCTGGATGCCCAGCATTATCTGGATAACCTAAGGATGCGGATAAATCTGCAGGGCCAATAAATACGCCATCTACTCCTTCGGTCATAACAATTTCATCAAGATTTTCGAGTGCTTTTTTACTTTCAACTTGTACTAACAGACAGAGTGAATCATTGACTTGTTGCATGTACTTTTCAATTTTTCCCCAGCGGGCAGCTCTTGCTACACTAGCACCTACGCCACGGGTTCCTTCGGGTGGATAACGTGTCGCTGAAACTACAGCTTTTGCTTGTTCGCCTGTTTCAACCATTGGTATTAATAATGTCTGAGAACCAATATCTAAAATCTGTTTTATGTTAGCTTGACTACCTTCTAAAGGGCGCACGACAGGATGACTGGCATATGGAGCGATTGCTTGTAGCTGGGTGAGTAATGTTTGTGCTGTATTTGGTGCATGTTCACCATCAAGTAGTAACCAATCATATTCTGAGGTTGCAGCAATTTCAGCCATATAAGATGTCGCTGAAGATAACCAAAGGCCAATTTGTAAATTTCCTTTGGTAATTTCTTGTTTAAATTTATTTTCCAATAGTTTTTTCATTATGTTATCCCTAATGTATTAGGAGCTTATTGATAAAATCAATAAGCTCTGTTTGTTAACTATTTTTGTTAGTTTGTTTTAGCATGAATATAGTTATAGTGCCGATTATTGTTATCAGTGCTAAAGTTAGTAAGCCTGCTATATTGTTATTAAAAAGCGTTTCTGCTTTTACACGAATAATTGGTGCTAAAAAACCGCCAAATGCACCAAACATATTAATAAATCCTATGCCTGCTGCTAGGGCTGCTCCAGATAAAAGGTTAGTTGGTATAGTCCAGAAAACCGGTTGTACCGCAATAAAACCAATCGCCGCAAAACAAAGGGCAATAATTGCAATACTAGGACTTGCAAGTGCAGATATTCCAATACCTAAACCTGCTACCAATAATGTTATAGCAGCGATATTTCTTCTTTCTCCAACTTTGTCTGAATATCGAGGAATAAAATAAGTACCGAATAATGCTGCAATCCAAGGAATTGCGGCTACGAGTGAGGCTTTAAAACCAACCGTTGTTCCCATTAATTGAGCTACTTGTGTTGGTAAAAAGAAAATTAGCCCGTAAACACTAATTTGAATTATCATGTAAATAATGGCTAGATGCCAAACAGTGACATTACTGATAGCATCGATTATTTTAGATGTTGTTTTTACACTCTCTTCTGATGATAATTTTTCTTGTAATGCTTGTTTTTCATTTTCATTTAAAAATCTAGCATTACTGATGTTGTCATCAAGGTAAATAAAAGTAACAATACCAGCTATAACAGCAAGAATACCTTCAATAATAAACATCCAGTACCAACCTGGGTGATCTAAAAAGCCATGCATTTCTAATAAAGCACCAGATAGCGGTGAGCCAAATGTTAGTGCTAAAGGTGCTCCCATATAAAATAACCCCATTATTCCTGCGCGATGCTTTTGTGGGAACCATTGCGAAGTTAAATAGATCATCCCCGGGAAGAAACCAGCTTCCGCCATACCAAGCAGTACACGAACGGTTAAAAATTTCCATTCAGAATCAGCATAAGCCATTGCGGCGGATAATAATCCCCATACTAAAGTTGTACCGCCAATCCAGTAACGAGCACCAAATTTACGCATTAATAAATTGGCTGGTGCGCCTAAAAAAGCATAAGCTACGAAGAAAATACCGGCTCCAAGTGCAAATGCTTCATTGCTGAGCCCTGTATCTAATTGATATGCTGATTTGGCAAAGCCAATATTTGCACGGTCTAAAAATGCTAATACGTATAGTATTAACATGAATGGAACAAGTCTTAAACGGGTTTTGCTTACCGCTTTTTCGAGAATATTAGACATAAAAATCCCCCTCTCCATAAAAATTACAGAGATATAAATGATGTTCATATGAAGAAAATAATTTTATTTAATCTAAAATCGCAGTTTTAAGTTCCTTTTAAAACTGCAATAAATCAATAAATAAACTTATTCTTCCTCATATAATTAATGAGAATAAGGACGAATTAATTTACATTCACGATTTAATTCAACACCAAATCCTGGTTTATCAAGTACTGATTTATGAATTCTTCCATTTACAGGAACGGGTTCATCAATCAATATTGGATCAAATTGCGGACGGAGTGTTGAACAATCAGGACTCGTCATTAAAAACTCACTAAATGGGGTATTTGTGAATGTAATCACTGCATGGTGAGAATAAACGGATGAACCATGAGGTACGACCAGTTGTCCTTTTGATTTCGCAATTGCAGCAATTTCAAGTAATGTGGTTAAGCCTCCACACCAACCAACATCGGGTTGCATGATATCAATGCCAGTTTCAGATAATGTTCTAAATGACTGAATTGTTCCATGATGTTCACCAGATGTGACCATCATTCCTGGCGGTGCATTGCGTTTTAACTCTCGGTATCCTTCATATTGTTGCGGAGGTAAACATTCTTCAATCCACTTTAAGTTATAAGGCGCACAAGCATAAGCAAGTTTTGTGGCATAATTTACGTCTTGACTCATCCAGCAATCAAGCATTAGCCAAAAATCAGGTCCACACTTTTCGCGCATGTCGGCAACCATTTCCGCATCTTTTTTGATGCCTTGATCTCCATCATGTGGTCCCCAATGTGTAGGCATCTTGCCACCAATAAAGCCCATCTCTTTTGCCAAATCAGGGCGAGCACCAGTTGCATAAAATTGAATTTCATCACGGACTGCACCACCTAATAATTTATAGACAGGTAGATCAGTCACTTTACCAAATAGATCCCAAAGGGCTAAATCTACACATGATATCGTGTTCATCACTAAACCACCTGAACCTGAATAATACATAGTTGCATTCATCATTTGGTCGTGAATTAGTTTGATATCAGAAACACATTTTCCTTCAATAAATCTATTTAGATGTTTTTCAACAATAAAACATCCCATTTCTCCGCCTGTTGATACGGCAAATCCAATTTGTCCATTATCAGCTTCAACTTCGACAATAAGTGTTCCAAGGACGTTGATACCAAAAGATTGACGTGATTGTTCATAGTCTTTATACTTGCTCATTGGCGTGGCGATATGGTCGTCGATCCAGTGGTGGCCGCCCTGATCGTGATAGTCTGCCCCGCCACTACCTTTCTCGGCGGTTGCTCCTCCCATAAAATAAGCTCTAACTTCTTTTATTTTTGGTAGCTTCATTTAATTTCTCCTTTAAAAGTTACAAAAATTATTCGTACATAAGACAACCCAATTCTTTTGAGATATCTTTTGCACATTCCTTGATTTTAATCGTAATTTCCGGTAATACATGGTCGGTTATTTGAAATGTTGTTCCTACAGCCGATATTGCCGCAGCAATATTATTTTGTGCGTTAAATATAGGTGCCGCTATGCATCTTATATTTATATAATCTTCTTCATTATCAAAACTACAACCTTGTTGACGAATCTTGGCCAATTCAGTATGTAATGAACTAATGGACATAATTGTATTTGCGGTTTTTTGTTCGAAAGAAAGTTGGTTAACGATTTCAGATATTTTTTCGCTAGGTTGGAAGGCTAATAAGCATTTGCCGACGCCAGAACGATAAAGCGATACTTGTTTTCCTACATAAGAACGAACACTGATTGTGCTGTGTGATTCACATTTCAAAATATAATAAGCGGTTTTGTTATCTAAAATTCCTAAATGAGTTAACAGCCCAGTATTATTGGTTAATCTGGCAAGATGTTTTTTGGCTATTTCTCTAATATCAAAACAATTTGAAGCAAGCTCACCTAACTCGACTAATTTGATCCATAAAAAATAATCACCATTCTGATCTTGTTTAATAAATTGATATGACTTTAGTTCTTCTAGTAAAAGATAAGCAGAACTTTTAGGTATTTGTAGGCCATTGATTATTTCTGCGGCACTGCATCTACCTTTAGATGAGATAAAGTTAAGTATTTTGATTGTTCTTTGTAAAGCGGGTACTTTAGACATACATTCCTATATATTGTACTTTTATCCTGTATATTGGATGAAGTAGATTGTACTTTTATCAAATATTGGTACAACTATTTAATCGTATTATTGTGAACTTGATCATAAAAAATTTATAATTTACAATCGGTTATTCCTTTATATTGGAATTTTTGGGGTTGTTCCAATATAAAGGAATTTAAAATAGTCTAATTTATAAGATGTCTTAAATTTGAATGTTGTGATTTAAATTGAAATGATGAAATAGTGTGGTTTTAAATTAGAAACGATTTAGTAGTATAAATAAGATAACATGAAAATATTAGTTAGGTGGTATAGACTCCTCAATTATTTTTACAAATAAACTTTATCAATCAAGCAAAGATAATAATTATCTGAAAAAATAATTAACCAATAAGAATATTGATTGATAAAGATTAATACATACCATACTATTGGCAAAAACACTGGTTAAAGGTTAATGTTATTATATCTTTACTCATTTTTGCACGTTTTTATGAGTAGTTTACTCATACTTAAAACTTAATAACATGGTATAGAATCCTCAATTATTTTTACAAATCAAATTCAGTAACTCGAACCAAAGTAATTATATTTCTATGCGAAATATGTTTTTATTGTTTTTCTGCTGCTATTAAGAACATTGGCGTTGAATGATAGTTAATTTGTTCAATTTTATCCCAGACTATCTTTGATATATCGTTTTCAATATGAATATTTTTATAACCAATTGATTGTAAAATCTTCTTATCCCATTCAGGTCTAATTTCTTTACTCAATGGTAGTAATTTGGCGATTCGTTCCATTTCTTGCGTATTGGTTTGTCGATAATGATCTTCAATGCCATAATTCATGGTATTTTGTCTATCCTGCATATATTGTGAATAAAGATCTTTATTAAAAAGAAATAGATACCAGTTGGCATCAAAATTAAGTAATTTACCTTTAGCACTTAACACTCTAAACCATTCTTGATATGCTAAAATTGGATTACTCAAATTCCACGTAACATTACGCAATATAATTAAATCAAAACTACTGTTTTCGAATGGTAAGCAATGAACATCTGATAAAACAAAATTAACCTTTACTTGGTATTGTATTGCATTGTTTTTTGCTTGATTTATCATTTCTTCAGTAGCATCTACAGCAGTTACCTCATGTCCGGCTAAAGCTAACGTGATAGCTAAAAAGCCGGGCCCAGCGCCTATATCTAATACACGTAGTTTTTCTTTTTGTGGAGCATGATGCAGAATTAACTTTTGCCAGATAATTCTTTTTTCAGTTGCTAGTTCATCTTGATTGGTTTGACTGTACTCTTTTGCTCGGTTTGCCCAATAAATGATAAGATCCCTTAAAATATTATCATCAATATTATTCGCTAATATCACTTAATCTTCTCGCTTTTTATTTTGAATTTTTAATTCTGAGGTAGGTGGTATATAGTTATTAATATTACTTAATAGCATAATACTCTTTACATTACTCTATAGACAAGTTATTTAGGATTGATATTTGGAACATTATTGAATGATCATTAAGAATGAACAGATAGATTATATTTATTTTTAATAAATGATTTAAAGTGCCACTAATGTTGTTAGATGGCACTTTAGATTTAATTTATTATTCTATATATGCCCCAGCCATTAATGATTTAGCTCTTTCTGTATATTGTTTAAATACACCTTTTCGTTTGGAATAATCTGGCGGTGTCCATTTTTCTTTCCGTTTAGCAAATATTTCAGCAATTTCTTGTGCTGATTTGCTCTCGCCATTTATGCCAATGATATTGAGTTTTCTTGCATGCACATCAATTTCGACAATATCATTATCTTCAACAAGTGCGATTGGACCACCATCGGCAGCTTCTGGTGATACATGTCCTATGCATGGTCCATGTGTTGCCCCAGAAAAACGGCCATCAGTAACTAATGCTACACTGCCATTAAGTCGTTTATCAAAGACAATCGCATCAGTAGTCATTAACATTTCTGGGGCACCTGAACCTTTTGGTCCTTCATAACGAATGAAAATAACATCACCAGGATTAACTTTATTATTAATAATGGCCTCTTGAGCAGCTTCTTCAGAATTATAAACTTTGGCTGGTCCTGTATGTTTATGCATATCAGGACTACAAGCTGTATATTTTATAACTGCACCATCTGGAGCTATATTACCTTTTAAAACAGCGATAGATCCCATTTTTTCTTTGTTAGGATTTCGAATTAAATCATTTCGTTCTAATTTGTAATTATGCAAATACCCTAAATTACGGTCAAAGAAACCAGTTTGTTGCATCATTTCCAAATTATCACCTAAAGACTGCCCAGTAACTGTCATTACATCAAGATCGAGTAAATCCTTAATCATCCATTGAACCATTGGAATACCGCCGGCAAACCATAATAGTTCTGTTACGTATTTTCCACTTGGTTGTACATTGGTAAGGTATGGTACGGTATTATTGATGCGATCAAATACATCTGCGGTTAATTCAAATCCTGATGCATGTGCAATTGCTGGTAGGTGAATAAGCGCATTTGTACTACCACTGATAGCAGCGTGTACTTTAATGGCATTTTCAAATGCTGCTGGTGTGAGTATTTTACGTGATGTTATTCCTTCTTTGGCTAGATACATGGCATGATGTCCAGCAGATCTGGCCATCCTACGAATTTCGGACATTGTCGATGGTGCTAATGCACTTCCAGGTAATGCTAAGCCAAGTGCTTCTGACATACATTGCATTGTACTTGCGGTACCCATGAATTGACATGCTCCAGCGGTAGGGCAACCACACCTTTGTAAGGTTTGAATCTGTCTTATATCAATTTCACCTTTTTTATATTGTGCTGTGGCACCACCTAAATCAGATGTTGTCATATTAGGTGCCGGGCGCATTGAACCACCTGGCACATGAACTAATGGTATATCAAGTCGTGCTGCTGCAATTAAGTGAGCAGGTACTGATTTATCACAGCTAGAAATAAGTACGGCTGCATCATATGGTATGACAGAGCCATGGATTTCAACCATATTAGCAATCGCTTCCCTTGAGGCTAATATATAATTCATGCCATCATGACCTTGTCCCCAGCCATCACAAATATCTGTAACATGACTACGTACTGAACGACCGCCTCGTTCATGCACGCCAAGAACAACTTCATAACCTAAACTATCAAGATGATAACTACCAGGGTGACTTTCGCCAAAACAGTCATCAATCAGGACTTGAGGTTTTTCCGTATCTTCAACGGTATAATTCATTCCCATTCGTAATGCATCTAATTGTGACCATAGATCCCTGGCAAATTTACATTTTTGTTGCATAATATCCTCCAATGCATTTTTAAATTTTATTATTTTGTTGGTTTTGCTGTTATTGCTGGTAAAGTGAACAATAAAATGATTGCAATGATTAATGCGCCAACCAAGGTATATAATCCTGCATTTTTACTTACTGTAACGGTTAATAAACCAACAAGGTACGGTCCAATAAATCCTCCTAAATTGCCTAGAGCATTGATTGTTCCTCGGACGCCACCTAAAACATTTGATGGGAATAATAATGGTGGTAAAGTCCAAAATGGCCCTGCGTATGCTTGTAGGAAAAAGCCACATAGAACCATCATTCCATATGCAAGCCATGTGTTATTTTCTAATAATATTGATAAAGTTAAACAGATAGCGAAACCAATCATTGGAATTGCGGTATATAATCTACGATTCATGGTTTGGTCACATAATTTAGCAATATAATATTGCCCAAAAATGCAAAGAATGTATGGTGCTGCAGTTAAAAGGCCGACAATAGACATACCACTTCCAGTTAATTGTTTAATTAACATTGGCATCCAAAGTGCAAAACCATAGAAACCAATTTGGAAGAAGAAATAGATAGCAACAAGTTTCCATAAGTTGATACTGCTTAATACTGTTTTTACACTCGCTTTATCATCTAATTTTATAAGTGCTTTATCTTCTTCAAACTGTTGATTTAACCAATTTAATTCTCTTTGATCGAGCCATTTAGCTTGATGAGGGTAGTCAGAAACGAGAGGCATCCAAACGAAGAGTAATGCTAAAGATATAATTCCTTCAATTATAAACATTTCTCTCCATCCCCAAGCTTCAATTAACCAGCCAGATAGAGGACCTGTAATAATAGAAGCAGCAGCTAAATTCATTTGGAAAAATGCAATTGCTCTCGCTCTTTCATGGTTAGGGAACCAATGACCAATGAGTGCTAAAATAGCTGGATAAACGCCACCTTCAGCGACACCGAGGATAAAGCGTATAATAAGTAGTTGAATAGGATCTCGAACAAACCCTGTGATGGCAGCAAAGCCCCCCCAAACAACAATTGTCCATGCAATAAATTTTTTAGCGCTATAGCGTTCAGCAATTTGACCGCCAGGTATTTGTAAAAAGATATAACCAATAAAAAATATCCCTGCGACGAGCCCAGCAAAGGATGCGGTCATGCCCAAATCTTTATTCATTCCTCCGGCAATACCAATAGCTATATTGGTTCTGTCCATATATGCCACTATATAGACAAGAATAGTGGCCGGAATTATATGTTTCCAACGACCTTTGGGAATTGTTTTATCTTCAATATTATTCATATGGATGTCTCCAATTATTTATTTTTAATAGGTATTTGAGCTGACTTTAAAACTTGAAGTAATAAGTCTTTTTTATGTTTTGGTAGCTTTTCTACTGGAGCTAAAACTTCCGTCGAAATATCGACGCCAGAAAGTTTTATTGCTTGTTTGATTACGCCAAAGAAAGGTGATTCAATGGCATAGACAGGCATTAATTTTGCAAGTTGACGTTGTAATTTGAATGCTTTTTCATAATCTTTTTTAATGAAAGCTTTATAAATTCCTTTAGTAATTTTTGGTGCAAAATTAAAGGTTGCAGGAATACCACCGTGGCCGCCAAGAATAAGGGTGTCTAACATATATTCATCAAAGCCACTGAAAATGATAAAATCTGGACGGAAGGCGTGAACTCTGTTGATGACTTCTCGGGTATGGCTGATATTATCAATAGTATCTTTCAAACCAATAATATTTGGCAAATCCTTTGCCAGTCTTGTAATAACATCAATACCTATATCTTGACCGGTTAATGCCGGAAAATTGTAAAGTAGTACAGGGATATCGATATTTTCAGCAACAGTTTTATAATGGTTATAAATCGCATCACTATTTAATAAAGCATAATAAGGATTAACAACTAAAACTGCATCAGCACCAATTTGGGCTGCATGTTTGCCATATTGAATCGTCTCAGCAGTGCTTGGGCTTGATATGCCAAGCATAACTGGAATACGTTTATTGATATAATTTACTGCGAATTCAGCAACTTCATATCGCAACTTAGGCGGCATATGGCAGAACTCACCACCACTACCTAGAATCAAAACACCATCAGCTTCGTTATCGATTAGATGATCTAATAATTTGCCCATTCCTTTTTTATCTAGTTCCCCTTTTTTATTAACGATAGTAGGGACTGGAGGGAATATACCTTTAAATTTTTCTAAATTCATTTTTTCTCCTTGTTCATAATGCGGAACATTATTTCTTACACGGGAACAGATTATTGGTAAAAAAATTTAGAATTGCAATGTATTAATTCAAAAGAAAATTAATTTTGTGATCATCCTCTCATTGTCGAAAATATTTTTTTTGGTAATTAATTTTTTCCGTATAATGAAATTTAGTTCTTTTTGTGGGAATTTTTGAATATTATTAATTAAGAGGTAAATATGATTTATTACATTCCGCCGGTTAATTTATTAGGTAAAGGATGCTTATCTGAGTTAGGTGTACCAGTTAAAAAACTTAATTGTCAGAAAGCATTTGTTGTTAGTGATAAGTTTTTAGTGGGCAATGGTACTGTAGATAGAGTAGTAGATATCTTAGCAAAAGAGGGCATTGAATCGGTTATTTTTTACGATGTAAAACCGAATCCAACCGTTGCTAATGTTGAAAATGCACTAAAATTATGTCAAGAATCTAACTGTGATTTTATTGTCTCTATTGGTGGTGGATCACCTCAGGACTGTGGTAAAGCAGTTGCTGTGTTAGCGACAAATGGCGGTAAAATTACTGACTATGAAGGGATGCATAAAAGTAAACATAAATGCTTACCAATTGTGGCAATAGCAACAACAGCCGGTACCTCTGCTGAGGTGACGATCAACTATGTTATTACCGATGAAAGTAGACATGTAAAAATGATTATGGTTGATCCGAATACATTGGCGTCAATAACGGTTAGTGATCCTGATTTAATGATCTCAAAACCAGCCAATTTAACTGCGGCAACAGGTATGGATGCATTAACTCATGCTATTGAAGCTGTAGTAGCTAAAGGCGCGATGGATGTTACTGATTCAACCGCATTATATGCGATTGGTCAAACCTTTAAATATTTAGCTCGAGCGGTTAAAAATGGTAACGATATCGAAGCAAGAGAACAGATGAGTTATGCCTGTTTTTTAAATGGGATTGCATTTAGTAATGCCGGTCTGGGTAATGTTCATGCTATGGCTCATCAACTAGGTGGTCTTTATGATTTACCTCATGGGGTATGTAATGCAATGTTATTATCGGTAGTTGAAGAAGAAAATGCTAAACATGCGCCAGAAAAATTTAGAGTTATCGCAGAAACAATCGGATTAGAGACTAAAAATAAAACGGATCAAGAGTGTGTTGATTATGTGATAAAACGAATTAAAGATTTGGCACAAGAGGTAGGTATTCCTAAATCTTTAAAAGAAATTGGTGTTGATAATCCAGATTTTGAATTATTGGCTGAAAATTCGATGAAAGATGCTTGTGCCGGAGCAAATCCAGTATTTTTTGATAAACAAAAATTGATTGAGTTATTTAAGAAAATAGCTTAACAGCTAATTTATCCAATGAGTTAAAATAATATTGAATCATAGTGATTCAATATTATTTAAAACTTATCCGTCAATTTTTGGCATGCATCACGTACTAATTGTGAATATTTATCAATTTTATCCACAGGTAGTTGAAAAAGAACACCCGAAATACTAATAGCGGCGATGGGTTCGTTATTTTTATTGAAGATTGGTGCAGCGATACAATGAACACCTTGAACATCTTCCTGATTATCATAAGCCCAACCTTGAGACCTAATTTTTGCAAGCTCTTTTTTTAACTGTTTCTTGCTGGTTATTGTTGTGTCGGTATATTTGATTAATTTATCTTCGGGAATAAGTTGATCAATTTTTTCGTCTGGTAACCAAGCTATTAATGCTTTACCAATACCAGAGCTATGTAAAGGCAATTTTTTACCAATCCAAGTACGAATACCAATAGCCTGATCATTTTCAATTTTAGCAATGTAAACAGAATAAAGACCGTCAAGAACACCTAAATGGCAGGTCAAGTTGGTTTTATCTCGCAGTTTAATCATTAACGGTTCGGCTATTTTAGTGATATCAAACTGTTCTAAGGATTTATCTCCCCATTCATGTAATTTTAACCCAAGATAATACTTATTTTGATCTTGTCGCAAAATACCATGCATAACTAAGGCATTTAATAGTGTTGATGTACTGCTTTTAGGTAAATTGAGATCCTGAAATATTTGACTAAAAGTAGCCCCTCGGTGATTATCTAAATAATCACAAATACGGACAATTTTATCTAATGCTGGTACAAGTGTCTGAATATTTGGCATGAAATATCCTAATATAATAATGTAAGAAATATATTTATTTTATTGATACTAATTGTTTAGAAAAACATTTTTTGAACGGTTTAGTGTATTAAGTGTCTTATCTTTAACATTATATTCAAGTTACTTGATAAGGAAAAGAAAATAACTTTTATTATTTTCCTGTTTAGTGTATTTAAATCGATAAATCCTTATCTTGCATCATGTTAGGCATAGTTATATTATGAGTAGCAATGCTATATTATTTAAGGAATGAGTTATGTTAAAATCAATAGATCCAACCTCTACATCTTCTTGGAAATCCCTTCAAACTAGTTATCAAAAACATCATAATAAAACTATAGCCGAAATATTAAAAGACGAGCCCAAGCGCGTCGAAAAACTGAGTATTCCGTTTGAGGATGAGTTTTTGGTTGATCTTTCAAAAAACCGTTTAACGCAAGAAACATTAGAAATTCTTTATCAGCTTGTGGATGAGTGTGATTTAGGTGGCGCAATTAAAGCGATGTATAGTGGTGAAAAAATTAATCGCACAGAAGATCGAGCCGTGTTACATGTTGCACTTCGTAATGTATCTAATACTCCAATTTATGTTGATGGCAAAAATGTTATGGATGATGTCAATGCAGTGCTTGCTAAAATGGAGTCCTTTAGTAAAAAAGTGATTAGCGGTGAATGGAAAGGTTATACCGGTAAGGCTATCACCGATGTAGTTAATATCGGCATTGGTGGTTCAGATTTAGGACCTCACATGATTACTGAAGCGCTTCGACCTTATAAAAATCATTTAACGATGCACTTTGTATCTAATGTTGATGGTACTCATATTGTAGAAGCGTTAAAAGATCTTAATCCAGAAACAACACTCTTTTTAGTTGCGTCGAAAACTTTTACAACTCAAGAAACGATGACTAATGCTCAAACTGCCCGTCAATGGTTACTTGATGCAGCTAAAGATGATAAAGCAGTAGCACTGCATTTTGTTGCATTATCAACTAATACTAAAGAAGTGGAAAAGTTTGGTATTGATACTGCTAATATGTTTGAATTTTGGGATTGGGTTGGTGGTCGCTATTCGTCTTGGTCGGCAATTGGTTTATCAATCGTTCTTTCCATTGGCTTTGAAAACTTTAAACAGTTTTTAGCAGGTGGCCATGCAATGGATAAACACTTCCAAACAGCGCCGGTTGAGAAAAATATTCCAACATTACTTGCGTTAATTGGTCTTTGGTACAATAACTTCTGTGGCTCAGAAACTGAAGCAATTTTACCTTATGATCAATATATGCATCGTTTTGCTGCTTATTTCCAACAAGGTAATATGGAATCAAATGGTAAAAGCGTTGATCGTAATGGTAATAAAACGACTTATACTACTGGACCTATTATTTGGGGTGAGCCTGGTACTAATGGCCAACATGCCTTTTATCAATTGATTCATCAAGGTACTAAACTGATTCCTTGTGATTTTATTGCACCAGCAATTAGCCATAATCCGGTTGGAGATCATCATCCTAAATTACTTTCAAATTTCTTTGCACAAACTGAAGCTCTAGCTTTTGGTAAAACCGAACAACAGGTAGAACAAGAATTCCTTGCGGCTGGTAAAAGCCTTGATGAAGTTAAATCTATTATTCCTTTTAAAGTTTTTGCTGGTAATAAGCCAACCAACTCTATTTTAGTCAAAAAAATCACACCTTATGCATTAGGTGCATTAGTTGCTATGTATGAACACAAAATCTTCACGCAAGGTGTTATTCTTAATATCTTTAGTTTTGATCAATGGGGGGTTGAACTCGGTAAACAGCTAGCTGGTCGTATTTTACCTGAATTAGCCGATGATAAACCTGTAAGTTCTCATGATGATTCAACTAACAACTTAATCAATCAATACAAGAAATGGCGTTAGAGCGGGTTCTACCGTAGATAGAAAAAACCTTCAGTTTTAACTGAAGGTTTTTTTATAGATGATTATTTTTTAACACGCATAATTGGCGTTTTACCTGCTTCAACAGAACCAGTTAGTTTGGTTAGTTCAACTACTGTTTCCATATTTGAAATTACAACAGGAGTTAAAACTGATTTGGCTTTACTTTCAAGTAAAGGTAGATCAATTTCAATGATGGTATCGCCAATTTTAACTTGTTGTCCTTCTTCAGCAACACGAGTAAAACCTTCACCTTTTAGTTCAACGGTATCTATACCAAAATGAACAAAAAGTTCAATACCTTCATCTGACTCAATCGCAAAAGCATGATTAGTTTCAAAAATTTTGCCAATTTTACCATTTAATGGTGCGACAATTTTGTTGCCAGATGGTTTAATTGCAACACCATCACCAACGATTTTTTCAGCAAATACAACATCAGGCACATCTTCGATTTTAACGATCTCTCCACTAAGAGGTGCAATAATTTCAATGCTATTTTTGTTATCGTCAGAGACAAACTGTTTTATTTTATCAAATAGACCCATTATGGCCTCCTAACAAATTTGCTTTTCAGCAGTATATTTTTCAATTAAATCAGTTATTTCTTTAGCGGTTGCTTTTTCTAGTGCAGTTTCAGCAAATTTTTTCGCTTCTTCGTAATTGGTATTACGAATTAATTTTTTGATTTTAGGAATTGATACAGCACTCATACTAAACTCATCAAGTCCCATACCTAATAATAGGATAGTTGCTCTTTCATCACCTGCAAGTTCACCACACATTCCTGTCCATTTGCCTTCTTTATGAGAAGCATCAATGACATTTTTAATTAATGTTAACACTGATGGAGAAAACGGATTATAAAGATGTGAGATAAGCTCATTACCACGGTCAACAGCAAGTGTATATTGGGTTAAATCGTTAGTACCAATACTGAAGAAGTCAACTTCTTTAGCTAAGTGACGAGCAATAACTGCTGCTGCAGGTGTTTCGATCATAACACCAATTTCAATTTCTTTATCAAACGCTTTACCTTCGGCGGTTAATTGTTCTTTAAGAATATTGATTTCAGATTTTAAGATACGAATTTCTTCAACTGAAATAATCATTGGGAACATGATACGTAATTTACCAAAGGCTGAAGCACGTAGAATTGCGCGTAATTGTGCATGTAATATCTCTTTACGATCTAAACAGATACGGATTGCACGCCAACCTAAGAATGGGTTTTCTTCTTTTGGTAAATGCATATAAGGTACATCTTTGTCACCACCAATATCCATAGTACGAACAATAATTGATAAGCCATTAGTTGATTCGGCAACTTCTTTATATGCTTTGAATTGTTCTTCTTCATTAGGATACGCATCACGATCCATAAATAAGAACTCAGTACGATAAAGGCCAACACCTTCATAGCCATTGCGATCCGCACCGGCAATATCACGTACCGTACCGATATTGGCACAAATTTCCACTTGGTGGCCATCAAGAGTTACCGCAGGTAAATCTTTTAATTTTGCTAATTCTTCTTTGTCAGCAATATATTTTATTTGAACTTGTTTTAATTTTTCTTCAGTTGTGTGATCAGGATTAATATAGATTGCATTGTTAATCGCATCTAAAATAACAAAATCACCTTGTTTGATTGCTTGTGTTGCATTAGATGTACCAACAATTGCTGGAATTTCTAATGAACGAGCCATGATTGAGGTATGTGACGTACGGCCACCTGCATCAGTGATAAAGCCTAATACCATATCTAAATTTAATTGTGCAGTTTCTGATGGTGTTAAATCAGTTGCAACTAGGATACATGGTTGGCTAATAGCACTTAAATCAACAATTTCAATACCGAGAATGTTTTTCAATAGACGTTTGCCAATATCACGGATATCTGCAGCACGTTCTTTTAAATATTCGTCATCTAAGTTTTCTAACTCTTTTGCTTGCGTTTCAAATACAGATTGAACGGCAGCATCAGCACTTGAGTGTTTACTTTGGATACGAGAGATAACTTCTTGTTCAAGATCTTCATCTTCAAGAAGCATTATGTGACCTTCAAAAATGGCAGCTTTATCTTCACCTAATGTGGTCTTTGCTCTCTCCATAATAGCATTTAGCTGTTCGCTTGATTTTTGACGCGCTTCTTTAAAGCGCTCGATTTCAGCGTCAATTTTGTTATCAAGAATTTGCCTATTATTAATTACAATAGGTTCTTCTTTTAATAATAGCGCTTTTGCAAAAGCGATACCTGGGGAAACAAGTATACCTGATACCATAACATTTAATCCTTATTCAATATTAAAACCGTTCAATAATAATTGGGAGTATTATTCCAATTCAGGAATTAATTTTACTAAATGAGTTACTGCTTCTTTTTCATCTTCACCTTCGGCTGAAATAGTAATCGTTGTGCCTTGAGTTAAGCCTAATGTTTGTAATTTGAATAAGCTTTTAGCGCTAGCACTTTTTCCGTTTGAGGTGACAGTAATTTCAGCATTAAAGTTTTTTGCTTCTTTTACAAATTGCGCAGCAGGGCGAGTATGAAGGCCATTCGATGCAGTAATGGTTACATCTTGTTTGTACATAATTATTTTACTCCCAAAAATATGTTTTTTCAGACGACAATATAAATAAAAACAGCGTGAAAGGCTAGTAAGATTTCACTGTTCTTTAACAATTCGTCTAATTTTGATGGTGATAAATCAACCAAGTTAGCCGATATTATTGTTAATATCGGTAAATTCGAGTGATTTTATCACGACATTTTTTAAATTCTACCTGCCCGTGAATTCCTCGTTTGATATTTTCAAACACAACTTCTTCACTACCATCAAGTTGTGAAGCTCGGATCTCTTCGTGGCAAAAAGATTCAAATTTTTCAAGCTCTTGTTCGCTGTTGCCTAAATGATAATTTTTAGGTAAATCTTGGCTAGTTATAGAGGTATTTGTTTGATTCTGTACATTAAGAACAATCACGCCTTTATTGGGCACCCATGAACTACATGCAGTTAATGACATAACAAAGAATAAAAATAGCGAGGGCAATGCTACGATCAATCTAAAAATGTTCAAAATATTTCCTTTATAAAGCACAATAACCTGTTTATTATTTATAGCTAGGCATAAATTATATACTATTAATCCGTGAAAGTGCAGGGGTGTGTTTTCACGGTATTTAAGACTAAGGTGGATTTAATGACTAATAGCAATAATTACAATGAGCTTAATCGCCAACTTATCCAAAATAAAATCGGCATGACAGCGGCTGAACTACATGGTTTTTTATCAGGTATTTTAGCAGGAGGTAATCATGATGAAAGCTGGAAAATTTTAACTAAGGATATGTTAAATGATGGGCAAAGCATTGCTGAACCTTTAAACAAAGAAATTGAAAAATTATATCATTCAACTAAACAACAACTTATTGATGAAGATTTTGAATTTCAATTGTTACTCGGCGATCAAGATCTATTTACTCAGATTGATGATTTAGTCGGATGGGTTAATCATTTTTTATTAGGAATTGGTTTGGTTCAACCTAAAATTAATCGTGTTAAAGGTGATGTTGGTGAGGCAATATACGACCTGAGACAAATCGTTAAATTGGGTTATGATGAAAATGAAGATCAGCAAGAGTTAGGCTTTGCATTTGAAGAAATTAAAGAATACGTTCGGATTACGGCGATGCTTTGTTTTGATGAATTTAACGAATCTGATATAACCCCAACTATTCATTAATATTAGTATCATTGATTTTTAAGGTGCAAGTTATGGTAGATATGCATAGCAAAACAGAACTTTTAGCGCGACGAAATAAATTATTGGCACAAATGGAGCCAAATAGCATCGCTTTGTTTTTTGCTTCACCAGAGGTTACGCGAAGCAATGATACTCACTATCCTTATCGGCAAGATAGTGATTTTTGGTATTTTACTTTTTTTGCTGAGCCAGAAGCTCTATTGGCAGTGATAAAGGAGTCTGATAATCAAGCTCGTTACGTATTATTTAACCGTAAAAAGGATCCTTTAGCGGAAACATGGACCGGATATCGATTAGGTCAGCAGGCAGCATTAGAAAAAATTTGCGTAGATGAAGCTTATCTTTTTGATGATATTAATAATCTTTTGCCAAATTTATTGAATGGTAAAAAGGTTATTTATCATGCTGACCAGTTATACGAATATGCTGATGAAATAGTTAAAACAACATTACATAATTTAAGGCAAGGTGTTCGCAACAAATTTGTTGTCCCAAATATAATGATTGATTGGCGACCTATTGTTCATGAAATGCGTATGTTTAAATCGGATTTCGAAATGGCTATATTGCGCCAAGCTTGTGAAATAAGTGCTAAGGCACATATTCGCGCAATGCAAAAGTGTCAGCCTAGTTTGTATGAATATCAGTTAGAAGCGGAAATTTTACATGAATTTGCTTGGTATGGTGCTCGTTCGCCATCTTATAACACTATTGTTGGTGGGGGAAATAATGGTTGTATATTGCATTATGAAAATAATAGCGACCAATTGAAAGATGGCGATTTAGTCTTAATTGATGCTGGTTGTGAATATCAGTATTATGCTGGGGATATCACCCGTACATTTCCTATAAACGGTAAATTTAATCAGTCACAACGTGAAATATATGACATTGTGTTAACGGCACAATACGCGGCAATCAAATTATTACAACCAGGTACTTCAATATCAATAGTAAACCAACAAATTATTCGAATTATGGTTGAAGGTTTAGTTAAACTTGGCATTATGCAGGGCGATATCGAGACGTTAATTGCAAATAAAGCTTACATGACATTTTATATGCATGGTTTAGGACATTGGTTAGGTATTGATGTGCATGATGTCGGTAGCGATCGTGATCGCATCCTTGCTCCAGGCATGGTGTTAACGGTTGAACCAGGGCTCTATATTAATCAAGAAGCCGATGTTCCTGAACGTTATAAAAGCATTGGCATCCGTATAGAGGATAATATTTTAATTACTGATTCAGGCAATGAAGTTTTAACCGCAATGGTGCCTAAAGATCCTCAACAAATTGAACAATTAATGCAAATCAATCAATAGACTTATGATCAAGTAAAGTGCTAATCAATAATTTAAGATTAGCGCCATTAAGTTTTATTTCAAATAAATACTATTGAATGATAGTTATGGATTGATAAATGTCAGTTTAGTTATTACCTAAACTAATTGAACTATCGCGATTAAAGATAATCTTCATTTTGATATTTTTACCAGCAATTGGTTTGTATTTCCATGTTTTCATTGCCGTGATCACTGCGCGATTAAAAATATTATTGGGTTGAGCTTCAATAATTCTAATATTTTCAACACGTCCTTCACTATTTACATCAAACATGACAATAACATGACCTTCTAAGCGCATGTCTAGTGCTCTTCTTGGATATTCTGGGCGATTTCGGCTAATCGGTGTTGGATTACCCGAATATTGCTGATTATCAGAAATTTTAGGTGCTACTGACGTTTTGGCAGTATTATCACTAATTGCTTCTTGTCTAACTTGTTGCCGAGAGGCTTTTTGTGTTGGTGGTTTTTTCTTTTTTGGTTTCGGTTTTGGTTCTGGTTTTACTATTGTTGGTTTATCAGGTTCAACAGTAGGTTTTTCGGGTTCTTTTTCCGGTGTAGGATCAGGTGTTTCTTCTTTAACGATTTCAGGCTCAACAACAGGTTCAACGGGTTGTTCTTCAATAGGTTTATTATCTATGATTTCACTGTTTTCTGCGCCTTGAATATCAGGTGTATTTTCAACTAATGATTGTTCAGGGGCTGCTAATTGAGTAAGATCAACCATTACGGCTTTAATTGAATCATCACCTTCATCAACCATGATGTTATTTGCAAACAACGCTGAGCTAAATAATAATCCTAATAAAAGTAGATGTGATATCACAGCAACAGATACAAATACATATATATAATTATCCTGTTGCTTGTTAGCAATAGGTGATTGTGGCTCTTTTTCTGTATTGATATCTATATCAAAATTGATCTTCATAGCAGTAATAATTTATCCCTTAGGGCGTGTATTCTAAATGAAAATGCTTATCATTTGTAGCATTTTTTTAAATATGATTTATCAATAACTTGTTGCATAAAAATATTTATCAGATAATAGTAAGTAAATATCTCTCATTTGTAGCGGTTAGACTGATGAATAATCCATCGATAAAACAGATACTCGATCTAGTTCAAGAAGATTTAGTGAAGGTTAATCAGGCAATACAAGCAGAGCTTAGCTCTGATGTTGTATTAATCAATCAATTAGGCAATTACATTATTAGTAGTGGCGGTAAACGTATTCGTCCAATTATTGCGCTACTCATTGCTAAAGCACTGAATTATCAGGGTGATAAACATATTATAACGGCTGCTTTTATTGAATTTATTCATACTGCAACCTTATTGCATGATGATGTTGTTGATGAGTCAGATTTACGCCGAGGCAAATCAACAGCTAATGCATTATTTGGTAATGCTGCTAGTGTTTTGGTCGGTGATTATATTTATACTCGTTCTTTTCAAATGATGGTTCGTACCGAATCATTTAAAGTATTACAAATTATGTCTGAGGCCACGAATGTTATCGCAGAAGGTGAAGTCCAACAACTACTTAATTGTAATGATCCAGATATTACTAAAGAACAGTATCTACAAGTCATATATCGTAAAACAGCAAGACTATTTGAAGCGACTTCTCATTCCGCTGCTGTCCTTGCTGAAGCAACCCCAGAACAAGAATTTGCCTTACAAGAATATGGAAAATATTTAGGAACTGCTTTTCAAATTATTGATGACTTATTAGATTATAGTGCCGATAGTAATCAAAAATTGGGTAAAAATTTAGGTGATGATCTTAATGAGGGTAAACCGACATTACCACTACTACATGCAATGCATCATGCTAATGCACAGGATGCGGCTTTAATCCGGCAAGCAATTGAACAAGGAAATGGCCGTCATTTATTGGATCATGTTTTAGCGGTGATGAAGTCATGCGGATCGCTTGAATTTACTTTAGAAACAGCCCAGCAAGAGGCAAATAAAGCGTTTAATGTGATTTCAATTTTACCAGATTCTCCTTATAAAAAAGCACTACAAGATCTGGCCTTGTTATCAGTAAAAAGGGAAAACTGACAGTGATGTTTATTTGATGATTTTAAATACATTAGTTATACAATTTGTTTAATTAACATTGTTTTTTACCATTGATGGTGAATATTTCAAGTTGAATTTTATTATGTTATGCAAATAGGTTGTGCCCTTTTTATAACAATCCCATTGTTCAAATAAGGTTATTATCATGTTCAAAAGGTCTTGGCCGGTTTTTTTAATTTTCGTATCGATGATTTCTGTGCAATCAAGCGCTTCATTTGCTAAATATTTATTCCCAGTACTTGGTCCAGAAGCAATGACTGCTTGGCGTTTATTTTTTTCCGCTATTTTATTGGTCATAATCTTTAAACCTTGGCGTAAAACGATTTCTAAACCAGCAATTAAATATATTATTTTATATGGTATTGCCATGGGATGCATGAATTTATCTTTTTATAATGCTATCTCTCGTATTCCTTTAGGTATTGCTGTCGCAATTGAATTGACGGGGCCAATTATGGTCGCTATGTTTTCCGGTCGACGATTAAGCGATTTTATTTGGTTAGCTATTGCCATAATTGGATTAGTTATGTTGTTGCCTATTCATCAAGCAGCCAGTGATTTAGATCCGATAGGTCTTTTACTTGCTTTAGGTGCTGGAGGCTGTTGGGCGGGTTATATTCTTTTTGGTCGTAAGGCAGGCGAAATATATGGTGCACCAAGTGTTGCACTCGGCTCGATTGTTGCTTCAGTATTACTCTTTCCTATTGGGGTATGGCAAAGTGGTAGCACAATGTTTTCCTTGGACATTTTACCATTAGCTTTCATGGTTTCACTGTTAGCATCAGCGATTCCTTATGGTCTTGATATGGTCGCATTACCCCGTTTACCAGCCCAAACTTTTAGTACCTTAATGAGTTTGTCGCCAGTATTTGCGGCATTTTCGGGATTAATTGTTTTACATGAACAGTTAACACATTACCAGTGGTTAGCTATTATGTTTATTATTGTTTCTTCGATTGGTACGGTATTAACTATGCATCGACCAAGTAAAATTAAAGCACTAAATCGAGAAGATTGAGTGTATTGAATTACTATCGCGCTCAAACACGCGATAGTAATTAAGAGAAAGAGAAGTATAGTGAACGTTTATCGAGGCGGAAAACCCATGCCTCCGCCCATTAAGCCTTTCATTTGACGCATCATCTTCATCATGCCGCCACCCTTCATTTTTTTCATCATTTTTTGCATATCTTCAAACTGTTTAAGTAGTTTGTTAACATCTTGTACTTGTGTTCCGGATCCATTTGCAATACGGCGTTTGCGTGATCCTTTGATGATTTCAGGATTTGCTCGCTCTTTTAAAGTCATAGAGCCAATTATTGCTTCCATCTTGATGGTGATTTTGTCATCCATTTGCGCTTTAATATGATCTGGTAGTTGTCCTACACCAGGTAATTTAGCCAGCATGGCCCCCATTCCACCCATATTACGCATCTGTTTAAGCTGATCTTGGAAATCATTAAAGTCAAATTTATCGCCTTTTTTTAACTTTTTAGCGATTTTTTCCGCTTTTTCACGATCAACATTACTCTGTAATTCTTCAATTAAAGAGAGAACATCTCCCATGCCTAAAATGCGCGAAGCGATACGGTCAGGGTAAAAAGGCTCTAATGCATCCGTTTTTTCTCCCATCCCTAAAAACTTAATTGGTTTGCCAGTGATATGGCGGATTGATAATGCTGCACCACCACGAGCATCACCATCAACTTTAGTTAAAATGACACCGGTTAGTGGTAAGGCATCATTAAATGCTTTAGCTGTATTGGCGGCATCTTGTCCGGTCATTGCATCGACAACAAATAGTGTTTCAATTGGATTGATTGCATCATGTAGTGCTTTGATTTCATCCATCATGTCGCTATCAACATGCAATCGACCAGCGGTATCGACAATCAGTACATCAAAAAATTGTAATTTCGCATGTGAAATTGCTTTATTAACAATATCAACTGGTTTTTGATTGATATCTGATGGGAAGAACTCGACATCAATTGCTTTAGCAAGTGTTTCTAATTGTTTTATCGCTGCGGGTCGATAAACATCGGCAGAAACAACTAATACTTTCTTTTTTTGTTTTTCTTTTAAGAATTTTGCTAGTTTTGCAACGCTAGTTGTTTTACCTGCACCTTGTAAACCAGCCATTAGCATTACCGCTGGAGGCTGAGTAGCTAAGTTAAGTGAACTATTAACTTCACCCATTGCTGCAGTCAGTTCAGCTTGAACGATTTTAATAAACTCTTGGCCTGGGGTTAGTGTTTTATTTACGTCTAAACCGACGGCTTTTTGTTTAACTTGGTTAATAAATTCCCGTACTACAGGTAGGGCAACATCAGCTTCAAGTAATGCCATTCTGACATCACGTAGCGCATCTTTGATATTATCTTCAGACAGACGTCCACGACCACTAATATTGCGGAATGTCTGTGATAAACGGTCAGTTAAATTCTCAAACATACTAACTCTCAACAAATTAAAAAAATTATCACCTATCATATCAGAAAATTTGCAGAAGTCCCATGATCATAAATTTGTTATGGCTTGACACAAAATTGTGTTCCTGTTGAAATGAGAGTCATAATAAATGAAAGGAGAAAGTTATCTATGGTGAAAGTAGTTAATACCGATAAAGCCCCTGCAGCTATTGGTCCTTATGTACAAGGTGTCGATTTGGGTAATATGTTATTTGCATCAGGTCAAATCCCAATTAATCCAGCAACGGGTGAGATGCCAACTTGCGTGAAAGAACAAGCTAAGCAAAGTTTAGCTAATGTTAAAGCAATTATTACTGAGGCGGGTTATCAAGTTAAAAATATCGTTAAAACAACTATTTTTTTAGCTGATATGAATGATTTTGCTGATGTTAATAGTGTCTATGAAGAATTTTTTACCGAAAATCAAGCAAGCTTTCCAGCTCGTTCTTGTGTGCAAGTAGCTCGAATTCCGAAAGATGCTAAAGTTGAAATAGAAGTTATTGCTGTTAAATAAGTTTGCCAAAATCATTAGCACCAATAGGTGCTAATGAAGCAAAAAAGTTGAGGGAAGTTTTTTCGCGGCTTTTCTTGCTAAATTTTCCTATTTTTTGGTCATCAGTTATGATGTTTTTCTATCTGTATCTGGCTGTTTAAAAGTCGATTTTATTCGCCTAAAATTATTTATATTTAAACTGTTATTTAGTGATTGATTGCTAATTGAGTTGGTGCAATAATCTACAATTATACATTGCTATTTATTGGTTAATTAGGTTGGAAAAATGTTTGAAAAAGTAGAGTCGTATGCTGGTGACCCAATTTTGTCATTAGTCGCAGAATTTAATAATGATAGCCGTCAGGATAAGACCAATTTAAGTATTGGATATTATTATGATGAAAACAGTGAGGTTCCGCAGTTATCATGTGTTAAAACGGCTCGTGATTATATTTATCAACATCAACAAGGCGCACAACTTTATTTGCCAATGAGTGGTTTACCTAGTTATTGCCAAGCGATCCAATCACTGCTTTTTGGTGAAGATAATCCTGCTATTCAAGCTAAACGTATTGCAACTATTCAAACGTTAGGTGGGTCAGGTGCCCTGAAAGTTGGTGCTGATTTTCTTTATCACTATTTTCCGAATTCTCAAGTATGGGTGAGTGATCCAACTTGGGAAAATCATATTGCTATTTTTAGTGGTGCAGGCTTTAAAGTAAATAAATATCCTTATTTTGACCCAACAACTTGTGGTGTAAAATTTGACGCTATGCTTGATACATTAAATAGCTTACCGGCTAAAAGTATCGTGCTATTACATCCTTGTTGTCATAATCCTACTGGTGTCGATTTAACACAGCCGCAGTGGGATAAAGTAATTGAAGTTTTACAAAATCGTGATCTTATCCCATTTATGGATATTGCTTATCAAGGTTTTGGTGAAAGTATCGAAAATGATAGTTATGCAATCAAAAAAGTCGCTGAGAAAGGATTATGTGGTTTGATCAGTAATTCTTTTTCTAAAACTTTTTCACTGTATGGAGAACGGGTAGGTGGATTATCCGTATTATGTGATGATAGCCAAGCAGCAAATTGTGTATTTGGTCAGTTACAAGCAACAGTTCGTCGTAACTATTCCAGCCCAGCTGCGTATGGAGCGCAATTGGTCTCATATGTATTAAATAATACGGAACTTAAAGCTTTATGGCTTAATGAAGTTCAAACCATGCGCAACCGTATTGTAACCATGCGTTCAACCTTAGTCGATTTATTAAAAACAGCAGCACCGGCACAAAATTTTGATTATTTGGTTAAACAAAGAGGTATGTTTAGCTATACAGGTTTTTCTAAAGAGCAAGTCACACAGCTAAAAGATGATTTCGCCGTTTATTTGGTGGGCAGCGGAAGAATGTGTGTGGCGGGATTAAATCACCATAATATACATCGTGTAGCAGAAGCATTTGCCACAATAAAATCATAATGTGACTAACTAGAGGAGAATCACATGTTACGTAAAGTATTTATTTTAATAGTAAGTATTGCGATGACAACAATGGTAGTTGGTTGTAACACGTTTAAAGGTGTCGGTAAAGATGTTCAATCTGGCGGTAAAGCAATTACGAATACGGCTGAAAATGTTAGTGAAAAGATGTAAATAGTGGCTGGAGTTACTTATAAATATTTTATAAGTAAACAATAAATGATGTATCGTGTTTTTAATATTTTCTTTATATTTTTACTTGTAGGGTGTAGTTCGTTAAATTTTCGAACTGCACCTTTAACAATGGAAAATTGCCAGTATCAAAATCGTTCAGGTATTGAATTCAAGTTAAACCAACTTGAAAGCAATGTTTCAACATATCCCCATATTTACCTTTCTCAAAGTCGAGCTAGTCGTCATTTAACAACTAACTATGTTGGTTTAAAAGGCAAATTAACTGGTCAAATTTTTGTACGAGATTATCCGAAAGAGACATTTTGGCGAAGTCCTAATATATTTGAACGAGCATCAATGTATGATGACGGTTATGATGATTTGTATATTAGTCGTAAACAGAAGGAATCTCGTGATCGTAAAGCAAAATTTGTAGTAAAAGAAGCGGTATTAGAAAACTGTCAGATTATCTATATTTCCATTGATTCTTTAGCTAAAGATAGAGATAATCCTTCATTAATCGAATCTGCGGATTTATCTATTATTAAATAAGGATATTTATATGACTGATAACTTACCCCTTAGAGGATTAGGTGGCTGGCTTATTGTTGTTGCAATAAGATTAATTTTGAGTTGTATCAGTAATATATTTTTGATTATTTATATAAGCATTATCTTTATAAGATTGGCTAATTTTACTAATTCAAATTCCATTTTTTATAGTGAAAATCTTAACTGGATTTATCCATTAGAAATTGGCATGAATTTGATTCTTATTTTTTTTAATATCTACTTACTTTATCTTTTTTTCACTAAAAATTATAAATTTCCATCTTTGATGATTTGTTTTGAACTGTTAGTTATTGGATTGATGCTTTTAGATCAGTTTATTACTCATCAATTTACCACATTTAAAATTGAAAGCCGTGATTTGTTTAATATAGCCAAAAACATTATTTTGAGCGTTATTTGTATTTCTTATATGTTAAAATCTGAAAGAGTTTATAACACGTTTGTTAATGGGCGTCGTAGAGTGGAAAGTAATAACAATATTATTAGTTAATATATTTTTAAGGAACTAAAATGTCATCAAATTTTGAACCATCTTTAAAGGGAAAAGTTAAGAAAGCCGTAATTCCAGTCGCAGGCCTTGGCACGAGAATGTTGCCTGCAACCAAAGCGATTCCTAAAGAGATGTTACCCGTGGTGGATAAACCACTTATACAATATGTTGTTAAAGAGTGTATTGCGGCAGGAATAACTGAAATTATTTTTGTTACACATTCTTCTAAAAATTCGATTGAAAACCATTTTGATACTAGCTTCGAGCTTGAAGCTATGTTAGAAGCGCGAGTTAAACGTCAACTCTTGCAAGAAGTGCAAGCAATACTACCAAAACATGTTACTATCACAAGTGTTCGCCAAGGTTTAGCCAAAGGGCTTGGTCATGCGGTACTTTGTGCTTATCCTTTAGTTGGTGATGAACCTTTTGCTGTTGTGTTACCGGATGTGATTATCGATGAGTATGAAAGTGATCTTACTCAAGATAATTTAGCGGCGATGATTCATAATTATCATGAGACTAAACATAGCCAAATCATGGTTGAGCCGGTACCAAAAGAACTTGTTTCATCTTATGGTATTGTTGACTGCCGTGGTGAAGAGTTATCTGCAGGTAATGTAACACAAATGTATAGTGTAGTTGAAAAACCGTCAATTGAAGAAGCACCATCTAATCAATCAGTGGTAGGTCGTTATGTATTGTCAGAAAAAATTTGGCCTTTATTAGCCAAAACACCATTAGGTGCTGGTGGTGAAATTCAATTAACTGACGCAATTGCGATGTTACTTGCAGAAGATCCTGTTGATGCGTATTGCATTAAAGGCCGAAGCCATGATTGTGGTAATAAATTAGGTTATGTCCAAACTTTTGTACAATATGCAATGCGTCATAAAAGTTTAGGCGATGATGTTAAAGCGTGGTTAAAAACGATTTAATTTTTTGTCTAATCAACTGATATAAAAAAGACGCCAATTGGCGTCTTTTTGCTATTTGTTTAGAATACATCGAAAGTGTAATTTTTATCATTAAACTTCTGACTGCTCATTATCTAAGGTCACGTTAGGATCGTTATAGATATCCATATTCATTAATCCAACTTCATGATCGGTTGCAATTGCTGCTGTCATTGCACCAGATACATTGGCTAAGGTTCTGGCCATATCAATGATTGGATCAACGGCTAGCACCATACCGATTAAAGGGAAGTATTCTGCCATTCCCATGCCTGATAGTACAACGGTTGCTGCAACAGTTGCAGTACCTGGGATACCGGCGATACCAATCGAACCGATAACGACCACAATTACTAGCATAATATAAAATTGGATATCAGTATTAATGCCCACCATATGGGCAACCATTACGGCAAGCAGTGCAGGGAAAAATCCAGCACAACCATTCATTCCCATTGTACTACCCAATGATCCTACTAGATTAGCAGTACCGGTATTTACTCCCATTCTGACGGTCAATGTTGATATTGTCATAGGTAATGTACCGACTGATGAACGGCTGGTAAAAGCCAGTAACCATGTACCAAGTGCTTTTTTAATAAATGTGATTGGTGAAATACCATGTACCATCACAATCAAGATATGTACTGCAAGCATTAATATGGTAGCAAGGTAAATTGCTAATACAAAGCTTGATACTTCGACTATTGCAGGAATACCATTGGAAATAATGGTGCGAGCAAGTAAGGCAATTACTGCATAAGGCATATATTTGATGACCGTCATGGCAATTGACATGATAATTTTATAAAGTGCTTCAATAAAAGTTTTAAACAGGGCAATAGGTTGAGGATTCTTTTTTTCCATGCGATTAGCTGCAAGTCCCATTAATGCCGAAAAGATGACTAAACCAACAATATTCTCTTTTACCATGGAAGCAATGATGTTACTAGGGATAAGATTGACGAATGTATCAATGATATTGGTATATTGTTTTGCAACAGCGGTTTTGGCTGAGGTTGAACTTAGTTCACCTAATGATAATACATTAGCCAAGATAATCCCAATAATACAAGCAATGGCTGTAGTGAATAGTAGCCAAAAAATACCTCTGAATGCGATTTGTGGTAAATTTTCTTTACCAGAAAAATCAATAATCACTTTTACAATTGAGACGAAAATCAGAGGAATAACTAGCATGCGAATAAAGGCTATAAAGGCTCGTCCGAATAAACCATACCATGTTGCGATTTCTTGCATCCAAATTGTTGAGCTATTTGGAAAACCTGCAGCGGCTTGAATACCTAAACCCAGTACGGCACCAAGTACTAAGCCAACTAGCATACGAATAGAAAAATTAACTTTTTTGGTTTGCAGTGGTCGCATTATCGCAAAAAAGCAAAACATCAATAAGCCAATGCCTATTAAGGTTTGATAATGGGTGATAGATAAGAACTTTTCAAAAAAAGTCCCCTGAAAAATGGCATCTGACATGGTTTACCCCCAGCTTTTGGATAAAATTGAATTAATTATGTAATGATCTATTGTGGTAGGATTAATAAATTATTAACCCTACCACATATTTTTAATGTTAATAACTTAACATATTGTAAATAATTAATATGTTTTAATACTATTTAGCTATACCACCGGCTATATTTAAAATATCCCATGGTCTTGAAAAAGGAGGTGCATATAAAAAGTCCATCATGGCTAATTCATCAATTTTCATATTGGCCCAAATGGCTGTGGCTAAACTATTCGTTCTTAATGCAGCACCGTTCCCTCCCGCTATTTGGCCACCTAATAAAATACGAGTTTCGGCGTGATAAATGAGTTTAGCGATTACGCCAGTTTGCCCTTCAACATAGTTACTGTGATTTTTATCTTTAACGATTACTGTCTTGTAAGGGATCCCTGCTTTGATTGTTTGTGATTCTGTTAGACCTGTTCGTCCGGCTTCAATATCAAAGACTTTCAATGCTGATGTACCAAGTGTGCCTGGGAATTGGTTATTTCCACCAGCTAAATTGTCACCAACTGTTTTACCTAATTTGTTGGCACCAGTAGCTAGTGGTATATAAGTCATTGATTGACTAACTCGATGATATAGTGCGACACAATCACCAGCAGCATAAACACCTGCAATATTTGTTTGGCCATAATTATCAATAATAATTGCATCATTATTAAGTGTTTCAATATCCAGATCTTTATATACTTCACTATTAGGTTTTACCCCTGTAGCTATAATGACAATATCTGCTGCATATTTAGCTTTATCTGTAATAACGTGGGTAACTGTCTGTACACCTTCAAAACCTTGTACTCGTTCTTGTAGATGTAAATCACAATGTTGTTTTAAGTTTTCTTCAATAATCTCGGTAAGTTCCGGATCAAAGGCATCGACCAATACTCTATCATCTAATTGAATTAATTTTACATTTTTGTTTAATTCCACTAAAGATTCGGTTACTTCAAGTCCTATGTAACCAGCACCAATAACTACAACATTGGTATTTTGTGGATTAGCCAAGGCGCTTTTTATTGCCAGACCATCATATATATCACGTAAAGTGAAAATATTTTCCAGTTGGCGATTTTCTAAAGGCGGAATTATTGGTACTGCTCCAACCGCAATAAGTAATTTGTCATAATCATCATCAAAACAGTTATTGGTATTAAGATCTTTGACTGTAATTTTTTTTAATTTTGCATCAATAGCAATAACTTTATGTAACGTCTTGATTTCAATCCCATCTTTTGCAAATTGATTTGGTGTTCTAGATATCATTTCATTTTCATCTTGAAAATGATTGCCAATAAAGTAAGGTAATCCACAAGCACCAAATGAAACAATATCTGATTTTTCATAAATGCGAATGGTTGCATTAGGATCCTTTCTTTTGGCTTTTGCTGCGGCACTGGCACCAGCAGCTTGAGCGCCAATGATGATTATTTTCATCGAGTGTTCTCCTTTGAGCGCAAATAACTTTTAACTATCATCGTAACACAGGTTAATCACACTAGTTAGATTAGTTGGTTATTTAGCTTTAATATTAATCAATTTAAAGTTGTGTTGATAAGATTTGATTCCTGTTAAAAATAAATCTTAATCAGTTAAAATTTTTTGAGGAAAGGCGGTTTTTCAAGTATATCTTTGATTAATTCAACCTGTAGAGACGTATCGTTTAAGGCCGGGATGTAATAAAATTGTTTACCGCCAGCATTTAGGAATATTTCTCGATTTTGTTCATCAATTTCATAAAGGGTCTCAATACAATCCGCTGAAAAACCTGGACAGATAACCTGGACATATTTAGAGCCTGTTTTAGCCAATTTTTCTAATATATCGCTAGTGTTGGGTTCAACCCATTTCCCTTTACCAAATTTTGATTGATAAGCCATTTTTATTGTTAAGTCGATACCATTTTCTTGGCATTTGTTTGTCAATAAGTTAGTGGTTAACTGGCATCTTTGCACATAGTCGTCATGGCGTTTATCAATATAGCGTTCAGGAATACCATGATAAGAAAGGAGTAATACATCAGGCTGCCCTTGGATTGAAAACGCTTGCAGGATTTGTGAATAAAGAGCATCAATATAACTTGGGTGGTCGGCATAATCATGAATATAGCTAAGATTAATCTTGATATTATTATCTGCAATAAGTTGCTTAACTTTATCTAATACCGCTTGAGTTGTCGTCGTTGAATACTGAGGAAATAACGGTAATAATGTAATTTGTTCACATGACTTTAAGCTATTTAACGCCGAGAGTAAGCTTGGTTCACCATAGGTCATGGCTAATTCACATTGCATATCAGGTAATGCTAATTGTAATTGATTAATTAAGCGTTTACTGTAATGAAGTAATGGTGATTCACCCTCAATCCATATTTTTTGATAATGGTTGATGATGTAGGGGACGCGTTTAGGTAGTACAAGGTATTTTAAAATTGGATACCAAATAAAAGCAGGTAGGTCGACAACATGGCGATCGAGTAAAAACTCGGTCAAGTAGTTGCGAATAGCCATTGGTGTTGCGGCACTTGGCGTTCCTAAATTAACTATCAATAATCCCTGTTTTTTATTCACAAGTCATTCCTCAAGATAGTGATGAATAACCGTCAATAGACGATGTAAAGCACCTTGATTACTTTTTAATACTTGATAGGCATTTTCGCCGATTTGCTGACAGCGATTTTTGTCATTCAATAAACTATTTATGGTTAAATAAAGCGAATCAATATCACTATTACATACCAGCATACCATTAGCATCAATGAATTGTTCGCCAATGACTTTAAAGTTAAAAAAGTGTTTACCGCTAATAATTGGAATATGGTGTAGTGCTGGTTCTAACGGGTTATGACCACCATGTTCAATTAAACTACCGCCAACAAAGGCAATATTCGCCATCCCATAAAGTTCTAACAGCTCTCCCATGGTATCACCCAAAATCACTTGTGTCTGATCTGTAGGGTTTTGTTTGCTACTTCGTGTAATATAATTCAAGCCATTATCGGCAATTAGTTTTTCAACGGTTTTAAAACGTTCAGGGTGACGAGGGACCAAAATAAGTAATAAGTTGCCATGATTTTTAAGAAGCTGTTGAAATGCTGATAAAATGATTTCATCTTCACCTGAATGTGTGCTGGCAGCGATTAGTGCTGGTCGATGTAATTGCCATTGCTGTTTTAACTGCGCAAGATTCTGTTGTTGCTTGGCCGTGAGTTCAATATCAAACTTAATACTACCCGTTACCACTAAATGATCTGCCGGTAGGCCCAATGAGATAAATCTATCGCCGTCTTGTTTGTTTTGGGCGGCAACGGTGCTGATTTTAGCAAATAATTTACTAATTGCTTTCCCTAGTTTATGGTATCTTTTGGCTGAACGTTCAGATAAACGGGCATTAGCAATGATCAATGGAATTTTTTTGTTATGACATTGGCTAATTAAGTTTGGCCAAAGCTCTGTTTCCATAATTATTATTAATTTAGGTTGGACTGTTTTTAAAAAACGATGTATTGCGCAAGGTAAATCATAAGGTAAATAGACATGGCCAACACTGTCTTTTAGTAATGATTTAACTTGCTTTGATCCCGTAGGCGTCATGGTTGTGACTGTAATGGGTAACTGTGGATATTGATTTTGCAGCGCTTTAATCAGCGGGATTGCAGCAAGGGTTTCGCCGACCGATACGGCATGTACTAAAATTCCACCTGATTTGACTTTATTTTTGCAAAATCCATAACGTTCTAACCAGCGTTTACGATAATCTGGCGCTTTACGGCTACGCCAAAGTAGTCTTATCCAGACAAACGGTTGAATTAAATAAAGTAAAATCGTGTATAAAATACTCATGATAATTCATTAGTTAGATTAAAAAAGTGTTGTCGGTAATAAACTAATTCGGCAATTGAATCACGAATATCATCCAACGCTTGATGTGAACTCTGTTTACTGATACCTTTTAATATTTCCGGTTTCCAACGTCTGGCTAATTCTTTAATCGTACTAACATCTAGATAACGGTAATGAAAATACTTTTCTAAATTTGGCATGTAATTAAATAGAAAACGGCGATCTTGACCAATGGTATTGCCACAGATTGGTGAACAGTTTTCAGGCACCCATTGTTTTAAAAATTCAATTGTTTGTTGTTCTGCTTGCTGTTCGGCAATGGTACTTTGTCGAACACGTTCGATTAAGCCTGATTTACCATGAGTTTTTTGATTCCAATCATCCATAAGTGCAAGTTGTTCATCTGATTGATGAACAGCAATAACTGGACCTTCAGCAAGGATATTTAAATTAGAGTCAGTTACGATGGTGGCAATTTCAATAATACGATCTCTGTTTGGAGCGAGCCCTGTCATTTCAAGGTCAATCCAGATTAGATTATTACTGTTTATATTTGATTGTGTAGTCATAATTTGCGGTATTAATTTTCTTTTTAATGTCGAGTAGTGTAGCATAAGTACTAAATCGTTTGAGCAAAAAATTAGTTATCGTGGCAAAAAAACAACTTTCAAAAAATCAACAAAGGCGTATGGCCGCTAAGCATCAGCAGCGTTTAGAAACTAAGCTAGATGAAAATCTGTCTAATTTCTCTGCGCCACAAGAAGGGGTGGTGATTAGTCGCTTTGGCAAATCTGCTGATGTTGAAGATAACACTGGAATTATTTATCGTTGTAGTATTCGTCGTACGCTGCCATCTTTGGTAACGGGTGATAAAGTATTATGGCGTGAAAGTTTAGAACCAAATACTAATGGTATTATTGAAGCTGTTCATCCGCGCCATTCTGAATTAGTGCGACCTGATTTTTATGATGGCGTTAAGCCTGTTGCTGCAAATGTCGATCAAATTGTTATTATTTCTGCAGTATTGCCGGAATTATCGTTTAATATCATCGATCGCTATTTAGTTGCTTGTGAAGCAACCAATATCACACCGATTATTGTTTTGAATAAAATCGATTTGCTTGATAAGTACAAAAAACAGGAAATTGATCAGCAGTTACAAATTTACACTAAAATTGGTTATCAAGTTTTATATGTTTCATGTTTATCACAGCAGGGTATTGAACCTTTACAAAAGGTGCTGGATGACAAAATATCTATATTGGTTGGCCAATCTGGTGTGGGTAAATCAAGTATCATTAATTTGCTATTACCTCATGATCAAGCGACGTTAACTGGTGAGGTCTCTGAGATATCGGGTCTTGGCCAACATACCACAACTTCAACTCGACTTTACCATTTACCTAATGGTGGCGATATTATTGATTCGCCGGGAATCCGAGAATTCGGTTTATGGCATTTAGAGCCAGAGCAAGTTATTGGTGGTTTTGTTGAGTTTGATGATTATTTAGGTGGTTGCCAATTTAGAGATTGCAATCACTTAGATACACCAGGGTGTCTATTACAAAAAGCGGTATCAGAAGGAGCTATCGCACCATCAAGATTAGATAATTATCATCGAATTTTGCAATCAATGCGTGAGGTTAAAGCGAAAACCAATAAAAGTTATAAATAGCCATTGCTAATTAGCAGATTTTTATTTTTGATATGTTGCGGAATTTTGCTTGCTCACAAGCTGTGTTGTGAGCAATAAGATAAACTATCGCTATTTAGTGATTTTTTAATGCGAAACCAATAGCAATATAGGCAAAACCTTGGAAAACTAGATCGATACCTAAAAACATTCCTAATACCCAAACACTATCATATGGCCAACCAGCTATTAGCATTAGCCCTAAAATGATGTTAATAATTCCCGAAAAAACTACCCATTCCCAACGAGGGATATTGCGATTACTCATTGCTGCAAAAATTTGGCTAAATCCACTAATAGTCAATAATAATGAAATCAGTAAAGTTAGTGCTGATGAGACGGTAATCGGTTGGAAAAAAGCCATCCCTCCAATAAAGATATATAAAATCCCCATGATTGCCCATAAGGCAGTTTGGCCAAAACCTTTGATATTAAATGCGTGTATAACTTGAATGATGCCGGCGATTAACAGTAGTGACCCGATAAAATAAACAGAAAAAACGGTAGCCATGAATTGATAACCCAATGCCAAGCAACCGAGAACAATTAAAATTACACCAATTACAATAAACCAATTCGCTTTATGCTTAACATCTTGAATAGTGTTTTTATTAGTTGTCATATTAATTTCCTATTTTTGTTGTTAATGTAAAGAATTAAACAAGTACTATCTTGCAAGGCTAACTTTTACTTATATTATTTTGGGAAAGGACAAGGTATATAGGTGATGCAAAATACTTAGTGAAAATCAGATACTATGTTTTCACTAAGTATAGTATTTAAGCAATATAATAAAACGAATTTGGCATTTAAATTTTATCTTTCAGTGCTTCATCTAAAGTTGAATAAAACATTAATTTGTTTGGAATTGGTACAATTTTTGCGCGGGCTAAAGTTTTTAATGGTTGAAATTGTAATTCACAAATAGATAGATTCACCTGCGCAGGTAATTCATCAATGAAGTGAATAAGCGCATTTAAGCCACCAGCATCAAGAATAGGTACCGCATCCCACTGTAGAACAATGTTTTGATAACCATTAATTTTTTGGTATAACTCTAAAAAGGTACGCTCAGCAGCGGCAAAGAACAATGGACCACTAATACGCAGTACTAATGTTTTCTCATTTCCTTGATTTAATTCGACTAAACGAGTCATTCTTGCAATACGACGCATAAATAAGATAGAAGCTAATACAATACCAATTGTTATAGCAATAACCATATCGAATAATACAGTCAGTGACATGCAAATAAGCATGATTATAATATCATCTTTAGGTGCGCGTTTAATGATATAAATAACTCGCTGTACGGCACTCATATTCCATGCAACAATTAATAATAATGCTGCCATTGCTGATAATGGAATAAAGGATAATAGTGGCGCAAAACAGATGAGTGCCAATAAAACAATTAACGCATGCAATACCGCAGCAATGGGTGAAGTCGCTCCAGCTTTTACATTTGCTGCTGAACGTGCAATAGCGGCTGTTGCTGAAATTCCACCAAAAAATGGCGCAATGATATTACCTAGACCTTGGCCAATCAATTCACTATTCGAATGATGTTTAGTATGTGTCATTTCATCTAAAACTACGGCACAAAGTAGTGATTCAATAGCACATAACATTGCCATAGTGATTGAGATTGGAATTAAAGCACTTAATGTTGTCCAATCCCAAGTAAAATCAGCATGTTCCCATGGTAAGATAAATTCTGGTAACACTGGCGGAATACCATGACCAGTAGTATTATCTGCCAATGTATAAGTAAATCGTGAACCAATTGTTTCTATTTGATAGCCAAATTGATTGAAGATTAACATTATTAATACACCTGCGACTAATGCTGGTAAATGGCCAGAAATTTTCACTCGAAATTTTGGCCAAACAATTAGTACTATAAGTGTTATTAATCCTACAGATGTATCGGCGATATTGATCGTTGGCAACGTCTTCACTAGTTCAATAACTTTATTGATGTAGTTTTCTGGCATATGTTCCAGTGTTAAACCAAAAAAGTCTTTAATTTGCATTGTTGCAATTGTTATTGCAATACCAGAGGTAAAACCTAATACCACAGGTAGAGGAATATATTCTATTAAGCGACCTAACCTAATTATGCCCATTAATATTAAAAATATGCCTGAAAGTAAGGTAGCAATTAATAGACCTGATAAACCAAATTGTATCGAAACCGGATATAAAATTACCACAAAAGCTGCTGTTGGGCCGGAAACACTAAAACGAGAACCACCTGTCAGTGCTATCACGAAACCAGCGATAATCGCAGTATATAAGCCATGTTGAGGTGCAACACCACTTGCTATAGCTAACGCCATAGCAAGCGGAATAGCAATAATGCCAACAGTTATTCCAGCAATCAAATCTTTAAGAAAACGAGTTGTGTTATAAGGGGTGTTAATGCATGCCGAAATAAATGCACTACTAATTTTAGTACCAGAAAGGCCATATAATTTCATTATGTTTTAAATCAATTAAATGAGTTGGAAAAAATACATAATAAGATAATCCTTTTTTCAAAAATTGAAAGAGTGTTATTAAAATAATTGCATTATTTTCAGTTAAATAATGTTATTAATGAGATAAAATAAGCTTATAAGTAATGGCCTGTTATTTTGCTCTTATATTATTAATTATAGATAGGGGTAATTATGTCTTTTATAAAAAATTTTTCTATTACTCAACCAGCAAATCAGATATTAGCCATTATGCTTACGCTTTTTACGCCATTGAGTTTTGCTGGAATGATGATTTCTGGTTCAAAGACTGCATATCAATATGATGCAAGACAATCTCTTACTCCTGCGCCTAGTGGGTATCAAGCGTTTTATATTGATCATATTGGTCGTCATGGTTCCCGCTATATCAGCAAAGCTAAATATGAAGATATTGCTTATAAAATTTTGGTATTGGCGGAAAAAAATAATCAATTAACTGAAAAAGGGAAATTATTATTAACGCAAATTACTACTATTAAAGAACTTAATAAAGATCATTATGGTGAACTTAGTGATCTTGGGCGAAAAGATATAAGTTTAATTAGTCAACGGATGTTAAAGAATAATCCAACAGTGTTTAAAGGTCAAAAAATAGCGGTTATTTCATCAACCTCTCCACGGGCTAAAGAAACGGCTGAAATCTTTATTAATACATTCAAAACCAAATATTCCAAGCTAAACGTTAATCAACAACTAGAAGATCAGCAAACGTTGTTACGTTTTTTTGAATATTCGCCTGCTTATGCTAAATATAAGAAAAATAGAATAATTAAAAATACACTAAAATCTTTAGAAAATGATACTAAATCAGTAGAGATGAGTGAAAATATCGCAAGTTTGATCTTCACATCTGATTTTATTCATCAATTAAATAATGGTATCTTGCTATCAGAAAATTCTTTAGTTAAAACGCAAAATTTTGTGCTTTCTGTTTATCAGCTTTATCAAGAATTATTATCCTTTTCACCACTAGTATTAGCTGATAATCATCTTGATTTTAGCGGTTACTTCACACAAGATCAGCTATTATGGTTTAATACTGTCGTCACAGCAAAAAATTATTTACAAATTGGTCCTGCTTTTGATAGTAATGGCATTCAAATTAAGATTGCTGCACCACTATTATTAGATATGTTAAAAACAGCTGATAGTGCGATAGCTAATAAGGATATTGATGCCAATTTGCGATTTGCTCATGCCGAAACTGTATCACCATTAGCAACATTGATGGAAATTGAAGGTACCAATACGGTAGCTAATCCAGTAACTGATTATCCTTCCGTTTGGCAAGCCGATAAAATTATTCCAATGTCAGCAAATATTCAATGGATATTTTATAGAAGTGAACAAGCTGATCAGCCTATATTAGTTAAAGTAATGTTAAATGAGCGAGAAGTCCATTTACCTTTAAAAACCAACGATTACCCTTATTATCAATGGGACGAATTGAAGAAGTTCTATGAAAATAAATTAAATAACTGGGGGCTTACCGACCAAGGAGTGGTATTAAAATGGCTAAATAAAATTAAATAAATACGTTATATTTAATTAAAAAATTTAGAATATCATTCCTTTAAGACAGCATAATTAAACTTGTAGCCAAAATGTTACTGGGCCGTCATTAATCAGTGATACTTGCATATCGGCTGCAAATTGCCCTGTTTGTGTTTCAATATGCTGTTGGCACTGTTTGACAAAAAATTGGTAAAGCTCATTGGCCATATCTGGCGAAGCCCCTTTTGTAAAACTTGGCCGCATACCTTTTTGAGTATCAGCCGCTAGTGTAAACTGAGAAACAACTAATAGTTTGCCATTAATTTGTTGAACATTGAGATTCATTTTGCCGTCATTGTCACTGAAAATACGATAGCCAAGCACTTTTTCACTTAAACGGAGCGCTTTCTGTTCATTATCGCCTTGTTCAACACCAAGTAAAACCAATAATCCCTGATTTATTTCACCAATAATTTGGTTATTTACAGAAACTGAAGCTTGTTTTACTCGTTGAATTAAGGCAATCATTTTTATATTACTCCGATTGGGAAGAATGTTTTAGGGGCATTTTGCTATGTCTATTATAGTCAGTGAGTGTTGCTGCAAATTCAGCGCCAAATAAGACAATACACCAAGAACAATATATCCAAACTAACATAATAGGAATTGAGGATACTACACCATAAATAAGTTGATAAGTAGGAAATGATGTCACGTACAGCGCAAAAGCACGTTTACCAATTTCAAATAATATCGCAGCGACTAATGCGCCAATTACAGCTTCTTTAAATGGTATCGATTCGGTAGGTATAATGCTGTAAAGTAACCAAAATCCGACAATAGATATAATAAATGGTAAGGTACTTAGTAGTACATCACCACTGGCTGCATCGGATAACCATTTTAGTGAGAATATATAAGAGCTTACAGCAACACTTGAACCAACTAAAATAGGACCTAAAGTCAAAATAGTCCAATACATAGTTAAGTTATACATGAACGAACGTTTCCGCTTAGTTCGCCAGATACGATTAAGTGCATTATTAATAGAGTTAATAAGTAATAGTGATGTCACTATTAAGCCGATAATTCCGACCAAGGTCATTTTTTTTGTATTGGCGATAAATTGCTCAAGATAATTTTGGATAGTATCACTAGCAGTTGGAACGAGATTACTATAAATGAGTTGTTTTAATGATTGACTCACCTCGTCAAACATAGGAAAGGCTGAGAGTAATGCAAAAATTACCGTTATCAGAGGGACTAATGCAAGTATGGTTGTGTAAGCTAGTTCTGCTGCTGAAGTAGTTAATCTATCATGATTTATTCGAGCCCACAACATTACTAAAAATGACTGCATATGCTTAAGTATACCCATAATATACCTTCATTTAGTTAGATATAATGCAATTATTGATCCCATTAGTTTTTAATGTGTTTAATACTTTTTGTGCATCAGTTTTATTTGTATATGGGCCAACAGTAACTCGATATAATTGTTGACTTGTGGTTATATTACCACTAATACCGGTCATAGCTAGAGAAGCTTTTAGTGTGTCTGCATTTGTTTTTTCTTTAAATGCACCACACTGTAGTAACCATTTACTATCTTCCATATTGGTTGATGTAGTCGGAGTCGTTGTAGAAGAATTATTGATAAAACTATCTAATATCTGTTGTCTTTCACTTGTAGTAGAGTTAGTACCACTACTCGCATTTGGTGTTTCTAATTCTTTAAGATAAGTCCAACGTTCTTGTGGTTGTTCAGGTAGAGTTGCTACTGGTGACTCAGTTTTTACTTTTGGACGCTCAATAGGTTTTTCAGGATGATTTGTTGAAAGTAAGTATAAAATAGCAGAAAACAGAACAATAATGATAACCGCAAGAAATATCATTAACGATGGCAATATTCGTGACTTATTTTTTTTAGCTTTTGATTTTGATTGGCTCTTTTTTCTTACATAATCACGTTGAACCACAATATGCTCTCTTTTCTTTTATTCATATAAATTTAAATGACAGTATATAAATAAAAAAAGTGGCTTACACCACTTTTTTCAATTTTCTTTAACTCTATTGTCAACAGATTAGAAAATTAAGCTAGCGCTTTAATCTGTTTAATTAAATTCGCTTTATGACGTGCAGCTTTGTTTCTGTGGATTAGGCCACGAGCCGCTTGACGGTCAACAACTGCTTGCATGTCTTTGAATGCTACTTCAGCTGTTTGTTTATCACCAGCTGCAACAGCTGCGTAAACTTTTTTAACATAAGTACGCATCATTGAACGGTTACTAGCATTATGTTTACGACGTTTTTCGGATTGAACCGCACGCTTTTTAGCTGATTTGATATTAGCCAAAGTCAACTCCCAAGTTTAAATAAAAATACATATTAATAAGGCGGGGAAATATGCCTGATTTTCTTTCCATTGTCAATGCTGTTACATAAAAAAATTTACTATAAAAAGTATAAATCACTAATTTCGAGTAAATGTTTACTATATAACCGATATTGATTGTAACCTAATTAGAAATTTTATGTTAGAATAGCAAAAATTTTATTGTTTTTATATTTATAAGAGGAAGTCTCATGTCTATCATTAGAATGCAAGATCTTGATCTAAAAGGGAAACGTTTATTTATTCGCTCAGATCTTAATGTGCCGGTTAAAAATGGTAAGGTTACTTCAGATGCGCGAATTAAAGCATCATTACCTACTATTGAAGAAGCCATTAAAAAAGGCGCTAAAGTAATGGTTACTTCTCATATTGGTCGACCAACTGAAGGCGAATATAACCCAGAGTTCTCTTTACAACCTGTGGTTGATTACTTAAAAGAACATGTTTCTTTCCCAGTTCGTTTAGTTAAAGATTACCTTGATGGTGTTGATGTTAACGAAGGTGAACTTGTCGTTCTTGAAAACGTACGTTTTAACGTAGGTGAAGGTAAAGATGATGAAACTTTATCTAAAAAATATGCGGCACTTTGCGACATTTATGTAATGGATGCATTTGGTACCGCTCACCGTGCTCAAGCTTCTACTCATGGCGCTGGTAAGTTTGCTCCAGTTGCTTGTGCTGGTCCATTATTGGCAGCTGAACTTGATGCATTAGGTAAAGCACTTGATAATCCTGCTCGTCCTATGGTTGCGATTGTTGCTGGTTCTAAAGTATCAACTAAACTAACTGTTCTTGATTCTTTATCAAAAATTGCTGACCAAATTATTGTTGGTGGTGGTATCGCAAATACATTCATCGCAGCAGAAGGCTACAATGTTGGTAAATCTCTTTACGAAGCTGATTTAATTCCTGAAGCAAAAAAATTAATGGCTAACTGTCAAATTCCTGTTCCTACCGATGTTCGTGTAGCAACTGAATTTAGTGAAACAGCGACTGCAACTGAAAAATCAGTTAAAGATGTGAAAGAAAATGAACAAATTCTTGATTTAGGTGATCAATCAGCAGAAGTATTAGCTGAAATTATCAAAAACGCAAAAACTATTTTATGGAATGGTCCTGTTGGCGTATTTGAGTTCCCTAATTTCCGTCGTGGTACTGAAATTGTTGCTAAAGCAATTGCCGATAGCCAAGGTTTCTCAATCGCTGGTGGTGGTGATACATTAGCTGCAATTGACTTATTTGGTATTGAAGATAAAATTTCTTATATTTCTACTGGTGGTGGTGCATTCCTTGAGTTTGTTGAAGGTAAAAAACTACCAGCTGTTGCAATGTTAGAAGAGAGAGCAAAAGCTTAATATTCTATTTCGATAATAAGGATGAGCCAATTACTCATCCTTTACTTTTTATATAAATAAATCTATAGGAATTAAAATGGCTACAAAGATTTCTGATGTCGTTAAACCTGGTGTTGTTACTGGTGATGATGTTCAAAAAGTTTTTCAAATCGCGCGTGAGAATAATTTTGCTTTACCTGCTGTTAACTGTGTTGATACAAATACAATTAACGCAGTAATTGAAACTGCAGCTAAAGTTGGTTCAGCAGTAATTGTTCAATTTTCTAATGGCGGTGCTCAATTTATCGCTGGTAAAGGCTTAAAATTAGATGGACAAGAAGCTGCAGTTTTAGGTGCGGTTTCAGGTGCTAAACATGTTCATCTTATGGCTGAAAAATACGGTGTACCAGTTATTCTTCATACTGACCACTGTGCTAAAAAACTTCTTCCATGGGTTGATGGATTACTTGATGCTGGTGAAGCTCACTTTGCTAAAACAGGTAAACCTTTATTCTCTTCTCACATGATCGATCTTTCTGAAGAAACATTAAAAGATAATATTGATATTTGTTGTCAATACCTTGCTCGTATGTCTGCGATGAAAATGACATTAGAGTTAGAACTAGGTTGTACTGGTGGTGAAGAAGATGGTGTAGATAATAGCCATATGGATAGTTCTGCGTTATATACACAACCAGAAGATGTTGCTTATGCTTATGAGCGTTTAAGCGAAATTAGCCCACGTTTTACTATTGCTGCATCATTCGGTAATGTTCACGGTGTTTACAAACCAGGTAACGTGAAATTAACGCCAAAAATTCTAGATAATTCTCAAAAATATGTATCTGAGAAATTTAATTTACCAGCTAAATCATTAAACTTCGTTTTCCATGGTGGTTCAGGTTCAACTCAAGAAGAAATTGCTGAAGCAGTTAGCTATGGTGTTGTTAAAATGAATATCGATACTGATACTCAATGGGCAAACTGGGCGGGTGTTTTAGATTACTACAAAGCAAATGAAGCTTATCTTCAAGGTCAATTAGGTAACCCTGAAGGTATCGATGCACCGAATAAAAAATATTACGATCCACGAGTATGGTTACGTAAAGGTCAAGAATCTTTAGTTGCTCGTTTAGAACTTGCATTTAAAGAACTTAACGCTATCGACGTACTGTAAAACTTTCTAATATTTTTTATTGTATATATAGAAGCAGAGTAATGAACTCTGCTTTTGTTTTATCCTTCAACAAATAAATGTTGCATTTTTGTATTAGTTGTAGGATAATTTCGCCCTCATTTAACTTAGGGGAGCTGTCTATTTATTAATAACTATTATTAATAGAGGCGTTTGCACCCGAGAGAAGGAAACTAAAATGGCAAAAAAAGTACAAGCCTACATCAAGTTGCAAGTTGCAGCTGGTGCAGCAAATCCTAGTCCACCAGTTGGTCCAGCACTTGGTCAACACGGTGTGAATATTATGGAATTCTGTAAAGCATTTAATGCTAAAACAGAAAGCATGGAAAAAGGTTTACCTATTCCAGTAGTTATCACTGTATATTCTGACCGTTCATTCACTTTTATAACTAAGACTCCGCCTGCTGCAGTATTATTAAAGAAAGCGGCTAAAATCAAGTCTGGTTCTGGTGAACCGAATAAGAAAAAAGTCGGTAAAGTAACTAGCGCTCAAATTCGCGAAATCGCTGAATTAAAAGCTGCTGATATGAATGGTGCAACCATTGAAACGATGATGCGTTCTATCGAAGGAACTGCACGTTCAATGGGCTTGGAAGTGGAGGGTTAATTCATGGCTAAATTATCTAAAAAAGCTAAACTTATCCGCGAAAAAGTAAACGCAACTAAACTATATGATATCAATGAAGCAGTCGCTTTATTGAAAGAACTTGCTACAGCTAAATTTACTGAAAGCGTCGATGTCGCTGTTAATTTAGGTATCGACTCACGTAAATCAGATCAAAATGTACGTGGCGCTATCGTTCTTCCACATGGTACAGGACGTAGTGTTCGTGTTGCTGTATTTACTCAAGGTGCAAACGCTGATGCTGCTAAAGAAGCTGGTGCTGAATTAGTTGGTATGGATGATCTAGCAGATCAAATCAAAAAAGGCGAAATGAACTTTGACGTTGTTATCGCATCTCCAGACGCAATGCGTGTTGTTGGTCAATTAGGTCAAATTTTAGGACCTCGTGGCTTAATGCCAAACCCTAAAGTTGGTACTGTAACACCTAACGTAGCTGAAGCTGTTAAAAATGCTAAAGCAGGTCAAATCCGTTACCGTAATGATAAAAATGGTATTATCCATACTACTATCGGTAAAGCTGATTTTGATGCAGATAAACTTAAAGAAAATTTAGAAGCATTAATCGTTGCTTTAAAACGTGCAAAACCAGCATCTTCAAAAGGTGTATTTGTGAAGAAAGTTAGCCTTTCTACTACAATGGGCGCTGGTGTTGCTATCGATCAAGCAACATTAAATACATCTGTTTAATTAACAATTAAACAAAGAATCGGTTGGTGTCTGGCCTTAACCAGACCCCGTCCAAGACCGTAGGTGTAATTGATATTTGATTACTTAATTTTCCTACGTAGACGGTGACAGAACCTGATAAGATATAATACAGGAATTCTGCTCATCGTGATTGTGCTAACTACATTTGTAGTTAGTTAAAGTAATTCTAGGCTTTGCCTAGTTTAATCCAGGAGCAATACCAATGGCACTAAATCTTCAAAATAAACAAGAAATTGTTGCTGAAGTTAATGAAATAGCCAAAGGTGCGCTATCTGCAGTTGTTGCTGATTCTCGTGGCGTAACTGTAGAAAAAATGACTGCATTACGTAAATCTGCTCGTGAAGCTGGTGTTTATATGCGTGTTGTTCGTAACACCTTATTACGCCGTGTTGTTGAGGGAACTCAATACGAGTGCTTAAAAGATACGTTTGTTGGTCCAACTCTAATTGCGTTTTCAAATGAGCACCCAGGTGCTGCAGCGCGTATTTTTAAAGCGTTTGCAAAAGAAAATGATAATTTTGAGATTAAAGCCGCAGCCTTTGAAGGTGAGTTGATTACTGCAGCGAACATTGATCGCTTAGCAACATTACCTACTTATGAAGAAGCATTAGCTCGCTTGATGTCAACCATGAAAGAAGCCGCAGCTGGCAAATTGGTTCGTACTCTTGCAGCGGTTCGCGATCAAAAAGAAGCTGCTTAATAGCAGTATGATTGTGAATTTTATTAATTAAAAAAATGTAAATTTGGGAAACTATATTATGTCTATCACTAAAGAACAAATTTTAGATGCAGTTGCTGAAATGTCTGTAATGGATGTTGTTGAACTTGTATCTATGATGGAAGAAAAATTTGGCGTTTCTGCAGCAGCAGCTGTAGCAGTTGCTGCAGCTGGTCCAGCTGAAGCAGCAGAAGAAAAATCTGAATTTGATGTAATCTTAAAAGATGTTGGCGCTAACAAAGTAGCTGTTATCAAAGCAGTTCGTGGTGCAACTGGTTTAGGCTTAAAAGAAGCTAAAGACCTTGTTGAATCAGCTCCAGCAACTGTTAAAGAAGGTGTTAGTAAAGCTGACGCAGATGAACTTAAAAAGGCACTTGAAGAATCTGGTGCAGTTGTCGAACTTAAGTAAGTTTATCGATAACAAGCTAACTGGCTGGGGGTTTTATACCTCCAGCCTTTTTGCGCTGTAATAAGTCAAAGAATTTTATTTGAAGATTATCAATAAAAAGTAATAAAGAAATAATATATTTATTAAGCCTAATCATTTGATATTTATAGATATTTTCGATGAGGTGTCAGGCGTTATTATTTCGTAGTACCCTGATGAATATTTAATCATGCTAAAATAGCAGATAAGCAAGTTGAGGAACTAATGGTTTACTCTTATACCGAGAAAAAACGAATTCGTAAGAATTTTGGTAAGCGTCCACAAGTCTTGGATATACCGTATCTTCTTTCTATTCAACTTGATTCGTTCCAGAAGTTTATTGAGCAAGACCCTGAAGGTCAATATGGTTTAGAAGCCGCTTTTCGTTCAATATTTCCGATAAAAAGTTATAGTGGTAGCGCTGAGTTACAATACGTGAGCTTTAAGATGGGCGAACCTGTATTTGATGTAAAAGAATGTCAAATTAGAGGGATCACTTACTCAGCACCATTGCGCGTTAAATTACGTTTAGTTATTTATGATAAAGATGCGCCAGAAGGAACAGTTAAAGATATTAAAGAGCAAGACGTCTATATGGGCGAAATTCCTTTAATGACTGACAATGGTACGTTTGTGATTAACGGTACAGAACGTGTTATCGTTTCACAATTACACCGTAGTCCAGGTGTGTTCTTTGATAGTGATAAAGGTAAAACACACTCTTCTGGTAAAGTTTTATATAATGCTCGGATTATTCCTTATCGTGGCTCTTGGCTTGATTTCGAATTTGATCCAAAAGATAATCTTTTTGCTCGTATTGACCGTCGTCGTAAACTTCCTGCAACAATCATTTTGCGTGCGTTGGGTTATGAAACTGAAGAAATTTTAGATATGTTCTTCGAAAAAACTATTTTCGAAGTGGGCAAATCAAAATTAAAAATGGATCTTGTGCCAGAGCGTTTACGTGGTGAAACAGCGTTATTTGATATTGAATCAAAAGGCAAAGTTTACGCAGAAAAAGGTCGTCGTATTACAGCTCGTCATATTCGTGAGCTTGAAAAAGATAAAGTAACTAAGATCGATGTTCCAGTTGAATATATTGTTAATAAAGTATTAGCGAAAAATTATGTAAATCAAGAAACAGGTGAAGTTGTTGCTTTTGCTAATACACCAATTTCACTAGAGCTATTGCTTGAATTAACTAATGCTGGCTATAAGAAAATCGAAACATTATTCACTAATGATTTAGATCATGGTGCATTTATTTCTGAAACCTTAAATGTTGACTCTACTCGAGATCGACTAGATGCATTAGTTGAAATTTATCGAATGATGCGTCCGGGTGAGCCACCAACAAAAGAAGCAGCTGAAGCTTTATTTGATAACTTATTCTTCTCTGATGAGCGTTATGACTTATCAGCAGTAGGTCGTATGAAGTTTAATCGTTCTTTAGGACGTGACGATATTGAAGGCGAAAGTGTCTTAACTAAAACTGATATCGTTGATGTAATGAAGAAATTGATCAGCATTCGTAATGGTCATGGTGAAGTCGATGATATCGATCACTTAGGTAACCGTCGTATCCGTAGTGTTGGTGAAATGGCAGAAAACCAATTCCGTATTGGTTTAGTGCGTGTAGAGCGTGCTGTAAAAGAACGTTTATCATTAGGCGATCTAGATTCACTAATGCCACAAGATATGATTAATGCTAAACCAATTTCAGCAGCTATCCGCGAATTCTTTGGTTCAAGCCAATTATCTCAGTTTATGGATCAAAACAATCCATTATCTGAAATTACGCATAAACGCCGTATTTCTGCATTAGGTCCAGGTGGTTTAACACGTGAACGAGCGGGCTTTGAAGTACGTGACGTACATCCTACTCATTATGGTCGTGTATGCCCGATTGAAACACCAGAAGGTCCAAACATCGGTTTGATTAACTCACTAGCGGTTTATTCTCGTACTAATGAGTATGGATTCCTTGAGACTCCATACCGCCGAGTAGTTGATGGTGTGGTAACTGATGAAATTAACTATTTATCAGCAATTGACGAAAGTGAATTTGTTATTGCCCAGGCTAACTCAAATCTTGATGACGATGGTCGTTTTAAAGAAGATTTAGTGACTTGTCGTTTAAATGGTGAGTCTGGTTTATATAGCCCTGAACAAGTCCACTATATGGACGTATCAACACAACAAATCGTATCGGTTGGTGCTTCATTAATTCCATTCTTAGAACATGACGATGCGAACCGTGCATTGATGGGTGCAAACATGCAACGTCAAGCGGTACCAACGTTAAAAGCAGAAAAACCATTTGTTGGTACAGGTATGGAACGTGCAGTAGCGGTTGACTCAGGTGTAACTGCAGTTGCTCGTCGTGGTGGTACAGTACAATATGTTGATGCATCACGCATTGTAATTAATGTTAACGATGATGAAATGTACGCTGGTGAAACTGGGATTGATATTTATAATTTAACTAAATATACCCGTTCAAACCAAAATACCTGTATTAACCAAATTCCATGTGTGGAATTAGGTGAAAAAGTTGAGCGTGGTGATGTCCTTGCGGATGGTCCATCAACTGACTTAGGTGAGTTGGCTTTAGGTCAAAACATGCGTGTGGCATTCATGCCATGGAATGGTTATAACTTTGAGGATTCTATTTTAGTTTCTGAAAAAGTGGTACAAGATGACCGTTTCACTTCGATTCATATTCAAGAATTATCTTGTGTTTCTCGTGATACTAAACTAGGTGCAGAAGAAATTACCGCAGATATTCCAAATGTTGGTGAAGCGGCGCTTTCTAAACTAGATGAATCAGGTATTGTTTACATTGGTGCTGAAGTTAAAGGTGGCGATATTCTGGTTGGTAAAGTAACACCAAAAGGTGAAACACAATTAACTCCAGAAGAAAAATTACTACGCGCTATTTTTGGTGAAAAAGCGTCAGATGTTAAAGATACTTCACTTCGTGTACCAAATGGTGTTTCAGGTACAGTTATTGATGTTCAAGTCTTTACTCGTGATGGTGTACAGAAAGATAAACGTGCACTTGAAATTGAAGAGATGCAACTTAAACAAGTTCGCAAAGACTTAACAGAAGAACTTAAAATCCTTGAAGCAGCATTATTTGCTCGTATTCGTGATGTATTGATTTCTGGTGGCATTAAAGCAGATAAATTAGATGCGTTACCACGTGAAAAATGGTTAACCATTGGTATTGCCGATGAAAGTAAGCAAGCTCAATTAGAGCAACTAGCTGAACAACACGAAGAAATTAAAGCTGAGTTTAACAAAAAACTTGAAGCTAAACGAATGAAGATCACTCAAGGTGATGATTTACAACCAGGTGTACTCAAAATCGTTAAAGTTTACTTAGCTGTTAAACGTCAAATTCAGCCTGGTGATAAGATGGCTGGTCGTCATGGTAACAAAGGGGTTATCTCTAAAATCAACCCAATTGAAGATATGCCATATGATGATAAAGGTCGCCCAGTAGATATCGTATTGAATCCTCTAGGTGTTCCTTCTCGTATGAATATCGGTCAGATTTTAGAAACTCACTTGGGTATGGCGGCGAAAGGTATTGGTCAAAAGATCGATGCAATGCTAAAAGAACAGCAAGAGTTAGCTAAATTACGTGATTTTATCCAAAAAGCTTATGACCTTGGTTTAGGTGCAGCACAAAAAGTAAATGTTGCTGAATTTACCGATCAAGAAGTGATGACATTGGCGCAAAATTTACGTAATGGTATGCCACTTGCAACACCGGTATTTGATGGTGCAAAAGAGCAAGAAATTAAAGCATTACTTGAACTTGGTGATTTACCAACTTCAGGTCAAATTACCTTGTATGATGGACGTACCGGTGAACAATTTGAACGTCCAGTAACTGTAGGTTATATGTACATGTTGAAATTGAATCACTTAGTTGATGATAAGATGCATGCCCGTTCTACAGGTTCATATAGTCTGGTTACTCAACAACCATTGGGTGGTAAAGCTCAATTTGGTGGTCAACGTTTCGGTGAGATGGAAGTATGGGCACTTGAAGCATATGGTGCAGCTTATACCTTACAAGAAATGTTAACTGTTAAATCAGATGATGTGAACGGTCGTACTAAGATGTATAAAAATATTGTAGATGGTGATCATCGTATGGAACCTGCGATCCCTGAATCATTTAACGTATTGTTAAAAGAGATTCGTTCGTTAGGTATTAATATCGAGTTAGATGAAGAGTAATCTTAGCTAACTAAAATGATTTCTATTTATAGGGATAACTTATCAGTAATGATAAGTTATCTAATTGGTTTAACTCCATAGGAGTCAATTGTGAAAGACTTACTAAAGTTTCTAAAAGCACAAACAAAAACTGAAGATTTTGATGCTATCAAGATAGGCCTAGCCTCTCCTGATATGATTCGTTCATGGTCTTTTGGTGAAGTTAAAAAACCTGAAACAATTAACTATCGTACGTTTAAACCTGAACGTGATGGATTGTTTTGTGCGCGTATTTTCGGGCCAGTTAAAGATTATGAATGTTTGTGTGGAAAATATAAACGTTTAAAACACCGTGGTGTTATTTGTGAAAAATGTGGTGTAGAAGTCACACAAGCTAAAGTACGTCGTGAACGTATGGGCCACATTGAACTTGCATCACCAACTGCACATATTTGGTTTTTAAAATCATTACCATCTCGTATTGGTTTATTACTTGATATGCCACTTCGTGATATTGAACGTGTACTTTATTTTGAATCATTTATGGTTCTTGATGGAGGCATGACAAATTTAGATCGTGGACAAATTTTAACTGAAGAACAGTATTTAGATGCGTTAGAAGAGTTCGGTGATGAGTTTGATGCACGCATGGGTGCAGAAGCTATTCAAGAATTATTACGTAATATTGATGTTCAAGCTGAATGTGAAGCATTACGTGATGAACTCTCAACCACTAATTCTGAAACAAAACGTAAAAAGTTAACCAAAAGAATTAAGATCATTGAAGCATTTATCCAATCAGAAAATAAACCTGAATGGATGATCTTAAATGTGTTACCTGTGTTGCCACCAGATTTACGACCATTAGTACCACTTGATGGCGGTCGTTTTGCAACATCAGACTTAAACGATTTATATCGTCGTGTTATCAACCGTAATAATCGTTTAAAACGTTTATTAGATTTAGCTGCACCAGATATTATTGTTCGTAACGAAAAACGTATGCTACAAGAATCTGTAGACGCATTATTAGATAATGGTCGTCGTGGTCGTGCAATCACTGGTTCAAACAAACGTCCATTAAAATCACTTGCCGATATGATTAAAGGTAAGCAAGGTCGTTTCCGTCAAAACCTATTAGGTAAACGTGTAGACTATTCTGGCCGTTCAGTAATTACTGTAGGTCCATACTTACGTTTACATCAATGTGGTTTACCGAAGAAAATGGCTCTTGAGCTATTTAAACCATTTATCTACGGTAAATTAGAGCGTCGTGGTTATGCAACAACCATTAAAGCTGCTAAGAAGATGGTTGAACGTGAAGATGCAATTGTTTGGGATATCTTAGATGAAGTTATTCGTGAACATCCGGTATTATTAAACCGTGCACCAACACTTCATAGACTTGGTATTCAGGCGTTTGAGCCTATCCTAATTGAAGGTAAAGCGATCCAATTGCACCCATTAGTTTGTGCGGCATTCAATGCTGACTTCGATGGTGACCAAATGGCGGTTCACGTTCCATTAACGTTAGAAGCACAATTAGAAGCGCGTGCGTTAATGATGTCAACCAACAATATTCTTTCACCAGCAAGTGGTGAACCTATTATCGTTCCATCTCAGGACGTGGTATTAGGTCTTTACTATATGACTCGTGATAAAGTCAATGCTAAAGGTGAAGGCATGGTATTAACCGGCCCTAAAGAAGCAGAAAAACTGTATCGTTTAGGTCTAGTTGAATTACATGCTAAAGTTAAAGTACGTATAACTGAAAGTCATCGTAACAGTATTGGTGAATGGGAAGATACGACTTCTGTAATTGATACTACTGTTGGTCGTGCTATCTTATGGTTAATTATGCCTAAAGGTATGAGTTTCTCTGTTATCAATCAACCGCTTGGTAAAAAAGCAATTTCACGAATTTTAAATATTTGTTATCGTCAATTGGGCATGAAAGAAACTGTTATTTTAGCTGACCAAGTTATGTATACCGGCTTTGCTTATGCAGCGCGTTCAGGTGTATCGGTTGGTATTGATGATATGGAAATTCCTGCTAAGAAATTACAAATTATCAATGAAGCTGAAATCGAAGTTGCAGAAATTCAAGAACAGTTCCAATCTGGTTTAGTAACTGCAGGTGAACGTTATAACAAAGTTATCGATATTTGGGCAGCAGCTAATGAGCGTGTTGCTAAAGCGATGATGGATAACTTATCAACTGAAAAAGTGATTAACCGAGAAGGTGAAGAAGAAGTTCAATCTTCATTTAATAGCATCTATATGATGGCCGACTCTGGTGCTCGTGGTTCTGCAGCTCAGATTCGTCAGTTAGCGGGTATGCGTGGTTTGATGGCTAAACCAGATGGTTCAATCATCGAAACGCCAATTACGGCAAACTTCCGTGAAGGATTAAACGTACTTCAATACTTTATTTCGACCCATGGTGCGCGTAAAGGTCTTGCTGATACCGCATTGAAAACAGCGAACTCAGGTTACTTAACTCGTCGTTTAGTTGATGTGGCTCAAGATTTAGTTGTTATTGAAGATGACTGTGGCACGTTAGAAGGTGTGGTAATGACACCTGTGATTGAAGGTGGTGATGTTAAAGAACCATTACGTGAACGTGTATTAGGTCGTGTAACAGCTGAAGACGTATTAAAACCAGGTAGTGCGGATATTTTAATCCCTCGCAATACATTACTTGATGAAAGTTATTGTGATCTACTTGAACAAGAATCTGTTGATAGTGTCAAAGTTCGTTCAGTCGTTTCGTGTGATACTGATTTTGGTGTTTGTGCGAAATGTTATGGACGTGACTTAGCTCGTGGTCACTTAGTGAACAAAGGTGAAGCTATCGGTGTTATCGCTGCTCAATCAATCGGTGAACCAGGTACACAGTTAACCATGCGTACGTTCCATATCGGTGGTGCGGCATCTCGAGCAGCAGCAGAATCTAGTGTTCAAGTTAAAAACAAAGGTAGTATTAAACTGACTAATGCTAAATTTGTAACTAATCCAGATCAGAAACTAGTTATTACTTCACGTAATGCTGAATTAACTATTATTGATGAATTAGGTCGAATGAAAGAAACTTATAAAGTTCCTTATGGCTCGATTCTAACTAAAGGTAATGGTGCAACTGTTGATGCTGGTGAAACGGTAGCAAACTGGGATCCGCATACAATGCCAGTTATTTCGGAAGCGAAAGGTTTTGTTCGTTTTGTTGATATGATCGATGGCCAAACCATTACTCGTCAAACTGATGAGTTAACAGGTTTATCATCTATCGTGATCTTAGATGTAGCAGAACGTACTGGTGTTGGTAAAGATCTACGTCCAGCAATTAAAATTGTTGATGCTAAAGGTAATGATATCTTTGTGGCAGGTACAGAAATGCTTGCGCAGTACTTCTTACCTGGTAAAGCATTAGTACAATTAGAAGATGGTGCGGAAATTAATGTTGGTGATACACTTGCACGTATTCCACAAGCATCTGTAGGTACTAAAGATATCACCGGTGGTTTACCTCGAGTAGCTGATTTATTTGAAGCTCGTAAACCTAAAGAGCCGGCAATTCTTGCTGAAATTGATGGTATTATCTCATTCGGTAAAGAAACTAAAGGTAAACGTCGTTTAATTATCACTCCACTAGATGGTAGTGAACCATATGAAGAGATGATTCCAAAATGGCGTCAACTTAACGTATTCGAAGGCGAACAAGTTGGCCGTGGCGATGTGATTTCTGATGGACCTGAATCAGCACATGATATTTTACGTCTACGTGGTGTTAATGCAGTAACTCGTTATATTGTGAATGAAGTTCAAGAAGTTTATCGTTTACAAGGTGTAAAAATTAATGATAAACATATTGAAGTTATTGTTCGTCAAATGTTACGTAAAGCAACTGTTATTCATCCTGGTGGTTCTCGTTTACTTGATGGTGAACAACTTGAAGTTTCACGCTTGAAGATTATTAATCGTGAGCTTGAAGCACAAGGTAAAGAACCAATTGTTTACTTGCATGATTTGCTTGGTATTACTAAAGCATCACTTACTACTGAGTCATTTATTTCTGCGGCATCGTTCCAAGAAACGACTCGCGTATTAACTGAAGCAGCAGTTGCAGGTAAAAATGATGAACTTCGTGGTCTGAAAGAAAACGTTATTGTTGGTCGCTTAATTCCAGCAGGTACTGGTTATGCATATCATAAAGAGCGTTTGCGTAAACGCGCAATGCCATCTGATGATGCAATTCAACCAACAACTGTTTCAGCTGAGGAAGCTACAGCTAACTTAGCGGAATTATTGAATTCAGCAGAAGAAAATCAATAGATTTTAGATAAATCGACTAAAGTAGCACGTGTTATCACGTGCTATTTTTTTTGTCGAGTGTATGGGGTATGAAAGGAGTATTAGATGTATATTGTAATGAATCGTTTTAAAATTAAGTTAGGTAGTGAAGACACTTTTATTGAAATATGGCGTAATCGTGATAGTCATTTAAAAGAGATGAAAGGTTTTAATCGTTTTTATTTCCTTAAAGGAAAAACTTATGAAGATTACACATTGTTTTCATCATATGCCGAATGGGAATCAAAACAAGATTTTGAAAATTGGGTTAATTCTGCTCATTTCAAACATACTCACCGTAATACAGATAGCCGTCCAAATAACGCAGATATCTATTTTGAACCGGCTCAACTTGAATGTTTTGAAGTCATTATCTAAGTAATTTTTAAACTAAAAAATCAAATTTAAAAATAAGCATTGTGAGCAATACCAATAAAAAATTACCGATGATAATTCTTCGCAAATTGCATAAAAAAAGATATAATCAAATAAAATTATATGGGCATAACATCTATTAAAGAACTTGAGCAGTCCATGTAAATTAAATCTACTATCTAAAAGTCTCTTCTTTGTATTTTATAGTTCATAATTATTTTTATAAAAAGTTTTAAAAATATATTCCTCAATTAAGCATTTTCAGTTTGTTTAGTAACAAAATTTTTAGGCTACTGGTTAGTATTTTCTAATTATCATTGCTTTTTTAAGTTATTTGAAAGTTTAACTATTTACAGGGGCTTGCCATGAAATCGAAATTACTATTGCTTATTCTTATTTTAATCATTGTTGGTGGATTTTTCTTTTTTAAAGACTATAACAGTATTCAAACTCAAGACGAAAAAGTTGCTGCATCTTGGTCGGAAGTGATTAATCAGTATAAACGTCGAGCAGATTTAGTTCCGAATCTTGTCAATACAGTAAAAGGATATGCAACTCATGAAAAAGATGTTTTTACTCAGGTAACAGATGCGAGAGCGAAAGTGGGTTCGATCCAAATTAATGCAGATCAACTTAGCGATCCCGCTTTATTCTCAAAATTCCAACAAGCCCAATCAGAGTTAAGTTCCGCATTAAGTCGCTTAATTGCGGTTAGTGAAAATTACCCTGAACTTAAAGCAAACACTCTTTATCAAGATTTAATGAGCCAATTGGAAGGTACTGAAAACCGGATAACGGTTGCTAGAGGTCGATATATAGAAACAGTACAATCATTTAATACTTATATCCGTCAATTACCAACCAAATGGATTGCAAATGTTATAGGGGTACAACCAAAACAACAGTTTACGGTTGAAAATGAACAACAAATTTCTAATCCACCAGCAGTCAATTTTGGACAATAAACATAATGAAAAAATATTATCTGCTCTTTTGTTTACTGTTTTTTAGTGCTGTAAGTTATGCATTAACTGAAATTCCAACATTTGATCGCCGTATTATTGATACATCAGATACTTTAGAACCATCACAAATAGATGATTTGGAATCAAGCTTGATTACTTTTGAAAAAACGCGAACTGATGGTGCACAGATCGCGGTATTAATGATCCCCAAACTCGATAATGAAACGGTTGAACAGTATGCTGATAGGGTGTTTATTAAGTGGAAAATAGGTAAAAAAGAGCAAGATAATGGTATTTTATTATTAATTGTTAAAGATGATAAGTTGATGCGAATCGAAGTTGGTTATGGTTTTGAAGGCATCATTACCGACTTAATTGCTAGTCATATCATTCGTGAACAATTAGTGCCACAATTTAGACAAAATAACTATTATCAAGGTATACATGATGCGCTTTCAGTTTTAATTAATAAGTTGAATGATCCTCAACAGGTACCAGCGACTAATAGTGATCCAGATCTCAAAACGGTACTTGCTGGTGATTTTGGTGCCAATTTATTTAGTTATGGATTAGCATCCTTTTTTATTTGTTTCACTATTGCTAGCTTATTTTCGATTACTTTCTCTAAACGTAGTGCTAGCCGAAGTTTAGGTACTGGTTTACTAAATGGTATATCAGTTGGCGGTTTTACTTTGTTCAATGGTTATTCATTACATATTGTCTTACCTCTAATATTTTTAGCATTTGTTGCCAGTGCGATTTTAAGTGGAATTTTAACCATGAGTGGCGGTAGCGGACGTGGTGGTCGAGGAGGCGGTTTCGATGGGGGGAATGGTGGTGGTTTTGGCGGAGGTTCATTCGGCGGATTTGGTGGTGGAGGCGGTGGCCGTAGTGGTGGCGGTGGTGCCTCTGGCAGCTGGTAAACTTTCTTAAAAAGTACCAAAAGAAATTGGCAATTTACTTTTTTAACAAAAATACTACTTAGGTTCATAGCCTCGATAGCAAAAATAACTATCTGTGCTTGAAAAATTTTGAGGAGAGGGGTTTTTTATATCATAAAAATTTATTAATGATACTTTTAAGTAATAGTTTATTTAAATTTAAAATCAATTTAGTTGATCTTCAATCACATCCTACATAATAATCCTTGTTTACAATAGCTTTTAGCCTGCCTGACAATAAATTTCCTTTTGCAATAGGAAAAAGTCTCTCTCCACATTGATAATTATTTCCTTTAGGCTAAGTCATCTTAAAAAGAAACAAGAGAATTAGAATGACTATGCCACAAATACAATTCCGTATGATCGAAGATGATTTAGATCCCGAAGTTGTGACTGCGCAAACGATAGAAATCATTAATCGTTGGTTAACTGATCATCAAATAACCCAAAATGACGTGCAAAAAGCGATGTTGTTATCACATGTTAAAGCAATGGTTGAAAGAGCGAAAACGCTAGAAAAACTACCTGAGGTTGATCCTTCTTTATTTGATGAACTCTCAGAGCAATCCTTAATGCTTGCACGTAAAACCATACAATTATTCAATAGTCTACCAATGGAAGAGGCTTATTTACTGGCTGTTCATTATGAAGTAGCTATAGCAAATTAAACGAATTAATAAATTTAAAAAACAATAATTGATAGGAGCATAATTATGGCAGAAGTAATCATTGTCATCGGCGATAGAATGGGCAAAGGACAAAAAATTGCAGAGGGAATTAATTCTATAGAAGGGTGTCGTGCAATTGTTATTCCAGGTATGGCAGCTGATATGAAATTGGGTGACGTAATGAATAGTGAGAATGCAGATCTAGGGCTTTCGTTTTGTGGCAGTGGAGGTGCAGGTGCCATAACGGCACAAAATAAATATGGCTATTCTCAACGACACGGTATGCGTTCAATTGAAGAAGGTGAAACAGCCATTAATGACGGTTGTAAAGTACTAGGTTTTGGTTTTATGGATACAGTAGAACTTGGCCAACGTATAGCCCAAGCATTTTTGAAAAAATATCCTCGTTCTTAAATAGGTTAGAAATATGAAAAAAACTGAGCAGATACAAGTAAGAGTAACTGGGCAAGGAGATTCGAAGCAGCGTGCGTTTGCTATAGCGCTAAATCAAGTGCAAAAGCAGGTACTTAAAAATACTAATAATGTCATGTTACGAATTGAACCGCTTGATATTAGTGTTGTTTCTGCTATTGAAAAGATAACTACAGAACGCTTTTTATTTATCTTTTTACCTAGAAAAAAGACATTTTATGACATCACACTCGATGTCTCAGTAAATGTTACGTTTATCGATCTGAACGATATTAAATTTATCTCTAAATAACGTAAAAGGAAAGTCATGGAAATTCTAATTATAGCATTGAAGTCCATTGTAATTGGTGGACTGTGTGGATTTGGAGTAGGCGCTGGTGCAGCTCGAATGTTTCATGCTCCAACTTATCAAGGTATGGGGGCCTTTCGAACACTAGGTGAACTTAATTCTTGTGAGGGTGATCCTGCTGCACATTTTTCATTTGGCTTAGGATTCTTTTTTAATGCCTGGGCTTCATCTGTTGCTGCTGGTTCATTTACCCAAGATGTTGATCATCGCATCATTCCAAATTGGGGTGCTGCACTATTGATGATAAAAAACCGAAATTTAGCACAAACGTTACATGATCCTAAGAAAATGGCCTTTGCTTGTGCATTTATCGGCGTGATTGTTGTGTTATTTTTAAATACAACCACCTCGGTTATTCCTGATTCTTTAAAAATTACTGCAACTAAAGTTTTAGTTCCAGCCGCAAATTTACTGGTCGCAACTGTGATGCCGGTTATTTTCTGGTTGGCAGCTTTAGATGCCGGTAGAAGAAGTGGTTTTTGGGGCACTTTGTTTGGTGGGCTAGCGCAATTAATTATGGGTAATGCAGTACCTGGTTTAGTGTTAGGTATTTTGATTGGTAAAGGAGTGGATGACAGTGGTTGGAATCGAGTGATGAAAATCATGTTAGCTGCGGTAATTGTTTTATTTGTCATGAGCGGATATTTCCGTGGATTTGATATGAAAATGATTAATTCATTCCGAGATGGTTTGTCTTATTGGTTTAAATAATATAGGGAACAACAGATTATGAATACTCAAACAACCATTAATAAAAGTTTTTGGTATGCCGATTGGTCATTCCCTATTCTTTGTGGATTACTCTCTGCAGGTATTTTCGCTGGAACACATACTTTTTATGTATATGGGATTGGTGCTTTTAACGAAATAGCATTTGTTGCAATGCTTAAATCTGGTATGACGACAGGTGATTATGGTGCCGTAGCCGCTTTTGGTGCTAGCTTTTTATTTGCGCGTGTCATTGAGGGATCGCTGGTTGGGATACTTGATATTGGTGGTGCGCTACAAACAGGTATTGGTTTAGGTGTGCCAGCGTTGTTATTAGCGGGTGGCTATACATTGCCAATTGAGAATTTTTTGGTAGCGTTATTAACCGGCTTACTGCTCGGTATGGTAATCGGCTTACTTATCATCCTTATTCGTAAATTTACAGTTAACAGTGGTGGTGGATCAACCTTTGGCGCAGATGTCATGATGGGAGCGGGAAATGCATCAGGTCGATTTCTTGGTCCAATGATTATTTTATCAGCTATGGTTGCATCTATTCCTATTGGTATAGGGTCATTGCTTGGTGCACTATTATTTTATGTATGGAAAAAGCCTATTACAGGTGGTGCAATATTAGGTGCCATGATTTTTGGCGGTATCTTCCCAATTATATAATATTATGTCCCCTCTATCATGATTATGGTCGAGGGGATTGGATTAAATTATGTATGATTTAATTATAAAAAATGCCAAACTCATTGATAATTCAATAACCGATATTGCCATTCAACAAGGCAAAATTGTGGAAATTGGCAAAAATATAATCGCAACATCAAATCAAGTATTGGATTTACAAAATCAACACTATATAAGTGCCGGCTGGATAGATTCCCATACTCATTGCTTTGCTCACTCACCAATTTACCACGATGAACCAGATCTCATTGGTGTTAAAACTGGTGTGACGGCAGTGGTTGATGCTGGTAGTGTTGGCGCACTTGATGCGGACGAATTTTATGATTTAGCGATGCAGGCTAAAACTCATGTTTATTCTTTTTTAAATATCTCAAAAATTGGTTTAATAAGACAAAGTGAGCTTGCTGATATGCAAGATATAGATGTGCCGTTATTTGACCAAACTTTAGTTAAATATCCTAATTTTATTATTGGAATAAAAGTTAGGATGAGTCGTAGCGTTGTTGGCGAAAATGGTATTTTACCGTTAATCAAAGCGAAAGAGATGCAGAAAAAGACGGGGTTGCCACTAATGATTCATGTAGGAAATAATCCGCCTGAACTTGATGAAATTGCAGATTTATTAACTAAAGGCGATATTATTACTCATTGTTTTAATGGTAAGCCAAACCAAATATTTGATAAGCAGAATAATCTGCGTGATTCAATTAAACGCGCCATTGGACGTGGGGTGATTTTAGATATTGGTCATGGTGGTGAAAGTTTCAGTTTTGCAGTAGCTGAGCGAGCTAAATGCTTAGATGTTTATCCAAACACTATTAGCTCTGATATATATTCTAAAAATCGCTTGCAAGGTCCTGTATTTAGCTTAGCAAATGTGATGAATAAATTTATCTGTCTAGGTTATAGCAAAACTAGAATTATTGATAGTGTCACTAAAAATGCGGCACAAATATTGCATTTAAATAATAAAGGGGAAATAGCTATTGGCTATGATGCCGATTTGACTATTTTTGATATAAAACAGCAAACCGTCTCTTTAACTGATTCAGAAGGTGAGCAGAGGGAATGCCATGAACAGTTTGTTCCTTTAGCCGCTATCGTAACAAATACAACCAAAAAAGTTACACACATTGAAATAACACAAGAAGGTAGTAAAAATGAGCTCAGAATCTCAAACTGAAAAAGAAATATACAGTAAATACCACTTGAAAAAAGTGATTAATGCTTCGGGGCGAATGACTATTTTAGGTGTTTCAACACCTAGAGCAGAAGTGGTTGATACTGTATCCCACGGATTAAATGAATATTTTGAAATAAAAGATTTAGTTGATAAAACTGGTCAATACATTGCTAAATTACTCAATGTCGAAAACGCTGTGGTCGTATCATGTGCCTCGGCTGGCATTGCGCAAGCTGTCGCAGGTTTAATCGTTAAAGATGATCGTGATTTATTATTTAATTTACATAGTTCTGATAAATGGGTAGCAAGGGAAATTATTGTGCCAAAAGGACATAACGTAAATTTTGGTGCTCCTATTAGTACTATGGTCGCTCTAGGTGGTGGAATTGTGGTTGAAGCGGGTTATGCAAATGAGTGCAAACCAGAGCACATTGAATCATTAATTAATTCTGATACCGCGGCTATTTTATATGTTAAATCACATCATTGTGTGCAAAAAAGTATGTTATCAGTTGCGCAAGCCGTAACAGTGGCCAAAAAATATAATATTCCATTAATTGTTGATGCCGCAGCGGAAGAGGATTTACAAACCTATTATCAACAAGGCGCTGATTTAGTTATTTATAGTGGTGCAAAAGCAATTGAAGGGCCAACTAGTGGCTTAGTTATTGGCCGCCACCAAGCTATTGAATGGCTTAAACTTCAGTCTCAAGGTATTGGCCGACCAATGAAGGTTGGTAAAGAAGGTATTTTAGGCTTAACCAGGGCAATTGAGTTATATATTAACGATCCTAAACAAGAAACTGGGCAAGAAATGGTTGTCAAAATGACACCATTTATCGAAAAGTTAAATTCTATTAATGGTATATCGGCAAAAGTTGTCTGGGATGGTGCTGGCCGAGATATTGCTCGTGCAGAAATATCATTTGATGCAAAGGTTATTGGTAAAAGTGCTGTTGAAATGATAGACCTGATGAAGCAAGGCGAGATTGCAGTCTATTTTCGGGAATATAAAGCCAATGAGGGTAAAGTAGATGCAGATGTTCGTAGTGTAACGGCGGAACAGCTTGATATTGTCTATAACAAAATTATAAAAATTATCCAAGGAGTTAAATAATGCAATTGACACCAAATTATTTTAACGATCGCGTTTGTTTAAACGTATTAGCCAATTCAATTGATAATGCTAGTGCTATTTATGAAGCTGCACAAACTTATGTTGTTGTGGGAGTGTTATCTAAAAATTATCCAGATAATCAGCAAGCAATAGAAGATATGAAAAAATATGCGTTAGCCATTGATAATGCTATTTCAGTTGGTCTGGGAGCGGGTGATCCTAATCAATCTACTATGGTGTCAGAAATATCTGCAGTTCTACAGCCTCAACATGTTAATCAAGTTTTTACAGGGGTGGCAACAAGTCGTGCTTTATTAGGACAAAAAGAAACGGTAATTAATGGTCTTGTATCACCAACAGGGAAAGTAGGATTAGTTAATATAGCTACAGGGCCACTAAGCTCAAAATCACCAGCTGCTATCGTTCCGGTTGAAACCGCTATTGCTTTATTAAAAGATATGGGGGGAAGCTCAATTAAATATTTCCCTATGGGTGGGTTAAAACATATAGATGAATATGAGTATGTGGCTAAATGTTGTGCTGAACATGATTTCTATCTAGAACCTACTGGTGGTATAGATTTAGACAATTATGAAGCAATTTTAAAAATTGCCTTAAATGCCGGTGTGAAAAAAGTTATTCCACATATTTATACCTCAATTATTGATAAAGCAACTGGGGCGACAAGAACTGAAGATGTTAAACAACTATTAGCGATTACGCAAAAGTTAGCAGGATGAGTAATGGCATCTAAATTGCTATTCCCTTATCAACGATTAGCGTATATTTTTGATACGATAAAAAACGAATTGCTACCTCAAAAAGAGCTAGCAAATCGTTTTACAGTATCAATCAGAACAATTCGGTCTGATATTGTTGCGCTTAACGATGTATTAAATAAGTATGGTGCGCAAGTTGATTATATTAAAAACGTTGGTTATCACCTTGTCATAACAGATCCTAATCTGTATGCAACCATTCCGATTGTTCAGCAAATAGAACGAGTTCCTCGAACTAATAAAGAGCGCGTTTCCGCTTTATTAATTGCATTTTTAACTCAATCAAAGTCGGTAAAATTGGATGATATTGCTGGTGAATGGTTTTTGAGCCGTAATACATTACAAAATGATGTTATTGAAGTTAAGCAATATTTAGATAAATACCATTTATCGCTGGATAATCGTCCTTATTCAGGTATGCGATTAGTTGGTGAGGAATCGGCTATTCGAGCATGTTTAACTGATATTTTATGGCAACATCATATCACAGGGGACACTATCAATGTTAATCGGTTAATTCAGACGATATTATCTGATATTGATTTAGATTATCTGGAAAATGTACTACAAAATCAGTTTGAACGTTTTGAATTAAAATTAACCTCGGAAGGGCAAGGGTATTTGCTCTATTGTTGTGCTGTTTCAATCACCAGAATTACGCAAGGGTATGAACTAGTTGAATATCAAGTCGATAATATTGATTCGACAGTTATTGGCGCTGCACGTGAGGTTTCTGAAGGCTTCTCCTATTTTTTAGGTAGTACCCTTTCTGATGCTGAATTTAACTATTTATGTGTGCAGATTATGTCGCGCACTATTATGGAATCACCTAATCAAGCTAAAAGTTTAGAGTTATTTGAACATATCTTATCTTATATCAATGATTCTTATCACTATAATTTGAAACAAGATATGAAGCTACGTCAAGATATGTTAATTCATATTTCATCGTTGCTATCTCGTATAAAATATCAAATTCATACTTCTAATCCGTTATTACATGAAATTAAACAATATTATCCTTTTGCTTATGATATTACTTTATCGGCATTAGCGAATATTCCTAAGTTTACTGATGTGAAAATGACTGAAGACGAAATTAGCTATTTAGCAATTCATATAGGGGTAGCATTAGAGCGCAATTATAGTGCAGGATATAAAAGATTAGTGCAAATTTTATTAGTCAGTGAATTGGGTAACGCTACTTTGCGTATGATTGAATCAAAAATTAAACGCGATTTTCCTCATATTTTAATTAATCGAACGATTTCTTATAGAGAATATGAACAGTTAACGCATATTGAAGAAGATTTTGTGGTATCGACGGTTCGCTTAAACGAAAAAGATAAGCAAATAGTGAAAATAGCACCATTTCCAACGCCTTATCAACTAGAACAATTAGGGCGTTTATCAATGGTTGATCGCACTATGCCATATATTATTGAGCGTTTTTTTAATGAAAAATTTTTCCTAATTATTGACAAACCGATGACACAAAGCGAACTATTCCAGAGAGTTTGTCAACGGCTGGAAAAATTTGGATATGTGGGACAGGACTTTTATCCATCGGTAGTAGAACGAGAAAGTATTGTATCGACTTTAATAGGTGAAAATATTGCTATTCCTCATTCAGTTGGGTTGTTGGCCAAAAAGACAGTAGTTACCACTATTTTGGCTCCTCAAGGTATTGAATGGAATAAAAATGAAATTGCGCATGTTATTTTCTTATTAGCAATTAGCAAAGATGAATACGAAGATGCGATGCGAATTTATAACTTAGTCGTCAATTTTGTTAAAGAGAGATCAACTAAGCGGTTGTTAAATAGTCGTAATTTTGATGATTTTCAAGCTATTGTAAAAGATAGTTTTGGGCGTTTATCGTAATAAACTCGATTTAATTTGCAATTAAAAAAGGGATTTAACTAAGCGAGTAACACAAGTTATTTAGTGATTAAATAAATAACAATTGTGAACGCTAAAAAAACCCGTTCCTCAAAATTTTTTGTTAAGAAATAAGTAAAATTATAATTATAAATATTTAAGAAATAATCAACAATTAAAACAAATTATCATGTGCTTGCCCATTGACGAAATGGTGATTTAAAGGTATTATGCGCGCCTTATGGCTTTGTGTGGTTTTTAGCTGCACTTAATAATTTTTAAGGTAGGCATGCATATCTTATGCAAAATAAATTACCATTAACAATTGACCCAATCAAAGCAGCACAAAAAAGACTTGATTATGTTGGATATTATCCAGCAAAAAGTGCAACAAGGATTGAAAGTCCAAAAAGTGATATCGAATGTCATTTGTCTTTTGATTTTGATGAGCAAAGACTTTGCGTTATCACTATTGATGCAAAAATGACGCTAGAACAAATTTGTCAGCGTTGTTTTAAACCTTTTATCACTGAAGTTCATGTGATGAATAAATTTAGTCCTGTTAAGAGCGATGCTCAAGCAGAGACATTACCGGAACATTATGAACCCGTTTTAGTTAACGAGTTTGGTGAAGTAGATATATTAGCGTTAATTGAGGACGAAATTATTCTCTCATTACCAATTGCGCCGGTGCATGATAGTAAACACTGCGAAGTGTCAGAGGCAGATATGGTGTTTGGTGAAATTCCTGCTGAGAATGAAAAACCAAATCCATTTGCAATTTTAGTTAGTTTAAAGAATAAGGGGTAAATCCATGGCTGTTCAACAGAATCGTAAAACTCGTGCAAAACGTGGTATGCGTCGTTCTCATGATGCATTAACTGTTGCTAATATCTCAGTTGATGAATCAGGTAAAACTCATTTACGTCATCACGTAACCGCTGATGGTTATTATCGCGGTCGAAAAGTGATTTCTAAATAATTAATTAGTAATTAGAAATCTTCAGGTGACATTTTGGATAATCTAACCATTGCGTTAGATGCTATGAGCGGGGACTTTGGTCCTCGTATTGTTGTTCCTGCTGCAATTCAAGCATTACATCATTATCCAAATCTTTCTATCTTTCTTGTTGGTGACATAAAGGAAGTTAGATTTTTTTTATCTAAAGAAAATACCAAGCTAGTTACCCAGTACCAAGAAACTGGTCGCTTGATGGTGACAGAATCAACATCTATCATTACTAATGATATGAAACCTTCTTATGCGATTAGGCATAGTCAAGGTTCGTCAATGAGAATTGCATTAGAGTTAGTAAAAAATAATAAAGCTCAAGCTTGTGTTAGTGCTGGTAATACGGGTGCGCTGATGGGGTTGTCTAAGTTATTATTACATTCTCTAACCGGTATTGATAGACCAGCATTAGTTGCCACCATTCCGGCGTTAAATAATCAAAATACTGTGGTACTTGATTTGGGAGCAAATGCTGAATGTGATAGCGATATGCTGGTTCAATTTGCTATAATGGGTGAAATACTAGCAAAATCGGTTCTTCATATTGAAAATCCTCGTGTTGCTTTGCTTAATATTGGTGAAGAAGACATCAAAGGATTGGATAAAATTCGTGCTGCTGCGTCTATTTTGAAAGCTAATCATCAAATTAATTATATTGGTTATTTAGAAGGTAATGAGCTATTAACTGGTAAAACAGATGTATTAGTTTGTGACGGCTTTGTTGGTAATGTGACTTTGAAAACGGTAGAAGGGTTAATTAAAATTTTTCTATCTTCGTTCAAAATGCTTTTAGGGCACAACTCATTAGTTATGAAGTTTTTGAGTAAATGGCTGCAAAGAAAATTAGTAAAAAATTTTGGTTATTTAGACCCTGGGCGATATAATGGCGCGTGTTTACTTGGTCTTCAAAGTATTGTGATTAAAAGTCACGGTAGTGCCAATCAAAAATCATTTTTTGCAGCAATAGAGCAAGCTATTTTAGCTATCGAAACAAATATACCAGAGAAGATTGCCAATAGCCTTTCTTCTGCACTACCCAAGAGCGAATAATTCGATGTATACAAAAATATTAGGAACAGGAAGTTATCTTCCAAAACAAATAAGAACTAATGCCGATCTTGAAAAAATGGTGGATACTAGTGACGAATGGATAACTACTCGTACGGGTATTAAAGAAAGAAGGATAGCTGCACCCGATGAAACTGTTACTAGTATGGCCTATGAAGCGGCGATTAAAGCTATTGAAATGGCGGATATTGATAAACAAGAGATTGGTTTGATTATTGTTGCAACAGCAACGTCTGCTAACGCTTTTCCTAGCTCGGCTACAGAATTACAAGCTAAATTAGATCTCGGTGATGTGGTTGCCTTCGATGTGTCGGCAGCTTGTTCTGGATTTATTTATGCATTAGATATTGCTGATAAATATGTAAAAAGTGGTGTAATAAAATATGCCTTAGTTGTTGGTTCTGATATGTTAACTCGTGGTGTTGATCCAACAGATAGAGGTACAATTATCATTTTTGGTGATGGTGCTGGAGCAGTTGTGGTTGGTGCTTCTGAAGAGCCAGGTATTATTGCCTCTCATTTACATGCCGACGGCCGTTATGGTGAATTATTAAAATACCCATATGTTGATCGCCGTTCACTTAATGATCCTCTCTATATGACAATGCAAGGCAACGATGTATTCAAAATTGCAGTCAAAGAACTTTCTAATCTAGTTGATGAACTTTTAACCGAAAATACATTCAATAAATCTGATTTAGATTGGTTAGTGCCACATCAAGCTAATTTACGGATTATTTCAGCTACAGCTAAACGTCTTGATATGGATATGAGTAAGGTGATTGTTACACTTGATAAACAAGGAAATACGTCTGCTGCATCAGTACCTTGTGCATTAGATACAGGTGTACGAGATGGACGTATTAAACGTGGGCAACTAATTTTATTAGAAGCTTTCGGTGGCGGCTTTGTTTGGGGCTCAGCACTCGTTAGATTTTAATTTTATAAATTATTTAGGTAATCAAGGATTTCAAAATGACCAAATTTGCAATGGTATTTCCAGGACAAGGCTCACAAGCTGTTGGTATGTTAAAAGATCTTGCTGAAAATTATCCAGTTGTGAAATCAACTTTCGATGAAGCATCACAAGTATTAGGTTATGATTTATGGACTTTAGTTCAAGCTGGTCCAGCTGAAGAATTAAATAAAACTTGGCAAACACAACCGGCATTACTTGCTGCATCGGTTGCGATTTACCGAGTTTGGCAAAGTATTAATGGCCCTCAACCAGAATTTATGGCTGGTCACAGTTTGGGTGAGTATTCAGCATTAGTATGTGCTGGTGTGATTGATTTTAAAGATGCTATTAAATTAGTCGAGTTACGTGGTAAATTAATGCAAGAGGCAGTGCCAAGTGGTACTGGTGCAATGTTTGCTATTATTGGTTTAGATAACGATTCAATTAAAAAAGCATGTGAGCAAGCGGCTCAAGGTCAAATTGTTGCGCCAGTTAATTTTAATTCACCAGGCCAAGTTGTTATTGCTGGTAATAAAGAAGCTGTTGAACGTGCTGGTGCTCTTTGTAAAGAGGCCGGCGCTAAACGTGCGTTACCATTGGCGGTAAGTGTTCCTTCTCATTGTGCATTGATGAAACCAGCCGCTGATAAACTAGCGACAACTTTAAATAACATGACGTTTAATCCACCTCAATTTGCTGTGATTAATAACGTTAATGTTAAAGTTGAATCATCGGCAGATAATATTAAAGCGGCATTAATAGCCCAGTTATATAGCCCAGTTCGTTGGACTGAAACGGTTGAAGAAATGGCAAAACAAGGTGTAACACTATTAGTTGAGATGGGTCCAGGTAAAGTTTTAACGGGCTTAACTAAACGAATTGTTGATTCATTATCAGCTTGTGCTGTTAATGATAAAGCGTCATTAGATGTTGCAATTGAAAATACTAAATAGAATACAAAAGGGGTAGTTATGAACCTATCAGGAAAAATTGCTTTAGTAACTGGTGCAAGCCGTGGAATTGGAAAGGCCATTGCAGAAAAATTAGTTGCATGTGGTGCAACAGTGATTGGTACTGCAACGACAGAAAAAGGCGCACAGGCCATAAGTGAATATTTAGGCTCTAACGGAAAAGGTTTGGCACTAAATGTAACTGACGAAGCATCTATTGAATCAGTTATTAATGCAATTAAAACGGAGTTTGGCGATATTGATATTTTAGTTAATAACGCAGGCATTACCCGTGATAATCTATTAATGCGAATGAAAGAAGACGAATGGCAAGATATTTTAAATACTAACTTAACATCAGTTTTTCGTTTATCAAAAGCATTAATGCGTACTATGATGAAAAAACGTTATGGTCGAATTATTACTATAGGCTCAGTTGTAGGCACTATGGGTAACGCTGGTCAGGCTAATTATTCTGCAGCAAAAGCTGGATTAATCGGATTTAGTAAATCTTTAGCACGTGAAGTTGCATCTCGTGGAATTACAGTTAATGTTGTTGCACCAGGATTTATTGCAACTGATATGACAGAAGCCCTAACGGATGAGCAAAAAGCTTTAACGTTAGCACAAGTACCAGCAGGACGTTTAGGTGAACCGGCTGAGATTGCTAATGCGGTGGCATTTTTGGCTTCTGATGAAGCATCTTACATTACAGGTGAAACTTTACATGTCAATGGCGGCATGTATATGGTGTAATTGATCAGAATAGTGTAAAATGAACCAATAATTTGAAGTTTTGAACAAAAAACAAGCAATTGGGTTGAAAAATGATTGGCATCTTTTTCAACATTTTATAAACTTACATTCACCGCCACTTTCGGCGATATTTATAGGAAAAAAAAGAGTATGAGCACTATTGAAGAGCGAGTTAAGAAAATTATTGTTGAGCAACTTGGTGTGAAAGAGGACGAAGTTAAGAATGAATCTTCTTTCGTTGAAGATCTTGGCGCTGACTCTCTTGACACAGTTGAATTAGTTATGGCTTTAGAAGAAGAATTTGATACAGAAATTCCTGATGAAGAAGCTGAAAAAATTACAACTGTACAATCAGCAATTGATTATATTACTGCAAATCAATAAGGTTAGCAGAGTTTTCACAATAGGCGGTCAAATGATCGCCTAGTTTTTATTTATGTCTCTATTTTTATAGAGTGAATTTGACATAATTTAATTCTGAAAACTCATAATAAAATTTTCAATGATTCAAATTTCATTTCAATCCTTTTCTGGAGGACAATGTGTCTAAACGCAGAGTTGTTGTTACTGGAATGGGCATGATATCTCCATTAGGTAATACAGTTGAGTCTACTTGGCAAGCTTTATTAGCAGGTCAAAGTGGCGTAGAACTTATAGAACACTTTGATACAGCCCCTTTTGCAACCCGCTTCGCAGCGATGGTTAAAGACTTTAATGGCGAAGATTATAATATTTCACGTAAAGATGCTCGTAAAATGGATTATTTTATCCAATATGGTATTGCTGCAGGAATGCAAGCAATGCAAGATGCTGGCATTGAAGTTACTGAAGAAAACGCAGAACGCATCGGTTGTGCTATCGGTTCAGGTATTGGTGGACTAGGATTAATTGAAGAAAATCATAGTGCATTAGTCAATGGTGGACCGCGTAAAATTAGCCCATTTTTTGTGCCATCAACAATAGTTAATATGATTGCTGGTCATTTATCAATTATCTACGGATTAAAGGGGCCAAGTATTACTATTGCTACTGCTTGTTCATCGGGTGTGCATAATATTGGTCATGCTGCACGTATGATTGCTTATGGTGATGCCGATGCAATGTTAGCCGGTGGTGGTGAAAAAGCGAGTACACCATTGGGTATTGGTGGTTTTGGTGCTGCTCGTGCATTATCAACAAACAATGATAATCCTAAAGCTGCTAGTCGCCCGTGGGATAAAGATCGTGATGGTTTTGTGCTTGGTGATGGTGCAGGTATCATGTTCTTAGAAGAATATGAACATGCTAAAAAACGTGGTGCTAAAATTTATGCTGAGATCGTTGGTTTTGGTATGAGTGGCGATGCTTATCATATGACTTCACCTCCAGAAAATGGTAGTGGTGCAGCATTAGCTATGAAATGTGCTATTCGTGATGCAGGGATAACGGCGGAACAAGTTGGATATATTAATGCGCATGGTACGTCAACTCCGGCTGGCGATAAAGCAGAAACGCAAGCAGTTAAAAGTATTTTCCAAGAAAATGCTAATAAAGTAATGGTAAGTTCAACTAAATCAATGATTGGGCATTTATTAGGTGCTGCTGGTGCTGTTGAATCTATCTTTACGGTGCTTGCATTACGTGATCAAGCTGTTCCACCAACAATTAATCTTGATAACCCTGATGAGGGTTGTGATCTGGATTATGTTCCACATACAGCTCGTCAAGTGAAAAACTTAGAATATGCGCTTTGTAATTCATTTGGTTTTGGTGGTACTAACGGTTCAGTTTTATTCAAGAAGATCTAATCTTTTTCTTCCCATCACAATTAAGTGATGGGAATCACCTATTCTATTATCTTTTCTTTTGATAATACACTTCACAGACTAAAAAATGTGGCATATACCTCATTTTTAAAAATATTTAGTAGCTTAATATTAATAAAAGCGTATGTTTTAACTTAATACATGGATAAAAAATATTTTGCTGAATAATGGTAATAAGATTTATCTATGCAGGATTTTTTAATTTTTAGGAGCTGTTATTATGATTACTACTGCACTTTTCCCCAATCGATACATTCAAGGCTTTAATGCAATTGAAAATAGTTTAGGCGAAGAATTAGCGAGACTTGGAAAAAAAGCGTTATTGCTTGAAAGTCCATCTGCCCACAAAAATTTATCTAAAACTATCGAAAAATCACTATCAGATAAGATTGAAAGTGTCGTTGATATTTTTAACCGAGAATGTAGTGATGAAGAAATTAAAAGAATAATTGAGTTAGCCAAAACTCAAAACATTGATGTGATTGTTGGTATAGGTGGAGGGAAGGTTATTGATACAGCGAAAGCTGTAGCCGCAACTATTCATTATCCTTGTGTTGTTGTGCCAACGCTTGCCTCAACAGATGCACCTTGCAGTGCTTTATCAGTAATTTACACTTCAACAGGTGAATTTAAACGCTATTTTGTGCTACCAAGAAATCCTGATGTTGTTTTAGTTGATTCAAAAGTTATCGCTAATGCTCCTGCAAGATTTTTAGTTGCAGGTATGGGCGATGCTTTAGCAACTTGGTTTGAAGCCGAAGATTGTAGGCAATCAAAAGCAGGGAATATGAGTGGGCGACCTGGCCCAATGACCGCATTTGCGCTAGCAAAATTTTGTTTTGAAATATTGTTAAAATATGGTGTACAAGCTAAAAATGCTTGTGAACAAAAAGTAGTAACCTCAGCATTGGAACATGTGATCGAAGCTAATACGTTACTTTCTGGATTAGGATTTGAAAGTGGTGGCCTTTCAGCTGCACATGCCATTCATAATGGATTTACTGCATTAGAAGCGACACATGATTACTGGCATGGTGAAAAAGTGGCGTTTGGTACACTTGCTATGTTAATGTTAATTGATAGTGATCCACAAATGATTGAAACCGTTTATGATTTCTGTCAGTCCGTTGGGTTGCCAACCACTCTAGCAGAAATTGGTTTAGCTAATGTTAGCGATGATGACTTAATGCAAGTGGCAATTTTAGCTTGTGCGCAAGGTGAGTCAATTTATAATTCTCCTGCCGAAATCACTCCCGACACAGTATTTGCAGCAATAAAAGCCGCAAATGCTGAAGGTTTACGACGCAAATAACGTTTCGCATTTATCAACACTAATTCGATTAACGTCCGTTGTTTTATGACGGACGTTTTTGTAATTGATTAGTTGGTATAATTAGTGACAAATAAAGACAATAAGAAAATTCATATGGTTTATGCTATAATTGTGGCTAATTTTCTGGGTAATTATTTTTGGTAAATATGACTGAACCTAAGTTTATTCATCTTCACTTACATAGCGATTTTTCAATGATTGATGGCATAGCTAAAGTAGGTACTTTAGTTAATGAAGTAAGCAAGTTGCAAATGCCTGCTTTTGCCATTACTGATTTTACCAATCTGTGTGGACTGGTGAAGTTTTATGGTTCAGCAATGGGTAAGGGCATCAAACCGATTATTGGTGCCGATTTAGCCGTTAAAAATTCACAATTAAATGATGATGTTTATCGATTAACATTGTTAGCAGCAAACAATGAAGGCTATCAAAATCTTACATTATTAATCTCTAAAGCTTACCAGCGTGGTTATATTGGAGATATGCCGGTTGTTGATCAGGAATGGTTAAGGTCGCATCGCGATGGTTTAATTATATTAGCTGGTCGTGAAAGTGATATTGGTATTGGTATTATTCGCGATAATCAGGAAATTATTGAAGATGCAATTAACTTTTATCGAGAAAATTTTAATCAACACTTTTATTTTGAATTAGTTCGCACTAATCGGCTTAATGAAGAATTATTTATTCATAGCGCCATTCAGCTAGCTGAACAATATTCCTTACCTGTTGTGGCGACTAATGATGTACGATTTTTGAAATCTTCGGATTTTGAAGCTCATGAAATTCGAGTTGCTATTCATGATGGTAATACACTTGACGATCCTAATAGACCGAAAAATTATTCTGCTGAACAGTATTTGCGTACTGAACAAGAGATGTGTGATTTATTTTCAGATATTCCAGAGGCATTAGAAAACAGCGTAGAAATAGCTAAGCGATGTAATGTTACTATAAGGCTTGGTGAATATTTCCTACCGCAATTTCCTACTGGTGATATGTCGACGGAAGATTTTTTGGTACATAAATCTCGAGAAGGTTTAGAGGAGAGATTAGAATTTCTTTTTCCTGATCCGGAAGAACGAAAACAAAAACGTTCACAATATGATGAGCGATTAGAAACAGAATTAAACGTAATAAATCAGATGGGTTTTCCTGGTTACTTTTTGATCGTGATGGAATTTATTCAATGGTCAAAAGATAACGATATTCCCGTTGGCCCTGGGCGAGGATCAGGGGCAGGATCACTGGTTGCGTATGCTTTAAAAATAACTGATTTAGACCCATTAGCATTTGATCTACTTTTCGAACGTTTTTTGAATCCTGAACGAGTTTCAATGCCGGATTTTGATGTCGACTTTTGTATGGAAAAGCGTGATATGGTTATTGATCACGTTGCTGATATGTATGGTCGAGATGCGGTATCGCAAATTATTACCTTTGGTACTATGGCTGCAAAAGCGGTTATCCGTGATGTAGGGCGAGTACTTGGCCATCCTTATGGATTTGTCGATCGTATCTCCAAATTAATTCCTCTTGATCCTGGTATGACCTTAGCTAAGGCGTTTGAAGCTGAACCACAACTACAAGAGCTTTATGATAATAATGAAGAAGTTAAGTCTCTTATTGATATCGCAAGACAGTTGGAAGGTGTTAATCGAAATGCAGGTAAACATGCTGGAGGTGTCGTAATATCGCCAACTAAGATTACTGATTTTTCTCCTATTTATTGTGATCCAGAGGGGCATCATCCGGTAACGCAATTTGATAAAAATGATGTTGAATATGCTGGACTAGTTAAATTTGACTTCTTAGGATTACGTACCTTAACCATTATTGACTGGGCGATTAAAATGATTAATGAGCGTCAGTTAAGAGATGGCAAGCCAACAGTTGATATTACTCGTATTCCATTAGATGATGAAGAATCGTTCCAATTACTACTAAAAGCTGAAACTACCGCGGTCTTCCAATTGGAATCGCGTGGTATGAAAGATTTGATCAGGCGGTTAAAGCCAGACTGCTTTGAAGATATGATCGCTTTAGTTGCTTTATTTCGACCGGGGCCGTTACAGTCAGGGATGGTGGATAATTTTATTGACCGTAAGCATGGACGAGAAGAAGTATCTTATCCAGATATCAATCATCAACACGAATCTCTTAAACCAATATTAGAGCCAACCTATGGCATAATTTTATATCAAGAACAAGTTATGCAAATTGCCCAAACACTATCTGGTTATACGCTAGGTGGCGCAGACTTGTTACGACGAGCGATGGGTAAGAAAAAACCAGAAGAGATGGCTAAGCAGCGTTCTGTTTTTAAAGAAGGTGCGGAAAAGCAAGGCGTTGATGGTGAACTTTCAATGCATATTTTTGACCTGGTTGAAAAATTTGCTGGTTATGGCTTTAATAAATCTCACTCTGCTGCTTATGCGCTTGTTTCCTATCAGACTTTATGGTTAAAGACACATTATCCAGCTGAATTTATGGCTGCAGTAATGACTGCTGATATGGATAATACTGATAAAATTGTTGGTTTAGTTGACGAATGTCTAAGAATGGGGTTGCAAGTTAATCCTCCTGATATTAATAGTGGTCTTTACCATTTTCATGTGAATGATAAAGGTGAAATTGTTTACGGTATTGGTGCTATAAAGGGAGTAGGGGAAGGCCCAATAGAAGCTATTGTTGAAGCTCGTAATAGCGGTGGTTATTTTAAAAATATCTTCGAGCTTTGTGCTCGAACGGATATGAAAAAAATTAATCGTCGAGTGTTAGAAAAATTAACTATGGCTGGTGCTTTTGATAAACTAGGACCACATAGAGCGGCTATTTTACATAGTATCAATGATGCTATGCAAGCGGCAGATCAATATGCTAAAGCGCAGAATATTGGTCAAGAAGATATGTTTGGCGTCCTTGCTGAAGAGCCAGAACAAGTTGAGCACGCATATGCTGCTGTACCTGAATTACCAGCACAAGTTTTACTTGAAGGTGAACGTGAAGCATTAGGACTTTATTTAACCGGACATCCGGTTACCCAATATTTAAAAGAACTCAATCGATATTCCGGAGGTGTTCGTATTAGCGAGGCAGCACCTACTGGATGGGGAAAAATGGCTACTTTTGCCGGTATAGTTGTTGATGCCAGAGTTCGGATTACCAAAAAAGGTAATAAAATTGGATTATTCACTTTAGATGATAGGTCAGGACGAATTGATGGAATGCTTTTTTCTGAAGCATTAGATAAATTTGGGCATTTACTTGTAAAAGATAAAATTTTAATTGTCTCTGGTCAAGTAAGTCATGATGATTTCAATGGTGGCTTTAAATTATCTGTGCGAGACATTGTTGACTTAAAAGATGCTCGGGCTAAATATGTTAAGGGGTTAGCTGTTACATTAACTGATATTGAGGTTAATCGGACAATCCTACAAAGGCTTCAACAAATTATAGAACCTTATCGACATGGTAGTGTGCCTGTTAATTTATATTATCAAAGAGAAGACTCCATCGTACGCCTGCAATTTGGTACCACTTGGCGTATAGTACCTGAAGATGCATTAATAATAGAACTAAAAACCTTACTAGGTAATGAACGTGTGAATTTTGAATTTGATTAATTAAGTTATATTAATCGAATAAGTAATAAAAAATCTGGGCTATTTAGATGTAAAGATTTAAATAAACATTAAAGGTGCTATTTAACCTGTTTAAGTGTATTAATAATAAATATTGATGACTTCAATGACGATTACATAGTAAAATTGATTTAATTTTCTTTTAATAAATAGTCTGTATACTAAATTTAGTAACGTATTTTTTATAAAATACAAATAATACAAGAGGCAATCACAAGCGTTATGAACAATTTTTTGGAATTTGAAAAGCCGATAGCGGAATTAGAAGCAAAAATTAATTCCTTAAAGAATATTGATTCGCAACAAGTTGAATTAGATATTAATTTAGATAAAGAAATTAAGCAATTAAATCAGAAAAGTCGTGAATTGACTAAAAAAATATTTTCTAATCTATCGCCTTGGGATGTGGCTCAGTTAGCTAGGCACCCTAATCGTCCTTACACATTAGACTATATCAATGAAATTTTTACTGATTTTGATGAGTTAGCTGGAGATAGAGCTTATGCTGATGATAAGGCAATTGTTGGTGGTATAGCGCGTATAGATGATCGTCCTGTTATGGTGATTGGCCATCAAAAAGGTCGTGAAACTAAACAGAAAATCTATCGTAACTTTGGTATGCCAGCTCCAGAAGGTTACCGTAAAGCATTGAGATTAATGCAACTGGCTGAGCGATTTAAGTTACCAATTATTACATTTATTGATACGCCAGGAGCTTATCCTGGAATTGGTGCAGAAGAAAGAGGACAAGCAGAAGCAATTGCGCGTAACCTGCGTGAGATGTCACGATTAAATGTACCAACAATTTGTACAGTCATTGGTGAAGGTGGCTCGGGTGGAGCACTTGCAATTGGTGTCGCAGATAAAGTCAATATGCTACAGTATAGTACTTACTCCGTTATTTCTCCGGAAGGATGTGCATCGATTTTATGGAAAAGTGCTGATAAAGCACCAGTAGCAGCAGAAGCAATGAATATGACTGCTGATAAATTGATAAAATTGAATCTGATCGATTCTGTCGTACCAGAACCTCTTGGTGGCGCTCATCGTGACTATACTGCTGTTGCTACTTCACTTAAAGCACAATTATTAGCTGATCTGGATGAATTAGAAGGTTTAGCATTACCTGAACTGCTTGAAAGAAGATTCCAACGCCTTATGAACTACGGTTATGTTCGATAATTTAGGGATCGAAGGTAAATATGAATAAACCGACCGGATTGCAACGTATTATTAATGCGACAAAATATTCTTTGAAAGGATTTAAGTCTGCAATTAAATATGAAGTCGCATTTCGTCAAGAATTAATTGTCTTAATTCTTGCTTATATAACAGTAATGTTAATCGATTTTTCAATTTATGAACGCATTTTATTATTGGGATCAATTGGCGTTGTGATGATTGTTGAATTACTCAATAGTGCCATTGAATGCGTGGTTGATCGTATTGGTAGTGAAAGGCATGAATTGTCTGGACGGGCAAAAGATTATGGTTCTGCAGCGGTTTTCCTTTCCCTGTTACTAACTATAATTTTATGGATTTATCTGTTTGCTTGTCACTTCTTTCCTTGATTGACAAGAGCCCAATTTTTCTTTGTTTATCAAAAATGCGAGAGATTCTCGCATTTTTGATCTATAACAATTAGAAATCATTCTGGAACTAATTCTTTAATAAGATAATTCCCTGTTTTTTCTGTATCAAGGGTGTTTTTTAACCACGGCATAATGGTTTGCATTTGTTGCTGTAATTTCCATGGCGGATTAATAACGATCATACCTGAAGCCGTCATACCTTTCTGGTTATTATCTGGTTTGATTGCAAATTCAAATTGAGAAATTTTCTTAATCCCTAAGTTAACAATTTCATCTATCATCTTTTGTGTTTGGGTTCGAGAAACAACTGGATACCAAATTAAATAAATGCCTGTTGCGAAACGTTTATATGCTTCTAATAATGCTTTAGGGATTTTTTGATAATCATCTTTTATTTCATATGAAGGATCAATCAAAACAATGCCTCGACGAGATTCGGGAGGTAGTTTTGATTTTAATTGTGAAAATCCATCTTCTCTTAAAACTCGGGCCCGTTTATCTTTACTGAATTCTTGTCGCAATAATGGATAATCTGTAGGATGAAGTTCTGTAAGATTGATTTTGTCTTGTTCTCTTAGTAATTGTTTAGCAATTAAAGGTGAGCCTAAATAATATTTCAAGTTATCGAAAGGGTTATAACGTTTTAAAACCGATAAATAAGTATTAAGTAATTCAGGTGTTTCGGATTGTTGCCAAATTAAATTGATACCAGATAAATATTCTCCTGTTTTTTCAGAATGTTCACTTTGTAGTAAATAACGACCAGCTCCAGAATGAGTATCTAAGTATAAAAATGGTTTTTCTTTTTCTTTTAATGAGTTAATACATAATGTTAATACAATATGTTTTAATACATCGGCATGATTGCCTGCGTGATAGCTATGACGATAGCTTAACATGACTTATTTAACCTCTTTTTTTCATTTTTTTGCATATAAAAAGTAGTTAAAGCTAGACTTAACAGGCAGGGTATTTCCATTAACTCCTCAATTAAATCTTTGCGCTGTGGATCTAACACCAAAAATTGGTAACCTAAACGACGGTGTTCAGCAGTATCGGCGATACCTAAGAATAAAAAGGCGAAAAATAGATGCCAGACCGGAATTGTTTCATATTTATATCGACGAATTATTTCTTGGCGAATAGTTGGCAAAAATGTAGTTAGTAATGGAATTGCCATGATAATACCAGCAATAATTTTATAATAAAAACGAGGAACATCTGGGAAAAAATCTCGTCCCCAGCTGATACCTCTACCAAACAGCATAAACCACCAAAATATTGTCCAAATCCAAAATTTATACAGGTTTGAATGATTTTTAACACTTTTCGCATAAAAATAGCTATAACCGCACATAAATAATAAAAATAATGACTGGAGATGTTCGACTAAACTTACGGTTAGTTTGCCATATAATGGCAGACAAAAGTTACCTACGATATATAAGAAAAAGCTTAAGAGTACAATAAATATAGAACTTTTGTAAAAGTGGGTATCAAAATTAGGCATAATTTATTTTAAAATTAACTAAAGTTTTTAAGTTTTAGTATAGTACCGCATTTACGACATTGATAACTAGTTTTATTATTTATAATTTTTTTATGTCGTATTGGTGATAAATAATGCTCTTGGCAGTTACAAAAATATATATATTCGTTGCGTTTAATCTTGAAATTATGGGTCACTTTTGGTTCTTTTTTCATTATTTCAGACATGACATATTGCCATTCTTTGCCATGTGGTTTTACTTTACCAAAATATTGAAAAGTAATGAGATGAGCTAATTCATGAGGCACAACTTCATTAATAAAATCTTCCCTATTCTCATAGAGCATTGTGCTATTAAGTTGTATTTCCCAACGGGTTAATAATGCGCATCCAGCAATAGTACCTTTTGGTTTGTAACTGATTTTAGGCTCTTTATAATTGGTTGTTAATATTTGATTGGCTTGAATTAAGTGTGTTCTTAAACAAGCCAATACTTGATTTTGGAGATAAATTGGTACGCGTTTATAATCCTGCTGCATCGCGAAGAATAGCTGCCTTATCGGTTTTTTCCCATGGGAAGATATCTCGACCAAAATGGCCATAGCTTGCTGTTTTTTGATAAATTGGCTGGATAAGATCAAGCATTTGAATTAATCCATAAGGACGTAAATCAAAAAATTCTTTTATTAATGATATAATTTTATCTTGAGCAATTTTTTCAGTGCCAAAAGTATTAACATAAATAGAAGTTGGGTGAGCAACACCGATAGCGTAAGAAATTTGTAATTCACATTTATCAGCAAGTCCTGCGGCTACAATATTTTTGGCAACATATCTTGCAGCGTAAGCTGCTGAACGATCCACTTTTGAAGGATCTTTCCCTGAAAATGCTCCACCACCATGTCGTGCGGCACCACCATAAGTATCAACAATAATTTTTCGACCAGTTAAACCACAATCTCCCATAGGACCACCAATAACAAAACGTCCAGTAGGATTGATAAAATATTTTGTTCTTGAAGTTAACCACTCGCTTGGTAGGGTTGGTTTAATGATCTCTTCCATTACCGCTTCATGTAACGCTTTTTGTTCAATGTCTTCTGAATGTTGGGTCGATAAAACTATAGTATCAACGCCTTGAATTTTTCCATCTTGGTAAATTAATGTGACTTGGCTTTTGGCATCAGGTCTTAACCATGGGAGACTACCATTTTTTCTTACTTCAGCTTGACGACGCATAAGATCATGAGCATAACTAATTGCTGCTGGCATTAAGTTAGGCATTTCATTGGTAGCATAGCCAAACATAATACCTTGGTCACCAGCACCTTGTTCCAGTGGATTTTGACGATCAACACCTTGGTTAATATCCGGCGATTGCTTACCAATTGCATTGAGAACTGCACAAGAATTGGCATCAAAGCCCATTTCTGAACTAGTATAACCAATATCATTAATGGTTTTTCTGGTTAATTCTTCAATATCAACCCAAGCCGAAGTTGTAATTTCTCCACCGACTAATGCCATACCGGTTTTTACGTAAGTTTCGCAAGCAACTCGTGCTTTAGGATCTTGTTCTAAAATAGCATCTAATACTGCATCAGATATTTGATCGGCTATTTTATCTGGATGACCTTCTGATACAGATTCTGAAGTAAATAGAAATTCTGACATGTTTTACCTTCTTTAACTTATTTAGTGCAATTCTCTAAATATAAAATAACTATGAAAGATGCTTATGTTTAGCAGTTTTACCATCTAGACGTCCATTTTAATGATTTATTCTAAAAAAAGCCAGCATTACCGCAAACAAAATTACTTGCATAAAATTTTAATCAATTTAGGATATGGCTCGTTTATTTTTTTAACCTTCATTAACTATATATGAATATTGTAAAACAATCTCCCACAGTATTAGTTTTTGATTCGGGTATCGGTGGATTATCTATTTATAATGAAATCTATAATAAAATACCGAATCTACATTATATTTATGCTTTTGATAATGAAGGTTTTCCCTATGGTGATAAATCATCTGAATATTTAATCACTAGAGTGAATCGTATCATTGCTACCATTTTACAATCATACTCTATTGATTTAGCAGTCATTGCATGTAATACCGCTAGCACTATTTGTTTACCCAGTTTACGAACAAACTTTACCTTTCCAATTGTTGGTGTTGTACCTGCAATTAAGCCTGCCAGTAAAGTTACTAAAAATAAATGCATAGGTTTATTGGCAACAAAGGCAACAATACAACGGGCATATACAAATAATTTGATCCAAGAATTTGCGCCAGATTGTAGTGTAAAGTTACTTGGTTTATCAGAATTAGCTCATATCGCTGAAAATAAGCTACAAGGGATTGCTGTTGATATGCAGCAACTTGAAACATTATTGCTGCCATGGCTTAATTTATCTACTATCCCCGATACTATTGTGCTTGGCTGCACTCATTATCCATTTATTAAAGATGAGTTAAAAATACTTTTTCCTAATACAACTTTCATCGATTCAGGATATGCAATTGCTTCAAGAGTCAATACATTGCTTAATGATCAGTATGATCTAAATAGTTTAAGCGAACTATCCACTCTAGATAATATTGTTATAAGTACATTACATAATCAGCAGGTTGAAAAATTAACTAAAAAATTCACTGAATATAATCTTAATAAATATCATTGTATTAGCGTTCATGCTGATTAAAGCTTATTCGAACAAATAAATAATTGCAATTTTTCACTTGCCAAAAAAAAAGAAGTGCCTATAATGCGCATCCACTGACACGGCGTCAGCGACAAGCAGACAAAGGTCGTGTTAGTGAGCAAGGTCAAAAATTTTAAAAAAAGATCTTGACGAATGAAAAGGTGTAGCGTAGTATACGCAGCCCTTGAGACAGCAAACTGAAACAAGAA
>NZ_JACFQA010000005.1:0-96759 GCF_016101685.1 Gilliamella sp. B14384G10
TGTTGGTAAGGTATTAAAAGAAGCAAAAGCCGCATTAAAATTAGGCGATACAAAAAAAGCCAGTGAGTTGGTTCAAGAAGCTCAGGATAAAGTAAAAGCTCTTGATGTCGGCACTTTTAGGGAACTTAAAGCAAAGGCAAAAGTTGGTGATGGACTAGAGCATGATCATATTCCATCATTTGCTGCATTAAAAAAGGCTGAAGAAACCAGGCTTGGACGACCTTTAACTCCAACAGAAACGAAAAAACTATATGCAGAAGCAACAGCTGTTGAAGTTCCTAGAGATGTTCATCAAGCAGGACCAACATATGGAGGTAAAAACACTGCAGAACAAATCATGAAAGATGCAGAAAACCTTTATGAAGCAGTTAAAAGAGATACAGACGCATTACGAAAAAATATGATTGAAAAAGGGTATGATCCGAAATTAATAGAAGATGCCATAAATAAGATAAAAACACGTAACAAAGAAAAGGGGATCTATTGATCATGATTAAATGGCAGCAATTAGTTAATGTATTAGGTAAATCTGAAAATTCTTCAGAGTTTTATACGCTAAAAGATGAAATTGGTGAAAATCCTGAAATATCAGAAGATCTTATTGAATATAATGATCCTGATAGAACTAAATATTATGAGTTTTTTCAAACAGGTATGCTTATCGGTTTTCGAAAAAAATATCTGAATCATATTCAATTCTTTTGTAAGGAAAAGGATAATTATTCTATATATCATGGAAAATTATTGAATGGGATCGATTTTCAATATACTGAAAAAATGGTCATTGAGTTATTAGGGAAACCATTAAAAGTGGGTGGAAATGAACAAAGTCCTTTTTTGGGATATGTGAATCGTTGGATATTATATCATATGACACATTATTCATTACATTTTGAGTTTAATAAAAATGGGACTCTTTGTTTGATAACATTGGCTGTATTAATAAGATAAAAACACGTAACAAAGAAAAGGGGATTTATTCATTATGTTAGAATGGAAAGAGTTTATTGAAGCTTTAAGTACATCCGAAACACCCGATAAATTTGTTGTTTTGATGAATTCTATAGGAGAAAAACTAGTGATATCAGAAGATTCTAAAGAATATAGCGGCCATGAAAAATTCAAATATTATAAATTCTTACGCTAGGGAATTGGACTTATATTAATCAACAATAATTTAAAACGAATACATTTGTATTTAACTAATAATCAACCTAATTATTCTCCTTATATTAGTGAATTACCTTCAGGAATAGATTTATCTTATGATAAAAATAAAATAATTAGCTTACTAGGGAACCCAATTAAATAAAGAAACCATCAGTGCACTATCGCAGTTAGCAGCAGGTCTTGCTACTGCCGCTACAGGAGGTAATTTTGGTCATGCCAGTGCAGCTATTAGTAGTAAAAATGCGGTTGAGAATAATGAAGAGAATCGTGTTTTTGATTTCTTTTTCACAGAATCAAAAAAGATAGCTGAATACAATTGCTATACAGATGATGTTTGTAATAATTTAGATGACAATACACGTGAACTCGCTAAACTTGAGCAATCAGCTGAAATTCAGAAAGAAATTATAGAGCTCTATAAAGAGGCCGGTGAACTTTTAGCTGATATAGAAAATACACTCCTTGATTTTACTCCAATAATAGGTGATGAAGTTGGTAAGCTCTTAAAAGAAGCAAAAGCGGCATTAAAAGTAGGCGATACAAAAAAAGCTAGTCAGTTGGTTAAAGAAGCTCAGAATAAACTAAACGCTCTTGACGTAAGCTCACTAAATAAAGCTAGTAATACTGCTGGAAAAGGGATGAGTGGACAAACTGATAATGTAATCAAGGGATTTAATCAAACAGAGACCAAGATTATTAATGAGGCTCAAGGTATTTTAGATTCAAAAGCGATGACTCAAATCCAGCAAGCTCATGTAACTGGTCAACCCGTTACAGTTGTTATTAATGGTAGAACCATACAATACGAACCGAATCTACCAGCTTCTGGAATGACAATGTTTGGTGAAAATGGTTTTCTAATTGGTAAAGCAGCGTTTAAGTCACAAGCTGAATTACAAAAAACAATATTGCATGAATTACATCGCTTATATACATCATCCTCCGCAGGTGGCGTATCTGGAGCTTTAGCAGCACAAGAAGCAAAAGCTGCATTTGATTTTGCAGAAAAAGCATCAAATATTTTAGGGAACAAATAATATGAGTAGTGAAACAGTTATGAAATGGATTGAAGCAGGAAAAAGTATTGCTACAGATCCAACAATAAAAGTACTTTGCCCTGTGTGCCAAAAAACTTATTTGCAGGTAACGGATATTTCAAATGAAAATAATCCTTCTGAAATTGAGCGTCAGATGTTATGTAACAAGTGCGGGGCATTTAATGCTCTTAGATTGACCCGATAAACCCTATAAAAATAAGATCCCCACGCTGTGGGGATCTTATTTTTATCCATTTCTAGATCTGCATAGCAAGTTCAATAATTAACTTATCCTGCTCAACCTTAATGATGACCGGGTGCCCAGCAAAGAAGCCTATCTGCTCAAGCCAGCGCTCCTTAATAGTGAGCTGCGGCTGGGGGTTGCTAAATCCGCCGTTAGGTGTGTAACCAATAGTATAAAACCGCTCGGTGGGTAGCGGTGTCAATTCTTTGCATGTGGTTGATTTTAGCTTAGAATATACTTTAGACATAGTTAGCTCTTTTACACATAATTCTCGCAAACTCTACCATTTCATTCATATCCTAATATCAATAAGACGGCATACACTTCTCAATTATTTTTACAAAGCCAAACTCAATAAATCATCCCAAAATAACCATAATCTAAAAAATATAATCACCAATTAGAGCTGTTACTAGTAATGACAGTTTTTCACCGACCAGTAGCCAACCAACCGTTTATGACCATAACGATGAAGTATTGAATATCATTCATTCAACAATAAGCAATGGTGAATTAATCATGTTGCTATATTTTATTGGGGAATAATATAAAATAAACATTTCTAAGTCGCATGCAAAAGTCACTAACTTTTACCTAGGTATAGCAAAGATTATGCCTAGGTAGTTGATATCAGAAACAATTTCACTATTAATTATTTTTTTATATGACACTATTGATCTATCATTTATTATGTTTTTAGTGACTTTGCCTGCTTTCTATTCGCATTACAGTCAGAATTATTGCATAATACACGGCGAATAAAATGCAGAATCTAAAGGTATAAATATGGAACTTCTTTGCCCTGCCGGCTCGTTACCATCATTAAAAATAGCAATCGATAACGGTGCTGATGCCGTTTATATTGGTTTGAAAGATGATACCAATGCTCGTCATTTTGCGGGATTAAATTTTAATGAAAAGCGTTTAATTGAAGCATCTGAATATGTACATAAGCATGGAAAAAAGTTACACATCGCAATTAATACCTTTGCTCATCCGGAAAACTTTGAACGCTGGCAATATGCAGTCGATACAGCAGCAAACATTGGTGCCGATGCCCTAATCATTTCTGATTTAGCAATGCTTGATTATGCAGCCGAAAAACATCCTAATCTTGAACGCCATGTCTCGGTTCAAGCATCATCAACCAATGAAGAATCAATTAAGTTTTATCATAATAACTTCCAGGTACATCGTATTGTTTTACCGCGAGTGTTATCCATGCATCAAGTAAAACAGTTATCACAAGTCTCTCCAGTACCATTGGAAGTATTTGCGTTCGGTAGCTTATGTATTATGGCAGAAGGCCGCTGTTATTTATCCTCATATTTAACCGGCGAATCCCCCAATACCGTAGGAGCTTGTTCACCAGCGAAATTTGTCCGTTGGGAAGAGACCGATAAAGGGCTTGAATCTAGACTAAATAATGTATTAATCGATTGCCATAAGAAAGGTGAAAATGCGGGTTACCCAACCTTATGTAAAGGACGCTATTTTGTTGGCGATGAACTGTATCACCCGATTGAAGAACCAACAAGTTTAAATACCATTGAACTGTTACCTGAACTATTTGCTGCCAACATTGCCTCAGTAAAAATTGAGGGTCGGCAGCGTAGTCCAGCTTATGTGGAACAAGTAACCAAAGTTTGGCGACAAGCTATTGATCGTTATAAAGCTAATCCTCAAACATTCCAAGCAGAAAAGAACTGGATGGATACATTAGGATCAGTATCAGAAGGCACACAAACAACATTAGGTGCTTACCATCGTAAATGGCAATAAAGCGTAAACATATTTACTCATATTTACCAATAAAATAAATATGATACTAATCTAGATGACTTTTGATATTAGCGCTAGAAAATAGCTATCAAACATTGACTATTTAAAATAATTAAATACAGATATAGTGAGCAAGACTATGAAATATGCGTTAGGCCCTGTGCTTTATTATTGGCCTAAAATTGAAACCGAAGCTTTTTACCAAGCAGCAAAAGATAGTGACGCAGATATTATTTATATGGGCGAAACGGTATGCACCAAGCGTCGGGAAATGAAAGTACCTAATTGGTTAGATTTAGCCAAAGAAATTGCCAAATCTGGTAAACAAGTCGTACTTTCTACCCTAGCACTGCTTGAAGCGCCATCAGAACTAATTGATTTAAAACAACTAGTTAATAATGGTGATTTTTTAATTGAAGCTAATGATTTAGCAGCAATTAATGTCGCTCATGACAATAATTTACCTTTTGTCGCGGGTCCGGCTATTAACTGTTATAACGCATTAACCCTAAAATTATTACAAAAACAAGGTATGGTGCGTTGGTGTATGCCAGTTGAACTTTCTCGCGATTGGTTAAGTAATGTTTTAAAACAATTTGATGCATTGAAAATTGAGCGCAATTTTGAAGTTGAAGTATTTAGTTATGGCTATTTACCATTAGCCTATTCTGCCCGCTGTTTTACTGCTAGATCGGAAGATAAACCAAAAGATAAATGTGAGACTTGCTGTATTAAATATCCCGTTGGTCGAGAAGTATTTTCTCAAGAACAACAAAAAGTATTTGTTCTTAACGGTATTCAAACACAAAGTGGCTACTGTTATAACTTAGGTAATAATCTAAAAGAGATGAAAGGATTAGTTGATATCGTGCGAATTTCTCCGCTTGGAATTGAAACACTCGAGGTAGTTAAGCAATTTAGAGCTAATGAAGAAGGACTAAATCCTTTACACATTGAACATAAACGAGACTGTAACGGTTATTGGAATGGAATTGCAGGACTTGAACTTACACAATAATATGCTGCTACTCGAAAAATTTAGGGCAGATTTCCCTGCCCTAACTAGCCATAATGTGTATCTTGATTCAGCCGCTACCGCGCTGAAACCGCAAGCCATGATCGATGCAACCGTTGAGTATTACGGGCATAACACTGCAACAGCGCAACGTAGTTTACATCAAGATGCGCTACAAGTCACCGCAACGATTGATCAAACAAGGCAAAATATTGCTGATCTACTTCATGCTAAGTCACATTGTGAAATAATTTGGACTCGTGGCACAACCGAATCAATCAACCTAATTGCTCAAAGTTATGCTAGAGCACAATTACATATAGGTGATGAGATCATTGTTAGTGAGTTAGAACATCACAGCAACTTGTTACCTTGGCTTATTGTAGCGAAACAAACTGGCGCAAAGATCATTAAGTGGTCAGCAGATATTGATGAGCTTTCAAGATTACTCTCAGCGAAAACCAAAATTGTTGCCATAACTCAAATGTCTAACGTTACTGGTTTTTGTCCAGATTTAGCCCAAATTAGTCAACTAGTTCATCAAACCAATGCGGTATTAGTCGTGGATGGCGCTCAAGGCGTTGTACATCATCCGATTGATGTTGAAAAATTAAATATTGATTTTTATGCCTTTTCTGCTCATAAGTTATATGGCCCAACTGGATTGGGGATACTATATGGAAAACAACATTTACTCAATCAAATGGATGTTTGGCATGGCGGCGGTAAAATGTTAAAAGCGGCTTCATTTACCGGATTTACAGTTGAAGATCTTCCCTATAAATTTGAAGCTGGTACACAAAATATAGCGGGCATTATTGGTTTTAAAGCAACCTTAGACTGGTTAACAAAGTGGAATGAAGCACAATTAGAAAATTATATAAAACAATTAGCAAGCTATACTGAATCAAAATTAAGCCAGTTAACTAATATACAATTTTATAGCGTTAGCAATAGCCCTATCATTAGCTTTAATATACAAAACATTCATCATAATGATATCGCTATTTTATTAAGCGAACAAAATATTGCCATCCGAACCGGTGAATTGTGTGCTAAACCACTTATGGATAAACTTGGTTGTCATGGTGTTATTCGTATTTCACTTATGCCATATAATAATCAGCACGATATTGATCATTTTATTACAGCATTACAAAATGCCATTGAATTACTCACTTAAGCTATATATGTAGTTAATCAAAGAAACGTTAATGACTTGTTCAATTACTAATCGGTTTTAATTATGCTATCACAACAAACTTTATTTGAATTATTTTCTAAACAACATAACTGGCAAGATCGTTATAGACAATTAATTGCCTTAGCAAAACAATTACCTAATTTTCCGGATATAAAAAAAATAGAATCCAACCAAATTTATGGTTGTGAAAATCGGGTATGGCTAACTAATGAAAAACAATTAGATAATACTTTTACCTTTCAAGGTGATAGTGAAGGTAGAATCGTAAAAGGCTTGCTAGCTATTTTAATTATTATTGCCAATCATAAAACAGCAGAACAAATCAAAGCCATCGATTTTCTTGCAATATTAAAGCAATTAAAAATTACTGATGAGTTGAGCCAATCTCGGCTACAAGGGATTGAAAAAATAATTGAACGTATTAAATTAGCAGGTAGTTAAGTAAAAAAGGGAGAATAATTTCTCCCTTTTTGAAGCCTTTTAGCTTTTACATTCGTAATTAACGAAGGGTAAATAATGTAACCACCTTTCTCACACCAGCAACTTTACTAGCAATGGTAGCGGCTTCTTTTCCCTCTTCGTTGCTGACAATACCGATTAAAAATACCTCGCCATTTTCAGTAACGACTTTGATATTACGTGCTTTGGTTTTAGAATTCATTACAAGTTGAGATTTAACTTTGGTGGTTATCCACATATCATTGGTAATAGTTCCTGCCCCAACTGGCTCTCCTGCGCGAATTTGGTTATAAACTTTTTTTACACCTTCAACTTGATAAGCTAAACGTTCAGCTTTTTCAATTTGTTCAGCATTGGCTTGGCCTGTCAAAACAATATTGCCATCATAAGTACTTGAAGAGATACGTGAACCAATAAAGAAAGGCCCATTTTCACTTAACTTATTATTCATTCGAGTGTTCAGGGTCGTATCATCAACTTGTGTTCCGGTGGTACGTGGATCAGTGGCAACTTTTGCAGTAGCTCCAGCACCGACACCAATAACAGCAGCAACACAACCTTGTAGCATTAATGCGCTCGTTACTAATGCTGTTACTAAGAAAAATTTTTTCATTATCACTCCTTTTATTTACTACTCAGTAGAATTCAAATACTGATGAATAGTTTTTATTATGCCTTGTAGATATAGTTTTGCAAAATAATTTTATTGTTCTAAAAAATAAAATCTTTCGATTTTTTTAGCTAATCTATAGCAAAAAAGTAATTAATTTAATTGTTATAACAAACATTTATTTTTTTATAAAATCTGTTATCGTTTATAAAAAGGTTGTATAAAAAATTAATGGAATAAAGCGATGAATCAAGATTATATCGATTGGTTATATGGTCTATCAGCACCAATGGTTGCCTTAAATAAAGAGAGTGGTGCAAGTTATACCTCACCATTTTTTTTCCCAGGTTATGAATATATTGATATGCAAAAAGACTGGGGCATCCACTCTCGAGAAACACTATTAGCAATGGTTTTTAATATGGTCGATGATGGTCATGCAACAGCCTTATCTAAACATTACTTTATGTATCCTCGTCTATCGGCATTAGATTGGTTAAATTACACCGAGAAACAGAGCGATTATGATAAAGTTTTGCTCGAATTTGTTGAACAGACTTATTCTGAATGTGGTGCAGGAGGCATCCGTAGTTGGGATTACGCACGTATGGGATATATATTACGTAATGGCATCACCAATAAATTTATTACTGAAGAAGAAGCCCTTTGGATTTTGTATAGAATAGGACTGCGAGCACAATATTATTATTCATCATGGCAAAGTTATTTTTCTGGTTGGTTTGTCGGTTATCAATATTGGGAATCATTGACTAATAAAGAAGATTTAGAAAGATTACGTTGTGACTTATGCCGTTCATCCCAAACATGGACCATGACTAAATTATATACCGACGAAGATTCCCCTTATCATCACCTGCCTTGGCATATTGAGATAGAAGAATTGGAAAAACCTGAATCATTAATGGAGTATGCTTGGTCATGAATAACAATTTTTGGCAATTATTAGCAATTGAGAAAACTACCGATATCGCCGTGATTCGACAAGCATATCGGGCAAAACTACCTGAATATCATCCTGAAACAGATCCTGATGGTTTTAAAGCGCTACGCGAAGCCTATGAATTAGCAATGCAGTATGCAAAATCACCAGAATCAATAACTGAAGAATTAAATCAAGAAAATCTCGCTGAAGAGGTCATAAAACCCCTCACCGCAGAAGAGCAACAAGTCAAAGAAATCTGTGATAACTATCAAGCATTACTCGATGATCCTGTTCGATGCCATGATGTGAATGAGTGGCATAAATTTGTTGCTTCATTTTATGATTACCCAATGTCTATACTGGAAATTGCTAAATGGAAACTGTTAGATATCAGTTATGACACTGTGACGATATCACTATCATGTGTGAAAATATTAGCTGATAATCTACGCTGGCGTCAGCAAATAAAAAGTTATTCGCCCAACGACGCTGATATGTATGAGAACTTTTTTGATCATATTGATCGTGGTGATTTTTTTGATTACGACTGCTTACCAAGAACGAACAAAGCCATACAAAATGTAACCATCGACTATGCTCGTTGTGCTAGATGGCTTTTCTGGGAAAAACCAGCAGTAGAGTTAGCAGAATATTTATCTATTCATACTGTAGTTTACCTACCTGATAATCCAGAGTTCATGCAAGAATTAGCCGATTGGTATTATTTTGCTAAATCGCCAAATAGAGGATTATTAGACTATGCCTTAACTTGTATTGCCGATCCTAATCAAGAACAGCAAATTCAGGAACAATGGAAAGCTGTCGCCGCAATGCAGTATTCACTGCTTGAAGACGAACAAAACGCCTTATCACTTTGGTTAGAACTTTATCGTTTACCGCAATATCAAGAAAAGGCCACCAGCTGGTTAATGTTATGGTGTTCCAAAAATCGGTTTGATTATCTACCATTATTAATTCTGGCATTAAACCAATGTTATTGTTTAACGGCAGAAGATCAGGAAACTTATATATATAGTATTCCGCAATTTACGCCATCAACAATTTCTCGACTACTGAAATTTAGGAAACAAAACTACAGCAATGAAATTGCGGCTGTTATAACCTGGGCTCTGGATAATCATTGGAATTATCGTCAAGTTCTACACACTTTATTATGCGATGATGGAAACAATCGGTTATATCGTTTATACCGACATGCAATCATGCTACGACACGGTAATAAAACTCTTTTGCAAGAAATCTTAGCTGACTCAAGTGAAGATGAGTTTGAACAATTTATTTTACAAAATTTACAGCGTCAAGCTAGACAACACCTTGAATGGCTCACTAATTTGCCACCCGTTCAGGAGTTTAAACAATGGTTGTACCAAAGTGATGAAAATGCAACTATCCCGACTAAATTTGATCCAGATAACGAAAAAGGCAATCAGTTTTTATATGGTCGATTATGGTTAGATAGATTTGATGATATCCCGTTTGTCGCCAAATTACATTTATACCGCAATGTAACTTATCGAAATATGGAAATGTTTGATTGGCCGATATATTATCAATTTAGGGGGGTTAATAATTTACCTAAATCACCTGAACAATCAATTATTGAGGCTGATAAAAATGCTTATTGGCAATGGTATCGTTACTGTTTATTAGCCATTACTATTGCCAATTCACCAATTAAAGCCGCGGACTTTATTCGTGAAAAAGATAACTTATTTTTACTTCCAGAAAATGATCCGCTAGTGCCGCTGATCAATACCTTTAAGTCTAACGAATGGCAAAATGATACAGAATTATATAATTTAATCGATACTGATAACCAGTTGATTGGCAGTATGTTGGTTAATTATCCCAATTCGATTGAGGCGTTTACCGACTCGCCAGAAGAGGTTAATTGGGATGAAATTGAACAAATAGTTGAACAAAGATGGGCACATAAACTAGCCAACAAATCAGTAAGTTGTTTAATGTTACTGTATATGATTGTTTTTGATAAACCAAATCAAAAAACAAAACTACACCAAATACTACAAAAACTTGCTGGCGATGATCTACAGTTAAAAAAACTTGCTAACGCATTTTGTGACAAATTATCTATTCCGTCATCCCTTAAGAAACATAATGATGAATTGCAAAACATAGATAAATTATATGCTATAAATAAAAAGTTAGACAAAGATGATTCGCTATGCGAAGAAGAGGATATCGAAGTACTAGAAAAAATTGGACAAAATAATGATAATAATAGCATAATTAAATTATCCTCAGCATTGCTGTTAGCCAAAAATATGGATCACCAGAAAAAGCTTCAATCAAAATCATTTCCGCCAAATGAATGGTGGCAAATTTGGCGTTGGAGAGGCCGAACCAATTTAACTGGTTTCTTAAAACAAATGGGCTTTTTTAGTTTACCTTTATTTTTACTAATAATAGAGGCAGCAAAAAAAACTAATTTAGATCATCCAATTATGCTTGTATTATGCGGATTAGCAACAATCAATAGTGTTTTTGCAATAAAACGACGCTTAAATGACTGTTATTCTAATGGAGGTATCTATTATTTTGTATCAGCCACAATTTTATTACCATTGCTATTATTGCCGTGTTGGCTTTCAACTGTTAATGAGACCAACCGCTACGGACCACCAATAGAAGAATAACCTCAAAAATAAATCATCTGAATATCCCTCCCTTTGAAAGACTATTTTCTGATTAGCAAAGGGGGGGAATTTTATAAAAGGTAATGATTATCGATTAAGCTCGCTAAGATTTACCTCTATCTCACTGCGTACTTGCTCGATTTCTTCCGGATTCTGCTGATCAAGTACTTGCATAAAAGCTTCAATATATGATCCAATTAATATTCGTTCATCACCCAATGACTGTGCCCATGCTCGTTCTAATCGTGCTAATAAAGTGCGATTTGGCATTTCATCACGCGGATGAATCTTAAGTGCAGCCAGTCGTTCATGGCTCTCTTGTTTTTGCTTATCTGTTAACCCTATTGGACTATGATCAATCACTTTGCCATGCAATACGCCAGTTTCAAGCAATACTACATCAACTTCGAGCAAACCATTTAAATCATAACTAAAACGAACATCAATCCCTTGTATTTTTTCCATTGGCTTTAAAGGAACTTCAAATTCATCAATTAGAACATTATTTTCTACCCGAGGGTTTTCACCTTGATAAACTGAAAGCATAATGCTTTTTTGTTGTGGGTGTGTCGTAGAAAAGGTTTTTACTTTTGACGTTGGAACAATCGTATTACGTTCAATAATCGGCGTAAATAAACCATTTATATTACCAGAGCTACTTTCAATACCTAACGTATATGGGCACACATCGGTAAGAATCACTTCTTCAACATCAACATCACGTAAACGACATGCCGCTTGCACTGCTGCCCCTTGTGCAACAATAGTCGTTGGATTAATGTGACGGTAAGGTAATTTGGCAAATAATTTGGTTACTAACTCTCGCACTACACCTAACTGCGATGAACCACCAACTAAGACAATATGCTCAAGTTCATTGGGTTTTAAGCGAGCATCACTTAGAGCCTGTTCAACAGGTGCTCGTAAGCGATTAAGTAAAGGTAACCAAATTGATTTAGCTCTTACTTCATTTAATGAAAATTGCCACAACTTATCTTGCCAAGACCAAGTCAAATTATGTATTTGTTCACCACTTAGTTTACATTTTAGTTGTTCAGCTAAATCTAGCAAGCGAGCATAATCATCAATAGGTATATCGGCTTGTTTGAGTTCCCATTCGCTTAAACAAGCTTTAACAAGTTCATGAGTAAAATCTTCACCACCTAAGTAATTATCACCAGCTGAAGCATGAACCTCAATGATTGGCATGCTATATTCCAACACAGTAACATCAAATGTACCACCACCTAAATCAAAAACTAAGGTATTTCCAGATTGTTCTTCATGTAACCCATACGCCATGGCGGCAGCTGTAGGTTCATTAATTAAACGCACAGCATTTAAGCCAGCTAGCTCAGCAGCAAAGCGAGTCTGTTTACGCTGTTCATCATTAAAATAAGCAGGTACGGATATTACTACATCACGAATCTCTTGTTTTAAAAAAGCTTCAGCATCGGCTTTTAATGATTTTAAAACCAATGCGGAAAGTTCAGTTGGAGTGAATTTTTGCTCACCTAATTCAAAAACTTTACTTGAGCCTAAAAAACGTTTGAATGCCGCAGCACTACGGCTAGGATGAGTGGTTAAACGTGATAAAGCAGCATGACCAACTAAAATAGAGTTATCTTCATCAATGCTGACCACCGATGGCGTAACAACTTCGCCGATAGCGTTGGGAATAAGCGTTGATTGACCATTTTGCCAAACACAAATCAAACTATTGGTAGTACCTAAATCAATACCTATTGGAGGATGCATAACCACTTTATTCTCTTAGTATTTTTTAATAAATTTGCTGAATATTATATCCTTAATACTATTTAAGATACAATTTTATCCAATTTCGCACATTAAATTTATTAAATAAGATAGACTATTAATAAAAACAAAATAGCTAAATAAAAAGTTAATTTTCAATTAAGCTATAATAAGTTAATTTTTCAAATCTTAACAAAACTATTGTGAATTAGATTTTTTATTAATCTCAATAATTTGACTAGTTACTTTGCCACTTTTTAACTGTGTTTCAATAATTTCTCCAATAACGACTTGTTCAACTGAGCGTATCACTTTGTGTTGCTGATTAGTTGTTACTGAATAACCTCGTTCTAGGGTTGCTAGTGGACTAACACTATTCAGCTGAGATGTTTGTAATACAAACTGATGCTTAGCATCTGTCAGCTTGTTTTGAATCAAATTAATGATTTGTTGCTGTTTTTGCTCAAGGCTCTGCCCATAATTAAGAATTTTATGTTGTGGTGAAACACGAACCAAACGTTTATCAAGCAGATTATGGCGATAAGATTGCCTTAATAAATATTGCTGCATATTTTCAAACAAGGCATGACGATCAGTTAATAAACGATTTAATTGTTTTGATAATTTTGCTTGAGGGTGCTGTGTTTGTAATTGATGGCGCCATTTATTTAAGCGTTCTCGTCGGCGCATTAAATAGTAATCCATCGCCATGCATAAATATTGTTCTTGAACTTGCAAACGCTTAATTTGCTCTAGTTTGTCTCGACTTACCAGCTCGGCTGCTGCGGATGGCGTTGCTGCACGAACATCAGCAACAAAATCAGCAATCGTAAAATCGATTTCATGACCAACAGCACTGACAATCGGTATTCGGCTAGCAAAAATTGCTCTTGCAACCACTTCTTCATTAAATGTCCAAAGATCCTCTAGTGAGCCACCACCTCGCCCAACTATTAGCACATCACATTCTTGGCGTACATTGGCAATTTCAATCATCCTTGCTATTTGGGCAGCCGCTTCATTACCTTGTACCTGAGTTGGATAGATAATCAAATGCAAACTAGGATCGCGTCGATTTAATATCTGGCAAATATCATGCAACGCAGCTCCAGTTGCGGAAGTAATAATTCCAACCGTACGAATATTATCGGGTAGTGTTTGTTTATAAATAGGATCAAACAATCCTTCTTCTGACAGTTTTTGTTTTAACTGCTCAAACTTTTGTTGTAACAATCCGGCACCCGCGGGTTGCATTTTATTAATGACCAATTGATATTCGCCACGTGCTTCATAAAGCGTTACCGAAGCATTTACCAACACTTGTTGACCATTTTGTGGAGTAAATCCGGTGCGAAAATTACTATTACGAAACATAGCACAACGCACTTGAGCAACTTCATCTTTTAGTGTGAAATACCAATGGCCAGAAGAAGGGCGAGAAAAATTAGAAATTTCCCCCACTAACCAAATTTGTCCAATAGCATCAGAAAGCAGATCTTTAACCATTTGGTTAAGATCTTTAACCGATAAAATCGAACTGCTTTGCATACTATTATCCTTATGGTTGAAGTTTAATCTAAATCAAATTGTGCCCAGATCGGTGCATGGTCAGATGGTTTTTCCATACCGCGAATATCATAATCGATACCGGTTTGCTGACAATATTGCTGTAACTTTTGGCTGGCTAATATTAAATCAATTCTTAATCCAGTTTCACTATCAAATCCTTTAGAACGATAATCAAACCATGAATATCGTTGCGATTCAGGATTAGCATGACGATAAGTATCAGTATAACCAAGAGACATTAAATTATTTATCCATTCACGTTCTTCAGGCAAAAAAGAACATTTACCAGTACGCAACCATCGTTTACGACTTTCATCAGAAATACCGATATCTAAATCAGTTGGACAAATATTCATATCCCCCATAATTAAGGATAATTGACTATTAAGTTGCTGGCTTTGTATGTACTGATTTAAATCCTGATAAAATTTACGTTTAGCAGGGTATTTGATTTCATGGTGTAAACTTTCTCCCTGAGGAAAATAGCCATTGATAACGATTAAATTACCTTGACTAGTCGGTAATTCAGCCATAATTAATCGACATTGTGCACCTTCCTCATCAGTTGGAAAACCACATTGGACTGATAATGGTTTTTGCTTAGTCAATAATGCCACGCCATAATGCCCTTTTTGACCATGATAATGTAAGTGATAACCGAACTGTGCTAGTTCCTCAATTGGAAATTGATCGTTATGAACTTTGGTCTCTTGCAAGCCAATGATATCTGGCTGATGTTTATCAATAATCGCAGCTAATTGGTGAATTCTTGCCCGAAGGCTATTAATGTTAAATGAGATAACTTTAATCATAAATTTATTGTATTTGATTTAATTTTGCTATTAACCCATGCTACCAAAAATACGTTATACTGTTAAGCAATTACAGTAAAAGCTATAACTTGTGATAAAGGATCCAGCAAATATGTCAAAGGAATTACTTGCATTGCGCAATAAAATTGATGAAGTAGATAAATCGATTTTATCTTTAATTAGTCAGCGACTAGCATTAGTGGCCGAAGTTGGTGAAGTGAAAAGCGAGCATGGAATTCCAATTTACGATCCAAAACGTGAAGCGGATATGTTAGCTAAACGGAAACAAGAAGCCGAAGATTTAGGTATATCACCAGCGCTAATTGAAGATATTTTACGTCGTTTAATGCGTGAGTCTTATATTAGTGAAAATGATAAAGGGTTTAAAAAAGTTTACTCCGGTAAAGGATCAATTGTTATTATTGGCGGTAATGGCCAAATGGGCCGACTATTCGCCAGATTATTTACCTTATCTGGTTACCAAGTCAAAACACTAGGCTCAAAAACGATGCATCAAGCTGCAGAAGTAGTCGCTGATGCAGCTGCAGTTATTGTGACAGTGCCTATCAACAAAACTTGTGAAATAATTGAACAATTACCACCACTACCTAAAGATTGCATTTTAACTGATTTTACTTCAATCAAAGTCAAACCATTACAAGCGATGTTAACTAAACATGCTGGCCCTGTAGTTGGCTTACATCCTATGTTCGGCCCTGATGTACCTAATTTAGCTAAACAAGTTATTGTTTACTGTCAAGGACGTTACCCAGAACAATACCAATGGTTAATTGAACAAATGCGGATTTGGGGAGCAAATTTATGTGCAATTGATGCTAAAGAACATGATAAATGCATGTCATTTATTCAAGCCTTGCGTCATTTTACTTCATTCTCATATGGTGTAAATTTACAACGAGAACACGCTGATTTAGAGCAATTAGTTACCCTATCATCACCTATTTATCGACTTGAGTTAATGATGGTAGGCCGATTATTTGCTCAAGATCCAGTGCTTTATGCCGATATCATCATGGCGTCAGATGCCAACATTGAATTAATTAAACGCTACTATCAATGTTTTGGGCAAATGGTTGAATTAATCGAACAAAGAGATAAAACAAAATTCATTGAGAATTTTAATGAAGTAACCAAATGGTTTGGTAATTATGCCGAGCGTTTTATTAAAGAAAGCCAAGTGTTATTGAAGTTTGCTAACGATAATCGAGAATAGTTTAGCTAAGCACTTTTATAAAATAGCACTAACATTAACATTATAACGCTGGCAATGAGTTAAATAAAAATTCTGTATGAGGAAATAACATGTCTAATCGGAAATATTTTGGGACAGATGGTATTCGTGGAAAAGTTGGAGAATATCCTATAACACCTGATTTTGCTCTCAAATTAGGTTGGGCTGCTGGGCGAGTACTGGCTAAAGATGGTGTAAAAAAAGTCATCATCGGTAAAGATACTCGCATTTCAGGCTATATGCTGGAATCAGCATTAGAAGCAGGATTTGCTTCGGCGGGTGTAGCAGCTGCATTTACTGGGCCAATGCCAACACCGGCGATTGCTTATTTAACTCGTACATTTCGTGCTGATGCAGGTGTAGTCATTTCTGCTTCACATAATCCTTTCTATGATAATGGCATTAAATTTTTCTCAAACGAAGGACGCAAACTTGATGATGCAATTGAGTTAGAAATCGAAGCACAACTAGAGAAAGAGATCGATTGCGTCGAATCAAAACAGTTAGGTCGAGCCAGTCGAATAACTGATGCTGCAGGTCGATATATTGAGTTTTGTAAAAGTACTTTTGATCACGATTTAAGTTTATCAGGCCTAAAAATTGTGGTGGATTGTGCCAATGGAGCCACTTACCACATTGCCCCGAAAGTATTGCGTGAGCTTGGCGCCAAAGTGATCAAAATTGGCTGTGATCCTGATGGAGTTAACATCAATGAAAATTGTGGTGCCACTGATGTAAAAGCGTTAACTGAGCAAGTTATCAATGAAAAAGCCGATTTAGGCTTCGCTCTTGATGGTGATGGCGATCGTATTATTATGGTTGACCATAAAGGTAATAAAATTGATGGTGACTTAATTATTTATATCATCGCTCGAGAAGCATTAAGACAGGGTCAGCTTAAAGGTGGTGTGGTCGGTACGCTAATGAGTAATATGGGACTGGAAATCGCCCTTAAAAATCTTGGAATTCCATTTGTAAGAGCAAAAGTCGGCGATAGATATGTCCTTGAAATGCTTGTTGAAAAAAATTGGCGATTAGGCGCTGAAAATTCAGGTCATGTTCTACATCTGGATAAAACGACTACCGGTGATGGTATTGTTGCAGGCTTACAAGTTTTAGCTGCCATGGTACGTAATAATATGTCATTAGCTGATTTATGTAGTGGTATGACAATGCTACCACAAATATTAATTAATGTTCGTTTCTCTGGTAAAAATGATCCATTAATGAATCCTGAGGTCAAATCAGCCATTGCACAGGCAGAACAACAACTCGGTAATAATGGACGAGTACTCATACGTAAGTCAGGCACAGAGCCTCTTATTAGAGTGATGGTTGAAGGTAGCAATCGATCACAAGTTCAGCAACTTGCTGAAAAAATTGCTGATGCGGTTAAACAATCAAATTAGCCTATTTTTTCTTCATTAATTAGGCTATTGGTGATAATTATTTCTAATAAAGTGACTATTAAAGCTGTTATTCTTTACGCAAAATTAGTAAAAAGTGTCTAAATTCTTTATTTTTTTAATCAGTTGTTGACTTAATATAGGCAATTAGGTTTAAAATAACAGCTTCGGTTATTGCAGTAATTGTTTATACCTTTTAAGGTAAAAAATATAACAAGCTGTAGTTTTTATTTTTAGAAATAGGTAAGAGGGTTATATGGCAGTTTCCTCTCCAGCTTCACCGCAAGCTTATATAAAACACCATCTAGAGAACTTGCAAGTCGGTTCTGGTTTTTGGACCTTTAATCTTGATTCATTGTTCTTTTCAATTTTACTTGGTGTGCTGTTTTTATGGATTTTCCATCGTGTTGCAAGGAAAGCAACGAGTGGCGTACCAGGTAAACTTCAATGTGCAGTCGAGATGATCTTTGAATTTGTCAATAATACCGTCAAAGACATGTTTACTGGCCAAAATAAACTTATTGCTCCTTTAGCGCTTACTGTGTTTATTTGGGTATTTTTAATGAACTTACTAGATCTGATCCCCGTTGATTTCCTACCTTACGCTGGGCAATATTTAGGTTTATCACATTTAAGAGTCGTACCGACAGCTGACGTTAGTATTACCATGTCAATGTCTTTAGGTGTCTTTGCACTTATCATCTTCTATTCAATCAAATATAAAGGGATTACAGGTTTTATTAAAGAATATACTTTACATCCTTTTAATCATTGGGCATTTGCACCAATTAACTTAGTCCTAGAACTTGTTAGTTTATTAGCTAAACCTGTCTCATTAGGATTACGACTTTTCGGTAACATGTATGCAGGTGAACTTATCTTCATCTTAATTGCAGCACTATTACCTTGGTGGTCACAATGGGTATTATCATTACCATGGGCTATTTTCCATATTCTGATAATTACCTTACAAGCATTTATTTTTATGGTGTTGACGATTGTCTATTTAGCGATGGCTTCGGCAACAGAAGATCATTAATTTTTAAATTTTTTTGATAATAAACTGGAGTATATAATGGAAATTTTATATGTAGCCGCAGGCTTAATGATGGGATTAGCTGCAATCGGTGGTGCAGTTGGTATTGGTTTATTAGGTGGTAAATTCTTAGAAGGTGCTGCTCGCCAACCAGAATTAATGCCTATGTTACGTACCCAATTCTTTATCGTTATGGGCTTAGTTGATGCGATCCCTATGATTTGTGTAGGTATTGCGTTATATGTCATTTTTGCTGTTGCAGGCTAATAATAATTTAAGAGGAATTGTCTCATGAATATGAACGCAACTCTCCTCGGCCAAGCAATTACATTTGTATTGTTTGTTTGGTTCTGTATGAAGTTTGTTTGGCCACCCGTTATCCGAGCGATTGAAAAACGCCAAAAAGAGATAGCAGATGGACTTGCTTCAGCAGAAACAGCAAAAAAAGATTTGGAATTAGCCAAAGCAAATACATCTGACATAATGCAACAGGCTAAGGTTGAGGCTAATGCAATTATTGAGCAAGCGAATAAACGCAAAGCAGCCATTCTTGAAGAAGCACAACAAGAAGCTTCTCGTGAAAAAGAAAGGATTGTTGCTCAAGGACTTGCTGAAGTTGAAGCTGAGCGCAAACGCGCTAGAGAAGAGCTTAAACAACAAGTCGCTACACTCGCTATTGCCGGTGCAGAAAAAATTATTGAACGTTCTGTTAATGAAGCCGCTAACAGCGACATCATTGATAAACTCGTAGCTGAACTATAAGGAGAATAGAGCAATGGCTGACTTAATTACGATTGCTCGCCCTTATGCTAAAGCCGCTTTCGACTTTGCTGTTGAAAAAAATAGCATCGAATCATGGCACAAAATGTTGGTGTTAACATCTGAAGTGAGCAAAGATGCTCAAATAAGAAGTATCTTAACATCTGACATGAAAACTGATTCAGTGGCTAACTTACTCATCAATATCTGTAAAGATGTATTAGATGAGTTTAGCACTAATTTTATTAAAGTTATGGCTGAAAACAAACGTTTATCTCTTCTTCCTGAAGTATTAAGTTTGTTTGAGCAATACTGTTTAGATAAAGAAGCACAAGCAGATGTTGAGGTTATTTCTGCTAATGAGCTTACCAGTGAACAACTTAATAAAATTTCTGTCGCAGTCGAAAAACGTTTATCACGAAAAGTAAAACTAAAATGTCATATTGATAAATCGCTCATTTCTGGTTTTATTATTCGTACGGGCGATATGGTTATTGATAGTAGTATCAGAGGGCGTCTAAATCGACTAAATGACGCTCTACAGTCTTAAGGGGACTGATAATGCAGCTAAATTCAACTGAAATAAGTGAACTAATTAAAGAGCGGATAGCTCAGTTCAATATTGTGAGTGATGCTCACAATGAAGGAACTATCATATCTGTAAGTGATGGTATTCTTCGAATCCACGGATTAACTGATGTAATGCAAGGTGAAATGATTGCATTACCAGGCAACCGTTATGCAATGGCATTAAACCTTGAAAGAGATTCTGTTGGTGCTGTGGTCATGGGACCATACGAAGACTTATCTGAAGGGATGAAAGTGCAATGTACTGGCCGTATTTTACAGGTACCAGTAGGTGATGGTTTATTAGGCCGTGTTATTAATACCCTCGGTGAACCAATTGATGGTAAAGGTTCTATTCAACATGATGGATTTTCACCAGTAGAAGTGGTTGCTCCAGGTGTTATCGACCGTCAATCAGTTGACCAAGCATTACAAACTGGTTATAAAGCGGTTGACTCAATGATTCCAATTGGTCGTGGTCAACGTGAACTTATCATCGGTGACCGTCAAACAGGTAAAACCGCATTAGCAATTGACGCCATTATTAATCAACGTGATTCTGGTGTTAAATGTATTTATGTTGCAATCGGTCAAAAACAATCAACTATTGCTAACGTAGTGCGTAAACTTGAAGAGCATGGTGCACTTAAAAACACAATTGTGGTTGTGGCATCAGCATCTGAATCTGCAGCATTACAATACTTAGCACCTTACGCTGGTTGCGCCATGGGAGAATACTTCCGTGATCGCGGTCAAGATGCATTAATTGTTTATGATGATTTATCAAAACAAGCGGTTGCTTATCGTCAAATTTCATTATTACTTCGTCGTCCACCTGGACGTGAAGCTTACCCTGGTGATGTATTCTATCTTCACTCTCGTTTACTTGAACGTGCAGCTCGTGTTAACGAAGCTTATGTTGAGGAATTCACTAAAGGCGAAGTAAAAGGTAAAACAGGTTCATTAACTGCATTACCAATTATCGAAACTCAAGCAGGTGACGTTTCAGCGTTCGTACCAACTAACGTAATTTCGATTACTGATGGTCAGATCTTCCTTGAAACTAGTTTATTTAACTCAGGTATCCGCCCAGCGGTTAACCCTGGTATTTCGGTTTCTCGTGTTGGTGGTGCTGCACAAACTAAGATAATGAAAAAATTATCTGGAGGTATTCGTACTGCACTTGCACAATATCGTGAATTAGCAGCATTCTCACAATTTGCCTCTGACTTAGATGAAGCAACAAGAAATCAATTAAGCCATGGTGAAAAAGTAACTGAATTACTCAAACAAAAGCAATACTCGCCAATGACTGTTGCTGAGCAATCAATTGTACTTTACGCTGCAGAACGTGGTTATCTTGAAGATGTTGAACTTGCTAAAGTATTATCATTTGAAACAGCACTTCTTGCTTATGCCCATAGTCAATATGCCGATTTTGTTAAGCAAATCGACGAAACAGGCAATTACAATGATGAGATTGAAAACAAGTTAAAAGCAATGCTTGAAAGCTTTAAATCAACTCAAACTTGGTAAGGGTGAGGTAACAAATGGCTAATGCAAAAGAAATTAGAACGAAAATTGCCAGTATCCAAAGTACGCAAAAAATCACCAAAGCGATGGAAATGGTAGCTAATTCTAAAATGCGTAAAACGCAAGATAGAATGGCGGCTAGTCGTCCATACGCTGAAATGATTCGTGAAGTAATTGGACATTTAGCGTTAGCTCAAATAGGCACTAAGCATCCTTATCTGGAAGAAAGGGATGTTAAGCGAGTTGGCTATCTTATCATTTCAACCGATCGTGGTTTATGTGGTGGATTAAATATCAATCTTTTCAAAACTGTTATTGCTGATATGTCAGCATGGCAAGAGAAAGGCGTTGAAGCAGATGTTGCTTTAATTGGTTCTCGGGGTGTTTCGTTTTTCTCTTCAGTAAAAACCAACATTTTAACCCAAGTAACCAATTTAGGTGATGAACCAACTTTATCTGATTTAATTGGTCCGGTAAAAACAATGCTTGAGGCATATGACAACGGTAAAATTGATAAACTATATATTGTAACCAATAAGTTTATTAATACTATGTCGCAAAAGCCAACAATACAGCAATTATTACCATTACCGGCTTCAGAAGATAAAGAACTTAAAGCTTCATCATGGGATTATATTTATGAGCCTGATGCAAAATCATTATTAGATGTGATTTTACGTCGTTATATTGAATCACAAGTCTATCAAGCGGTGGTTGACAATTTAGCGAGTGAACAAGCAGCAAGAATGGTGGCCATGAAAGCAGCAACCGATAACGGTGCAAATTTAATTAATGAATTACAAATTGTGTATAACAAAGCCCGTCAAGGTGCGATCACAAATGAATTAATTGATATTGTATCTGGTGCAGCTGCTGTTTCAGGTTAGTGCTAAATATTGGCTTATAGTTAAGAAAAAGACGTAGAGGATTAAAAATGGCTACTGGAAAGATTGTCCAGATCATCGGTGCGGTGGTTGATGTCGAATTCCCAGAAGATGCAGTACCAAAGGTATATGATGCATTAGAAGTGGAAACTGGCACTGATAAATTAGTTCTGGAAGTTCAGCAACAATTAGGTGGTGGCGTTGTATGTTGTATCGCAATGGGCTCATCTGATGGTTTAAGACGTGGACTTAAAGTAGTAAATACAGGTCACGGCATTGAAGTTCCTGTAGGAACAAAAACACTTGGCCGTATAATGAACGTACTAGGTGATCCTGTTGATAAAGCAGGTCCAATTGGTGAAGAAGAGCGTTGGGCAATTCACCGTGCAGCACCAACATACGAAGAGTTGGCTAACTCAACAGAATTACTTGAAACTGGTATCAAAGTTATCGACTTAATTTGTCCATTTGCAAAAGGTGGTAAAGTTGGTCTATTTGGTGGTGCAGGTGTTGGTAAAACTGTAAACATGATGGAATTAATTCGTAACATCGCTATCGAGCACTCAGGCTACTCAGTATTTACTGGTGTAGGTGAACGTACTCGTGAAGGTAACGACTTCTATCATGAAATGAAAGAATCAAACGTACTTGATAAAGTATCATTGGTTTATGGTCAGATGAATGAGCCGCCAGGAAACCGTTTACGTGTAGCGTTAACTGGTTTAACAATGGCAGAAAAATTCCGTGATGAAGGTAAAGACGTACTATTATTTATCGATAATATTTACCGTTATACCTTAGCCGGTACCGAAGTATCTGCACTATTAGGTCGTATGCCATCTGCGGTAGGTTACCAACCGACCTTAGCAGAAGAAATGGGGTTATTACAAGAACGTATCACCTCAACTAAAACGGGTTCAATTACCTCAATCCAAGCAGTATATGTACCTGCCGATGACTTAACTGACCCATCGCCAGCAACAACCTTTGCTCACTTGGATGCAACAATCGTATTAAGTCGTCAAATCGCATCATTAGGTATCTACCCAGCGGTTGACCCACTTGACTCAACCAGTCGTCAATTAGATCCACTTGTAGTTGGTCAAGAACATTACGATTGTGCTCGTGGCGTACAGTCAATCCTTCAACGTTATCAAGAATTAAAAGATATCATTGCAATTCTTGGTATGGATGAATTATCAGAAGATGATAAATTAACTGTTGCTCGTGCACGTAAGATTCAACGTTTCTTATCTCAACCATTCTTCGTTGCGGAAGTGTTCACTGGTTCACCAGGTAAATATGTACCATTAAAAGACACAATTAGTGCCTTTAAAGGTATTATGAATGGTGATTATGATCATATTCCTGAACAAGCATTTTATATGGTTGGTTCAATCGACGAAGCGATTGAGAAAGCGAAATCTCTCTAAGAGATTTATAGAACGGAGAGAGCATTATGGCACTAACTTCCTATCAATTAGAAGTTGTTAGTGCTGAATCTCACCTTTTTTCAGGTGATGTTCAGCGAATCAGAGTCACAGGACGAGAAGGTGAACTTGGGATTTATCCTGGTCACACTCCGTTACTGACAACCATTAAGCCGGGAATGGTCGGGATTGTTAAAGCCGATGGCGAAGAAGAGTTTATTTATCTATCTGGCGGTATTTTGGAAGTACAACCAACTATGGTAACAATCTTAGCTGACACCGCCATTCGTGGTGAAGACTTGGATGAAGCAAGGGCACAAGAAGCAGTAAGACAAGCGCAAGAACACATTAATCATCCTAGCGATGATATGTCTTTTGCTCAAGCATCTGCTGAACTTTCTAAAGCCTTAGCAAAAATACGAGTTATTGAGTTAACTCGCCGTATAGGTCAATAAGGATATTGATCACTAAACTAGGCAATAAAGGGCTACAAATTAATAAATTGTAGCCTTTTTTATTATTTACTGAACGACTATTTGAATTATCACTATCTAAAAGACACAATTTTTACCTCTAAAAAACCCCTTTCCTCAAAATTTTTATAAACCATTGGTATTTTATATAGTTATTTACTTATAAAAAGTTACTATTTAAACATGGCTAGATTTATTAATAGCAATCAGCGATAATCTGATTAATTCTATTAATATTAATGTAACTATGTTCACCATTTATCATTCTAATCAAGTCGATTTACTCAAATCACTCGTTAGCGAATTAATGCGCAGAGATCCGCTAGAACAGGTTTTTATGCCTGATATGGTTATGGTGCAAAGCCAAGGTATGGCACAATGGTTACAAATTGAATTAGCCAATGATCTAGGGATAGTTGCTAATGTTGATTTTCTTTTTCCAAGCCAATTTATCTGGCAGTTATACCAAACTCTGTTACCTAATTCACCACAGGAAAATAGTTATAATGTCGAATCAATGACTTGGCGTTTGTATTATCTATTGCCAAAAATTATCGAGCGACCTGAATTTGATACCATTAAACATTATCTTAATATTGATAAAGAAGAACGAAAACAGTATCAACTAGCGACTCGAATCGCACAATTATTTGACCAATATTTAGTTTATCGCCCTGACTGGTTAGCCAAATGGGAAAGCAAGCAAACGGTAGCTGAACTAAATCATCATCCTGATGAAATCTGGCAATCTGAATTATGGCGACAACTAATTGCAATTAGTCAACCTTATCATCGTGCCAATATCTATCAGCAAATGTTAGACATTTTGTTAGATAATGATTTCGATCGCACAAGATTAAAATCGTTACCGAAACGAGTCTATATTTTTGGTATTACCTCACTACCACCAATTTATTTATCATTATTATCAGCACTTGGTCAACACATTGATGTCCATTTAATGTTTAATAATCCTTGCAAATGGTATTGGGGCGATATTGTAGAAAAACAGCTATTAGAGATCCAAAATACACCTGATAATATTCCTAACCCATTATTAACATCTTGGGGTAAATTAGGACGAGATAACCTATTTTTATTGCAGGAATTCAATAATAAACAAGATATTGATATTTTTGTCGATCATGAGCGAAAATGTTTATTAGATTCAATTCAGCAAGATATTTTAGAACTTTATCAAACCAGTGATGTAAAAGCACCTATTGAGAAAACAGATAGATCAGTAACCTTCCACGCTTGCCATAGCGAACAGCGTGAGGTCGAAGTACTTTATGATTATCTATTATCTGCATTTGATGCCGATCCAACACTCGAATTACGTGATTGTATTATCATGGTTTCAGATATTGATAAATATGTACCCTATATTCGGTCAGTATTCGGTAACGCTGAAGGACAACGCTATTTACCATTCACAATTTCCGATCAAAAAGCTCGTAACATTGATCCAATGGTGCAAGGATTTTTTGCTATCTTAAACTTTACTGAAAGCCGCTTTACCGCTGAAGAGTTATTTAATCTACTTGAAATTCCAGCCATTGCTGAAAAGTTTGCCATAAGTGAGTCACAACTAACTTTATTACATACTTGGATTATTGAATCAGGCATTCGTTTTGGTCTAGAAAATGCTCACAGCTGGCTATTTGGCCTTGAACGGTTATTACTTGGTTATACCATGAATAGTGAACAAGGTGGTTGGCAACAGATACTAGCTTATGATGGTGCTACCGGCTTAGATGCTGAATTAATTGGTCAGTTAGCAGAATTTATAAAATCCGTACGTAAATGGTTAACCATTCTCAGTGAAGACAAGCCATTAACTGAATGGCAAGGCTGCTGTATTGAACTGATTAATGATTTTTTTGTTAGTAATGACTCACGTGAATCAATTTTATTAATGATTCAAGAAGAGTGGCAAAAACTGATTAGCAGTGGTTTAAATGCTAATTTTACCGATCAAATTTCAATAACTATTTTACATGATGCGATGCAATCACGATTGGAGCAAAATCACCTAGCCCATCGTTTTTTAGTCGGTAAGATAAACTTTTGTACTATGATGCCAATGCGCTCGATTCCTTTTAAATTAGTATGTTTATTAGGCATGAATGATGGTGATTATCCAAGAACATCTTTACCTTTAGATTTTGACTTAATTGCTCAAAACCCTCGTCGAGGTGATCGTAGTCGACGTATTGACGACCGCTATCTGTTTTTAGAAGCTATTTTATCTGCACAAGATCAACTCTATATCAGTTATATAGGTCGAGATATGAAAGATGATAGCGAACGTTATCCATCAGTATTAGTCGATGAGCTTTGGGATTATATTGTGCAGTATTATCATGATGCTACTGATAAAGATTCAGATAAAAACAATTCTTTAATTGATAACTTAAGAACGTTGCATACTCGCACACCATTTAATCCACAAAATTTCTTAAATGAACCTAAAAGTTATGCTGATGAGTGGTTACCTGCCGCGTTAAAAGCGGGAGAAACCCAATCATTTATCAGCGATATTACCAAAGTCATTGTAGATAATATCAATCTAGATGAATTAAAACGTTTTTATCAACACTCTATTCGGTTTTTCTTACAAAAACGCTTTAATTTTTATGTTAATTATTTAGATAACACCTTGCCCGATGCTGAAAACTTTAGCCTAGATAACTTAAAACGCTATCAACTTAATCTACAGATTTTAAATGAAATGATTGCTAAGGACTCGCAAGGCTGTGATAACTTTTACCAACGGCTTAAGCTAACTGGTGAGTTACCAGACGGTGCATTTGGTGAGATTATTTATGATGAATTGTGTGAAGCACTGCAACCTTTAGCCAATAAAATCATTGAAGAGAGAACTAATCCATCAACCTTAGAGGTAAATTTAACTATTTCGATAGATGAACAACATTATCAATTACAAGGTTGGCTAACCCACATTCAAGCAGATGGTCTTTTAACTTGGCGCCCAGCTAAACTCTCGATTCGTGATGGTATTTCATTATGGATTGATCACTTAATTTATTGTATTTTGAATTGGGATAAAACCGACAGCCAAAGTCGCTTATATGGCCGAGAAGACAACCAATGGCGATTTTTACACATTGATGCCCCACAAGCGTTAACCCTATTAACGGATCTCGTTGAAGGTTTTATAAAAGGTGTCAACCAACCACTATTAATGCCATTACAAAGCGCATGGAGCTGGTTGCTTGCTGCATATAATCCAAAAACTGGACAAATTGAACTCAGTGAAAAAGCAATAAGCAAATTATTAACCACTTGGCAAGGTGGCCAATTTCTTACCGCAGAATGTGATAGTTATTACGCAAGGCTTTATCCCGAATTAACCGATAATCTAATAGAACAAATAATACAGTTTGCTCAGCGATATTTATTGCCGATATTATTACATCAAGTCGAAGAATAGGAGGCACTATGTTTATCGATACGCATTGCCATTTCAATTTTCCTGCTTTTGTTACCGATCTCGAGAATTCAATCAATAATATTCGCCAAGCTAAAATTAATAGCTTAATTATTCCTGCTGTATCAGCAACACATTTTAGTCAAATATTACAACTCACCGAGCAATATAGTGAACTTTATGCTGCACTCGGTTTACACCCTATCTATCAACACTCGCCGGCTGATCTTGAACAACTATCAGATATAGTTAGTACTCACCCTACAAAATTAGTTGCCATTGGTGAAATTGGCTTAGACCGTTATGACCAATCTGTTGATTGGCAACAGCAACTAGATTTTTTTCGAGCTCAATTAGTATTAGCCAAGCGCTATGATTTACCCGTTTTAATCCATTCACGCAAAACACACGACATTATCTATCATGAATTACATCAAGCTAATTTGCCATGTCGTGGGGTGATCCATGGCTTTTCAGGTAGCTATCAACAAGCACTGCAATTTATTAAATTAGGCTATTATATTAGTGTTGGTGGAGTAATAAGTTATACCAGAGCCAATAAAACTCGCCAAACCATTGCAAAATTACCGCTGGAAAGTTTAGTGTTGGAAACTGATGCTCCAGATATGCCATTAAGCGGTCGCCAAGGACAAATAAATCGCCCCGAAAACATTGTCGATATTTTTAATATTCTTAGTCAATTGCGAACAGAACAGCCTTCACAAATAATTAACACTATCTTAACAAATACCTTGACGCTATTTTGTAGAATTAATAGAATGGAAATTACAAATCCAATCAAAAGATAACTATTTAATTATTAATGATTTATCAAAAAAAGGTGATATTTTATGTCGCAGCGCTATAGTCAACTTTTTGTACAATCCATTATTTCATTAACTCGATTATTTCCTTTATGGGCAATTCTTTGTGCAATAGCTGCCTATTTTTCACCTGATACCTTTCTGCCTGTGCGACCACATACATCACAATTATTAATGTTTGTCATGTTTACCATGGGGGTAACGTTAAGTATTGATGATTTTAAACGCGTCGTCACCAAACCGAAAGCAGTCATAATTTGTACTTTACTGCATTATATTGTAATGCCAGTGACTGCGTTAATCTTATCTAAACTATTCACTATGCGACCTGAGCTATTAGTCGGCATGGTTCTTGTGGGGAGTGTTGCTAGTGGTACCGCCTCTAATGTAATGATTTATCTAGCTAAAGGTGATGTAGCATTATCAGTTACTATTTCATCGGTATCAACACTGGTTGGCGTTGTAGTCACCCCATTACTCACATTATTGTTAGTGGGTACTACCGTTGAAGTTCCGGTTTGGGATATGTTGGTACATATTGTCCAAATTGTGCTCGTCCCTATTCTTTTAGGTTTAATTGTCCACCATTTTTTAAACTCTTTGGTAAAAAAATGTGAACGATTCTTACCACTGTTGTCGATGCTTTGTATCTTATTAATTATTTGTATTGTTGTTGCCGGTAGTCATGCTCTCATTGCTCAAGTAGGTATAACCGTTATCTTTGCCGTCATTATTCATAATGGTATTGGTTTACTTGGTGGTTATTGGGGCGGTCGTTTATTTGGTTTTGACGAGTCCACTTGTCGAACTATGTCTTTAGAAGTAGGTATGCAAAACTCTGCGTTAGCTGCAACATTAGGTACAACCTACTTTTCAGCATTATCGGCACTGCCTGCTGCGGTCTTTTCTGTTTGGCACAATATTTCTGGTTCACTATTGGCTGGTTATTGGCAAGGAAAACCCGTTAAAAATAAGAAAAAATCCAGCAATTAACAGTGAATATTGTAAAATAGCATTCATTAGCTCTCTTACTCAATCATCCCCGATGAGTATGAGAGTATAATCTTAGGATTAATAAAATTCCTCTGCTTCCAGCATATCAATCAATTTTAGGCTGAACAAAATGAATAGCGAACTACAATTACCACCTTTTGTCTATCGTATATTACCTTGGATTGCTGCATTTGCTTTTTTTATGCAATCACTCGATACCTCAATTCTAAATACTGCTTTGCCAACTATGGCCAAAGATCTTAATGAATCCCCCCTGAACATGCAGTCAGCGGTAATCTGTTATGCACTAACATTAGCACTGTTTATTCCTGTAAGTGGCTTTCTTTCAGATAAATTTGGTACCCGAAATATCTTTGTACTGGCAGTATCACTCTTTACAATAGGTTCATTACTGTGTGCTTTATCCAATTCATTAATTTTCTTAGATATATCCAGAGTAATTCAAGGTATTGGTGGTTCAATGATGGTACCAGTTTCTCGCTTAGTTTTGATTAAAGCATTTAAACGTAACGAGTTTTTAGCAGCATTAAATACCGCAACAATACCAGGATTAATCGGACCAGTACTAGGACCGGTTTTAGGCGGTTATCTAGTCGATATGGTAAGTTGGCATTGGGTATTTTTGATTAACTTACCAATAGGGATTTTAGGGGTATTTATTAGCTTAAAGTATATGCCTAACATTAAAGGCAAACATATGCCTTTTGATTTCTTTGGTTTTCTCTTTATCGTTATTACTTTTATCAGTGCTACCCTAAGTGTCGAATCTTTAAATCAAGGTCAACAATATTATTTACCAATAACGCTTGCCATCATCAGTCTGATTTTTTTATTTATTTATCGAACCTATGCGCAAAAAAAATCTGGGCCTCTATTTCCACTATCATTATTTAATATTCGAACGTTTAAAATTGGTATTATCGGTAATTTAGTTTGTCGATTGGGCATTTCTGGTGTGCCTTTCCTTATTCCACTATTTCTACAAGTTGGCTTTGGTTATTCAGCAATTTTTGCTGGCATGATGTTAGTCCCCATGGCGATTGCTTCTATTTGTACCAGATTTTTTATTACGCGAATTCTTGCTCGTTTAGGTTACCGTTTTGTATTGGTTGCTAATACCATCTTAGCTGGAATTTTGATTCTTTTAATGTCATTAATAAACTTAGCGACACCATTAGTAATATTAAGTATTTTGCTATTTTGCATTGGCGGAATCAATTCAATGCAATTTACCTCAATGAATAGTATAACATTAGCTAATTTACAAGGTGAAAGCACCAGCAGTGGTAATAGTTTAATGGCGGTTAATCAGCAATTAGCCATTAGCTTTGGCACTGGTTTTGGTGCGGTATTAGTAAGATTATTCAGCAATTCAACAACTACTATTCACGCATTTCAATTAACCTTTGTTATACTAGGTATTGTGACTATGCTATCAAGCATGATTTTTGCGCAACTAAACACACAAGATGGTAAAAATTTAACGAATCGGCGCTAAGCAATTAAGGGAGAATTATATGTTTCAATATCAGATCATTCCAGTTACAGCTTTTCAAGAAAATTGTAGCATTATTTGGTGTGATGAAACAAACGAGGCTGCCTTTATTGATCCTGGTGGAGAGCCTGAACTGCTTAGAAAAGCAGTGGAAAAACTAGGCGTAAATATCAAGCAAATCTTGCTTACTCATGGCCATTTAGATCATGTTGGCGCTGCCGTAGCGTTAGCTAATCACTATAATGTTAAGATCATTGGCCCTAGTCAAGAAGATGAGTTTTTATTCTCTGGACTACCGCAACAATGTATGCAATTTGGCTTTCCTTATACGGATAGTTTTTTACCTGATCGCTGGTTAACTGAAGGGGAACAAGTTAAAGTGGGTAACATTACACTTGATGTTCTGTCCTGTCCTGGCCATACTCCTGGCCATATCGTATTTATCAATGCCAAAGATAAAATTGCTTTTGTCGGTGATGTCTTATTCAAAAGTAGCATTGGCCGTACCGACTTTCCTCGAGGAAATCATGCCGATTTAATTTCCTCTATCACAAATAAACTATTTCCGCTTGGTGATGATTTTATCTTTGTTTCTGGCCATGGTCCGATGTCGAGCTTTGGCAATGAACGAATGACAAATCCTTTTTTAGTTTAAAAAAAAATTCCCTAAACAAATGTAAACCATTTTATAAGAAAATAGTTTACATAATTTGTTTTTGTATTATTATGACGCTACTATTTAGCTTTTAATGGTAGAAAATAATGAAACAGCAATTAACAACGTACTATCCAACTTATATTAATACACTATTCAACTTATCCTCTTGGCAACGCAAGTTGTGCGCAGTTACTTGTGCCGCATTGCTGCTAGGCGTTGCCGCAAATATCAGTATTCCAACCTATCCGGTACCATTCAGTCTACAATCATTAGGCGTGCTTCTGATCGGAGCTTGTTTGGGGCGTAAATTAGGTGCTTTAGCAATTCTTCAATACCTATTTTTAGGTGCATTAGGATTACCACTATTCGCCAATGGTAGCGGTGGCATTATGGCGCTTGCTTCTCCTTCTGCTGGTTATTTATATGGTTATGTATTTAGTGCTTATTTAGCTGGATATGCAGCAGAGAAAGGTTACGATCGTCGTTTTCTGTTAGGCTTAGTTGCCTTTGCTTGTGCACACCAATTATTATTTGTCTTTGGTGTGGTCTATTTAATGGGGTATTTACATATTTCCCTTAGCGAAGCGATACAAGTAGGTTATTTACCTTTTGTTGGTGTTGATGCACTTAAATTTATCATCGCAACTTGTGTCATGTTTTCATTATGGCGTCATCACGCGAAAAAACATCAATAACAATGCAATCTGGCGATATTATTTTTCAATCCCAGCATGAAGAAAGCGAATTTAATAAAGCGATTACGCATTCTGGTTCACAGCTTTACTCGGATGAGATAATCAATCAGATAAGCCATGTTGGTTTATATATAGGCAATAATATCGTCATTGAAGCCACTCAAAAACATGGGGTAATCCAACAGCCCCTTAACAACTTTTTAGCTACCGCTCAATATAATCTAGTAGCAACCATTTATGATGATTCCGTCATTAAAAACGCATTAATGCGGGTGCAAACCTGTCTAGGGTTGCCTTATAACCATAGTTTTCGCGAAGATGATAAAGGGTTTTACTGTAGTGAACTGATTACTTATGCCTTCAAGTACCCATCTGGTGAAGATTATTTTCAACGTTATCCTATGAACTTTAGCGATTTAGCCACAGGCCAAATTCTGCCTTATTGGATCAAATATTATCAAGCATTAAATCAAACGATCCCTGAAGGAGAACTAGGATCACATCCACAACAACTACTCAGACAAAAGACATTATTCAAGACAATCCGAATACTTGAAGCATAATAATCGAGATAATCTGCTACAAAAAACGCATTTTAAACAATTTAACTATTGACATAGCGTCATTAAATCTATAATATGCGCGCTACATTCGGTTCCTCCATAGTTCAGTCGGTAGAACGGCGGACTGTTAATCCGTATGTCACAGGTTCAAGTCCTGTTGGAGGAGCCAACTTTCCGAATGTTGAAATCTGCTCAAGCAGATTTTTTTATGCCTATTATTCTTCTGCTCTATAACTTATTTGTTTATCGCCTATTGATATCTTTACTATTGTCTTTCTTAATAAAAGATTCATAATAATTATCGCGCTTAATTTTCCATATTCACATCTAATGGCAATTGAGTATTCTGATCGATAATAGTTAGGTTAAAGGAGATTTACCAATGCATTTGCATTTTATTATTCATGAAGATTTCGAAGCTCCTGGAGCTTATGAGCAATGGGCTAAAGAACATCGTTATACCATTAGTTATTCTCGTGTTTATCTTGGTGAACCTCTTCCCAACAATGTAGATAATATTGATATGTTGATTATTATGGGTGGCCCACAATCACCAGCAACAACCAAACAAGAGTGCCCTCATTTTGACTCGCTAGCGGAACAAGCAGTAATATTATCGGCTATCAATTCAAAAAAAATCGTACTTGGCGTCTGTCTTGGTTCACAATTAATTGGTGAAGCTTTAGGAGCCCCACATGGTCATAGTCCGGAAAAGGAAATCGGTAAGTTCCCTATCACCTTAACTGAAATAGGTAAAAATAATCCTTTATTTGTTGATTTTGGCAAGGGTTTAGCTGTCGGCCATTGGCACAATGACATGCCAGGTTTAACCCAAGAAGCACAAATTATTGCCTATAGTGAAGGCTGCCCACGACAAATCATTGCTTATGGTCCTTTAGTATATGGTTTTCAATGTCATATGGAGTTAACTTTAGATGTTGTTGAACAACTGATTGCTCACTCAGAAAGTGATCTTAATCAAGCAGCAAAATATCGTTTTGTTGATACACCTAGCCAACTTCGTTCCCATGATTATTCTGAAATGAATCAGAAACTGTTTGGCTTTTTAGATAAATTAAGCCTTAATTATTTATCACTTATAAAAAAATAAGCAATTTAGTAGTTAGGATGATTGTTGTATGCAAAACACTATTGTAGATAAACCTAAAAAACGCAGTAATTTAAGGTTAAAATTAGGTAAGGAGTATTTTATTCTCAAACGTAAACTAGATTGGTGGCGCAACCGTCACGCCTATAGCGTAATTGATAAGAATAATAATACTTGCTGCTATTCTCATAAAAAACATCAATCGGTATTGTTAAGACAACTGAAAGATGTTGATATGTATTTGCAATATAACAAAATTACTAACCTTCGCTTAGCAATTGAACAGCTCGACGGTTCGATAATTAAGCCCAATCAACGATTTTCAATTTGGCAAAAAGTTGGTCGACCATCTAAGAAACGCGGCTTTTTAGAAGGTCTCTCATTACATAATGGCCAAATCGGCAAAGATATTGGTGGTGGTTTATGCCAACTTGGCAATTTGATTTACTGGATGGTATTACATTCAGATTTAACCATTATTGAACGATGGCGTCATAGTTTTGATGTTTTTCCGGATGTTAACCGTACTATTCCATTTGCTTGTGGTGCAACACTTTCTTATAACTATATCGATTTACAATTACTCAATAAAACCAATACAACGTACCGACTTAATCTTTGGTTAGATGATGAATATTTACATGGTGAACTGCTTGCCAATACACCTTTATCTTATCACTATGAAATATTCGAAACCGATCACGTTATTGAACAACAATGGTGGGGCGGATACACTAGACACAACAAGATATGGCAACGTAAAACCCATTTGCTCGATAATCAAATAGAGGAAAAACTCATTAGCGAAAATCATGCAATTATGATGTATACACCTTATTTAACGCAGCCAAACGAAGTATAAAAATCATACGGCAATGATATTAAATTAGATAGTCATAAGCTATCTAAACAATAGTTTGTGGGATATATTGATAGACCGTATACTCGACAGTATAAATGAGTTAAAAATACTTAATAAATGAAAGGAGCAATTTCATGGCTTATACATTACCCCCTTTACCTTATGCTTATGACGCTTTAGAGCCTTATATTGATACTGAAACAATGCATCTTCATCATGACAAACATCATCAAACTTATGTAAATAACGCTAATGCATTATTAGAATCCCTACCTGCTGAAGTTAAAGACTTTTGCCCTGAAACATTACTAAAAAATCTAGACAAAGTCCCTGCAGACAAAGTTACTGGTGTTAAAAATAATGTTGGTGGTCATGTTAACCACACCCTATTCTGGGAATTATTAAAAGTTGGAACTGAACTTAAAGGTGAACTAAAAGCTGCTATTGAAAAAGACTTTGGTTCAGTTGATGCGTTTAAAGAAAAATTCTCAGCTGCTGCGGCAACTCGTTTTGGTTCTGGTTGGGCATGGTTAGTATTGAAAAATGATAAGCTAGAAGTGGTTTCAACTGCTAATCAAGATTCCCCAGTTATGGGTGAAAAATTCTCAGGCGTTTCTGGCACACCAATTTTAGCGCTTGATGTTTGGGAACACGCTTATTATTTAAAATATCAAAACCGCCGTGCTGATTATATTGGTGCATTTTGGAATGTTATTAACTGGGATAAAGTAGCTGAATTATACGCAGAAGCGAAAAAATAAGCTCATTTAGAAAAATCACATTATAAAAATGACGCAATACGCGTCATTTTTTATTTATTATTCATTTACATTATTATCAATGATGTAAGCAAATTGGTAATTGCTAAGTTATACTTAAATCCGTTACAATGCAGGATTAATTAAAAAACTTAAAAATTTACAAAACAGCATAATATGTTTGAAATTAATCCTATCAAATCGAAAATAGCCGAATTAACCGAGCGAACAGATGTGATTCGGGGGTATCTTTGACTACGATCTCAAGAAAGAACGTCTTGAGGAAGTCAATGCTGAATTAGAACAATCGGAAGTTTGGGCAGATCCAGAAAAAGCACAAGCATTAGGTAAAGAACGAGTAATGCTTGAAGAGATCATCAATACCATTAATTCATTAGATCAAGGACTTGATGATGTTGAAGGCTTACTTGAACTTGCTGTTGAAGCAGAAGATCAAGATACTTTTGATGAAGCAAATCTAGAACTAGAGCAATTAGAAAAAAAACTAGCTGGCCTCGAGTTCCGTCGAATGTTCTCAGGTGATTATGATAGTGCTGATTGTTATTTAGATATTCAATCTGGATCAGGTGGCACTGAAGCACAAGATTGGGCGGAAATGCTACTTAGAATGTATCTCCGTTGGGCTGAATCAAAAGGATTTAGTACCGAAGTGATGGAAGTATCAGATGGTGACGTAGCAGGCATTAAATCGGCCACTATTAAGGTATCTGGTGATTATGCTTATGGTTGGTTACGTACCGAAACTGGCGTTCATCGCTTAGTTCGTAAAAGTCCATTTGATTCAGGTAACCGACGTCATACATCATTTGCATCGGTATTTGTCTATCCAGAAATTGATGATAATATTGATATTGATATCAACCCTGCCGATCTACGTATTGATGTTTATCGCGCATCTGGTGCAGGTGGTCAGCACGTTAATAAAACTGAATCTGCTGTTCGTATTACCCATGTGCCAACAGGGATTGTGACTCAATGTCAAAACAATCGCTCTCAGCATAGTAATAAAGATCAAGCGATGAAACAGCTCAAAGCGAAACTTTATGAGCTGGAAATGCAGAAAAAGAATGCCGAAAAACAGCAGATGGAAGAAAATAAATCCGATATTGGTTGGGGTAGTCAAATCCGTTCATATGTACTTGACGACTCGAGAATTAAAGATTTACGTACCGGCGTCGAAACCCGTAATACTCAAGCCGTTTTAGACGGTGATTTAGATCAATTTATTGAAGAAAGCTTAAAAGCAGGTTTATAACCCTGTTTGGTGATAAATAAAAGGTAATATTATGTCAACACAGCAAGAGCAACAAAACCATATTGAAGAGTTAAACAACGAGCTTACAATACGTCGTGAAAAGCTAGCTGCAATTCGCGAACAAGGCATTGCTTTCCCAAACGATTTTCGTCGTGATGCAATCTCAAGCGATCTTCATAAATTGTATGATGATAAAACTAACGAAGAGCTAATCGAAAATAAAATTATCGTTACTGTTGCTGGTCGCATGATGATGCGCCGTATTATGGGAAAAGCATCATTTGTATCACTACAAGATGTAACTGGACAAATCCAACTTTATGTCACTCGTGATGATCTACCAGAAAATTACTATAATGAACAATTTAAAAAATGGGATCTTGGTGATATTGTTGGTGCTAAAGGTTATTTGTTCAAAACCAAAACTGGTGAGCTTTCAATCCATTGTCAAGAAATTCGCTTATTAACAAAAGCACTACGCCCATTACCAGATAAGTTCCATGGCTTAGCCGATCAAGAAATGCGTTATCGTCAACGTTATCTTGATTTAATTACTAACCAACAATCTCGAGATACCTTTATTGCTCGTTCAAAAGTGGTGACTGAAATTCGCAACTTTATGCTTGAAAACCACTTTATGGAAGTTGAAACACCAATGATGCAAGTGATTCCTGGTGGAGCTTCAGCAAAACCATTTATTACTCATCATAATGCGCTAGATTTAGATATGTACTTACGGATTGCGCCAGAACTTTATTTAAAACGTTTAGTTGTAGGTGGATTTGAACGAGTATTTGAAATTAATCGTAACTTCCGTAATGAAGGGGTATCACCACGACATAATCCAGAATTTACAATGATGGAAATGTATATGGCTTATGCCGATTATAAAGACCTAATTGTATTAACCGAAGCATTATTCCGCCGTTTAGCTATCGCAGTAACTGGTGATGCAGTTGTACAGTATGGCGAACATACTTTTGATTTTGGAAAACCATTTATCAAAATGACGATGCGTGAAGCAATTTGTCATTATCGTCCAGAAACGAATAATGCGGATTTAGATGATTTTGATAAAGCATGTGCAATTGCCAAAGATGTGGGAATCAAAGTAGAAAAAGGTTGGGGATTAGGTCGAGTTGTAACTGAAATTTTCGAAGAAGTGGCTGAAGCTAACTTAATACAACCAACTTTTATCACCGAATATCCAGCTGAAGTATCACCACTGGCTCGTCGTAATGATGAAAACCCATTTGTCACTGACCGCTTTGAATTTTTCATCGGTGGACGAGAAATTGGTAATGGTTTCTCAGAACTTAATGATGCAGAAGATCAGGCGCAACGTTTTGCCGATCAAGTATCACAAAAGGATGCCGGTGACGATGAAGCAATGTTCTATGATGAAGATTACATCACCGCATTAGAACATGGTCTACCACCAACTGCTGGCTTAGGGATCGGTATTGACAGAACTGTAATGTTATTTACCAACAGTCATACTATTCGCGATGTCATTTTATTCCCAACAATGCGTCCAATTAAATAAGAATTGTTGCTTACTATTAAACCAAACTCACTTATTGAGAAATAAGTGAGTTTTTTATTTATCAAAAATAAATCTGTTTCATTTTAGGCGTATGGATTACGTCTTACAATATCACTTAACCGCTAATGATAGACACAGACAAGATTAACTCTACCGCCCCCCCAATTTCCTGTTAATTCAACATGACCGTATCTCGCAGAAACTATATACCGATAATTCTTATCCCAAGAATTGCCCTGGTTGATAACCTCATCTGTCCAGTACCACCAAAGGGAGGTTTGGAAGTCGTTAAAGTTGGCATTGTAATCACCCATATATCCCCACTCTGCAAATAAACCCGCACCGATGTTACGTTCATAATAAGCATCAGATGATAAAGGGGTTGCACAAACAAAACCTTGACATCTATAATTACTTGGTGGGCAAATTGCATTAGTTAAATCCTTTACTTCAGTAATACGATAACCAATCTTTTCACACCATGATATTTGGTCATAGTTGTAGTTTTTAGGCCCTCGATTGACGAACCATTGTTTTAACTGAAAACCATATTTAATCACTTCATTATCACTACTGTCTCGACCAACTAACTCGAATGTCTGGGGTAAAGAAGGGTTATATATACTATCGGGAGAATCTGATCCCCACTCAGTAGCAACAGGACCGGTTAGTTTAACTCGAACACTTGTACCGGAGGGATCTGCTTTAATACCTTCGCGTTCAACCTCTTCCCACTTTAAGGGTTGAGCAACACCACCTATAATTAAATCAAAATATAAACCATCCGCGCCTGTCGTTGGGAAGTTTAAACCATAAGTGGCCGAATAAAACGACTGGGTAATAAATCCATTTTCAGGATCCCAAATAGATGGAGGGCCCGCAAAGTGCCCCATATTTGTTACTTTTGAACCATATAATAAATTGGGTTTAGCAAAACACACTTTTGGCGATATTTTAGGATTGATATAATAAGTTGTATTACTCGCGTTAAAAGTATTACTATTTGGAAAGCCATAACGAGTAGTTAAGGCGCCATCAGTATTTGATAATGTTAATTTGTATGGCGCTTTACAGATATCTAATGTTGCATTACGTGCAACCGATTGATTATTTTTATCTACGATAGATAATGTTAAAGAACCAGTAGCGGTAACATTCTCATCGCCATCATCATCTCCAAAATAATTATATGGTTCTGCGACAAGTGAACTTAAATTTATTGAATAAGTATCAGTTGGCACTAACATGTCGATATTAGCAAACGTTTCACCTAAATTTGGTAATTCGATTGGCTTAATAAATGAATTATTTGTTGTAGGAGTGTATTTAGTTCCATTAGAGAGGGTTATCCCGAGCAGGCTATCGGTGTTAGTCACACGAGTCCCTCCTCCATCAAAGGTAAAATGAGGCGCATGACCATGAATAAGATTTGATGTTTCAGATGTTAATGCTTGACTAGAAAAGGATAGTTGCATAAAAGCAACCATTATTAACCCTAATAAAATCCGCCGAGATAAAAAAGAACGGCAAAAGGATTGTAAAAAAACGCAGAATTCTGCTTGATTTCGATAAAAAACAAAATATAGTAAAAAATGAATATTGGGAGCTCAACTTTGACGAATTTAAAATATATGTTGCCCATATTGGCTTTTGGAAATTACAGTACATCTAGACGATCTCGCCAATTAATATTTTTTTATTTAAATTTATATGCAAACTTGCAAATATTCAGTCGGAATTTTTTACTTAAAAGAGTAAAGTAGTATAGAGACAGAAAAATTTCTCGCAACTTTTTTAAAATACCTCTACTATCTAAAAGTTATTACTCACTTATTTATTCTAAATAACATACTATAAATAAAATGTGTTTTATTATTTTATTGAGCAGAAATAATAGTTATTAAGTTATCCTCAACGCTTTGGATCAGAGTTGGCTTATTATATTTATGAATACTTTTTATAAAAGTTAGTGCTTGCTGACTAAAATAATTATTTATTAAGTAAAACGTAGAGATCTTATAGAGTAGTAAAAAAGAGGAAATATGATTAGCCGTTAATCGATTTTATAATTAACGGCCAGAATGTTTATCTTAGTTATTTGTTTTAGTTTGTTGCGGTAAGATTAAATTTAACACAATGGCTAAAATCCCACATAAACTAATACCCTGTAATGCATAAGAACCAAAATCGAAGATCATGCCACCAATACCAAATACTAGTACTAAAGAGACGATACACATATTCCGTGATACAGAAAGATCGACTTTATGTTTGACTAAAATATTAATACCAACCGAAGCAATTGAACCAAATAACAACACCATGATTCCACCCATTACGACAGTTGGAATTGAACTTAAAAATGCCCCTATTTTACCAATGAAAGACATTAAGATTGCCCATAATGCAGCCCAAGTCATTACCTGAGTTTTAAAATTGCGGGTTAAGGTTACCGCACCAATAACTTCGGCATAAGTAATACATGGAGGCCCACCAAAAAATCCTGCTGTTGTAGTAGCCAATCCATCACCCAATAATGTCCTCTGTAAACCTGGTTCACGAGTATAATCTTTACCTGTTACAGAGCCAATTGCCATAATATCACCCACATGCTCAATTGTTGGAGCAATCACAATAGGAATCATATATAAAATAGCTTGCCACTGAAACTCTGGAAATGTGAAATCAGGCACTTTAAACCATGGTGCATCAATAACCGGTTGAAAATTGATAATACCAAAAGCACATGAAAGTGCATATCCAACCACAATACCGGCAATAATCGGAACTAATCTAAAAAAGCCTTTTGCCCAGATAGCAACAATTAAAGTCGTTAACAAAGAAGCCATCGAAATAATGATAAGTTGATAGTTTTCGGCTTGAAGTCCACTATCTTTACCCATAGCCATACCAACTGCAACTGGGGCTAATGATAAACCAATTACCATAATAATTGGCCCTGTAACTACCGGTGGTAAAATCCGATCGATAACATTGTTACCATTAATTTTGACCAGAAAAGCAAAAAACATAAATACCAAACCAGCGGCAACCAATCCACCTAAAGTTGCCGGTATTCCCCATTGAGCTACTCCAAAAGAAATTGGTGCAATAAAGGCAAAAGAAGAGGCTAAAAATACCGGTACTTTATTTTTAGTTGCAAGTTGAAATAACAATGTACCGACACCGGCAGTAAATAATGCTACATTTGGATTTAAACCAGTTAACAATGGTACTAAGACTAAAGCACCAAAAGCGACAAATAGCATTTGAGCACCAGTAAAAATATCTTGCCAGGCTGGTTTTAATGGTGAAGTATCCTTTTTAATTTCATCATTATTGATTTTAACCACGTTTTCCTCTCTTCTTAAACTTCTTTTTGCTAATAGCAAATTAATTATTAAATAGCAGACATAAAAAAACCGGATAAACCGGTCTAAAAATTGAGATTTTATTTAGTGCCAAATATTTTGTCTCCGGCATCACCTAGTCCAGGTAAAATATAACCTTTATCATTTAGGCGTTCATCAATTGATGCCGTATAAAGTTCAACATCAGGATGTGCTTGTTCTAATACTTTGATACCTTCTGGCGCAGCAACTAAAACTAACACTTTGATATTTTTACAGCCTGCTTTCTTAAGTAGATCAATAGTTGCTACCATTGAACCACCGGTTGCTAGCATCGGATCAACCACTAACGCCATTCGCTCTTCAATATCAGAAGTGAGTTTTTGGAAATAAGGAACAGGTTCAAGTGTTTCTTCGTTACGATAAAAACCGACAACACTAATTCTTGCACTAGGTATGTGTTCTAATACGCCATCCATCATACCTAAACCAGCACGTAGAATAGGAACAACAGTAATCTTTTTACCTTTAATACGTTCTACTTGCACAGGGCCACACCAACCTTCAATGGTTACGGTTTCTGTTGGTAAGTTAGCGGTTGCTTCATAAGTTAATAAACTACCAACTTCACTGGCAAGGTTTCGGAAATCTTTTGTGCTAATATCGTGTTCACGCATTAAGCCAATTTTATGGCGAACTAGAGGGTGTTTTACTTCAACAATTTTCATGGGGGCCTCAGTGTTATTCTTTGATGATCTAATTAGTAGGTGTAAATAACCACTGAGAGGCGATTTTAGCATAGATATCAAATCATGAAAACCTGAAATCCATCCAAACCTAATCAATAATGTGATAATGATATAAATTTTAGAAAAGATTTTAAAATTGATTACAAACTTTCACCATCAAGATATTCAACAGGTAAATCGATGACTTTTTCAGCTATATTTTCACCGTTTATACGTTTCAAGAGTAATTCTGTAGCAATTTTTCCCATTTCAATTCTTGGCGTATGAATGGAAGCTAATTTAGGATTCATATACTGGCCAATTTTATGGCCATGAAAACCAACAATCGCAATTTGTTTTGGTATTTCAATACCAATACGTTGACATTCAAGTAATACACCTAAAGCCAAATCATCATTGGTACTAAAAATACCATCAACACATGGATATTCTTTTAATATCTGGTGTAAAAATCTCGCCCCCAAATCATAAGATGAGGCTTCTTTAGTAGCTAATGTTTTAGGCGTTAATCCTGCCTCTTGCATGGCTTTTTCATAACCTTGTTGCCGAATGATACTACGTTGATCTTGTCTTGCACTAAAATAAACAATGTGACGTCGTCCTTTATTTATCATGCGATGAATCATATTTTTTGTAGCAGTGAAATTATCAAATCCAACCGCCATATCAATGCAAGGCGACACGCTGTCCATAATTTCCACTACTGGGACACCTGAAATTTCAATCATCTTTAAGGTAGCTGGATTATGTATCCTTTCCGTCAAAATTAATCCATCAATATTATAAGACAATAAAGAACGGACTCGTAACTCTTCTTTATCAGCGTTATATCCGGTGTGAGTGATCATGGTTTGATAACCTTGCACGTCGGAAACCATCTCAATACCTTTTAAAATATCAGCAAAAACTTGGTTAGTTAACGAGGGAAATACAACTCCAATAGCATGACTTTTGGCATTTGATAACATATCAGGAGCTTTGTTAGGGATGTACCCGAGCTTATCAATAGCCGATGATATTTGTAATTGAAGTGATTCAGATACAAGCTTAGGATCTCGCAAAAAGCGACTTACTGTCATTTTGCTGATCCCAACTAAATTAGCAATTTCCTGTAAGCCTGGACGGCGTTTCTTATTACTACTCATTTACTTTTTTCCGGTAATCGTGGTTGCCAATCGATAGGTGTTTTACCATGCTGTAAAATAAAATTATTGGCTTTTGAGAAGTGTTTACAACCGAAAAATCCACGATGAGCCGATAATGGCGATGGGTGTACCGCCGTTAACACATGGTGTTTTTGACGATCAATAAATTGACCTTTCTTTTGTGCTGGTGACCCCCAAAGTAAAAAAACAACACCCTCTAGATATTTATCAATTGCCGCAATAACATGATCGGTGAAGGTTTCCCAACCTATTTTGGCATGCGAGTGAGCTTGTCCTGCTTCAACCGTTAATACGTTATTGAGTAATAAGACACCTTGAGTAGCCCAATAGCCTAAATAGCCATGATTAGGTATCGTGAATCCTTCAATATCAGTTGCTAACTCTTTATAGATATTTATAAGCGAGGGTGGCGGTTTAATTCCGGGTAATACAGAAAAGGATAAGCCATGAGCTTGATTTGGACCATGATAAGGATCCTGCCCTAATATCACTACTTTAATATCACTAAATGCCGTAAAACGAAAAGCATTAAATACATCGTGCTGAGGTGGGTAAATAATTTTACCTTGTGCACGCTGCGTTGCCACAAACTGCATTATATGTTGAAAATAGGGCTTCTCTTTTTCAGAGCCAATAACATCATTCCATGTTAATTGATTACTCATATTTGACCTTTACAATTGTTTTATCTAGTTCAACACTGGATTTATTGATGATATTAATTATACCTAAAAATACCAATAAACCTACTGATAATCAATGATGAGAAAAGTACTCTTCATTCAACAGTAAATAAGCGTTCAACGAATAAAAAGATGAATAAAATACCTTGTTTAGTTTAAGATCATCAAAATATTACTTAAATTGCAAATGACAATAAAAGATTACCTTTTAATAAATATAAAGTTATTTGCAAAAATCAGGTCAACCCACACAATCAACGGTAAAACTTATCAGATTAATAGCTTTTTTTGACTTTAATCAAATTTTGAAAGTGCTATATTACTTATAAATAATTTAGGACAATAAGGTCCAGATCCATTAGGAGGATTTAAAAATGATTACAGGTATCCAAATTACTAAAGCAGACAATCAAGCACTACTTAACTCTTTCTGGTTATTAGATGATTCAACCAAAGAAGCTCGTTGTGTTGCTGCTAAATCAGTTTACAAAGAAGATCAAATCGTCCCAACTGCGGAACTTGGTCAATTCGAATATCGTGAAGTTCCATTAGATGTAGCACCAACAATTAAAGTTGAAGGTGGTCAACATTTAAATGTAAACGTACTTCGTCGTGAAACATTAGAAGATGCAGTACAACACCCAGAAAAATATCCACAATTAACAATTCGTGTTTCTGGTTATGCAGTTCGTTTTAACTCACTAACTGCTGAACAACAACGTGACGTTATTGCTCGTACATTTACTACTAAAATGTAATTTACAGAGTATGAAATAGTATAAATTAGATTAACCCAGTTTAATTACTGGGTTAATTTTTTTAATATAGATAATTTTGTTTTATTTTTTCTCTCTCGCTTTCTGTTATTTTTAACGCTTTAGTTAAATATTCTGCAGTTGACCCGAATCTTGTACGCATTTCATCAAATGCAGCTTCAAGGTAACTACTACGCGCTTCCATCATAGAATACAAAAAAGCTAAAATTTCAGCATTATCAGTCTCTTTTTTATATTTCTCCATTCTACACATATTACGCGAATACCTTAATTCACTAGTCATTGCATAATCTAATAATATAGTTTGTTCATCAACACCTAAAATAGCTAATATAATAGCTATACCGAAACCAGTTCTATCTTTACCTCCTCGACAATGTTGTACTATCGCTAAGTTTCGGCTATCTAAAATAATATCAATAAGTTCTCTATATATTTTGGCGGTTTCAGGATTACGGATAAAATCACGATTTTGTTCTTGCATAATTAGTCCAGAACCATCAATAACCATCTTGCCATTTTTAATTTGGCTTAAACTAATGAGTTCCTGTATTTTTTCATGATCATTACTAGCCTTAGCAGCTAATTCTGCTGAAGATGCATCGGGAATTAAACGAAGTGTATTTAGTTGATTATTCCACAAACGATTGGGCTGTTTGCTGTATTCCTTTTCATTACGATAATCAATAATAGTATGAAAATTTGCTGTATTTAAATATGCGATATCCTTATCTGTCAAATTATGTAAATGATCTGAACGATAAAGATTACCCCATCTAACAGTTTTACCATCACCAGTTCTATAGCCACCAATATCACGAAAATTATTTGCACCTTCCAATGGTAGAACACGTTCAGCAGTCACATAATTTTGACCATTAATATCAAGGATAAAATAGCAACGTTTATCATCAAGAATATCTAAATCAATGCTTGATTGTGTTGTTTGGGTAAGGATAGTTTTTTCTGCATTTTTTATATCAGCACTATCACTCAAATAAATTTTTACCTCATGCGACTTTGGTGGTGATTGCCAACTTAGACGCACACGGTTTGGTGATAATCGTTCAACAGCATTAATTATAATATTATTGTGCATCTATTATTTCTCCGTTGCCGCTTGTTCAATACTGAGTTTTTGTTTATCCATGTAACGAACAAATGGAAAATAAACCAACATAGCAACAACTAACAATACCACATGCCATATTGCCATTTGCCAACCACCAATCATAAATCCTTTAATAATTTCAGGCGTTCCAGCCGTTGGTAGAGGCATACCATTAACACGAGGAATAATACCGATCAATGTAGCAAAATAAGATAAGCCGACATTAATTGTTCCAGCAAAAATCAACGGTAAAAATAAAATTGGATTTAATACCATAGGTAAACCAAATTTATAAGGTTCACTAATACCAAAGCAACCTGGTATAAAGCCAATCTTACCTAAACTTTTCATTTGTTGGCTCTTACAGCGTACTAATAAAATAGATAATGCTAAATAACGCGGTCCTTTTTGTGCATTAATAAATGTCATTGTGACAATAAATGGTAACGCTTGACCTGCTTGAAATGCTTCTAAATTGGCGATATCAAAAGGATAGAATAAAGCATATAAGATAGCCGAAGTCGCCATTGAACCGTGAATACCAAAGAACCATAAAAATTCCGCTAAAAATACAATTAATAACGCTGCTGCTAAACTTGCACCTAAGCCTTGAAGCGGTACTTGAATTATGGAATAAATTAAATTATGTACATTATCAAATTCAGTAAGACCAACTAACGCATTAATTAGAGCAAAGACTACGGCAATAATAAATGCGGGAATAAGACTCGAAAAAGATTTTGATACAAAATCAGGTACTGACTCAGGCATTTTTATCGTTAGTTTACGATTAAGTAAGAAAATATAAAAACGTGTAGCAAATAATCCTACTAACATCGCAACAATCATTCCTCTTGATCCAACATACAAGAGATCAATGGCTGCAATACCGTTGGTTTTCATTGGAGTGATAAAAAGAAAAGCCATTAGCCCCATTAATGCAGCTAAAATACCATCTTTTTTATGTAATTCTGCCATCTTATAGGCAATAGCTACCACGACATAGAGTGAAATCACGTTCATGGTGACTACTGAAGCAACTTTAAAAGCGGATTTTAATCCTGTTGCCACTAATACTGCCTGATAAGATTCAATATTTAAACTATTTAAAACCGCAACAATCGAGCCCACCATCATGACAGGTAATAGCATCATCATGCCACTTGAAACAGCTTGCACAGAATAACTTGATTGAATAGAGCCAATAACTTTTTGCAATTTTGCTCTAAAGCTCATTAGTGTTTCTTTATTATTTATCATAATAAAATCTCTCTTATTAGCTGATTCATTTCTCTAAAATTTCTAAGGCAGTTTTTAACACCTTTTCACCATTCATTGTTCCATAGTCAAGAGAGTCAATAACCACTATCGGGATGTCATACTGTTTTTTTAAGTTTTCATAGATATATTCTATTTGCGGCCCTAACATAATAATGTCCAGATCATCATATTGATCTAATTCAGTTTCGCTTACTGCATTAATATTGGCATCAATACCCATTTTTTCCGCAGACTCTTTCATTTTTTTGACTAACATACTGGTAGAGAATCCACCCATACAAGCTAGCATAATGTTATAAGTCATATTAATTACCCCTTTAATTGTTTATCTTTTAATATTTCTATAATTTCAATGGCCAAATCTCGCATTGAAATTGCATTCATTAAGTGATCTTGAGCATGAATAATCAGTAACGAAACTGGAATATGATTACCCTGAATCTCGTTTTGAATTAATTCAGTCTGTGTTTTATGCGCAATGGCTAAAAATTTTTTTACTTCTTCAATTAAACTATCGGCTTGTTCAAAATTACCTTTACGAGCAGCTCTAATTGCTTTTAGGCAGCGACTTCTTGCATCACCGCTATTGGTAATTAGTTGCATTACAATCTCTTCATACTCATTCATTAATTTTTCCTCAGTTTGATATATTTCATGTAATAAATAACAGCAATAACCGTGCCAAAACAAAATAAATTAAAAATAATCAATAAGTAATTTTTTAAGTTGCTAATGTGTTTTTATGTGTTTTAATACACATTGAAGAATGGATTTGCTAAAACACATTAGGATGTGAAATGTTAAGAATTGAGATTATTTTCCAAAAATTACAGGAATTAACGCTAAAAAACAGTGAAGGAGTTACTACTTCTGAACTTGCCACATTACTGAATTATTCTCGCGCAAATGTTAGCCACGAATTAAATCAGCTTATTAAGCAAGGAAAAGTGGTTAAAGATAAAGGAAAACCAGTCAAATATTCTATTGCTAAATCTTCGATAAAAACCGAAAACAAACCAAATTTCAAATTTGGTGAATTCAAAAATTTCATCGAGTCTAGCACCAGTTTGCATACCTTGATTGAACAAGCTAAAGCAGCCATATTTTACCCTCCTCATGGTATGAATATTTTAATTACTGGTGAGACTGGGGTTGGCAAATCACTGTTTGCCGAACTGATTTATAACTATGCTAAAAGTGTCAATAAAATTAGTCCTGATGCGCCATTTATCCATTTTAATTGTGCTGATTACGCCTCAAATCCACAACTACTTTTAACCCAATTATTCGGCTGTAAAAAAGGTGCCTATAGTGGTGCAATCGATGATCGTGAAGGTTTAGTTGAAAAAGCGCACACCGGGCTGTTATTTTTAGATGAAGTTCACCGTTTACCTCCAGAAGGCCAAGAAATATTTTTTACTTTTATTGATAAAGGCCTTTTTAGACGACTAGGTGATACCGTAGAACGAACCGCACAAGTTCGTATTATTGCCGCAACGACAGAAGATCCTAATTCAGCATTATTGCGTACATTTACTCGTCGCTTTCCTATGAATTTAACAATTCCGCCTTTAAGAGCAAGAACTTTTGAGGAAAGGTTTAATCTAATTCAAAATTTCTTTAATACCGAATCTGCACAATTAAAAGAAAAAATTGTCGTATCAAGTAATGCCCTTCGCGCTTTGTTAGGCTATAACTGCCCCAATAATATAGGGCAACTTGAAGCTGATATTCGTTTTATTTGTGCAGCCGCCTATGCCAAACATATTTCCTACAGTAATTCAGAGTATATTTATATTAATAGTGCTCTATTACCAAATCACATCAGTGAAGCATTATTGATTGAAACACAACATCGTCAAACGTGGAATAAAATCATTGGTATTAATCGAAAAAATATTATATTTCAGGGAGAAAATAATAAGATCCTATATGAAAATAATAAATCGAATGATATTTACGATATCGTAAATCGAAAAATCGCTGAATTAAAAACTCAAGGTAGGGAAAATTTCGAACTCGAAGAAGAAATTGAACAAGAAATTCAGGATTATTTTTATACTTATATTTATAATAATACTAAAAAATATGATAAGAATAAGTTGAAAAATATAATTTCAACTAAAGTATTACGTTTGACTGAAGCCTTAATTGAACAGGCTGAAAACAGTTTACAGTGTAGCTTTAATAACCGTATTTATTATAGTTTAGCTAACCATATCGAACAGACATTAAAGCGAATAAATAGCAATCAAAAGATTAGTCATCCGCAATTAAATAAAATCCGAACGAATTATCCAAATCAATTTAATGCTGCACTTGATTGTCTTACAATGATTGAACACATTATGGATACGACACTGCCCATCGATGAAGCAGCTTATCTGGCCATGTTTTTTATATATGGTACTAATAATCCTATTTTACCTTCAAATAATGTGCAAATTGTCGTTATTGCTCACGGAGATAAAACCGCAACTTCAATCACGAAAACAGCACATGACTTACTTAACATTGAATATGCACTTGCTTTTGATGTACCACTTGATGAATTGCCACAAAAAATTCTCGAAAAAATTATTAACCATATTCAATTAACTAAAAATAAATCAGACATGCTATTACTGGTTGATATGGGATCTTTGAAAAATTTTGGTGAAGAGATAGAGGCAAAATGCAATATTAAAACCAAAACAATTCAACTTGTTAGTACTTTACATGTTATTGAAGCAATTCAAAATGCAATGAACGGATATTGCTTAGAAGAAGTATATGAGAATGTGTTACAAATTCATATGCTTAATCAAGCACCATTAGTATCAGCACCGCAAGAAGAGAGTTTAGTTAATAAAAAATTAGCTATTTTAATTATTAATGTACCGAATAAAAGTACCAATATCACCATAGATTTATTAAATAATGTACTTTCATACCGACAAAATATCTTAGACATTATTGCACTTAGTTTATCTCACGAAGATGATAAATTATTTAAAGAAATCGAAGAAATTCAGCAAAGCCATACTATTGTTGCTATAGTGAGCCCATTTAACTTTAATACGTCAATAAGCCAGTTCGATTTAACATCATTAATTTATCCGGACAATATTAAGAAATTACAGCAATTAATTGATATTGAAACCATTTACTCTTTAATCGAAAAAACACTTTCGAATATTTTATCCAATATTGAACCGCGCGATTTACTAACCGATATTAAGCATTTTAATGAAAATATAACCCGTAAATTTAATATTAGAGTATCAAATAATACTTTGATTGGACTGGTTATGCATATCGCTTGTATGCTTGAACAGATAATTAATGGCGAGCAGAGCAAAGTTAAATTTATTGATAAACAAAATTATATTCGTAAATATAGGAATGAATATTCAATTATTAAAGATGAATTAGTTATCTTCGAAGAAAAATATAAAATTACCATTCCTGAAGAGGAGATATGCTATATATTAAAATTCTTTAACCACCTTTAGAAAAGGTGGCAATATTAAGTCATCCTTTTGATATAACCTGATCGATAAAGCCCGTAATATCACGAGCTGTTATGAGGTTATTTAAAAATTAGGCCTATTTTTTGCCAACAAAAATATAAGCCATTATGAACGATGAGCAAATTGATATTAATACCCCCAATATTGCAAAGATAAAGTATGGACCAATATAGGCGGGTAAACTAAAGATACTCGATAGAATATAGCCATATAACCTTACACCAAATAAAGCAATAAAAGCGGAGGCAATCGCACTACCGGCAGTTGCGGCAATAAAGGCTTTTTTATACTTGGTTAATACACCGAATAGAGCTGGCTAGGTGATACCTAATAATGCAGATACTGCGGCAGAAACAATAACCGTTTTTTCTTGCTTATTTTTCGCTTTAAAATACATAGCAGCAGTCGCACCAGCAATGGCCATATTTGCCATAAACATCATCGGCATCAACATATCATAGCCTAATTCAGCAAAATTCTGCAACGCTATAGGGGTCATTGCATGATGCATACCCGTCAAAATAGCGACCGGTCGAATTGCGCCAACAATAGCGCCAGCAAACACAGCAGAAACATCAAATAGCGACCGGATAAATAGTGCTAACAATTTACCTAAATAGATACCTATAGGACCAATTACGGTAAGAGCCAATAAACCAGCAATAAATAAAGTTACCGTTGGAGTGAAAACTGTTTTGAGTACATTAGGCATAATTTTATCAACGAATCGATAAATATAACTTAATGCCAGTACAGAGAAGATAATAGGAATAACACTACCAGCATAGTTAAAAATCGATATTGGTATCATATCCAAAAAATAATAAAAACTGGCAGCATCAGGATTAGTTACTAGTAATTTTGCCGCATCAATTAAAGTTGGATACATCAAACAAGCGGCGATTGCAGCGGCTAAATACTCATTAGTTTTAAATATTTTTGCTGCCGAAACCGCCAAAAAAAATGGTAAAAAGTAAAACACACCACTAGCGATTAAATCGATAATAATAACTGTATCACTGGTTTTAGGAACGACTTTTAACGCAATGAGACCAGCAAGTAACCCTTTAATCATCCCCGCGCCAGCAATCGCCGGTACGATAGGACCAAAAACACCAGACACCGTATCCATAAACAAAGAAACAATGCCTTTACGTTCTTTGGCAGATTCTTTGGATAGTTGTTTAGCTTGATCATTTTCTGGCGTTTGTAATCCTATTTCATCAGCCAGAATGTCAAAATAAACTTTAACTTGAGTACCTACTACAATTTGGCATTGATCACTTTGAAATTGAGCACCAATTACCCCGGTAATTTTTTTAATTTCATCCCAATTGACCATGGTTTGATCAACTAAATCAAATCGTAAACGTGTCATACAATGCCAAGCATTTTTAATGTTTTCCTTACCACCAATATTAGCGATAATTTTTTTAATACTTTCTTGTTTACTCATTAGAACCTCAATCGTCCCTAGAATTGGTTTAATTAAAATAATAGAAACTTTAAATTATCAATACAAGAATGAAAAGTTTGATCTAGATCACAAAAAAAGGGGTTTTAACACTGAAATTTACTATATTTTTCAATTGGTATGCTTTTTATCGACAATTTTAATTCAAATTTGAACCAATAATTTTTCACTAATATTTTGCTCTTTACAGATGTGAAAAATATCGGTAATTATATAAAAAGAAAAAATTTTAAAGAGGATACTAACCCTATGTTACCAACCCTTATCACTGACATTGAATGTATCATTACTAAACCTGATAGACATAATCTTGTTACCGTAATTATTTATACAGATAAAGATGTGATTGGTTATGGCTGTGCAACTTTTCAACAGCGCCCATTAGCCGTAAAAACCATTGTTGATGAATATTTAAAACCGTTGCTAATTGGCCGAGATGCCAATCATATTGAAGATATTTGGCAGATGTTAATGGTTAATGCTTATTGGCGTAATGGGCCAATCATTAATAATGCTATTGCTGGTATTGATATGGCATTATGGGATATTAAAGCCAAACTAGCGAATATGCCTCTTTATCAATTATTTGGTGGTAAATCAAAAGATGCGATAGAAGTGTATACTCATGCTACCGGTGAAACATTGTCAGAACTTTTTAAACAAGTTGACCAATGTATTAGTCAAGGTTATCGCCATATTCGTTGTCAGTTAGGGTTTTACGGTGGCAAACCAGAAGAATTGCATAGTCCACAACAGTCAAGTAGTGGTGCTTACTTTGATCAAGATCAGTATATGCAAAATACTTTAGAGATGTTTAAAAAGTTACGAGAAAAATATGGTTATAAAATTCATTTTTTGCATGATGTACATGAAAGATTATTTCCTAATCAAGCAGTCGCTTTTGCTAAACAAGTTGAGCAATATCAACCATATTTTATTGAAGATATTTTACCGCCTAATCAAAACCAATGGCTGGAGCAAATTCGTAACCAAACTTCAGTTGCTTTAGCGACCGGTGAACTATTCAATAATCCATTAGAATGGCAAGAGCTGATCATTCAACGTAGAATTGATTTTATTCGTTGCCATGTTTCACAAATTGGCGGAATTACACCTGCATTAAAATTAGCTACTTTTTGCCAACCATTTGGAATAAGAGTTGCTTGGCATTGCCCACCTGATATGACACCAATTGGAGCAGCTGTGAATACTCATTTAAATATTCATTTACATAATGCAGCAATTCAGGAATATATTCCTTATTCGGCAAATACACAGGCAGTATTTCCTGGTATTATTGCCGCCAAACAAGGCTATTTATATCCAATAGAGAAAATAGGCATTGGTGTTACACTAGATAAAGCTCAGGCAGATAAATATCCCGTGGTTTATCGACCACATGAATGGACACAAAGCCGCTTGCCCAATGGAGTTATACATACCCCATAAATCAAGATAATGAATATTTTTTAAATAACCTAAGTTGATTGATAAATTTACTTTTTATCATCAACTAATCTTAATTCAAAATTAGGTTTATTAAACGGTGTAATATAAGTACAAGTATAGTGAATATCAATAATTTCACTAATGGCATAAATTGCACCATTATTTAAAAAACACCGATTAATAATTTTCATTGCTGGCATGCCTTTTTTGCATTTGAGTAATTCAGATTCCTGACGATTAATGGCAACAGCTTGATATTGAGTTAGATAATGGGATATCTCATAGCCTTTACTTAATACATATTGTTGAATAGAGTTTTCAATATTTTTTTGTTTCAGATCAGGAAAATATCGACAAGGTAACTTAGAAATCTCAATTTGGGTACCTCGACCGTCAACAAAACGAATACGATGAAACTCCCAAATATATTCATCATCAGTTAGATTAAATGTTTGTTTTTCTTCCAACTGTACTCGTCGTTTACGAAATAAAATCAGTTTAGAGTTGATTTGATCATAATGTTTTTCAGTCAGCGAATTATAAATTAAAGGATTATTTTTAGCTTGTTGATTAATAAAAGCACCCGAACCTTTTTGAACCGAAATAATACCAATTTGCAGCAGTTTTTCTAGCGCTTTACGTATAGTATGACGAGAGACTCCATAACTTTCCGCAAGCTCTCGTTCGGGAGGCAATTTTTGATTAACAAAACTTAATTGTTGATAAATTCGCCCTAACAGATCTTGAGCAATAAAATCTTTTTTCTTTATCTTCACAAGCTGTTACCTTATAACTCACTCACAGCAGAACAACAACGTCATATTATTAAGTATGTTCTCACGATTAAAATGTAACTTTATAGTTTTAATTAAATTTAATATAAAAAGGGATAATATTTTATATTATCCCTTTTTATATCAGATTAGTAACATTTTATATTATTAAATAAATTTAAATCTTTATTAGTTTAATACATTTATTAATTCGGATATATCAGCTCGTTCCATATAATTAGCATTAACATAAGCAAAATAAATCTTTTTATCTTGCCCAATTAAATAAGTTGCTGGTATTGGCAATGTATAGCTATCATCGCCATTAAAATCCAATAAATTAGCACCTAAACTATTATATAACTCTCTAACTTTTTCAGGTAATGTGAATACTAAACCAAACTTATTAGCTATGTTATTTTTAATATCTGATAGTATCGTTATCGACATCGATTTTTCTTGTTTTAACTGTGCGCTAATTGAAGCTTTCTGCGGTGAAATAGCAATAAAATGCATATTTTTAACTTGCTGAATCAGCTCTAAATTATTTTGAAAATGTTCTAATTCTTTTACACAGAACGGGCACCAACTACCTCGAAAGAAACTAATAATTACGGGTTGAGTTTCAAGTAATTTGTATAAATTGATTTCTTGATTATCAGTTGATATTAGTGAAAAGTCTGGTGCAATATCTCCACATTGTAAAGAATCACTATCTAGTTTTTCACTTAACATATCTGCTAATGAGTTATCCAAAATATTTTGTACATCTTGGGGTAATTGAGTAATTAAATCTCGTCTTAACCTTTGTAAATCTTCAATTAGTTTCATTTAACGATTTCCTTTCTTGATACATTTTCATGAATTTGGCTTAATACCTTTTTGAATATAGCAACATCATTATCAGATAAATTATTAGTTATTTTTTCTATCCAAAAACTGTGCTCTTTTAACGTTTCCGTCAATAAATCCATTCCTGCTAGGGTTAAACAAATAATAGAAATTCTTTTGTCATTGTCATCATTTCTTTTTGATACTAGCTGATCATTAATTAGAGAACTAACAAGTGTTGTTGTTGAAGCTTTAGTTATCCCTAATAATTTAGCAATTTCTTGCAAAGATAATTCTTGGTATTCTTTTAATAAAACTAAAATAATTAATCGACTTTCTGAGAGATGATATTTCTGGAGACGTTTGGCACACTCTATATCAATTAGATTAGCAACAGATAACAACGTAAAGCATGTTCGGATCTTTTCTAAATCTACCGTGTTTTGTTTCTTCAAAATATTGCAAAAAGATAAATAGCGATTTTCAAGCTGCATACTTTATATCCATAAAATTAGTTAGCCACCTTACTAATTTAATATACTAATTAAGATATGGTTTAATGTCAATAAGGGATATTGAATAATAAAGAAAAATATACGATATCTGAAAACAGCAATAATACTATTTAAAAAAGCAGAATAAAAAAATCGAGCCATTATTTGGCTCGATTGTATAATCAATAAAGAATGTTATCCAAAAAATTTCTTCACTTTATCAAGAAAGCTTTTTTCTTTTGGGCTATGTTTTGAGTTTTTATCCGATTTAAAACTTTCGCCTAACTCTTTTAATAACTCTTTTTGTTTGCTAGTTAGATTAACTGGTGTTTCAACTGCAACATGGCAATAGAGATCACCTACAGCACTGCCTCGTAATGATTTAATGCCTTTTCCACGTAACCTAAACATTTTACCGGTTTGTGTTTCTGCCGGTATGGTTAGGCTAACTTTACCGTTCAGGGTTGGTACTTCAACCTCACCACCTAGTGATGCTAACACAATATTAATTGGAATTTCGCAATGTAAATTAGTGCCATCTCGCTCAAAGATTGCATGCGGTTTTACTTGTACTTGTACATATAAGTCGCCAGCTGGAGCACCATTTAATCCCGCTTCACCTTCACCTGAAAGTCGAATACGGTTTCCTGTATCAACCCCAGCAGGAATAGTAACCGAAAGTGTTTTAGTTTTTTGAACACGTCCTTCGCCATGACACTTTTTACATGGATTTTTAACCACTTTTCCACGCCCATGACAAGTCGGACACTCTTGCTGCACAGCAAAAAAGCCTTGCCGCATTTGCACAACACCCGCACCGTGACAGGTATTACAAGTTACAACATCTGAAGCTTTTTCAGTTCCTTGACCATGGCAAACATCACAATTTACCCAAGTTGGTACTTTAATCTCTTTGCTTACACCGCTAGCAGCTTCTTCTAATGTTAATGAAATATTATATTGTAAGTCATTACCACGCGATGCTGCTTGACCTCGCCCTCGACCACCACCGAAGAAATCACTGAAGATATCATCAAATGCAGAACCGCCTCCAAAACCACCAAATCCGCCGAAACCACCAGCGCCACCTTGCCCTTGTTCAAAAGCAGCATGGCCATACTGATCATAAGCAGCTTTCTTTTGTGGATCGGTTAAGATTTCATAAGCTTCTTTAACTTCTTTGAATTTTGCTTCAGCTTCAGCTTTGTTATCCTGATTTTTATCCGGATGATATTTCATGGCTAGGCGTTTGTAGGCTTTTTTTATCTCAGTTTCACTGGCACTTTTACTCACGCCTAATGTTTCATAATAATCTTTCTTCGCCATAATTAACCTTTAAATTTAATCATTATATAAACAACTAAACGGGCTTGAGTTACCTCGCGCCCGTTTAATGTTTTACATGTTTAAAACTCGTTGCAATAACTCATTAAAAAACATATCAGTTAATGCTTATTTTTTTTCATCATCAACTTCTTTGAAGTCTGCATCAACAACATCATCTTGTCCTGCAGCACTTTCGCTATTGGCTTGACCTGCAGATTGATCTGCTTGAGCTTGTTGTTGAGCTAACTCAAGTAATTTTTTTGAAGCTTCCATTAATGCATTAATTTTAGCTTCGATCTCTGCTTTGTCTTCACCGCGAGCTGCATTTTCTAAATCACTCACAGCGCTTTCAATAGCTGTTTTATCATCAGCTGATAATTGATCACCAGCTTCAGTCACTTGTTTACGAGTTGAGTGAACAAGATGATCAGCTTGGTTACGAATTTGAGCTAATTCTTCGAATTTACGGTCTGCATCAGCATTTGCTTCAGCATCATTTACCATTTTTTGGATCTCTTCTTCGCTTAATCCTGAAGAAGCTTTAATGGTAATGTTTTGCTCACGACCAGTATTTTTATCTTTTGCTGATACATGCAAAATACCATCAGCATCGATATCAAAGGTTACTTCGATTTGTGGCATACCACGTGGTGCAGCTTGAATACCATCAAGGTTAAATTGACCTAATGATTTGTTGTCACTTGCACGTTTACGTTCACCTTGTAATACATGGATAGTTACAGCTGATTGATTATCTTCAGCTGTTGAGAATACTTGACTATGTTTTGTTGGGATAGTCGTGTTTTTCTCAATCAAGGTAGTCATTACACCACCCATTGTTTCAATACCTAATGATAATGGTGTTACGTCAAGTAATAATACATCTTTAACATCTCCACCTAATACACCGCCTTGTACTGCCGCACCAACAGCTACTGCTTCATCAGGGTTAACGTCTTTACGTGGTTCTTTACCAAAGAAATCTGCAACTGCTTTTTGAACCATTGGCATACGTGTTTGACCACCAACTAAGATGACATCTTTAATATCAGAAACACTAAGACCGGCATCTTTTAATGCTGTTTTAACAGGTTCCATTGAACGTTTAACTAAATCTTCAACTAATGATTCAAGTTTAGCGCGAGTCACTTTGATATTTAAGTGTTTTGGCCCACTTGCATCAGCCGTGATATACGGTAAGTTAATATCAGTTTGTTGCGCTGATGATAATTCAATTTTTGCTTTTTCAGCAGCTTCTTTTAAACGTTGCATTGCTAATGGATCATTTTTAAGATCAAATCCTTGTTCACGTTTGAATTCGTCAACTAAATAGTTAATTAAACGTGAGTCAAAATCTTCACCACCTAAGTGAGTATCACCATTCGTTGCTAATACTTCAAATGTTTTTTCACCGTCAACTTCATCAATTTCGATAATTGAAATATCAAAAGTACCACCACCAAGGTCATATACAGCAATAGTACGGTTGCCAACATCTTTATCTAAACCATAAGCCAACGCCGCTGCAGTTGGCTCGTTGATAATACGTTTTACATCTAAACCAGCAATACGACCTGCATCTTTGGTTGCTTGACGTTGCGCATCATTAAAATAAGCAGGAACTGTAATAACTGCTTCTGTAACAGGCTCACCAAGATAATCTTCTGCAGTTTTCTTCATTTTCTTTAATACTTCAGCAGAAATTTGTGGTGGAGCAATTTTTTGACCTTTAACATCAACCCAAGCATCACCATTATCAGCTTTAACAATTTTATATGGCATAATACCAACATCACGTTGTACTTCAGCATCTTCATAACGACGACCGATTAAACGTTTAATTGCAAATAATGTATTTTGTGGATTAGTTACGGCTTGGCGTTTAGCTGGTTGACCAACTAAGATTTCACCATCTTGAGTGTAAGCAATGATGGAAGGGGTTGTGCGATCACCCTCGGCATTTTCTAATACTTTTGCTTGACCATTATCCATTACTGCAACACATGAATTTGTTGTACCTAAATCGATACCAATAATTTTACCCATAATCTTTTCTCCTCAAACCTGTATTTTATTTCTTATATATAAGACTGAAAACATCGTTTTCAAGTCCCATTTTAGATAAAGAAATGTTTTTGTTTTCACATAAATGGGAACAATATTATTAATATCAAGGGGTGATACAAAATTATTTTTTACAAAATCTTGATTATCAGCTTTTCAACACTTATTATTGCCGCTCTTTTTTTTACGAAAATTAATTTATAGGATCCTTATGGAACAAATAAAACTTGCAAATCCAGGTCCACTTGGACTAATGGGTTTTGGTATGACTACAATTTTATTAAATATTCATAATGCAGGATTTTTTCCAGTTATGACGGCAATCGCTTCTATGGGTATTTTTTATGGTGGATTAGCCCAAGTAATCGCAGGAATTTTAGAATTCCGTAAAGGAAATACCTTCGGAACAACAGCGTTTACTTCATACGGTTTCTTTTGGATTGCTTTAGTTGGTATTTGGTATTTACCTACTTCACCAGTAACTGCACCTACCGATGCAACCTTTTTAGGGATTTTTCTAGCACTGTGGGGGATTTTTACCGCATTTATGTTTATTGGTACATTAAAAGCTAACCGAGCATTACAATTTGTTTTTGCTAGCTTAACCATTTTATTCGCTCTATTAGCAATTGGTAATATTTCTGGTAACCATGACATTATTCATATTGCTGGTTTTGAAGGTATAATTTGTGGTGCGAGTGCAATTTATCTTGCAATGGCTGAAGTTCTAAATGAACAATTTGGTCGTACAATTCTACCTATTGGTGCAGCAAAAGGCGCTACACATTAGTTCATCACAATTCTGATACCTACTCAATTCTATCGGTAGGTATCAAGTTCTTTTCCACAACAATCCATTATCATTTTTCATTCATCAATGCTCGGCATACATCTCGTAGTGATTGTGTATGTTTTTCTAATCTTTCATCAGATAAATAATTGTCTTTAGACGAGTGAGCATTTTTTATTAGAATTTTATTATCTTCATTTATATCACCTGATGTGATCATAATGTAATTAGATAATGTCGTTTCAATACTCCCATCATGAAAATGAACATCCGCTATATTTAGATCACATCCTTGTGGTTTAAAAAAAACTAAATCATCACCATTCGCAATACTATCCAAAAAAATAAATTTTTTATCTTTGATTTGCTTAGCATAGCTTTCTAACATTTTTAGACCATATTGGCCACTATTGCCGCCATCATAAAGAACAAAAGCGATTTTTTTCTTTTGTTTTTTATCTAACTTATTAATAAGATTAATAATAGTAATAATACTTGATGAATTACAAACGAAATTTTTAGTGTTTGGAATCCCACTCTTAAATTTGGCAATTAAGAAAAACAACAGCACTGTTGAAACTATAGCTGAAATGCCAGAAACACTGAAAAAGCCATTAATCCGGATATCAGGTAAAAAAACTAGGTAATTTAATATTAATGATGCAATGAATAAAAATATAAACGGAGCAACACTAATAAAGTAAGTCAGCTTACTAAATTGTGATTGAAAAGCATACGTTTTCTGCAAATTAAAATTATTGATCCCAGTATCGTAATTAGTACAAATAACGACCTCTGCTTTATTAAGATCGCCGATATAAGCATTATAATAATTTTGATAACGTCTAGTCGCTAATTTTAATTTAGATAGTTTCGCATCCACTTGATAACCCAATGGAGCTAATTCCTTAGATATTATCCTTAAAAAAGAGATTTTCTCTTTTGGATTAAACCTTTTACCAAATATGATGCCATATCGCAAAATCAGATCTTTCAATATTTCCATTATTAATAAACTATTTTTATATAAAGTTAGACAATATAGTTAATATGATTTTAAAAATCATATTAACTATAAATAGATTAAGATAAAAATTAACTTAATAACATTAAATTAGTTATTACATTAATAATCATCATCATTTTCATTGTTGTTTGATTGAGATATGTTAGCAACGGCATCTTGAATATTTTCATGCCCAGCCTCGATACTTTCCGCAGTAAGATCATTCAATGACACAGAATCTCTATTACATACTGCATTAATTACCATAGGCAGACTCATACCAGTAATGACTCGAACATTCATACCAAGCTCATTCCATTGTGGAACGCATTGCATCGAAGCATTATATGGAGATGCGCCATAAAGGTCGACAAATATAAGAACACCATCGCCAGAATCTAAAGATTTTGAACAATTGAATAAATCAGTTTTTAACTGATTTATATCTTGTCCAGGATTAAGTGATAATGATTCAAATTGGCTTTGTTCTCCAACAATCATTTTCACACTGTCTTTTATTCCAGCCGCCATACTTCCATGGCTAACTAATAGAACACCGATCATGTTATTAATCCTATATTATTCAAACATTTTAATTACTTCACTTAAAGGTACTTTCTTTAATGAAGGCGTTGCTTGGCAATAAATATCCATATTCGGAAAACTATTTTGTAAATCAATTAATAAATCGAGTTGCTCTTTATTAATCGATACTTCTTTAATGATTGAGGTTGCCCCTGGAACCAGTGGTAAACCGCCAATATTAAGATTAGTTACAGGTACGCCAGATTTAATAATTTTATACATTACTTCAATATTTTTAGTAATTAAAATAACGTTAAAATCATCATATTGACGATCGTTCCAATACCTAACCGCACCATCTTCTTTTAATACTCTAATTTTATGACCAGTGCTGGCGCCTGCGCCAAGAATAATATTTTTGGTGAATTCATCATTTGCCGAATAATCATCTGCAACAAATAAAGCATTAGCGCCGGCTGCTTTTGAAACATTTGTTGCGACTTGACCATGAATAAGACGACTATCAACCCGAGCTAAAACAACTTTTCCCATAATTTAAAACCTCTATTATTATTTATATTTAATTATTTTTATAAAATACCAATTGCGGCTAAAACACCAAGAATAACAGTTAGCCCAATTAAAGCTCTTGTTACTTTCAATCCTTTCTTAGAAAAATAAAAATACAATCCCATTACAACAACAAGCGGTAATACTCCAGGTAAAATCTTATCCAGTGTATCTTGTATAATGAAATCTTTACCAGATAAGGTGAATTTTAAACTAGAGGAAACTTTAATATAGCTTGCAGCTAGAATACCCATCATAAATAGACCTAAAATAGATAAGGCTTCTATGATCATCTGCATCTTATTACCAACGACTTCTGTTGCCGCATTTCTACCTAATTTAAATCCTAATTGGGCAAAATAGTAACCAACAAATAGTTGATATAAAACAAATGCAACAAATGGGAATAACGCACCTATCGCTAATCCTTCTTGCGCCCATGGTAATGCGATGGCAATAAAAATATATTGTATAGTACCCGAGTCAATCGCATCCCCGATACCGGCCAAGGCTCCCATTAAACCGGCTTTAGTGTTATAAAGCACATCATTATCAATACTAATTGGTTTGTTTTGATAAACTTCATCAGCACGTACAGCTTCTAGTGAAGCCATAATTCCTGAAATAGTTCCACCACCCCACGTGATTTGAGTATTAAAAAATAACAAATGTCGTTGGTAAGCAGCAGCTAATTCACTTTTTGATTTATATAACTTTTTAAGAATTGGCATTAATCCCCACATTAATGATGCCGCAAGATAACGGTCAAATGAGTGTGGAATTTCATTGGCATAATACCAACGTAACCATGCAAATGTGATATCTTTTTTAGTAATCATTTCTGGCTTTAGATCAATACTTTCTTGTACTATTTCTGTCATTATAAAATTCCTCTTTCTAATTTATTAATCAAATAACTAATGATTAATAATCATCGTCATCAACTTGATTGTTATTATTTGAATTATTTCTAGGTTGATCTACCGCAGAATTTACTGCTTCATTTTTTGCAAGAACAAAAATAAAGGCAACTATTGCACCAACTATTGCATAAGTTACCATGGTAATATTTAGTGGTTTGGCAATAACCGCCATAAAATAGGCAAGTAAGAAGAAAATGATGTAGCTTTTTTTACCAATAACATAAATGGTTAATGCAATACCCACCGCAGCAAGCCCACCACCAATTACATTAAGAATATGGAAAACTAGTCCTCCCGCATTCGATTTAATCACATCAGCAATAATTGGTGCCCCAAAATATAACGCAACAAACATAAACGGTACGAACAATGCAAAACTACAAATTATTGGTAACACGATGATAGAAAAGGTTAATCCTTTACTATTAGCTTCTTCGGCATATTTTTCTGTTAATTTCATAATCATGGTATTAAAGAAAAATCTTAATTGATACAAGTAAGATCCTAATAAACCTACCGGTACTGCCACAGCTACGGCGGCTGTTGGTTCCATTTTACCCAACAATGCGACGGGAACAGCAACTGCTGTTGCTATAGCTGGTTCTGATGGCATTTGCCCACCAGGTGAAAAAACACCCATATAAATCAACTGAATAGCAGCTGTTGTTATCATTGCATTAGGAATGTCATTAAATACAATCCCAACAATTAAACCGGTCATCATTGGTGTAAATCGTAACGTTAACGTAGCACCACCTAGACCCCGAGACATGACCATTGCAACCCATATTGATATAATAGCTGCTTGAAGAAACGTTACATGCATTTCTTGCATATATAAACTCCTTACTATTTTTATAATTAATTAGTTAGTTTCAGTTAAATGATTAAGAAACCACCGATTGTAGCTCTAAGTTATTAACAAAATTTTCTACATCTTGTACACATTTTTCCCCCATACCTTGCAGACACTCAATTGCATAAGCAGAAGTATGTGGTGTAACAAGAACTTTAGGATGTTTAACTAAAGGATGATCACTGTATGAAGGTTCAACATACATGACATCTGTTGCGTGACCAGCTACAGTGCCATTATCGAGCGCATTTATAAGTGCAGTTTCATCAATTAATTCGGCTCGAGCAGTGTTAGTTATATAAACGCCTTTTTTCATCAAAGAAAATTGCGGTGCTTTTAAAATATGATAGCTAGTTTCATTTAATGAGGCATTTAACGAGATGATATCTGCATTTTGCAGTAAATAATCTAACTCAACAATTTCAATATTATTTTTGTTAGCCCAATCAACATTAACTTTTGGATCCACCACCAATAGGCGAGCATTAAATCCATGTTTGAAAATTTCTGCCACGCGACTACCAATGTTGCCACAGCCAATAATACCAATTACTTTACCCGTAACATTGATACCTAAAAAAGAGGCTCTTTTCTTCCATTCATCTGACTTAACCGCTTCTTGTGATTGAACTGTTTGTCTAATTAATGCAAGTAAATTAGTCACTGCATTTTCAGCAACAGCATCACGTTCAACCAAAGGAGGAACGATAGTAACTATTGTGCCATGCTCTTTGGCAGCAACAACATCAACATTATTGAATCCGATGCCATGACGGGAAAGTAATAGTAGCGGTTGTTTTTTATTATCAAAAAACTCTTTGTTAAAAAAAGGTCTAACACTGGCAATAACAATATTAAAATCTTGCAATGCTTCAGCTAATTCCTTCCCTGGAATATTATTTTCAAAAGTAAAATGTTTTACTTCACCTATTTTTTCTAATCTTTCTAGATGATTAGGAAAATATTTTCCAAAACTACTTGAGTTGATTATAGCGATTTTATAATTTTTCACTCAATGCTCCTAATTCATGATTTATATACTTATATAAAGTTATTTATAGGAATATAAATATTATTTTATTTCCATTCAGCCACAATGTGACTGGTAACATTTAGTATAGTTTATAAACTTTTTAAAAAAGTGAATTTAGATCACATATTTAATAAAAAATTATTTTCTATGATTGTTTGGTAGCAAATTGAATGAATAAGAAAGGTAGAATTGAAAAACAATTTATTGATTATATTATCGATTTTTATAATTATATAATCTAAACATGAATATTTTTAACAAATTATTTAGATATAAAAAAAGGGCATAATGCCCTTTTTCAGATTAAATTAGTTAATATTACTTTTTATAAGCATCATTATGTACACCAACCGCTGCACGACCTGATGGATCATTTAGATTTTTAAATGACTCATCCCATTCAATTGCTTTAGCTGTTGAACAAGCCACTGTAGGACCACCAGGTACACAATGCGCAGCACTTTCAACTGGGAATAATTCATCAAAAATTTCACGATACATATAAGCTTCTTTTGAAGTTGGCGTATTGTATGGGAAGCGGAATTTTGCATTTTCCAACTGTTGATCGGTAATTTTGCTTTCGGCAATCTCTTTTAAAGTATCGATCCAACTATAACCTACACCGTCAGAAAATTGCTCTTTTTGACGCCAAACCACTGATGCTGGTAAATAAGATTCAAATGCTTCACGAACAATATGTTTTTCCATCTTACCGTTACTACCACACATTTTATCCTGTGGGTTAATGCGCATAGCAACATCTAAGAATTTTTTATCTAAGAATGGTACCCGAGCTTCAACACCCCAAGCAGCCATTGCTTTATTAGCACGCGCACAGTCATACATATGCAGTGCCGCTAATTTACGCACAGTTTCTTCATGGAATTCTTGAGCATTTGGCGCTTTATGGAAATATAGATAACCACCAAATACTTCATCAGCACCTTCACCTGATAGAACCATTTTAATACCCATAGCTTTAATTTTTCTTGCCATTAAGTACATCGGTGTTGAGGCACGAATCGTTGTTACATCATAAGTTTCAATGTAATAAATTACATCACGAATTGCATCAATCCCTTCTTGTATTGTGAAGTTAATTTCGTGATGAACAGTACCTAAATGATCGGCAACTGCTTGGGCAGCTTTAAGATCAGGTGCACCTTTTAAACCAACCGCAAACGAGTGTAATTGTGGCCACCATGCTTCTGATTTTTCATGATCCTCAACTCGACGCGCAGAAAACTTTTTAGTAATCGCTGAGATAACTGAAGAATCAAGTCCACCAGATAGTAAAACACCATAAGGAACATCAGACATAAGATGGCTTTTTACTGACTCTTCTAATGCGACACGAAGTTCATTGATATCTGTCTTATTATCTTTGACATTATCATATTCCATCCAATCTCGTTTGTAGTAGGTCTTAATTTCACCCTCGGTACTAGAAAGATAACAACCAGGAGGAAATGCTTCAATGGTTTTACAAACAGGTACTAAAGCTTTCATCTCAGAGGCAACATAAAATGTACCATTTTCATCATATCCCATATACATTGGGATAATACCAATATGATCGCGACCAATAAAATAGGTACCTTTGTTGATGTCATAAAGAATAAAAGCAAACATACCTTGTAGTTCATCAAGACAGTGAATACCTTTTTCTTGATATAAGGCTAGGATAACTTCACAGTCAGATCCTGTCTGAAATTCATAACGATCTTTGTACTGATTTCGGAGTTCTTGATGATTATAAATTTCGCCATTTACCGCTAAAACTAGGGTTTTGTCTTTATTATAAAGCGGTTGAGATCCTGTATTAACATCTACAATTGATAAACGTTCATGAGCTAAAATAGCTTTATCAGAAGCAAAAATACCAGACCAGTCAGGTCCACGATGACGTTGTAGACTTGATAGTTCTAACGCTTTTGTTCGTAGTTGTTCTGGATCTGATTTAATATCAAGAATACCTAAAATCGAACACATTGATTTTCTCCATTTAAAATCGCCAAAGCGATACTATTTACAAATAAAACTTATTTTAATTATCACTGCAAGTAAATCACAAAAATAACAGGATACACATTATTGGTAAACAATTAAAGTACAATATCATTATACTTTTTCTATTGTTGTAATAAAGTTTGCCATTATTTTTTTAACCACTGCCCTTGTTGTTTGATATATTGGCCTGCTGGCGTTTTTTCTTGTGCTTTACTGCCTGCACGACTCTGCACATCAGACAAAGGTACTTTAGTTTCTGCAGAGACTTTTTGATATTGCTGTTTACGAGCCTGATTAATTAATTGCGCAATTTCGCTAGCATTACCTTCATTTTTGACCACGCCTAGATAACCATCAGCTTGTTCACCAACCAAACCATTAGCTTTGGCTTGACCTAATTCATTAATTGCCTGATCTAAATTTAAAGCAAAAACAGGTAAAGCTAATATTATTGATAATAATGCTATCGTTGCTTTTTTATAGATATTCATAATAACCCCCTTATTAAATACATCATATTAAATTGTATTAAATATGTGTAAAAATTATTAAAAAATCATCTTATGTTGCGCAAGAGTAATTTTTTAGATTCACGACATTATTAGTAAATAACGATCGATAATAATATTAATTTAGTATAAACCTGATTTATTGATAATGTTATCTAAGGCTTTATCAACTTTAATATTAATTTCATGATCAATCTTAACATTTAAATTGATATTAATTGGTTCATTTGGCGCTTGTACCTTAACCGTTGGTGTACAGCCAATTAATACTGCGCTACACACGATAATAGTAATCATATTTTTTAGCATAATATAGCCTCTTATCTATCAAGATTTCCCTCTCAAATACGCTTCAATACGTTTTCGTATGGGGTCGTTAATCTGATCGGAAAGTTGTAAACTTATCAACAATTTTGCAATATTTTCTTCAAGATTAATATTTAAATTTACTGCTTTACCATTTTCAACATCTCGGTTACTGCCTTGGATATTTAATCCTAACTTTGCAATCTCATTAGCATAATTAACCGTACCTGATAATTTAGTATAATGAAAATTTTTAATAATATCAGTGAGAATTTTCATATTAGGATTGGCTTGTGCATAATTTTGCAATGCTGAATTTTCAAACCGCAAAAAGCCCTCATTGACCGTTACTAATTGACCATTTTTGATAATAACTTCGGTCAAAGCGGTGCCTTTTTTAGTAGAAGGCAATAAAGTAATCGGTAAAACACCATCAATCGCGCCTTCTCCAGCTAACCCCTCAGCAGGATATTTTGCAAAAATATCTTTAAGTTGTACCTTTTTTAACCTTAAATTAAATTTTTGGGGTAATTTTGCTAAATTCAATTGCCCTTTATCAAGAGAAACAGAACCAGAAAAAATAGCGGCTTGTGCTAATTGCCATTTTACAACTCCTTTATTTGGTGCAGCTAAAGATGCTGAATAACTACCAGCTAATTTTACTTTTTCAAAAATAACACCAATATTCACTTGTTGAATGGTTAATGCTGAAGTTGTAACAGTAAATTGATTATTGTTGAATAAAAGATTTATATCCCCCAAAGCGGATTTAAATTCGCTTGCCTTATATATGCCGTCAAATTTATTAATTGTTAATGATGATTTGACGTTAACTTGATTAGCTTTAAATGGAATCGGCAATGCTGCATCAAGAGTTAATTTTCCGATTAATGGTTTAATAATTAAATCATCGGAAAAATTCGCTTTTTCAATATTAACTAGTGCTTTATCGGTACTTTTTAAAGTAAATAGCTTATCGGTTAAAACACCACTGAATGGTAAAGTTAAACTACCTTTTTCAATACCAAAATACGATAAAGATGTGGTCAAAACACCATTTTCAATTTCAACCGATGAATTTGATTGATTAAATGAGATATCAGCAGCAAGCGTTGCCATATCCTGAGAATTACTGGCTAGGTTGAGTTGTAAAGTATTTTGATTTTTAACCACTGCAACTTTCAGATTAAATAATTCACTATCTTGCTGGTGTAATATTAAATGTTCAATGTTAATATTTGTTGGTAACCAGGCAATAATAGTCGAAATCAATGAAGGTTCAAAAGTAGATTGATCAAGTTGTTGTAATTGATCATCTGCAATTTTCGTTACTGCTTGTGTATTGGTAAAATCGGCTTTTTGCCAATAGATATCGATATTTTTAGCGCTCAGCTGTGACCATGATATTTTCACATCGCTAGCCGTTACTGATAATTGTGATTGCTGAGCAATATTTAGTTCAGCAAAAGATAAACCATCCCAGCCGATGTTGATGCCTTGCCAGTCTATCGAAAGATTATATTCATCCTTAAATGCTAACCAATAACGCCATCCAGATAAACTTGCTATGATTATAATCAATAATATAAGCGACGGAATCCAATAACGTTTCTTTAAGCGAGCCATAATAAACTCTCAACAAGATAAAGTGAATCGCCGAGTTATTATCGGCGATTAAATGAGATTACGCTTGAGTTTGTTCTCTGTTAGCAATATAAGCCAATGCTTTATCTATTCTAGCTAAGGTGCGTTTTTTACCAACCGCATAAACAGTGGCATCAACTGAAGGTGATTGCCCAATTCCGGTTACAGCAACCCGAAGAGGCATACCAACTTTACCCATACCAACCTCAAGCTCAGCTGCTGTTGCTTCAATGGCATGGTGAATTTTATCGATTTGCCAATCAAAGTCAGAAATTGCTTCAATTTTAGCCTTAACCACTTCTAATGGCTCTTTGGCAACGGGGCGCAAATGCTTTTTAGCCGCATCAGCATCAAACTCAGCAAAATCTTGATAGCAATAGCTACTTGATTCAGCCATTTCTTTCAATGTTTTACAACGCTCACCAAATAATTTGACGATAGTAATCAAATCGGGGCCTTGATCTAAATCATAACCTTGTTGATTCATATGCCAAACTAAATGCTGTGCAACATAATCAGCGTCTAAATGATTAATATAATGATGATTTAACCAAAGTAGTTTTTCAGTATTAAATGCACTGGCCGACTTACTGACTGCATCTAAAGAAAAGTAACTCACCATTTCAGGCACCGAGAATATTTCTTGATCACCATGAGACCAACCAAGCCTAACTAGATAATTTAATAGTGCTTCAGGCAAATAACCATCATCACGATATTGCATAACACTTACCGCACCATGACGTTTCGAGAGTTTTTGCCCATCATCACCTAAAATCATCGATACATGACCATATTCAGGTAATGGTGCACCAAGCGCTTTAAGAATATTAATTTGTCGAGGGGTATTATTAATGTGATCTTCACCACGAATAACATGAGTAATTTCCATATCCCAATCGTCTACCACGACACAAAAATTGTAAGTTGGTGATCCATCAGTACGACGAATTATGAGATCATCAAGCTCTTTATTGGCAATTTCAATTGGTCCTCGAATTAAATCGTTGAAGACAACTACTCCATCAGTAGGATTAGCAAAGCGAACAACATGCGGTTCGTCATGATTATGCTGTTTTTGTACGTCATCACAACGGCAATGGCCATCATAACGAGCTTTTTCCCCATTCGCCATTTGCTGTTCACGTAATTTTTCTAATCGCTCTTTCGAACAATAACAACGATAAGCAGTACCATTAGCTAACATTTCGTCAATCACTTGATTGTAACGATCAAAGCGTTTAGTTTGAAAATATGGGCCTTCATCCCATGATAATTTTAACCAATTCATACCTTCCATAATCGCTTCAATCGCTTCTGGCGTTGAACGCTCAAGATCGGTATCTTCAATACGTAATACGAAAGCACCTTGTGCATGGCGAGTATATAGCCAAGAATAAAGTGCTGTACGAGCACCACCCACATGTAAGTAACCGGTTGGGCTTGGTGCAAAACGGGTTTTAATTTTCATGAAATAATCCTATTAATAACAAAAAAGAACACTCAAACGTCAATTCATTGCTCGCGCTCTTTTTTATTTAAACTCTTCTCATAAGTGAGAAAAATAATAACATTTTGTAATAAATTCAATTTAGTTGTTTATTCTAACACGCCAAAAGGTTTCGGCAAGCCATCGCTAACAGCATAAAATTAACAACTATTTTATAAAAGTATTGAGTAATTAACTATATATTTTAGTATAAAAATCAAACTATAACGTATAAGTTAATTTTAATAAAAAGATTAATGCGCTTCATCCCAATTATTACCAATACCAACATCAACTTTTAACGGTACTGAAAGTTGATAACAATTCTCCATAATTGATTTAATCAACGCACTATATTCACTCACCAACTCTTCTTTAACTTCAAACACCAGCTCATCGTGTACTTGCATCACCATTCTGATATTACCTGTCGGTTGATTTTTTATCCACTCACTCATTTTAATCATAGCGGTTTTGATGATATCTGCTGCAGTACCTTGCATTGGTGCATTAATTGCCGCACGTTCAGCGCCCCGTTTTTCAATACCATTGCCAGAAATGATTTTTGGTAAATATAATCGTCTTCCTGATAAAGTTTCCACATAGCCTTGTTGCGTTGCCAATTGGCGTGTTTCTTCCATATAAGCTTGTACACCAGGATAACGTTCAAAATAGCGATCAATATAGAATTGTGCTTCTTTACGGGGAAGATTAATTTGTTTCGATAATCCAAATGCACTCATACCATAAATCAAACCAAAATTGACTGCTTTCGCACGTCGTCTCTCTTCGGCTGTAACATCTGCCTCTGGTTTACTTAATACTTCACTCGCGGTAACCCTATGAATATCTTTATCATCAGCAAAAGCGCTAAGCAGACTTTGATCCTGTGATAAATGCGCCATAATACGCAACTCTATTTGCGAATAATCGGCTGAAATAATCTTATAACCTTGTGGTGCAATAAATGCTTGCCGAATTCTACGTCCTTCTTCATTACGTACAGGGATATTTTGTAAATTCGGATCATTTGATGACAACCGCCCAGTTACCGTACCAATTTGATTGTAATTGGTATGAATTCGATGGTCTATTGGACTTACCATCAACGGTAATTTATCAGTATAAGTGTTTTTCAGTTTTGCTAAGCTACGATAAAACAATATTTTACGCGGTAAAACATACTGCTCAGCAAGTTCACTCAACACATCTTCACTAGTTGATGGATCACCTTTTGGTGTCTTTTTTAAGACAGGTAATTGGTGTTTATCAAATAAAATAGCTTGAATCTGTTTTGGTGAAGAAGGATTAAATTTTTCACCTGCTAGGAAATGTAATTCGGCCTCTATTTCTAGCATTTTTTTATTTAATTCAATGGAATAATCATTTAACTGTCTAGCGTCAATTAACACCCCTGTCCTTTCCATATCGGCCAACACAATCGCCAACGGCATTTCAATATCGGTAAATAACTTACTGAGCTTGTGGTCTTTTTCCAGCTCAGGCCATAGTTTCTGATGAAGTTGCAAAGTAACATCCGCATCTTCAGCGGCATATTGCGTAGTTTTTTCAACTTCAATAGCATCGATAGTGACTTGTTTTTTATCAACCTTGGTTAATTCATTATAAGTAATAGTTTTAAGATGCAAATAACGATTCGCCATACTATCCATATCGTGTCGTTCAGTGCTATTTAAGACATATGACTCCAACATTGTATCATAAGCAATACCTTGCACATGGATACCATAATTAGCTAACACACTGTAATCAAATTTGGCATTTTGGGCGATTTTCTTAATTGCTGGGTTTTCTAATATTGGTTTTAATTTAGTTAATACATCATTTAATGGTAATTGATCTGGCACACCGAGATATTGGTGATTAATTGGAATATAAGCAGCTTGATAAGGTGCCACGCTTAATGATATGCCAACCAATTTAGCATGAATATGATCAACATTATCCGTTTCTGTATCAAAGGCAAATTGCTGACAGTTAGCTAATTTACTAACCCAATCATCTAATTGCTCATGGGTTAATATGCATTGGTAATCTGTATCAATTTTATCTTTAACGGTATCGCTTTCCTGTGAGAATAACGACATATTATCAATATCAGTAGCTGTTAGTTTTTGTTGTTTTAAAAAATTACCGGCTATTAATTCTTTTTGCCAACGATGAAAGCCATAATAGGCAAATAATTCGACTAATTTATTTACATCAAGATCTGTAACAAGTAGTTGTTCATTCGTAAAATCTAATGCCACATCGGTTTTAATGGTAGCTAATAGATAAGAAAGCTCTGCATCCTTTTGATTGTCTATTAATTTTTGCTTTAATGATTTAGCTCCTCGAATCGATAATTTCTCAATATCGTCTAAATGGTTATAAATATCTTTTACACTATCAAAAGCAGTTAATAAAGCCTGTGCTGTTTTTTCTCCAATTCCTGCTACCCCTGGGATATTATCGGAATTGTCACCTCTTAATGCTAAATAATCTATAATTTTTGCTGGTGGCACACCAAATTTATCCACAACACCTTGCGGATCAAGTGCGGTATTATTCATGGTATTAATCAGTGTAACTTTATCGCTTACTAATTGCGCCATATCTTTATCCCCAGTACTAATGAGTACCTGAAGATTTTCTTTTTCTGCTTGTTTGGCTAAAGTCCCGATCACATCATCGGCTTCAACACCTTCAATGCAAAGTAATGGTAAACCCATCGCTTTTAAAATGGTGTGAATGGGTTCAATTTGTGGCCGTAAATTTTCCGGCATCTCTTCACGAGTTGCTTTATATTCACTATAAATTTCATTACGAAATGATCCACCTTTAGCATCAAAAACTACCGCAATATGGGTAGGATTATATTGATTCATCAAGCTACGAATCATATTAATAACACCAAAAATAGCCCCAGTCGGTTCACCATTGGCATTGGTTAAAGGCGGACAAGCAAAAAAAGCCCGATAAAGATAAGAAGATCCATCAATTAAAATAATTGGCTCATTATTTGGCATCAATAGTTACCCAAATGTTATTAGATTTAATAACTATAAGTATAACCTAATTAACAGTAATATTGTTGCTGACTCCGATAATATAGTGTAAAAATAATCCAGATAATAACGAGCTTTTATCCAATCCAATGAATGAAAATTACTGTATATCACTATATGAGTAATATATAATGTGACATCTATTTTCGCCTGAGTACTAAATAAATGACAGAATTAAGTCTTGCTGCGCAAAAAGTCAAAGAGGCATTAGCAGCTAAAAATCTTGAAACCCCATCATGTCGTTTAGCTATGGAAAATAGCGAACGGAAAGCTAAAATCGAAGCGCATTTCCGAGAAATCATGAAACTCATGGAACTTGATTTGCATGATGATAGCCTCGCCGAAACGCCGCATCGAGTCGCAAAAATGTATGTTGATGAAATATTTTCCGGTCTTAATTATCATAATTTTCCGAAAATAACTCTTATTGAAAATAAAATGCAGGTTGATGAAATGATCACTGTTCGTGATATTACTTTAACCAGTGTTTGTGAGCACCATTTTGTCACCATCGATGGTAAAGCAACCGTTTCTTATATCCCGAAAGATAAAGTGATCGGTCTATCAAAAATCAATCGAATTGTTCAGTTTTTTTCACAACGGCCACAAGTACAAGAAAGATTAACCCAACAAATTTTGGTTGCATTGCAAACTCTACTTGGTACAGTTAATGTTGCAGTATCAATTGATGCAACACACTTTTGTGTAAAAGCCCGAGGCATTAAAGATTCAAATAGTTTAACCACCACTACCGCGTTAGGTGGCGGATTTAAAACTAATCCAAGTACTCGACAAGAGTTTTTAAGAGCGTTAAAACACTATTAATCAATAAAATAATCCAATATAAAGTATATGTTGGATTATTTATCAATAATCTACTAAAAACCAGTTATCGCTTATTTTATACTCACAACAGGAAAAATATAAACATGCCTGAGACTACCTCAAGCGTTTTTATATTAATCAATCACAATATTGCCGACACCGCCATAAAAAGCCCAATTGTTATTGCGTGCATCTTCAAGAAAGATTGGTATAATTGGCAGCTATTTTAGTGAAAACATAATAATTAACTAACACGCTTTAATGAAGATAATCCGCGGTATTGATAATTTAAACAATGAATTTACTCAGTGTGTACTTACATTGGGCAACTTTGATGGTGTGCACTTAGGACACCAACAATTAATAAATCATTTAATTGAACAAGGTAAAAAATTAAACTTACCCACAGCGGTTATGTTATTTGAGCCACAACCATTAGAGTTTTTCAGTAAGCGAGCACCAACTCGCTTAACTTCATTTAAAGAAAAAGTACGACTAATTGAAAAACTCGGTATCGACTATATTATTGCAGTACCCTTTACCCAAACTTTTGCCAATATGTCAGCCAATGCATTTATTCAAGACTGGTTGATTAATAAATTGAACGCTAAATATATTGTTATTGGTGATGATTTCCAATTTGGCCGAGACCGCAAAGGCGACATCAATCTGTTACAACAATATACTCCAAATAACCATTTTTCGGTTGAAAGTATGCAAACCTTTGTTTGGAATAATTTAAGAATCAGCAGTACAGCTGTTCGTGAAGCACTGTTTAATAGTGATTTTGAATTAGCTCGTTGCCTTTTAGGTCGTGATTACGCCATTCAAGGTAGAGTGGTGCATGGTAATGCATTAGCAAGACAATTAGGATTTCCAACCGCCAATATTCATTTGAATCGAAAAAAACCTGCTTTACAAGGGGTCTATTTTGTCAAAGTCAAAAACTGTTGTAGCAATCAATATTATCATGGCATTGCCAATATCGGTATTAGACCAACCATTGAAGGTAAAAAAGCAATTTTAGAAGTGAATCTATTTGACTTTTCAGGTGATATTTATGGACAATATTTAGACGTTACCTTTGTCTGTAAATTACGCGATGAGAAAAAATTTGATTCTTTAGCAGATTTAAAACAACAAATTTCACAAGATGTTTGCACTGCGAAACAGATCAGTGCAAAATTAACCAATTAAAAAGTAGTATCAACAAAAATAACTGGAATAAATCAGCATGACAGACTATAAAAATACATTGAATTTACCGGAAACTGGATTCCCTATGCGAGGCGATCTTGCTAAACGTGAACCAGCTATGTTGCAAAATTGGTATGATAAAGAACTTTATCGCAAAATCCGTCAAGTAAAAAAAGGCAAAAAATCTTTTATTTTGCATGATGGCCCTCCTTATGCAAACGGAAAACTTCATATCGGTCATGCCGTTAATAAAATAATTAAAGATATTATCATCAAATCTAAAGGTTTAAGTGGTTATGACTCCCCGTATATTCCAGGATGGGATTGTCATGGATTACCGATAGAACAAAAAGTTGAAGAACAGGTTGGTAAACCAGGCGTAAAAGTGACACCAGCTGAATTTCGCCAAATTTGTCGTGATTATGCGGCTTCACAAGTTGAACTACAAAAAGCTGATTTTATTCGTATGGGTGTACTTGGCGATTGGCAAAATCCATATCGTACAATGAATTATGATACTGAGGCGAATATTATTCGGGCTTTAGGTAGAGTGATTGAAAATGGTCATTTAGTCAAAGGGGCTAAACCAGTTTATTGGTGTACCGACTGTATGTCAGCCTTAGCGGAAGCCGAAGTTGAATATTATGATAAATCATCACCGGCAATTGATGTCAAATTCAAAGCAACTGACAATCAAACAGTAGCAAATAAATTCGGAGTTAGTACTGACTTAACTATTCATGCGGTTATCTGGACCACCACACCATGGACATTACCAGCTAGCCGAGGAATTGCGCTTAATGCAACGGTTGAATATCAATTAATCCAAATCAACGATAAAGAGTGCCTAATTTTAGCTGCTGATTTAGTTGAATCAGTTATGAAACGTGCTGATATCACTGATTGGAAAGTCTTAGGTTCTTGCCAAGGTGATGCGCTTGAATTATTACGTTTCAAACATCCGTTCCTCGATTTTGATGAGCCAATTGTACTTGGTGAACACGTTACTGTTGATGCTGGTACTGGTGCTGTTCATACCGCTCCAGGTCACGGTGTAGAAGACTTTATCGTTGGCCAAAAATATGGCCTTGAAGTCGCCAACCCAGTGGGAGGCAATGGTTGTTATTTACCGGGAACCGGTGCTGGTTTAGATGGTTTATTCGTTTTTAAAGCCAATAAAGTAGTCATTGAGCTATTAAAAGAACACAATGCACTATTACACTTTGAAAATATTGAACATAGTTACCCATGCTGTTGGCGACATAAAACACCTGTAATTTATCGAGCAACGCCACAATGGTTTATCAGCATGGATAAACAAGGTTTACGTGCTCAATCGCTAAAAGAGATTAAACAAGTTCGTTGGATCCCTGATTGGGGTCAAGCTCGAATTGAAACAATGGTGGCAAATCGTCCTGATTGGTGTATTTCACGTCAACGTACATGGGGTGTACCAATGACGTTATTTGTACACAAAGAAACTGAAGAGTTACATCCAGACACACTACAATTAGTCGAAAAAGTCGCTAAATTAGTTGAGCAAAATGGTATTCAAGCATGGTGGGATGCCGATATTAAAGACCTATTAGGTCCAGATGCCAATGATTATCGCAAAGTACCAGACACGCTAGATGTATGGTTTGATTCAGGTTCAACATTCTATTCAGTTGTTGGCGTACGTCCTGAGTTTGAAGGACATGAAGCGGATATGTATTTAGAAGGTTCAGATCAACATCGTGGTTGGTTTATGTCTTCGTTAATGTTATCAACTGCAATTGATAACAAAGCACCGTATAAACAAGTATTAACGCATGGCTTTGTGGTCGATGGACAAGGTCGTAAAATGTCTAAATCGCTAGGTAATATCGTTACACCACAAGAGGTAATGAATAAATTAGGTGCCGATATTCTACGATTATGGATTGCTTCAACCGATTATTCAGGTGAAATGAGCTATTCAGATGAAATCATCAAACGTGCAGCTGATAGCTATCGTCGTATCCGTAATACTGCGCGTTTCTTATTGGCTAACTTAAATGGTTTCGATCCAGTTAAAGATATGGTTAAACCTGAAGATATGGTGGTACTCGATCGCTGGGCGGTTAGCGTGGCTAAAGAAGCACAGGAACAAATTATTCAAGCTTATGAAAACTACGATTTCCATAGAGTGGTACAACGCATAATGCAATTCTGCTCAATTGAAATGGGCTCATTCTATTTAGATATTATCAAAGATCGTCAATATACGGCGAAAAGTGACAGTATTGCCCGTCATAGCTGTCAAACAGCGTTATACCATATTGCTCAAGCGATGGTTCGTTGGATTGCACCTGTTTTATCATTTACTGCAGATGAAATTTGGCAATATCTACCTGCAACAGAAAAATCAGAATTTGTGTTTGAAGATGAATGGTATACCTCACTATTTAGTCTGTCTGAGAGTGAAACACTAAACAGCGCTTACTGGGCACAAATTTTAACTATTCGTAGTGAAGTAAACAAAGTGTTAGAGCAAGGTCGTAATGATAAAGTTATTGGTGGATCGCTTGAAGCTGCTGTTACTCTTTATGCCAATAGCGAAATTGCTACGGCACTTGCGAAATTAGAAAATGAATTACGATTTGTATTACTGACGTCACAAGCAAGTGTTAAACCGTTAGACAGCGCATCACAACAAGCAGTACAAAGTGATATTCAAGGTCTTAAAATTGAGCTTGCTAAAGCACAAGGCGATAAATGCCCTCGCTGCTGGCATTATACTGTTGATAACAATCCTACCACTCACTTATGTAAACGCTGTGAAGAAAATATTCATGGCAATGGTGAAGTAAGACATTTTGCTTAACCACTAACAGTTAGTGATAGGAATAGAAAAGAGCTATAAAAATAATCTTATAGCAATTAACTAAGTACATTTACCGCCGACGATTGTCGGCGGTATTATAATAATGAGCATAGACTATATGAAAAAAGATAATGGACTTTACTGGTTATTATTGGCGGTAGTGGTTTTTGTTATAGATATCGCAAGTAAATTTTGGATTGTAAAGAATTTTTTCCTTTTTGAATCAGTAAATCTACTCCCCTTCTTCTCGATAACGTATGTCCGCAATATTGGTGCCGCATTCAGTATATTTGAAGGTCAACGCTGGATACTGGCAGCAATTGCCTTTATTGTCAGTGCAGTAATTGTTTATATGCTATATTGCAATAAGCATAAACAAAAACTAGAAAACTTCTCATTAGCATTAATTTTAGGAGGTGCGTTAGGCAACCTATTCGATCGCCTCTATCATGGTTTTGTTGTTGATTTCCTAGATGTTAATTTTGGTGATTGGCATTACCCAACTTTTAATATTGCTGACTGTGCCATTTGTTTAGGTATTGGCGTCTTTATCCTAAGCAATTATGTAAAACCAAAAAAGATGGATTAACATGCAGATTATTCTCGCTAATCCACGTGGTTTTTGTGCAGGTGTAGATCGAGCAATAACCATCGTTGAACGAGCAATCGAACTGTTTGGCGCACCGGTTTATGTGCGCCATGAAGTCGTGCATAACCGCTACGTGGTTAATCGTCTTAAAGAGTTAGGCGCAATATTTATTGAAGAAATTAATGAAGTACCTGATGATAGTATCCTTATTTTTTCCGCCCATGGCGTATCTAAAGCGGTTCGAGATGAAGCTAAACGTCGTCAACTACGGATATTTGATGCAACATGTCCTTTAGTTACCAAAGTTCATATGGAAGTTGCTAGAGCAAGCTATCGAGGAGAAGAAGTTATTCTTATTGGTCACGCGGGTCATATTGAGGTCGATGGTACTATGGGGCAGTATAGCAATCCTGAAGGTGGTATTTATTTAGTTGAATCCATTGAAGATGTGCAGAACTTGCAAGTAAAAAACGACCAGCACCTCTGTTTTACAACCCAAACAACGTTATCCGTTGATGATACTGCTGAGATAATCTCAGCTTTAAAAAATCGCTTTCCGAATATTCGCAGCCCTCGTAAAAATGATATCTGCTATGCGACCACCAATCGGCAACAAGCGGTTAAACAGCTATCATCTCAAGCCGATGTGGTTTTAGTAGTTGGTTCGAAAAACTCGTCAAACTCAAACCGATTAGCTGAACTGGCAAGGCGAAACAGTAAACACGCTTATTTGATTGATTTCGCATCCGATATTAATCTTGAGTGGCTAATTAATGCTCGGACTATCGGTGTAACAGCTGGGGCATCAGCGCCAGATATTTTGGTTAAGCAAGTTATCGATCACCTAAAAAGTCTAGGTTGTACATCATTGGTTGAAACCGAAGGAATTTCAGAAAATATCACCTTTGAAATTCCAAAAGAATTACGCATAGAGGTAAAATCAACTAATTAAGAAGAATGGGTTAGTTGCTTGAATTTTTCCAATAACTGCTCTTGGCTTTCGACATAATCAGGATCGGCAATAATCGCATTTTGAATCGGACAAACTCGCTGGCAAGTCGAATGATCATAATAACCAACACATTCAGTACATTTATTTGGATCAATTTCATAAGTATCAAACCCCATTGAGATAGCCTCATTTGGGCACTCGGGTTCACACATATCACAATTAATACACTTTTCGGTTATTTTTAATGCCATTGCTATAATATCTTTAACCAGTAAAAAAATTGGCGCCATTATAACGCAATCGCCAATAATTCCTAATACGGATCTACATTGCTATCACATGATTATTAAAATTTTTGCAAAAAATTTTGAGGAAAGGGGTTTTTTAAAACAAAATTTAGCACCAAAACTAGTTAATTTTCATAAAAATTACAATTTATTGTCTTTAGTTATCATCGCAAATTAAATTAATACGTTACAATGCTCAAAAAAATAACAAAAGAAATAAAAGGATGAAAAGATTGGCAAAATTCTTAAGCGTTAAATCCATCGTTATTACGGTTATTGGTTTTGTTCTGCTTTATATAGCAAAATTAATTTTGTTTCCTGCTGAACCAAATATTAATTATATAACGTCAACGGTCACTAAAGCGAATATTGAGAAAACGGTACTTGCTGATGGCACTATAAGTGCTTTCAAACAAGTTAGCGTTGGTGCGCAAGTTTCTGGGCAAATTAAAAAATTGTATGTTGAGCTCGGTGATGAGGTTAAACAAGGTGATATGATTGCTGAGATTGATGATCTTAAGCAAAGCAATGATCTTAAACAATCCGAGGCGTCTCTTAACAGCTTAGAAGCCCAACGAACCTCGAAGCAAGCAAAATTAGTCAATTATCAATTAACCTATGAACGTCAATTAAAGTTGGTTAAAAAAGGGGTTGGCGTCCAATCTGATTTAGATTCTGCCAAAGCAGATCTTGATGCAATTAAAGCCGATATTGCCGCTCTTGATGCAGATATTGTTAGTGCTCAAGTCGCAGTTGATACAGCAAAAGTCAATTTAGGCTATACTAAAATACGTTCACCGATTGATGGTGTTATTGTTGCGATTCCAGTTGATCAAGGGCAAACCGTAAACTCGGTACAAAGTGCACCAACAATTGTTAAAGTTGCCCAACTGGACAAAATGACTATTGAAGCACAAATTTCCGAAGCAGATGTTATCGGTGTTAAAAAAGGAATGCCGGTTTATTTCACTATATTGGGACAACCAAACAAACGTTTTGATGGACTAACATTGCGGGCAATTGAACCAGCTCCTGACTCAATTAATACTGAAAGCTCAGCGAATTCAAGTACGTCATCGACCACCAAAAGTGCAATTTATTATAACGGCTTATTAGATGTCGATAATCCTGATCATATTTTACGTATTTCTATGACTGCTCAAGTCTATATTGTGCTAGCAGAAGCAAAAGATGTCCTTGCCATTCCATCACAAGCTATCCAAAAAAATACTGGTAAAAATAAAGCGATTGTTTATGTTCTGAATAATCAAAATAGTATCGAAGAGCGGGAAGTTAATTTAGGGATTAATAATAATATTAATGTTGAAATCAAATCAGGTCTTAAAGAAGGAGAAGTTGTCGTTGTCAGTAGTGCAAATGGTGCAACATTTAATCCAAATAACAAAGGGCCAAGGATAAGATTCTAAGATGACCAACAATAATACTCCATTAATAAAACTTGAGAATATTATTCGTGAATTTCCAGCTGGAGATTCTACTATACAAGTTCTAAAAGGCATCAACTTAACCATTAATGCTGGGGAAATGGTTGCCATTATAGGGGCCTCTGGTTCTGGTAAATCGACTTTAATGAATATTCTTGGTTGTCTTGATAAGCCAACAGAGGGAATTTATTCAATTGGTGGCCGAACTACGAGTCAATTATCGCCGGATGAATTAGCTGAGTTACGTCGTGAACATTTTGGCTTTATCTTTCAACGTTATCATTTATTAAATGCCTTAACTGCACAAGGTAATGTGGAAATACCGGCAATTTATGCTGGTGTGACCAATGAACAACGGCAAAGTCGTGCCACCAACATTTTATCTCGTTTAGGCCTTGCCGATAAAATAAATAATAAACCCAATCAATTATCCGGCGGTCAGCAACAACGAGTAAGTATTGGACGGGCATTAATCAATGGCGGACAAATTATATTAGCCGATGAACCAACTGGCGCACTCGATCGTAAAAGTGGTTTAGAAGTCATGGCTATTTTACGAGAGTTGCATCAACAAGGGCATACCGTCATTATCGTTACCCATGACCCCAATATTGCCCAAAGTGCCGAAAGAATTATTGAAATTAGTGATGGCAATATTATTTCCGATTCAATTAATCCTAATTATTGCTCTGAACAAGCTAATAATCGACAAGTTAAGCAAATAGAAATAACCAAAACTCAAGATAATTTTTCAGCTAAATATTACCGTTTTCGCGATGCGTTTAAAATGGCAATATTATCTATGTTGTCACAACGATTACGAACTTTTTTGACTATGTTGGGTATTATTATTGGTATTGCTTCTGTGGTCTCTATGGTTGCTTTAGGAGAAGGAACGAAGCAGAAAATACTTTCCAATATTAATTCATTAGGTACCAGTACGTTAGAAATTTATGCCGGTAGTGGTTTTGGTGATCGTAATGCCGATAAAATTACTACACTAAGATCATCGGATGCTGATTTTCTAGCTCAACAAAGTTTTGTTCATAGTACTACACCTAACCTTTCTACTAGTGTCTATTTTCGTATTAATAATTTAGCAGTTACAGGAACTGTAAATGGTGTCGGCGAGCAATTTTTTGCTGTACGTGGCTATACAATCAGTAAAGGTATTGCCTTCGATCAAACAGCGGTAATGACCTCAGCCCAAGAAGCGGTAATTGATGAAAATACCGTTAAAAGATTGTTTAGTGATCAAGATCCAATAGGTAAAATTTTAATGGTTGGCCAATTACCCGTTAGAATTATTGGGGTTGCAACTAGACAGCAACAAGGATTTGGTAATAATGAAAGCCTTAATATTTGGTTACCTTACACCACGGTAACTAATCGCATGGTTGGACAAACATCATTAAGAAGTATTACTGTTCGAATAAATGATAATGTGGATTTAAATATTGCCGAACAAGCGATTAATAAAATTATGTTGCAACGTCATGGTAGTAAAGATTTCTTTATCTTTAATTCAGACAGTGTAAGAGAAACCGTTAATTCTTCCGCTTGGGTGTTAACTTTGTTGATCTCAACTATCGCATTAATTTCTTTGATTGTTGGAGGTATTGGGGTAATGAATATTATGCTGGTATCAGTAACGGAAAGAACTCGGGAAATTGGCGTCCGTATGGCGGTTGGTGCACGTTCTAGTGATATTTTACAACAATTTCTAATTGAAGCTGTGTTAGTGTGTTTAATTGGTGGTACCTTAGGTATCGTTCTATCATTTATTATCGGCTTTATTTTTAATTATTTTGTTACCTCATTTGCCATGAGTTTTTCTATCATTTCGATTATCGCAGCCTTCAGTTGTTCCACTATGATTGGTATTATTTTTGGTTATGTTCCGGCAAAACGAGCTGCAAAACTTGATCCAATTTATGCATTAGAAAGAGAATAAAGACTTTTTAATAAAATAAAATCCCTTTGTCGTAAAAACCAACAAAGGGATTTTAATATTTTTAGAAAACCGTAGAAGCATTAATTAATGATTATTTTGCTTTCTCTTGACTCTCAGCTTTATCTTTTTCTACGTCAACATTCGTATCTAAATCAACTAAATAAGCAGTTACTCTAGCATAGTCTTTGATAAAATCAGTAGTGTTACTGGTATTAAGACCACGTGAGTTGACAAAAAACTTGCGATTAACCACCACCATTGGAATGGAATCTGGGCTTAATTGTTTAATTGCATCTGCTTGTTGGGCTATAAACGCTTTAACTAAAAAACTTTTTTGGGTTTTCTCAAACTTTTCAGCATCAACGCCTAACTCAGCAAAAACGGTTTTAATGTCATCGGCTGTTTTTATTCTACGATCGGTTTGCACCGCTTTATAAAGCGCATCAGAGGCTTTATCTTCAATCCCTAAAACATTAGCAATAGCCCATGCCTCAGAAAGCTCTTTAGCTAAAGCGCCAAAGTTTTCTAAATGATAACGTCTAAACTTTATCCCTTCTGGCAAAGCTTTAGCAATCATTTCTGGTGCATGATATTCACTTTCAAATTTAAAACAGCTAGGGCAATTGAACGAGAAGAATTCAATGACTTCTTTATCCGGAGATGGCTGAAATGGCAAAACACCATATTGTTTGCCACTTTCAATCGGTGCTGCCTGTGTAGCAGCACTTGCTGTAGCTGGCTGAGTATCATTTGTACTAGTTGCTGGCGCTTCATCAGCAAAACAGGTCACAGAGGTTAGTAATACTCCAATTGCAATAAGCGTTTTTTTCATTTAATTAATTCTCCTTATTCTTCAATAATTCCGCGTGCCTTTAATAGTGCGGTTTTAAAATCATCTTCATAATCTTTTTTTAATCCAGGTATAGCTTCGTTTTTATCTGAATTACGCATTTTTAAATGATAAATTAAAACTTCATCACTAAGATCTTTAAGATCACCATCAAAACCGGCTTCATTTCCTAATTTATTTAAAAGTTGCAATAAATTAAGATCTGAATCGTTTTCCCAAGCTGGTTGTAATAATTCTATTAACTCATCGATACGATGACATTTCATAATAAATACCTTATTTAATATTCAACTAAGTTGAAGACGATGATATAAACCTTTATGTTAATCTTCTTCGTTACTATCTATATATTAAAAAGTATCTATTATATACTCGACTTTAAATTTAAATAGTGCATTTACAAAGATTCATAAACTGGTGATGATATACGTTATTTGCGACTAAAAAATAACTTTGCTATATAGTAATGCTATTTTGTTTTTTAGCAATGTAAAAGAGAAAGAATTTATGGAAAAACCGCCAATTACTGGCATTATTTTAGCTGGTGGCCAAAGTAACCGTATGAATGGTAAGGATAAAGGCTTGATGTTATTAGCCGGTAAACCGCTTTACCAATATGTTATTGATCGAATTAAGCCACAAGTCGATTTGCTAATGATTAATTGTAACCGACATGTTGAGCAATATCGCTCGCTTGGTTATCCAGTATTTTGTGATGATTTGCAGGGATTTCTAGGGCCTCTTGCCGGAATTTATAGTGGCTTATTACGCAGTCCCACTACTTGGAATTTATTTGTCAGTTGTGATACCCCTTTTTTACCCGATGATCTTATCACTCGTTTAGCAAAACTCACTACAACCCACCAAGCTATCTATCCTTTTGATGGCAAAAATGACCACCCAACCATTTTATTAATCAATAAATCCATCGCCCCACAATTAAAAAAGTATTTAGAAGAAGGTGATCGCAAACTGATGTTATTTTTACAGCAAATTAATGCCATTGCCGTAGATTTTAGCGACAATCCAGCCAGTTTTACCAATATTAATACATTAGATATGCTGGAAAACGCCAATTTTATGATCAAAACAAATAACTAAATCATTCAAACAACCATATCAAATAACCAATCGGTAATTTTAAACTATAAAAAACCCCTTTCCTCAAAATTAAAATTTTATTTAGTTTCATATTATTGTTTATTAGTATTTTTAATACAGTTAGTTGATTTGCTAATCACAAACTTAGTTCACACCTAAACACATTTTCAATTCTGTTGAAGTTTTAATCTATTTATATTAAATCACAGCATAACAAAAAAGGGATTTTTAGCTATTTAACAGCATCTAATCCTCTTTCCTTAGATGTTTTTATTTCTCAATTTAGATAACAACAAAGCTAAACTTACCGATAAAAAAGCGCACTATTCTTCTTTAAGTAGCGTAGTTAACTGTTTAGCAAAGTTTTCTATTTCAGCTTGCTGAGTTGACCATGAAGTACAAAAACGTAAGCAAATATGTTCAGGATCACTTTGCCCTAAATTATCCACCGCATAAACAGAAAGAATTTTTTGCGCTAATTGATTAGGTAACTTAACAAATAATTGGTTAGTTTGTGGTTTAGCAGCAAAAGTAAATCCAGCTTTTTCAAATAAGGTTGTGAGATTTTCAGCCATACTATTACTATGTTTACCTAAGGAAAGATAGAGGTTATTTTGCATTAATGCTTTAAATTGTACGGCTATAATCCAACTTTTCGCTAAAATTGCTCCTTTCTGTTTCATATTAAAGCGGAAGTCATGATTAATACTATGATTATTAAATACTAACGCTTCACCGACAAAAGCACCAACTTTGGTTCCGCCAATATAAAATGCATCAGTATATTTGGCTAAGTCAGGAAAAGTAATATCATTATCTTTAGCTGCTAATGCCATTGCTAAACGCGCGCCATCTAAATAAAGGTAAAGATGATTTTTTTGACAAAATTGATACAGATTTTGTAACTCTTGCTTACTATATATAGTCCCTAATTCGGTGGTATTAGAAATATACACCAGTTTTGGTTGTACCATATGTTCATCACAATGGTAATCTAACACTGGTTTGATTAATTCTGGCGTTAATTTTCCATCTTCGGTTTTAACCGTTACCACTTTATGCCCTGTTGCCTCAATTGCGCCAGTTTCATGCACATTGATATGCCCAGATTCAGCAGCGATCACCGCTTGATAAGGTTTTAAAATATGCGAAATCACCGTCAAATTGGTCATGGTTCCACCTGCCATAAAATGTATATCAGCATTCGGTGATTTTAATATTTTTCTTATGTGATTGATGGCATCATTACAACAATCATCTAAACCATAACCACTCAACTTTTTATTATTGATATCGATAAATTCTTTTAATAAATCAGGGTGCACTGTTTGATTATAGTCATTTAAAAAATCGTACATACCATTGCCTTTAATCTTGTATAAAATAATGTAATATCTACTTTTAAATATAACATGTTAGTGGCAAGAGTCGATGAATAGTAAAAAAATTATTGGCATCACGGGGTATAGTGGGAGTGGTAAAACCACTTTGTTAAAAAAGATTATTCAGTTAATGGTTTCACAAAATATTAAGGTAGGTTCATTAAAACATGCCCATCATGATATTGAGTTAGATACTCCAGGTAAAGATAGCTATGAGCTACGCAAAGCTGGGGCGCAGCAAACGATTATTGCTTGTGATAAACGTTATGCATTGATTGAGGAAACACCCAATCAACCCGTTGACTTAAAAACACTTATTAACCATTTTAGCGATGTTGATATCATATTAGTTGAAGGATTTAAAGATGAGCAAATTCCCAAAATCATGTGCCATCGTAACACAATCGCAAAACCACTATTTATTGATGATTTTACCATCGCCGTTGCCAGTAATGAGCCATTAAATACATCCGTACCTGTATTAGATATTAATGAGCCAGAACAAATAATTATGTTTATAAATAATTATTTATTTAACGGTTAATATAACCTATCTCACTTGACTCTTTTTGTATTAGAATACTGTTTATTCAACCATTTTTAATTAGTGGTATCTGGACTAACATGAAAATTACATTAAGGAAAACGTTAAGCATAATAAAAAAAATCGTGATTGGATTTATGCTAGTTTCGGTTTTTCTTATTTTATTAATGCGCTGGGTTAATCCATTTTGTTCGATGTTGATGGTTGAAAGAAAAATCGCTCACTGGAATATCAGCCAACAGCGAACTTGGAAAGATTGGGATCAGATTTCTGATAATATTAAGATTGCAGTTATTGCAGCTGAAGATCAAAATTTTGCGGATCATTGGGGCTTTGATTTTAAAGCCATTAATCGGGCACTAATTTATAATCAAAAAAATAGAAAAATCCGTGGTGCCAGTACCATAACGCAACAAGTAGCAAAAAATATTTTTCTATGGTCATCACGAAGTTGGATCCGTAAAGGCGTTGAATCATGGTTTACTGTTTGGATTGAAGTTATCTGGTCAAAACAACGTACGCTTGAAATTTATTTAAATAGTGTTGAATGGGGTGAGGGTATTTTTGGTATTGAAGCTGCTTCTCGACACTATTTTAATGTCAGTGCTAACCAATTAACACCGTATCAAGCTAGTTTATTAGCGGCTACACTACCAAATCCAAGAAAATGGAGTCCGGCCAATCCTGATGATAAGATACAAAAAAAGGCCGAATGGATCCGCGGGCAAATGAGTAATTTAGGTGGCAAAAATTACCTAAAACAACTCAACTGATATATTTCATTACATAAAGTTTTTAATATATTCAGGTACTACTTGACTGGCAGGACCGTAAATTTTAGTATTAAATAAGTTTTCACCTAAACTAGGCTCTAAGTTAAGTTCTACCGTTTTAACGCCAAATTGATTAGCCATTTGCACAAAACCAGCGGCCGGATAAACATTTCCTGAAGTACCAATTGAAATAAAATAATCAGCTTTCGATAGCGCATCATAGATTTCATCCATTTGTAGGGGCATTTCACCGAACCAAACAATGTGTGGACGAATTAAGTGGTTATCTTGATAAATTACATCATCATAACAAGCAAAAACTTGCCCTGTTTTTTCATTACGCACTTTTAATAATTCGCCATGCATGTGGATGATATTTTTGGAACCGGCTTTTTCATGAAGGTTATCCACATTTTGTGTAACAATTAGTACATTATCCGAGCCTAATTTCTGTTCTAATTGCGCTAAAGCAAAATGAGCCGCATTGGGTTTCACCTCAGGATTTTGTAACTTACTACGTAACATATTATAAAAACTATGTACGGCAATGGGATCACGCAAATAACCTTCGTAAGTAGCAACATCATCTACATTATGACCTTCCCATAATCCATTTTGAGCACGGAATGTTGATAATCCTGATTCAGCAGAGATACCTGCGCCGGTTAAAATGACTATTTTAGGTATTTGCAACATATTTATTGGCCTTTTATGAACAAGTTGAATTATTTACAGTAGTTAAACACGATTATTGGCTATATTCTGTCGTAAATATATGTAACGCTGGCTTGCTTAATTTTTGATATTGACTATAAGCTGTTGCTACTTTAAGCATTATTACATCTTTTGCTTCACCATCCAACCAACTACTAATCATAGCATGAATACTATAAGCTTCAGGAGCCATACGGTGCAAAGTTAAAATAAGTGGCGTAATACCGAATCGAGATAATGGCGGAGTAAAATATTTCTGACTTTTACAAGCAAATACGGCTGCATAGCGTGATTTTTGTTTTTCTTGTTCTGCTTTTGACAAGGTATACCAACGCCAACTATCCGGTAAATAATTACGCCATGACCACTCCATTAATGCATCATGACCAACGTAAACCACTAAATTAGCTTTAGCTCCAGCCTCAATTTGTGTTTTATCGATTAAAAATGACGCTGACTGTTTCCCTGCTGAGTAACTAATAAAATCATCTACTGTATCATTGATATACTTACCATCATATGCCTGAGCAATAAGATAGACATCCTTGCTTTGATGTTTATAAATTATCTCCTCTAATATCTTGCCGTTATCAGGTTTATTAACTTGAATAACTTGCCACTCTTTTTGTTTAGCAAAATACGTTTTAAAACCATAAGCAGCGCCCCAGTAAAGATTATTTTTAGGATCTTGACCATTACCAATTACCGCAGGTACTGGAGCGATGGCCTGATATTTGTTATCACATAACGCAACCAGCACATGGATCACTTTGGGTTCAGCCAAACATGAAAATGATAACATTAGCAATCCAAATGAGAGCAATGCGAAATACTTTTTATATTTTTTCATTAATAATAATCATCCATTTATCAAACAACGGCTACAATTGGTTTTTATAACTTATTCACGACAATATTTTGATAGTTAATGATATTTCATTCTAATTTATTATCTTTACATACTAATAATTATACCTAATAATTAATCACTAATAGTAAAAATATTATGGAGTATTAGAAATGAAAACAATTGGGTTAATTGGTGGCATGAGTTGGGAAAGTACCGTTACTTATTATCAAGTCATTAATCAATTTATTGGCAAATCGCTTGGTGGATTACATTCAGCTAAAACTCTGTTATATAGTGTCGATTTTCAAGAAATAGAAAGCTGCCAAGCGAATAATGAATGGGATAAAAGCGCAATTATTTTAACTGATGCAGCCAAAAAATTAGAATTAGCCGGTGCTGATTTTATTATTATTTGTACTAATACGATGCATAAAGTTGCAGACCAAATTCAAAAAGCAATTACAATTCCTATCATTCATATCGCCGGCGTGACCGCCAAACATTTGATCAAAGATAAAATAAAATCGGTTGCCTTACTTGGTACTAAGTACACCATGGAACAAGACTTTTACAAATCAAAATTAATTGAAAAAGGTTTAAATGTTTTAATCCCTAATGAACAAGATAGGATAATCATTAATAATATTATTTATGACGAACTTTGCCTTGGGCAAATTAAACTAGAATCTAAGCAAGCTTATCTCAATATTATTGATAAACTCGTTAAACAAGGTGCAGAAGCGGTGATTTTAGGTTGTACGGAGATCGGTTTATTAATATCCCAACAAGATTACGCCATTCCTTTCTTTGATACAGCCTTATTACATGCTCAAGAAGCTGCATGGTTAGCGATTCATTGATCGCAAAGCAGTATAGGCAGAATTACATTCTCTCCTAGTTGATTCGGGATTTTTTTCTATCAATTGTTTAAAATGATTTATAGTAGTTTCTAATGATTCTTCAGGATCAGCTGGGAGTTTAGATGATAATTGTAATTCGTGAACTAATTTTATATAGCGATCACATTCAATAACACCAGTATCAATGGATTCATCAGAAGATGTATTTTTAGCATTATCATTACAAGCAACTAAACTAACAGTAATTAGACTAAGTAAAATAACTCTCTGCAAATTATTTAACATTTTTATCCCTCGTATCAAAACTAACTTCTTGGTAATTATTTATTTAATCTTAAACTATAGTGTATAAAAAAATTTAAATATAACTAATTTATTCAAATATTTATTTTAATTCTTAATTTATTTATAAACTAACTTAAATTCAGCATATAAAAAAGCCCTACTTTTAACCAAAGTAGGGCTTATATGTTATTAATAAAAGCAATTATGCTTCTATCGCAACTCGTAGTTTTTTCATTGCATTTTTTTCAAGTTGGCGTATACGTTCGGCTGAAACGCTGTATTTATCGGCCAATACTTGCAATGTTGATTTACTGTCATCGGCATCTAACCAACGAGCTTTGATAATATCTTGGCTACGTTCGTCTAATTGAGACAAGGCATCATGTAACTTGTCAGTTGCATCATTTTCCCAATTATCGTTTTCGATCGATTTTGAAAAATCAGAATTACCATCTTCTAAATAAAGCGCTGGAGCGACAATTGAATTATCATCGTCATCATTATCAATATCAAATGACATATCTTGCGCTGACATACGTGATTCCATCTCCAAGACGTCTTTACGACTTACACCTAGTTCATCAGCAACCATATCGACTTCAGCGCTATTAAACCAACCTAAGCGTTGTTTATTCTTTCTTAAATTAAAGAATAATTTTCTTTGTGCTTTGGTTGTAGCAACTTTAACAATACGCCAATTTTTTAGTACATATTCATGAATTTCAGCTTTTATCCAATGTACTGCAAATGATACTAAACGAACACCCATTTCAGGATTGAAACGACGTACGGCTTTCATTAAACCAATATTACCTTCTTGAATCAAATCGGCTTGTGGTAGACCATAACCAGAATAACCACGCGCAATATGTGCAACAAAACGCAAATGGGACAAAATCAATTGTCTTGCTGCATCCACATCATCATGATAATAAAGACGTTCACCTAAAGACTTCTCTTCCTCTGCAGTTAGCATCGGATAAGTATTTATCATACGAAGATATGATTCAATATTTCCTTGTGGGATTAAAGCACCTGCTTGCATTTTTAAATCAGTACTCATTTAATTCCCCCTTAAATTAAACTAATTTTGCTACATTTTACATCAGTAACAATTTAAAATCTTTCTATAAACTTAGACCATCAAAATGTGATTTAGTTCACATTTTTATCATTATATTTGCAGTAAAGCATCTGATAAAAATCGTAAATGATTAACCTACAATTATGAAGCTATTACCGTTTTATTCAAATACTTTTTAGTGGCAATAAATGCTGAAAACCAGCCAATAATCATCGAAAATAAAACAATTAACAAACTTTCTTCCCATGAAAGCCCATTTATATTAATCATTGTTCCAAAAACATCTGATACATGCAACATGGTTGAATCTATTTGAAGAATAAATACTTTCGATAGAATCAACGCCAAAACCGCACTAATCAATCCAGTAAAAATACCATTATATAAAAATGGTCGTAAAATAAAGCCTTCAGTCGCACCAATCAATTGCATAACAATAATTGTTTGCCTACGGGCAAATATATTTAACCGAATACTATTACCTATAACCAGTGATACTGCAATAACCATAAAAATTGAGATTGTCCACACTATCGATTTTACCATATTGGTTAATGCGGTTAATCGAGTAAACCAGCTATCATCAAGTTGCACATCATCAACACCCGCTATTTTTTTTAACTGTGTTTGCAGATCATGTAATTTATCGGTAGATTTGGCTTCTTCTATTGGAAAAACAATAGCAACAGCTGGTAATGGATTTTCATCGAGTAGGTCAAGAGCATCATCAAATCCAGACCAAGTTTTAAACTCTTCTCGTGTATCTTCACGAGAAAGATAAGTCACATTTTCAACTTCAGCAATAGTCTTAAATTTATCAATTAAATCATTAGTTTGTTCCGAATCTAATGTTTTATTAATATAAACTGTTAAATTAGGCGTCGGATACCACTGTTCCGCCGCTTGATTGGCGTTTTTCAATAATAAATAGCCTATCGTCGGCAAAGTAATTGATATAGCAATAACCAAAATTGTCAGCAGAGAAGCAAATATATTTTGGTAAAAATAATTAAACACATTATGCCATGCGTAGCTGATCTGCCTTTGCCAGCGGCCCAAAAAGCTATTGTTGTTGGTTTTGTTTTTTTGTTTAGATGGTTTAACCTTCGCATTTATCATCAACTTTTAACCTCTAAACGTCCTTGATTTAAATTTAGTATTCGATGATGTTTTCGACGTATCAATCCCATGTTATGGGTCGCCATTAACACAGTTACACCAGATTGGTTAAACTCTTCAAATAATTTCAAAATATCTTTTGAGAGTTTGTCATCTAAATTACCAGTTGGTTCATCAGCAAGTAAAACCGTAGGTCGATTGACGATTGCTCGAGCTATCCCTACTCGTTGCTGTTCACCGCCAGATAGCTGTATTGGGTAAAATTTCATTTTATCAATCAAACCAACTTTATCTAATGCCGCAGAAACTCGTCTTTTAATTTCTTCAACAGGTTTACCTAAGATAATTAATGGAAAAGCAACATTATCATAAACAGTATGATCGAGTAATAGTTGATGATCTTGGAAAATCATACCAATGGTACGACGCAGAAAAGGCATTTGATTTTTTTTCAAGCTGGAAACATCAACGCCATTCAGTAATACCTTGCCGTCATTAGCTTTTTCTAATCCACAAATTAAACGCATTAATGTACTTTTACCCGCGCCAGAGTGACCAGTTAAAAAGGCCATTTCTCCTTGCGCTAAAGTAAATGTTATATTTTGTAAAGCTGGTTTACCACCCGAATAAACTTTACTAACGCGTTGAAATTGGATCATGATTTATCTCTATTCTTCCGTTTCGTCAAATAGGGCATTAATAAAATCATCAGCAACAAAAGGTCTTAAATCTTCAATTTTTTCACCTACGCCAATATAGCGGATTGGAATATTAAATTGATCAGCTATGCTAAATATAATGCCACCTTTTGCGGTACCATCTAACTTGGTTAATGTCATCCCTGTTACGCCAACCGCTTCATTAAACAACTTTGTTTGGCTAATTGCATTTTGTCCTGTCCCAGCATCTATAGTTAACATAATTTCATGAGGTGCTGTTTCATCTTGCTTTTTAATTACTCTGACTATTTTTTTCAATTCGTCCATTAAATGAGATTTATTTTGCAAACGGCCAGCAGTATCGGCAATTAAAACATCGATATTTTTTGCTTTTGCAGCCTGAATAGCATCGAAGATTACCGATGCTGAGTCAGCATTAATATGCTGAGCAATGACAGGGATGTTATTACGTTCACCCCAGACTTGCAATTGTTCAACCGCGGCAGCACGAAAGGTATCACCAGCGGCAAGCATTACTGATTTGCCCTGTTGTTGAAATTGACGGGCTAATTTACCAATGGTTGTCGTTTTCCCAACACCATTGACACCAACCATCAAAATAACAAAAGGTTTATGGTTTTCTATATTAAGTGGTTGCTGAGCACCATCTAAAATAGATTTCATTTCATTTTTTAATAGATCATGTAATGCATCCGCATCTTTTAATTCTTTTCTTGAGGCTTGTTGCGTTAACGAGCTAATTAATCTTTGCGTGGTGTCGAAACCGACATCAGCAATGATCAACTGTTCTTCTAATTCTTCAAATAGCTCATCATCGATCTTTTTGCCTTTAAATAAGCTTAGAAAACCAGATCCAATATTTTGTTTAGTTTTAAAAAGCCCTTTCTTTAAACGAGAAAAAAAACCTTCTTTCTTTTGTTCAACCATAAATAATCTATCCCACGATCAATATTAATGATCATTTTATCTTATTTTACAATAAAGCCCAAAGGATTCGATCAAAGAGAATCATATAATTGATCCTTTTGATCCTTCAAAAAATATAATTCTTTTAGAATTGTCTGTTAAATGAGGTTAGCGGAGATAAAGATCACCAATAGCAACCGAACGCCATTCGCCTAACGGTAACTGATGAGTGAATAAATTATATTTTCCAATCTGAACACGAACTAAGCGTAAACACGGGAATCCAACCGCAGCACACATTCTTCTAACCTGCCGATTTTTTCCTTCTGTTATGGTAATACTTATCCATGAAGTAGGAATAGTTTTGCGTTCTCTGATAGGGGGTATTCGTTGCCATAAATTAGTTGGCTCTGCAAGTGATGCCACGATTGCCGGAGAGGTATGAAACTCTTTTAATTGCACACCACGAGTTAATCTATCTATGGCTTGTCGATCAATTAATCCTTCTACCTGCACCCAATAAGTTTTAGGTAATTTAAATTTTGGTGAGCTAATTTTTGCTTGTAGTTTACCGTCATTAGTAAGCAGCAACAAACCTTCACTATCGGTGTCTAAACGACCAGCAGGGTAAAAACCAGGTAAAGATATATAATCTTTTAATGTTTGATATTTCTCATGTGCAGAAAATTGTGTCACAACATTAAACGGTTTATTAAAAGCGATTAATGAACTCATCTCACCCTCAGAAGAATTTTTAACTATTCTTAGAATGCAAAAAAGCCCAGCATCACTGCTGGGCTCGTATATTTAAAAGTCTGGCGGCACCCTACTCTCACATGGGTAATACCCACACTACCATCGGCACTACGGCGTTT
>NZ_JACFQA010000006.1:0-84380 GCF_016101685.1 Gilliamella sp. B14384G10
TTCGCGAAACCATTTGATCATATGACAAGATGTGTATCCACCTTAACTTAATGATTTTTACCAAAATCATTAGGGGATTCATCAGTATTGGGTTCAATATCTTCCTTTCTTTCCGCCAATCCTGGTAATTGATAACTCCAAAGATTAATTCTTGCAAAAAGATCTTCACGAAACTCACCTTGTGCTATAGCCTGTTTGAGATCTTTATTGGTACCAGCAATTAATTGAAAATTGCTTTGAATCGGTTTGTCACTACCATAAGGATAAAATTGTTTTTCTTCAATGGCTTTTAATAACATCGCTTGCTCATCAAGCCCCAGTTCACCAATTTCATCTAAAAACAATAAGCCACCATCGGCACTTTTAAGTAATCCGGTGCGCGCAATATTGGCACCAGTAAAAGCACCTTTAACGTGACCAAACAAGGTTGACATGGCGCCATCACCGCGTAATGTTGAACAGTTGATCTCAACAAATTGCCCTTGAATTTGATGATTATTGTGTTTGAGTAAATAAATCTGTTTAGCTAAAAATGATTTACCCGCACCAGTAGGCCCAGACAATAAAATCGGCGCATGTGATCGACTAGCAACTTGTTCTATTTCGGCTATGAGCTGATTAAATCGCTGATTACGGGTTGCAATACCCGACTTTAAAAGATCGGTGGCCTGAGATGCATAGTGTTGGAAACGAGTCAGGATCTTATCATATCGATGTAGATTCAAATCAATCTGATTCATTGTGCCACGAGGAGTCATTGCTAGTATGTCATCGTCATTTAACTCATTATTGCTAGCGCTAATATCTTTTGGTTGTGGCGGTGACATTTGGAGCAATTTGGCCGGAAAGTAACGTGATTCAGTCAATAAAAACCAGCAAATCTGTGCAACGTGTGTCCCAGTAGTAATGTGAACATAATATTCTTCTTTATCAGGCTCAAAGGTATATTTTTCGGCAATATCAAATAAGCAAGTATAAACTTGCTCAAAATCCCATGGATCTGCTAGGTCTATGACTATTGGTCTAACTTCAGTCTGTGGTGATAACAGTTTAATATCATTAATGATTTCACAAAGAAGATGATAATCATTTTGATAATAAAGTAATTCTAAACGAGAAATAGGTTTATCGGCATGATGACATAAAGCAATGGTTGGTCGCCAATGCTTCCATCGTCGTTTACCTTTGCCTCGTTGGTCAAGGACATTTCCGAGAAAACCAAACACCACATTCTTTTTCATAAACTTATCTATTTTTATAAATTAATATCTAAAATTATAAAAAATACCTTTAAAAAAAACCATGTAAATTTTAATCAATAATGAAGAAAAAAATTTATTTCATTTAAAAACATGTAATTAAAAAATAATTTTAGCTTTTTTTATTAATTGGCACGCTTTTCGCAATAATTAATATGAAGATATAAAAAATATTTTTATAAAACTAAACTTATCAACAAGTGATAACTTGTTAAATGAAATGAAAAAGAGAAAAGGAATTAAAAATGACTCAATATCATTTATTGCAAACCGAAAATGCCAAACCGATTAAGATGTGGACAGAAGGAGTACCAGTTGATCAAGGAGCTAAAGACCAATTAAGCAAAACAGCACAACTTCCTTTTATTTTTAAGCATATTGCTGTAATGCCTGATGTTCATGTTGGTAAAGGTTCGACTATTGGTAGCGTAATCCCAACAATGGGCGCCATTATTCCTGCTGCCGTCGGTGTGGATATTGGTTGCGGGATGATAGCCGTACAAACATCATTAATGGCAACAGATTTACCAGATAATTTATTACCATTAAGAACTGAAATAGAAAAAGCGGTACCACATGGTATCTCGCCCAAAAATCATAAACGAGATAATGGTAGTTGGCATAATCCACCGACTTTGATCGACCAATATTGGCAACAATTATTACCAGATTTTCAGAAGTTAATTGACAAGTATCCTCATTTGGAAAATACCAATAACTATCGACATCTAGGAACACTTGGTACAGGTAACCATTTTATCGAAATCTGTTTAGATGAAGCCGACCGAGTTTGGATCATGTTACATAGTGGATCACGTGGTGTCGGTAATGCCATTGGTCGCTTTTTTATTGAGATGGCGAGAAAAGATATGGAAGTCCATATAAAAAATCTACCAGATAGAGATTTAGCTTACTTAGAAGAAGGTACTGAACATTTTCAGGATTATGTCGATGCCGTTCATTGGGCACAAGAGTTTGCTCGACTTAATCGTGAAGCAATGATGACCAATGTGATTTTAGCTATGCGTAAAATCATTACTAAACCATTTACAACACATATGTCGGCAATTAACTGTCACCATAATTATGTGCAAAAAGAGCATCATTTTGGTGAAGAGATCTTTGTTACTCGTAAAGGAGCAGTTTCTGCCCGTAAAGGGGAATTAGGGATTATTCCAGGATCAATGGGAGCGAAAAGCTACATTGTTCGCGGACTGGGTAATGAAGAAAGCTTTTGCTCTTGTTCTCATGGTGCTGGACGGGTTATGAGTCGCACAGAAGCGAAAAAGAAATTTACCATCGCAGATCAAATTAAAGCAACTGCACATGTTGAATGTCGTAAAGATGCCAATGTTATTGATGAAATTCCAATGGCATATAAAGATATTGATGCTGTAATGACGGCACAAAATGAATTAGTTGAGATTGTTCATCAACTACGACAAGTGGTCTGTGTGAAAGGATAAATGATATCGAGGATAACTTCCTCGATGATCATGACGGTAATAATATGATAACTAATAATTACTTATAACATTTTGATATAAACAATTAATCATTCACGATAACGATAAGATATTTTAAGGATAAACAATGACAACGAATTTAAACACAACAACTGAGCAACCATTCCCAATAGTATGGGATAACAATAGAATCAGTATTTATCATTTTTTACTCCCTTATCAAAATGCTGATAAATTACCAGAGATAGCGCAAACGCTTCCTGATGAATCTTTGGATAATAACGAATTCAAATGGGCAGATGGAGCAATGGATGGTGTTATCAATCATCACGGCGCATCAACAGAACAAAATTGTGCAGAAAATATGCTAATGTTGCTTCAACAAATAACAATACAACCTAATCAATCAAATATCGAGCAACTGTATAATTTAGTCACCACTGAACGTACATTAAGCTTTATTGATGATTTAGCTGAAGCAATACCGAACATTAATGTTGATTTTGATAAATTATATGAGTTTGTCTATTGGTTAGCCATTAATAGCCCTGATCGTGAAATCATTAAATTTAGTATTGCTATATTGGGCTGTTTTACCACCGAACAAACCGAATTATTTATGTTATTCGGTATGCATAATGAGTTTAGCTTATATTCTGCTATTGCATTAGAAAATACATTATCATCTGAAAATGATATTGAAAATACCTTAATGAAACTAGCCCAAAAAGTTGATGGTTGGGGACGTATTCAAATCGTCGAACGGTTAACCAACTATCCATTATCATCAGCAAGCAAAGATTGGTTGTTAAGAGCTGGTTATCAAAATAGCATTATGAATGAATATCTTGCTTATACCTGCGCAGTAGCTGGTGAATTAGATAAGGTGCTAGAGCAAGAGAGTATTGATAATGAATTAATTAGCTCAATCGGTGAAATTCTAGAAGCATTAATTAACGGTGGGCCTGCTGAGGATATATATTGTTATGATGTTGGTGCTCAAATTTGTGCCAGTTATTTAACTCATCTACTTAAACAACCAAACTTAGTCGATCTGAATATATTACGAACGGTTAAATTAATACATAATTTTGTTGCTGAAGAGGTAGATGAAAATACGCCTAACTGGCAAGAACAAATAAAAGATGAAATAATCGAAAAAGCTAATCAGTTTATTCAACAAGATAAATGGCTAGAATTGATTGAAGAAAACCTAACGGCTAACAATGAGAATCAATTTTCGCTAGCAGCAGAACTTTATTCTCAATATGGTTTTGATGCATGGCCAGCACGATTTGAATATCAGAAAAAATATAATGGTGATCAGTGGAATGATTTGATGCAAAGTGATTCAATATCAAGAATCCAACAAGTTATTCAATTAGCTAATCAACAATATGATTTTGCTAAACTCGCAACTGGACCAACATTGGATGATGGCTTTGGCGAAGATGATGCACATTATATATTATTAATGATATTACAAGAACTTAATCGTTTTCCTGAGGTTGGTGAAAATTTAATATTAATCGCTTTAAAAAGCCCGCTAATACGACATCGAACTATGGCATTAAATGCTATAAAAGCTTGGGAGCGGTCATTATGGTCAGACAATATCAAAACAGCAATACAAGAATTGGCAATCATCGAACCTGATGACGAGATTAAAGAAGATTTAGCCGCATTAATAGCTGAAATGAATGATTAAAAATTTTATTCAATTGATGGTTATTATAAAAATTAATAAGGATGTTATTGAAAATGCAAAACCGTATACAAGAAAAACTTATTGAATTAGAACAACAATATAACATCAATATCATTTTTGCCTGTGAATCTGGTAGCTGAGCATGGGGATTTCCCTCACCAAATAGTGATTATGATGTTCGTTTTATTTATATTCATCCAATTGATAAATATTTATCAATTGATAATCCTGCTTCTCATCTGACTTTTCCAATCGACGATGAGTTGGATTTACATGGGTGGGATTTGAAAAAAACGTTACAGTTAATTCGCAAATCCAATACTACGCCATTTGAGTGGTTGCAGTCACCAATTATTTATCAGCAAAATGCTGCAATTGCTGAGCCATTATGGCAATTATGCGCAGAATTTTTTAATGCCCGCGGTAATATTTTTCACTATTTAGGTATAGCGAAAAGTGCTTGGCAAAGTAGTGAAGGGCAACAAATTGGTGTCAAAAAGTTATTTTATGTGTTAAGACCACTATTATGTGCTAAATGGTGTTTAGAAAAACAGCAAATCGCACCGATGGCAATAGCACCATTATTGACGCTATTGCCCGAAAATTTACGTAACAAAATCAATAAGATTATTGAGCAAAAAGCAACCATGGCTGAATCACAACTTATCGCTATCGATCCTGAAATATTACTATTTATTGAACAATCGATGAATGATATTTTGCAACAGGTTGCACCAATAACAGAGCGACATTTTAAACCAGCTAAATTAGATCAATTTTTCATAAAAACATTGATGGATTTGTAATAGGGAAAAGAATATCAAATGACAATTGATGATTTAAAAAGGCAAAATTTAATCTTATTTGAGGTTATCAGTGGTAGCCGTGCTTTTGGATTAGCCACTGAAACATCCGATACTGATATCAAAGGGGTATTTTACTTACCAAAAGAAAAATTTTATGGACTTGAATACATTCCGCAAATTAGTAATGCCTCGAATGATATTGTCTATTATGAATTAGGCCGGTTTGTTGAATTACTGCTTAAAAATAACCCTAATATTTTAGAAGTGTTAGCTTCCAGCCCGGAATGTATTTTATATCAACATCCGATTATGCAGCAGTTGACCCTCGATCTTTTTTTATCTAAACAAACCGAACAAACATTTGCTCACTATGCAATATCGCAAATAAAAAAAGCTAAAGGGTTGAATAAAAAAATCAATAACCCAGTGGAAGTTAAACGAAAAACAGTACTGGATTTTTGTTATATTATTCAAGGACAACATACTTATCCAATGACCAACTGGTTAACACAAAATGGTTTACAGCAACAGTGTTGTGGTTTGGTTAATATACCTCATGGTAGAGATTTATATGCTCTCTTCTATGATGCGTCAGGTAGTTGTGGTTATCATGGCATTATTCAGCATGAAGATTCCACGGAACTCTGTTTATCTTCGGTGAAAATCGATACCCCTGTGATGGCTTATTTGAGTTTTAATCGTGATGGCTTCTCATCGCATTGCCGTGACTATAAAGCGTATTGGCAATGGGTCGCCAATCGTAATCAACAACGTTATAAAAATAATATTGAAAATGGCAATGATTTTGATGCTAAAAACATGATGCATACCATTCGGTTATTGCAAGTTGCCTACGAAATCATGACAAAAGGAACCATTACCAATAAACGATCTAATCGCGATGAACTGTTAGCCATTAAGCAAGGTAAATTAAGCTATGATGAGATTATGCAACTTGCTGAGTCGTTATTAGCAAAAATTGAAACCGCATCATTGTCATCGCGATTACCTGACCAACCTAATCGCCAAAAAGCATTAGCGGTTTTACTAACTATGCGTAATCACTTATATCAATCATAATGATTAATAAAAAAGCGCTCATTTTAATAACGGCGCTTTTTTACATTCATTTTTACTAAAGCTTATTATTTATCATCACCAGCCAATAAATATAATGCTTCGTATGGTCTTAATTGGATTTCAGCGTCGAATGCGGTTGCTTGCTGATAATTACTCAATAATCTTTGCCAATTAGTACCTTGTAAGGTTTTTGGTAACTGCCAGTTAACAGGTTGTTCAGTTAGATTGGTTATCACTAATAGTTGTTGATTATTGTAGCGGCGCAAGTAACACCAATAATCAGCAACATTGGCGGTTAAATCTTGATAATCACCAAAAATAAATATTGGGTACTCTTTGCGTAATTTAATTAATGTTTGATAGCAGTAAAAGATCGAATTCTGATCAGCCAATGCGGCTTTGACATTAATTTGTCGATAATTATTTGCCACCTCAATCCATGGTTTTCCCGTTGTGAAACCAGCATTTAAGCTATCATCCCATTGCATAGGCGTACGACTGTTATCACGTGATTTACTCGCTAAAATTGCTAAAATTTCCGCTTCATTCATCCCTTCAGCTATTTTTTCTTGGTAGATATTTAAACTTTCGACATCACGATATTGGTTAATACTATTAAAATGCGGATTGGTCATGCCGATCTCTTCACCTTGATAGAGATATGGCGTACCTTGTAATCCATATAGTAACATAGCAAGCATTTTCACTGATTCACGGTGATATTGGTTTTCATTACCTAAGCGTGACACAATTCTCGGTTGGTCATGATTACACCAAAAAATGGCATTCCATGCTTTAGCATGCATCCCTGTTTGCCAATCACCAATAATATTCTTTAACTCAAGCAAATCTGGTTTAGCTAATGCCCATTTATAGCCATTTGGATAATCAACTTTTAAATGATGAAAGTTAAAAGTCATAGTGAGCTCTTTTCCGTCTAACGAGGCATATTGCAAACAGTTAGCTAATGAGGTCGAAGACATTTCACCAACAGTTTTGAGATCATTAGGTTGGAAAGCATCACGACTCATCTCTTGTAAAAACTCGTGGATTTTGGGGCCATCGGTATAGAAACGTCGACCATCACCATTGTTGTCATCAGCAAAATCCTGTTGTTTGGAGACTAAATTAATCACATCCAGTCTTAATGCATCAACGCCTTTATCTGCCCAAAATTGGCATACTTTCTTAATTTCGTTGCGAACTTGTGGATTTTCCCAATTAAGATCTGCTTGCTCTTTAGCAAATAGGTGTAAGTAATATTGCCCAGATTGTTCATGCCATTGCCATGCTTTACCACCAAACTTGGAGCGCCAATTATTGGGCTCGCTACCGTCAGCCTTAGCATCTTTCCAGATATAAAATGAGCGATAAGGGCTAGATTTATCTAAGGCTGATTTAAACCATGGATGCTCGGTTGAGGTATGGTTAAACACCATATCCATCATAATGCGGATGCCACGTTCATGCGCCTGTTTGACTAATAATTCAAAATCCGCTATTGAACCATAAGCCGGATCGATATCGTAATAATCGGCAACATCGTAGCCGTTATCTATTTGCGGTGATGGGTAAATCGGCGTTAACCAAATTGCGCTAATGCCGAGTTTTTTTAGATAATCTAATCGGCTAATGATGCCTAATAAATCGCCTGTGGCACTATCTTGGCTGGCTTGAAAACTTTTTGGGTAGATTTGGTAAATGGTGCCGTTTTGCCACCACGGAATATCAATTTTATTCATCGCTTGCTCTTGATTTTTAATCAGTAAATTGTAATATTCACCCTTCTGTAAAGTTAGGTGAATCACCCTGGCTATTCTTTATTGGACATTGAGCGTGCCTTTTTTCTGTTTTATCTTATAAACCACTATCGTTAATAAGATCGGAACGACAATCGCCACTAACATCGCCAATGCATAAATCAACCAGTAAACAGGCTTTATCGATAGGATACCGGGTAATCCCCCCACGCCGATACCGTTGGATAATACGCCATTTAAACCACAGATTAATCCAGCACAAGCGGCACCAATCATGGCGCAAAACATCGGGAATTTATAGCGTAAATTGATACCATACATCGCTGGCTCTGTCACACCGAGATAGCCAGATATTGCCGCAGGAATGGAGACTTCTCGTTCATTATGTTTTTTACTTATTAAGATGATACCAACCACCGCTGATGCTTGGGCGATATTGGATAAGGCGATAATTGGCCAAATAGGTGTGCCGCCCATACTTTCGGTCATCTGCATATCGATAGCTAATGTGGTGTGATGAATACCAGTAATAACCAAAGGAGCATAGAAGAAGCCAAAAATAGCTGAACCAATAAAGGCATAATCACCGGTCATTAAATACTTAACCACATAAGCAATCCCATCACCAAGCATGCGTCCAATAGGCCCTAAAACAAAGTGGGCTAAGACGACTGATAGCATTAAGGCAACGATTGGCACAATCACTAGATTTAAGTAATCAGGAATAATTTTACGAAGGCGTGTTTCAATCCATCCTAATGCTAATCCAGCAAAAATTGATGGTATAACTTGTGCTTGATAACCCACTTTGGCAATGGTAAACCAACCAAAATCCCATACTTCAGGAATAACCTTACCCAAATTATAAGCATTCATCAATTGTGGTGAAACTAACGTTATACCTAAAACAATACCTAAAACCGGCGATCCCCCCATTTTTTTAACAGTTGACCAGCAAATAGCCACCGGTAGAAAATGGAAAATCGCTTCACAAGGTAACCATAAGAAACTATGAATCGGTACTAACCAATGATAGGTATCGGTAAGAGGTTTATCGTCAATAGTTGGCATTTCACCAATCACATTACGCAAGCCAAGTAATAAACCACCGGCAATTAAGGCTGGCAACAATGGCACAAAGATTTCAGCTAAGTTTGAAATTAACCGTTCAAACCACGACATATTTTGCTTAGCTGCAGCTTTGGTTTGTTCTTTGGTTGCTTCATCAATATTTAGTTGTTCAATCAATAATTTGTAATAACTATCGACATTGGTACCAATAATAATTTGAAATTGCCCAGCATTATTAAAACAGCCTTTGACAAAAGGCAATTCTTCAATAGCATCAACATTGGCTATTTTCGGATCAGCAAGCGCAAATCTTAATCTGGTTAAACAATGGGTGACACTGGCAATATTTTCTTTTCCACCAACCAGCTCAATTAGTTGCATAATTGATGCGGTTGAAACTTTAGGTGCTTTCGCCATTGTTAAGTCTCCTTATTTTCAATTTAAGCCAATATTTTGGTTTTTAGTTAAATCATTTCGATCCTAATTTGATAGAGATTAAGCATAAATGGTATTACTATTTAAATAAATGGGAACGTTCCCTTTTTGTGATAAACCTCACAATTTTCAGACAATCACAACTAAATGCTATACATAGTGAGTTATTTCAGTAGTTGGGATGGAACAGTAATAATTTTAGCGTTTACCTGTTTTTCTAACATCAGTAATAGCTCGTTTGCCGCATAGATGCCTGCTTTATCAAAACCAAGATCAACCGTTATCGTTTGAGAAAATAAGAAATTTAACAACTCACTACTACCGATACTAATAACAACAATATTATTAATATTTTTTTCCGATAAAAATTTATTTAAGCCTAAAGCAATCGAATCAGTAGCACAAACTATCGCTGTTGGTGAATGAACTAACACCGATTCGGCAAGCTCATAACCAGAATAATAACTTAAATTACCAAGTACGGCGTTAGGTTGAATTTTATAGGTAGTACAAAAATCAATATAGGCCTGATAACGTAAACCACCAGTAGTTTGATCTTGCTTATCAACGCCAATAAAACCTATTTTTTTATGTTTTTCTGATTGATATAAGTAAGTTAGTGCTTTATTTACTGCACCAATATCATCATAACAAATACAAGAATAAGCTGAAAATGGCCTAGCAATCACCACACATTTATGTTGCCAAACCGTTAACAATGAACTGTCCAATCCCGTAAAAGCAAACACAATAATACCATCAGCTTGTTTTTCTCTTAACATCGTCAGATGTTCGGCGACTTTTGCGGCACTAAATTGACTCTCGATAATTATAGGATCATAGCCATTAGCATAAAAAATCGGCAACATACTTTGCACTGCATGATTTTCAGATATTGAATCAAGGCGTGTGACAATAATACCGATAACCTTATTCCCATAACCGCGCATTGCTCTTGCTGATTTAGAAGGAGTGAATTGATATTGTTCAACAATTGCCATCACTTTATTGCGAGTTGACTCCTTCACCATAGGATCGTGATTAATCACTCGTGAAACCGTCGATTTACTGACGCCACTTAATTTAGCTATATCTTTAATGGTTAAATTAGTTGATGATTTACTCATAATCAATTTGTTGAATGAATATCAATTAAATCATAGTAATATAGATTAAAGAAAATAGCGATATTGACGCTTATTATACGGTGGCAAAACAACTTAATCTGTTATTTAAAAATAACATTAGTGTATTGTTTTAATTTGTTTTTATTATAATCATCAGCATATATTGCTAGTAATCGATTTTTTGTTATCGACTGCGAAATCTTAATAGCAAAGTCAATCATTCTCATGCCAGCCATCATTTAAAAATTTAAATTGACTCAATAAGTGATTTTTAATCATTACGTTGATTGTATTGAATTTATCAACCAAAGTATTAGCTCTTCATTGTGTTTAACAAATCCTACGCAGGCATGGTATTGGCGATTACTATAAATAGATCACATCGAAGACTGAACTAAACCCAGATGAATTTTATTTTGATTGGGAAGAATGTGATAGCTAAGCGCCAAGCATACATATTAAAAAAGGGCAGAATAGCCCCTTTTCTGAGTAAGCTTAAACCCTACTCGTTTTAGTGCTATATTTTGATTTGTAGATACTCCCCCAATCTAACATCGCATCGTGTACTTGTTTTAAACTTTCTCCGACTTCAGTTAAGGTATATTCCACTTTAGGTGGCACTTGTGGGTATACTTTACGGGTGATTAGGCCATTTTTTTCCATAGTGCGTAGATGAGAAGTAAGCACTTTTTGTGATATACCATTTAGTGATTTTTTCAGTTCCCCAAAACGTTTGGTACCTGTCAGCAAATCTCGCACAATTAGGACTTTCCATTTGTCACCCATTAATAATAGAGTGGTTTCAACAGGACATGGCGGTAAATTTTCAATTGCCTGCATAATAAAATTCCTTTAATTTCAACAATAGTATCTAAACGGTAACTATATTACTACTTGGTACCTACTTTACAATAGAAACTTTGGATATTAAGCTAAAAAAATTAATTTATTTAAGTCGTATTAAGGAGAACAAGATGAAAATTGCAGTCATTGGTGCAAATGGTAAATCAGGACAACTATTGGTTAAAGAAGCATTATCACGAGGACATGATGTCACAGCTATCGTACGTAAACCAAGTTCAAATAGCGACGCAAAAGCGAAAGTATTAGTTAAAGATCTATTTCAATTAACTTATGACGATTTAAAACCATTTGATGTGATTATTGATGCATTTGGTACTTGGACACCTGAATCATTACCATTACATCAAACTAGCCTTAAACATTTAACCGATATTTTAAGCGGTAAACCTAACCGTTTATTAGTTGTTGGTGGTGCCGGCAGTTTATACGTCGACCCAGAGCATACCGTTCGTTTAGCCGATTCACCAGATTTCCCTGATGAATTTAAACCATTAGCCAACAATATGGCGAAAGCTTTAGATCAACTAAGAACCTGTGATGATGTGCAATGGACCTATTTAAGCCCAGCAATTGAGTTTATTGCTGATGGAGCAAGAACTGGTCATTATACTGTTGGTGGCGAGCAATTCTTAGTTAACAGCCAAGGTAAAAGTCAAATCAGCTACGCTGACTATGCGGTCGCTATGATTGATGAAGCAGAAAAAGCCCAACATATCAAACAACGTTTCACTGTTGTCGCTGAATAATAGATATCGATAAATAACCTTACATTAAGATAGCCTATATACAAACGGTTATTTTAATGTAAGGAAAATCATTTAAACTTTCCACTCGACTAACCATATTTGTTCACTCACGCCAACAAACCAAAATGGTGCAAAAACACCAACCTTTGGTATATAAATGGATCATTTTAGTGCGCTAACAATTGAAAAAATTAGATTAGACCAGTTATCGGTTAACTGTTCAATTATTGGCATGCTTATTGCATAAATAAAAGATTATTATGAATAATTTGATAATGCCAATAATACTGATAATATGAATTATTATGTGTTTAATTTGTTATCACTTTACTTGGGAAAACGCTTATGCAGTACGATCTAATCATTAAAAATGGTATTGTTATTCTCGAATCAGGCGAGACTAATACCGATATTGCAATAAAAAATGGCAAAATTGCTGCTATTGGCCCTAATTTGGAGCAAGCAGAGCAAATTATCGATGCTGAAGGTTTAATTGTCAGCCCGGGAATGGTTGATATTCATGTGCATATTAGCGAACCTGGCGGTGTCCGCCATGAATGGGAAGGTTATGTTACTGGAACCAAAGCATGTGCAAAAGGTGGGGTGACAACTTTTGTCGAAATGCCACTAAATCAACTTCCTGCTACCACCAGCGGTGAAACATTGCGAACCAAATATGCAGCTGGTGAAGGTAAATTATATGTTGACGTTGCTTCATATGGTGGATTAGTTCCCTATAACCTAACTAATAATGGTATAGAAGAACAAGTTCAAGAAGGTGTTGCTGCGTTTAAATGCTTTATGGCAACCTGTGGTGACCCAAATCTTGACGGTGATTTCGCTAATGTTAATGATTATGCATTATGGGAAGGGATGCGCCAAATAGCTAAAACCGGTAAAATTTTAGCTATTCATGCCGAAAATGCAGCAATCACAGATATTTTGGGACAACAAGCCAAAGCACGAGGGGAAAGCAAATTATCACAATACGTAGCAACTCGTCCGGCATTCACTGAAGTAGAAGCTATTCGCCGAGCTATCTTTTTTGCCAAACAAACCGGTTGCCCAATTCATATTTGCCATGTAGCTTGTCCAGAAGGAGTTGAAGAAGTAATAAAAGCACGTCAAGAAGGTGTTAATGTCACTTGTGAAACCTGTATTCATTACCTCTATTTCACTACAGATCAATTAGATGCAATTGGCCCAATTGCAAAATGTTCTCCGCCAATCCGTGATCAACAAGCACAAGAAGGTTTGTGGAAATATCTCTTTGCCGGCCACATTATCACCGCCGTATCTGACCATTCGCCATGTACCTATGATTTAAAAGACAAAGCCAATGCGTTTGATGCATGGGGAGGAATTTCAGGTGTGCAAAATAATGTCGATATTTTGTTTGATGAAGCCGTTCAAAAACGCGGTATGTCATTAAAACAGTTTGCCGATATCATCGCTAAAAATCCAGCCGAAAGATATAACTTACCAACCAAGGGATCAATTCAAGTTGGTAAAGACGCAGATATTATCTTTATAAAACCTCATTCAGACTATGTTTTAACTGCACAAGATCTCGAATATCGTAATAAATTTAGCCCTTATGTGGGTAGACAAATTGGTGCTCAAGTTGTGCAAACCATATTACGAGGAAAAACCATTTATCAGATTGATTCTGGTATTGATGCAACGCCGAGAGGTAGTTTTATTCGACGTTAATCATAAAATTAAAACGATAAAAAAATAAAATATGTAGGAAAGGAAAATAATGAAGAATAACACAGCACAGTCATCGACGACACCATTGCAGATTGATAGTTCGTTATTACCCAAATCTAGCAAAGATAGGACAATGAATCCTTTGGCTTATGCCTTTATGTGGATTGGTGATGGTATGAATTTGGGTAATATGACCTTAGGTGCTAGCTTAGTCGTAGCTGGTGTCGCCACCATGAATATTTTCCAAACGTTTGCCGCAACGTTTATCGCAATATTAATCATTACCACAATTTTTGTCTTTAATGATCGTCTAGGATATCGATCAGGTATTCCTTATGTCGTGCAATTGCGAATGTCATTTGGCATAAAAGGTGCGATTATTTCTTCATTGCTCCGCGGTATTCCTGCTATTGTTTGGTATGGTTTTCAAAGCTGGATCGGTGCCACGGCACTCAATGAGATTGTAAAAATATTATCTAATGGTGATTTCGATAATGTATTTATTTGTTTCCTTATTTTACAATTTTTCCAAATAGCCTTATCACTATATGGATTCCATGCTATAAAATGGGTCGAAACCCTAATTTCAGTGGTGATTCTGTGTGCATTAGTTTATGTCTTTATTCTATTACTCAACAATCACCAAGATATTATTATCGATAAATGGGTAAATGCCGAAGGAACTTGGGGACTACCATTTTGTGGCTTTATTATGATGTTCTTGGGTAATTATGCAGCAATTTTTCTTAGTGCAGCTGATTATTCACGAGAACTAAAATCAGGTTTTAGCAATCGCAAACGTGGCCTACTCTATTTTTTACCCATTTTTGTCGCTTACGGCTTTATTATTACTATTGGTGTAATGTTAGCATCAGTCACCGGTAACTCGAACCCAGTTAAAGCGTTCGCCATTGTAGTAAATAATCCATATATTACCATTGTAGTCTCATCCTTTATTGTATTAGGTACCATTGCCGTAAATATTGTTGCTAACATCATCCCACCTGCTTACGTAATTACTTTATTAACTAAAGCGAAATATAAAGTGGCGGTAACCATTACGGGTTTATTAGCTATTGCTTCTTTCCCATGGGTGTTAGTTCAAGATACGTCAGCTAAAGGATTAGGTTTATTTATCTTAATTTATTCGGCATTTTTAGGGCCAATTGTAGCAATTTTAATGGTGGAATATTATCTGTTACGTCGACAAAAAATTGATGTAAACACGCTATATGATAATAACGGTCAATTTGCTGGTTTTAACCCTGCAGCGATTCTAGCAATGCTGATTGGCTCAGCGGCTGCATTTTATGAAGTTAGCTTAACATGGATTGTCGGTTTTGTTGTTGGTGGAATTAGTTATATTTTATTAACCAAATTTACCTTTAAAGATTCGCCGTTCAAAAAAGGAACTATTTTTGAAAAGAAATAGCTCAATTAAGTGACCAGCAAAATTAGGTAGTAAATTCAATGTTATCATCATGATTCACTACCAATTTGACAGGTCACCTTAATTTCACGATTATCGCTAATTTCTAAATTTGATAATACCGCTAATTGTGGAAAGTTAGGTCTTAAAAACTGCGCCAGCATAGCCCGCAAAGTATGATTAACTAATAAAACTGGCGGTGCACCAATTGCATCTTGCTGATTAAGGGCTTGCTGAAGCTGTTGGAGTATATGTTCCGCCAAACCTGGCTCAACATTACTGGTATTTTGTAACGCTTGCAGTAATATTCGCTCTAAACTGATACTTAATCCAATCACTTTTACCGGCTCTGTCCCCGGAAACCACTGCTGAGTAATCACTCTACCCAATGCTATTCTAACAATACTAAGTAAATGGTAAGCATCATTTTGGTTAGGTGCTTGTTCACAAATTGTCTCAATAATCGTACGCATATCTCGAATAGAGACTTTTTCGGCCAACAAGTTTTGTAAAATTTTATGAAACGTGGTTAATGGCACGACACCAGGAATAAAATCCTCGACTAATTTAGGAATATCTTGTTTGATGCGCTCCAGTAATTCTTGCGTTTCTAAACGCCCTAATAGATCACTGGCAAATTGATGCAATAAATGATTAAAGTGAGTAGCAATCATGGTACTGGTATCAACCACGGTATAACCTAATATTTGGGCAGCTTCTTTATTATTGGCATCTATCCAAACCGCAGGTAAACCAAATGCGGGTTCAGTTGTTGCAATTCCATCAATTTGTTCGGTCACTGTGCCAGGATTAATCGCCAACCACTTGTTATTCATAATTTCACCTTGGCCTATCTCGCCACCCTTTATAAAAATTTTATATTGATAAGGTGATAATGAGAGGTTATCGCGAATATGTACTTGTGGTGGTAAAAAACCTAATGTTTGGGCAAACTTTTTGCGTAAACTGCGAATTCGGCCAAGTAATTCACCATTTTGGTTTTGATCAACCATAGGGATTAAGCCATATCCAACTTCCATCGCTAAAATATCTTCAATATTGACATCAGACCATGAAGCGTCAACATTTGACGGTTTAGTTGCTGCTACATTTTGTTGCGGAGTAGAGACTGACTTTTCAAGTTTCTTCTGTTTACTTAACCACCACGAAATGAGCGATAAAATAGCCGTAAACATTAAAAATACTAAATTTGGCATACCCGGAATAAGGCCAAGTAACCCAATTACAACCGCAGTTAAAATTAATACTTGTGGATTATTAAATAACTGCTTTAACATTTGGTCACTGATGTTTTCTTGTGAAGTGACCCGCGTCACAATAACACCGGCAGCAGTGGAAATAATTAAGGAAGGAATTTGCGCAACTAATCCATCACCAATAGTTAATAGCACATAGGTTGTACTGGCATCGGATAATGTCATACCATGCTGAATCACCCCAACTAATAAGCCACCAACAATGGTAATCGCCATAATCAATAAACCAGCGATAGCGTCACCACGCACAAATTTACTTGCCCCGTCCATAGAGCCATAAAAATCGGCTTCTTGAGTAACTTCTGCTCGCCGAGCTTTAGCTTCATCCTCACCGATTAATCCAGCATTAAGATCGGCATCAATAGCCATTTGCTTACCCGGCATACCATCTAATGCGAAGCGAGCACCTACTTCAGCTATCCTACCAGCACCTTTAGTGATTACCATAAAGTTAATAATAACTAAAATGATAAACACAACAATACCAATGGCAAAATTACCACCAACTAAAAAGTGGCCAAAAGCTTCAATTACTCGACCAGCCGCGTCACTACCAGTATGGCCTTTTAGTAACACCACTCTAGTTGAGGCAACATTAAGGGATAAGCGCAATAAAGTTGCAAACAATAAAACGGTGGGAAAAGCGGCAAAATCAAGAACTCGCTTAGTAAACAGTGCCACAATCAAAATGATAATCGATAAGGCAATATTAAAAGTAAAAAAGAGATCTAAAATAAATGCGGGTAAAGGTAATACCATCATCGAAAGAATCAATAAAATCAACATTGGCCCAGTTAAAATTCGATAATGACCACTTTTTAAGCTATTTATTGATAATAGATTAGTTAATTTTGATTTCATCATAACAATTACAATTACCTTTATTTATTCACAGATAAAGATTCTGGGATTGATAAATTGGTTGGTTTGAGTGGTTTTTCACCACCATATCTATGCCATCTTTTTAATTGATAAACCCAAGCGAGAATTTGTGCTACCGCAGCATAGAGCTCTGCTGGTATTGATTTACCTATCTCACCATGGCGATATAATGCTCGAGCCAAAGGTGGCGCTTCTAATTGTGGGATCTGATGCTCTTGAGCAATTTGTTTGATTCTGCTCGCTATATTATCGGTACCTTTAGCCAATATCTTGGGAGCGCTCATGGTTTTTTCATCATATTGCAGAGCAACCGCATAATGGGTTGGGTTAGTAACAATAACATTAGCTTTAGGGACATCTTTCATCATCCTACGCCTTGCTATTGCCTGCTGCATTTGTCGAATACGCCCTTTAATTTGCGGATTACCTTCTTGCTCTTTAAACTCATCTTTCACTTCTTGCTTTGACATTTTTAACTTTTTCAAATTGCTCCATATTTGGTAAAAAATATCAAAACCTACCATTGGTATTAAGGCTAATACAATCAATAAACTAGCATAAATCAGCAATTGCATTACCTGAGATAACGCATTATTTAAATACATACTGGGTAGTGCTAACATATTAGGAAATTGATGTATCAAAAATAGAGCTGCAGCAAAAGCGATTAAAACCACTTTAAGAATACTTTTAAACAGTTCTGAAAAAATTCGCAGACTAAATAACCGTTTAAATCCACTAATAGGATTCAATTTACCTAAATTAGGTTTAATCGATTGTAGACTAAACAGCAAACCACCAACACTAAGCGGAGCAATGATAGCGACAATAACTAATCCCACAAAAATAGGTAAAATTGCCCAAAATCCAGCGGTTAATAAATTAATTAAATTGAAAATAATCTGTTTATCATCATCGGTTCGGTGGGCAACTAACATGGCGTGCTGAATAATTGTTTTTAATTTGCTGACAAAATGTGTTCCCATTATCCAAAATAACATAATGCCAACTAACAATATCATTAGCGATGTTAACTCACGAGATCGAGGAATTTGCCCCTTTTCCTTAGCCTTTTTTAATTTACTATCGGTGGGTTGTTCACTTTTATCTAGATCACTATCATCAGCCATATATCAGTTAAACCAATTTTACTGTCTAATTACACTTTACTTTGATAGCACAGTATGAACGCAACTGATTAAAGTTATTGGCTTAATAAGACCCCAAATTACTGGTTATTTAGCTCGTTTAGCTTTAAATAGCATTAAAATGATTAAACTTTAGCACGTTTAGATGAAATCGTTTCAGGCTGTTGATAACCGTGATAAGTGTAAACCGCGGGGTTATTAATACTTTTCAAATAATCAATCGATTGTTGTGTCATATTCATACGATTTTGAATAAGTATACCGTTATCCCTATTGATTTGAGCTAATCGCTGAGTGGTATTCGTGATGGCTTGCCATTTCAACGCTAGCTCAGGGTTTTCACTATAAGGTGATTGGATATTATAGCGTGCACTTACTTTTAACCGTTTTTCATCAAGTAACTTTAACTCGATAAGTAATTGGCTTTTTTGATTTATAACGTCATTTAATTGGCTAATTGTATTAGTCCCAATTAGGATTTGCTGTTCAGACTCTAGAATATCTGAAAGTGATTGCAACATGACTGTTACATTATGAAAAATGTTATCTAACTCTAACATCATGATATTCCTTCAAAAATTAATTAGCTTTCAATCTCTTCAAGAGTTTGCTTAATAATTTCGTCTGCAATTTTATTTGGATTGATGACTAAGTTACCATTAGTAATGGCCTGTTTTATTTTCTCAATTTTACTAATATCAATATCATTTTCTGTCGAATGTAATAATGCGATAGTGTTTTGGCTCAATTTGACATTGCTATTCAAATTTAAGCTATTTGACGTTTGCACAGATGCTTTAGTTTCTTTATTTTGTCCATTTATTAAATCACGATTTAGCAATCCCGATACTGCTGTAACCAATTTTGTTGCATCTATACTCATAAAATTCCTTTAATTCAAGTCAAGGTTTATAGGGTTGGTTTAGTCTAATTATCGGCAAAAATCAAAAAATCATTAATTTTATTTATTGATAATAGTGATAGCTTTTTCACTAACAACCCCTTCAACAACATTACCCGTATTAAGTTTAATATTAATCGATTCTCCCAATGCCCCATTACTTAATGTCTTGCCATGCGTTGCAATTGAGTAACCTTCGCCATTAATAATGACCTTTACAGTTTGACCGACCTTAACATGCCAGTTTTTCTGCAGCATTGAATTTTTTATTACTTCACCATCATTAATATTACGTAAAGCAAGATGATTGATAACTTCAGATTGATTTAAAATTACTGTTGTTGGTAATTTATCTAGCTGACCAGACTGCATTTTTACCAGTTGTTCAGTAATTAATGTTCCTGCACTAATGGCTTGTTTAGCAATAACATAGTGGCCACTCACAGCCACGTATATCTGGATATATTTAGTGATATTTTCGCATCTGGCGGTAATCGTTAAATTGCCCCATTGTTTATTTTTATTCAATATTGCCAATGTTGGTGAGTCACAACTTAATTGCGGTTTTGCAGTTGGATAATTAATGACAACTTTATCAACATTCACATCAATAAATTGTTGATGGATCAGATCACTAATTTGTTTTTCAAGTGCAGTGGCACAAACTATTTTTGAACTACCTAACATACAAAAAAGAAACAACAATCTAATAATCTGAGGCATATTTGTCGGGGTTCATATAATTATTGATAACTAAATTGTACTTTATAAGCTCACCTATCGAATGTTGAAATAAGGGCAATTTTTATCGTTATTTATACGATGATTTTTTTTTGATTTGCTTAAAATTCTTTTTATCTATCAGGATGAGATGATTTTATGCTAAATAAATTAGATACTTTCGTTAATTTTCACCAACAAGCACTCAATGTTCGTGAAAAACGTCAAAATATACTTGCAACCAATATTGCTAATAGTGATACGCCTAATTACCAAGCGAGGGACATTGATTTTAATACTGAATTAAACAGAGCCATCAATAATCAATCGACCCACAATAATATAAAACTAAATATTACTTCTGCAAAACATATTCAAATAACTAGCGCTGATTTCACTAATTATAATCTTCTTTATCGTATTCCTTATCAATCATCTGCTGATGGCAACACTGTTGAGATGGAGCAAGAACGAACTGCTTTTATGGATAACAGTATCCACTATCAAAGTAATTTAACCTTTTTAGGTGAACAGTTTAAAAATGTCATTTCGGTATTACAGCAAGGATAATCATCATGAGCTTCTCTATTTTTTCGGTTTCTGGTTCAGCCTTAATGGCACAAACACAACGAATGAATGTCAGTGCCAGTAATTTAGCTAATGCGGATAGTGTTACCAGTACTTCTGGTCAAGCTTATCGAGCCAAACAAGTTATCTTTCAAGTCGATGACAATGGTTATTCCAATAGTGTTGCAGGAGTAAAAGTAGCACAAGTTATTGAAGATCCTGCGCCAATGAATTTAGTTTATGAACCTAATCATCCTTTGGCTGACGAACAAGGCTACATTCAAAAACCTAACGTTGATGTAGTAGCAGAGATGGTTAATACCATTTCTGCATCTCGTAGCTACCAAGCAAATGTAGAAGTGATTAACACCGCAAAAAGTTTAATGCTAAAAACACTGACTCTAGGACAATAAAAGGGCGTAATTGATGGGTATCTCAAATGTAGCAGTTTCAGAATCAACTAATATGGCCAGTCCACAAGCGCTAAAGAAAGGTACGTCTGATGGTAACTCTAGTCAGGAACTACAAGATAATTTCTTAACATTACTTATTGCCCAAATGAAAAATCAAGATCCTACCAATCCAATGGATAACAGTCAGTTAACCTCGCAATTAGCTCAAATCAATACGTTAGCGGGTATCGAACGACTGAATACCACATTAGGTATGGTTTCAGGCCAAATTGACGATAGCTTATCAGTCAATGCCAGCAACATGATTGGTAAAGGTGTCATGGTTCCAGGTAATAAAATTTTAGTCGCTACATCAGAAGTGGAAGGTTCGGAAAGTGAAAAAGAAACTATTACCACACCATTTGGCTTTGAACTTATGCGTGATGCTGAGTCAGTGGTCATTACCATCAAAGATGAAAATGGCAATGTTGTACGTGAGGTCGATTTAGGTTCGATTCCTGCTGGAGTTAGCTCTTTTACTTGGGATGGGGAACTGAATGATGGAACACTGGCGCCAGATGGTAGTTATACGTTTTCGGTTAATGCCACTTATGACGGGCAAAAAGTATCGTCCACACCACTATCTTACTCGGTTGTATACGGCGTAATTAATAGCAAAGTTAATAATAAAGTATTACTTGATTTAGGGATACTTGGTTCAATTAGTATTGACGAAGTACGTCAAATTCTTTAAAGGGGAATAAGTTAATATGGGATTTTCTCAAGCAATTAGTGGTATGAATGCCGCATCAAAACAATTAGATGTTATTGGTAATAATATTGCCAATTCTGCAACAGTTGGCTTTAAAAGTGCTAGCATTTCATTTGCCGATATTTATGCTGGTTCAAAAGTAGGAATGGGCGTCAAAGTGGCTGCGGTTATGCAAAATTTTAATGATGGCACCACAACGTCAACCAATAATAGTCTAGATGTTGCTATCTCTGGTAATGGCTTTTTCCGCTTAGTTGATAGTAGTGGTCAAATCTATTATACCCGTAATGGCCAGTTTCAATTAGACGCTGATCGCAATATTATCTCAGCCGATGGTTTTCAATTAACCGGTTATCTTGCCTCAGGCACACCACCACAGATCCAACAAGGTTCAGCACCAGGCCCATTAAAGATTTCACAAGAGATGTTAAATGCATCAGCAACCAATAAAGCCTCTTTGCAAACAAATTTAAATTCAAATAGCAAAGTACCTGAAAAACAACCAATTAATGCCACCGATGCTGATACCTTTAATTATTCAACCACGATCACCACTTATGATTCTTTAGGTAATCAACGTAATGTTCAGCTTTTTTATGTTAAAACGGCTGATAATCAATGGGATGTTCATTATCTTGATAGTAGTGATCCTAACGCAAGCCTACAAGCATTAGGGCAAATGGAGTTTGATTCATCAGGCAAATTAATTAGTGATCCAGAAATGACGATTAATATTAATGGGCTTAATGGTTCAGCCGACAATAGCTTCACGCTGTCATTAGCAAACAGTACTCAACAAAATATGGGTAAAGAAGTCGGTAGCATTAAAACCCCTGTCGTTGATGGTTATGCTGCTGGTGATCTGGTTGGCTATAGTATCAGTGATGATGGCTCAATTTATGGCGTCTATTCTAACCAACAAACGATGTTGTTAGGTCAAATTGCCATGGCTGATTTTGCCAATGTTAATGGCCTAGAATCAGCCGGTAACAATAACTGGCGGGCGACTCTTAAATCAGGTGGTGAAGTATTAGGCTCAGCTAATACTGGTACTTTTGGTTTACTAACCAGTGGTGCAGTTGAATCATCCAATGTCGATATGAGCCAAGAGTTAGTCAATATGATTGTTGCCCAACGTAATTATCAATCTAATTCACAAACCATCAAAACTCAGGATCAAATTCTTAATACATTGGTTAATTTAAGATAATTTAAGGAGTATTTATGGATCGCGTTATTTATACTGCTATGTCTGGCGCAAGCCAAACATTAAATCAACAGTCCATAACTAGTCATAATTTAGCTAATGTATCGACAGTTGGCTTTCGGGCGCAATTAACAGCAATGAAAGCCGTTCCCATTGTCGGTAGTAGTATGCCGACAAGAACTATGGTAACGGCAACTACGCCAACCTATGATTCAACAATCGGTGCCTTTAATTACACTGGACGCAATTTAGATGTTGCTTTATCCCAAGACGATTGGCTAGCAGTACAGTTAGCTGATGGCAGTGAAGGATATACCCGTAATGGTGCGATTCAAATCGATGAAAACGGCACACTTAACATTCAAGGCTTTCCGTTACTTGGTGATAATGGCGTATTAACAGTACCTCAGCGTTCACAAGTTAGTGTCAGTACTGATGGGACTTTATCAGCTTTAGGTGCTGGCGATAAACGCACCACCATTGCCCAAGTAGGAAAAATAAAAAAAGTTCACCTTGAACGCAATGAATTGGTACGTGGTGATGATGGATTTTTCCATGCCACTGAGGCAACCATAAATAATCGTGGTGCCGTGTTACAAGATAACCCTAATGCAAAATTGATGTCCGGAGTACTCGAAGGCAGTAATGTTAATCCGGTAACGGCAATGGTGAATCTAATTAGCCATTCTCGTCAATTTGAAATGCAGATGAAACAAATTACCACTGCCGACGAAAATGCCCAAAAAGCCAACCAAATATTATCGTTAACTTAACTAAAATAGGAAACAGCAATGATTAAATCATTATGGATTGCAAAAACCGGTTTAACTGCGCAACAAATGAATATGGATATTATTTCCAATAATTTAGCCAACGTTAGTACAGGGGGTTTTAAACGCCAACGCGCCGTTTTTGAAGATCTGTTATACCAAACAGTTCGCCAACCAGGAGCGCAATCTTCAGAACAAACAACATTACCTTCAGGATTACAAATTGGTACCGGTGTAAGACCAGTTGCAACCGAACGAATTCATAGCCAAGGTAATTTAGAATTAACCGATAACAGTAGTGATATTGCCATTAATGGACAAGGATTTTTCCAAGTTCTTATGCCTGATGGAACGCAAGCCTATACCCGCAGTGGCGCTTTTCAAGTTAATCAAAATGGTCAGTTAGTAACAGCTGCCGGTTATGAAATTCAACCAACAATTAACATTCCATCCAATGCTATAAAAATGACCGTAGCACGTGATGGCATCGTCAATGTCACCTTAGCTAATCAATCAACTCAAGTACAAGTTGGTCAATTAACATTACACACTTTTATCAATGACACCGGATTAGAAAGCGTTGGTGAAAATCTATATCTAGAAACCGAAAGTTCTGGTGCACCAACTGAAAATACACCGGGGCTCAATGGTGCTGGATTGCTATACCAAGGTTATATTGAAACGTCAAATGTAAATGTGGCCGAAGAGCTGGTTAATATGATTCAAGTACAACGTGCTTACGAAATTAATAGTAAAGCAATATCGGCATCTGACCAAATGTTGCAACGTTTAAATCAATTATAAATCTAACAAAATGATAGCGGTAATGAGATATCTTTATATTTTAATAACTTTGTCGTTAGTTGGTTGTAGTCAATTACCTAAAAAAGCATTAGTTGAAGGCGATACCAGTATTGTTCCAAAAATGCCAGAAATTGTGAACAGCAGTGGTTCCATTTATCAAGCCTCACAACCAAGTAGTTTTGGTTATCAACCGATGTTTGAAGATCGTCGACCACGCAATATTGGTGATGTATTAACTATTGTTTTACAAGAAAACGTTAGCGCAAGTAAAAGTTCATCCATTAATGCCGGCCGTAATGGTGGGGTCAATTTAGGGGTAAAAACCGTACCGCACTTTTTAGATGGGCTAGTTGGTCGTGGTAAAGTGGATACCGATATCTCAGGTAGCAATGATTTTAAGGGTTCTGGTGGTGCCAATGCTAAAAATACCTTTAGCGGTACCATTACCGTCACCGTTCAAGATGTCATGATTAATGGTAATTTAAAAGTGATTGGTGAAAAACAAATTGCAATAAATCAGGGCACAGAATTTATTCGATTTTCAGGTGTTGTTAACCCTCGGACAATAAGTGGTAGTAATACCGTTATATCAACTCAGGTCGCTGATGCTCGTATTGAATATGTAGGTAATGGCTACATCGATGAAGCACAAACAATGGGTTGGTTACAGCGCCTGTTTTTTAATCTTTCGCCATTTTAATGAGTATCATTATGCTAAATAAATTACGTACTTTTATCTGTTTTGTTTTGCTAATAGTGGTTGTCCCTTCTAGTTATGCCGAGCGAATAAGAGATTTGGTGACAATACAAAGCGTTCGCGAAAATGCCTTAGTCGGCTATGGTATCGTGGTAGGGCTTGACGGTACCGGTGACCAAACTTCACAGACACCATTTACGATACAAAGTATCACCAATATGCTCTCACAATTAGGTATTACCGTGCCATCAGGAAGCAACATGCAGTTAAAAAATGTGGCAGCGGTAATGGTCACGGCTAAATTACCGTCTTATGCGCGTGTTGGCCAACAAATTGATGTGGTTGTTTCGTCATTAGGCAACGCCAAAAGCCTGCGTGGTGGTACATTGATTATGACACCATTAAAAGGCGCCGATAACCAAGTTTATGCGATTGCACAAGGTAATCTTTTTGTTGGTGGTATGGGGGCAAGCAGTAGAAGCAGTAGTGTAACGGTTAACCAAATGGCTGGTGCCACCATTCCTAGCGGTGCAACCATCGAAAGAGAATTAGTTACACGCTTAGATGAAAACAGCACTATTCATTTACATCTTAACTATTTTGATTTTACTGTGGCTACAAAAATTGCTGATGCTATTAACAAAGTGCAAAAAAATATCGCCATTGCTTTAGATGGCATGACCGTAAAATTGACTATGCCACAAGACAGTCAAGCAAGAGTTAAATTATTATCTAAAATTCAAAATCTCCAAATTAGTGCTAGCCCTATTTCCGCTAAAGTGGTGATTAATACACGTACTGGTGTCGTGGTCATGAATCAAAAAGTACAATTAGACAATTGTGCCGTTGCGCATGGTAATTTATCCGTGGTGGTAAATAACAAATTGAAAGTTAGCCAACCCAATACACCACTCGCCGGTGGCAACACAACAGTAGTTCCAGATGATGAGGTCACTGTCGAACAAGATGGTGGTGCACTGCAGAATTTAGCGTCTGGTGTCGATCTAAATCGAGTTATTCATTCACTTAACTTATTAGGTGCCAATCCTACAGAATTAATGTCGATACTAGAAGCATTAAAAACCGCAGGTTGTTTGCATGCCGCATTGGAAACTATTTAAAGCAGAACTATTGAAATGAAAAACCTAATAAATCAGTCCATGAATCGTTTTGCTTATGATTTTTCTAGCATTAATCAATTAAAACGTAATGCCGTTAGTGGATCAACTGACAGCATAAAACAAGTTGCTGATCAGTTTGAGACACTATTTGTAAATATGATGATGCAATCTATGCGCAAAGCGGTACCCAATGGCGGTTTATTTAATCAATCAGCAATGCAATTATTTACCTCTATGTTTGATCAACAAATTGCTCAACAAGCGGCAGGCAAAGGTTTAGGGTTATCTAATGTTATTGTTAAACAATTAACTAATCAGCCTCATTCTACGCTTAATATTCATTCACAAGCTCAAGCGAATAATAATCAAACCAATATGCGATTGGCACAATCTTTATTTAGTGATAACTCATCCAATTTATCGCCAGCAGCATTAGGACAAATGCTTTATCAACAGCATAAAGCCAACAATTTAACCAAAGCAAATGTTAATAAATCAAGCTTGCCAACATCGCTCAACGAAGTTGATAAAGACCATATTAGCCAATTTGTCGTCGAATGGTTTGAACCAGCAAAGCAGGCATCGAAAATATCTGGCATTCCTTATGAAGTCATTATTGCTCAAGCAGCTTTAGAAACTGGTTGGGGTAAAAAACAGATAAAAACGGCTGATAATAAGCCGAGCTATAACTATTTCGGTATAAAAGCAACCTCATCATGGCAAGGTGATTCAACTCGGTTAACGACTCAAGAATTCCTAAATAACAATATGGTTAAAATTAAAGATGAATTTAGGGTGTACAACAGTAAACAACATGCATTAACTGATTACCTTAATTTATTAACCAAAAGCCCACGTTATCGTGCAGTTGTTAATGCTCCCGATGCTAGAACAGCAGCCAAAGCACTACAAGACGCACACTATGCAACTGATCCTAACTATAGCGAGAAACTGATCCAAATTATTGGTCGAATCGAGAAAATTGCCAAAAATACACCGCAAAAATCAATATCTGGATTTAGACAAATTGCCTTTAAATAGTGCTTAAATAAATATAGCTGTTAAATAAATTACATTATTATCACAGCCAAAAAGTAGACCAAACTCTGCGCTATAGTCAATAAATAACTAATAATGCGTTAGTTGAACATATCGAGATCACCTATAATCACGTTTCTCACCCTTTGGCAAATAGCTGGTCATCAGCATAGCAATATAAAAAACAGTATGATAATAAAATGATAATAGTAAGAAATTTGATAATCAGGAGGTTGTAACCCCCTGTTTGTTAGATGAATAGTCATGTTTAGGATGTGTAAAAATTAATAATAGATTATTTCATTTGAAATAATGACATGTTTTGCATGTTCATAAATGTATATTGTGCTGCTTGTAAATTTGCTTGTAGCATCACATAATCTGAAATCGCTTCATACCAATCAACATCTTCAATTTGACTAATTTGCGTTTCAAAATCAATATCTAAGGTTTTACCCAGTGCGGTTAATCTTTCGACTTCAGCCAATACATTTCCGCCTGCAGCTCTAACAGTCGAGATGTTTTCAAATGAGTTATCAACACCTTGACTGGCTTTAGATAAACCTAATCGAAACTGTTCAATAGCTTCAGGATCATTATCATCTAAACCAATTTGCAATGCCGCTATGGCATAATCGATACTCGCAAAGACATCACTTTCTACTTCTGTATTGGCGCCTGTCATAAAAATCTGTTGGCCAGTAAAACTTAGCGATACTTCACGGGTATCATCGATGAAAACATTAATCGTGGTTGAACCACCGACATAATTCACTTTACCGCTTTCATCAACCACAAAAGGAGGGGTATCATTTTTATTACCAGCAAACAGATAATTACCATTGGTATCTTTAGCATTGGCTAACGAAATTAACTGATCTTTTAATCCTTGTAGCTTATTAGCTAAATCTTGTCTGTTTTCATCATTTAACGTCTCATTACCGGCATAAACTAAAGTTTCTTGGATTGATTGAATCACAGTATTCGCTTCTTTTAATACTGTATCTTGCCGACTTAATGATTTATCAACACTATCTCGTGCTGCTTGAAATTGGTTATTTCTTGATTGAGCTTGCTTTAAAATTAATGTTTGTGAAGCACCCATTGGATCATCTGAAGGTGATAATATTTTCTTGCCAGTTGCCAAATGTAATCCTGACTTTTGCCACTTGGTATTGGTATTTAAAATACTATTTAGATTTTTTTGATACATTGAATGAGTACTAAGTCGCATGTTTAAATCCTTTTATTATTTGGCCAAACCTAAAATGGTATCAAATATTGTCGTTGCCGCATCAATAACTTTGGCATTTGCTTGGTAATATTGCATATAAACTTGCATAGAAATATATTCTTCTTCGATATTCACACCAGAGATAGATTGATTCTGCTCATAAATTTCTTGAGTGATATTTTGACTCGATTGCGCTGAAATTTTAGCTGTCTGCGTCTCACTACCTATATAACTAACTAATGATGTATACGCACTATTTAAGGTTTTAGTACCATTAACTAGTTTTTCATTTTGTATATCAAGTAGTTTTGCCACATTTCGATTATCACCACTACCATTTTCATCATCGTTAATACCGGTAGCGAGTTTATTTACATCTTTAACCAGTAACTGTAATGATGAGGCTACATCGGCAACAGGTTTAAGTAAAAAGCTATCACCAGCAACAGCATTGCCAGTAATTTCAATCGATAAGCCGTCAAAAACTAACTTACCATCGGTAACTTGTGGGGTAATTTGTTGATTATCAGATAATCTGGTTACTACCCAATCGTTGCCATTGAACTCTATTTTATAATCAGAAGCTTTGACTTCAGTTACTGAGTTATAATCCATTTTAACGGTAGCATTACCTTGATTTTGGCTATTAGCAATACTAGTCGGTTTATGATAATCAAATAGTTTTTCGCCAGGATCGCCATTAATATCAACGCCAGACGTATGAACTTCATTAAAGCGCTCAGCTAAATTTAACGCCAGCAACCCTAATTGATTGCGAGCTTCAAGGAGTGGTCCATCACGAAAAGCTAATAATCCATTTAATCGGCCTGATGCGATATTTTGACTTGTCAGTTCTTGTGTCGCACCAGAATTATGGGTGTAAATAATCGTATTTAAGGCAGGATCAGAGGCCGAAGGCTGCACCGCTAACTGATTTGTCGATGCGCCTTGTACTAAGCTTAAACCATTGCTAAGCGAAATATTATATTGGCCATTTTGCTCGCTAACAGTTATACCAATCAGTTCGCTTAATTCAGTTACCAATTGATCTCGTTCATCTAGTAAAGAATTAGGTTCATGACCACCACTGACAGCCTGTAATTTGGCAATTTTTTGATTGAGATCGGCAATTTGTTGGGTATAAGTATTAACTTTATCTATGTTATTTGTCAGTTCAGTATTGATATTGGCAATCTGATTTTTTAAATTCAATTCCGTTTTATTGAACTGGCTGACTAAAGAGGTAAGATCACTAATCACTGTCTGTTTCGTTGCTGCATCACCCGCATTGGAAGAGAGCTTATTTAAGCTAGCAAACAGATTATTTAATTGTGAGGAAATACTGTTTTCGTTTTCAGCTAGTAAATTATCGACTTTTGATAATTCATTGTAATAGGCTTTTATCGAACCATTTTGCGATTGTGATTGGCGTAATTGACCAACCACAAAACTGTTATATGCGCGGTTAACTGATGATACCGCAACACCATTACCTACAAAGCCAAAATTATACTTAGTGCCGTTTGCTTGACGCAAAATTTGCTGCTGGCGATTATAACCAACTGTATGTGCATTACTAATATTATTGCTAATCACATTAAGCATATTTTGTGCTGTATTTAATCCACTAATACCGGTATTCATCAATGAATTTGACATAAAGGCTCCTAAATATAATCTCAGTTAATAATAAAATTATTAAACTAAAGTGTTATTATTTATATCGGCCTACAATTTAAAAACTTTAGTTATTTTTAGATAAAAATGGATTTTTTTTGATTTTAATTTTTTAACCAGCTTAATCTGAGTATTTATGTTGATATTATTCTGATTTAATTTGTTTGGCCTGTTTTAAAAAATCGATGCCAGTCATGGTATTTTCATCTTCAATATACTGCTGTGCTGATTTGTTCAAAATTAAAATACTAATACGACGATTGGCATCTTTGCTGTAATTTGGGTTATTTAATCCCACCGTATCGGCTAAACCAATAATACGAATGATTTTATTGGAATCTAATCCACCAGCTATCAACTCTCTTCTTGATGAGTTTGCTCTATCTGCGGATAACTCCCAGTTACTATAACCACGATCGCCGGTTATATACTGACGCTCATCAGTATGACCAGATAACGTCATTTTATTAGGTAACGAATTTATGATTGGTGCTAAAGCATACAAAATTTCTTGCATATTAGGATGAATAACCGCACTACCAACATCAAACATCGGTTTATCATCGGTGGCTAAAATCTGAATTCTTAGCCCCATTTCAGTTAGTTCAACAATAAGATTAGCGGCTAATTTCTGCAATCGAGGATCAAGTTCAAATACTTCATATATTTTATTCGCTGTATCAATTAATTGCTTTTTTTCATCTTGATTCAAATCAGACTCGACATTCAATATGGTATTTTTATCTTCACCTACATTTTTAGATACATCATCGCCACCACCCGGTATCGGACTTTCACTATCACTGATATTTTTGCCACCATTTTGACCTAATATCAATGGTGTTCTAAAGTATTCAGCAATGCCTTGTAACTCTTGTGGACTGGACTTAGCAATTAACCACATGACGAGAAATAGCGCCATCATCGCCGTCATAAAGTCAGCATAAGCAATCTTCCATGATCCACCATGATGGCCACCGCCATGACCGGATTTCTTTTTAGAAATAATTATTCTTACTGACTTCTTTTTCATTATTCATTATTTTCTGTTGGGTTAGCGTTTTTATCTTTCACTTCTTGAATATATTTTTCTAATTCAAAGAAAGATGGCCGTTCGTGGGAAAAAATTGTTTTGCGACCAAACTCAATACAAATTTGCGGAGCATAATCATGCATACTGGCAATAAGAATCACTTTAGTACATTCTAAAATTTTTACTGTATCGGCATTTTTTTGCCTTAATAAGGCTGCTAAAGGCGACACAAAACCATAAGCAAGTAAAATACCTAAAAAGGTACCAACCATAGCATGGGCAATAAGCTCACCCAATTCGCTAGCTGGTCGGTCAGCTTGTGCTAAGGTGTTAATAACCCCCATAACTGCTGCCACAATACCAAAAGCGGGTAAACCATCACCGACGCTAGCAATAGCATCAGCTGGTTTTTCAAGTTCATGAGTATAGGTTTCTATTTCCTCATTCATTAGTGCTTCGATTTCATATACTTCCATATTGCCACTGATCATCAAACGTAAATAATCAGTGATAAAATCACAAACTTGCGGATTGGCTAAAATAAGTGGGTATTTTTTAAATAACTCACTCTCCTTGGGATTATCGATATCTTCTTCAATCGATAAGCCACCACTTTGACGCACTTTAGTTAATATGGTGTACATTAAATTAATTAATGTTAAATAAAGTGTTTTATTATATTTTGAGGTTTTAAATAAATTACCTAGCGATTTAAGTGTCGCTTTGATAACTTTCTTTTCATTACTGACAATGAAAGCACCAATAGCTGTCCCACCAATAATGAGAAACTCTAATGGCTGAAAAAGTACCGCCAAATACCCGCCACTTAGCACATAGCCGACTAAGGCTGAAGCGATAACCACAATATATCCTATAATTATTAGCATTGGCTTTCCTTTATCTCCATAAAATATAACTAACTCTGTTTTACAGCTTAATGTTTACTTAAATTGTTACCTGATTTGCTGTGACTAAATTAAATGCATTTGGTATTGATAAAACTTGTAAACATTTGGCATGACTCTCTTTATGTGTTTTATTATTTTTTTCTGCTCTTGATGGTGGCTGGCATAAACTGCACACAAAGCTATTATGCGGTTGATAAGCATGGGTAATAAATCGCCCTTTGCACTCCTTGCAACTTGACTGCTGCATAACATTACTTTCAACAAATTTAACTAAAATCCATGCTCGGGTTAATCCTAAAATAGGCTCTTCATCTTGAGGAAAGGAACACTGTTCTAAATAGAGTTGATAGGCTTTTAAAATGGCCTGAACACCAGGTTTAATGCCATTTTTAACTAAAAAATGGTAAGCATTATAAAACATACTTGAGTGAATATTGGGCTCCCAAGTCATAAACCACGTAGTTGAAAAGGGAAGTAAACCTTTAGGAGGAGGACATCCTTGAATTTCTTTATATAATTTAATTAATTTACCACGGCTTAAATTGGTTTCACTTTCTAACATTTGGATTCTAGCGCCGAGTGAAATTAATCGAATAGCTAATTGAACTTCTTTATACTTTTGAATAATACTTGTGCTACTCATCTTTATCATCTACCTACTTATTAATTGAATCTAAAAGTAAGCTTGATAGAAGGATCCCTGTATGCATCTGCTTTATATCACTAACGCGAGATTCCTCAGTTAATTTTTCCATCATTGCCGAATTTTTAAATCTAAATTGAAATGTTAATTGATTGGTTTCAGATAGAACCAACATTTGAGAAGCACTTAAATTACTCAAGATATCAGCTGTTTTTTCATCAATTCCTAATCGATACATCGCCATCACTTTATCTTTTTCAAGCATCTTTTGACTTAATAAAAGCGTTGAAAGATTTAAATGATGAATACATTTCAAAATATCGTCATCTTGTATATTTCCCAATTTAACCACCACAATCCATATCTGCTTGCGCTCGCATAAAAAAACGCAAAATTAATAAAATACAACTAACACTACTTTTTTAAACTTAAAGTTACATTTTTAAACTCGAAAGGTCAATAAAAAAATCATTTCAATTTATTTTCGATTTATTTTTCCATGTTTTACTGTTTTAATTCTTTTTTTTATAAAACAATTTTACTTTGTATTCGTTTAATTGCTTGGCTATGTAATTGACTTACTCGAGATTCGCTAATATCCAACACTTTTCCAATCTCTTTTAAATTTAATTCTTCTTGATAATAGAGAGCTAAAACCATTTTTTCTTTTTCTGGTAAGTTACCAATTTGTTGAACAATAATATTGCGAATTTCATCATTAATAATGGAAGCGAAAGGATTGTTATCGGCGTCAGGCTCAATTAACGCATCCAAATTATCGCCGAGTTTTTTGTGAATCTCATCATAAGAACAGATTTGGCTATAATTTGAATCTAATAATACTTTGTGATATTCAGTCAGAGATAATTGCAGATGAGCAGCAATCTGCTGATCATTGGGAGGTATGCCTAATTTTTGTTCTAATTCATTAATAGCATTAGTGACATCTTTAATTTTTTTCCGTGTTTGCCGTGGTAACCAATCTCGACTACGCAATTCATCTAGCATAGCCCCTTTTATTCTCGGAGTAGCAAAGGTAGTAAAAGTATAACCTTGAGATGCATCATAGCGTTTTATAGACTCTAATAAACCTATATAACCAACTTGCAGTAAGTCATCAAGTTCAATCGTTGTTGGCAATCGAACAGCTAATTTCAACGCTTCATTACGAACTAAATATAGATATTGTTGCCAATCGATTTGATTCACTACACCTTGAGAGTTATACAGGCTATCACTCATTTTTCTGAACCAATGTAAAAAAATGCTAATGATTATTATGACGATAATTGATTGAATTAATGGCAAGAATAAGATATTAAAAAATAGGTAATTAACATTATTAACAATAGTGGTATTAAAAAATACCACTATTGTTATCGTACAAAATTAGAGTGACCGAAATTCTAGTTATGTACTTGTATTGTTTTATTGTAATAAAGACAATACTGATTGTGGTACTTGGTTAGCTTGTGCTAATACTGAAGTACCTGCTTGTTGTAAGATTTGACCACGAGTCATATTTGATACTTCTTCAGCATAATCTGCATCTTCAATACGGCTACGTGCTGAACTTAAGTTATTTACAGTATTGTTGATGTTAGTTACAGTTGACTCAAAACGATTTTGTACCGCACCAAGCTCACCACGTAATTCATCAATTTTTGATAATGCCGCATCAATTGTTTTTAATGGATCTGCGGTTGGCGCATCTGATACATTAAAACTAGCTAAACCTAATTTGTCGCTGTCAATTTGTTTTAAATTGATAGCAATGATTTCACCATCATTTGCACCAACTTGAATGTTAAGGGTTTTGTCTTCTGATAATACTTTAGTACCATTGAAGTCAGTTTGTGCTGATACACGGTCGATCTCTTGTAAACGTTGATCGATTTCATTTTGGATTGATACAAGATCGCTTTCAGAGTTAGTACCGTTTGCTGCTTGAACAGTTAATTCACGAATACGTTGTACGTTATTATTGATTTCGTTTAACGCACCTTCTGTAGTTTGTGCAATTGAAATACCGTCATTGGCATTACGTGCAGCTTGAGTTAAACCACGAATACTAGAAGAAAAACGGTTAGCGATTGCTTGACCAGCGGCATCGTCTTTAGCACTGTTGATACGCATACCAGATGATAGACGCTCAATTGCAGTTCCAAGCACGCTTTGAGAATGATTAAGGTTGTTTCTTGCCATTAAAGACATAGTATTAGTATTAATTACTTGTGCCATTTTTATCTCCTTTAATATGATTAGTTAGATCAACGAGATATTGAAAAATAATTCAATATATATGCTGATGGTTTAGTTATCGGTATTAAAAAAAGAAACTTTAATATTTTTTTGAATTTTTATTTGTTGGTATTAAATAAAGCTGAATAACTAAGTCGTTTGATGAACATGATTAAAGGGCATCATAGATGTTTATATGTGTAGTAATTGAAGTTATGTATCGCTGAATCGACTGGTTGATAGCCTTAATTTGTGGCAACAAAACTTAAGTTTGTCCCCGTTTAATTCATAGCAATATATTTTCTAATCAATCAATAGTAATGATATTGGAAGTTTCACTACACAATTTTAATGTTAGGCAACATAAAGGACAGCTAACAACACTATTGATTGAGATAACTAACTCATTTTTTAATAGATAAAACTGATTATCAATATTCTCATTGCCAAAACCGACTTATTTATTAGTAAAGATAAAAAACTAAAAACAGCTAAACTTTTTACGGTATTGGTCGATAAAACAAGGGATGAAAGAATTTATATTAGGATAATCAATCATGGCAATGAGTATATTAGGAATTGGTTCTGGTATTGATTTAAATGAAGTATTAGATCAATTAGAAGCCGTTGAGAAAAATCGTCTTACACCGATAAAAGCCCAACAAAAAGCAGTTAATAATAAAATAAGCGGTTTTGGTAAATTAAAAAGTGCATTATCAACATTCAACAGCGCAACAGCAAAACTGCAAAAAAAAGAGCTGTTTCAAGCGCGTTTTGCATCTGGTAATGACAACTATTTTACCACTAATGTAAATAGCAAGGCCCAATTAGGTAATTATGCAGTTAGCGTCGAACAACTTGCCACTGCACATAGTGTTGCCACGAATGCTATAAATGATAAAACATCAACGTTAGGTAATGATAATGAAACCCGTACCCTCACAATAGAACAAGCTAATGGCCAAAAATTAAACATCACGTTAGGCAAAGATGATACATCGCTCGAATCAATTGCCAATGCAATCAATCAAGCTAAGGTGATTAATGAAGATGGTTCAACCAGTGACACAACGGTAAATGCCACTATTGTCCGTTCTGGAACTGATAGCTATCAACTGGTTATCACATCAAAAGAAACCGGTGAACAACAAGCCATTACCTCTATTTCATCCGATGATGATAAACTTAATTCACTAATTGGTTTTAATGCTAATCAAGCTGATTCATCAGCTATGAGTGAAGTAGCTAAAGCGCAAGATGCTAAATTTAGCTTTAATGGTATAACGATTAATAGCTCATCAAATACCGTTAAAGAGGTTATTCCTGGTGTCGATATCACATTAAAAGCAGTCACTACAACAGCGCAAAATTTAACCATCAGCGCTGACAATGACAAAGCTCAAGAAGCCCTTAAAGAGTGGGTTGATGCCTTTAATCAATTACAATCAACCATATCAAGTTTAACGCAATTTACCGCTGGTGATGCCAATTCAGATGAATTAAATAATAGTAATGGCCCACTGATTGGTGATTCAACACTACGTAATATTGATCAAAGTATTCGCTCTATATTTTCTAAAGGTCAAACAGGAGAATTATCGGTATTAGCACAAATTGGTATCAATATGGATAGTAATGGCAAGCTGGTAATTAAAGAAAACGAATTAGAAAAAGCCCTTAAAGAAAACAGTGAAGCAGTCGCCATTTTATTTACCGGTGATGGTGAAACAACTGGCATTGCCAACGAAGTCTTTGCCAAAGTAAGTAGCTTTATTGATAGCGACGGCATGATTGATACGGCAACTAACGGTTTAAATTCTACCTTAAAATCATTAGATAAACGCTATGACCAAGTTAATAACTCTATTGACCAAACTATCGAGCGTTATCGGGTACAATTCACAAAACTAGATATCTTAATCAATGAATTAAATGGTATGAGTAATTATCTTACCACCCAATTTGAAATGATGGCGAATTTGAAAAAATAAGGCATAACAATGTATAAAATGGGATCTCAAGCTTATAAACAAGTCAATTTAGAAACCAGCGTTAGTCAGGCTTCACCTCATCAGCTTATTGTTTTGTTATTTGATGGCGCATTAAATGCTATTCGCTTAGCTGAGTTATATATACAAAAGGGTAATATTGCTGGTAAAGGAAAAGCCATTTCTAAAGCTATTAATATCATTGATAATGGGCTTAAAAGTTGCCTTGATTTAGAGCAAGGCGGTGAAATTGCTGAAAATTTAGATCAGTTATATCAATACATCAGTCAGCAACTGGTTTTCGCTAATCTACATAATGATACGCAAATACTGCAAACTTGTTTTGATCTGCTTAATAATATTGCCCAAGCTTGGCGAGAGATAGCATAGTTATGGATGTAGCAACATTGAATACGAGTCTAGTACTAGAACAATACGAGCAACTTAATTATGTTGTTGAGCAAATGCTAATTAATGCACAACAAGAAAATTGGGAATTATTAATTAGTTGGCAAACTAAATATCAGCAGTTAGCACGTGATATTCAACTCAAAAATGGGTTAACTACTATTGATAATATACCATTATCACAACAAAATATTATTCAAATGTATATCAATAATATTCTTAGTTATCATGAGCAATTAAAGCAATTAATCCATCTGCGACATAATGAATTAAGCCAATTAATTGGTGAGCAGGTTGATTATCAAGCCAAAATAGATAGCTACCAAACAATCGCCAATTTAATTTAGATTATTCACAGAGTAGTCAAAAAAATAGAATAAAAATAATTGAGGAACGGGGTTTTTTAGCTATCTTTATCTGCCAAAAACCTCACTCCGCAAACTTTTTTGATTAATTTTACATCGTTAATGTAAACACTTTGCTTGTACTGGTAACTAACTCATTTTGCAATAACTAAAGCATTTTTAACTTCAAAAATAATCTTATAGCGAGTATCTCGATAGTCGTTGTAATAACAATAGTAGTGAGGTTAAGCCAATTTAGGATAAAAATTGGTGATTAATTAATACTATTTTTTAAACCAAAATATTATCATCTAGTCGATAAGTAACCATCCGATAAAGGTTTAAACATTCATATTCATAATTTCTTGATATGCTGCGACTAATTTATTGCGAACTTGAATACCAAATTGTAAAGAAACTGAAGACTTTTGCATGCTAACCATCACCTCATTTAATGCGATATTGGCTTCACCCATCTCAAATGCTTTGGCTTGCTGGCTAGCGTCTATTTGTGTTTGACTGATTTTATCTAATGCCATTTTTAATTCAGCCATAAAATTTTGTTCACTATGATTAATAGATTGCTTATGTGAAAAATCAAGTTGGGTTAATGTTGTGCTATTAAAGGCATCAATACTATTCATAATAAAGGTCACGGTTATTCGTCTTAATCAAGTTATAACGTAAATTATCATAAAGATAACAATCTAAAAGCGATAACTAAAGGGTAAAGCATATGCTTTTTTAGCTATTGATTTTTTTAAATACACAGATAATAAACCCTAGAATTAATCTAGTCAGTTTAGTGTTAGGATACATATGGATAGCCAGGCAGTTGGTAACAAAGGCGAATCAATATTGAGTAAGTTACCTTTTATTAATCAATTAAAAATAAATCGTAAAATGCTACTCCTTATTGTAGGAGTAATTGTAATAGCAATTAGTAGTATTACTTACTTATGGCTTAAAGACGATAATTATGGCGTATTATTTAGTAATTTGAATGATAAGGATGGCGGTGAAATCATTAGCCAACTTGATAAGTTAAATATTCCCTACAAATTTTCATCCTCTGGCACAACTATCTTAATTCCCCAAAATCAAATTTATCATACTCGTTTACGAATAGCCCAGCAGGGTTTGCCTAAAGGTGGCGCAATTGGTTTTGAACTACTCGACAAAGAAAGTTTTGGCATGAGTCAGTTTAATGAACAAATCAACTATCAACGAGCATTAGAAGGCGAACTATCGAGAACCATTGCAATTATTAGTAGTGTAGATGATGCCAGAGTGCATTTAGCAATGCCTAAACCCTCTTTATTTGTTCGAGAAAGAAAATTCCCTTCCGCCTCTGTTGCACTAACTTTATTACCAGGTCGAGCTTTATCGCAAGGTCAAATTGACGCCATCATTCATTTAATTTCGAGTAGTGTTCCAGAATTACAAGCGGATAAGGTGACGATTATTGATCAAAAAGGCAATTTATTAACCGGTGAAAGATACCGTGACAGTAACGTTAATATTGCCCAATTAGAATATAGTGAACGCATTGAAAATCTAGTTCGAGAACGAGTAGAAAAAATTATTATCCCTATTTTGGGACAACAAAATGTTAAGGTACAAGTGAATGCGGATATCGATTTTAGTCGGCAAGAGTCAACATCAGAAATTTATGATCCCAATAGCGATGCCAGCAACCAAACTATTCGTAGTAAGCAACAAATTGAAAATAGCCAATTAGCATCAAGCAATATTATCGGTGGTGTGCCGGGCGCATTATCTAATCAACCGGTACCAACGCCTAGTGCACCAATTGATGGTGAGAGCGATAGCAAAGATAAAGACGATAAACAAAAAATGTATCATTTACAGTCAAATAAAACATTGAACTTTGAAGTTAATCGTCAAGTTATTCATAGCAAAATCCCTGAAGGTCGTATCAAGCGTTTATCTGTCGCTGTTTTAGTTAATTATAAATTTATTTCAGCCGATGAAATCACATCGGCAAATGAAGAAAATTCAGAACAGGAAGCTGTTGAAAAATGGGTAAAACTAGATCAAGAGGAACTCACCCATATTGAAGCGCTTGCCCGTCAAGCAATGGGATTTTCTGACTTGCGTGGTGATTCATTAACAGTAGCTAATTTGAAATTTACCGATCAAATTGAAGATGAAAATGCCGCCATGGTCTTTTTACAAAAACATGAAGTTTTCGACATGCTGAAAGTCGCGATTAAATATCTGATTTACATTTTAATAATCTGGTTTGCATGGCGCAAAGTATTACGCTCGATATGGATTAAAATTCAAAGACAATATCTTAATACTGATAACAGATCATCTGATAGCACAATGGCTAGTGAAGATAAACTCGATTACAAAGCACACAGTAAACTGCAACAGAAGATTTTTGAAGATAATATGCAACAACAGCAATACATCCGCAAAATTGTCGAGAAAGATCCTCGTGTAATGGCTCTGATTATACGTGGTTGGATGAACAAGAAGGACACCGAGTAATGAATTTAACTGAAGCGCAAAAAGCAGCGACAATTTTAATGATTTTAGGTGAAGAATTAGCAGCCAAAGTAATGCAATTTTTAAACCATAAAGAGGTACAAAAAATTAGTAGTGCCATGATGGGATTGCCACAATTAACTCAAGAACAACTGAAAAATATTCTTAATGAGTGTCAAAATACTCTTGATGATTGTGCAGTATTAAATACAGATACCAATGGCTATTTAAGAAAAGTTCTAGAAAAATCAATTGGTAGTGATAAAGCTAACCGATTGCTTGATGAACTATTAGATACCGATATCGAAGATACCACTGATGGTTTAAAAATGCTTAACTTTGTCGATGCTGCACGCGCGGTTGATTTAGTTAAAAAAGAACATCCACAAATTATCGCCACCATTTTAGTTCACTTAAATCGCGATTTGGCTGCTGAGATTTTAAATTTATTTGATGACCAATTACGTAATGACGTCATGCTACGTATTGCAACTTTCGGTGGCGTAGAGCCATCAGCATTAGAAGTGTTATCGACATCATTATCAACCTTACTACATGGACAAAATATTAAACTTAATAACATGGGTGGCATCCGCACCGCAGCAGAAATTATCAATCTGATGAAATCACAACAAGAAGAATTGGTTATCAATGCATTACGAGATTATGACAATGAGCTTGCTCAAAAAATCATTGATGAAATGTTCCTATTTGAAAATCTGATTGATGTCGATGATAGAAGTATCCAACGTCTACTCAAAGAGGTGGATAATGAAACCTTAATCATCGCTATGAAAGGGGCAACAGAAACGCTACGCGACAAGCTATTAGCAAATATGTCACAACGCGCTGCCTCAATATTACGAGAAGATTTAGAAAACAGACCACCAGTTCGCTTGTCGCAAGTCGAAACCGAACAGAAGAAAATTTTGGTTATTGCACGGCGCTTAGCAGAAACTGGTGAGATGATCTTAACGAGTGGTGATGATGAATATGTATAATCATACTAATAGTGTAAGTTGGAAACCATTGCATTTCCAAGATTTGGCACTTAGCGAATTATCACCATTAACCAGCCAGCAACAGCCAGAAGAGTTGGAAGAATTTGCGCCACCATTAGAGCCAGATAGCCACGATGATCAAAATGAGGACTCTTTTGATATTAATAGCCCGACAATATTGCTAGAACTCGAAAATATTAAACAACAAGCAAGAGATGAAGCATACCAAGAAGGCTTTAATTTAGGTAAAGAAGAAGGTTTCAATATTGGCAAACAGACTGGCTATGAGCAAGGATTCACTCTCGGTCACCAAGAAGGGCTGGACACAATAGAACAACAGTTAACGGCAGAAAAATTAACTAGCATAAATGCCATCAAAAATTTAGCAATCAGCTTTCAACAATCGATTAGCCAAATTGATGAGAAAATTGTACCAAAGCTATTTGACTTAGCTTTACTTGCTGCCGAAAAAACAGTTGGTTCATTATCAAAAGTAAAACAAAAACAATTATTACATATTATAAAATCATTAATTGAACAAAATACAATTGTTAACCCACCAATTGTAGTACGAATTAATCCAACAGACTTGTTATGGCTTGAACCACAACTGAATAATGAGTTGCAACCACAGCAATGGCAGTTTATAGCCGATGCCAATATCGAATTAGGGGGTTGCAAAATATTTACCCAAACCAATGAGATCGACGCCAGTGTAACCCATCATTGGCAAATCATCTCAGATAATGTACATGGAGTTGAACATTAAGGTGGACTTTTGTAGGCAATGGATGACTAAAATTGATTGTGCGCAACAAAAATTACAGTCAATATCGTTAATCCGTCAATATGGTCGCTTAGTTAAAGCTTCGGGCTTAGTTTTAGAGGCCGTGGGTTTAAAATTACCTTTAGGTTCTAACTGCTTTGTCGAACGGCAATTAGATGGAAAAGTACAAGCTGTTGAGTGTGAAGTTATTGGTTTTAATGGTAAAACCTTATATCTGATGCCATTTGAATCAACCGATGGCATATTACTTGATGCCAGAGTATATACCTCACAATATGATTTAACTCATTTTAGCCATAAAGTTTTACCTATTGGTACGGGGTTATTAGGACGAATAGTTGATGCAATGGGCAAACCATTGGATGGCAAACCTTTACCAGAAAATATTGAATATGAAGGATTAATCAATAAATCACTAAACCCTCTGACTCGCACACCTATTCATCAAGTATTAGATGTCGGTATTCGTGCTATCAATGCATTATTAACCGTTGGCCAAGGTCAACGAATGGGGCTTTTTGCCGGTTCTGGTGTTGGTAAAAGTGTACTACTTGGCATGATGGCTAGGTATACCAAAGCTGATATTATTGTGGTTGGTCTGATTGGCGAACGAGGCAGGGAAGTAAAAGATTTTATCGAAAATATACTTGGTGAAGAAGGCTTAGCGCGTTCAGTAGTTGTCGCGGCACCAGCCGATGTATCGCCATTATTACGTCTACAAGGTGCAGCTTATGCCACAAAAATAGCCGAAAATTTTCGTGATCAAGGGTTTAATGTATTACTGATCATGGATTCACTAACCCGTTATGCCATGGCACAACGGGAAATAGCCTTAGCCATCGGTGAACCGCCGGCAACCAAAGGTTATCCACCATCAGTATTTGCAAAATTGCCAGCATTAGTTGAAAGAGCAGGTAATGATGCCAAAGGAAAAGGGGCAATTACTGCTTTTTATACTGTATTAACCGAAGGTGACGACCAACAAGATCCTATTGCGGATTCAGCAAGGGCAATTCTTGATGGTCATATAGTGTTATCACGTTCACTAGCTGAATCGGGGCATTATCCAGCCATTGATATCGAAGCGTCAATCAGTCGTGTAATGACCGATCTTACCCCACCAGAAGATGAAAAAAAATCACGGTTATTTAAACAATTATTTTCAAGTTTCCAGCGCAATCGGGACTTGATTAATGTTGGTGCTTACGTAGCTGGAACCGATCCATTATTAGATAAAGCTATCTCACTTTTTCCAGCTATGCAGCAATTTTTACAACAAGGAATCAATGAGCATTGTAGTTATCAAGACGCTTATCAACAATTAATCAATATTGTTGCTGCTCGCTGATAAATTAGGAAAGAATTATGGCCAATCAACATCATGGTAAATTTGCATTTATAACGTTAAAAAAGCTCGCTGAAAAAGCAGTTGATGACAAATTGATTAAATTAAAACATGCCCACGAAAATAAACGTAATGCACAATCACAACTAAATGTATTAAATGATTATTATCACGAGTACCAACAACGGCTAAATAATGCTTTATCCAGTGGCATTAAGGGATCGGAATTAAATAATTTTAATGCTTTTATTACAGCTATTGAACAAGGTATAGCTCAACAAAAAAAACTACTATTAACTTTAGATATAAAACAAAAGCAGATCACCAATGAGCTTAATCAATCACAAAAAAGCCTAAATACTTATACTACATTATTAGATAAACAACATAAAAAACTGTTACTACAACAGAGTCGTTTACAACAAAAATTAACCGATGAATTTGCTCAGCAGCAGATAGCAAGGAGAACATTGAATGAATATTAATCAGTTTAGCGATATTCCATTAATCTCATCTCAACAATTTGAATTAAACGACAACCAGTTATCTATTCTTGATGATGATTTTTTCCAAAAATTATTACAACTTACCGAAAAACAACAATGGCTAAGTGATAATAATAATCACGTTAATGCTACAAACTTAAAAGACAATGAGTTAGAGCAGAAAGAACGAATGGAAAGTGAAGAGTTGTTCATACTATTTTCTATGCCACTCAATCAGCAAGAGGATATACAGCAAAATAGACAATCGGATGCTCAACCGAAAAATCAACCAATATATGAAACTAAACTATTATTAGAAGCTAATCCAACCATGATTGATCCAAAGTTGGATACACAATGTACTGATGATATCAAACAGCGCATCAATATTGATGAAAAAGCTGCCGAAATTATTGCTTCAATTAATCACAGTGAGCAATTAATCAACAAAACCAATAAACCAAACCCTAGTCATTTATTGGCTTGGGAAAATAATCAGCCACAAACGATAAAAAATGCACATTTGAGTATTAATCAAACACAGTCAACAGATACGCTGATAAATAATCATAGCAATGATCATCAAACTGATTTAGCGTCAACTCTGACAGATAAATTGTTTACTACTAATTTGGCAAATACACCATCAGAAATGGCTTTATCAATAGATCTAAATGGCCAATCATCGTTATTTAATCCGCCAACCTCTACAACAAATCCAACCATCTTAAACTTAAATTTACCGATGCCCATGGATATTAGTAAGTGGCAAGCGTCTTTAAACGAACAAATTTGTTTGATCAGTAGACAAGGTATTCAAAATGCCGAAATAAAATTAAATCCACAAGAACTAGGTTCATTACATATTAAATTAGCCATGATTGATGACAAAATCGATCTGCACATGGCGGTTGCGCATAATATGGTTAAGGGTGTGTTAGAATCAGCACTCCCCATGTTAAGAACCTCATTGGAACAACAAGGTATCACTTTACAACACACTAACATTAGTGATTTTTCAATGATGAATGATTCTAAACAGTCATCTTCTTATCAACAACCACAACAATTTGAAACAGAACAACTATTAGATGATATCAATCCAATTCAACAAAAAATTGATCATCATACTGAGGTTGTTCAATCAGGATTAAGTATTTTTGCCTAAATAACGGTTATGGCAATATTTATAAAATGATTGATATCTAAGCTTATAACAGTGTTTAACGTTGATAACTTAATATTAAAAAGGTCGAATAGATAATATTTTTATTGCCTATTCTTCCGATTAATTCTTACGGCATGATTTATTATTTTGGTAATTTTTGGTTATTTAAATAGCTACAAATCTTTCGTTAATTTTCATTGAGACAATAATAAATATGCAAACCACCAATAAAAAAGTAAGAATTTTAAACCTAATACTTATTCTAATTACCTTACTCGCAATAGGTTCAGCAGCTTATTTATGGTTCGAAAATCAAGCTAAAAATACGACGCACACTCATCAAGAACCTCAAGTTTCATCACCAGTTTTTTTAACCTTAAAACCATTTACCATTACATTACCACCTTCTGAAGATAATTTAGATATCAATAAAATTCTATATGTTGGTATGGTGTTACGTGTCGAAGATGAAGATCAAAAAACGGTATTATTAGAATATTTGCCTGAAGTAAGAAGTGATGTATTGCTGTTAACCTCAAAACAATATGTCAATAATTTGAAAAAAGAATCTGGCAAACTCGAATTACAAGAGCAAATAAAAACAGCATTATCACGTCAATACGATGCCAAACATTCAGTAAAAATTGATGAAGTGTTATTCACTGATTTCATTATAAGGTAATTATCATGTCTGATAAGCTTCAATCTACTAGCGATAAAAGTGAATCTTTAGCTAAACATTCACCGAATAATGCTGCCAGTATTGAAAAAAATATTGTGCAAAATTATCAATCACAGCAAAGTAAACGGACTGAAGTAAAACCTTATGATATATCAGTTAAACATAGTTTTATCCCTGAAAGACTAACAGCATTAGAAATCATTAATGAACGCTTTGCTCGTCAATTTCGAATTGGTTTATTTAATTTATTACGTCGTAACACGGATGTTATTACCTCGCCAATTGAGCCAAAAACATTTAAAGAGTTTTCGCATATTTCGGCAACGTACCATTTAAATTTAGTTCATCTTAATCCTTTACGGGGAAGCTGCTTATTTTCTTTTTCACCAGAACTGGTATTTATTGTTGTTGATACGCTTTTTGGCGGTGATGGACATACCACCAATATGGAAACGGAAGGACGTGAATTTACTCATACCGAACAAGAAATTATTAGACGAGTATTAGATCTTGCTTTAACTACATATCAAAATTCATGGATTGACGTATACAGTATTGAAACTGAATATATTCGTTCTGAAGTTGAGAGTAAATTTACCAATATCACCAGTTCTCCCGATGATGTTGTGTTAACGTCCACCTTTTTAATTGAAATTGGAAGCTTTAAAGCAACTTTCTGCATATGCATTCCATATACAATGGTTGAACCTATCAAAGAGCTATTAATTAAACCACCGATCGAAAGTCAAACCCATCAAGATGATAATGTCTGGATGAGTTCCCTCACTAGCGGTATTAAACAATCAACGGTTGAGTTAGTCGCCAATTTTACAAATATTCAAACAACTGTTGCCAAATTATTAGCATTAAAAGTAAACGACATTTTAGATATTGAAAAACCAACCAGCCTAGATGCCACTATTGGTGGCGTACCGGTTTTAAAAGGCCAATATGGTAGTGTAAATAAACAATATGCAATTCAAGTAGAGCAAATAAGCAACCCTGTATTAGAACAATTGAATGAAGGAGTGTTCAATGAGTGATATGCCAAATAACAGTGATGATAGCCAAGCAACTAACTTAACTGATGAAGAATCGGTAACGACAGAAGCTATTTTTGAAACCCTTTCTCCCCAACCGTCAAATGTAAAAGAACAAGATATTAATCTTATTTTAGATATTCCGGTTAATTTAAGTGTTGAACTTGGCCGCACCAAAATGGCCATTAAAGATCTATTAAATTTAACTCAAGGCTCAGTTATCGCCTTAGATGGTTTAGCTGGTGAGCCATTAGATATTTTAATTAACGGTTACTTAATTGCGCAAGGCGAGATCGTGGTGGTGGGTGACAATTATGGTGTACGAATTACCGATATTATTACCCCATCAGAACGGGTACGTAGATTAAGTCGTTAATAAACATTAATGAGATAACCATGAGCGAATCAACTATCAACTCCGGTATACAAAACTTTTCGTCTATTCCTGCTGAATCAAGTTTATATAGCCAAATAGGAATAGCCTTTTTTAGTGTCATCACCATTATTTTCGTTTTAATATGGCTAATAAAACGGTTAGGTTGGCAAAAATCTACTAAGCAATTCATTGATGTTAAAGCAACTTACAATATAAATGCCAAAGATCGCATTATGCTGGTTTATGTTGATCATCAATTACTGGTGGTCGGGGTTACAGCACAACAAATGACTTTACTCCATACTATCAATGAACAACGTACTGAAATGTTATTCGCAGAGCCAGCTGACGTTGAACAACAGTCAAAAAATAATCTGTTCAATCAAATATTAAGATCTGTGTTAAACAGTAAAAAGGTGTGATTAATTGTGCGGTTAAAACTTGTTATTTTATTTAGCTTATTGCTGGCCAGCCAATATAGTTATGCTGAATTATCACCGTTAACAATTGTTACTCAAACCTCACTACCAGAAGGGCAAACTTGGTCATTACCAGTTGAAACTTTAGTTTTTTTAACCCTACTAACTTTTATCCCAATTATATTATTATTAATGACGAGTTTTACTCGTATTATTATTGTTTTAGGGCTATTACGAAGTGCTCTTGGTACCCAATCAGCACCACCTAATCAATTAATTTTGGGTATTGCACTATTTATGACATTTTTTATTATGTCACCAACATTGGATAAAATATATCAAGATGCTTATCTTCCCTATTCACAACAACAAATCACTATGCAACAAAGTTTGACGCAGGCAAGCAAACCACTGCGTGAATTTATGTTGAGTCAAACTCGTGAAAGTGATTTAACGCTATTTGTTAATATGTCCCATACTGGTGATATTCAAACCCGTGAAGATATTCCACTACGAGTTTTAGTCCCCGCTTTTGTGGTTAGTGAACTTAAAACCGCTTTTCAAATTGGCTTTACTCTGTTTATTCCTTTTTTAGTCATTGATTTAGTTGTTGCCAGTACATTAATGGCATTAGGGATGATGATGGTACCACCAGCAACAGTATCACTACCTTTTAAAATTATGTTGTTTGTATTAGCTGATGGCTGGCATTTATTGTTAGGTTCATTAGCACAAAGCTTTTTCAGTTAACACCAACAGTATAAGGGATTATATGCCTTCTGAATATATTAGCCATTTTGCCATTCAAGCAATCAAAGTTGCCGCATCACTTGCAGGTCCTTTACTACTCGCAGCATTAGTCACTGGGCTAATTATCAGTTTGTTACAAGCTGCAACCCAAATTAATGAAATGACCTTATCTTTTATTCCTAAGATTTTAGCGGTGGTGTTAGTATTAATCATTTTAGGCCCCTCAATGCTGACGACTATGATCGATTATATCCGTCTGGTTATTACTGATATTCCTAACTTAACTAGTTAACCTTAATGGACGCCGCGATTCACGATCTGTTTAATATTGATTTTTTTGCTTGGGTTCGATCAAGTTTTCTGCCTTTTACCCGTATTTTAGCGCTAATTATGGTCGCACCTATTGTCGGTGAAAAAGAGGTGCCAAATCGGTTAAAGATTGGTTTAGCAATGCTGATCGTCATTTTATTACCTTTACCAAAGTTAGACGACAACCTTACCCTTTATTCATTACTCGGTATCTGGGTTATTGCCCAGCAAATCATGATTGGCATCATAATCGGTTTTACCGTACAACTTACTTTTTTAACGGTAAGATTTGCAGGTGAATTAATTGGTATGCAAATGGGATTAGGCATGGCGACCTTTTATGATCCTATTGGTGGACCATCTACTTCTGTACTGTCACGTTTAATTAACATTATTGCCTTGTTGATATTTCTCAGCTTAGATGGACATCTATGGCTACTATATGGGTTAGCTAACAGTTTTGATATTATCCCTATTAGCGTTTCACCTTTAAAAGCCAACGGTCACTTAGCCTTAATCGAAACAACCAGTCTATTATTTAGTAATGGCGTTATGTTGGCATTACCATTAATGACGTTATTGCTGATTATTAATTTGTCGTTAGGGCTATTAAATAGAATTACCCCTCAGTTATCAATTTTTGTAGTGGGCTATCCACTTACCTTATTATGTGGCTTGATGATGTTAAGTTATTTATTTTCCACCTTGCCTTCATTTGTGGAATTTATTTTAGAACAGATATTTTCAACTACTTCGCAAATTTTAATCTATCTTGCTGCCACCAATAATTAAGCCAATTAAGCTTAATAAAATTCAGGGGTATTTTTTAACAAAAAATTTTGAGGAACGGGGTTTTTTAGCCTTAACATTAAAGGTTATTAACCATGTATATAACTAATGGTTGCTTATACGAGATAATAAAAAAACCGCTGTGTAGCTTTGCGTTACACAACGGTTCAAGTTAATTAAAACTTAAAAATTAATTAAATAATTTATGGAATTGTAAGCTTATCCAATCCCAAATATTTCCAAAGAAGCCTGCTTCTTCAACATTTTCAAGGGCAACTAAAGGTTGTTCGTTGATCACTTTATCATCTAATAAAAATTGAATTTTACCAACCGCAGCACCTTTGATAATTGGCGCATAGATGTAATCATCAATGGTGTATTGTACTTTAACATCAGCTGAACGGCCTTTTGGCACAGTAATATAAGCACCATTAATAGTCCCTAAATTTACTTTGTTTTGATCGCCATACCAAACTGACTCTGTCACTAATGGTGCATTAGGCTTAACTGGGTTAGCCGTTTCAAAGAATCGGAATCCCCAAGTGAGTAACTTTTTGCTCTCTTCTTCACGACCTTTAAAGGTTCGGCCACCAAGCACGGCTGAAATTAAACGGGTATTACCATCAACCGCTGATGCAACAAGGTTATAACCAGCAGCATTCGTATGACCGGTTTTAATACCATCTACGTTTAAAGTTGTATCCCAAAGTAAACCATTGCGATTCAATTGTGGTTTAGACAGGTTATAGGTGAACTCTTTTTCTTTATAGATAGCATATTCAGTTGGTAAGTCACGAATCAAAGCTTGACCTAATAGAGCCATATCTTTAGCTGTTGTATACTGTCCTGGCGCATCAAGACCATGTACCGTTTCAAAATGGGTATGTTGCAAACCTATTTTTTTTGCATATTCATTCATTAAATTAACGAAAGCACCCTGACTACCTGCAACATGTTCAGCCATAGCGATACATGCATCATTACCCGATTGAATAATGATACCTTTATTCAAATCAGCAACCGAAACTGTTTTACCAACCTCTAAAAACATCAATGATGAACCTTTTAAAACAGGATTACCGGTTGCCCATGCATCTTTACTCACCAGTACCATATCATCATTTTTAATACGGCCTGATTCTAATGCTTGACCAACAACATAACTTGTCATCATTTTAGTTAAGCTTGCTGGATCACGTTGTTGTTCAGCATTATATTGTGCTAGGATTTCGCCAGATTTGGCATCGATTAAAATATAGGCTTCTGCATCTAATTGAGGGATAGCAGGAATAGGAAATGCCATTTCCGCAGAGGCAGAAGAACATATTGCAAGCGCCAACAAGCCAAAAGATAATTTTAATTTCTTTTTCATTTATAAAAATTCCGTTAAATGTTTTTAGATAACATGTATCGATGAGTGTGAATAGACATCATAATGCCAAAACTTGCCATTAAAACGACCAGAGAAGAGCCACCATAACTTATTAGAGGTAATGGTACACCAACTACTGGTAAGATTCCACTGACCATACCGATATTAATAAATACATAGACAAAAAATACCAAAATCAAACCACCAGACAGTATTCGTCCAAACGTCGTTTGTGCCTGAGCAGCAATAATTAATCCACGTATAATTAAGCATAAAAACAAGACTAACAAAACAATAGAGCCAATAAAGCCAAACTCTTCAGCGATAACTGAAAAGATAAAGTCAGTATGTCTTTCCGGTAAAAATTCTAGCTGAGATTGCGTACCTTCAAGCCAACCTTTACCCCATATTCCCCCCGATCCTATCGCGGTTTTCGATTGCAAGATATGATAGCCAGCACCATTAGGATCACGCTCAGGATTAAATAATGTTAATACTCGTTCACGTTGATAATCATGCATTAAATAAAACCACATAATCGGTAAAAATATGGCTATCAATATCAAAGCAACAAGAATAAATCGCCAGTTAATCCCAGCTAAAAATATAATAAAAATACCCGACATAATAATTAAAATAGCCGTTCCTAAATCGGGTTGCATTGCTACTAATAAGGTAGGTACACCAATAATAGCTAAAGTTTGCAAAGTTGTTTTAAGCGGTGGTGGGCAGCCGTCACGATGAATAAACTTAGCTACCATTAATGGTACAGCAATTTTAGCAATTTCTGACGGTTGAAAACGAATGACGCCTAAATCTAACCAACGTTGAGCACCTTTACTGGTATAACCGAAAATATCAACTAATAGTAATATAATAATACAGGCAATATAGAGATAAGGTGCCCACTGTTCATAGCTTCGCGGTGAAATTTGGGCAAAAACAATCATCACAAAAAAACCAAGAATTATTTGGATTACTCGTTTTTGCATCATATCTACATTTTGGCCACTAGCACTCCATAAAATATAAAGGCTATAACCAAGTAGTAAGGTTATAAATAAGCAAAAAAGTGGATCGATATGTATCTTTTGCCAAAAAGATTTCTTAATATTGTTCATAATTAATCTTCATGTCCTGTCGTCGATGATGATGCATCATCTAATTCTGTTGAGTTATCACCCTCAAGATAATAATCCAATATTTTACGGGCTACTGCACCACCATTGGAGCTACCACCGCCACCATTTTCAAGGACTATAGCTAGCGCTATTTTCGGTTTATCATAAGGTGCATAAGCGATAAATAAGGCATGGTCACGTAAATGTTCGGGTATTTTATGGGCATTATAAGTTTCGTTTTCTTTTAAACCATAAACTTGAGCGGTACCTGACTTACCTGCCGCTTGATATTTAGCACCAGAATAAACTTTACGTGCAGTACCTCGAGCACCAAACATAACTCGATGCATACCTTCTTTAGCTAATGCCCAATAGGCTGGATTAACATCAACTAGGCTATTAGGTTCAACATATTTTTCGGGATCAATAGTTGGCTGATTCTGATTAGTATTAATAATGTCACTTTTTTTATAGAGTAAAAAGTGCGGCGTAAAAGTTTTACCATTATTAATTAATGTGGTTAAGGCTTTAGCCATTTGCATAGGTGTGGCAGTCCAATAACCTTGACCTATACCAACTGGAATGGTGTCACCTTGTAACCAAGATTTTTTATGGCGCTTCAATTTCCATTCGCGACTTGGCATAACCGCACGAGTCTCTTCATTAGCCGAAATATCAATGCCGGTACGCTCACCATAACCAAACTTAGTCATCCATAAATTTAGGCGATCAATACCCATATCATAAGCAACTTGGTAAAAATAGGTATCTACCGATTCTTCAATTGCTCGTAATACATCAACATGGCCGTGCCCCCATTTTAGCCAATCTCGATAACGTCTTTCTGTACCGGGTAATTGCCACCAGCCAGGATCATTAACCACACTTTTCGGTGAAACGACACCTTCACTTAAAGCGGCTATCGAAATAAATGGTTTTACCGTTGAAGCAGGAGGATAAGCACCAAGTAAAGCTCGGTTAAATAGTGGTTTACTTGGATCATTAAGTAACTCACTATATTTTTTACTGGAAATACCACCAACAAAATCATTTGAGTCATAACTAGGGCTAGATACCATTGCTAATACTTCACCATTATTGGGATCAATAGCAACAACTGATGCTTTTCGTCCAGTAAGTAGTGATTCAATATAGAGTTGTAATTTAAGGTTGATGGATAAATAGATATCTTCACCAGCTTGTGGTGGATGTTGTTCAAGTAAGCGAACAATACGACCTCGGCTATTTACTTCAACTTTTTCATTACCAGCCGTACCATGTAAAACATCTTCGTAATACCGTTCAATCCCCATTTTACCAATATTGAAAGTAGCCACATAATCGCTGGCTTTATTTTCTTCTTCTAAACGTTGTTTATCTTGAGTATTTATTTTAGAGATATAGCCAAGAATATGGGTAAGTGAAGCGCCATATGGATAATATCGATGTTGAATTTTAACAATCGACACAAATGGAAAACGATGCTGATCAACAATAAAACGTGCTATTTGTTTTTCGGTTAGATTTTCTTTTAGTGGCACAGGTCGATGAGCCCGATAATTACGGCGTTCCTTTTGGAAATTCTCAATATCTTCATCAGTTAAATCAACAATCATTTTTAACTGTTCAAACTGTTCATTAAGGTTTTTGGTTTTATCAGGAACAATATTAAGTTGATAGGTAATATTATTTATCGCCAATGGCGTACCATTACGATCATAAATCATACCGCGACTAGGAGGAATAGGGATAATTTCAATACGATTGTTGTTTGATTTGGTACTGTAATAACTAAAGTTTGAAATTTGTAGATCAGCTAAATTGGCTAATAACACAAAAATTAATAGAATAATTACCACAAATGCAAACAACGCTCTACGCAAAAATAAGTTTGTTTCTGCTGAGTGATCGCGAATATTGCCCTTTTTTGTTTTACCTGAAATAGAGATAATATAGCTCCTCTAAATTCTGTTTATGACTGTTGTTGCTTGTGTTCTTGTTGTTCCCATTTTTCATAAGCATTAACAATTCTAGCTACGACAGGATGGCGAACGACATCTTCACTCTTGAAAAAATTAAAACTAATATCATCAACTTCGCTTAATACTTCGATGGCATGGCGTAATCCTGATTTTTGGTGACGAGGTAAATCAATTTGCGTAATATCACCAGTGATGACCGCTTTAGAATTAAAACCAATACGCGTTAAAAACATCTTCATTTGCTCAATTGTGGTATTTTGGCTTTCATCAAGAATAATAAAGGCATCATTAAGAGTACGCCCACGCATATAGGCTAATGGAGCAACTTCAATAACACTTTTTTCGATTAGTTTTTCAACTTTTTCAAAACCAAGCATTTCAAACAATGCATCATAAAGTGGACGTAAATAAGGATCGACTTTTTGACTTAAATCACCAGGTAAAAAACCTAGTTTTTCGCCGGCTTCAACCGCAGGGCGAGTTAAAACGATACGTCTAATTTGCTGTTTTTCTAGTGCATCAACCGCTGCGGCTACCGCTAAATAGGTTTTTCCGGTACCAGCCGGACCAATACCAAAAGAAATATCATAATCTAATACATGAGCAATATATTGAGCCTGATTAGGTGTACGTGGTTTTATTACTCCACGTTTGGTTTTTATCATGACTTGCTTACTACCATGCAGATCAACATACGCAGGAAGATGCTCTTTAGCTTTTTCTAATGCACCAGATTCTTTAATAGCTAAATGTATCTGCTCTGGCTCAATATCGATAATATTATCTTTTTGTTTAGTTTGCTTATAAAGCAATTGTAATATTTCTGATGCAGCTTTTACACAAATGGTATCACCAGTGATGGCAAAGAGATTACCACGGTGATTTATTTCAATCCCTAAACGACGTTCAAGTTGTTTAATATTGTCATCATAAGGACCACAAAGACTATTAAGTCGCTGATTATCTGCTGGCTCTAGCACGGTTTCATGGGTCGTAATATTCAATGATAAGTCCTCTAATTATTCAGGTTAATGATCAAATACGCTCTTCACATAAAGAACATTTTTCAACACCTTTTAAAAAATCCATATGGCAATGATGACAAGTCACTATGTTGTCACCAACTACATTATTCACAGCACTAGTTGCTTGATTATTATCGAGCCCTTGGCTTTTCAACTTATTGATAACCATCGTGATAGGTGTACCACTTTTTAACTCTTGCTCGACATAAGATGCTACTTGCTGTTCAAATGTAGGTGGAATATAAGTTAAAACATTTTCATTAAAATCAGAATTACAGTGTTGGCATTTAATATATCGACCTAAAGTTTGAAAACTAAAAATAGGAATAAAAAATAGCGTAAAATATTTGGCTACCTTTATTTGCGTATACTGATGTTGTTTTTTATCACCAGCAATATTTTGCTGTGCACAACAGTTCGGGCAATTAAATGGTCCTGTATGTTCATTAACTTCACGTCCTTTTGTACCAAATATAATAAACACTTAATATTCCTTATTTATAAATTACCATCTTTATTATTAATTAAATTACACCACTATTTGTATAATTATGGTTGATAAATACCAACGCCTAAATTATTTTCTTTACGAGTTCGGGAAATAACTGATATTGGTGATTCACTAACCCGTAGATCCATCTGATCTTCAGTTCTCACTACTTTACCACGCAATGAGTTAGGATAAACATCGGTAATTTCAACATCAACAAATTTACCAATCATATCTGGATGTCCAGCAAAATTAACAATTCGATTGTTTTCAGTTCGGCCGGTTAATTCCATAAGATCCTTTTTAGATGGACCTTCAACTAAAATACGTTGTACGGTATTTAACATGCGACGACTAAATTGCATAGCTTGTTGATTGATTCGCTCTTGAAGAATATAGAGCCGTTGTTTTTTCTCTTCTTCAGAAACATTATCTTCCATTTCTGCAGCAGGCGTACCTGGACGAGCTGAATAGACAAAACTATAACTTAAGTCAAAATTAACATCAGCGATTAATTTCATAGTTTGTTCAAAATCTTCTTGAGTTTCACCAGGGAAACCAACAATAAAATCAGAACTGATTTGAATATCTGGGCGAACTTTACGTAATTTACGAATAATTGATTTATATTCAATTGCAGTATGAGTTCGTTTCATCAAATTCAATACGCGATCAGAACCACTTTGTACAGGTAAATGTAAAAAATTAACCAGTTCAGGCGTATCACGATAAACATCGATAATGTCATCTGTAAATTCAATTGGATGGCTAGTGGTAAAACGAATACGATCAATACCATCAATAGCAGCAACTAAACGTAATAATTCAGCAAAAGAACAGATATCACCATCAAAGGTTGGTCCGCGATAGGCATTTACGTTTTGCCCTAATAAATTCACTTCACGAACACCTTGTTCTGCTAACTGAGCAATTTCATAAATTACATCATCACAAGGTCTACTTACCTCTTCACCACGAGTGTAAGGTACCACACAATAAGTACAGTATTTGTTACATCCTTCCATTATGGATACAAATGCCGTTGGGCCTTCACTACGTGGTTCAGGTAGACGGTCAAATTTTTCAATTTCAGGAAAACTAACATCAACAACATGCTGACCATTACCACTGCGGATCTGTTCAATCATATCTGGCAAACGGTGAAAAGTTTGCGGTCCAAAAATAATATCAACAAAAGGCGCTCGTTTACGAATATGGGCACCTTCTTGTGACGCTACACAACCACCAACACCAATAATAATATTAGGATTATGTTGTTTTAAATTTTTCCAACGACCTAGTTGGTGAAAAACTTTTTCTTGGGCTTTTTCTCGAATAGAACAGGTATTTAATAATAAAATATCTGCTTCTTCGGCATTTTCTGTTAATGTTAAACCATGGGTGGATTCAAGGAGATCTGCCATTTTAGTTGAATCATATTCGTTCATTTGGCAGCCCCAAGTTTTGATATGTAATTTTTTGCTCATCAATAACTCAGCTATATTTAATTGTTAAAATGAAAACGGGTTTAAATCCGCGATTTTAGCGAGCCATATTGTAATCCTTTGTGATTGTAGGGTCTATAATAAATATAAAAAACTATATTTATTACTTTATATATAAAAAATAAACAATTAGTAATTAATTTATCGAAAAAACAACTAATTATAATAATCATTCTATTTATTTTATGTTATTATTCTCGTCCTATTAATATTATTAACAATATAAGTGTTTAGGTATGTCAAAAACATTTAGTCCAACAAAGCGCTTTTTGATTAAAGGCATTATGGCAACTTGTTTATTGTCGGTCACACGGGTTGGTTTTGCTGCATCAATGGCTCAGATTATCGCTGTGCGTGTTTGGCCATCATCAACTTATACACGAATAACGTTAGAATCGAACGCAAAACTTAACTATAAACATGCAAAGTTACACAACCCCGATCGTATTGTTATTGATATTGATAATCTCAATTTAAATCCAACGTTAAAAACGATTTCAACAAAAGTACTAAGTCGAGATCCTTTTATTAAATCGATTCGGGCATTGCAGTTAGATCCCAAAACTGTCCGTTTGATGATTGAACTAAAACAAGGTATCGATCCAAATACATTTACATTACCACCGATTGCTGAATTCAAACATCGATTAGTCGTTGATCTTTATCCTTCTAAACCAACTGTAACTGATGATGATCCCCTTTTAGCACTCTTAGAAGAGTATCAAAAAGGCGAGCTCAATAAAAAACAATCACAAATAAAATCATCTAATAAGAAGAAAAATTCACCTATTATCGTTATGCTTGATCCTGGTCACGGTGGTGAAGATCCTGGCGCTATTGGTTATAAGAAAACTCGGGAAAAAGATATAGTGTTGCAAATTGCACGCCGTACTTACAATTTGCTCAAAAAAGAACCTAATGTAAAAGCCTATATGACCCGTAAGGAAGATGTGTTTATACCTTTAAATGTTCGTGTAGCGAAGGCAAGATCTTTACATGCAGATCTATTTATTTCTATCCATGCTGATGCTTTTGCTAATCGCTCAGTTAAAGGATCATCAGTATTTGCTTTATCAACCCGTGGAGCTAGTAGTTCAGCAGCCAGTTATTTAGCTCAAACCCAAAATGATGCCGACCAAATAGGTGGCGTAAGTAGAAGTGGTGATAAATATTTAGATAATACGATTTTAGATTTAGTACAAAAAACAACGTTGTCTAATGGGGTATTATTAGGTACAGCTATTTTAAACCGAATGAAGAAAGTAAATAAACTGCACAAACCATCGATTGAAAAAGCAGGTTTTGCAGTATTAAAAGCACCGGATATCCCATCAGTTTTAGTTGAAACAGCCTTTATTAGTAATATCAATGAAGAGCAAAAACTTAAGACAGCTTCCTTCCAAAATCAAGTATCTAAAGCAATTGTTGATGGTATTAAAGATTATTTAAAACGTCGTAAAAATTGATCTAATCATTTTTTAGATCAATTTTACCTTTACTGAATGATCATTAATCGTCGTTCAGCATTTAACTCCGGAATAGTCAGTTTAATATTTTGTTTAAGAGTAAACCCTTCAGGGATCACATCAAGATCGCTACCTTTTAATGCGTAAAATGATCCTTGCTGATTAGGAAGATGTTTACACCAAGTTAGCATATCTTGCAAAGAAGCAAATGCTCGGCTAATGACTCCATCAAATTTTTTCTCATTATATTCTTCTATACGACTTTGAGTAGGTTGAATATTAGTTAATTTTAATTCAAATTGAACTTGTTTTAAAAAACGAATTCTTTTACCTAAACTATCCACCAGATCAAATTGTTTATCAGGATTTATTATTGCTAAAGGGATCCCTGGTAATCCAGGGCCTGTTCCCACATCAATAAAAGTATTGCCAACTAAATAAGGCGAAACAACTAAACTATCCATAATATGTTTAATTAACATTTCACTAGGATCGCGCACTGCTGTTAAATTGTAAGCTTTATTCCATTTATTAAGCATTTCAACATAATGGATCAATAGATCAATTTGTTGAGAAGTGATCGAAAGATCCGTTTGATCAATAAGATTAATGAGTTTCTTTTTTAACATAGTTTTTCTTTTTTAAATAAACTAATAACATTGAAATTGCCGCTGGTGTAATGCCAGAAATACGTGAAGCTTGGCCAATTGAAACAGGTTTATGCTGTTTTAATTTAGCAACGACTTCATTAGATAACCCTGATATTTCACCATAATCAATGTGCTCAGGAATAAGGGTTTCTTCATTTCTTTTTTGTCTTTCAATTTCTTCAATCTGTAATTTTATATAACCATCATATTTTACTTGTATCTCAACTTGTTCAGCAGCTTGAGTATCAGTTAAACCAGGCGCAAAAAGCGATAATGATTGTAGTGTTTTATAGCTCATTTCAGGGCGTTTAAGCAACTCTTCACCATTGGCCTCTTTGGTGAGATTAGCACTTAAAACAGCATTCACTTCGTCAATGGTTTCAATATGAGGATGAACCCAGATATCACGAAGACGGGCTCTTTCTTGTTCAATAGCTTCAAATTTTTCATTAAATCGTTGCCAACGATAATCATCAACCATGCCTAATTGTCGGCCGATTTCAGTCAAACGAATATCGGCATTATCTTCACGTAACATTAAGCGATATTCAGCACGCGAAGTAAACATACGGTAAGGTTCGTTAGTGCCTAAAGTACAAAGATCATCAACTAATACTCCTAGATAAGCTTGATCACGAGTAGGGAACCATTGATCTTGATCATATACAAATCTTGCTGCATTTAAACCTGCTAACAGACCTTGAGCAGCTGCTTCTTCATAGCCGGTAGTACCATTTATTTGACCAGCTAAAAATAAACCTTTGATCACTTTACTTTCTAAAGTTGGTTTAAGATCACGCGGATCAAAATAATCATATTCAATCGCATAACCCGGTCTTACGATATTCGCGTTTTCTAGTCCTTTCATACTACGAACAAAAGCTAATTGTGTGTCAAAAGGTAAACTGGTCGAGATCCCATTAGGATAAATCTCATTACTATCTAACCCTTCTGGTTCTAAATAGATCTGATGAGAATTACGATCAGCAAAACGCATTATTTTATCTTCAATAGACGGACAATATCGCGGGCCAACACCTTCAATCACACCTGTGTACATAGGACTTCGATCTAAGCTATTGCGAATGATCTCATGGGTTGTTTCATTAGTACTTGTTATATAACAAGGGATCTGTCTAGGATGCTGTTTCGCATCGCCTAAAAATGAAAATACTGGCACTGGATCATCACCATATTGAGTGCCTAATTTAGAAAAGTCTATTGTTCTGGCATCAATACGTGGTGGTGTTCCTGTCTTTAATCGTCCCATTCTAAATGGATATTGATGTAAAGATTTAGACAAACCGATAGAAGCGGGATCGCCAGTTCTACCACCACTATAATTATCTAAACCTATATGGATCTTACCATCTAAAAAGGTACCTGTTGTAAGTACTACAGCTTTTGCTTTAAAAGAGACACCCATTTGGGTAACAACACCGGTGATCTGATCGTTTTCAATGATCACATCTTCAACAGATTGTTGAAACAACATTAGGTTTTCTTGGTTTTCCAGTGTAGTTCTTATTACTTTACGATATAAGGATCGATCCGCTTGAGCACGTGTTGCTCTTACCGCTGGCCCCTTACTGCTATTTAAGATCCGAAACTGGATCCCTGCAAGATCTATAGCTTGCGCCATTAATCCGCCCATAGCATCAATCTCTTTTACTAAGTGACCTTTACCAATACCACCAATAGCTGGATTACAAGACATTTGTCCTAATGTATTGATATTATGCGTTAAAAGTAATGTTTTTCGGCCCATTCTTGCTGATGCCATTGCAGCTTCAGTTCCGGCATGACCTCCACCAACAATGATGACATCAAAAAGATCTGGATAAAACATATAAAGCCTCGTTTTTTATATTACTGATAGATGATCACTATTTTTGATCAGGTGATTTGGTTTTATTTAGTGTTACGAATTTTACGCATCTTTTTTATTACGTCAAATGATCTATTTTGATCGCGATCTAAATTAAATAAGATCTTTTATATGATCTTTTTATTTTTACTATTATTAGCTTGGATCCTTTTTGTTGATAACTGGTTTTTATGTTTATTTTATATGATCTTATTGATCAGTTAATTCTGTTAATTGATCGGATCTTTTTTTAATTAAACTTGTTTATAACTCTCTTATTTATCCACAACATTGACTTCAATTAAGGTTATTAATGCGATCATAACAGCTTATGATCGTTGTTTGTCACAGAGTTATCCACAAAAAATAAATTTGTTTGCTTAAATTTTTATCTTTTATTGCTCATAAATTAAGCTAGCTAATTTAAGTTAATTAGAGGATTTTAGTTAAAAACAATTTATAATAGCAGAAGTTGTATAGATAAATATGTTGTTATGAGTATTAAACAGTTCTACAAAATTCAAAATAAGATCGTCAGTCGTTCTTGGCGCCATAAACCAACTTATCCTGTTCTACCGAGCTGGGAGACTGAATTTGTCTGCATTAAAGGAATAATTGAGCGTATAGATTTACAAGAAGAGTATAATTATTTTGAATTCGTACCTAAAAGCGAACTTAAAAATAGGATAATTAATACTTATATTAATGATTTATCTCCTGAGTATAATTTTGAGGAATTAAAAAAAGATTTCTTAGCAAAAGAAGTTAATTCTTCTATTGATACAGCATCTCTTGAGTTTGATTTTAAGGAATTTAAAAAAAGCTTATTAGCAAAAGAGCCTTCTATTAATGCTGCATCTCTTGAATTTGATTTTGAGAAATTTAAAAAAAGCTTCTTAGCAGAAAAAGTTAATCCTTTTTTAATTAAGGCTAATTTTGTTAATGTTCAAATTGATGGTGTTATTTATCGAGGTTGGATAGGTGATTGCCCTTTTCAAGCGGGTGAAAAAGTTGCTGTTATAGCGCAGTGGCAAGAAGATCATTATGAACTTTATGCTTTAACTAAACCTGACGAAAGGATTATTAGTATATGTCCTAATTGCAGTAAAGGACGAATAGCTTATTTAATACATCAAGCTAAAGCGACATTATTTCTGATCCTTTTTTTTATGATTCTTTTTAATGTTTTTTATATTTTAGTTTGGGGTAGTCTCTATCAATTACTTCATTTAACAGCTGAATATATCTCTTTTATGAAACCTATATTCTTTGGTAGTAGTATTTTTTGCAGTATTGGTATGATTATTGAATCTATACCTAATGTTAATAAAAAAGCAAAAATAGCCGAGAAAATTTTTAAAACTTTAAATCTGCCGAAAATAGCTAGAATGGATTTAAGACGTTTTACTAATAAAAAAGTCGCTAAATTAAAACAAAAAAAGCAGCATAATAGTGTGAAACCTTCTAAAAGGTTCTTTCTTGGAAAAAATGAAAATAATTTATTTTATTATTAATGAATAATAATAAGTTAAAGTTTATAACTAAATAGCATTTTAGTTATGTTATTATTTGTTTTTTTGTAGGTTAACTAGTTTTTGTATATCGATTTTTAATAGCTGCTTTTGCTAACTTATTTTGTTCTTTATAAAAGTAATTGATTTTTGTGAAAGCAAATTTATACTTAGTATGATTGTATTTTTATTGTGAGGTCATTTTATTACTCTTTCACAGTTGCCTTTACCTTTTATATTACCTAATAACGAAACATTTGATAGTTTCTATGTGGGTGATAATCAGCTATTGTTTGATTCTTTGCAAACCTTACTTGATAGGGAAGGTTTTAATGTCTTTTATATATGGTCAGCAAGCGCAGCTGGTCGTACGCATCTATTGCATGCTTCAAGCCAAAATAAATTAGCTAGTTATATTCCATTAAAGCAACATGTGTTATTGGTTCCTGAAATTTTACAAGGTTTAGATAATTATGATTTGGTTTGTTTAGATGACATTGATGCCATAGCTGGTCATCGAGATTGGGAAGAGGCAATATTTGATTTATTTAACCGTTTAACTGAAAAAAATGTTAGTAAACTTTTAATAACTGCTTGTGCTCCGCCTAAACAAATTCCTTTTATCTTGCCTGATTTAGCTTCAAGATTGACTTGGGGACAGGTTTATCAGCTAAAAGAATTAAGTGATGAAGATAAACTAAAAGCTCTGCAACTTAGAGCGCAATTAAGTGGCTTTGAGTTATCAACTGAAGTTGGTTTGTTTTTGTTAAAACGTGTTAATCGCGATATGCGAACATTGTTTTCTTTAATGGAAAAATTTGAGGTTGCAACATTAGCTCAACAACGCAAATTAACTATTCCTTTTATTAAAAATATTTTGGATTTGTAAAAATGACTAAAAAACCTGATGCTATCGTTTTTTTCGATTTAGATGGTACTTTATTTGATAGTAATATAGAAGTGTTGCCAAGTTCTTATGCTGCAATTGAAAGATTAAAGCAAAATAATATTATACCTATGCTCGCAACAGGCCGAACCCCTATGGAAGCCGCTAAATTGATGAAAGAGACGGGCATAAATTCGATTATAGCAATGAATGGCCAAGCTGTTATTTATGAAAAAGAAGTCGTATTTACCAATAATATTGATAAAAATGTTATTACTAGATTATATGAATTTTCAAGGGAAAAAATGAATATTCCTTTGTCTTTTTATAATTATAATAAGATGAGAGTCAGTGAAATTAATCAAGCTACCGAACAGTTTTATCGTTCTTTAAAACTAGAAATTCCTCCGGTTGATGATCAAATTTATTTAAAAGAACAGATTCAGATGTTGTTATTGCTTTGTGAGCAAGGCGAATCGCCTTATCGAGAAGCTTTTCCTGAGTTAACTTTTATTCGTAATACTCATTATTGTGTTGATGTCTTTAACCATGGTGGATCGAAAGGTAACGGCATTAATGAATTATTAAAAACCAAAGGTTTTGATAATGTGCCTACTTATGCATTTGGTGATGGCATGAATGATTTAGAAATGTTCTTAACCGTTGATCATCCAATTGCTATGGCTAATGCAGTTGATGATTTGAAAGATAAAGCTGAGTATATAACCGATAATAATGATAATGATGGTATTGCTAAAGCGCTGCAAAAATTTGGTTTAATTTAAATTTAGATATAAAAAAAATCATCTAATCTTATCAATTAGATGATTTTTTATTTAATTATAAATCGTTATTTTGGATGATGTTGTTTAAAACCAACATTATTGTTACCAAAACAGTTATCATAATCAAAGCCAGTTAGTTCTTTAACTAAGCTTCTTATTTCTGGTGTTGCATCTTCTTTTTTACCACCAGTTTTTAATCTATCAAGTTCTTGAATAATAAGTGCATGAGTAGATTTGTCTAATTTCATTCGGTAAGTAAAGAAAATACCTAATAATGCCATTCCACACACGCCAAAGATAAGAACTAAGTTAATTGCAGTCACTGCACTATCTGGTTGAACGGTATTTACACCAGAGACAAAACCTGAGTATTTCAATACAATTCCTAGAATAAATACAATGGTCGCTCGCATTAGTTTTCCAGCCATAGTCATTGCACCTGCATAGATACCTTCACGACGTCTTCCGGTTAATACTTCATCGATATCTGCTAAGAAGGTGTATACACTCCACGGAATGTAATAAACCCCACCAGTTCCTAAACCAAACCAAATTGTAATACCAATAACAATCCAAGTAACATGAGGCATGTTAAAATAATAGACTCCGATATAACCAATTACTGAAGATATTACGATTAGTATTGCAATAACAAATGGTCTTTTGAATCCTCGTTTTACACACCAAGCCATAAAGAATGCCGTTGAAATTAACTGACATATACTACTTAAACTATTCATTTGTGAAACAAAAGTTTTAGGTTGGCCTAAGTTAAATACTACAAAATAGGTAAATGTTGCCGCGAATAGCCATTCAGCACCAAAACCAAATAGATACATACCTAAATGGTTTCTAAATGTTTTTAAACGGAAGGTTGAAAACACATCTGAGAATAATTTAACAATGCTTTCCCAAAGACCAGAAGTTGTTTCATCTTCAATTTCATCAATTGATTTTTCCCAACTATTTAGGTAAAGCAAGATTAATGCAATAGCCATAATAGTTGCATAAGTAATACCTGTTAGTAAGAACGGTAATGGGGAGTCTTTACCATCAAATAGATAGAAAAATACCCCTGGAATTGCTGCAGCTAAGAAATTAGCAACTTTACCAAACATTGCTTTAGAACCGGCTAAGTAAGTTCTTTGGTCAAAGTTTTTGGTCATCTCTACCGGTAAAGTATTATATGGAATCATAATCATGGTATAGATGAATTCAAATAAAATATAGGTAGTTAAGTAGTACCAAAAATTCATGCCATCAACCCAAAGTAATGGGTAAATAATCATACATGGAACAGCAAATAAAATGAAAAATCGGCGACGGCCAAATCGACGGCCAAGTTTTGTGTGGTTAAAATTATCAGTAATAAATCCCATTAATGGATTTAGAATGACATCTAAATAAGTAGCGATTGAAAAAATTAATGTTGCTTGAAATGCAGAAAGACCACAGAATGTTGTATAAAAATATAGTAACCAAGCAGCACTAATTGCTAGCGCCCCACTTCCTATCAAATTACCACTACCATACGAAAATCGAGTTAGTGTGGTTATTTTCTTTTGATTGTCAGCCATAAATTTATTTCCTTTAATAATTATGAAATACCGTTTTAAAAATATTATTAAAATAATACTAAATTTATACAAATTTATTTCAAAATTTTTTAAGAAATGTGACGTTGGTAACAATTTATTTAATTTGAAAAGTTAATATATTGATATTATTATAAATTAAATTAATAAATATCATAGAGTTATTGTTTTTCTGAAATTGTTTTCTGAAATTGTGATCTTATTAACAGAAAATATTAAAAAAATACCGCTTTTAATGTTTCTATCCACCTTTCCTATCTATTCTTTTGCGGGTTCAGATCAAACAACCTTTCAATATGAACATAACTGGAAATAAATGGCTCGAATTCTTCGTGGTATTATTAAGCTAATTTATTAATACTTTGTATTAGTTGGTAAGCCGCAATAAAAGACTCATTTGGACCACAGATTAAAAGTAAAGATTTTAAATCTGTGACCAGCAGTGAATTATGGAAAGACAATGTTGATTTTAAAATAACTCGTGATCAAAATGGTAATATAGTCTTACCAAAAGAGTTAAAAATCTTAATTGAAAAGAATAAAGCTAAATAATTAAAGAGTTATCAATCTATAAGAACGCTAAGTCTAATAATCAGATTTAGCGTTTTTATTCTTTTTATTATCAATTCAATTTTACTTATTTCTATTCGTCAGTTAGTTTTTAATCTTGTTCAATAAGCTATTATTAATAAGGATATTTAAGTTTATTGCTAACCTTAGCTTAAATATTAATTTAATTGTTATGAAGAAATGTAGAAATAAAAAAGTGTCATTTCATCAATTGAGTTGAAATGACACTGACATTATAGGATGTAGTAACTAATTAATTAATATCAATTAAGCTAATAGGCTTTTGATATAAGCTGTTATTTCAGGATCTTGGCTGTTTTCAAATAAACATTTTTGGAAACGTTCGCCTTTGATTGCATCTTTAAGTAATGATTGATCAATTGATTTCAATGCTTCGATTAAACTTTTTCCTGCAGCATTTTTCATATCATTTAAAATTACCGCATTAGCATTTTGAGATTCTCGGCGTTCAGGTGGATAACCTAAACCTTTTTCACCATCAAATGCTTTTTCAAAAATATAACGAGCATTAAGTTCTGCACCCCAACCAAAGCCTTTAGCAAAAGCAAGTGATAATGCATTACCATTATTCACTTGTGCAAATAAATAAGCATCAGTAGGTTCGATACAATAACCACAATTAACACCAGGAAATGCATTTAATGCCATTAATGCGCCTTGGCCTGTGCCACATCCGGTGATAACAAAATCAACTGCTTTACTGTTTAATAAAATAGCGCTAATTATACCTAAATGAACATAAGTTAATTTTTTATCATTGTCGCCATCCATGCCAACATTAAAAACAGTATGTCCATATTTCTCAGTTGCATTTTTTAATTCATTTAAAATAATTGGATTTTTAGCTGCTTGGCTAAACTCGTTCATTAGTGCTATTTTCATGATTTCCCTCTATTTTCATTGAAATAATAACAAACCACCTAACAATTTTGTCATTTGTTATTAGTACTTACGCTTTAATTATAAGCTCGCAAAAAAATATATCAATTTTTTTAACTAAAATAAAACGATGTTTTAATAAATTTATTGCAATGTGATGAAAGTCACAAAACCATCATAGTTTTTATATTACTATATTTAACAAATCATAATATTTTGAACTTTTTATTATACTTATATTCAGGGAGTTTATATGGCTAAGGGAAATATCGTAAAGCTATCATATTCATCATTTACTGATGAAGATTCAAAAAATGAAATTATCCGGTTAACGCCAGAAGGTGTTTTATGCCATCGTAACTATTTTTATCAAAAATGCTTTACCAATGATGGTCAAAAGTTACTCTTTGCCGGTGAATTTGACTCTAATCGCAACTACTATTTGCTTGATATTGAAAATCAAACAGCAAAACAACTTACTGAAGGACCTGGCGATAATACCTTTGGTGGTTTTTTATCACCAGATGATAAATTTTTATACTATGTCAAAAATGAACGTAACTTACAACAAGTCAATCTTGAAACTTTAGAAGAAAAAAATGTTTATACAGTACCCGATGAATGGGTTGGTTATGGTACATGGGTTGCTAATAGCGATTGTAATGAAATTGTTGGCATTGAAATTGATAAAAAAGATTGGACACCACTCACTGACTGGACAATATTTAAAGCGTTTTACGATAAAAACCCACACTGCCGTTTAATCAAAATTGATATTGAAACTGGTGTTGCTAAAACGGTTATTGATCAAAATGTATGGTTGGGCCATCCAATCTTTAGACCTTTTGATGATAAAACTATCGCATTTTGTCATGAAGGGCCGCATGATTTAGTTGATGCACGAATTTGGTTAGTTGATCGTGATGGTAAAAATGAACGAAAAGCTCATGATAATTTACCTGGTGAAAGTTGTACGCATGAGTTTTGGGTACCAGATGGTTCAGGATTAGCTTATGTATCTTATATGAAAGGACAACAAGAGCGCTATATTCGTCTTTATAACCCAGTAACCAATGAAGATAAAGAGATTATGGAAATGCCTGCCTGTTCACATTTAATGAGCAATTTTGATGGCACGCTTTATATCGGTGATGGAACAGGAAGCCCTGTTGATGTTATTGATACTAGTGGTTATAAAATTGAAAATGATCCATGGCTTTATATTTTAGCGCCTAAAACCAAAACAGCACATAAACTCGTTAAACATAATAGTACATGGCGAGTTTTAGATGGTGACCGTCAAGTTACTCACCCTCATCCATCGTTTTCACCTGATAATAAATACGTTTTATATTCTTGTGATGCACAAGATAAACCTGCACTTTATTTAACCAAAGTGCCAGCTAACATATTAGAAGAAATGTGATAGAGCGATTTTGTCTGTCACAACTATAACGGAGAATATGATTATGTCGATTTTAAATAAATTTTCACTCAATAATAAAATAGCGCTGGTTACCGGCGCTTCTTATGGTATCGGTTTTGAAATAGCAAAATCATTAGCTGGTGCCGGAGCGAAAATCGTATTTAATGATGTGGTACCTGAAAATTTACAAAAAGGTCTTGAAGCTTATAAAGAAGCAGGCATTGATGCACATGGCTATTTATTTGATATAACCGATGAAGCTGCGGTTGAAAAATCAATTGCGCAAATTGAAAAAGAACATGGTGTGATTGATATTTTAGTGAATAATGCCGGCATTATTCAACGCAAATCAATGCTTGAAACAAGTGCTGCCGATTATCGAAAAATTATCGATATTGATCTTACAGGTCAATTCATTATGGCAAAAGCAGTGCTTCCTTCCATGATCAAAAAAGGCAGTGGTAAAATTATTAACATCTGCTCAATGATGAGTGAGCTTGGCCGTGAAACCGTTGTTGGTTATGCATCAGCTAAGGGCGGCTTAAAAATGTTAACTAAAAATATTTGTTCTGAATTTGGTCATGCCAATATTCAATGTAATGGTATTGGTCCTGGTTATATTGCAACTCCACAAACGGCACCATTACGCGAAAAACAGGCTGATGGTTCTCGTCATCCTTTTGATCAGTTTATTATTGCTAAAACACCAGCTGGACGCTGGGGAACTCCAGATGATTTAGCGGGTGCAGCAGTATTTTTAGCATCGGAAGCTTCAAACTTTGTAAATGGTCATATTCTTTATGTTGATGGTGGTATCTTAGCCTATATTGGTAAACAACCTTAATGCCATAACATTGAAAATTAATTGATTTAAGAGATAATAAATTAAAGGGAAGTTTTTATTATCTCTGTTTATTTTATAAATTTAGGAGTAATGCGATGTTTTGTTTTAATTCAGATATTGAATTAATTGATTTAGGAAATGGTGTTAAACGTAAAGTTTTAGCTCATGATGGTAATATGATGGCTGTTGAAGTTCATTTTGAAACTGGCGCTATTGGAGCCATGCATCATCACCCACATGAACAATTAACTTATGTTTTATCGGGTGAATTTGAATTTACTATTGGCACTGAGACCAAAATTGTTCGTGCTGGTGATACTTTGTATAAAAAACCAAATATTGAACATGGTTGTATTTGTAAACAAGCTGGTGTGCTACTTGATATGTTTACTCCGCAGAGATTGGACTTTTTATAAAATAGCTAGTAACTAGTCATTATTAATTATGATATACTTTCGATAATTTTGTGTTGTTCTAATTGATCATTAAATAATAGAATAATGACTATTTTTTAGTAAGGAGATGTGCTAATCATGAATGATAGCTCACCAGAATCGGTTGCTTCGGTTTTAAAAGTTTTCGGAATTTTAGAAGCTTTATCTGAATCTAAAGACATTGCTATTTCGGAATTATCGCAAAAAGTAATGATGCCAAAAAGCACTGCTTATCGCTTTTTACAAACCATGAAATCATTAGGTTATGTTAATCAAGAAGAAGATTCAGATAAATATTCTCTTAATTTAAAATTACTTGATTTAGGTAATCGAGTGCTTTATCACCAAAACTTTTTGGCTATTGCTGATTTAGAAATGAGAAAGCTAAGGGACAAAACGAAAGAAACAATCCATTTAGCTGTTCGTGAAGGTGATCAAATTATCTATATTAATAAAGTAGCATCAGAACAATATAGTCTTTGTTTGACATCTAAAATAGGCAATCAAGCGACGGTTCATGCTAGCGGTCTAGGTAAAGTTTTGTTGGCATGGTTAGATGATGAAAGCAAAAAAAGCTTAATAAATAACATCGATTTTGTTCAATATACAGCTAACACCATTACTAATAAAGACGCATTTTTAGCTGAACTTGATGAAGTAAAACGTGCTGGTTATGGTAAAGATGATGAAGAGTCTGAACTAGGTTTACGTTGCTTTGCTGTACCAATTTACAATCGTTTAGGTAATATAATTGCTGCTTTAAGTTTATCAACTTCTATCTTTAGATGTAGTACAGCTGAAGATGAAGCTAAATTAGTCAGTGAAATTAGCCAATGTGCAGCTAAAATATCTGAATTAATTGGTTATGTTAAGCAATCAAAATCAACAGACTAAAGCTGGTTATTGATAAATAACCCCTAAACATACAGATTGGCTTGCTCCAGTAACTTCTGGAATATTAGAAGGAATATTATTCATTCTACAATAAGCAAGCCAAGCAAAAGCGATCGCTTCCATATCATCACTGTTTACTCCTTTTTTATCTGTAGCAGAAACTTGCCATTTCGGTAGTAATGCTGATAATTGTTGCATAATAAGTGGATTTTTGGCGCCACCACCACAGACTAATAACTGGCATGGCAAGTTATTTTTTATCGGTAATTTATCAATTTCATTGGCAATTGTAATGGCGGTAAATTCAACCAATGTCGCTTGAATATCTTGGCCATTTAAAGCAAAGTCAGTTAATTTTTGCATCAGCCAAGCTAAATTAAATAATTCTCTGCCAGTACTTTTTGGCGCTGGTAATTGGAAATAATCTTCATTACATAACGCACTTAATAAGTTTTGATTTACTTTACCTGATTTTGCCCATAAACCATCTTTATCATAGCTTGTTCCGAGGCTTTTATTTATCCAGCCATCAAGTAATACATTACCAGGGCCGGTATCGTAGCCAATTACTGGTTGGTCAGGTATTAACACAGAAATATTACTGATACCGCCAATATTTAAGACTACACAGTTAATTGCCGAGTTTAAAAATATTGCTTTATGAAAAGCAGGAACTAATGGCGCACCTTGACCACCATAAGCCATATCTTTACGACGAAAATCGGCAATAGTTGTAATGCCTGTTTGGGCGGCGATGATATTGGCATCACCTATTTGCATAGTAAATGGATTATCACCATTCGGCGAATGATAAATAGTCTGTCCATGACAGCCAATCGCTTTAACTTGTTTGTTATCAATATTATTTTGTTTTATAAATTGATTAATACTTTTAGCGTAAAGTATGCCAAGTTGATGATCAAGTTCGCCTAAATCTTGTAATGTTGTTTGTTTACTATTACAAAGCGTTAATAATCGAGTTTTAATTTCGTTTGGCATTGGATAGCAATCACTAGCAATAGCGGTAATTTTTCCATTGCTGATATCAACTAATGCGATATCTACTCCATCCATACTGGTACCCGACATGACACCAATATATAAATTTTGCATAATATTACCCCTGCCGAATGATAGTGCCAGTTTGCACATCGCGAATGATTGATGGTTGTGAACGATTGCCTGTTTGACCAGCTAAAATGGGGAAATTATTACCGAATTGGTTCGCCACTTCTAACGCTGTTTTACAAGCTGGATGGCCAGAAAGATTGGCACTGGTTGAAACTAATGGCTTAGCAAATAAATCACACAATTTACAAACTAAAGGATGATCGGTAACACGAACAGCAATGGACTGATATTTTCCACTTAAAAAATCAGGAGTGTTAGCATTCTTGGGAAAAATCCAAGTATTTGGTCCCGGCCAACTGTTAAACGCCATTTGTATCTGTTCTTTCGTTACTGCCGATTGATCAATATAAGGGATCAGTTGTTGATAATGACTGGCAATTAAAATCAATCCTTTATCAACTGAACGTTGTTTTAGATTTAACAGTTTATACACCGCTGATTCACTGTCAGGATCACAACCTAAACCAAAAACGGCTTCAGTTGGATAAGCAACAACTTCACCTTTTTGTAACAGTTGATTAATTTCTAGTAGAGTTAATAAGTTTGCCATCAAATTTTTATGTTTACCCAATATCATTAAAATTTATATTAAACTGAGGTAAGACTATTTGCAAATTGGCAACAAAAGAATTAATAATGTTATTACAATGAATATCGCTTATTTGCTGTGATAGATAAATTAGCATTTATCGAAAATAGCAAAATTATTCCCAATTCATTTGCGGAAAATAGTTAACTGTTAAATCAATAACCTGTTGCAGGTTGATAATTTTAACTCTTGAATCGATTAGGTCGCCTAAGCCTCGAGCATTAATGTCGTTATCAAGAACATAACAATGATGGGTGTTTTGCAAAATAGCATTTAATGTAGAGTTATCTTGACAACACATAATTACACCATTTTGCCAAAATAGTACGGCATCTTGCGCTGAAATTAACGTTGTATCGATTGTTGATTGGTTCGGTGTTGCAATGGTATGTAACATTTTTCCTCTTTTAGCGTTAAATTTACCCTCAAAAAACCCCGTTCCTCAAAATTTTTTTGGTAAAAATTCAACTTAATCTTAGTTGGTACATCTTTAATGGTTATTAGTATATAATAAGGGCTATTTATTGAGCAAAGAATTCGTTATGAAACCCATTATTTTAGCTAACGAGCAAGAGACAATATTGTTTGGTAAACAGTTGGCAAAACAGTGTTTAAATTATTTATCTAATCATGATAGTACAATTGTCATTTATCTGATTGGTGATCTTGGCGCTGGTAAAACCACTTTTAGTCGTGGTTTTTTGCAACAATTAGGTCATCAAGGTAATGTTAAAAGTCCAACTTATACATTAGTTGAACCTTATCAATTTGATACATTTTCAGTTTATCATTTTGACTTATATCGCCTTGGTGATCCAGAAGAGTTAGAGTTTATGGGCATTCGCGAATATTTTTCCTCAAGATCTATTTGTTTAATTGAATGGCCTATGCAGGCAAGAGGTATGTTACCTGCTGCCGATATTGAAATTCATTTGGCATATTTAGCGCTTGAACGTACGGTTTGTGTGCAAGCTAATAGTGAAAAAGGTCAAGCTATTATCAACCCATTACTATAAAAATTAGTGAAAAAACAATGAAGAAAATATTAACTTTTTTTATATTATTACTACTATGTAGTTCAGCTTATGCTGCAAAAGTTGTTATTGCCGTCGATGCTGGACATGGTGGTAAGGATTCTGGTGCTATTGGTAAGAATAAGTTATATGAAAAAAATGTAACTTTATCGATAGCTAAAAAATTAACAAATTTATTAAATAAAGATCCTAATTTTAAAGGGGTATTAACCCGTAATACCGATAATTTTATTTCAGTCCCTCAGCGTTCTGATATTGCACGTAAAAATAAAGCAAACTTACTAATTTCTATCCATGCTGATGCCGCACCGAATCGTAATGCTTCTGGTGCATCAATTTGGGTTTTATCTACTAAACGCGCTGATACTGAATTGGGGCGTTGGCTGGAACAAGATGAAAAACAGTCACAGTTATTAGGTGGCGCTGGTGATGCATTAAGTGATGATCACGACCAAAATTTAAGCCAAGCAGTACTCGATTTACAATTCTCTTATTCGCAGCGTGTTGGTTATGAACTTGCTACTCAGGTTTTAAAAGAGATGAAAGGTGTTATTAAATTGCATAAAGGCGTACCTGAACATGCTAGTTTAGGCGTATTACGTTCACCTGATATCCCTTCAATATTGATTGAGGTTGGATTTATTACTAATCAAGCTGAAGAAAGTTTGTTGGCTAGTAATGCTCATCAAGACAAGATCGCTAAATTGATTTATCAAGGCATAAAAAATTATGTCAAAAAAAATCCTAATTTTGGAGAACAGCATTAATGGCAATTCAAATTCTATCACCTCAACTAGCTAATCAAATTGCTGCTGGTGAAGTGGTAGAACGACCTGTATCGGTAATTAAAGAGTTAGTTGAAAACAGCCTTGATGCAGGTAGTACGCAAATTGATATCGATATTGAACAAGGTGGTAGTAAATTAATTCGTATACGTGATAATGGTGGTGGTATTGCTAAAAGCGAATTAGCATTAGCTTTAGCACGTCATGCGACTAGTAAAATTAGCTCGTTGGATGATTTAGATACTATAATGAGCTTAGGTTTTCGTGGTGAAGCATTGGCCAGTATTAGTTCTGTTGCTAGATTAACTTTAACGTCTCGTACCGCCGATCAATCTGAGGCATGGCAAGTTTATGCTGAAGGTCGAGATATGAAACCAACCATTAAACCTGCGGCACATCCTGTTGGTACTTCGGTTGAAGTTCTTGACTTATTTTATAACACCCCTGCTCGGCGTCGTTTTCTAAAGACCGAAAAAACTGAATTTATGCATATTGAAGAATTTGTTAGGCGTATAGCTCTGGCTCGGCCTGATGTCACTTTCAATCTGCAACATAATGGAAAACTAATTAAACAGTATCGAGCATCTGCACTTGAAAAACGCGTTGAATTAGTTTGTGGACGTACATTTGTACAAAAAGCAGTAAAATTAGATTGGCAACATGATGATTTGTTAATTCAAGGGTGGGTAGCAAGTAATGAAATTAGTGATCTGCAATATTTTTATGTTAATGGTCGAGTAATAAAAGATAAATTAATTAATCATGCGCTGCGCCAAGCTTATATTAGTCGAACTAATGAACAACAAAGTTATGTGGTTTTTCTACAAATCGATCCCAAACAGGTTGATGTTAATGTTCATCCAGCTAAACACGAAGTGCGTTTTCATGAAGCAAGATTAGTACATGATTTTGTTTATCAAGCTATTGTTATGGCTCTCGAATCAAACCAACAGCTTACCGATGATGAAAAAGTGGTAATAACACCAAATCGACAAGCTGCTGGTGAAAATATTTTTAATCAAAAAATAGCTACGGAGCCTAAAGGCTATTCTGCGACTAACATATTACCCAAAAAACCGATTAATCATGTTAAAGAAAATGTAATTTATGGTCAGTTAATCGATACTAAAGCAAGCTTTGAAATTGAAAAGACGCAGTCTAATCAATTGCCATTAGCCGGTGATAATGGTTCAATAACTGCACCGCAACAAGCGGTTATTGAGACGCTGTTTCCTAAACGAAATGTACCATTACAATCACTGCAACAGCAGCTTGATAGTTCTTCATTAGTACAGTTTGGTCGAGTATTAACCGTTATTCAACCTGATATTGCTTTACTTGAAAAATTACAAGATAGTCAGCAAACATTTATGCTTATGAAGTTAAATATTGCTCAGCAAAAAGTAAAAGCAATAAAATTATTAACTCAAGAGTCAGAAAAATTACTGATTCCACTAACAATTTTGGTCAATCAAAAAGAACAACAGGTATTAAGTGATTATCGTCCGCAATTAATTTTTTTAGGATTTGATTTTTATATTGATAAAGCTAAATTACATTTGCATAATGTGCCGAAAATGTTACGAACTACTAATTGGCAACAATTATTACCAAGTTTAATTGCTTTTCTTTTATCTGATCAATCGACTGTTATCGATCCTACGCAAATTGCGATGTGGTTGGCAGAAAATAGTAGTGATAATTATGCGGAGAGTTGGAGCGTAACGAAAGTTATTCAGTTATTAGCACAACTAGAACAGATAGATATTAATTTATTACAGCAAGATACATTTTTATATCCGATTGATCTTCAATCTTTATCACAATCAATTTTATCATGAATAAAGCAAAAATTATTTCATTAATGGGGCCTACTGCATCCGGCAAGACGGCTTTTGCCATGGAACTTTATAACAAGTATCCGATTGATATTATTAGTGTTGATTCGGCACTTATTTATCGCGGTATGGATATCGGCAGTGCGAAACCCACTAAACAAGAGCAGCAAGAATATCCACATAAACTGATTGATATCTGTGATCCTGCTGAAAGTTACTCGGCAGCTAATTTTCGGCATGATGCGATTGAAGAAATTGAAAAATCGTTAAGTAATGGTCGAACACCATTACTAGTTGGCGGAACGATGCTGTATTTTAAAGCTTTAATTGAAGGACTTTCACCTCTTCCTGCTGCGGATAGTGATATACGGCAGCAAATTGAAGAAAAAGCCAATAAATTAGGTTGGCAAGCGATTCATGAGGAGTTAAAGAAGGTTGATCCTGTGTCAGCTCAGCGAATTCATCCGAATGATCCGCAACGGCTTAATCGCGCATTAGAGGTTTATCTCATTTCTGGTAAAAGTTTAACTGAGCTTACTCAAGAAAGTGGCGAAGCATTACCTTATGACATCATGCAGCTAGCTATTATGCCGGAAGATAGAGCTGAGTTGCACCAACGTATTGAGCAGCGTTTTTTACAAATGCTAGATCAAGGCTTTGAAGATGAAGTAAAAACACTTATGTTGCGATCTGATCTGCATACCAATCTACCTTCTATCCGTTGTGTTGGCTATCGTCAAATGTGGGAATATCTTAATGGTGATATCAGTTATGATGAGATGGTATTCAAGGGTATTTGTGCTACTCGTCAATTAGCGAAACGGCAAATTACTTGGCTTAGAGGTTGGAAACAACCGATAACATGGTTAAATCAAGATAACAAAGATACCGTTTTTAAGCATATTTTTTAAATTATAAATTGCAGCGATAGGTATTAGTGTTTTTTCTATTGATTATAATACTAAACAGAAATTTTTCATTTCGAAAGCCTTTCTAAATTTATGATATCTATCATGCGTATTTTTTTGTATAAATTTCGTTAATTTATTAAATTTTTAGTTATTTGTGCATAAATTGCAGTTGATTAGTTTAAGAGCTGGGTTTTTTATGTTATTTTGATACTTACTACATAAGTATGTTATGTTGCAATCGGATAGATCATCATTTTGATTGTAAATTTATTTTATCTTTATCTTTATATTTTTATTTCATCTTAAAGGATAAACTCATGTCAAAAGGGCAGTCATTACAAGATCCTTATTTGAATTTGCTTCGTCGCGAGCATATTCCAGTATCAATTTATCTTGTTAACGGTATTAAATTACAAGGACAAATTGAATCATTTGATCAGTTTGTTATTTTATTAAAAAATACTGTTAGTCAAATGGTATACAAACACGCAATCTCTACAGTTGTTCCTTCAAGACCTATTTCTGGTTTGGTGTCTCAACCTGAAGAGGAAAGCGAAAGCTAATTATTTGAGTGGAGAATGTGATTGTTTGAGCGATATAAAGGCGGCGAGTCCGCTTTATTAGTCCATGTATTCTTCCCTCAAGAAAGCGATATCGAGGATTTAAAAGAGTTTGAAGTGTTAGTTTCTTCTGCTCAAATTGAAATTCTCGATATTGTGACAACCTCAAGAAAGTCCCCGCAAGCTAAATATTTTATTGGTGAAGGAAAAGCGTTAGAAATTGCCGATAAAGTAAAAGAGCTGAATGCTTCAGTTATTCTAGTCAATCATACCTTAACCCCAACTCAAGAACGAAACTTAGAACAACTATGTGAATGTCGTGTAGTGGATAGAACAGGATTGATTCTGGATATTTTTGCTCAACGTGCTCGAACCCATGAAGGTAAGTTGCAAGTTGAATTAGCGCAATTACAATATCTGTCAACACGTTTAGTTCGAGGTTGGACTCACTTAGAACGTCAAAAAGGTGGTATAGGCTTACGAGGTCCTGGGGAAACTCAGCTAGAAACCGATAGACGATTAATTCGTCATCGCATTCAGTTAATCTTATCAAGACTTGCGAAAGTTGAAAAACAACGAAATCAAAATCGTCAATCTAGACAAAAAGCAGATTTATCAACGGTATCACTAGTTGGTTATACCAATGCTGGCAAATCGACACTATTTAATGCACTAACTAATGCTGATGTTTATGCTGCCGATCAATTATTTGCTACGCTGGATCCAACCTTAAGACGCATTATAGTTGATGATGTTGGCGAAGTAGTTTTAGCTGATACGGTTGGATTTATTCGTCATTTACCCCATGATCTGGTTGCTGCTTTTAAAGCGACTTTACTTGAAACACAAGAAGCATCACTGCTATTACATGTCGTTGATGCTGCTGATCCTAATTTATTAGATAACATTCAAGCTGTTGATGAAGTTTTACTTGAAATTGATGCCCATGATATTCCTACTTTGTTGGTAATGAATAAAATTGATTTAATGGAAGGTAAGCAACCAAGTATTGATCGTGATGAAAATGGCGTGCCAATTCGAGTTTGGATTTCAGCACAAAATAGTTTAGGATTAGATCTCTTATTTACTGCATTAAAAGAAAGGCTTGCCGGTAAGATTCAAGTTTGTCAATTAAACTTGCCTATCCATCTAGCAAAACTTAGAAGCCGTTTATATAAATTAAATGCGGTAGGACATGAAGTCATCAATGATGACGGTAGTTTTCTGCTAAATATAAGAATGCCTTTAATTGAATGGAATCGCCTCTGTAAACAAGAGCCAGATCTGTTATACTTAATCAATACGCAAAATAACAACTAATTGTTAAATGGAGCATATAAAATATGGCGTGGAATCAGCCCGGCAATAACGGACAAGATAACGACCCATGGGGAAATAATAAGAAACCTTCCAATTCAACTGGAGGGATATTTAACCAACTCAAAGATCTCTTTAAAAAAGGGAGTTCAGGTAATAATCGAGGACCTTCTGATATTAAGCTATCAATGAATAGTTCGAAAATTATTTTGGCAGTGATAGTTGTTCTTATCCTAATTTGGGCGGTAAGTGGTTTTTATACTATCAAACAAAATCAACGAGGTGTGATAACTCGTTTTGGGCAAGTTCAACCTGAAATTATTCAACCTGGTTTGAATTGGAATCCATCATTTATTGATAAAGTTTATAAAGTCGATACGCAAGGTACTTATAACTTCAATGTGCATGGCGATATCATTACAACAAGTGAAAAAGGTGAAAACTTAGTCTTTGTTGAAATGAACGTACAATATCGTATTAGTGATCCAGTTAAATACTTATTTAATGTGACTAATGTTGAAGATAGTTTACGTCAAGCTGCGGATAGTGCACTTAGGACTTCAGTAGGTAGTTCTAACATTGATGCTATCATTTCAGATGGTCGTTCAGATTTAGAAGATAGTACTAAAGATGAATTAATTAATGTTATTTCTCATTATGATATGGGGATTACTATTGTCGATCTTAACTTCCAAGTTGCTCGTCCACCTGTAGAAGTGCAAGATGCTTATGCAGATGCAATTAGAGCTCAGAATGATAGTGAACGCGAAATAAAACAAGCTAAAGCTGATAAAGTTCAATTAGTTCAGCAAGCAGAAGGTCGTTCGGCGACCATTTTGGCCGATGCAAATGCTTATAAAGTAAAAGTAGAATTAGAAGCAATTGGTGATGTTGCTCGGTTTGAAAAATTATTACCACAATATAAAGCTGCGCCCGAAATTACTAAAGATCGTTTATATATTGAAACGATGGAAAAAATATTAGCTAAAACGCAGAAAGTTATTGTTAATGATAAGAGTGGTAATTTATTAGTACTACCGTTAGAACAATTATTAAAAAATAAAAATGAGCAATCATCTGAATCAATCACAGCAAATTCAGACAGTGATTATAATATTAATCTGCCAAATCCTTTGGATGCAGAAAGTGCTCAACAAAATAGTATTGATGTGCAAAATCATAGCTCAACGACTAATAATAATTCTAATAATCGCACTAGACGGACTATGGGTCGATAAGGAGAAAAAAGAATATGCGAAAATTATTGATTCCTATAGTTTTAATTTTAATTGGCGTACTTTTTTCAAGTATCTATGTGATAGAAGAGGGTACTCGTGGTGTCGTTTTACGTTTTAATAAAATTATTGGTTTATCTGAACCTGGATTACATTTTAAAATGCCTCTAATCGATAGCGTTAAAACGATTGATGCTAAAATCCAAACTACCAATAGTTCAAATAATAATAATGAACAACGTTTTTTTAATGTACAAAAGAAAGAACTAATTGTGGACTATTTTGTGCAATGGAAAATTGTTGATTTTAACCGTTATTATGAAACTATTGCTGGTGGTAACGATGTTAACGACTTAATTTTGGCTCGGTTAAATGGTCGTTTACGTTCTGAGATTGGTAAATTAAGTAATCGAGATATCATTAATGATTCTAATGCCGATACCAAATCAAGAAATTCATTAATGGCGCGAGTTAAAGATTCGTTAAATGGTTCATCACAAGATGGTGAAGAAAATTTACCGATTGATAAATTAGTTACTGACGCGAAAAAAGATCCTGAAAACAGTAAAACCAGTTTAAGGGCTTTCGGTGTTGATGTAATTGACGTTCGAATTAAACAAATTAACTTCCCTGCTGAAGTCTCTGAATCGATTTATGCTAACATGAGAGCTGAACGTGAAGTTATTGCTCGTGACAAACGTTATGATGGTATCAAACAAGCTGAAGAAATAAGAGCTGAAGCTACATTTGAAAAAACCAAAATTATATCAGAAGCCGAACGTCAATCTCGCTCAATTCGCGGTGAAGGTGATGCTAATGCAGCTAAACTTTATGCTGACGCTTTTGGTAAAGATATTGAGTTTTTTAGCTTTATTCGTAGTTTAAAAGCTTATGAACAAAGCTTTACAGGTAATGATGTTATGGTCATTAGCCCTGATAGTGAATTTTTCCAATACATGAAATTAAAGTCTAACAAATAATACAATGAGTAAATAAACTATGAGTAATAATGTTGTTGTGCTAGGTACACAATGGGGTGATGAAGGCAAAGGTAAAGTTGTTGATTTACTCACAGAAAAAGCCAAATATGTAGTACGTTATCAAGGCGGACATAATGCCGGTCATACTTTAGTTATTAATGGTGAAAAAACAGTATTACATTTAATACCATCAGGTATTTTACGTAATGATGTCATAAGTATTATTGCTAATGGTGTTGTACTCTGCCCTGATGCACTTATGAAAGAGATGAAAGAGCTTGAAGATAACGGTATTCCGGTGAAAGAAAGGCTACTTATTTCAGAATCATGTCCGTTGATTTTGCCTTATCATATTGCATTAGACCAAGCACGAGAAAAAGCCCGAGGTAAAAAAGCGATTGGTACGACTGGTCGCGGTATTGGCCCGGCATATGAAGATAAAGTTGCTCGTCGAGGATTGCGTGTTGGTGATTTACGTGATCGTCAGGCATTTGCTGAAAAACTAAAAGAAGTTATGGAATATCATAATTTCCATTTAGTCAATTACTATAAATCAGAAGCTGTTGATTACCAGAAAGTACTTGATGAGACATTAGCGATTGCTGATATTTTAGTGGCAATGATTGCTGATATCCCAACTCTACTTGAAAATGCACGTAAAAATGGCGAAAGAATCATGTTTGAAGGCGCGCAAGGTACTTTACTCGATATCGATCATGGTACCTATCCTTATGTGACTTCTTCAAATACTACTGCCGGTGGCGTAGCAACAGGATCAGGATTTGGTCCTCGTTATGTTGGTTATGTATTAGGAATCGTTAAAGCTTATTCTACCCGTGTAGGTGCAGGACCTTTTCCTACTGAATTGTTTGATGAGGTTGGTGAATATCTCTGTAAGCAAGGTAATGAATTTGGTGCAACCACTGGTCGTCGTCGTCGTACTGGTTGGCTTGATGCTGTTGCAGTAAGTAAAGCGGTGCAACTTAACTCTGTCTCAGGTTTTTGTTTAACTAAGCTAGATGTTTTAGATGGACTTAAAGAAGTCAAAATCTGTGTTGGTTATCAATTACCGAATGGTGATGTTATCCAAAATGCACCAGCGGCGGCTGAAGATTGGAGTTTAGTCAAACCAGTATATGAATCTATGCCTGGTTGGAGTGAGTCAACTTTTGGTGTCAAAAGTTATGACGCATTACCGGCAGCAGCTAAAGCCTATATTAAGCGAATTGAAGAATTAACTGAAACACCAATTGACATTATATCAACTGGACCGGATCGAAGTGAAACCATGATCTTACGTGATCCATATTCAGTCTAATTTTGCATACAGAAAATCGGGGTAATTATCCCGATTTTTTATTTTTTGCTTGTTAATAAAGTATAATCATTAAATCTCTAAGAGGATACTATGGCAAAAATAGGGACACCACTCTCATCAAGTGCTACCAAAGTATTACTTTGTGGTGCCGGTGAATTAGCCAAAGAAGTTGTTATTGAATTACAACGTTTTGGCTGCGAAGTTATTGCAGTTGATCGTTATGCCAATGCCCCCGCTATGCAAGTAGCCCATCGTTATCATATTATCAACATGCTAGATGGCAATGAGTTAAGAAAAATAATTGAAGCAGAAAAGCCTGATTATATTGTTCCTGAAATAGAAGCAATTGCTACTGACACCTTAGTAGAATTAGAAAAAGAAGGTTTTACTGTAATCCCTACTGCTAAAGCGACGCAATTAACGATGAATCGTGAAGGTATTCGTCGTCTTGCTGCTGAAGAACTTAAATTACCAACCTCTCCATATCGTTTTGCTGCAACTGAAAGTGAATATAAACTTGCGGTTAAAGAAATTGGTTTTCCTTGCTTAGTTAAACCGGTTATGAGTTCTTCTGGTAAAGGACAATCTTTATTAAGAAGTGACGCTGATATTGAATCTTCATGGAAATATGCTCAAGAAGGCGGTCGTGCCGGAAGTGGTAAAGTTATTATTGAAGGATTTGTTGACTTCGATTATGAAATAACGTTATTAACCGTTAGACATATTAATGGTGTTTCATATTGTCAGCCTATTGGTCATCGACAAGAAAATGGTGATTATCGAGAATCATGGCAACCTCAGCCGATGTCGGCAAATGCATTATCTTTAGCGAAAGATATTGCTACCAAAATAACTGAAGCTTTAGGTGGTTATGGATTATTTGGCGTTGAATTGTTTGTAAAAGGTGATCAAGTCTGGTTTAGCGAAGTATCTCCTCGACCGCATGATACCGGCATGGTAACATTAATATCGCAAAATCTTTCTGAGTTTGCATTACATGCTAGAGCAATTTTAGGGTTACCAATACCTTTAATAGAACAATATGGTGCTAGTGCATCAGCAGTATTAATTGCAAATGGTGATTCTGACACAGTTACATTCTCGAATTTAGATAAAGTATTAAGTGAAGCAGACACTGATCTACGTTTATTTGGTAAACCTGAAGTAAAAGGTATAAGAAGAATGGGTGTTGCATTAGCTAAAGCGCCAACTGTAGAAAAAGCGGTTGAAAAAGCTGTTAATGCTATTAAACAGCTAAAAATAACCTTTTAAATAGCCTTTTTGATTAAAAAGCAATCGGTTGAAGAAAAAAAAGCAAATTTTGTAAAATAGGGGTTGACGTAGGCAAGTGAAATGCGTAACATACGCAACCCTTGAGACAGCAAACTGAAACAAGAAATTGTGAAGTAAATTAAAAAGCTGTCAGCTCTTTAAAAAGAAGAAACAGACAATCTG
>NZ_JACFQA010000007.1:0-65511 GCF_016101685.1 Gilliamella sp. B14384G10
GCTTGGTAGCGCAACTGGTTTGGGACCAGTGGGTCGGAGGTTCGAATCCTCTCTCGCCGACCAATTTAATAAAAAAGCCTGCTCAAATGAGTGGGCTTTTTTATTACTATACCGATGCATTTGATTCGAACCGATAAGAGGTTCGAGCCGAGTAGCACGAGACAGCGTTGCTTTAGCAACGACCCGTAGGGCGAGCATGAAATGTGAGTCAATCCTCTCTCGCCGACCAATTTAATAAGAAAGCCTACTCATTTGAGTGGGCTTTTTTATTATTACAACGATGCATTTGATTCGAACCGATAAGAGGTTCGAGCCGAGTAGCACGAGACAGTGTTGCTTTAGCAATGACTAGACATTTTTATCCTTCTAAATTATCTAAGCTGTAACTATGCATTTTTACCATGTTCTTTATAATTAACTCTATAAACACTTTATACTTCGTTCCTTCTTATGACTTGATAAAATTGCGTTTTTACATTGAGTTTTCTTCAAATCTTCCTTTATTGTAAATCAAATAAACAGATACATTTTTAAATATATCGTATTGATTTAATTATAAATAATTATAAAAACTGTGATCTATACAACAAATTTGGTACTTAAAATTGACAACATGTATTTTTTTGTTTATTTTTTAATAATATTTACGTTATCTTAACGTATATCTATTTTATAAAAAAGTCCATCAATGGAGTGTGTTTTTTGGAATATCGTGAAATAGCTTCAAAAACTTATGTTGAAGAACAGATTAAAGCTAATCCGACTATTGTCAGTAAGAAATTGACAGAACGAGCACTAGCAGAACATTTTGGTGTAAGTCGTACAACAATCAGAAACGCTTTAAATGATTTAGCTATGGAAGGTTATGTATTCCAAAACGATACTGATGTGGAACCGCATAAAATTTTTGAGATTAATATGTTAAAAATGTCTTCTTTCAGTGAAGAAGTTAAAAAAGAAGACGATATTGACCTTAATATTAAAGTTCTCACCAATCAAATTATTAATATGCCAGCTGAATTGAGATCTTTTTTTGGTTCGAATGAAAAATTGATTAGAATTGTTCGGCAAAGGATATTAAACAAAACTCCGCTTTCCTACGAAGTAACATATTTACCATCTAATAGATTTAAAGGTTTAGAACAAGTCGATTTGAATAATGTTTCTCTTTATCAATTTTTGAAAGAGCATTATCCATTCAAGCCAAGTCACGGTCGTGAAGAAATTACTTATGAGTCAGCAACCGAAGATAAAGCCAAATACTTAGGGGTTATTGAAGGAACACCGATTTATAAAGTATCAAGTAATAGCTTTGATATTAACTTTCAACCATTTGAGCATACCGAGCAATATCTAGCAGGAAAACGATTCAAATATCATTTATCGGCGAAAAATATCTTCAATTATGGAGAAAAACAATTATGAAATTGTTTGAAAAAATTGCCGATCATTTAATGGGACAGATCAACTCGGGTCAATATGGTGTGGGTGCGGAGCTCCCCCCAGAAGTTCAATTACAAAAAGATTTTGATGTCAGTCGTACTACTGTTCGTAAAGCCATTGACCTATTAGTAGAAAAAAATTTGGTTGTACGAAAAAAAGGGGTTGGTTTATTTGTTGCGCCAATGCTGTCTACCCAAAATATTCTTGAGATGACAGGTATTATTAAACCTGGCACTTATCAACATCATAAAAAAATTCTTAAAGAGAATTATTTAAGAAAAGCTGGCCCTTACTATAGCCAGTTATTAAAGATAAAACCGTCAGCACTAATTTATTATATTAGTTTTTTAGAAGTTGCTAAAACTAGTGTAGTAAAAGAGATTTTTCTTTTACCCCTTCACTATTTTCCTGATTTCCAAGTTTCAATAATAAAAGTGCTATCAGCGCTTGAAATTACTAATTCGGGTAAGAAAAAAGTCGATAAATTAGAACAAGATTTACAGCTAATTGTTGCCAATGCTGAATTGGCTAAACAATTACGCTGCCAAATTGATGAACCATTATTTAAAGTGTCTAATCACTATTTTGATATAAATAGCGAACCGATTGCGATTGAATACAAATTCGCTAGTAATACCAAATATGTGGTGGATTTCACCTAGGAGGAAGAAAACCAATGATTAAATTGTTACGTGTCGATCACCGCTTATTGCATGGTCAGGTTGTTGTTTCATGGTTCGATAATGTTGGAGCTAATACTATTTTAGTTGCCAACGATGCTGTTGCTAATGATGAATTTCGTAAATCAGCGATTCGATTAGCTAAACCTGAAAATGCCAAACTAGTCATGAAGTCAATTGATGACAGTATTGGCGCTATTAATTCTGGTGTAACAGATAAATATCAGATGTTAATTGTGGTGGAATCGGTAGAAGATGCAGAAAAACTCATCCGCGGAACTCAGGGACAAATAACTAGTCTTAATTTAGGAGGAACTAAACCTCGTGAAGGAACCAAAAATTATTCTAAAACAATTAATTTGACAGAGTTAGAAGCAGACTTATTAGCTGGATTACAACAAGATGGTGTTGAAGTGTATATACAACAGATCCCAAGTGAATCTAAGCAAAAATTTGAAAAATAGACAAAAAGGAATACAAAATGAGTATTGTTATTACAGCAATTATTTTGGCCTTGATTGCTATGTTAGCCAATGGTGAATACTTTTTAGGTTCATCTATGTTATCAAGACCTTTAGTTACTTGTACCTTAGCTGGGCTAGTAATGGGGGATGTTACACAAGGAATTATTATCGGTGCGACATTAGAGTTGGCGTTTGTTGGTTCTTTTTCTATTGGTGCATCTATCCCTCCAGAAATTATTTCAGGTAGTGTATTAGGAACCGCGTTTGCGATTGGTGCCGGTAAAAGTACGGCAGTTGCCTTAACTTTAGGGATTCCAATTGCTTCTTTGGTTTTAGTGGTTAAAAACTTATGTTTCTTGTTCATTTTACCTTACTTTGTACATAAAGCAGATAAGTATGCTAGTGAAGGTAATGGTAAAGGCGTTGATCGCATGAATATTTTCGGCGGTTTCTTTTCTATCAACCTACCAATTGGCTTAGTCGTTGGTTTTTCTTACTTATTTGGAAGTGAAGCAATAAAAGGCTTACTTGATGTGATCCCTGAGTTTGTCATTAACGGTTTAGGAATTGCAACAGGCTTATTACCTGCATTTGGTTTTGCTATGTTAATGAAGATTATGATCAAAAAAACCAATGCAACATTCTTTATTCTTGGTTTTGCTGTAGCAGTATATATGAAAGTACCTGTCACTGGTGTTGCCGTTTTTGGCGCTTGTATGGCGTTAATTCTTACCGGTTACTCTTCATTTACCGGCAAAAAACTTACCACCTCAGACAATCAAGAAGTTAATAATCAATCAGGCAATGCTTTAGTAGGACAGGAGATCAATTATGAAGATGAAGAATTCTAATTTAATTACTAAAAAGGATTTAATGCGAACATTTTGGCGCTCTTTCACTGCTGAGTGGTCATGGAACTATGAACGACAAATGAATCTAGGTTATTCTTTTGCGATTCGTCCTGCTTTAGAAAAAATTTATAGCCAAAAACCAGAACAATTAACTACTGCTTATCAACGACATTTAGAGTTTTATAATGTTACGCCATGGTTAATTACTTTCCCATTAGGTATTTCTATTGCTATGGAAGAGCAAAATGCCGTAAATGAAAATTTTGATGAAAGTTCAATAAATGACGTCAAAATTGCATTAATGGGACCTCTAAGTGGTTTGGGAGATTCATTCTTCTGGGGAACATTACGGGTTATTGCAACAGGGATTGGTACTTCACTGGCGATGCAAGGTAATATCTTAGGGCCACTGCTATTTTTATTAATTTTTAATATTCCAGCCATTATTGCTCGTTATTTTGGTCTATTTATTGGTTATAACATTGGTGCATCTTTTATTGAAAAAGTACAAAAAACTGGCTTGATGGATAAATTGTCTTATGGCGCATCTATCTTGGGGCTCTCGGTTGTAGGGGCCATGGTGGCGACGATGGTGACATTAAATATGCCACTAACCATTGGCTCAGGCTCTGATGCTACGTCATTACAGGATATTTTCGATGGTATTGTTCCGCAAATATTGCCGTTATTATTTACTTTATTTATCTTTTTATTAGACAGAAAAGGACTAAAAGCACATTGGATCTTATTAATGATTGCAGGTATTGGTGTCTTTGGTGCTTGGAGTGGATTACTAGGTTAATAAAAAGGAAGATGTAATGAAAAGTATTGCTGATTATGTAGCATTAGAACCTGAATACTATCAAAGCATTTTAGACAATTATCAAACATTGTTTGTTGATACTATTGATTTAAGTAAAGTTAAACAATTTAACTCAATTGTTATCTTTGCTACAGGTTCAAGTTCTAACGCAGCTTATGGGGCGAGACCTTTAATGAGTAAAATCTTAAAGGTTCCCGTTTATATTGAAGATCCTTCAATCGCTGCTAATTATTTACATTACAGCGATCCTAATACCCTCTATTTTGCTATTTCGCAAGGGGGAGAAAGCTATTCAACGATTCATTTAGTTGAAGAGTTTATCAAGAATAATCAAACTATCTATACGCTTACCAGTAATCCTGATAGCCCATTATATAAAATTAGCAATAATGTATTATCTATGGGCATTCCTATTGAGGAAATGCCTTATGTCAGTGCTGGTTATAGCGTTACGATACTTGATTTGATATTAATTGCTTTAGTTATTGCACAAAAAAATGGCAGCATGGATGATCAACAATTTGCCAGTTATTTCGATCAACTTAGAAAAGTTGCAGGTTTGCTACCTAAAGTTATCGAACAATCCCAAGCTTGGGTAAATCAATATCAACACAAATTTTATCATTCTCAACGAGTCATATTTATTGGCTACGGTGCAACCTATGGTATTGCTCGAGAAGGCGAAACAAAATTCACCGAAACTATACGTAATAATGCTTTCGGTAAAGAACTCGAGGAGTATATGCATGGCCCATATTTAGGTTTACATGAGAATGATAATATCGTTTTTCTTGAGCCGCATGGCGTGTTATCTAACCGTGCTGAATTGTTAAAAGTATTTTTAACTAAACATGTTAAAAATATTTCTACGATTTACGCCAATAACAGTAGCAACGTTAAACAAGACGATTTGTGTCTTAATATTGATATAGATGAACTGTACGCATCATTATTTATGACAATACCAATTCATCTATTAAGTTACCAAGTTTCACGATTAAAAGGTCATAACCTTGAAAAATCAACCTATCCAGAATTTGATGAAATAACTAGCTCAAAAATTAAGAGGATTTAAAAATGAGAAAATATGACGAAAAGAAAGAATTAGACAGCATGAATGGTGCATTAGCATTAAGACCACAAATTAATGAATTTATTGATAAAATCCACGCGCGTGGTTATAGCAACGTTTGTTGGTTAGGTATTGGTGGTACTTATGCATCATCAATGCAAGCAGTTGTACATATGAAAGAAAAAACAGCGATTGAGACTTTTGTGCAACACGCTGCTGAATATTTAGTAACTGGTAACAAACGTATTACTAAAGATACGCTTATCATTATTTCATCTGTAACTGGCACAACACAAGAAGTGGTTGCTGCTATTGAAAAAATCCAAAAAGAAGTTGGTTCAACTGTATTTGCTTTCATGGATAAAGCCGATACTCCATTAGGAAATATGGCTGATCATGTAGTTGTTTATCCAATGAATGAACAATTAAAATTCTTTATGACTGCTGATCGTTTAATGTTTTTAGCTGGAGAATTCCCTGATTATGACGAGTTCTACCAACAAATGGATCAACATTTTGCTAAAAATATTGTTGCCGTTGCGAAAAAAGCCGATAAATTTGGTCAAGAAGTTGCTGAAAAACATCATAATGATCCAATGCACTATTTTGTTGGCGCAGGTAATCAATGGGGGGCAACTTATTCTCATGCTATGTGTTATTGGGAAGAACAACATTGGTTACGTTCAAAATCAATTGAGTCAGCGGAATTTTTCCATGGTACATTAGAAGTTATTGATCGTGATACTGCGGTAACCGTTTATGTTGGTGAAGATACTCAACGCCCATTAAGTGAAAGAGTCGCTAAGTTCTTACCGCAAATTTGTGGTAATTATACTATTATTGATACCAAAGATTATGAATTACCGGGTATATCAGAAAAATATCGTGGAAATCTTTCACCATTTGTTTTCCGTGCTATTAATAATCGTATCGATGCTTATGTTGAACATTTAAATCGTCATCCAATGTCAATTCGTCGTTACTATCGTTGTTTAGATTACTAAAATAGGAACTTAAATCGATGATTTCTGTATTAGTCAGTACACATGGTTCAACAGCGAAAAGCTTAATTGAAACGACTGAAATGATTTGTGGTAAACAATCTCAGTGTGAAGCGGTTTCGTTTGCAATGGGGCAGTCAACAGATGATTTTCAACAACAACTGCAACAAAAGCTAGAAGAGTTAAAGCATTTTGGCTCAGAAATTGTATGTTTTGTTGATTTAAAAGGTGGAACACCATTTAATACTTTAGTTAGATTGATGGCTGATTTTCCTAATATAGAAATAGTCACTGGTGTAAATGTCCCTATGTTGTTAGAAACCTTTATGCAACGCTCTGACGCAAATCTAGTAACATTGTTACCAGATATTATACAAGCCGGAACTCAAGGGATTGAGCGGTATAATATTGCAGCAATGGCTGCAGATGAACCAAGTGATGAAGATTTCTAAAATTGACAACGCACAAAACTAAAATAAGCCCGATAATTCGGGCTTTTTTTATCAAAAACCAATTATCTAAATTGCAATAATAATCTATATTTGAGACGAAGAGTGGGCCAAAACGAATGAATAATAATCATTTGATACATTAAGATATAAGTGATAGAACTAGATAATTATTCTAGTTTTATTTTTTATAGAGCATGATAAAAGGAGATCAATAATGTTCTGGTTAAAAAAATTTTTTTTATCATTATTACCTTTTTATCATTAGTGAATTGCATTAGTTGTGTATCTAACCACTCTTATTCATTAGTTGACAGTTATGGTTGGATGGAAACAGAAAAGGATCTAACCGACTCGGTGAGATAAATAGTTCTCAAAATGAAAACGTCTTTATTGTAGCTAACCAAGAAGATGGCCATTTTATTAATAATTTTGTCAATATGGTGGTGTTTTTTATGTGGAAAACGAATATTACTGACTAGTTTATGAAGTGCTAGTTTTAGCATAATATTCAGTTTTGCCTATAAAATTATATATAACACCACGTTATTATCTGCTTGACTAGAAAAATAATTCTTATCTGACTTGTTTTATGGTGATTTTTTGCTTTAATAGTAAATGAATATTTCTTTATATAACATCTACTTTTGGAAATAAACTATGAAAAATGTTGGTTTTGTCGGTTGGCGAGGAATGGTGGGCTCTGTTCTTATGCAACGTATGGTTGAAGAGCATGATTTTGATTATATCAATCCTGTTTTCTTTTCTACTTCTCAAGCTGGTCAAGCAGCTCCTTCTTTTGGCGGAAAAACAGGAATATTACAAAGTGCCGATGATATTGATGCTTTAAAAGCATTAGATATTATTGTCACCTGCCAAGGTGGTGATTATACCTCTGAAATTTATGCAAAATTGCGTGCAACCGGTTGGCAAGGCTACTGGATTGATGCTGCGTCAACTTTACGTATGGAAGATGATGCAATTATTGTTCTTGATCCAGTGAATAAAGCTAACATTCAATCAGCCTTAGATAGAGGCATTAAAACTTTTGTTGGTGGTAACTGTACAGTAAGTTTAATGTTGATGTCACTTGGTGGATTATTTGCTGAAAACTTAATCGATTGGGTTTCTGTTTCAACTTATCAAGCGGCTTCTGGTGGTGGTGCACGTCATATGCGTGAATTACTGACCCAAATGGGAATGTTAAACGCTGAAGTTGCTAAAGAACTACAAGATCCTAACTCTTCTATTTTAGATATTGAACGCAAAGTGACGCAAAAAATGCGTGATGGTAGTTTACCGACTGATAATTTTGGCGTGCCTTTAGCGGGTAGCTTAATCCCATGGATTGATAAAGCTCTTGATAACGGCCAAAGTCGTGAAGAGTGGAAAGGCCAAGCGGAAACCAATAAAATTCTAGGAACGAGTCAGATTATTCCAGTCGATGGACTTTGTGTACGAGTTGGGGCATTACGTTGCCATAGTCAATCATTCACGATTAAATTGAAGAAAGATATCAGCATTCCTGAGATTGAAAAACTACTTGCTGCTCATAATGATTGGGTTAAAGTTGTACCAAATGATCGTGAACTTTCTATGCGAGAACTTACTCCAGCTGCGGTTACAGGTACCTTAAGTACACCAGTTGGACGTTTACGTAAATTGAATATGGGTAAAGAGTATCTATCAGCCTTTACGGTTGGCGATCAGTTATTATGGGGTGCTGCTGAACCATTACGAAGAATGCTACGCATCTTAGCTTAATGATGAATAAAAAAAGCCCTGTTTATGGGCTTTTATTTTTATTGTAAAGCAATTTATTAGATTGTTTCTAACAAGGTCATTAACAGTGAACCGTTAAATAACGCTTGTTGTACTAAGGCAAATGCACCAATTGCTGAACGGTCATTAAGTGTTGAACAATTGATAGTTAGATTGTTTCTTAACTCTTCTAAACTTTGAGCATTTAACGCACTAGTTACTGCATTTAATAATACATCGGGTGATTTTGTTAATTCACCAGCTAATACAATCCGTTGTGGGTTAAAAATATTCACCATTATCGCGACAGCTCTACCCAGATTTTCACCGGCATCTTTAACTAACTTAAGCGCTAACTCATCTCCTTGATTGGCATATTTGCAAATATTGCTGATATTTATGTTATCTAAACTTAATTTAGTTGGATAACCTTGCTCTATCATCTGTTTTGCTCGTGCTTCAATGGCCTTGTGAACTACTCGATTTTCTAAACAGCCAAAATTTCCACAATGACAACGTTCACCTAATGCATCAATTTGGATGTGTCCAACTTCACAAGCGGTTTGGTTATGGTTAGTGAGTAATTGTTGATTAATGATAACCCCTGAACCAACACCACGATGTACACGAATTAAAATTGAATCATCGACATCTTGAGTTGAACCGAAATAACTCTCAGCTAATGCCAAACTTTGAATATCATTACCAATAAAAATCGAAACATTAAATTGATCACGTAATACATCCGCTAAAGGCCATGCCTTAACTTGAATATGTGGGGTATAACGAATGATCCCTCGCACTGAATCAATTAAACCGGGTAAAACCACTGAGATCGCAACAAGATGTTTAACTTTTTTATTATTTTTTTCGATGAACTGTTTAATTAGTGCAATTAAATATTCTTGTGCTAACTGTTCCGTAAAAGTAGTAAGTGGATAAACTTCAAATGCTAGACTATTGGCACCTAAATCATAAAGTTCAATCGTGACATGCGAACGGCTCAATTGTATGGCAATTGTCTGATAGTAACCAAATTTTGCTTGTATTGAAACCGCAGGTCGTCCCCCCGTTGATTGTTGGGCATCAACTTCTTTGATCATATTCTTTTTGAGGAGTTGGCGAGTTATTTTGGTGATACTAGCGGGTGCTAATTGACTAATTTCGGCGAGTTGAATACGTGAAATGGGCGCTTGCTGAACAATCAAACGATAAATCATTGCATAATTTAATTGCTTGATTAGTTCAGCATTGCCGACTAGATGTAGATAATTAAAGGTCATATTTTATCTCAATATTTTCATTAACTATCCGACATTCTAACGGCTCATCTCTCCATTAACAATAGTTTTCACATTTGAAAAGTCACGATTAAAAATAACTAAGTTGGCAATTTTGCTTTCACTAATTGTACCAAGTTGTTTATCAACACCAATCGCTTTGGCTGGGTAAAGTGTTGCCATTCTTAATGCTTCATCTAAAGCAATACCAACATACTCTACTGCATTTTTTACTGCTTCAATCATGGTTAATGCTGATCCACCTAATGTGCCATTTTCATCAACACAACGGCCATCTTTATAATAGATAGTTTTATCAGCAAATACACCAGAAGTTAAATTAGAGCCAGCTAATAACATCGCATCAGTAATCAAAATTAAATGATCTTGTTTAATTTTGTGGCTATTACGAATGTTCGCCCAACTTACATGCTGGCCATCAGCAATGATACCGACATACACTTCTGGTTCATCATAAATTGCGCCAACAACACCTGGTTCGCGACCAGTAATATAAGGCATAGCATTAAATAGATGCGTACCTAGGCGGATACCAGCATTGAAACCACGACGGCAATCATCATAGTGGCCGTTAGAATGTCCAACTGAAACATGAATTCCGGCATCACATAGTTGTTTAATATGTTTGGCATCAACTTTTTCTGGAGCTAGGGTAATGATTTTGATTACATCGGCGTTTGCACAAAGAAAGTCGATCATCTCCTGTGAAGGTTGACGAATGTAATTTATATTATGAATACCTTTCTTCTCAGGATTAATATAAGGCCCTTCAAGATGTAAACCTAATGCTTGGTTAGGGTGCTTAGCTAAATATTCACGCATCACGTTTACTGCTTTGATCATAAACTCATCAGTTGAAGTGATTAAGGTTGGTAAATAGCTAGTACAACCATACACGAGGTTAGTTGCCTGCATAGCTTCTAAGGTTTCAATACTTAGTGCATCAAGAGTTTCATTAAATTGCACACCACCACAGCCATTGACTTGAATATCAATCAAGCCTGGTGCAACATTTGCACCTTGTAAATCTTTAATGGTGATATCAGCTGGTAATTGTTCTTGTTTACAAATTTTTGCAATTTTATCACCGTCAATAATAACAGCGTGATTATCAAGAATTTCATAACCAGTGTAAATACGACAATTGGTTAATGCGTACATTGAGTTATCCTTTATAAAATGGTTACTTGAAGATTATCTGCTTCCATTTGTTTAAAATATTTTAATGTTTTTACCTTTAGATCATCAGTGCTTGTCTCATCACAAACAATAATTGATTTTGGATGCATTTGTAATGCGGAAACAGTCCATAAATGGTTAACACTTCCTTCTACCGCTGCTTGTAATGCTAAACTTTTGTTGTGTCCACAAACTAATAAAATTACCTCTTCGGCATCCATTAATGTTGCAACGCCAATGGTTAATGCATGTTTTGGCACTTGTTTGATATCATTATCAAAAAAGCGTGAGTTGGCAATAATGGTATCTTCAGTTAAGGTTTTGATACGAGTTCGTGAACAAAGTGAAGAACCTGGCTCATTAAATGCAATATGTCCATCTTGGCCTACGCCACCAAGGAAAATATTGATTTTGCCGTAGGATTTGATTTTTTCTTCATATTCTTGACATTCTTTTTCGATATCAGCTGCATTACCATTTAATATATGGATGTTGTTTTTATCAATATCAATATGGTTGAAGAAATTTTCATACATAAAAGTGTGATAACTTTGTGGATGATCTTCTGGAATACCGACATACTCGTCCATATTAAATGTTACGACATGTTTAAAACTTACTTTACCCGCTTGGTACTGTTTAATTAGTTGTTGATACATTACTAATGGTGAACTTCCCGTTGGTAAACCTAATAAAAAAGGACGATCTGCAGTTGGATTAAATTGATTAATTTTGTTTACGATGCGCTGAGCAACCCACGCGCCAACTTCTTGCGCATTTTTTAAAGGAATAAGTCTCATAAAATATAATCTCTTCTGATATAATTGAATAAATCTTTTTTTTTAAAGTAAAAAATGTTGTAGTTATTTTACTATATTAAACTAATTAAGCAAAAAAAAAGCGTGATATAAATCACAAAAGACAAACATTTAATTTGCGAAGTAAAATAATATAATGTCAAATGTATTTGACTTACTTCTTTTACTTAATGATGTGAGATTTTATTATTTTTAAGTAACTCCCGAATGATAATATGAGGCAAAACTATGGGAATTTTAGCTTATTTACAACGAATTGGGCGCTCGCTAATGGTGCCTGTGGCAGTATTACCTGCTGCTGCAATACTTTTAGGTATTGGTTATTGGATTGATCCAAATGGTTGGGGAACCAACAATATTGCTGCGGCATTTTTGATTAAATCCGGCGGTGCTATCATCGATAATATGCCAATCCTTTTCGCAATTGGTGTTGCGTATGGTATGTCTAAAGATAAAGATGGTGCAGCAGCATTATCTGGATTGGTAGGCTTTTTAATCATTACTACACTATTATCACCAAATACTATTGCTCTATTTGAAGGGGTTGATACCAGTGTGGACGGTTGGAATGCACAAATATCACCAGCTTTTAGTAAGATAAATAACCAATTTATCGGTATTTTAGTTGGAATTATTTCTGCTGAACTATATAACCGCTTTAGTTCTGTTGAACTACATAAAACCTTAGCTTTTTTCAGTGGTAAACGTCTAGTTCCTATCATTGTTTCTATTGTTATGTTACTTGTTTCAGTAGTGCTATATTTTATTTGGCCTATGGTATTTAGCGCATTAGTTTCTTTTGGTGAATGGATTAAAAATTTAGGTTCAATAGGTGCAGGTATTTATGGTTTCTTTAACCGGTTATTAATTCCTGTTGGTCTACACCACGCTTTAAACTCAGTATTTTGGTTTGACGTTGCTGGTGTTAATGATATTCCTAACTTCTTAGGCGGACAAGGTTCTATTGATTCTGGTAAAGCGATTGCAGGTATAACTGGTCGTTATCAAGCAGGTTTCTTCCCTATTATGATGTTTGGTTTACCTGGTGCGGCATTGGCAATTTATCATACTGCTAAAAAAGGTAATAAAGATAAAACAGCTTCAATCATGTTAGCGGCGTCTTTTGCGGCTTTCTTTACTGGTATTACTGAACCATTAGAGTTTGCGTTTATGTTTGTTGCGCCTGTGTTATATGTAATTCATGCTGTTTTAACCGGTATCTCACTATTTATTGCTGCAACAATGCAATGGATATCTGGATTTGCATTCAGTGCAGGTCTAATCGATATGTTGTTACAATCTCGTAACCCATTAGCAGTACATTGGTATATGTTAATTCTACAAGGTATCGTATTCTTCTTTGTTTACTATATCGTATTCCGCTTTGTAATTGTGAAATTCAATCTTAAAACGCCAGGTCGTGAAGATGATATTGCTAATGCAACTGTAGTTACTGAAGAAACATTAGCACAAGAAAATGCACCAGCTGGTGTTGATTTATCTAAACTTGCTGAACAATATTTAGTAGTTATTGGTGGTAAAGATAACTTAACTAATATTGATTCATGTATTACTCGTTTACGTTTGAATGTTCATGATACCGATCTAATTGATGAACAAGCAGCTAAAGCGCTAGGTGCAATGGCTGTCATAAAATTAGGTAAAACAGGCGTGCAAATCGTGGTTGGTCAACAAGCTGAAAAGATTGCAGATCAAATGAAAAAACTCGTTTAATCGAAATTTTATCTAGCAATTTTTAGTAAAATTATCCCCGTGACTTAATCAGTAATGATAAAAGTCATGGGGATTTTTATATCGTTTTAAAAGTGATTAATCTATTTTCTGGTCACTAAATTATCGATAAGATTATATAAAAATTTTGAGGAGAGGGGTTTTTAGCAGGTTTTAGAAGCGTAAAACTGCATCTTGATTGGTCAATAGTTGAGTTAACTGTTTATTATCAATTAGTTGGTTTGCAATATTGAGAGGAGTTTGCTTTAAGTTTCGTTCATCTAATGATGCTTTACAGACATAAACATCTTCAATGTCATAAAGTTCCAACATATTAAAAGTAGCAATGTAATCACGCATCAATATCAATTCTGGATGTTGATTAGCTAAGAGATGAAATACACCATCGCCGATAAAAAAGACAGATATATGATTGAATGTTGAAAGGGCTAAAGCGGTATCTAATGCTTCTCGGCCTTTGGCACAGCCATGTGGTGCTGAGCTAATAATGATTGCTACTTTTTTCATGTTATCTGCCTATTATTTAAAATTGTAGAACTCGATCTGAACTTGCTACAGCTTCACTTAACTCGCCAAGGCCGGTTAATTCAAAATGTTCGGCAAGATTATTTACACCGATACCACGTCTTTGCGCGGCAGCGACACAAACAGTTAGTTTTAACGAATATTGTTTTGCTAAGCTCTGCCAAGCTTTGACTAAATCAAATTCATCATTGGCTGGATCACTATAACAGTTAGCATTATAAACGCCATCAGCATAGAAAAATATGTTAGCAATCGAATGGTTGCTACTTGAAAGTAATGTTTGAGCAAATTGAAAGGCACAATAAGCAGATTGGGTCCCATAAGCGGGACCCATAATAACCAGTGTATAATCTAATGGTTTCATCAAATTAGTTTTCTGCTAGTTATTTTATTTAGCTTGTTCTGCTTCAGCAGGAGCTGATGCTGGAATATCTTCTTTATCGTTATCAATACCAAGTAGCTCAACTTCAAAAACTAAAGTTGATGCAGGTGTAATTCTCGCTTTATCACCTTGAGCTGGGAAACTTTGGTCACCATATGCTAATTCAGGTGGCACAACTAGTTTAATTTTACCACCGACACCGACTAATTGGATACCTTCTGTCCAACCTTTAATTACCCCATTAAGTGGGAAAGTTGCTGGTTCATTATGATCATAAGAACTGTCAAATGTACGACCATCTGTTAATGTGCCAACATAATGGACAATAACAGTATCTTCTGCTGTTGGATGACGACCAGTTCCTTCATTAAGAACTTTATACATTAAACCAGATTTAGTTTTAATTACACCTTCTTGCTTAGCAAAATCCTCACGGTATTTTTCACCAGCAGCAGTATTTTCAGTTTTTTGTTTTTCAAAACGAGCTTGGCTTTCTTCTTGAATTCGTTTACCAAATGCATCTAATACATTTTTAACTTCATCTTGGTTAAGTTGTGAGGCACCACGCATGGTTTCATTAAAGCCACTGATTAGGTATTCTTGATCAGCAGTTACTTCATTTTGTTCTAAATTTGATTTCATATAGTTAGCAAATGAAGAACCTAATGCATAAGCTTCTTTTTGCGCATCAGTTGAAATTGTCGCTTTATCTGCTGAGTTTTGTGCAGTAGCTGCTTCAGTTTTGCTTTCTGTCGCATTGGTATTTTCAGCACTATTTGCCGTTGCAGTGGTTGTTGCTGGTGCTTTGTTTTCTTCGGTGGTCTTTTTGTCATCACAGCCAGCTAATGCTAATACGATAGCACTACTTACTAATGTCATTTTTATAAATGATTTCATTCTACTCTCCAGGTTAAACATCTTTTTAGCTAAATATTAAACTTATTATATATGATCTAATATAGTATAAAATAGTATTTACATATCATTTAGATAATTTATTGCATTTATTTGATTTTTTAGTCAGCACAAATTTTAAAATCTGCAGTTTAAATCACTCCTTGAGTGAAAGTGGTATCCTCAGTTATAATAGAAAAAATTTATAGAAAATAATGTATAAGGATAGCTATTTTGACTACCGAACTTAACACCCTTGATATTGAAGAAATTATCAGTTTACTTCCACACCGTTATCCGTTTTTGATGGTTGATCGCGTAATTAGTTATGAGAAAGGTAAAACATTAAAAGCCATTAAAAATGTAACTGTAAATGAACCATTCTTCCAAGGTCACTTCCCGAATAAACCTATTTTTCCTGGCGTATTGATTTTAGAAGCGATGGCGCAAGCAACTGGAATTTTAGCGTTTAAAAGTATTGAAGAATTGTCACCAGGTCAACTTTATTATTTTGCTTCAATTGATAAAGCTCGCTTTAAACGACCGGTGGTACCAGGTGATCAAATTATGCTTGATGTTGAATATATTAAAGAGCGTCGAGGCATTGCATTGTTCCATGGTGTTGCAACCGTCGATGGCAAATTAGTTTGCGAAGCAGAGATGATGTGTGCTCGTAAATAATTTTGATTTTGAAATATCCCAAACGTATTAAGGAATTGCTATGGCAACGGAAATACACCCAAGTTCAGTAGTAGAAAAGGGGGCAAAGATTGGTGATAATGTCAAAATTGGGCCTTTTTGTTATATTGGTGAAAATGTTGAAATAGGTGATGGTACCTTTTTAAAATCACATGTAGTGGTTAACGGACACACCAAAATTGGTCAAAATAATCAAATCTATCAATTTGCTTCAATTGGTGAAGTTAACCAAGATCTGAAATATCGTGGTGAACCAACTCGCACCGAAATAGGTGATCGCAATATGATTCGTGAAAGTGTGACGATTCATCGTGGTACCGTTCAAGGAGGTGAATTAACCCGTATAGGCAGTGATAATTTATTGATGATTAATGCCCATGTTGCGCATGACTGTATTATTGGTGATCGTTGTATTTTAGCTAATAATGCCACACTTGGTGGTCATGTTCAGTTAGATAATCATGTGATTATTGGCGGTATGACAGCAGTACACCAATTTTGTGTAATCGGTTCTCACGTTATGGTTGGCGGTTGTTCTGGCGTTGCTCAAGATGTACCTCCTTATGTTATTGCTCAAGGAAATCACGCAACACCACATGGCGTCAATTATGAAGGCTTGAAACGTCGAGGCTTTAGTAAAGAAGCACTACAAGCCATCCGCAACACATACAAAATTCTATATCGAAATGGGTTAACGCTTGACGATGCTAAAGTTGAAATTGCAACGCTTGCTAAACAGCACCCAGAAGTGCAGCTGTTTATTGACTTTTTTGATCGTTCAACCCGAGGCATTATCCGTTAATGACAGATAAGCAGTTAACAATTGCTCTGGTCGCCGGTGAAACATCTGGCGATATTCTCGGTGCTGGTTTAATTCGTACTCTTAAAAAACATCATCCTAATATTAAATTTGTCGGTATTGCTGGTCCACGAATGCAAGCTGAAGGTTGCCAAGCTTGGTATGAAATGGAAGAGCTATCAGTGATGGGGATTGTCGAGGTATTAGGTCGGCTACGGCGTATTTTAGCTATTCGTCGTGATATTACTAAACGTTTGATTGATCTCAAACCCGATGTCTTTATTGGTATTGATGCACCGGATTTTAATCTCTCTTTAGAAGGTAAGCTTAAACAAGCTAGTATTAAAACGATTCATTATGTCAGTCCTTCTGTTTGGGCGTGGAAGCAAAAGCGGGTATTTAAGATTAAACGCAATACTAATTTGATTTTAGCTTTTCTTCCTTTCGAAAAAGCCTTTTATGATAAATTTGATGTACCTTGTCGATTTATTGGTCATAAAATGGCCGATGATATTCCTCTCGAACCCGATCAAACAGCTATGCGTCAACAGTTAGGTATTCCTGTTGATTGCCAATGCTTAGCCTTATTGCCCGGTAGTCGTCATGCCGAAGTAACGTTATTATCTGAACCTTTTTTAAAAGCAGCGCAATTGTTACGTGATAAATTTCCTGATCTGCATATTGTAGTTCCGTTAGTAAATGGTAAAAGAAGAGCGGAATTTGAACAAATAAAGGCAGAGATTGCACCAAAACTTAATCTGCAATTATTAGATGGTCATGCTCGGGAAGCGATGATTGCCAGTAATGCTGCAATTTTAGCTTCGGGAACAGTGGCACTTGAGTGTATGCTGGCTAAATGCCCAATGGTTGTTGGCTATAAAATGAAGGCTTTCACCTTTTGGTTGGCGAAAAAACTAATTAAAACACCTTATGTTTCATTACCGAATATTCTTGCTGGCAAGGAAATTGTTCCGGAATTACTACAGCATGATTGTACGCCAGAAAATATTGCTAACCATATTGTTCCCTTGTTAAAAAGTGATAATAGCGAATTAAAAGCAACATTTTTGGCTTTGCATAAACAAATTCGTTGTAATGCTGATGAACAAGCTGCGCAAGCGGTGTTAGATGTATTAAAGGATCCCTCTAATTGTTAAAATTTACTTATCCAGATGCAACGTTAATTGCTGGTGTTGATGAAGTCGGTCGTGGTCCACTTTGTGGTGATGTTGTTACTGCTGCTGTTATTTTAGATCCAAATAACCCCATTGTTGGATTAACTGATTCGAAAAAATTGTCAGAAAAAAAACGTGAAGCGCTCTTCGATGTTATTAAAAAAAATGCATTAGCATGGTGTGTGGCTAGGGCATCTGTAGATGAGATTGATGAACTCAATATCCTACATGCTACTATGCTGGCGATGCAACGAGCGGTGTCAGGCTTAAACATTAAACCAAATTATGTATTAGTTGATGGTAATCGTTGCCCTAATTTTGGTATTCGAACCCAAGCAGTGGTTAAAGGCGATCTGTTAGTGGCTGAAATTAGTGCTGCATCGATTTTAGCCAAAGTGACGCGTGATCGTGAAATGGTTGAGCTTGATAAGTTATACCCTCAATATGGTTTAGCCAAACATAAAGGCTATCCAACCAAAGATCATTTAAACGCCATTGAACAACATGGCGTGAATCATCTATATCGTAAAAGCTTTGCACCAATAAAAAGATTATTACTAATTTAATCGCGCTTATCAACTGTGCTAAGTAGTGGTGAATTAAATATCGCAACCGGTGATATCACTGTTTCTTGATATGGAATGTTATTACCATAACGTTCTTTTAGTTTTTGTTTAACCGCCGGCGATGATAAATTAAAATCTTTAATTGTTTGTAATTGACCAATTTTTAATTTAAGCGCTCGATTATAAATTTTCCACACTAATTCTGAACAATAAATATATTTGTCATCCCAACCAAACCAAATATCGTAAGGTTTATTTTCAAATTTATGGGCGACTTGTTTTAAACTGGTAATTTCTTGCTGAGATAATGGATGATTTTTTAATCGTTTAATCACATATGTTTTATTTTTGCCACGATTTATCCATTTATCTAACGGGGTATAAATAACTTTACTTGCGGCTTCAAAAACATAAGGTTTGCCATTTTTAATAAAAATTATTCCTACATGACTATAAGGTGAATTTGTTGCTTGCTCAATGGCTTTACTTTGGTTTGATTGAGAAGATTGGAAAATAATATCGCCATCGTGTGGCTGATAATTTGCTATAGCTGTGTAACTAGCGAAAAGTAAACTAAAAATGAAAATAAAACGCATCATCTATTATCTATATAGTTGTAATTAAGATAATAGTATAAGCGAAAACAGCTACTTAACAAAATTTTTCAGTAGCTGTTAAATATTTTTTAGCAATTAATCACGATTACTAAAAATCGAAGTTGATTTGGTTTTATACATAAATTTGCTAGCACTGGCAAAACGAATAGTTTTAAAAATACCAAGTAAGCTTGCTTGATGCATACGATAGAGTAGTTTGTGGATCATTAAAGCAAAAAATCCTCTCACTCCCATTTCACTATTACCAATTAATTTGACTACACCTTCAGCGGTATCATGTAATGAAATCACAGTACCTTTATCAGTATATTTAAATGTTTTTAATGATTGGTTGTTTAATAATCTAACGATATTTTCATAGCAAACTTTTGCCATTTGATGAGCTGCTTGAGCGGTAGGTGGTGAAGCATGACCATTGTCTTGCATTGCGTATGCGCAATCACCAATAACAAAAATACTGTCATCACGAGATGTTTGTAATGTTGGTTTTACTACTAATTGATTTGATCGGCTTGATTCTAGACCTGCGATCTCTTTTAAATAATCAGGCGCTTTAACGCCAGCAGTCCAAATCATCATATCGGCTTTAATGGTTTCACCTTCTTTCGGATAAAATCCATCGCTTTCCGCTTTAGTAATCATAGTATTGGTTAATACATGAATCCCTTGTTTTTTAAGTGTTTTAGTAATACTAGCTGCGGTTTTTTCTGGTAAAGCCGGTAAAATACGATCGGTTGCTTCAATGACTGAAACATCTAATAGATCGGAACACATTTTATTACGACCGCAAGCACCAAATGTTTCCACCATATGAGGTAGTTCAGAAGCTAATTCGACTCCAGTCGCCCCACCGCCAACGATAGCAATATGAATTTTATCTTCTTTTGTGATTTGATCGTCATCAATGATCGAACAAAAACCAGTAAATTTATTAATTAAGGTTTCACGTAGGCGAATAGCGGCATTTTGGTCATCTAAGAAGATACAATGTTCTTTCACACCAGGGGTACCAAAGTCATTAGAAGTGCTACCAATAGCAATAACTAAAATATCATAATCAACAAGAACAGTTTCATCGTTATGATTGATAATGCTAATTTGCTTTTGGTTGCGATCAAGGTTGGTGAAGGTACCTTGAGTAAATTCGAAATTATGCTGTTGTCCTTGCGATGCATAATAAATATTATCAACTTGCTCATCAAGTACACCAGTTGCTACTTCATGTAATAGTGGTTTCCATAGATGATAACTGTTTTTATCAATTAAGGTAATTTGAGCTTTATCCGTTTTGCCTAATTTATCGCCTAGGTCGGTAGCAAGCTCTAAACCGCCAGCACCACCGCCAATAATAATTATTTTTTGCATATTTTAAGCCTTATTATTTCAATTAAAAAATATCATACTAAATAAGTAGGTTTTTATCTATTTCTTTTGACTGATAACATTTATAAATAAAATCTATTAAAATGATGGTTTACAATTATTGAAATTTATCTAAGGCTAAAATAGAATAATCTGTAATATAGTTGTAAATAATTCCTTCTAATTGTTATTTGAGCATAAAATATAGCTTTGATTGTTTAAATTCAGCACGATATCCCATGATATAATATTTGTAATTGAAGTATGCTAATTCTTTATTACATACAATTACCCTAGTTGTTTAGGTCTTATCTGATACTTATTAATCTAAAAAATATATGAATAAAAAAATTTTTATTGTAGTTGCATTGATTGTTATTTTAATTTCAATGACGATTTTAATTCGTGCTCATAGTAGCCAGCTAATTTTGCAAGGTGAAGTGGATGCACCTAATGTTAGCATTTCCTCAAAAGCAAAGGGGCGAGTGCAGACTATTCATGTCAATCGAGGTGATGATGTTAAGCAAAATGACATCTTAATTACACTCGATAGTCCTGAATTGTTAGCGCAAGTTAAAGCCGCTGAAGCAGCTAGAGAGCAAGCGCAAGCACAAGTGCAACTTTCTCAAAATGGTACTCGTGAAGAGAGTATTCGTTATTATGAAGCATTACTTGAACAAGCTAAAGTTGCTTACGATAATGCTTCTAAAGAATACAATCGTAACAAAGCGATTTCGGCCAAAGGCTTTGTCTCGCAATCAATATTAGATAGTGCGCTAAAAACTCGCGATGCGGCTTATCAACAAGTGTTGTCAGCTCAAGCTAATTTAGATCAAGCCAAAAATGGCGATCGGGTTGAACAACGTGAAATCTATAATGCTAAATTAAAAGAGGCTGAAGAGCAGCTTAAACAACTACAGATCCAATATGATGATTTGCAAGTTAAAGCGCCAGTAGATGGGGAGGTAGGTTCAATTCCTGCTGAAGTTGGCGAGCTATTTAATCCTAATAGTCCACTATTAACGGTTATTCGCTTACCGCAAGCTTATTTTGTGTTTAATCTGCGTGAAAATATTATGCCTAATATTCACAAAGGTGATCATGTTAAGCTGGAAGTTCCTGCGCTTGGTAATAAAGAAATTGAAGCTGAAATTCGTTTTATTGCACCAATGGGAGATTATGCGACTAAACGGGCAACGCGAGCGACGGGTGATTTTGATTTAAAAACGTTTGAAATTAGACTTTATCCAACTAAACCTGTAGAAGGCTTACGTGCAGGTATGAGTACATTATGGAAAATCGACGACTAATTTTAGACTTCTGGCATCGCTTTAAAGACGCATTTAAAGATGAAATCCCAGATATATTTAAGCGCTTTACTTTCCACTGGTTAATGTGGATTTTACCGCTGATTATCTTTGTGATCATCAGTAGTATATTTTACCGAGGTGTGTTATTTGATCTGCCAGTAGGCTATGTCGATCAAGATAAAAGTACTTTATCTCGTGAAATTGTTCGCGATCTTAATGCTGGTGCGCATGCAAATTTATTCAATTATGATAATCAGCTTAAGAGCGCAGAACGCGATTTAGAAAAAGCAAAAATCTACGCTATTTTGTATATTCCGCCTAATTTTGAAGCTGATGTGTTAGCAGGACGTCAACCAACACCGATGCTCTATTATAATGCTTTATACTATAGTGCTGGCCTCTATTCTATAATGGATTATTCAGGTTTAATAGCCTCATTAAACACTCAATATCGTACCACAATGGCAACAAGTATTGGTTTGCCGGTACCGAAACTTGCACAAGTTAATTTCAATTATGATGGGCTATTTAATGCCAGTGGTAACTCAATGTACTTTCAGCAGTTTTCTGCAGTTGTACATTTATTACAATTATTTGTTGTAACAACAACTATTTATATTTTATCTCGCTTGCCTAAGCGAACTCGGCCTAATTATCCGTTTGTTTTGGGTAAATTAGCACCTTATACCATTTGGTATACTATGTTGTTAATGTTTGAAATAGCAATGTTAGTGTTATTTTCTGATGCTAGGGTATCAGGTTCTCCATTCGCCATGATGCTAGTGGTGTTTTTTTATGTAATTGCAGCACAAAGTATCGGTATTTTACTTTATTCGTTTACCAAAAATGTATTAGATGCTTATACCTATATTGGGGTGTTAGTTGGATTGGCATTAACTTATTCGGGGGTAGTTGTGCCAGAATTGTCAATGCCATGGATAGCGAGATTTATTTCGTCCCTTGAACCTTTAACCTATGCGCTTAATAAATTATTCGATCTATTTTTACGGCATTCTAGCTATATATCGGTATTGAAAACCTGCGCTATTTTAATGATCTATCCAATAATTATTACAGTATTAGTAAGAAAACGTTTAGTCAAACGTTTACATTCACAGTAAGAGGCTATATTGGCATGCTTAAGCTATTTCTATCTTCAGCAGTAAAAATGTTTTTTTATATGCTAATGCGACCAATGTGGCTGTTGCTATTAGTATCTGTCTCGTTAATGAGTTTAGTCTATGTGAATGGTACCATCACCAATTTGCCGGTTGCGATTGTTGATCAAGATCATACTACCACCAGTCGAAGTCTGATTCGTTCTTTAAATACCAGTTCCAAAATTGATGTGCTTACTTATGAAAATTCATTGCAAGCCTATGATGATATTAACAGCCGTAAGTTATTTGCGGTGTTCACCATTCCGCGGGATTTTGAAAAGCGACTATTGAATGGTGAAGATGTAACAATCGCTGCTTATGGTGATGCCTCCAGCCGTTTAGCAAATGGTCTGATACAGGTGGATATTAGAGGAATATATCAACAAATATTGACCGAATATAATACCCGTGTGATGCGGAATAGTGGTTTTTCTGATCCACAAATTAATATCATATTATCACCAATTAAAGGGCAAACTATGCCGCTTTATAATGCTGGTATCAGTTTTGCAGCGATAACGTTTCCTGGCTTGTTAGTCATGTTATTGCAACATACCTTTTTAATAGCAACAACACGAACTAATCTAACTTTGCATTCACTGCCACAAGGAAAACCACCAAAAATTGTCATATTTGGTAGCTTGTGTGGTCTTATTCCGATATGGCTATTTTTGTCTTTAGTCCTATTTGGATTATGGCCATGGGTGCTTGGTTATCGGCAATTAGCTAGCATTCCAGCTATTTTGGTGATGACATTTCCGCTATTATTAGGCGTATTAGGCTTAAGTAAATTACTGACTGAATGTTTACATCGAACCGAGATGATTTACTTAACTTTAGCTTTTTTGACAACACCGGTATTTTATCTATCCGGTACCATATGGCCACTTGATGCCATGCCGTTATGGGTACAAACGGTATCACGGATGTTACCATCAACTTGGGCAACCAATATGATTGCTGGAGTAAATCAGATGGGATTAGGTTTGTCAGATAATTTATTTAATATCTTTATGATTCTATTTCTTGGTGCAATTTATGGTTCGTTAGGCTTTTTTATTGCAGCATTGCGAGAGGGTAAAATCAGAGGATACATCAGAAAAATAAAGAAATTTATGCATTCCAATAATAAAAAAATTGATAATAAACCATCTATTAGTTAGTGCTAATGGATGAATATACTATCAATTACTGATATGATGAATGATTGATTTTTTCGCAAAAAAAACAGTTATATGGCCAATAAATGTTATCCATGGATTATTAGTTTACGTCCGAAAACATTAGCTTTATCGTTTTCTGCTATTTTGTTGGGCAATGCGCTTGCCTATTGGCAACATTCTTTTGATCTAATTATTATGTTGTTAGCAATGATTACTGCAGCGTTGTTACAAATTTTATCAAATTTAGCCAACGATTATGGTGATGCGGTTAAAGGTGGCGATAAACACAATTTAATCGGCCATCAACGTGGTTTACAGCTAGGTCTAATCACTCTTAATCAGTTAAAAATAGCTATCTGGATCACCATTATATTGTGTGTTTGCTCTGGATTGACTCTACTTTGGTTAGCCTGTAATAACGGTTATCAATTATTAATTTTTATCTTATTAGGTTTATCTTCAATCATCGCAGCAATTACTTATACCGTTGGTAAAAAACCTTATGGCTATATTGGCTTAGGTGATCTATCGGTGTTAATCTTCTTTGGCTTAGTTGGTGTGATGGGCAGTTATTATTTACAGACTAAAACTTTATCGGCATCAATCGTTTTTCCTGCAATAGCCAGTGGTTTGTTGGCAGTGGGAGTGCTAAATATTAATAATTTGCGTGATTATGAAAGTGATAAACAACATCATAAACGGACTTTGATTGTGTTGATTGGCAAAACTTATGGTTGTTGTTATCAGTTAGTTTTGTTAATTGTATCATTATGTTTTTTGGGTTTATTTGCTTATCAACAGTTACACACTTATTGCAGTGGTATCTTTTTATTAACACTGCCGTTGTATCTCAAACATATGTACATGGTGTTTAAATTTAATACAAATGAAGACGCAGTGCCACTATTAGTACAAATGGTCAAACTTGCTTTATTGACTAATTTACTTTATTGTTTAGGTATTATTTTGAGCTAGCTCACGTTTATTCCAAATTTATATCGTTTTACTTCATGTTAGCGTTATACTAGAACCGAATAGATATTACCGTATAAGGAGACTCGACCATGGAATTTGATACATCAATTCTTTGCGATTACTACCCAGAAGATGTGAACGTTGTCGAACCGATATTTAGTAACTTTGGTGGTGTGGCTTCATTTTCTGGCCAAGTTGTCACCGTGAAATGTTTTGAAGATAACGGCATTTTGTACGAAGTGTTACAATCCAATGGTGCAGGGAAAGTATTGGTTATTGATGGCGGTGGTTCGGTGCGTCGAGCATTGATAGATGCCGAATTAATTGATATTGCCCTACAAAACCAATGGGAAGGCATTATTGTTTATGGTGCAGTGCGCCAAGTAGATTATCTTGCTGATGCTGAAATTGGTATTCAAGCACTAGCTGCAATTCCTGTTGGTGCAGAAGATCAAGGTGTTGGCGAAGTTGATATTCGTGTCAATTTTGGCGGTGTAACTTTCTTCTCGGGTGATTTTGTTTATGCTGATAATACTGGCATTATCTTATCTGAAATTGCACTTGAAGTAGACGATAAATAACTTGGTTCTTCTTCGTTATTATTTTTAAAATAAACCGCAGTATTTTTACAGCGGTTTTTTATGTTGAAAAACCCCGTTCCTCAATTTTTTCGATAATTTTATATCGTGCGGTTACGAATATAGCCTCCAGTGACGGTGATAATTAAGCCAGCTATTTCCATATCTAATAATTTAATGGTTAACTCAGGAATGGGTAAATCAACTAGCGTAGCGATTGTATCAACAGCAATAGGCTGATGATGAATAACAGCAAAAATTTCTGGATATAAAACGGTATTACCCTCTTTGATTTCATGATTATTCTGTCGATTAAGTGATGATAAAAAGCCACTATAATGTTCTAAAATATCGGTTGGTTTAGTAACCAGATAAGCGCCTTGTTGGATTAAATAATGGCTACCATGGCTATTTGGATTATCAATATCACCAGGTAAAGCAAAAACATCACGATTCTGCTCAAGAGCATAACGTGCGGTAATAAGTGAACCACTTTGCTCAGAAGCTTCAAGCACAAATGTCCCTAAGCTCAATCCACTAATAATTCGATTTCGACGAGGAAAGTATACTGCTCTTGCTTTTTCAAATGGGCTAAATTCTGAAATGAGCGCTCCATTTTGAGCTAAAATATCATTTGCCAATCTTAGATTGGCGCGTGGTGTAATTTCCGCTAAACCGCTACCTAATACAGCAATGGTATTGCCGGATACTTCTAGTGCACCACGATGACAAATGGCATCTAAACCGAGAGCGAGCCCACTAGTAACAGTTAAACCATTAATGGCTAATTCGCTAGCAAAATAGCGCCCCCACTGTGCGCCATATTCACTAAATTCACGGCTGCCCACCATTGCAATTTGTGGAGAATGTAATAGTTGTTTATTACCCATAACGAATAGCAATAATGGTGGTGAACTGATTTGTTTAAGTAATGTTGGATAATCTGAGTCACAATAAGCAATCAAATGTTTAGCTGGGTTAGCAGTAGCTAACCAATCAAGGATGGGTTCAAAATGAAGATAGGAAATGGCAAAAAAACGACTTTGAAGAGTTTTACAAACGCCTATCTTTTCCAATAATAGTGGTACATTATTTATTTTATTAGGTAGACCAGCACTAAAATATAGACCTATTTTTTCAAAATATCTTATTCTTTTATGGCCAAGCATTGAAATTCGCAATAAAAATTCATATTTACTCATTACAGTCCTTTTATATACATCGTTAGCTTGAACCATATCTAGAATTGATTAGATATATTTTACCAATAGCCAACTAAGGCTATTCATGGGCATAATAAATGTTTACAATGTATACGAAATTGAGAAAACACCAAATTGAGGAGTAGATCGAAGAATTTATGGCTATTTTACCGGTATTACGTTTCCCAGACGAACGACTTCGCACAGTCGCTAAGCCTGTCTCTAATTTTACACCTGAGCTACAAGAAATTATCGATAATATGGTTGAAACCATGTACGCTGAACATGGCATTGGGCTTGCCGCAACGCAAGTTGATGTGCATGAGCAAATTATTGTCATTGACGTGTCAGAAGATAAAAGCCAACTTTATGTGATTATTAATCCAGAAGTGATTAGTCAAGAGGGTGAAACAGGCATTGAAGAAGGATGCTTATCGATACCTGACTGCCGTGGATTTGTGCCTAGATCGGAAAAAATCAAGATTAAAGCGTTAGATCGTAATGGTAATCCTTACGAAATCGATGCTGATGAATTGTTAGCCATCTGTATACAGCATGAAATGGATCATTTAAAAGGTAAACTGTTTGTTGATTATCTCTCGCCATTAAAGCGACAACGTATTGAACAAAAGATGAGAAAACTGACTCGTGAGGAGCAGAAAAATCGATAAAAAAAACCGCCAGCTATTTTGGCGGTTTTTTACTATATAGCCTAACTTTATTTAGCTACAATTACCATTGCTGGTCGAATTAATCGGCCATTAAGTGTATAGCCTTTTTGAATAGTATTAACAATTTGTCCTGATTGATGTTCTGGTGATTCAACCATACTAATTGCTTGATGCAGATCAGGATTTAGCTGTGAATCAGCTGTATTGATAACTTCAATACCAAATTTTTTGACCGTATCTAAAAATGATTTAAGTGTTAACTCTAATCCTTCTACCGTTGCTTTATGTTCAGGATTATTTTTATCGGTAGATTCTAATGCCCGTTCAAGATTATCAATCACCGGTAAAAGTTCATTTGAGAATTTTTCAAGAGCAAATTTACGTGCTTTATCAACATCTTGTTCAACACGTTTGCGTACATTATCGATTTCAGCACGAGCACGAATCATTGCTTCACTCTCGTTTTTCTTAGCAAGTTGCAGTGCTTGTTCAAGTTCGCTAATGCGAGCATCTTTGGCCTTTAACTGATCTTCAACACTTGGTTGTGATGGGGTTTGCTCTTCAGTACTTTGCTCAGCTGGGGTTTCAATGTTTGTTTCATTTTCTGACATATTGTTCTCTTGTTCTGTCATACGGTACTCCAAATTTAGTCGAAAACTTAGTGAATAACAGTTATTATGGGGACAAATTTTATTATTACAAGTTTAACGATAAGATGATATCGTGTTTTTTAATTGATAACTAAAAAATAATGATACTTAAGTCAAAAATGAACAAGGATATTTTATGGGTAGACCATTTAAATGTATTGGTTTGGTTGGGATTCCACGTAAGTTAGAGGCGATAGAAACTCATCAGGTACTTTATGACTGGCTAGTTAACTTAGGTATTGAAGTTTTAGTAGAAGATCGATTAGCTCAATATATTAAATTACCTAGCAATGTCTATGCATCTCTCGATACTATTGGTGAACAAGCAGATTTAGCCATTGTGGTGGGTGGTGACGGTAATATGTTACGTTCCGCTCGTCACTTATCACACTATAAAATCAAAGTAATTGGGGTGAATCGAGGTAATTTGGGTTTTTTAACCGATATTTCTCACGACCATGTCATCGAACAATTAACACCGGTTATTAAAGGTGAATATGACGAAGATTCACGATTTTTACTAGAAGTATCTATCTATAGTGATGGTCAATTGATTAATTCTGGTTTTGCGGTAAACGAAATTGTGGTTACCCCCAATACTGTTGCGCATATGATTGATTATGATGTGTATATCAATGAGCGTAATGCTTTCTCACAACGTGCTGATGGTTTAATTATTGCCACGCCGACTGGTTCGACCGCTTATTCACTTTCTGCTGGCGGGCCAATACTGGCGCCACATTTAGATGCGTTAATTATTACGCCAATGTTTCCACACTCTTTGGCAGTTAGACCTTTAGTGATTAAGAGTGATGATCCTATTCATCTTAAATTTCCAACTACCGCTTTGGATCTTAATATAGCTTGTGATAGCCAAATTATTTTACCGGTTAGGCCAACCCAAGATGTGATAATCCGTCGCTCCAATTATGAATTTAATTTAATCCATACTAAAGACTATGATTATTTTAATAATTTATCGAGTAAGTTAGGATGGTCACAAAAAATGTTTTAAGGGTTGCTATGCTAAGTAACCCTTATTTTCATATTGAAATTATCATTTAAAGATAGATTTATCTTTAAATGATAAAGGTTAAAAGATAAACCGATAATGATGAAAAGATTGCCGCGATCACATCATCAACCATAATGCCAAATCCCCCTGGTACGCGTTTATCAAACCAACGGATTGGCCAAGGTTTGGCCATATCAAAGATTCTAAATGCAACAAAAGCAATCGTTACCCATAAAATCGAAATCTGTGGAATAAAAAATAAAGTTATCCACATACCGACAAATTCATCCCAGACAATATGGCCTGAATCATGAGTATGAGTATCATCTGAAGTTTTTTGGCAAACAAAACAACCAAAAATAAAGGTTACTAAAATAAACACCCAATATAACGTTGGCGTTAAACCGTAGAATAACAGCCATAATGGGATCGCCATTAATGATCCCATAGTACCCGGCATGATTGGCGATAAACCACTACCTAAGCCAACAGCCAAAAAGTGAATGGGATTAGTTAGTTTAAGGTACTTTCTAAAATCTTTATTGCGCTGTTTTTTAGTCATTATGATAAAAATCTTTTGATAAAATTATGCCGACATTAGGTCGGCAAAAAGTTTCTTAGCCAAGTTAAGCTAAGCAAGCAATGATGATAATCAAATATATTATTAGTCTTTAGCTAACGTTGCAACCATTACTGCTTTAATCGTATGCAAGCGGTTTTCAGCTTCATCAAAAACGATGCTATGTTTAGATTCAAAGACTTCATCTGTGACTTCTAAACCATTTTTTAAACCATACTGAGCTGCCATTTGTTTACCAACAGTGGTATTCATATCATGAAATGCTGGTAAACAGTGCATAAATTTGACTTCTGGATTACCAGTTAAATTGATGACATCCTGATTTACTTGATATGGCGTTAATAATTTGACTCTTTCGTCCCAAACTTCTTTTGGTTCGCCCATCGATACCCAAACATCGGTATATAGAAAATCCACATCTTTAACACCATCAGCAACGTCTTGCGTTAAAATGATTTTTGCGCCAGTCGTTTTAGCTATTTCTTGGCATTTTTGTACCAATTCTGCTTCTGGCTGACAAGCTTTAGGGGCCACCAAACGAATTTCCATGCCCATAAGTGCAGCACCTTCCATTAATGAGTTACCCATGTTATTACGGGCATCACCTAAATAAGCAAATTTAACACTGCTTAATGCTCGCTCACCAATATGTTCTTGCATGGTCATAAAATCAGCTAAAATTTGAGTTGGATGTGCTTCAGTGGTTAAACCATTCCAAACCGGAACACCAGAATATTTAGCTAAGGTTTCAACAATTTCTTGCCCATAGCCACGGTATTCAATGCCATCATACATTCTGCCTAATACTCGAGCTGTGTCAGCAATTGATTCTTTGTGTCCAATTTGGCTGCCACTTGGCCCTAGATAGGTAACTTGTGCACCTTGATCAAATGCACCAACTTCAAATGCACAGCGAGTGCGAGTTGAGTCTTTTTCAAAAATAAGCGCAATATTTTTACCGACTAAATGTTGTTTTTCGGTACCTTGTTTTTTGGCCTTTTTTAATTCAATAGCTAGATTAATCAATTGATTGATTTCTGCTGGAGTAAAGTCAAGTAAACGTAAAAAATGACGTTGATAAAAACCGTGCATACAGAGCTCCTAATAGCCGTAAAAAATTATTAAGATTTTATTTGAATAATTATGCAATTTCAAGTTAAACATTTCATATTTATGTGATATTGGTGTTAAATTATGGAATAGTCTAAAAAATTAGACTTTATTGTTTAATTATTTTTTATAATATCGCTTTTTTTGTTTAAAAAATTGTAATAAAATGGCCAAATATTGTCTCTTTAGAAAACAATTAATTGAATTTTTATTCATAATTATTGATTATTTAATCAAAAGGTCGTTTAATCATGCAAACTTATGCCCTCCTTATTTTACAAGATGGTTCACAATTTATTGGTAAATCAATTGGTGCTGATGGCCAAACTGTTGGTGAAGTTGTATTTAATACTTCTATGACAGGGTATCAAGAAATTCTTACTGATCCTTCATATTGTGAACAAATAGTGACATTAACGTATCCGCATATTGGTAATGTTGGTACCAATAGTGCTGATGCCGAATCAACACGAGTTTATGCAAAAGGATTGATTATTCGAGATTTACCATTAATCGCAAGTAATTATCGTAGCGAAATGGATCTTTCAAGTTATTTAAAAAAACATAATGTGATTGCGATTGCTGAAATTGATACACGTCGTTTAACACGTATTTTACGTGAAAAAGGGGCACAACATGGCGTGATTATTACCGCAAATGATAAACAGACCTTACTTGATAAAGCAGAAAATGCCAAACAGCAGGCAGTAGATTATAAGGGGTTAAGTGGTTTAGATCTGGCTCAAGATGTGACGTGCAGTAAAAGTTATACATGGACCAGCAGTATATGGACAATTCAACAAGAGTATCCAATCCCAAAAACAGAAAGTGAACTCCCTTACCATGTTGTTGCTTATGACTTTGGTGTTAAACAAAATATTTTACGGATGTTAGTTGCGCGTGGATGTAAGTTAACTGTTGTTCCCGCTAAAACGCCAGCAGATGAAGTACTGGCCTTAAATCCGGATGGTATCTTTTTATCAAATGGCCCAGGAGATCCGGCGCCTTGTACTTATGCTATTGACGCGATTAAGCAGTTTCTGACTACCGATATTCCTGTTTTTGGTATCTGTTTGGGACACCAATTGTTAGCGCTAGCCTGTGGTGCTAAAACGATCAAAATGAAATTTGGTCACCATGGTGGTAACCATCCAGTTAAAGATCTGGAAAATAATAGGGTAATGATTACTGCGCAAAATCATGGCTTTGCTGTCGATGAAAATACCTTACCTAATCATTTACGAGCTACACATAAATCGTTATTCGATGGTTCATTACAAGGTATTCATCACAATCAAAAACCAGCATTTAGTTTTCAGGGGCATCCAGAGGCAAGTCCGGGGCCTCATGATGCTGCGCCACTTTTCGATCACTTTATTGAATTAATTAAAATTTATAAGCAGGAGCAATAACATGGCTAAGCGAACAGATATTAAAAGTATTCTAATTATTGGCGCAGGGCCAATCGTTATCGGTCAAGCTTGTGAATTTGATTATTCCGGTGCTCAGGCATGTAAAGCATTACGTGAAGAGGGCTATCGAGTCATTTTAGTTAACTCAAATCCCGCAACCATTATGACCGATTCAGAAATGGCTGATGCTACCTATATTGAGCCTATCCACTGGACATGTGTGCGCAAAATTATCGAGAAAGAGCGACCTGATGCCATTTTACCGACAATGGGGGGGCAAACGGCATTAAATTGTGCATTAGAGCTTGAAAAACAGGGAGTATTAAAAGAGTTTAATGTTGAAATGATTGGTGCTACTGCCGATGCGATTGATAAAGCGGAAGATCGCAAACGCTTTGATCAGGCGATGAAAAAAATTGGTCTTGATACAGCTCGTTCTGGTATTGCTCACTCATTAACAGAAGCTTATGCGGTATTAGAACAAGTCGGCTTTCCTTGTATTATTCGTCCTTCTTTTACAATGGGGGGAACCGGTGGCGGTATAGCTTACAATCAAGAAGAATTTGAGGAAATATGTACTCGAGGACTTGATTTATCACCGACTAATGAATTACTTATTGATGAATCATTGATTGGATGGAAAGAGTATGAAATGGAGGTCGTGCGGGATAAAAATGACAATTGTATTATTGTTTGTTCGATTGAAAATTTCGATCCTATGGGGATCCACACTGGCGACTCAATCACGGTTGCACCGGCACAAACCTTAACAGATAAAGAGTATCAAATTATGCGTAATGCCTCAATTGCGGTATTACGTGAGATAGGCGTTGAAACTGGTGGTTCAAATGTTCAATTTTCGGTTGACCCAAAAACAGGTCGATTAATTGTGATAGAAATGAATCCTCGGGTATCGCGTTCTTCAGCATTAGCATCTAAAGCAACTGGTTTTCCTATTGCTAAGATCGCGGCTAAATTAGCGGTTGGCTATACACTTGATGAACTCTGCAATGATATTACTGGTGGAAAAACACCTGCTTCTTTCGAACCTACTATTGATTATGTCGTTACTAAGATCCCACGGTTTAATTTTGAAAAATTTGCTGGCTGTAATGATCGCTTAACTACTCAAATGAAATCAGTTGGTGAAGTGATGGCCATTGGCCGAACATTCCAAGAATCCATGCAAAAAGCACTTCGAGGTCTAGAAGTTGGTGCCAGTGGGTTGGACGAAAAAATCGATGATTATAGTGATGAAAAGAATCTAACTAAAATTCGTTATGAATTACAGGAAGCTGGTAGTGAGCGTATTTGGTATCTAGCTGATGCGTTTCGTGCTGGTTTCACGCTGGATGAAATCTTTTTATTAACCCATATTGATCGTTGGTTCTTAGTGCAAATTGAAGAGTTAGTCCAAATAGAAAATCGCTTAAAACAGCAAACGATTGAAGATCTTGATCAAGAGGCATTATGGCAGCTTAAGCGCAAAGGATTTTCCGATCTTCGTATCGCCAAACTCCTAGGTTGCCAAGAACAAATAGTGCGAGATCTACGTTGGCAATATGATATTCACTCAGTTTATAAACGAGTGGATACTTGTGCTGCTGAATTTTCAACCGATACAGCCTATCTTTACTCAACATATGAGCAAGAGTGTGAAGCACAACCACAATTTAATCGTAAAAAGATTATGATTTTGGGCGGTGGGCCTAATCGAATTGGTCAAGGCATTGAATTTGATTATTGCTGTGTGCATGCTGCATTGGCTTTACGTGAAGATGGTTTTGAAACCATTATGGTAAATTGTAATCCAGAAACTGTTTCAACCGATTACGATACTTCGGATCGTCTGTATTTTGAGCCAGTCACTCTTGAGGATGTACTTGAAATTGCTCATGTTGAAAAACCTGATGGGGTAATTGTGCAGTATGGAGGTCAAACGCCGCTTAAACTTGCCCGAGCACTTGAACAAGCAGGCGTACCGATTATTGGTACTTCGCCTGATGCCATTGATAAAGCAGAAGATCGCAAACGTTTCCAAGCTATCGTTGATAAGTTGCAGTTAAAACAACCCGTAAATGCTACTGTCACTGATCTCGATGAAGCAGTGATTAAAGCTGAGCAAATTGGTTATCCATTAGTGGTTCGTCCTTCTTACGTATTAGGCGGACGAGCAATGGAAATTGTTTACAATGAACAAGATTTACGCCGTTATTTTAAAACAGCGGTGAGTGAGTCAAATAATGCGCCTGTACTACTTGATCACTTTTTAGATGATGCAATCGAGGTGGATATTGATGTCATTGCTGATGGTGAACAAATTATTATTGGTGGCATTATGGAACATATTGAACAAGCGGGTATTCACTCTGGTGATTCTGCTTGTTCGCTACCAACCTATACATTAAGTCCTGAAATTCTAGCTGAACTGCGTAAACAAGCTAAACAGTTAGCATTCGAGCTAAACGTAAAAGGTTTAATGAATGGACAGTTTGCAGTAAAAGATAATCAAGTTTATCTGATTGAAATTAATCCTCGGGCTGCACGAACGGTACCTTTTGTCTCGAAAGCTACAGGGTTACCATTGGCCAAAATTGCAGCTCGGGTGATGACAGGAAAATCGCTGGCACAACAGAATGTGACTAAAGAAGTGCTGCCTCCTTATTACTCTGTTAAAGAAGTGGTATTACCATTTAATAAGTTTAGCGGTGTCGATCCTATTTTAGGTCCAGAAATGCGCTCAACCGGTGAAGTCATGGGAATTGGTAAAACGTTTGCCGAAGCTTTTGCTAAAGCACAACTTGGTAGTTTATCTAACATGAAAAAATCGGGTAAAGCATTACTTTCAGTTCGTGAACAAGATAAATCAAGACTATTAGAAGTAGCTAAATGTTTAATTGCGCATGGTTTTACGATTGATGCAACCTTGGGTACGGCCAAACTGTTACAACAAGCAGGTATCAGCTGCCAAATCGTTAAAAAAGAGAATGAAGGTCGGCCAAATATTCATGATCATATTAAAAATGGCGAGTACAGTTATATTCTTAACACAACTTCAGGTCGTGCGGCTATTGAAGCATCTAAAATCCTACGCCGTAGTGCTATCCAATATAAGGTTCATTATGATACGACTATGAATGCAGCTTATGCTACGACAGCAGCTTTGGATTACGATCCTGCTGATAGTGTGATACCGTTACAGGCACTTTATCAATAAACAAAAAGACGAGCTATAGCTCGTCTTTTTTTATAAATAGATTAAATTATAATTTATTTTTTAAGCCTTTCCTTCAGCCATTGCTAAAATATCTGCTTCAGTTAATTTGTGAGTCTGATTAGCAAACGCATAGCAAGTTGGTTTTTTATCAATAAAGACTTCAGCCGTGAATTTTAAATCCTTAATATCGTCAAAGATCCAAGCAGCAATATAATAATTTTGCGTACCTTTTAAATGATAATAAAGATGAGAGCCACACTCTTTACAAAATGCTCTTTCCGCCCATTGTGATGAATTAAAATGGGTAACGTTCTCTTGTCCTTCTATCGTTAAATCACCACTGTGCGCTAAAGTCATTAAAGGTCCAGCACTCCATTTACGACAAGTTTGGCAATGGCATGCACTAAAATCCGTATTAGCAAACGGCACAGATAATTTAACTTTACCGCATAAACAAGATCCATGATATTGAGTTGACATATTTTTTCCTTTTTCCAATTAATGATTTTGCTAATTGGTTAAATATTAGCATAATGGATAATCAACTAGAATAAGTTTAGTTGTAAAAAATATTGAGGAGTGTATACCGTTTGGTATATAAATTGTCTTTATTTGTTAAGGAATGTGTAAAAAAAGGACAGTTAGACTAGTAAGGTATTGCTTTATTATTTTATTGATATAATATAGCCACCTCTTTGACGCGGGGTGGAGCAGCTTGGTAGCTCGTCGGGCTCATAACCCGAAGGTCGTTGGTTCAAATCCAGCCCCCGCAACCAATTTCTCCAAATCTTTCCCCACTTTTATTTATTACTAATCATTATGCAGATTTTGGCACAGCAAGTAATGTTGATACTGCTTCGCTAATACGTCTAGCAATGTAACTATTGTTCATTGTGTATAAATGGATGCCATCAACATTTTGTGAGACTAAATCAACAATCTGGTCGATAGCATAAGCAATACCAGCATCACGAAATGCATCAGGGTGATGTTCATATTTTTCCATCATCTGTTTGAACTTTTTAGGTAAATTTACGCCACACATTGAAACCATGCGTTCAATCTGATTTTTATTGGTAACGGGCATAATACCTGCTTCAATTGGTACATTAATATCCATGTCATGTGCTTTATCTAAAAAAGCATAAAAATAATCATTATCAAAAAATAGTTGTGAAATTAGCTGATCGGTACCGGCATTTACTTTTTCTTTTAGATGAATTAAATCTTGTTTAAGCGTCGTTGCTTCAAGATGCCCTTCTGGATAGCATGCGCCAATAACATTAAAATCACCATTTTCTTTAATAAAGGTAACTAATTCGCTAGCAAAACGAAAATCATCTTTTGGTGGTACATTGGGACTGATATCACCACGTAATGCTAATACATTATCAATTCCGGCACATTTGAGGTCGTGAAGAATTTTTAGCATTTCGGCTTTGTCGAAGTTGATCCCTGGTAAATGGGCGACACTTTCAATACCATAAGTATGTTTAACCGAATGTGCAATATCAATTGTAGTTTGGCCATTTAAGCTACCACCAGCACCATAAGTGACACTAATAAAGTCAGGTTTAAAATAACCTAATTCGCGTAATGTGCTATAAATTGTCTCTAATGGTGACGTTTTTTTAGGTGGAAAAACCTCAAAGGAAAATACTGTTTTTTGGTTAAATAATAAATTTGTTTTCATTGGTACCATCCATTCTTGCTATCTTTTTTACTCTACTGACATTACCGCCGCCTATAAAGGCGGCGGTAATTAAGACAGACAAAGCTAATTAACTTTATAAAAAACAGTGTTAATTAAGTGTCTTTCTCACTTCTAAGGTTGCTTGAACTAGGTGTTCTAAGCTTTCAACTACTTCTTTTTCACCGCGAGTTTTTAAACCACAGTCTGGATTAATCCACAATTTTTGGTTATCAATTTTGGCTAATAATTTTTCAATAGTTGCTTTGATTTCAGCTACTGGTGGTACGCGTGGTGAGTGGATGTCATACACACCAGGTCCCACTTCTGTTTTAAAGTTATTAGCTTTAAGCACATCAATTAATTGTAGATTTGAGCGTGATGCTTCAAATGAAATAACATCAGCATCCATCGCATCGATATCTTTAATGATGTCAGCAAATTCGCTATAACACATATGAGTATGAATTTGTGTATCAGCTTGTACTTTGCTGTGAACCAATCTAAACGCTGGAATTGCCCAATCTAGATATTCACTATTCCAATCAGCTTTACGTAATGGTAATTTTTCTTTTAATGCTGCTTCATCAATTTGAATGACTTTGATACCAGCCGCTTCAAGATCTAATACTTCATCACTGATCGCTAAACCAATTTGGAATACCGATTCTTTTTGTGAGATATCTTCACGAGGGAATGACCAGTTTAAGATAGTCACAGGGCCGGTTAACATGCCTTTAACTGGTTTATCAGTTAAACTTTGTGCATATTTTGAATATTCAACAGTAATTGGTTTTGAACGTGAAATATCACCCCAAACAATTGGTGGCTTAACGCAACGTGTACCATAAGATTGTACCCACGCTTTTTCAGTAAATACGAATCCGTTTAAGCTTTCACCGAAGTATTCCACCATGTCATTACGTTCAAATTCACCGTGAACTAATACATCAATACCGATCTCTTCTTGCAGTTTGATACATTCAGCAATTTTTTGTTTATTAAATTCGGTATATTCATTTAAACAAATTTCACCCTTTTTAAATTTAGCCCGATTTAAACGAACATCTGGGGTTTGTGGAAATGAACCAATAGTTGTAGTCGGTAATAATGGCAGATTAAAGGCTTTTTTCTGCTCAGCTTCACGCACTGAAAACTCAGGTAAACGAGTAAAATCAGACTCTTTTAATGCTGCTACTTTTTGACGAACTACTTGGTTAGCTCCTTCACGCTCACGGGTAAAGAGTGTTTGGTTCGCTTTATAAGCGGCATTATTATCTGGATTTGCTTCATTAAGTAATTGGCCTAATTCAGCAAGCTCTTGTAGTTTTTCCTGAGCGAAAGCAAAATAAGCACGTTGTTGAATAGTTAATTTAGTCTCATTTTGTAATGTATAAGGTACATGCAATAATGAGCATGAAGTATTCACCACAACGTTTGCAGCTTTTTGTTTAATTTTAGCTAATAAAGTTAAAGTTTTTTTGTAATCATTTTTCCAAATATTTTTACCATTAACGACACCTGCAAATAATACTTTTTCAGCAGGGAAGCCATTATTTTTAAGTAAGGCTAAAGTTTGTTTACCTTCAACAAAATCAAGACCAACACCATCAAAAGGTAATGCAACAAGTTCTTTATAACAGTCACGTACATCACCAAAATAAGTTTGTAATACGACTTTAGTTTTACCTTTAACAGATAAAATAGCTTGATAAATTTCGTTAAATAACTCGATATCTTGTTGAGTAAGATCTGTCACTAAAATTGGTTCGTCAATTTGAATCCAATCAGCGCCAAGATCAGTGAATTTTTGAATGATTTCTTGATAAGCTTTAATAATATCAGCTTTAAAATCAACTAATTGCTTACTACCTAAGTATTGAGCTAATTTGAAAAAGGTTAAAGCACCAATGACAACAGGTTTAGTTTGAATGCCGAGTTCTTTTGCTTCTTGGTATTCATCAAATGGTTTGCTACTGGCAATTTTTATTTCTAGTGAATCTTCGATTTCAGGAACAAGATAGTGATAATTGGTATTGAACCATTTTTTCATAGCTAATGCGCGAACATCACCTTTATCGCCTTGATAACCACGAGCCATAGCAAAATAACGATCGAGTTCAGGTAAACCTAAATCTTGATAACGTTTTGGTACAACATTTAGTAAACATGCTGTGTCGAGAACTGCATCATAAAATGAGAAGTCATTTGATGATATAAATGCTATTTTTTGAGCAGCTTGTTGATTTAAATGTTCTGCACGTAGCGCTTTTGCTTCACTTAATAGTTCAGCTTGAGTTTTGTTTCCTTTAAAATAAGCTTCGGTAGCAAATTTTAATTCACGAAGCTTACCAACACGTGGATATCCAATAACAGCAGTATTCATTTTATTTTCCTTTCATTTCATCGCAGTTCTTTAGTAGATAAAAAGATAACAAAAAAAATTGTTATTGAATAATTATAGTTTTTTATGGATTGATATAGTTTTTAACTATAACAAAATAATCTAGCATTTTTATCTAAATTAAAATTAGATATATTTATTTAATAACGGCATATAAGATAATAATAAATTTTAGAACATGATCAATAATAGTTACTATGTGTATTATTCTTTATTTAATTTACTTTCTTGAACTTACATTGATCTGTCCATCATTAGGTAATGACCATCTTGGTGTTGTGACTGCTCAGTCGATTTTGAACTTTTTTATTATCGTTTTTTTCTTTTTTAACTGTAATGTCAATATTCTGTATTGCCTATTTAAGTCACGTAAACATTGGTTTGATTATCTTGCGGTTGGCTTATTGTATGCGGTTATTATTTTTATTCCGGTAAACAATTTCATGGTGGAAAAGACAAAGGAAGCTCGTCAATCACACTGGCTTGAGCGACAACTTAGTGATATAAAGGCGGAAAGAGTAGAGAAGATTAATCTAAATATTTTACAAATATGATTAATAATTAATTTATATAGTTAAGATTCAAAACCCTCCTATCTTGATTGGGATAGAAGGGGAGCAAACAATATTTATTTTTGCCATTCGCCTCGGATTGGTCTGGAAAAGTGCGCTAGAACTGCAATCATACAGATCTCGATAGAAACACCCCAATAAATATGGCCTAGAATTTCACTCCATAATTCATAGCCATTTAAATTCCACAACCAACCAATTGTTCCTTCTGGTGCGTAAGCAGGATGGCGGAAACCTAATAAAGGAATTAAAAATCCGTGCATGACAACGGTAATAATTAGACCATAAAACGCCCCATACCAAAGGCGGATTTTATTCCAAAAATAAGCAATAAATACATAAACAAAAGCAAAAGCGAAACTGAATAACCAGTGATAAAGAGTGACTGCACCCAAAACATTGGTTCCTTGATAAATATAATCAAGCGAGTGAGAATTGATGCCTAACCAACCAAGCCAAGCATCAATATGTGCCGCTGGTGGCGAAATTTCGCCAGAAACTCGAGGGGGCATATTAACTTCAGATCCCCACTTTACTAATGAACTTATAAAACCACCAATAATTGTTGTCCAGATGATAATTTGACGATTTGTTTTATTTCCAAACATGTGACTTATTCCTTACTATATTAAATAGATTTTCAAACGAGAATAGACAATAATTTAGATCAGTTTACTGCCACTTAACACTGCTGATTGTTTTATAAAATAATCGGTTACCTAAAACGATATTGTTTAGTTTTTTGATAATGATTTGGGATGGACTTCTGTATCTTTAATCAGTCATAATAGGCATAGCCATACCTATATAAACTAATCTTGAATAAATAATATACACGCTTAAATATAAATAATACATATTATCATCATAATTTTTAAAAATAACCATAAATGAGTTGTTATTAATTGATAATGATTCTCATTATCATTTATAATGCCGATATATCCATTTAGAGGTTTTAATTATGTTAAAAATATCTACAGTAAGTCTTGAAGAGATTAATAATACGGTTCATATTCCCAACCCTAATGCTGGTTTTTTTCGCAAACTGTGGGCTTTTTCTGGACCAGGGGCTTTAGTTGCTGTTGGTTATATGGATCCTGGGAATTGGATAACCTCAATTCAAGGTGGGGCTCTTTATAGTTATTTACTACTATCAGTAATATTAATTTCTAGCCTGATAGCCATGTTGTTACAAGCGATGTGTGTAAAAATAGGCATCGTTACAGGCATGGATCTTGCTCAAGCAACTAAATCGATGGTTGGTAGAAAAGTGGCTTTTTGTTTATGGATATCCACTGAATTAGCTATTATTGCCACAGAAATTGCCGAAGTAATTGGTAGTGCTGTTGCCTTAAACCTATTATTTGATATTCCATTATTAATTGGGGTTTTATTAACGGTATTTGATGTGGTTATTTTGTTAATTCTAATGCGGTTTGGTTTTAGAAAAATAGAAGCTATCGTTTTTTGTTTAATTGCGACAATATTTATTATCTTCACTTATGAAGTGTTAAGGGCATCTCCAGAATTCAGTGACATTATAAATGGTTTTATTCCTCGAACAGATATTTTTACTGCCTCAATCAAAGGCCATGATTCAGCATTGGTTATTGCGCTGGGCATTGTTGGTGCAACTGTTATGCCACATAATTTATATCTACACTCTTCTATCGTTCAAACCAGAAAATATGACAGAAAGAATCGAACTAGTCTAAAAGATGCAATTAAATATGCCACCATTGATTCCAATATACAGTTATCTTTTTCGTTCATCATCAATTGTCTATTATTGATTCTTGGTGCTGCCCTTTTTTATGGCAATAATCCCGATGATCTTGGTCGATTTACACAGCTATATGATGCTTTGAAAGACCCACATATGGTGGGGCCAGTAGCGAGTTCAGTTATGGCTACTTTATTTGCTGTGGCATTACTGGCATCCGGTCAAAATGCAACAATTACGGGTACATTGACAGGGCAAATCGTTATGGAGGGATTTATCAATTTATCGATTCCTCTTTGGGCAAGACGAATAATTAGTCGTGGATTGGCGGTGACTCCGGTTATTTTATGTATTTATATTTGGGGAGATAGAGAAAATATTGTCGAAAATTTATTAATTTATACTCAAGTATTTTTGAGCATCGCTTTACCGATATCCATGGTGCCTTTAATTTGGGTCACTTCAAATAAAAAAATTATGCAGGAGTTTGTTAACCGTAAGTTAACTACTATTTTAGGCTGGATAGCAACTATTTCGTTAGTGATATTAAATTTACAACTAATTTATGAAGTGATTAGTTCATTATATTAACTAACTATAACATCAACTTATATATAAACTAATGATTGGTCAAAACCATTGATTCAGTTGTTATCAATGGTTTATTTTTTTCTTATCAATTGACGACCCCCTTTTATCGATTTGCTTAATTATTAAGCGAAAGAATCAGTTTTGCAAGTAAGGTAAAATCAAGATAGCAACGTAATTCTAGTTAAAATAATAAAATTAAATCGTAATTTTATTTAAAAAGCTGTATTTATTTACAGTATTTTTGTTGGTATACTCGTACTAATTTTAATCAGCTGCATGTGTTTATTTAATTATTATGATAACTCAACTTACTATTAATAATTTTGCTATTGTCGATCAGTTGTTAGTTGATTTTACAACAGGGATGACCGCAATTACAGGGGAAACTGGGGCCGGTAAATCGATTGCGATTGATGCTTTAGGACTATGTTTAGGTAATCGTTCAGATGCCTCTGCCATTCGTAATGGTGCAGAACGAGTAGATATTTCAGCTAGTTTTATCCTTGATGACACACCAGCGGCATATGCATGGTTAACTGAAAATCAACTTGATGAAGGTAATGACTGTATTTTACGACGAGTCATCAATCAAGATGGGCGTTCTAAAGCATTTATTAATGGGCGAGCTGTACCAATTTCACAATTAAAAGATTTAGGACAAATGCTAATTCAAATTCATGGCCAACATGAACATCAGCGTTTGTTAAAAAGTGATTATCAACAAATATTACTTAATCACTATATGCATGAACCGAACTTATTATCGCAAATGCAACAGGCCTATAAGCAATGGAAAACGGCTAGCCAAGCTTATCAACAATATCAATCCTCAAAACAAGAACGTGATGCACATGTTCAATTATTGCAATATCAGTTAAAAGAATTAAATGAATTTTCGCCGATTGAAGGGGAATATCAACAAATTGATGAGGAATATAAGAAGTTAGCCAATAGTGAACAGCTAATTAACCTTAGTCAACAATCGATAATGTTACTCGACGAAGCTGATGAGTACAATGTAAGTAATATGCTTAATAGTGTTAAACATATTATTAATGATTTAGCTGCATTAGATCCATCCTTAAATAATGTTTCGGCAATGCTAGAAGAAGCCACTATCCAAATTAAAGAAGCTTGCTATGAATTACGTCATTATAGTGAAAGTTTAGAGTTGGATCCGGCAAGAGTGATGCAACTTGAACAACGCTTATCAAAACAGATTGCTTTGGCACGTAAGCACCATGTGTCACCGGAAGCGTTACCTGAATTACATCAGAGTTTACTTAATGAATTTAAACAGATTAATCAGCAAGATGAACAAGGTGAGCAATTAAAAGAGCAGATCAAAAAATATCAACAAATTGCTGTAGAATTAGCAACTAAATTACACCAAAAACGCTTAACAGCTAGCAAAACACTAGCTAAAAAAGTATCGGCTACTATGCATGAACTATCTATGCCAAATGGTGATTTCAGTATTGATATAACATTCGATGAAAACCGCTTGAATGAAGATGGTGCAGATCAGGTGTCCTTTTTAGTTAGTACCAATGCAGGACAAATTGCACAACCTCTAGGAAAAGTCGCATCTGGCGGTGAATTATCTCGTATTGCTTTGGCTATACAAGTTTTAACAGCACAAAAAATGGATACACCGGCACTGATTTTTGATGAAATTGATGTTGGTATTAGCGGACCTACTGCCGCTAAGGTGGGACAGTTATTAAGACAACTAGGTGAATCAACTCAAGTTATTACTGTGACACATTTGCCACAAGTAGCGGGTCAAGCTAATCAACATTACTTTGTAAGTAAACAAACAAATGGCAAACAGACAGCGACTGATATGCAAAGATTAGATAAAAATGGTCGCTTAAATGAGTTAGCTAGGTTATTGGGCGGCGATAAAATTACAGATGCGACATTAGCCAATGCGAAAGAGTTACTTATTATCTAATTTAATTATGGTAATATAACGACTTTAATTTTGGACTGAGGATAGCTAGAATTATGAGCTTATCTGGTAAAAATATTTTATTAGGCATAACGGGTGGCATTGCTGCTTATAAATGTCCAGATCTTGTCCGCCATTTAAAAAAGGCTGGTGCACAAGTACGAGTTGTGTTGACTGAGTCCGCTAGCCATTTTGTCGCACCAATGACTTTACAAGCGGTGTCTGGTAATGCAGTTTCAAAAGAGTTATTCGATCCTACTGCTGAACTCTCAATGAGCCATATTGAATTAGCTAAATGGGCTGATTTAGTATTAATTGCTCCGGCTACAGCGAATATCATTGCTAAAATGGCAAATGGTATTGCCGATGACCTGCTATCGACGATTTGCCTTGCAACGCCAGCCAAAATTGTCATCGCACCAGCGATGAATCAACAGATGTATAAAGCTGCCGCAACGCAGCAAAATTTAGCGACATTAGAATCACGCAATACATTAGTTTTAGGTCCAGATGAGGGTTTTCAAGCGTGTGGTGACATTGGTCCTGGCCGCATGGTTGAACCGACAACTATCGTTGAAAATATTAATAACTATTTTTTAGCTAATTCTGAACTCGCGGGAACCACCATTACCGTCACAGCTGGTCCTACCATTGAAGAGCTTGATCCAGTCCGTTATATCAGTAATTATAGTTCTGGTAAAATGGGTTTTGCCATTGCAAAAGCGGCGGCCGAAATGGGGGCAACAGTAAACTTAATTAGTGGTCCAGTTAATTTAACAACACCTAACAATGTTAATCGCATTAATGTAAAAAGTGCTAAACAGATGTATGATGAAGCATTGGTTTTGGCAGAAAAATCTGCAATTTTTATCTCTTGTGCGGCTGTTGCCGATTATCGAGCAGAGACTATTGCTAAAAATAAAATTAAAAAAACTGATGATAGCAATGAACTTGTGATTAAATTAGTTAAAAATCCGGATATTGTTGCCAGTATAGCTGGATTAAAAGAACACCGTCCATTTGTCGTTGGTTTTGCCGCTGAAACGAATGATGTAAAGACCTATGCCCTTAAAAAATTAACTACAAAAAATTTAGATCTGATTTGTGCTAATGATGTATCGGACCATAATATAGGTTTTAACTCTGATCAAAATGCATTAACCCTTTATTGGCAAAATGGCGAACAAACGTTACCATTAAGCAGTAAACAACAATTAGCAAAACAGTTACTTCAAGCAGTTATAACACGATATAAAGCGAGTCATGATGAAAAGAAAAATTGATATTAAAGTATTAGATAGACGTTTAGGTAATGAGTTTCCACTGCCAACTTATGCAACCGAAGGTTCAGCAGGTATCGATTTAAGAGCAATGTTTGATAAAACTACCGAAATCAAACCAGGCGAAACGATTTTAACTCCAACTGGTTTATCTATGCATATTGCTGATCCTAGCTTAGCTGCATTAGTGTTACCTCGTTCAGGACTTGGTTCAAAAAATGGTATAGTTCTTGGTAATTTAGTTGGTTTAATCGATTCTGATTATCAAGGTCAACTATTTGTACCAGTTTGGAACCGTAGCCAAACTCCATTTATTATTGAAGCTGGTGATCGTATTGCGCAATTAATTATTGTGCCTGTGGTACAAGCAGAATTTAATATTGTTGATGAATTTGTTGAATCAACACGCGGTGAAGGTGGATTTGGGCATTCAGGTAAGAAATAATCGTGAGTAGCAAAAATAAAAATCGTAAAGAAGATATCCTGCAAGCATTGGCAGCTATGCTTGAATCTAATGAAGGTACGCAACGAATAACAACAGCTAAGTTAGCCGCAACGGTTGGTGTTTCTGAAGCAGCATTGTATCGACATTTTCCTAGTAAGACGAAAATGTTTGAGAGCTTAATTGTTTATATTGAAGATATTTTGCTTTCTCGTATTAATGTGATTATGCAAGATGAACCAAATACCTTTGCTCGACTGCAACTTATTTTAGCCTTAATACTTGGCTTTTCTGAAAAAAATCCCGGCCTGACTCGTATCATGACTGGGCATGCCTTAATGTTTGAACAAGAACAATTACAAGATCGAATTAGTCAATTATTTGAACGAATCGAAACTCAGATAAAGCAAGTCATACGAGAAAGAAAAATTCGCGAAGGTATTGCTTTTATTACTGATGAACGTATTTTAGCTAGTCAATTGCTTGCATTTTGCGAAGGAATGATGGCACGTTATTCTCGTTCAGGTTTTAAGTATCTACCTACAACAAACTTTGAAACCCGTTGGGCTTTATTAGCAAAACAGTTAGTTTAACTCGACTTACTAACAATTATTGTTCTAACTATTTCTGTTATTATTACAGAGGATAATTTCATGAATTTTGAAAATATAACCAATCAGATTCTATTTTTTATAGAAAAATATGATGGGGTAGTATTAAGTTATGTAGCACATTTTTGTTTTGCTATTATTATTTTTATTATTGGCCGAACAATTGCTAAATTTGTTGCTCGTCAGCTAAGAAGAATATTAACCAATCGTCACGTTGATCCAACTGTAGTTAAATTTGTCAGTTCTTTATCCTATTACGCCATTATTGTAATGACTTTAGTTGCTGTACTGGGACAATTAGGTGTCCAAACAGCATCAATTGTTGCCGTGATAGGTGCCGCCGGATTAGCTGTCGGTTTAGCCTTACAGGGATCTTTGTCAAATTTTGCTGCTGGCGTGATTTTAATTATTTTTCGTCCTTTCAAAGTCGGTGAGACCGTGGTTATTAATAACCAAAGAGGGGTGATTGATTCTATTCAAATTTTTTCAACGACTATTGTTACACCAACTAATGAAGTTGTTGTCATTCCAAATGGGCAAGTGGTTAGTGCTAATATTATTAACTATACTCGTTTGCCAGAAAGACGTTTAGATTTAGTCGTTAATGTTGGTTATGATTCAGATATTCAAAAGGTTTATCAAGTTTTAAATCAAGCAGTGAATAAAACGAATAATATCTTAACAAGTAAAGATTCAATTATCCGTTTGGATTTATTGGATGCTTCATCGATGAATTTTAATGTTTTAGTTTGGACTCTCAATGCCAATTATGGGCCAGTAAAGGCTGAACTACTTGAAAATATTAAAAATGGCTTAACTGAAAATGGTATCAACATTCCATATCCAACTATGGATGTAAATGTAAACTCTCAATCATAATTTTCAACTATTGTATCCGTTGTTGGTTAGCAACGGAATACAACATTTCTTTTTGCAGTTAGATATCTTGATCCATATTTAATGCTGGTTTATCACAGTCAGGACAACCAACGATTTTAGCTGGCACACCTGCCACCGTAGTATGTTCTGGTACAGGCTCTAGAACTACTGAACCGGCACCAATTTTAGCGCCTTTGCCAATTTCAATATTCCCTAATATTGTCGAATGGGCACCAATCATGACGCCTTCACGAATTTTCGGATGACGATCGCCATTTTCTTTACCGGTGCCTCCTAAAGTAACTGATTGTAGGATAGAGACATCATTTTCAATCACTACCGTTTCACCAATGACAATACCTGTTGCATGGTCAAACATAACACCACAACCTATTTGGGCTGCCGGATGAATATCAACACCAAAAACAATGGCAATTTGGCTCTGTAAGAAGGTTGCTAATGATTTACGATCTTGTTTCCAAAGCCAGTGTGCAATTCGATAAGCTTGTAATGAGAGGAAACCTTTATAATAGAGCAATGGCGTTGAATAGTAATTCGTGGCGGGGTCACGAACGTACACAGCTAGAATATCGGTAATGGCGGCATGGATAATATTATCATCAGCCTGATAAGCTTGTCTGGCTATCTCGCGGATTTCAATTGCAGGTACAACTTGGGTGGCAAGTTTATTGGCTAAAATGTAACTTAAGGCACTACCTAGATTTTCATGATTAAGTAATGTTGCATGGAAATAACTCGCTAACATTGGTTCACTTTCAACCAGTTTCGATGCTTCTTGTCGAATTGTTTGCCACAACATAGCTGGTTTAACAATTTTTTTGCTTGTATTCACGCCAAATACCTATATAGATTTAAACATTAGTTATGATATTTGGTATTGTTTCGCAAACAATGGATAGACGCAAGCTTTAATAGACAAACCGCTGATAATTTGTGAAATGGGAACCAACGGTTCCCATTTTTTTATTCGATTATTGAATTGTTATTGATTATTTGCTTGTTTATTATCACTTAAAGTAAATATCGCGATGCATGAAATGATTAGCACGATACTAGCAAGTATATAAAAAGTGGATGAATAGCCATGATTATCAAATAATTTACCCACAGGTTTTGACAACACAATAACCCCTAAATTTGACGAAATATTAAAACCAACCAAATAAAGTGTTGCTGAAAGTCTAGCATCAAAATTAGCTACAATATATTTGAACATAGCTAAAATAAACAGTGGAATTTCAATTGCATGAAATAGTTTGACCAAAGAGACTAGGTAGACATTATCTAAGCTTGCTGATAAACCTATTCGACAAATCATCACTAATGCCGCCACTAATAGTGATTTTTTAGCTCCCAATTTATTAATAAAATAAGGTGCAATAATCATACAACTTGCTTCAAGAAAAACTTGGAATGAATTTAAATAACCATAAATTTTATAACCGGTTTCCTCTTTTTCGAAAAAGCTGGTGTAAAAATTCGGGAATAGCTGCTGATCATAAATGGTATAAAAACTGAAAGTACCGATAATAAAGACAACAAATAGCCAAAATTTACGAAGAGCAAAAAGTGAAAATATTTCACTGATTGTTGGAATGTTAGGCTTCGGTACTATTATTTGCTGTGTGTTATTGCTTACCGATAATTTTTGTGTAGGTTTAAAAAATAAATTAATGATGAAATAGATAGCTGCGACGCCAGAAGCGAGCCAAAAGTTAATATGTGGATCAATGCCAAATGAAATACCGGCAACAAAAGTCGCAGCAGCATAGCCAAATGAGCCCCAAAATCTTGCTGGGCCAAATTCAAAGTTACATAAACGACTTATCCGCTCGATAAATGAATCAATTAAAGCACTGCCCGATATAAAGCCCGCACTTAATACCGGTGCGCCGATACAAACACCTAATATAAAATCCTGCCTTAATAGGGGTTCATAAACATAAATCAAAAAAGGGCCAATTAGTATCATCATGATACTTTGAAAAGTAACAACCGCCTTTCCTATCTGTAATTTATCTTGAATGATACCGTAAAAGATCATAAAAAACATGGCTGCAGCCGAATTAGCTGCATACACAACCCCTAGTTGTTCACCGGATAATCCAATTTTGCTTTTAAGCCAAATCGCATAAAAAGACCACCAAAGCGACCATGCAGCATAAAAGGTAATAAGATAGCCTGATGAGAACCAATAATTTTTATTTTTTATCATATCTATATTCATTTTTCATTCTCTTCTATTGGGTGGTTTAACGTTAACATGTTAATGTTAACATTATGGCCATAATTGAAATAAAATAGATACAATCAGATTTCATAAATGTTACTTTCCTCACACTTTTTATCATTTTTATTTGTGGTATCATCACACTAACTAAATATTAATTGTTTTTATGCTGAGTAAAAGGATCCAACTATGGCTTCACTAAAGGATGTGGCTAAACTGGCATCTGTTTCATTAATGACAGTGTCTCGAGCGATCAATAATCCTGAAAAATTAAATAAACAAACTTATAAAAAAGTGAAGAAAGCTATTGAAGAATTAAATTATGTGCCTGACTTATCGGCACGTAAAATTCGAGGTGATAATTCAGGACCACATGCTATTGGCGTGTTGGCCTTAGAAACGGCAACGACACCATTTTCAGTTGAATTACTTCAAGCAATAGAAAAAACGGCACAGCAACATGGTTGGAATACATTTATCGTCAATTTATTTGATGATAAAGATGCAGATCATGCGATTAATACGCTTTTATCTTATCGGCCTAATGGTATTATTTATACCACAATGGGATTAAGAAAAGTTCAACTACCTGAAAAACTATTAGGTAAGAATCTAGTGTTAGCCAATTGTATTAGTGATTCAGAACAACTTGCTTGTTACATTCCTGATGATTATTCTGGTCAGTATCAAGCCATGCAAAACGTGATCAACAAAGGCTATAAAAAACCACTCTGCATTTATTTATCAGAAAATACCTTAGCCGGTAAAATTAGACGTAAAGCGGTTGAACAAGCATGGCTAGATGCAGGTAATGATTTAGCGGATATCAAAAGCTATCATACGTCTATATCCCCTGATAATCTTGCGTTAGAGTATATGATGACGGTAGAGATCTTAGCAAAACATTGTATTAAAAAACCTGATTTTGATGTATTGATCTGCGGTAATGACCGCATCGCTTTTGTTGCATATCAATTTTTACTTAGCAAAGGGTTTCATATACCAAAGGATATCGCCGTTCTTGGGTATGATAATATGGTTGGCACTGGTGAGCTTTTTTATCCTGCACTGACTACCGTGCAATTACCTCATTACGAAATAGGACAAGCTGCTGCCTTACATATCATTAATGGCCTAAGCGAAAAAAATGTCACGCATATCCCATCGCCTTATTTAGCACGAGAATCTGTCTAGAGAAAAAAAACCACCATATTATGGTGGTTTTTATTAGCGATTACTGATAAATAGATTTTAGTTGCCAGCTTTCTAATTTGCTAATTCTTGCTTGTCCATTTTCAGCAAATAAATTAATTAAGCGTGTAGCAGGTAATTTTGGATAAATACGACTTGAAAGACTATATAAATCTTTGTTGACGAAAACCTCGACTGATGATGCATCCACAAAAATATGCAATGTTACTTTTTTGTTTCTTGGTAATGCCACGCTGCGATAACCTTTTAAATCGAGTCCAGAAAGGCTTCGATCAAGAACCAGTCGATTAGATTGCAAGTCAATATACAATAATGTAGCTTGTTTACCATCTGGGGTGGCAGCGAGTTGTAAGCCAAAACGTTCGGCATTACTATTGGCTAAATCAATTTCAACATTAAGTTCACAACTAATTGACTCTATATTGGTATTTTTTAATTCATTATTTAATGTGATATTGGTTAATGATTGCGGTTTTTCTCGTAAAGCTTCAAGTTCTTTCACTGGTCGGTTACGAACTTTGTTTTGGCGATCGAGGATTAATTCACGTGGTAAAGTAAATGCCCCCATCCATTTATCGTGTTTACTTGGCATTTTTGACTCCCACATATCCATCCATGCAAATACAATTCGGCGACCATCAGCGGCAAGAAATGATTGTGGTGCATAAAAATCATGACCAAAATCCATCTCTTGGAATGATTTAATGACGGTAAATGGTTTACCAGGTTGCCAATCGCCAACAATATAACCCGATTGGAATCGATTACGATATTGATAACCTTTAGCGTGCATGCCTTGCGGTGAAAACATCAAGATCCATTTATCACCCAATGGGAAAAAGTCAGGACATTCAAGCATATAAACATTAGGATCAATATCACTGATAAGTACTTGATCAAATATCCAATCTTTTAAGTCAGTAGAACGATAAAGCAATACTTGCCCAATGTCATTGGCTTCTCGTTGCCCAACCACCATCCACCATTTTCCTTGTTGTTGCCAAACTTTAGGATCACGAAAATGCATAATCCCTTCTTTTGGTGTCAGCACAGTACCATGTTTTTCAAAATGAATACCATCTTTACTGGTAGCAAGACATTGGGTTTCACGAATATGTTCATCATTACCTTGACCATTTAGCCAGATATGACCAGTGTAAATTAAACACAGTTCACCATTATTATCTACGGCTGAACCAGAGAAACAACCGCTTTGGTCATAATCATGATCGGGTGCAATAGCAATAGGTAATCTTCGCCATGTAATCAGATCATCACTTACCGCATGACCCCAATGCATAGGCCCCCAATTTTCATCATAAGGATGATGTTGATAAAAGGCATGATATTGCCCTTTATAATAAACTAATCCATTGGGATCGTTCATCCAGCCAGCTGGTGGTGCTAAATGAAAATGAGGGTAATACTGTTTATTTATTTGTTGTTCTAGTTTTTCTACAGCTTGGTTTGCTTTATCAATTGCAGTATTCATAACATTACCTTCGTTCAAATTGAGTTAAGTTAATATAATTACATACTACCTCAAAATAGTTGTTAACGTTAACTTTTAATAAAATAAACGTTAATTTATGTGATACTAGTCACATATTTTTAACGTTAACAATGATTTTTTTTATCAATGATTTAGTTTATTATTAATATTGATTATCAGCATATCAATTAATTAGTCATTAATTAACTAATTTAATCGAAAAGTATAGTGCAATAACATTAATCGTGTTACATACATTCAATCCTTTTTAACAATAATATGAGTGACAAAATGAAAAATACAAAAGTATGGTCTCTTGGTGATGCCGTTATTGACTTATTGCCATTTGGTGAAATGAACTATCGAGCCTGTGCTGGCGGTGCTCCAGCGAATGTTGCCATTGCGATAGCTAAGTTAGGGCTACCATCGGCTTTTATTGGTCGAGTCGGTAATGATCCATTTGGCCAATTTATGGAAAAAACTTTTTGTGAACATCATGTTGATTGTCAAAGTCTTGAAAAGGACGATGAGCATAGAACGAGTACTGTGGTAGTTGATTTAGGAGATAATGGCGAACGCAGTTTCACTTTTCTTGTTTCGCCTTCAGCTGATCAATTTTTATCTGAACAAGCATTGCCGGATTTTAATCAGGACATTTTACATTTTTGTTCTTTGGCGTTAGTTGGCACAACCTGTCGACAAACATTAAAAACAGCCATTGAAAAACTGACAGCCAAGAATGGCTTAATTAGCTTTGATATTAATTTGCGCGAACAAATGTGGCAGGATAAAAATGAAATGCGTACTATTATTACCCAATTTTGTCACGATGCAGATATTCTTAAACTTTCAGATGAAGAGCTATTCTGGTTAACGGAAAGTCAAGATTGGCATGTAGCACTTAATAAACTGCAACAACATTATAATGCACCACTTAAATTAATTACTAAAGGTAAAGACGGTAGTATTGTGTTATGGCAAGGTAAAACGTTTAGTTTCGACTCTTTCCATGTTAATAGTCTTGATACAACAGGCGCAGGCGATGCGTTTGTTGCTGGATTACTTAGTAGTATTGCCTCATCGGGAATGCCGGAAGATAAATTAATGTTAGAAAGTATGATGACGATAGCCAGCGCTTGTGGGGCATTGGCGACTACTAAAAAAGGCGCATTAACAGCATTACCGGATAGTGCATTTTTACAATCCTTTATTAGTGATAACCCAGCGCTAATGGCTAAACAAATGGTTTAAATAATGACAGAAAAACAAAAAATGCTAACAGGACTACTTTATGATCCTAGTATCGATGAACTTGAAAATGAACGACTTTATGCTCAAGATATCTGTTTTCAGTTAAATCAATTATCGCCAAGTGCTATTGATAAACGGCAACGATTATTCAAGACATTATTAGGAAAAACGAAACAGAAATTTACCATAATGCCCTGTTTTCAGTGTGATTACGGCTATAATATTGAAATCGGCGAGGATTTTTTTGCTAATTTTAACTGTATTATATTAGACGCAGCTAAAGTAACATTTGGTGATAATGTCCTTGTCGCGCCCAATTGTGGTTTTTATACTTCAGGTCATCCACTTGATAGCCAAACAAGGAGTAGTGGATTGGAGTTTGCTAAACCGATTACGGTTGGTAATAATGTTTGGATTGGCGGTAATGTTATTGTATTACCAGGTGTAACAATTGGTGATAATAGTGTTATTGCTGCCGGAAGCATTGTTGATCGTGATATACCTAGCAATGTTATTGCTATGGGCACCCCTTGTCGTGTACATAAAACATTAAAAGAGCATTAATTGCACTAAATGATAGCGTGCATTTTTGCAATCATTTATAAGCGATAATCCTGCTTTATACGCTAAACAAATGGCTAATAAAATGAGAAAATATTAGCTAGTTTGTTGCTCGAGCCTTGTATCAATTTACTCGCGAATGAATAACTTTATGTGCAAGATATCTGTTTTCAGTTCAATAAACTTTTGTATAGCAAAATAGCTCTTTTAATGTCAACTATTTTATATTGAAATAGTTGACAATGTAGGGTTATGTATTATGATGCATGCAGATTTATGTTGATTGTTAAAAGGATTTTCTATGTCATTAAATGGCATTCGTCATGACTGGGTATTGTCTGAAGTAATGGATACTTTTCAATTACCTTTCAATGATCTTATTTTCAAAGCACAAACCATACATCGACAATATTTTGATGCAAATACAGTACAGGTTTCTACCCTGTTATCAATAAAGACCGGTGCTTGTCCTGAAGATTGTAAATATTGTCCTCAGTCTATCCATCATGATACTGGCTTAGAAAAAGAAAAATTACTTGAAGTACAAAGAGTAGTAGAAGAAGCTAAAACAGCCAAAACTATTGGGGCTACACGTTTTTGTATGGGCGCTGCTTGGAAGCATCCAACAAATCGCGATATGCCTTATCTCTTGGAGATGGTAAAAGGTGTTAAAGCTCTGGGAATGGAAACCTGCATGACTCTGGGGCAATTATCCCAGCTACAGGCTTACGCATTAGCCGATGCTGGTTTAGATTTTTATAATCATAATTTAGATACATCACCTGAGTTTTATCAGCAAATAATTACTACTCGTACATACAGTGAGCGTTTACAAACATTGGCTTATGTAAGAGAAGCTGGTATTAAAATTTGCTCGGGTGGTATTTTGGGTATGGGGGAAACTTTAAGAGATCGAGCCAATTTATTGATACAACTTGCCAATTTAGACGAACACCCAGAAAGTGTTCCCATTAATAATTTAGTCAAGGTTAAAGGTACTCCGTTAGCAAATGAAAAAGATATTGAACCATTTGATTTTATTAGAATGCTAGCTGTCGCTCGTATTATGATGCCTAAATCTTATATACGCTTGTCAGCAGGAAGAGAACAAATGAATGAGCAAATGCAAGCACTGGCTTTTTTAGCCGGTGCTAATTCAATATTTTATGGTGATAAGTTATTAACTACATCTAATCCGCAAGTCGATAAAGATAATGCTTTATTTTTTAAATTAGGAATTAGTCCAGAAAAGATCCAAGATTATAGCGATGAGGTACATAAGGCAGCTATTGTGCAGGCAATTAGTGAGCAAGTGCAAAATAATCAATCTAGCGATAATTCTTAAGATTTAAATATAAGAACATTAATCTTAACTTTTTGGCCGTATTGCTATAATTTTGCGCAGGTTTGTCTTGCCCATAGATCGATAGCAAATACGTCTTCAATCGTGGTTGGTTCAGGAAAATCAAGTGCTTCTAAAACTGTTGATACCTGTTTAGCAATATCCATAAAGCCGATTTTGTTTTGAAGAAATGCCTCTACAGCAATTTCATTAGCCGCATTAAGTGCCGTAGTCGCGGCTTGTCCTTGATTAAATGCATCAATCGCTAATTTTAAACAAGGATAGCGATTAAAATCAGGTTGAGTAAAAGTGATCGATGAAATTTTAGTAAAATCTAATGCTGGGACCGTTGAGGAAATTCTATCTGGATATGACATAGCATAGGCTATTGGTGTACACATATCAGGCATTCCGAGCTCGGCAATTACGCTACCATCTTGGTAACGAACCATTGAATGTATTATTGATTGTGGATGAATTATAATTTCCATCTCGTCAGCACTAGCATTAAATAGCCAACGGGCTTCAATATATTCTAGTCCTTTATTCATCATGGTGGCCGAATCGATAGAAATTTTCTTACCCATTGACCAGTTAGGATGAGCAATAGCTTGTTCGGGTGTGACACTAGATAATTGATTGAGTGGTAAATCTCTAAATGGCCCTCCAGAACCCGTTAAGACAATTTTAGTGATACCATAATCGGTTAAATTAGCAAATCCTAAATTTTGTTGGACTGTTGTTGGTAGGCTCTGAAAGATTGCATTGTGTTCACTATCAACAGGTAATAGCTGTGCACCATACTGTTTGACTGCCTGCATAAATAAATGACCACAAGTTACCAAAGATTCTTTATTTGCTAATAAAATTCGTTTACCTTTCTTTATGGCGGCAAGTGTTGGTTTTAATCCTGCTGCCCCGACTATAGCTGCCATTACCATATCTACTTCGGTAAGCTCTGCTAAATCGCATATAGCTTGTTGACCATGTAATACTTCAATATTTAATTTTAGCTCAAGCAGATTTTTTTTAAGTTGCTGTGCCGCTTGTTCATCAGCCATTGCGACATAATTTGGTCTAAATTCTAAACATTGTTCCGTCATTTTGCCAACATTCTGCCCACCAGTTAAAGCAAATGCTTTAAATAAATCTCGATTTTGTCGAATAACGGCCAAAGTGCTGCAACCTATTGAACCAGTTGAGCCTAAAATTGTGATATTTTTCATATTAGTAAATTAAACTTATGTTATTTTCATTAAAAAAAGAGATAAATTGCTCATCGGGCAGTTTATCAGTAATTATCTGATCGAACAAAGTTAATTCACTAATAAATGCCGGCTTTATTTGATTAAATTTAGTATGATCGGCAATCAAGATTTTTTGCGCTGATTTTTTCATTGCTTGTTGCTTCATCTCTAATTCTTCAAAATGATAACAAGTTACCCCTTGTTGCAAATCAATACCTGCTGCTGAAATAAAGGCTTTATTCGGACAGATAGAATTTAACTGGTTGGATTGATGTAAACTTGTAAAGATAGCGTTATTTGGTTGGAATTGACCACCGCATAAAATGATCTTACATTTAGGTTTATGTTGTAGTGCCAATAAACTATTTAATGAATAACAGATAGCAGTAAATGCAATATCATTATCTATTGCGTTAATGATAAAAGGCATGGTGGTACCACAATCAAAAAATATTGTATCGTTTTCATTGATAAATTGACTAACAAGTTTTGCAATATAAGCTTTTTCTTCAACTTGCTTATCCTGCTGATCTGAAACGAAATACTTTGCGATTGAATGACGGTCTTCATTGACAATATAGCCACCTAAGACAATTAATGAGGAGGGGCAATTGTTAAGATCACGCCTGATAGTCATTTCTGACACGGTTAATTGTTCAGCCGCTGCTTTTAGGTGGATCTTGTCAGTGTTTTTTAGGATTTCAAGGAGTTCATTTATTCTTTTTTGTGGTTGAGTTTCCATTGTTATTTCCTAAATAACAATAAGCTACATAATATATATGTAACTTATTGTTATGATTGATTAGTAATTGCTAGATGATGTACTGTTACCTGAAACGATTGCAATACCAGCACTTGCGCCTAAACGATTTGCACCAGCTTGAACCATTTTTTCGGCAGTCATACGATCACGAATACCACCAGACGCTTTCACGCCCATATTTTTACCGACCGTTTCACGCATTAATTTTACATCTTCAACTGTTGCGCCAGAAGTACTAAAGCCGGTAGATGTTTTGACAAAAGCAACGCCAATATCTTTACAAATTGTACAAACTTTAACAATTTCTTCTTTGGTTAATAAGCAAGTTTCTAAGATAACTTTTAATGGTACTGAACCGCAGGCTTTGAATACCGCTTCGATATCATTTTTAACTGCATCCCAATTATTGCTTTTTAGCCAACCGACATTGATTACCATATCAATTTCTTCTGCACCAGCTTTAACAGCCATTTCTGTTTCATAAGCTTTAGCTGACGTAAGCATAGCGCCAAGTGGAAAACCGACTACTGAACATACTTTTACATCACTACCTTTTAATAACTCTGCCACTAAAGGTACATAGCCAGAATTAACGCAGACAGAATAAAAATGATATTCTTTTGCTTCATCACAGAGTTTTCGAATTTGATCTTCAGTCGCATTCATCGCTAATAAAGTATGATCAATATACTTTGCATAATCCATAAAGATTTCCTTAAATTTTTATTAATGTTAAAGCTAGTTAATTTTGTTAATTTGTAAATAGTAATGTTATAAAAATAACAAATATAGCCAAATAATGTTACTTTAATAACATTATATCGCTAATTTGTGAGAATTTGAAATATAACAACTAGTATTAATATGTTAAAGAAATAAATAAAAACGCCCAATTTAATAAAACTGGGCGTCAAAATGATATTTATGAATTTTTGAAATAGATTAGAATTCCATTAATTCTTTCTCTTTCTCAGCAAGTACTGCATCTAATTTTTTAATAGCAACATCGGTTGCTTTTTGAATTAAATCTTGTGATTTACGTTCATCATCTTCAGAAATTTCTTTATCTTTCAATAATGCTTTGATTTGATCATTGGCATCACGACGGATATTACGGATCGATACACGGCCTTGCTCTGCCTCACCACGAACAATTTTAGTTAAATCACGACGGCGCTCTTCAGTAAGCGGTGGCAGAGGAACTCGAATAACGGTACCCGCTGATGCCGGATTTAATCCTAAATCTGAAGTTAAAATTGCTTTTTCAATTAATGGTGTTAATGATTTATCAAATACTGTAATTGCAAGGGTTCTTGCATCTTCAGCAACGATATTGGCTAATTGACGAAGTGGTGTTGGGCTACCATAATACTCAACCATAATGCCATCTAATAAACTTGGCGATGCACGACCAGTTCTAATTTTAGAAATATGATTCTGAAACGCATCAATACTTTTTTCCATGCGCTCTTGCGCTTCTTTTTGAATCTCATTTAGCATAATAAAAAACCTTTTTAAATAAATAAGACTAGCAGCTAACTGTAGCCTGATTATTGATTAATGTTCCTTCTGATTCACCTAGAATGACGCGACGTAATGCACCGGGTTTATTCATATTAAACACACAAATTGGTAGATTATGATCACGTGCTAATGTAAATGCGGCTAAATCCATCACTTTTAATTCATCATCTAACACTTTCTCGTAATTAAGTGTTTTATAAAGTGTTGCATTAGGATCTTTTACAGGATCGGCTGAATAAACACCATCAACTTTGGTTGCTTTTAAAACCACATCAGCTTCAATTTCAATACCTCGTAAACAGGCTGCTGAGTCAGTTGTGAAAAATGGGTTACCGGTTCCAGCCGAAAGGATAACGACCTTACCATGTTTAAGTAAGCTGATTGCTTCAGTCCAGCGATAATCATCACAAACGCCGTTTAATGGAATTGCCGACATCAAACGGGCATTAACTTCAATTCGGTGCAACGCATCACGCATAGCAAGACCGTTCATTACTGTGGCAAGCATACCCATATGGTCACCAACAACACGGTTCATGCCTGCTTTAGCAAGTCCTGCACCACGAAATAGATTACCACCCCCAATAACAACAGCAACCTGAACTCCCATGTCGATAAGTTCTTTAATTTCTTGTGCCATACGATCAAGAACGGTTGGATCAATACCAAAACCTTCATCACCTTGCAGCGCTTCACCACTAAGTTTAAGAAGGATACGTTTATAGAAAGGGGTTACCATATGAAGTCTCACTATTTCGTTATTTTATTACTTAAAAAGCTAGCATAACTAGCTGGCAATCATTTTAAAATATTTTGTGGATAAACAAAACCGCCATGAAGGCGGTTTTAATAAAACAATTAAGATTGTTTCGACATCGCAGCCACTTCTGCTGCAAAATCAACTTCGACTTTCTCGATACCTTCACCCACTTCAAAGCGGATAAATGATGCAACAGTCGCTTTTTTCTCAGCAAGTAAAGCACCAACTGTTTTGCTTGGATCCATTACAAATGGTTGACCAGTAAGTGATACTTCACCAGTGAATTTACGCATACGGCCTTCAACCATTTTTTCTGCGATTTCACGAGGTTTACCAGATTGCATTGCAATATCAATTTGAATATTACGTTCATGCTCAACCACATCTGCAGGTACATCGCTAGGGTCAACATATTCTGGTTTGCTTGCTGCAATGTGCATTGCAATGTGTTTAACTAATTCTTCATCACAACCACTGTTAGCTGCAACTAAAACACCAATACGTGCACCGTGTTGATAACTACCAACTACATCGCCAGTGATTTGTTGAACACGACGGATACCGATGTTTTCACCAATTTTTGCAACTAATGCAGTACGTTCTTCTTCAAATTTTGCTTGTAAAGCTGCAATATCAGTGATTTGATCATTTAAAGCAGCTATTGCTACTTTATCACTGAATTCTAAGAAACCAGCATCTTTAGCAACAAAGTCAGTTTCACAGTTAATTTCTAAAATAACACCAACTTTTTTATCTGCTGAAATTTTAGAAATAATTACACCTTCAGCTGCCACACGACCAGCTTTTTTAGCTGCTTTGGCTTGACCTGATTTACGCATGTTGTCGATAGCAAGATCGATATCACCATTTGCTTCAACTAATGCTTTTTTACATTCCATCATACCTGCGCCAGTTCTTTCGCGCAGTTCTTTTACCATAGAAGCGGTAACTTCAGCCATTTTAAAATCCTCTATTTAACCATTATGATGATTTTCATTAGAATGGGTCGACGATATTATCGACCCTGAAAATATTTGAGTTTATTATTCTGCTGCTGGAGCTTCTTCAACAAAGCTTTCTTCAGATACTGGAGATTGGTTTTGTTCACGACCTGAACGTACTGCTTCAGCAACTGCATTTGCATATAATTGAATTGCACGGATTGCGTCATCATTACCAGGAACAATGTAATCAATACCATCTGGATCTGAGTTAGTATCAACAACAGCAATGACTGGAATACCTAAATTGTTAGCTTCTTTGATTGCGATATGTTCATGGTCTGCACCAATAACAAAAATCACATCGGGTAAGCCACCCATATTTTTAATTCCACCCAAGCTATTTTCTAATTTAGCCATTTCACGAGCACGCATAAGTGCTTCTTTCTTGGTTAATTTATCAAATGTACCATCATTAGCTTGTGTTTCTAAATCTTTTAAACGTTTGATTGATTGACGTACTGTTTTCCAGTTAGTCAACATACCACCTAACCAACGGTGATTAACGTAGTATTGTCCACAGCTTTCAGCTGCTTGTTTAATTGCTTCACTTGCAGCACGTTTTGTACCAACAAATAAAATTTTACCTTTACGCGCAGCAACTTTGTTTAATTCAGCTAATGCTTCATTGAACATTGGTACTGTTTTTTCAAGATTGATGATGTGAACTTTGTTACGAGCACCAAAAATAAATGGTTTCATTTTTGGGTTCCAATAACGAGTTTGGTGTCCAAAATGTACACCTGCTTGTAACATATCGCGCATTGATACTGTAGTCATGATTTCCTCATTTTTACGTTGGGGTTATGCCTCCACATATCCGCTTTATCCGACCTTATTACTTTAAGTAAAAGGCACCCCGGCAAAGAGTAATGATATGTGTGTGTTATAACGTTAATTAATTATTAAATTTTATGCTGATGTTTCATTATTATTTTCAATAAAAATAATCTGAAATATAGCGCGCGTTTTATACCACATTTAAATGAAGATTACCAGAAGTATTTATTTTTATCGGTGGTGAAATATTGTTTTTTTATTAAAGGTTGTGGATTTGGTCTGGAAAAATAAAGATATAAGCTAACAAAGTCAATTTATTAGCTTATATTAAAAAAGTTGCTTGTTGCTTTAAATCATTAAGCCTTTTTAACAAAACAGGCTTTAAGCATTACTTTCATGCCATCGATTTTACAATCAATTTCGTGATCACCGTCTACTAGACGAATGCCTTTAGCTTTAGCACCTTTTTTGAGGACGGTTGATGAGCCTTTTAATTTTAAATCTTTAATCAAAATAATATCATCGCCATCAACTAACAAATTGCCATTGCTATCTTTAACTTGTAATTCATCGGTTGTCGAAGTTTCTTGATTTGGATCCCATTCGTGTGCACATTCCGGACAAACATAAAAAGTACCATCGTGGTAAGTATGTTCAGATTGGCAAGCTGGGCAATTAGGTATCGATTCCATAGTTTTTCATTAATCCAAATTAAATAAAATGACGTCCACTATAGCAAAAAAAGACTGTTTAGTCATGATATTCAGCTATACCTAATTGTTTTTATTCTTTCGGTTTGACACTACAGATAGCAATGTAATTAAGGTATTTTTTATTTTTTCTAAATGTTTTAAACATTTGGATAAATTGTGGTCGATTTTGTTTATGTAATGCATTACCAACAATTTTGATTGCACGCAAAAATCCTTCATCGGTAATCATACCTCGTGGTGACATTAACGTCATAGCGGCATGTTCTGATTTTATATTGATAAATCCTATAGTTGAAAAAAGATTAATCCATTCATCATGACTCATAGGCTGTGCATTAACATTGATCGCATTATGAATCTGTGCCATTACGTCGTGAGAGTTTTCTGGATCTACTAACATAATGTCATGCGTTAATAATTTTCCACCTGGTTTCAATACTCGAAAATATTCGTTGAGTAGGCGAGCTTTCGCCTTGTCAGCATACATGGTTAACATCGCTTCATTAATTACAACATCAAAGCTGTTATCAGCGAAAGGTAATTTGGATGCGTCGGCTTGCTGTATATCGACTAACTGACTAACATTATTTTTTATAACATTTTGTTTGGCTTTTGCTAATGCCGATTTGTCCATATCAATACCAATAATATGGCAATTAAATCGTTTGGCAATATCAATAGATGTCGTAGCCATATTACATGCAATTTCTAAAACTCGACTTTGTAGCGTAAATTCTGCTTGTTTAAATAACCATTCCGTGGCTTTCTTTCCCCCTGGGCGTAACCTTGTTTTCCCTAAACGAGCAAGAAATTTATGGCCAGCTTCTTTTTTAATTTGTTCCATTGTCTATCCTTAGTTTAATTAGTCTTTAATGTGATTTCTCTCAACATAATTAATAGCATTTTTGCTGGTATTGGTGCTTCAACAGCATGAGGGATATTAGCTGGCATTTTTACTATCGTTCCTGATTCAGCTTTAACTAGTTTGCCATCAATAATTAAATTTAATTGCCCTTCTATGACCATAACGATCGCATCAAATGGTGCGCTATGTTCAGAGAGCCCTTGTTCTTTATCAAAAGCAAATAAGGTTAAGTTACCACCAGATGTTTTAGCCAACACTCGACTAGCAATACCTTGCTCTGTTTGTTTAATTAATGAAGCTAAATTGAGTTCTTGTGCTGGGGGAATAGTATTATTTGGCATAAGATTCTCCTGTTTTTCAGTAAGTGCAAAACAAAATATAATTGTTATTTTGGCCAATGCTTATGATATAGGTTATAAGTAGTTAAATTATTATTGTTAACAAAAAATATTATATTTCATATGGTTATTGGCAATTAATAATAAAGTTTTATTTATTGAAATAAGAATTATTATCAATTATATTGAAATCATTCTAAAGTTATCATTAGGCAATCCCTATGACATTTGTCAAAAATATACCAACGCAAGATGAGATTTTGATTTGGTTAAATAATGTAAAAATGTTTGATGGGCTAACCACTGATGCATTAATACCGATCCTTGAAAATGCTAGTTATATGGAATTTAGTACCGGTGAGCTAATTAGCTATGAAGGTATGCCATTTTCTGGTTGTTCTTTGGTTCTTGCTGGTGAAGTCGAGGTATTTAGAAATACTTATTTAGGTGAAGAAAAAGTTTTTGGAATTTTTTCACCTTATGAATTAGTTGCCATTGCGGCAGTGTTTATGCCACATAATCGCTTTCCGATGACAATTCGAGCAAAAACTAATTGCTCATTATTATTACTTGAAAAAAATAGCGTATTACAAGTTTGTATGAATAATCCTATTGTTATGCAACGCTTGTTAGTGCAATTTAGTAGTAAACTATACGAACAAATTAATAACATCGATTGGTTAACATCCAGTTCTGCAGAACAGCGTTTAGCGGCTTATATTTTATCGTTATCTTCTAAACAAGATATAAGTTTTGTGTTACCAATATCACGCAGTCAATTGGCAACTAAGCTTGGTATCCGTTATGAAACGTTAAGCCGACTAATTTCTAGTTGGCGTAAACAAAAAATAATTGAAATTAAATTGAATCAGGTAACAATTTTAAAGACAACCTATCTTCACCAACTTACACTCCCTTCACAACGTTCATTTTAAGTAGCACTATCTGACAGTAATATTATTACTGTCAGATAGCATCAATTTTTACCTTAAATCTTAAAAAACTAAAAAATAAGTTTGTTATTAGATTAAATCATAATGTTAGAAATAATGTATCTTATTGTTTTTAATTTATTCTTTCTTCAGGCGCTAATGTAATAGTATGATAGTTGTGGAGTATCCGTAGTTTAAATATACTGATTAACCATCAGGTTTTTGATAATTAACTCTACGTTAATTATTTATCTCGATATTAAGCATTCATATTATTCGTACAATTAATCGTTGTATTGGCTGGTGACAAGTGGCTATTAGCGCTATTAGTTAGTTGTTGTATTTTTAGAGAATATGATTAGTTATTCTATTTCTCGCTATGCAAATAATGGCATACTTGTTTGTATTTTTAGCCAATAAAGAGCTAAAGATGATAATTTTCGCTAGCTAATTTGAGGAAATCAGTTAAGTTGTTTTAGTTATTCGAACAGTATTGATTAGATAGCAAATAAAAAAGGTGCACAAAGTGCACCTTTTTTGAACTGGTAAGAGCATTTAACATGCTCTTTAGTTAAGCTTAAATTATTTGATAACCTTAGCAACAACACCAGCACCAACAGTACGACCACCTTCACGAATAGCGAAACGTAAGCCGTCTGCCATTGCGATTGGGT
>NZ_JACFQA010000008.1:0-43447 GCF_016101685.1 Gilliamella sp. B14384G10
TTCGCGAAACCATTTGATCATATGACAAGATGTGTATCCACCTTAACTTAATGATTTTTACCAAAATCATTAGGGGATTCATCAGAACCCAATATTGATTTTGAGCTAGCCCGTTATGCCAAAGAATACGGCATTATGCCACGATTTAATCAACAATCCCGTAATGCCTATCTGAAATTTGCCACTTCTCCTCAAGTAAAATGGCAAGGCAATTTTCGTGAGCTCAATAGTTCGATTACCCGTATGGCGACATTAGCACCACAAGCCAATATTACATTACAACAGGTTGAGCAAGAAATCGGTCGTTTACAGCAAAATTGGCAGCAAACAACCAAAAGCTATAACGATTTAATTCCAACTGAAATTGATGAATTTGATCGTTGCCAGTTAGAAAAAGTATTAGAAATATGCCAAAACAGCGCCTCCTTGTCTGAAGCAGGCCGAGTTCTATTTGCTGTTTCAAGATGTAAAAAACAGCGCAGTAACGATGCTGATCGCCTAAAAAAATACTTAGCTAAATTTGGCCTGAGTTGGGAAATAATACACAGAAATAATTGATGATCTAATAAAAAATAATTTATCAGTTTACATTTTAATAAACTTTAGTCTAGAATACGGCCGCTTTCCTGAATAGTGCTGCTGCAGGAAACAGTAATTATCTTCTCAAATTGAGAGGACGGTATTTTATTGTTTTCTAGGTGGCTATTATGTCTACATTTACCCGTTTACAAAAACGTTTATCCCGAAGTGGGATTGAAACTCATTTTAATAATGATATTTACACATTTAATAAACAAGATATTACGGCACAAGTATTATTACCTAATCCGTTACCTTTAGAAGAAAAAGCGGTTGAGCAATTACTCGATTTTGCATCGGTAACCATGCCCAATAGTGATGGCAAAGTTTGCGCTGCAAGGGCTACGCCAGACTTTCATCCTGGTACGATTGCACCAGTTGGAAGTATAGTTGCCACGACTCCTGATTTAATTATTCCTGCGGCGATAGGCACGGATATTAATTGTGGGATGCGCCTGTTTACTACAGGCTTAAGTCTTAATGAGGTGGATGAACAAAAATCAAGTCTCATTGAACAATTGAAACAAGTGTTATTGCACGATGAGCGCGATGTGCCAGTTACCCCCACTTCTTTTCAGGCGCTGTTTGATGAAGGTCTTGCAGCTTGGTTAGGAGCTTTACCGCAACAAGGTTTATGGAATAGTGTCGATTTTGAGCGGCTATCGCATGAAAATAGTAAAATTTCTGGCAATGATTTACTTTCGGCAGATAGTCAGTATGCTCCCGAAGCCTTTTTTGAAAAACGAGCGATTATTCGTCCGGCAAGTCTAGGCACAGTAGGCTCAGGTAACCATTTTGTTGAATTACAAATTGTTGATGAAATTATTGATCGCCATGTTGCTTATCAATTAGGTTTAAAGAAAGATGCTATTGTAGTGATGATTCATACTGGATCACGTGATGTCGGTTTTTATATTGGCAAGCGTTGGCAAGATAAAGCTAAAGCATTATGGCCGGTCGATCAAAAATATCCTAAATCAGGTTTATTTGCTTTGACAGACAATCATGCTCAAGAGTATTTGCAAGCGATGGGCGTTGCTGCTCGTTATGCTTGGATAAATCGCATTGTGATCACTGAGCTAGTGCGTAAAACGTTTAGTACACTCTTTAAGCAAGATGCTAGTCAACTATTGGTTGATATCTCACACAATGTCATTTTTCCTGAAAATGGCATGAATATTCATCGCAAAGGTGCAACACCTGCACATTTAGGTGAAATAGCATTGATACCAGGCTCTATGGGCGATTATTCTTATGTTGCAATAGGAAAAGGTCATCCTGATTGGTTATGGTCTTGTTCGCATGGCGCTGGACGAGCTGAAAAAAGGCAAACGATGCGTAATAAAAAATTGGCCTCTGATAACGCCTTATTGCCATGGCAATGCGTTACTTTAAAACAAGAGCGACTATTTGAGGAAGCGCCTGCAGCATATAAACCGATTACGCCAGTCATTCAAGCACAAGAGAATGCCGGTATAATCGAAACCGCTGTCAGACTTAAACCTTGGATAACCTTTAAAGTATGATGTAAAAAGATGTCAGTTTCTCCAAAAACTGGCATCTATATAGCGAGTTAATAAAGACAATGACTAATGTCATTATCTTTATTATATTAGTTTTATCATTTCTGATTTGATTTGTTATTTTAATAAATCATTAATACCCCGCAGCTAAACCATCACCACAAGGATCGATTGCACCCATTAACCTATGATTATCACCAGCAATTAAAATTGCTCAACATAACCTTACTGTGTTTTATCGCATCTATTTTTTACTAAGAAAAATTAAGACGGTATAGACTCCTCAATATTTTTTACAAAAGTTTGGGGGAAAGGTAAAAAAGTCTAAAAGATTTTATTTGAAGATTAGAATTATAATTAATCTACCAAAAGGTTAAACATGTATGCTCTTTATGATGAATAAAGTATTTACAATTACAAATTATCTACAGCGATTACCTGTTTGGATTAATCACTGCTAGGTATAAACAAAATATGATATATTACTTTTTAAGTGATTTTACAAAGTGTTATGGTAGATAATGAATAGTTAAAACAACATCAATTTTATCAATAACATTATTACTCTTAAAACTAATATTCGCTTCGTTAGCCGAAAAATTATGGCTGAATCCCAATAGCATTTAAACATTGAGTAGTGTTTTCAATTTGCAATCGGATAAACATAGCAAAACTAGAGGATCAAGGCTAAAGAAGAGTTGTAAATTATTAAAATAAAGTACGTTTTATAAATGAAATGATTGATTAAAAAAATCATAGCAAGGAATATAGAATGGAAGATAATCAAAATGGAGCGAAACAAATAGCTCAACAAGAAAATATCACCTTTGAAAAACTCACACCAACAACTCTTTCAGCTGATGAAATGATTGGTTATAACGAAGCCCTCGATTTTGTATTCAAAGAAGATGATTTGCTTAACATTGCTATTAGTGGGCCTTATGCCTCAGGAAAAAGCAGTGTAATTAAAACTTACGAAGAAAAACACCATGGAAATCTTAAAGGTATTCACATATCTCTTTCATATTTTTCACCTAATCTAAAGTCAAAAATAAAAAACATAAACCCAGATGATGAATTCACGTTTAATGATGAATTAATGTTAGAAAGAAAAATTATTAACCAACTTATTCATCAAATCGATCCAAAGCAAATTCCCGCCACAGATTTTAAAGTTAAAGCTGAGCCAAACAACTGGATTAATATAGTTTGGGCGAGCATTATTGCTTTGTTTTTTTGTTGCTTTATTTATATTGATAAAACATTACTAAATAAATGGTTAGAAGAGCCGACTCAATTAACTTTGATACTTATTGGTTCGTTATTTACTCTGATAACTTTTGTTTCTTATAAAATTATCGATCTGCAACATAGAAAAAATCTTATTAGAAAACTAAAAATCTTTCAGAATGAGATTGATATCTCATCATCAGAATGTGATGTTTCTTATTTTGATAAATATTTGGATGAGATTATTTATATCTTACGTAAATCAAAATTAGATTTTATTGTTTTTGAAGATATTGATCGTTATGATGATAATTTGATACTTAATAAATTAAGAGAATTAAATTATATCTATAATCAAAGACAAAAAAAGCGCAAAAGAAAACCAACCAAAGGAAAACCAATCAAATTTATCTATCTAATTAAAGATGAAATTTTTGAATCGAAGGAGCGCACTAAGTTTTTTGATTACATTTTACCTATTGTTCCGGTTATGGATAACTCCAATTCATTAGGAAAAATGGAAGAACTATTTAAAAATGAAAATATTTATAGTGATTTTTCAATAACTTTTTTAGACACTTTATCCTTATATCTAGATGATATTAGACTCATTAAAAATATTTGTAACGAATATATCATTTATAAGAAAAAATTACCCCACCAAGCCAGTTGGTTTAAAAAAGAAAACCTATTAGCCATTATTGTTTATAAAAATATTTTTCCAGAAGATTATTCTTTAACGCGCTTAGGTTTAGGGAACGGCGTTGTTCATCGAATTATTGAATCATTAACGCAAGTAAAAAACATTGACAATGAAACTCAAATTGAACAACTTGATAGTAAAATCCAGTTAAAAAAAGAGGAAATTAAAGATTTAGAAACGAACCATTTAGAAAGTATTGATGAGTTAGATGCTTTATATATCAAACTTCCATCCGAAATTTACTTCAATGAGTATGAATTTGATGATGGAACAAAAATTTCTGCTTTAAATAGAATAGAATTGATTTCTAGTTTGAAAAAAAATAACTATAAGATTAATAATGGATATTATGAAAAGAACACTTCTTATAAAGAAATAGATTGCAGACAGTATTTTAATGATCTTGAGCAAAATAGCGAATATAAAAATAGAAAGGAAAAATTTAAAATTATTCAAGAAAATAAAAGATTAACACGCGAAGTAGAAATTAGAACATTAGAAAAAGAAAAATTACTATTAAAATCACCTAAGAAAATTTCTGAAATAATTAAGATTCAGCAGAATAATAATATAACTATAGATACTTTGTTTAAACATCATATTTACATTAAGTCTGGCGATAAAGACTACAAAATAGAACATGAACAATATAAATCTGAATATGAAAAATTAGCATCTTCATGTTATTTCCCGCTTTTACGCACACTCATTATTCAAGGTTATATTGATGAGAATTATAATGATTATACTAGCTTCTATGATGAACAAGGGTTACCGCAAAATGATACACTATTTTTGCGTAATATTAACGAGCGAATACTAAATGACTGGCAGCTTGAATTAAAAAAAACTGAGATAGTACTAAAAAGATTAAATTCCGATAATTCAAGTAAGTTTAATGAGATTGCTGTGTTAAATTATTCTTTACTAGATCATATATTAGCAACCAACAACACAAGTGATTTATCTCAATTTATTAATTTATTAAAGTTGCATCCTGAAATTAATTTTATTAATGAATATCTAGCAAGATATTATACTTTATTAATAAATAACAACACAAAATATCAACCTAATTATCTATGTTTATTCGTGAAAGAAATAAATATTCAATTATGGGATATATGGAAATCTATTGATATATTTGACCCAAGACTCTATGTTTATCTTTCGTTTATTCATAATCAACTAATAGAATTAGAAAAAATGCATGGACTGGTTGCTCTAAAAGAGTTTATTGAAGAGCGAAATGATTTTTTATGTATTGATGAAGAATGGAATAGAGTTTTTAATTTACTTGATAATTCTCAAAATCATTTAAACAAAATAATCGATGCTTTTTCAATAATGAATATTCGGTTCAAACAAATTGAGCATTCAACCCCAGAACTCTTAACATTAGTTGAAGCAAACAATCACTATGAACTAAATTATGTTAATGTAAAACATATATTAGAAAATAGATATACTCTAACAGTTTTCGATTCTGAAATTATACAAACCCTATTAACATTAAGTGATGATGCGCCAGTTAAAGTATATTTTCAAAGTAATCCTCAACCACTGGTCCTATCTATTGTTGAATCAGATATCTCTATAATTGATGATAATGAGGATACCGTATTATTTATTCTGAATCATGATGCAATATCTTTATCTGTTAAAATAGCTTATATAGATAAAAATTTATTAACTATTAAATTATTGAGACAAGTAACCGATAAAGGTGTTTGGAATAAGCTACTTGAAAAGCAAAAAATAGAATATTCAGCAGAGAATATTGTTTACTATTTTTTAAATTATGAATTGGAAGATGAAGATGAAGATGAAAATAAGGAAAGAAAAATCAATGTTCAACTAGCCGATTTCATTAATAATGATAACGAAAATATATCACCACAACAGGCTGATTTAGAAAAATTAATATCAGATGAAGATGATCTAAATTTATTCTTTAGACAAATAATCCTAAATCCTGTCTTAAATCCTGATAAATATAGTATGTTAATTGCATGGTTTAATGGTAAGTGTTGTTCAAACTTTAATGATACAGACGTTAGTAAAGAGAACGTATCAATGCTGATTCAGCTTAAAGTTATTGGTCTAGGAGAAGAACAAGATTTAGATTTTATAAGAGAAAATTATCCAGATAATATTCAAGAATTTATTATCCATAATTTTAACGACTATATTAACAAACTAAATAAAGATTCTTTGTTAATAAATGATGAAGAAATCATAAGTCTTTTATCAGAAGAAATAAGCTTAAATAAGAAATTTTCATTATTAGCTCTAACAAAAGAACCAATTTCAATTAAAAGTAGAAACTATCCAATAAAATTACAAAACTATATTTTAAAAAATAATTTTGATGTTGATGATCTAATTTATATAACCAATCATCAATTTTATAATTCTACAACTAATGAAATAAAAGAAACAATCAAGCATTTGTGCGTTGAATATCAGGAAGAAATTTTAGAATTTAGAAAAATTTCTTATAGTTTATTAATCGAATTACTAAAAACTACAGAGTTTTCACTAGACGATAAATATATTTTGTTATGTAACCAAATAAATCAGTTAAATATTGAAGAAACCTATCAAGTATTTAAAATTTTAGAACAAGATCCCACAAATCAAAGTCTTTTTTCAAATCTATTTATATTTAAAAGACCAAGTTTTGATGATACCACCTTAAATCAAAAAATAGTAAAAGAACTGAATCAAAAATGGAAATTAAAATATGAAATAAAAGAAGATAAAATTATGGGTTATGGAAAGAAGTTAATTGAAAATTAAATCTAAATATTAATAAGTTAAATTTGTACCTTAAAAAAACTAACTAATTTAATAAATTTTGATTTAATGCTATTTGCATCAATGTATTTTTTTATAGACCACCATATGTACTATAAGTCTGTGGTTCATTTGTAAATTTAGATTAGTTAGCGATGTAATATAAGACGGTATAGACTCCTCAATATTTTTTACAAATATAATAATATTATTTTGCTTTGATATGTGGACTATTCGCATTAATATCTAACCAAGTTTGACGATAACGCTGGCGTCGTTTTGTTCGGCAATAGTTAACCAAAAGTGTAAATCCTTGTTCTTCCATCAATGTAAAAAAATAGCGTTGCCATTTAGCTGCGGTATTGGTATTAATGTCTAATTGTTGCTGAATGGTTTTATATGTTTCACCTTGCAGCAATAAATCAATAAACGGCAACCATCGTTCATGGTGAGATAACTTATTAAGTTGATATTTTTTCAGTGGATTAAAGGTTCGTCGACAGGTTTTACAACGGAAATTAAGCCTATGGCCAATGCGAATAGTATTCAAAGAGTGGCAATAATCGCAAGGCATGACAGCCGTCTTAAGTAGTCCAGTAAGCCACAACTTAAAAGCCTTAGCTTGCTGAAAAACTTCTGTTGGTTTTGCTTGAGGAAGGTTAAGAATCGCTTGATAAAGATCCGGTTCATATTGTGCTAACAACTGACGGATAACATTATCCCACCGCCGTGCTGCTCGCGCTGAAAGGTTAAACTTATCTGCAATAAAGCTATGTGGTTGATTGCTTAACGTCATTGGCGCAATATTTATGAACAATGAAGCTGGTTTAAATCGTCGACATAAAGGCGTTGTCGCCACCAAATCTGGCAACGCCAGCAAAAAACGCTCAGCGGCAAAATGTTGCTCAATTGGTAATAGAGAATGATACATGATCGTTGACCTTTTGATGGCATAGACTCCTTAATTATTTTTACAAATAATGAATACAGGAAAAGGTATAATTTTTTTATTGTTTAAAACTACTAATATCTTATTTTCTTGTTACAAATCTTGATATATTTCTTATTAGTTCAATTAATGACATCTAAGCATAGATTAAAATATGCTAAATTTGATAAGGTGATAATACAATTATCAAATTGATTAAGTATAACAAACGCTATATTGAAGATACGTAAATTCAAAGGTTTAATATTAAATAGTGAAACTTATTCCACTTCTTGCAATTTGCTGGTACTACAGATAAGTTTGGCTGTTGTGTGTTGATTTTCATCATTTGCATAAATCGCCCAGCAACTTTTCATCGATGAATCGATTTTTTTTGCCAATTGGACTTCCTCACCATTATAGCTACATTTAACGTAGTTTCCATTTTCATCATAGGCTGAATTGATTTGCCATGTGAGGTCATGTTTTTTGCCATCAATAATGCCAATTTCAGGTTTTAATTCAAATAATTTAACTGGCTCATCGGAATAAACACCAATACCACTGAGTAGTAAACTACGGTTTTTTTTCATTGAAACTTGCCAACCCTCAGGAGTTGCTTCAAGTTCGGGATGATCGGATTTAATATTGATTCGGGTTGGGCAATCAATTTCGTAAGCAGTAGCAACCCCAATAGTTGCCAACCACGCTGTTGCAATCAAACTAATTCGGTAACCTTTCATCTCATCCATCCTGTTTACATGACATATTAATCTATTATTAGTGTTGTTAATTAATTATGCCAATAATCTAAATCAAATTATTTTTAAAATGCTGTTTTTATAATAATGGTGTTGCTCGATACTGTAAATCAGGTTTTTTCAGCCAGTCCTGTGAATCAATAATCGCTAGTTCTCTAACCTCTTTTTGTTTGGTAACAGCTAATACATGATTCGCTGCATTGGCCGCTAGTTCAAATGCATTTAATTGTGATTTGCCATTGATTAAATGAGCAGTGAACAAGCTACAGATTAAATCGCCAACGCCCAATGGACGATAAGGAAAATCATATAATGGACGGGCAAGGTGATAACTTTGCGATGGTGTGGCTAATATCATTTCAAACAATTCTGTAGTTTTGCCAGCATGGACTAAATTTTTCACTAAAATTGCTTGGATAGGTTGATGTTGCAGTTTTTTGATTGCCGTTTGTACATCGCTGAAAGTTTTAATTTCGATATTCGATAATATCTGTAATTCTAATAGATTCGGCGTAATATAGTCTGCATGTTTAATCGCTTGCTTAGTGAAAAAATCAATAATATTTTGCGGCAGCGAACTTCCTTTATTAATGTCTCCGCCCATAACCGGATCGCACACATAAATGGCGTTAGGGTTATAATATTTTATCTTTTTTACTGCTTCAATAATTTCTTCACCTTGTTCGGCAAGGCCGATGTAACCTGATATAACGGCATCAATTGATTTTAAAACGCCAATTTTTTCAAGACTATTTACGATCCGTGTAATTTGCTGAGCCCCCAGCACAATACCATCATAATCGGGATAAACCGTATTACTCGATAGTTGTACTGTGTGGATCGGCATGACTTCAACGCCTTGTAATTGCATGGCTAATGTGGCAACTTTGTTGCCTGCATAGCCATAAACAACATTAGATTGAATTGATAAAACGGTTTTCATAAGTCGTTGCCTTTTTATTCATCATAATAGTGATAATGGCTTAAAAGATAGATGCTGATAATAGATAGCATTGCTAATCCACAATAAAATAGCGCTAATGGTAACCAATAAGTTTGGTAGGTAAAGATAATATAACCCCCGATCAATGGAATAAGGCTACCAAAAATAGCTGCGCAACCTTGATAGCTCATGGATAAGCCTGTATAGCGAATTCTAGCAGGGAAAATTCGGCTTAAATAACCCGCTATTATCCCATAGAAACCACTGTAACAAAGTACATTTAATGAAATACCAATAATAAAGCTAGTTTTTGTTCCTGCTTGAATAATGGGAAATAACAAAAATACGGATGCCATCGCTAATATTGCTGAAATAATTAAAAAGCGTGTTGCTGAAAACTTTTCTGAAAAATAAGAGATAAATGGTTGCGCAATAAAGTGTACCATTGCAATCCAAAATAGTGCATCAACGATGATCTTCTTCTCAACACCTAGAGCCATTGTTGTATAACCAATCATTAGTGTATTAGAAAAAATACCACTAAATGACAGTACATTGGCGCATATGGCTAATACCAGTATTGGCGTTGCCCGTTTAAACACCTCAATAATTGGCACCGACTCTTTTTGTTTCAAGCTAGCTTGCTTTTTAGCTGATTCGATAAATACGGGTGACTCGGTTAAGGTAATTCTGGCAATAATACCAACAATTAATAAAACAAAACTGACTAAAAATGGGATACGCCAATAACCGCTATCTATAAGTTTATCCGTAGGCAAGCTAATGATATAAGAAAAGACCAATAATGCGAGAATATTACCTGCCGGACTCCCCCACTGAGCAAACGATGAGAAAAAGTTTTTTAAGCCTTTGGGAGCATGTTCATTAGCCATTAATACTGCGCCACCCCATTCACCACCGACAGCAATACCTTGTAAAATACGTAATCCAACTAACAGTATCGGTGCGATGATGCCTGCTTGTTGATAAGAGGGTAACAAACCAACACACGTTGTAGCAATCCCCATTAATAGCAAGGTGATAATTAGTGATTTTTTCCGCCCTAATCGATCGCCAATATGACCAAAAATTATTGCGCCTAATGGTCGAGATAAAAAACCAACTGCAAATGAGGCAAATGCCCCTAAAACTTGCACAAATTGATTATCTGAAGGAAAGAAAAGCTGACCAAAAATTAAGACTGATGCTAACGCATAGATATAAAAATCATACCATTCAATGGTAGTACCAATAAAAGCAGCAAAAGCAACTTTTTTAGCAGATGAATTGGGCATAGTTAGACCTTGCTAAGTCAATGACTAATGTAAATTTGTAAAGACAGAGAAACTAACACAAAACCATTAATATCACAATTTGTTATCTGATAAGATAAGAAAAATTATGTAAAAAGATGATTGTTCTAATTTGAATCATAATATTGTTATTTAGAGATAATTCGTGATTATTCACAGTGGATTATTTGGGTTATTTTATTAAATAAAGAGCTTAATTGATTGCACAAAGCTGAAATTGAAGGCGCCTTAAAAATTAGCAAAAATATTAAAGTTCGCGGTTAATTAACGCATAGCAATGTAATTATCTAAGTTGTATAAAATAAGATATAGATCACATTTCTTGAATTTTAATTTGAAATCAATATTAGTTATATATACTATCGGATCCATTAAGGCATGTTACTGATTTAATTCAGGCAGGACCAAAACAAAAACTTATCTAGAAGGTGAGTTTTTGTTTTGGTCTTTTTTTTTGGATCTTTTAGAGTGAGTGTATATATGGATTATCAACAGTTAGGAATACAAATTTTGCGGTTAGTTGGGGGAAAAGATAATGTTAATTCCTTGACTCATTGTGCAACTCGTTTACGGTTTGATCTTTTTGATAAAAATATCGTTGATTGTGATGCAATCATGAAATTAACTGGTGTTATTAGTATTGTAGATAGTGGGGGGCAGTTCCAAGTAGTGATCGGTAACGAAGTCCAACAAGTGTATCAAGCTATTAGTCAGAATTTATCTAACCAAGAACATGGCAAGGTAAGAAGCAAAAAGAAAGAAGGGATACTTTCATATATTATTGGCATTATATCCACTTCATTTACGCCTGTAATTCCTGCATTAACTGGTGCGGGGATGATTAAAGCGTTATTAGCTATATGTAAATTAATGGGGGTGTTATCGCCAGATAGCCATACCTATTATTTGTTGGACATGTTGGCTGATGCGGCATTTTTCTTTATGCCTATTTTGTTAGCATATGGTGCTGCAAGTAAATTTTCGTGTAATCCTATTTTAGCTATGACTATTGCAGGTGCAATGTTACATCCCAATTTAGGAAAATTAATGGTGTTGGGTCAAGATGTTTCTTTTATTGGTATCCCGGTTAAATTAGCCGATTATTCAGGTTCTGTATTACCTATTATTATTACCGTATGGGCAATGTCTTATATTGAGCGCTTTGCTGAAAAAGTGACTCCATCAATGATAAAATTTTTTATCAAACCAATGCTTATTTTATTGATAGCAGGGCCATTAGCATTAGTCATTATTGGTCCATTTGGCATCTTACTAAATGATTTAGTTGCACAAGGGGCGGGTTATATAAATAGTAAAGCTAGTTGGTTAATTCCAATGTTAATGGGCGGGTTACAGCCATTTTTAATTATCACTGGTACAGCTTGGGCAATGACTCCAATTGCAACAGGACAGTTAAGTCGTAATGGTTCTGAAATGATTAATGGCCCTGGTATGCTAGCCTCAAATATAGCACAAGGTGCAGCTACATTATGTGTAGCAATCAAAACTAAAAATAAAAATCTAAAACAACTTGGGTATTCTGCTGGTTTCACCGCATTATTAGGTATTACCGAACCATCATTGTATGGCGTAACCTTAAAGCTAAAACGCCCATTAATTGCTTCAATGATAGGTGGTGGAGTTGCTGGCGTTTATGCAGGGGTATCTGGATTATTACGTTATGCTTTTGTATCGCCAGGATTAGCTGGTTTACCGGCATTTATAGGTGATAATCCGATGAATATTGTTCATGCTCTGGTGACATGTTGTATTGCGATAGTTGTAACATTTGTATTGACATGGTTTATGGGATTTGATGATCCAATTGATGAGGATGATTTGATTAAAACTATTGATACAGATTCAACATTATCATCAACAAATAACTTTGTTGCTGCTGATTTGAGTAATGTTATCTTAAGTAGTCCTTTAACAGGAAAAGTAATACCTCTATCAGAAGTAAAAGATGATGTTTTTTCAAAAAATTTGATAGGTGATGGTATAGCCATTGAGCCTAATCAAGGTAAAGTTGTTGCACCAATTAGCGGTAAGGTTGTCAGTTTACTTGAATCAAAACATGCGATCGGTATAAAAAGTGATCAGGGTATTGAAATTTTGATCCATATAGGACTGGATACCGTTAAGTTAGGTGGCCAATTTTTTACAGCTAAAGTTGAACAAGGTCAGCGGGTTAATGTTGGTGATGAGTTAATTGAATTTGATTTAGCGGCTATCAATCAAGCTGGTTATATGACAACTACCCCAATAATTATTTTATATTCAGATGAGTATTTTGTTGAAAATATTAAGAAAAATATGGTCACAATCGGTGAGGATCTGATATTAGTTAAAAAATCAAATCAAGGTGATAATCATGCTCTATAAAACATTAAAACCGTTTCCTCAAAATTTTTTATGGGGAGGATCAACATCGGCTTATCAGTTTGAAGGGGCATGGGATGAAGATGGAAAATCTCCATCAATTGTCGATATGTATTGCCATCCTGAAGATGTAGCCGATTTTAAAGTAGCAAGTGATCACTATCATCATTATAAAGAAGATGTACGACTTTTTGCCGAATTAGGCTTAAAAGCCTATCGTTTTTCTATTGCTTGGACGCGTATTATTCCAGATGGTATTGGTGACGTTAATCAACAAGGATTAGATTTTTATCATAACTTAATTGATGAACTTAAACGTTATGATATTGAACCAATAGTAACTCTATATCATTTTGATTTACCCTATAAATTGGACAAACAAGGTGGATGGAGTGAACGATCAACCATTGATGCTTTTGTCCGATATACTGAAGTTCTATTCCAAAATTTTGGTAAAAAAGTTAAATATTGGTTAACAATTAATGAACAAAACACCATGATTCTTCATCCTGGTGCAATTGGTGTTCCTGAAAATGGTAAATTACCAGATAAGAAAACACTTTATCAACAAAATCACCATATGTTTATCGCTCAGGCTAAAGCTATGCAGCTATGCCACACTCTTTGTCCCAATGCTAAAATTGGGCCAGCATTAAATATTACTTCAATGTATGCTGAAACTTGCCGACCTGAAGATGCTATTGCTGCTCATAATTGGGAAACTATTCGATGTTGGAGTTTCCTCGATACCGCTATTTTGGGGCGCTATAATGCGTTATTTTTAAGTTATTTACAGGATAGAGGGCTTTGCCCAACAATTTTGGCAGAGGATCTCGTTGTATTAAAAAATGCTCAACCTGATTTTATTGCCATGAATTATTATTCAACAGCAACAATTGCCGCCAGTAAAGGAAATGCTTCCGATATATCAGCCAGAGCTGGCGATCAACAAATCATGCTGGGTGAACAGGGCGTTTATCGAGCGGCGGAAAATCCTTTTGTCGATAAAACGGCTTATGGATGGGTAATTGATCCTATTGGTTTAAGATTAACTTTAAGAAAAGTTTATGAACGTTACAATTTACCAATTCTAATCACTGAAAATGGCATTGGTGCTCCAGATAAACTTAATGCAGATAATACTGTTAACGATGATTATCGCATCAACTTTATTAGCCAACATATAACCCAAATGCAATTGGCTATCACCGATGGTGTTGAACTTATTGGTTACTGCCCATGGTCTGTTATTGATGTGGTAAGTACTCATCAAGGTTATGGTAAGCGTTATGGTTTTATCTATGTTAATCGAGGCGAATTTGATTTAAAAGATATGAAACGTATCAAGAAAAAGAGTTATTTTTGGTATCAGAAATTAATTAAGGCTAATGGGCAGTTGGATAAATTGACGTAACCGTTATGATAACATTTAAAGTTGATAAAATTTTAAATAACAGCCTAGTATTATCCAAAAATAGTGATAATAACGAGGTGATCCTGATGGGAAAAGGGATCGGTTTTAATGCTAAAGTTGGTGATCTGCTTGATGCTGAGCAGATTGAGAAATGTTTTGTTTTACAACAAATAACAGATATTCAAGGTTATCTTAACTTAATTGAATCATTACCTGATGATTACATCGAGTTAACGAGATTTTTGTTAGACTATGCGAGCAAAACATTACAAACGACTTTTAGAGAAACACTCTTTTTTACCTTATTAGATCACCTCAATTATGCTATTGAAAGATATTATTCAGGAGTGGTTATTCAAAATCGCTTGTTATACGAAGTGAAAAGCTTTTATCCTAAAGAGTTTGAAGTTGCAAAGTATGGCATAACCTATATAAACCAACGTCTTAATATTAGTTTACCTGAGGAGGAAGCAGGTAACATAGCCTTTCATTTAGTTAACGGCCAATCACATCAACAAACTATGCAGCATACGTTATTGTCCGTTAAAATGTTGAAGGATATATTCAATATTATTCAATTTAATTTTGCAATTCGAATAGATAAACAATCGTTACATTATTCACGCTTTTTAACTCATATGCAGTTTTTTATTCAGCGTATTTTTGAGCAGAAGCAGCTACAATCTGATAATGATTTTGTTTTTCAACAGGTGATTAGGCAATATCCAGATGAGTTTAAATGTGCAAATATCATTAAAAAATATTTGATTAATCAGCTCAATATCATGATTTCAAATGAAGAAATCCTCTATTTAATACTACATATCATTCGTATTGTACATTAAATCAAGCAAACAAAAGTCAGCATTGATGTTTATATCGATAATTAATACCAAAATAGAAGATTATTGCAAATTGTGTAACTTTATCATTTGCTTTTAATATTCGATGGTTAATTATTCATTTGGATCTGTTTCAATATTCTGCAAATATGAAACAATCGGTAAATCGGCTTCAGCCCAATCAAGATGATTTAGTTCATTAATATTTAGCCAACAAATTTTATTATGTTCTAAACATATTGGATCATTATCAATTAGCTGACACAGAAAATTTGTTGGAAGGTAGCTTTAAAAATGTTTTTCAATACTATCAAAGGATAAATAGCTATTTGCCTTTCGAATAATAATTAAAGAAGTTTTTTAAACAGTTTAAACAGGCTACCAAGAGGATAACGTTTTAACTTGATTAGATTTTACAGATAGAATGTTGTTAATATGATTTATCGGCGGTTATTTTTTTAATACAGCAGTACTTTTAATGCGAATTGCTGGTCTTTTGTTTTTAGATTGATTGCTTAGTGTCATTGTTTATAGTCAGATTTAGTTAGTAGCTAATGTTATTAATTTGTTGGTTACCTGGTGTGTATAGGGTTTATTTAATCTTATTTTCACGGATAATTAGGATAAATAAACCCTTTATTATGGTTGTTCTTAGGTTGCTTTATAGCACGGTAAAATTTAAGTCATTATCATGACAAGTTTATTTCACTTATGTGATTTGGTCTTGGCAAACTCTATTGATATTTGGGTTGGTAAAAATATCAAATTCATCATAACTGGTTGATGAGAATTCACTTATTACAGCACCTTCAGGCCCAGCTTTAAACCAATGTTTAATATTGGGGTCGATGGTATATTGCTCACCGGGGAGTAATTCAATCTCTTGGCGAGCAGTATAGTATTGTTGATTACCACCCTGTGGTAAAGTACAAGATATACTGCCCTTATTTTCACCTTCAACATATAAATATACTTTACCCCATCGACAACGAAATGTTTCTTGTTTTCCTCTGCTGTTGTTGATGTCGGGATGTCGATGTTCAGGGCAGGTTTGGTTAGGTAGTAATACCATTTCTTTGGCACAATATCGGTCAGTATTAATATAAATAATTAAATTTAAACCTTCATTTTCAATATTATTTAAACCGAAATCAGCAAACTCAATATTATTTAACTCTTGTTCAGTTAGAATAAGTTGAGATTTTTTATATAACTCTTTGACATTATTCTTATAATCTTCACTAACTAACATAGTACACCTCATATAACTAAAACTAAGTCTATATTTAGTATTTAGATGGTTATGGTTTAATCGATAATGACCTCCATAACCATCCAATTTTTATAGACTTAGCTGATTTTGATTGAATCTAAGTCAATATCTTTCTCGTCATCAATAGTGAGTTCATTGTTATCATCTAGATTGACTCGTTTTTTCAGTACAAATAATATAATTGCGGTAGCAAGTGAGCCAGCCATTAAGGCAATAAACCATTGGATAGGATTGACCATTGTCACCATTGCAAATAGCCCACCAGCAGGTGCTGGTGTAGCACTACCACACGCCATACTAATTGCACCACCAACAGCACCACCGACACCAGTTGCTACTAAACATCTGAGTAAGTCATTAAAGATAATCGGATAACAACCTTCTGTGATTTGGCAGACCCCCATTGGAAATGCTGCTTTTAATGTTTCAACTTCATTGTTGGTATAAATATTTTTAGAAAATATTTTTTGCATAAAGTAAGCGATTGTCATTCCAAAAGGCGTTACCATTGAGGCTAAAATCATAACTGCCATTGGTTCATAACCATTTGGACCTAATGAAAGTAAAAACATGACCACGGTTTTATTGATTGGGCCACCATAATCAATTCCTGAAAGAACACCAATAATTAATCCATATACAATTTTTTCACTCGTATTAAGATTTTTTAAGTAGTCCATAAGTAATTCAGTGAATGCAGCAATTGGGGTGCCGACAACGTAGTACATTATGAGACCCATGGCAAACGCCGATAATAAAGGAATAATTAAAACCGGTCTTAGCCCTTCCGCCCAATGTGGTACTTTAATTTTTTCTCTGAGAAGTAAAGCAATATAACCAGCAATATAACCACCGATAAAACCACCGATAAAGCCTGCGCCGATATTAATCGCAATTAGTCCAGTCAAAAAACCGGGAGCAATACCTGGTTTATCTGCGATTGAATAAGATATACCCGTAGATATCACCACCGGCAACATTCCAAGAACCAGAACCCCCATAGTTGAAAGCGCATCAACTAATCGGAAATCATCATGGAAACTATTCATTACTTGCCCACCAAATAAACTACCTATAGCGAGACAAAAACCAGCACTGACAACAATGGGTATTAAATATGATATAGCTGTTAGAGCATGACGCTTTAACTCTATTAATTTGAACATCTTCATGTGCAACCTCACCTGTAAGATTATTGAGAAATAGCTTCTTCGATCTTCTTAATTAATTTATTGGGGGACTTTATGGCAATTTCTGTGGGGACCTCAATGATTTTTTTGTTGGCAAATCGTTCTCTTCCAGATACTTTTACATCAATAGCTAATATAACAATATCAGCACTTTCAATTAACTCATCGGGAATTTCATCTTGCACGCCTATCGTACCTTGAGTTTCAATATGTATGTTATGCCCAGCATTTTTGGCGGCAGTGATTAATTTTTCCTTTGCAATATAAGTATGTGCAATTCCTGCGGTACAGGCAGCGATTCCAATAATATTCATAGCCTTTGTCCTATTTTTATTACAATTCCTTGTTGATAAATTTGTTATTAGCAACTAGTGAAAATTTGTTTAATTTCCTGACTATCATTTGCTTCTAACAATCTATCAATAACATCATCATTACCAAGCTTACCGGCTAGTTGTGCTAACAACATGAGATGTTCATTAGCACCGTCATTATTAGCGCTGACCGAAAATAAAAATATTAATTTAACTCCTTTATCATCAAGAGTTTCCCATTCAATTTCTTGGTTGAATTTCCCGATAGCAATACCATTTCGTAGTACGCTATCGCTTTGACCATGAGGAATTGCAATATAATTACCTATACCTGTTGCTCCCAATGATTCTCTATAATAGATATCTTCCAGAAATGAATTAATATCATTAATATAGCCAGCATTAAGTAGTTTCTCTGATAAAATCAGTAATGCTTCATTTTTATTTTTTGCATCAATATTTGTGGCAATGACTTGTTCATCTAAAATTTTATTTAATGACATAAACTCTTCCTCTTATTAAATGTAATAATCCGTTGCTTGTTGCCGGTCGACAATTAACCGGCTTTTAGCTTACATTTATTAATATGAACAAGCATTTAGCTATTTGTTCTTATATAGTCTTAAAACTTATCGATAATATAATGATGCTTTATTATCTGCTTTAAATAATTTAATTTTTTGCTCTGCTACTTTTTGCGTTTCTAGCATGCAAGGTGGGAATAAAACATTAGGCTCTCTAATCTCGTTATTGCCTCCATTTAACATCTCGCGTAATTTGTTAGCAAAACAGATTTTTATATCACTAGAGATGTTTATTTTGGCAATTCCTAAATCTAGCGAAGCAGCAAGTTCATCATCCGCATTACTAGAACCCCCATGAAGTACTAATGGGATTGAAACCAGCTTATAAATTTCTTCTAGAATATCTAAACGTAATTTAGGAACTAAGTGTTTTGGATAAATACCATGTGATGTACCAATGGCTACCGCAAGAGAATCAATTTTTGTTTCTTCAACAAATTCTTTGGCTTTTAATGGATCGGTGTAAATAATTTCACTTGCTCCCCCTTCAACGGTGGATCCAGTATCGCCAATGGTACCTAACTCTGCTTCCACTGACACACCAACGCTATGTGCTAGTTTTACGACTTCTTTAGTAATTCTAATATTTTCATCAAATGGTTGATGTGAACTGTCAATCATTACTGATGTGAAGCCTAATTGAATGGCATGTGCAACTTGTTGCATGTTGGCACCATGATCTAAGTGAATACAAACGGGTATTTTACTGTGGTTACATTCATAAATAACTTGACTGATAAAACTGTCTTTTAAGAAAGCAAGCTCATCGGGGTGAATTGCCATCATAAATGGTGCGTTTAAACGTTCTGCTGTTTCCATTACGGCAGTCAGTAATTGTCCGCTACCAGCATTGAACGCAGGGACGGAAAATTTATTTTTTCTTGCTATATCTAGCATTTCTTTACCAGTGATTAACATGAGCTGCTCCTTAAATTTGCTGTTATTAATACTTTCCTTTACTTTCTTTTCTTTTATTATTTTATCTTTTCTTATTTGTGTCAATTATTTTTTTTATTTTCTTTTTGTTATTTGTTTTTTTGTTTTATTTTAATTTGTTTTTTGTGTATTATGCAGATAAATCAAAATATAAGGTGGCTAATTATGTTTGCTGAAGAAAGACAACAGATTATTTTAAAGAAAGTAATAGAAAATAAATCGATTACTGTTAAAGAGTTAGCAGAGTTATTAGATGTATCAATGCCTACAGTGCGTAGTGATATTGATATAATTTGTGCAAATTATCCAGATATAGAGCGAACGCATGGTGGGATTGTGTTATCGAATAAATTTATACATCAAACCCCTTATGATGAAAGAAAAGCACTTAATCTAAAAGAAAAACAGAGCATTGCTAGTTTGGCTATATCTTTAATTAAACACAAAGATACAATACTGATTGATTCTAGTTCAACTAGTAATGAAATTGCGAATAAATTAGTCAATATTGATATTAAAATTACTATTATTACTACGGGTATCAATATTGCTGTTAAGCTAAAAGAAAACCCGAATTTGACGGTTATTATCATTGGCGGAGTTTTAAAACCAAAATCAAATACCATACAAAACTCTTTTGATGATAGCGTTATTAATGCTTTTAATATTGATAAGTTTTTCTTTTCAGCATCAGGTGTTTCACTAAAAAACGGGTTCTCTGATTATAATTACAATGAAGTTGTCGACAAAAAAAGATTTTTAGCTAAATGCCAACAATCTATTGCGCTAATTGACTCAACTAAATTCAATATTGATTCAAAATCCAGTTTCGCACAATTAAAAGAAGTGGATTATTTAATAACAACTCAAACTGTTGATAAAAAGGATATTGAGCGATATAAAAGGTCGATAAAAGTTCTAACTGCTTGATGATAAAGGGGCCTATTATGAGTTGGTTTAAAAATATGACTGCTAAAGAGTTGCTACAGTATGTTGGTGATATTAAACAAATTGCTGGGGCAACGAGTTCTATTTTAAATGATGGCCCTGGTTTTAATTCTCGTATTTGTGAGGTTAATACCGCAGCAGGGTTAAGTTTTACTGTATTACCTGATCGAGGAATGGATATTTCAGCATGTCGTTATAAAGGCATACCCATTGCGCCAATATCAAAAGTAGGGATCAGAAATCCAGAGAGCGTGAATAATAGTGGATATGAGTTTTTAAAAAATTTTCATTGTGGTTTATTAACTACTTGTGGATTAACGCATATTGGTCCGCCATCGACTATTAATGGTTTACATGGCCCATTTTCTAATTTACGTACAGAAAATTTTTCTATTAATGAATTTTGGGATGATGATGATTATATTATTCAGTTGAAGGGTAAAATACGTCAAGCTGTGTTTTTTTCTGAAAATATTCAATTACAAAGAACAATAACTACTTCATTAAAATCTTCATCCTTTACTATCACTGACACAATCACTAACCAAGCATTTAGGCATGAAAATATTCAACTTTTATATCATATTAACTTTGGTTATCCACTATTATCACCAGATACGACAATAAAGCTACCCACAGTAACCACGTTACCCCGAGATGAAGTCGCAGATAAGGGGTTGGCGCATTTTCTTGATGTATTACCGCCTCAAGCTATTTTCGATGAGCAGGTCTATTTTCATCGACCAAAACCAGAAAAAAAATGCCGTTTTAGGGTTGAAAATAAAACTATTGGTATTGCGCTGGACTGTCAATATGACTCAACTGAGCTCCCTTATCTGACACAGTGGAATCAATTTGGTCAAAATGAATATGTTCTCGGTATTGAACCTGGTTTAGGATGGCCAATGAATAAGCCAGAGGGGGGATTGATTTTAGCACCATTAGAGAGTTTTACGACGTCGCTGCATTTTGATTTAAGTAATATATAATAAACAAAAATACTGTAAGGCATTTTAATAATTACTAGGATGAAAAATTTACATTTCAATTTGGTTAGCAGATAACCCTAATTGACTGTAATGAATAATATTTAATGGAGATAAATAATGAAACGATATGGTAGTGTTGAGGCGGGAGGAACAAAGTTTATTTGTGCTGTTGGCAATGAAAATAATGAAATAATTATTAGCGAAACTATTCCAACCACAACTTATGCAGAAACGATAAAAAAGGTCATTCTGTTTTTTAAACAAAATAGTGTTGATGCTTTAGCAATAGGCAGTTTTGGGCCGGTAGATCTTGATATTTCTAGTGACCAGTATGGATGTATACTGAATACTCCAAAACAAGGTTGGACTAATGTAAATATTGTTTTACCAATACAGAAAGAACTCAATATACCTATCTTTTTTACAACGGATGTTAACTCAAGCGCTTATGGTGAAATGTATTTAAACTCATGTAATAATTTGGTTTATTACACAATTGGCACTGGAATTGGAGGAAGCGCTATTCAAAATGGCGTATTTATAGGTGGCGTCGGTCACCCAGAAATGGGGCATCAATTAATAAAAAAACATTCGTTAGATGTCAATTTTAAAGGTGTTTGTCCATTACATGGTGATTGTTTAGAAGGGCTAGCATCAGGGCCAAGTATTGAAGCAAGAACGGGTAAAAAAGGCCAAGAATTAGATGCTAGTTCAGATGTTTGGGATATTCAAGCATACTATATTGCCCAAGCTATTTTAAATGCGACCTTAGTGATTAGACCTGAGTTAGTCATTGTTGGTGGTGGTGTGATGAGCCAAAATCATATGCTAGAACGAATAAAAACGCATTTTAAAAGATTATTAAATAATTATGTCACCATTGAAAATATTGATAAATATATAAAAACACCGTCAGTTGAAAATAATGGTAGTGCAACAATTGGTAATTTTTTACTCGCCAAAAACTTATTAATTAAAAATTAATTTATTCGCATTATATATAATTAGGTTGTTATTTCTTCAGAAATAACAACCAACTAAGTAATATTGTTATCTTCTCCTTTAATTATCCACCTTCACTAGGCCACGACAAGCAATGTTATTAGATAAATTAGCTTTAAATGATTATACTGGTGAATTATACGCATCCTTAAATTGAGTATTTATAAACTTAGTTTAAATGAAATATTGTATGCTAAAACATGGAGCATTTGAGGAAATTACAGCAACAATCTGATTTATTTATAGGATCTATTACTGTAACTATTATCAACATATCTAAAATTTATATCTTTGGATGAAACGAGTTGTATGCCAAACAGAATAATTAATCCCAATAATAAGTTATATAAGGATGAGCAATTGAATCGTGACTATCAGATTACTGATATTTCAGAAAACAACATAAGAGAAAAAATGCCTGAAATATTCAACATATTATTAATTGATAGAACGACATCTACAGCTGATGAGATAAATAATATTATTTGGGCCAATGATAATTATAGCCAATATAACCATACAGCCTATTCACCATCTGCTCAGATAAGACCTGAGTTAATCACAGGTAACATGGCAAAAATCATCATGCCTCGGGCGTTAAAACCGCGAGAGCAGCAAAAAGAACGAACTAAATCAAAAGCGGAAGTATTTACACCAATTTGGGTTGTGCAAAAACAAAATGATATTCTTGAGAAAGAATACGCTAATGATGATTTGGATACTTATATTAAGCGAAAATGGTTAGAAATATCATGTGGTGAAGCGCCGTATATGGTTACTCGCTATGATATGAATTCTGGACAAATGATACCACTGCAAAAAAGAGTAGGTTTTGTTGATAGGAAACTAAAACGTATCAATGCTGAAATAAATGATAAAAAAGAATGGCAAAGATTCGCTATCAAAGCTTATCAAGCCAGTTATGGCTTTGAATGGAATGGCGACTCGCTTTTATTAGCTCGAGAGAATTTATTTTACACATGTTGTGATTATTATTTTGCTAAGTGGCAAGAAGAACCATTATATGAATTTTTGAAAAATGTGGCCGAAGTTATTAGCTATAATTTATTCCAGATGGATGCTTTACAACAGATTATTCCTTTGTCAGAACAACAAGCCTCATTGTGTGACAAGCAGTTAACTTCTTTTAGTCAAGAAAACAATGCACAACAATTGCTTAAAAACCACGGTAAGCGTGTAAAAATTATGAATTGGGATATAGGGGAAGTGATTTTTTTTGGCGAAGGAGATAGATAATGAAATTCGATGTGGTTGTCGGTAATCCTCCCTATCAAGATATGAATGTCGGCGAAAATAATCAAGCTGTTCCTATATATCATTATTTTTATGATTTAGCTGAAAAGGTCGCAAGTAAATACACGTTGATTTCGCCGGCTCGATTCTTGGCAAATCAAGGGGCAACACCGAAAAAGTGGAATCAGAAAATGCTGACTGACAAACATATCAATATTGAATATTTCAATGCTAAAAGTGATGAAGTTTTCCCAAATGTTGATATTAAAGGCGGTATCGTAATTATTTTTAGAGATAAAAATAAAATTTTTGGTGAAATTGATACTTTTATTCCTTTCAAGGAATTGCGATCTATATTTCATAAAGTTAAATCAATAACTAAAGAAAATATGAGTAATTTTGTGTATAGCCCCGATAGTTATCGATTTACAGATTGTTTGTTTATTGAAAATCCTTATTTGATTGGCCGAACGGATAAGGCTCATGCAAAAGCTGTCGCCTCTAGTGTATTTAGTCGCTATCCAGAAATATTTTTTACCACCAAGCCAGATGATGACGAGGATTATATTCAAATCTACGGTCGCACAAAAGGTGCCCGTATATATTATTGGTTGAAAAGAAAATATATTGCTAATCATGCTAATTTAGATAAATGGAAAGTTTTTGTGCCAGGTGCTAATGGAACAGGGGCGTTTGGAGAGATATTGAGTACACCAGTTGTTGGATCTCCCGCAATCGGACATAACCAAACATTTGTCAGTCTAGGAGAATTTGATACTGAGTTTGAAGCTGAAGCATTACTTAAATACCTTAAGTCAAAATTTGCTCGTTCAATGCTAGGTATTATGAAAACAACCCAGAATAATCAATCAAAGATCACATGGTCAAAAGTTCCGCTGCAAAATTTTACTAAAAATTCAGATATAGATTGGAGTAGATCTATTTCAGATGTCGATCAGCAACTTTATATTAAATATAGTTTAGCTGAAAACGAAATTAACTTTATTGAAAGTAAGGTTAAACCCATGAACTAACTAAGTAATTTTGCAATGGTTAATATAATAGAAACCAATCGATTTAAATTTTTTAATGTTGATGAAAATATCGTTATTTTTACTTATCAGGATGATTTAGAAAAATTAAACTTAAATTTAGAGAAAATTGCTAAAAACACGCAAAATACTTGGCAACCAAACAGAAATCAAAAAGAGATAGATAAAAATACCCTACAAGGGAAAATTGTTGAGGAATTATTTATTGATTTGATTGAGTACCAAAATTGTCAAAATGATAATGTGAGACAATTATCATATACGGCTTATGACCAATTTAGGACTGATTTATTTAAAAAACATGCTCCTTTTGATGGTCTTATCTATGAAAAAAGTAATCCCAATATCGCACTTGTTAAGCAAAAAATAACGGAAACAATTCTTGCCAGCCATTATGGCATGTTAACTGATGATACTATTGAGTTTTGCCGAGCAAATAACGTTTATTTGGTAGAGATAAAGTCATCAAAGATCCCTAATAATATCTATTTATCAAAAAGTTGTAATTTACGAAAATATACTTCTCATCAAGCATTAATTAATCGTCTTAGACAACTAGATCTATTTAAATATCCTAAGTTCAATAGAAAAAATGGTGATATTATTCATAACACTTGCGATTATTTAGCTTGGATTAAAAATAATATTATTTCTATGTCACAAAAATCAGACAGTGAAATAATCGATGCCGAAATAAATTCGTCTTTAGATATATACACCAGAATTTTTATCAATGACAAAGTAACAACAGATGATGGCAAAAAAGTCTTTATCGGTTATCTATTGGGATATGTTTTAGGGTATCAGTTTTATGAAAATCTTAAAATTATGAACTTTCCTTCTAAAAAATCTAGCAAAGCGATTTATGTCACTTATCCAATCTCAAATACAACAAGTTTTAATTGTTTATTTGATGATAAAAGGCTGTGGTAAATACAACTAATTGTAGTCAAAACCCCTGAAATTTTGATGTCATGTTACTTATGATACCGCTTGAATTCTTAACGTCTCGACAATGAAAACAGAGTAATAGAAGTAACTACATATACATCAATATTGCCTATTATTTATATCACTACAAATTGATCAGATTTAATTTCTTCAACTAATAGTATTAAATAATCATTGCTGCTAATTATCTAGTTAGAAACCTCAATGCTTATCGTCAAGATTATAAGCGTCTTAATAAAGTTTTAACTGATTAAATTAGTTAACAATATTTATAGATACACGTCACTATCGAACCAAATGTATCCGAGTTTGTATCCGATTTTGCACTTGATATGGGGTGATCTCAGTTGATGTCAGTTGACAAAGAAAATCCCTTGAAAGGTAGCTTGGAAAAGGCTTTAGACATAAAAAAACCTGCTAGAAGCAGGTCTCAGAATTTGGTGATTGGTGCCCGGACGCGGAATCGAAGATACAGCTTAAAGCATTGGTATTATTGAGTTGGAGGAATTGAGGTTGAGGAATGTATCCGAAGTTGTATCCGTAGGAACTTAATCTCTTTATCTGTCATCATCTTTTTTTACTGATAGTTCACTGAGATAAACACAATTTATTTCAGGAAACTCTAAAAGCGATAATAAAACTCATGTCAGGAATGGATGAATATGAGAATTCTGCTCAATAAATAGTGTCATCAAATTTGAAATAGAATTTTCATATAAACTATGAGAACCAATTGCAAAAAAATTAGGTTCAACCTTGGCTTACAGTATAAATTTTTATAATCGGTTAATGAGAAGGAAAAGGAGTTTATAATTTTTATTCATAAACATTCCTTATGTTATTTATATCCTGGGGAAGGTGATTTTTAAGTTTTGATAATATAAACATAAAATGTATATCTTTCTTTGTCAAAAGTTCGCTTGCTTTTAATGTTATATTCAATTATTTTGGAGGTTTGAGTGTAAAAATTAAATTATAGTTATATACCTGCTTTGCATTAATAACTTGATAATTATATATGAAAAAAATTAACAAATTAATAAATCAAGATCATTTATATATAGAAAGTGATAATTTGTTTGCATTAGAACATTTGATTGATAAGTATAAAAATAGAATCAATTTAATCTATATAGATCCTCCTTATAATACTGGCAATTCTTATGTATATAATGATTGTTTTTCTGATTATAAAGGATTCACATGGTCTGAGATGATGTCACCAAGATTAGAGTTAGCCAAAAGTTTATTAGCTGAAGATGGAGCAATATTTATTAGTATTGATGATAATGAATTAGTTAATTTACGTTTAATTTGCGATAACATTTTTGGCAAAGAAAATTTTATAGCTAACATTATTTGGCAAAAAAAATATTCTCAATCCAATGATTCTTATACGATGTCCACTGTTCATGAATATATTATTGTTTATCAAAAAACAAGTAATTTCAGAATCAACTTATTGCCTAGGAATGAAAATCTTAATAAACCTTATAAAAACGATGATGGCGATGGTAAAGGTGTTTGGCGACAAGATAATTTATTAGTAAAAAAATTTTCTCTTAGTAGGGTATATCCAATTGTTAATCCTAATACTGGTAAAGAGTATTATCCTCCAAATGGAAATAGTTGGAGAGCATCTAAAGAAACAATGAATAAATGGCTTCAAGAAAATCGAATTTATTTTGGTCAAAAAGGTACTGGTGCACCACAATTAAAAAGATATTTGAATGAGGTTAAACAAGGAGTACTACCCACAACGTTTTGGTCATACGATGAAGTCGGTCACACACAACAGGCTAATAAAGAAATAACATCTTTATTTAACAATGAACTAGTTTTTGATACACCAAAACCTGTTTCATTAATAAAAAAAATATTACAGATAGCATCAAAACATAATGATATTATTCTCGATTTTTTTGCTGGTTCAGCAACCACTGCACATGCTACATTGGAATTGAATTCGGAAGATGGTGGAAATAGAAAATTTATAATGATTCAATCACCAGAGCATTGCAATTTTAAGAACAAAAAATTTAAAAATAGATTTAAATATATCAGTGATATAGGTAAAGAAAGAATAAATAGAGCAGGGAAATTATTATTACAAAAAACATCATGTCATCCCAACTGGGATAAAAATGTTTCTTTTAAATTTATAAAAATGCAAGGATGATATCTTATTTTAAATATTATTTATTGACAGTAGGACATCCCATTCATTTTTAAATAAACAGCAAGACAACAATTAATTTCAAAGCCTAGAAAAATCTAATGAAATTTACTATCTCTAGTTTTGATAAGTATTGTCTAGTTACGAATTGCCCATTGTTTAGGCCTAGTGGTTTCCAAAGTATTTACCTAGAATTGAACTATTTTCTTGTACAGTAATTTAACGTTGTCTTGTTCTAAACGCAATATTAGGCGTTTTCCATCATCATATGATATTTCAAAAAGCTCATCACTTGATGGGGAAAAACTAGTTCTTACTATGTTTACAGGTACAAGAATGTAAGCTTGGTTTGGCCCTCTATTTTTCTATGTCACCAATTTAAAACAAAACTTAAATGTGTTTTCCCGGTTTTTGAGCTCAATAGAGATAAATTTATGGTGCCTATAATTGACACAATTATTCCCTCTAAAAATACATGCTACCAATAATCATTTATTAAAAAAACTAAAAAAACAATGTTATAATAATTTATAAAATATTTATAAAAATAAAAGATAAAATAATAAACTAACTCATAAATCAGCTTGTAATACTCTTCTATTAAGACTAAATATATCTCTAATTCGTTGTTGTGTATAAGGATTACTTGTATGCTCATAAACTAGATTTATCATTGTAGATATATTAATAGCACTTCCATTAATACCGGTTTCGTTAACAACTCTATTTAGTTGTATATTTATATTGGAGCCAAATCCCCCGGCTATATAAGAAAAGAAGCTAAGTGGATAAGTACCATTATAATAATTGTTAAGCTGACCAATATAATTATAGACCATCCTGTTATGATGATCATTAGTTATACTATATTTACTATATGCTTTATTATCTAAAATAGCCGAATAACCTTCATCATCAGAAAGTAATAACACATCAGGTGTCAAACCTTTTGGTCCTACATGCCTAGCTGTAAAACCAAAAACATTTTGAAATAAATCTACCGTTGCTAATTCAAAATCAGTGGCTTGCTCTCTACCTTTGAAAGCCATTTCAAAATATTCTGACAAAAAAGCACCAATAGCTCCTTGTGGATATAATTCTTGTAGGCAATCTTCGACTAGATCAGGTAAAAATCCTGTTTTTTCACAAATTTTGTCTATGAGAGTACTAGTAATTTTACTTATTGGCATTTTTACTGATTCAGTAATAAATGCCTGTTTGATTTTATTAATTGCAATAACTCTCGTTGAAATTCCATGTATATTTAACAAATTACGTGTATCTTTTCGATGTTTTGGATCCACACCAAATTTTCTTTGAAAATATTCATGTTGTTCAGGACGGTCAATGAATGGAGAATCAGACAACAGTTGATTAATCTCATCTATTTTATCCTCAATAATTCTTATCCTATGGTCTTCAGTATCCCTTTTGACTAATTGAGTATATTCCAACCAGTTAATTATAGTGTTAGCAATGTCTAATAGGTGATCAAAACTATTTTTTGAGCCTCGGCTTGAAGAATATTTTTCAAAAAAATTTTTAGCTAAAATTGCATCACCATCATTTCTAAATTTAATTATTTGTTGAACAATATATTCAAAACATTTAGCACTTTCATTTTCTGCTTCAACAACGACAATTTTTGCAATTTCCTCTTCTGATAAACTTTCAATTCTAGAATCTGATAATAATTTTAACAAAAACTTGAAAGGTCTTATTTTAAAACGAACCGAAACATTTACTCCGCTACTTAATGAATAAGAAGAAGGGAACTGGTATTTGATAATTTGATTTTTTAATACTTCAACTGGAGAATCACCATTCATTATTGCTTCCCCAGCTAAGGTTAATTTTATTTTTTTAGTATTTTCTTGTACAAAAATTAAACCTAAACTTACTAACCAAGCTTTATAGGTTCTACCTCCACCACCTGTTTGATCTCGCCGATCTCCAGTACGTTTTAATCCAGCTTCTTCGAGGGCGTCTTCTAATGACATATGAATTTCTCGTTGTCCAATCCATTCTTGATTTAATGAAATATCAGAAAAAGTTGCCAATACTTCTGGAACTGAATTCAAACGTCTTTTAGGTCGTGTTACCCACCAATAATTTAGCACTTATATTTCTCCGTGAAACAAATTTGATTATTAATGCGGTGAAAAATCCATATAAAATTGTTCTTCATCTAATTTATAAAAAGTTACATCCGTTCTACCATAATCTTCTAAGTGTTGTCTGGTTACGAACTGTCCATTGTTAAGGCCTAGACGATTTCTAAAGTATTCTCCTATCAACGAATTGTTCATTGGTGTTGTTATCGCTTTATCACCTTGTTGCTGGACTCTTAAAACCAAATTTTTATGATCATCAGTTAAAACTGAAAAATGTCTTTTTTCTAGGGGAAAAAATCCAGATCTTGCTATTCTTGAAGGAACAGGAATGTAAGCTTGGTTTGGCTCTCTACCATTTCTTTGTCCCCAATTTAGGCCAGAATGCCTGTGTGTTTCACCAGTTTTTGAGTCCAAGAGAGAAAGGGTTACATTTTCAATGCTGTCATCAAAAATAATAGCTGAATTTTCGATTTCATTCTCTAAAACAGGATGAGATGCTCTTAACATAATATAATCTTCGATTTCATTATGGTTACAAAACATCACATCACAAATCAAACCATTATAATATTGAAAAGCCAGGTAAGGCTCACAAGGTGTCATATATTCTCTTCTCCCTAAACTGAAACCTGCTTGAGAATAATTAGCTGACCCTGTATATGCTTCTGTTGGTAAATCATTATCTAGCCAAATATAAATTTTACTGTGAACGGGAGCGTGTTCAATTATGTACTGACATTGAAAATTAGAATAGATATCATCGTTATTTTCATGAATATCTTTGAAACCTTGATGAATATCTTCCTTTAATCCATCATATAAGGCCATGCCAACAATTAATTCTATATCAATTGTTGGTAAACCTAATTCTTTAATTCTTTTTAAATGCCAAGATGCCATCGTATGAGAAGCGTAGCCTGAAACTATTAATAGCCGATTGGCTCCTCTACGAATTGGCTCTATCAATATCCTATTAATTAAATCCTGATTAAACATTTACCTATTCACTTATATTAGGTTCAACAGAATCATAATCAATTTTAGCAAAGCTATTCAAAATAGCATCAAATATTATTTTTGCGCCTTGACAAGGAACAGCCATACCAATTTGTTTTCGCACACTTTCTTTGGAACCTAAAAATTCATAAGAATCAGGAAATGTTTGTAATCTTGCTCGTTCCCTATTTGTCAAAGCCCGTGGCTCTTCCCAATGATATATGTGAGTACCTCCACCACCACTACCTGTAACAGTGTATGCAGGTTTGGAAGGATCAAGTCTTTTATAAATTTGACTCATCCTAGCCCCTTTAACATTCAATTGCAATGCTTTCGGTAAATCTGCTGTAAAAGCATTTTGTCCAGGTAAAATATGTTTCAATCTTTCAACAACAACTTTAGACTGCTTTGTCATTTCATTGTTAAATGCATCAGTAGGAATTGGGGGGGTTTCTATAGCATTTTTACAAGTATTATCTACTTTTAAATAAGGACGAGGGGATGGTACTCTGAAAGATACGGTTTTACTTAAATCCAACCTAATTCCAACAATAATTATTCGATGTCTAGCTTGGGGAATACCATATTCTTCAAATTTATATAAATGTGGAACAACTACATAACCCGCATCTTTTAATTCAGATAAAATCTGCGTAAAAGCTTTTCCATCATTTGCATTTCTTAGACCTCCTACATTTTCAGCCAAAAACCAATCAGGTTGAAAATGTTTTAATGCTTTAACTCCATAGGAATACAAGGGTCCATAGACTCCATCAATCCCCTTTTGTTCTCCTACAATACTATAGTCATTACACGGAAAACCAAATGCTAATGCATCAATAGGTGTTAAATTTTCCATATTTAACTTTCTTATATCTTCATGAAATACCGACTTACTTTTACCATCACAAATATTGTGAGCATAGGTAGCACAAGTATCTCTGTCATAATCATTTGCCCATTCATGAACTATAGTAAGTTTTTCGTCTAAACTACTTGCATTTATTGCCCCATAAGCTAATCCACCTGGACCACAAAATAGCTCACCTAATTTATACTGCATTTTAACTCCATTAGTTTCATGCCTATCTTTTTTAGCAAAAAGATTCATTATATTTTGAATCGAATTTATTTTTTCTCACCCAATAATTCACAATTATAAAAAGGATTCTGATTTTTAGATATACATAAGCTACTATCAATTTATTCTGAAAGTTCATATAATTCTAGTAAATTTATTTTATAACGAGCCTATAGCTTTTTTAATACCTCGGGCGATGGTTCTTTCACTTTATCTAATTCTATTCTATTTAACATAGTGGATTAATATCTGTTACATAAGAAACGTTATTTAAATCGAAGTTAAATTTATACCTTTGGTTTCTTAGGAAACGACCTAATACTCCGCCACTGTAAGTAAATACAGTATCATTTTTGCGGCGATTTCGCAATAAATATACAAATATTGTAATGATTTCACCACAATACTCTTCTGGTACACATTTTTCATCATAATCATTACAAAAACTTTTACCAGTGTAATAAATATAATTATCCGAATAAAATGTACTATTTTTTTAGCGTGTAATATCATGACTGTAACGTTCATAATCAAAGTAGTTACTTAAATTACCTAGTTCTTTTAAACTATACAGCCACTTTCTGCAATTTAAGTTATCAGATAAATTAATTAAGTCAGTAATAGAATTAACATAATCTCCGACATCAATAACTACTTCATAAATTTCTAATTCAGCATAATTTAACTCTTCAAGTTTTTATGCCGAATGATTTTATTTATTAAGGTTAATAAATATGATGATAAATTATGGTTTACTTTATTATAGGATTAATATTACATGGAATTAGGTATTAATTTATCGTATTAGTTAAAAAATATCGTCGAGAAGTCCATATGTTCAAAGCCATTGTTCACTTGATTTTGGGTTAATTAAGTTGAACTCGGTTGAATAGTGAAATAAGGTGCAAGGTTTATTGGAAAAGGCTTTAGACATAAAAAAACCTGCTAGAAGCAGGTCTTAAAATTTGGTGATTGGTGCCCGGACGCGGAATCGAACCACGGACACGGGGATTTTCAATCCCCTGCTCTACCGACTGAGCTATCCGGGCAACAATGAAGCTGTATTAAACACGATTAGAGATTATTCGTCAATCCTTTTTGTAAGATATTTTTAAAAATATATACTGTTTGGTTGAAATTTAGCTAATTGTCACCATTTTAATAACTAATTGAAAATAATGTCGCTCTATATTTAGAGGAATTTTTGTATGCGAGTTATTGGTTTTATTATATTTTTTATTTATGTTTATTGTGAGATTAGTTTTTTTATCGCAATTGCTAATTCAGTGGGGGTATTGCTTGCATTAATCGGAATTATTGCTACCTCGATTATTGGTTTTTCATTAATTAAAAAGCAAGGGTTAAAAAATTTAAGCCTTATGCAACAAAAGATTGCTAATCAACAAAACCCAAAAGAAGAAATTATTAACAGTGTTTCGCTATTATTTGCTGGTTTTTTCTTATTTATTCCAGGTTTTCTAACGGATATCTTAGGGGGGATTTTATTAATTCCATATGTTCAGGAATATATTGTGCGCTTTATTGTTAAAAAACTTCCTACTAAAGTTTATTCATTTTCTTCTAGTCGCAATGTACAAGTAAATAATGATGTGATCGAAGGAGAATTTGAACGGAAGGATGATGAATAATTAATCAATTAGAAAATTTTTTTATTTTATTCTCTTGAAGAATATAAATTAATCCCCATCTATTATGCACTATATGATACATATCATAATTTTATGATTTATTGTTAATAATTACTTAAGTAAAAATTAGTGCTAGGAGATAACTAATGAAAATTCGTCCATTGCATGATCGTGTGATCATTAAACGCAAAGAAGTAGAATCAAAATCAGCTGGCGGTATTGTGTTAACTGGCTCAGCAGCAGGTAAATCAACACGTGGTGAAGTTTTAGCTGTTGGTAATGGTCGCATTTTAGAAAATGGTCAAGTTCAACCATTAGATGTTAAAGTTGGTGATATCGTAATTTTCAATGAAGGATATGGCGTTAAAACAGAAAAAATTGATAACGAAGAAGTGCTTATCTTATCAGAAAGCGATATTTTAGCCATTGTTCAAGAATAACTGGCAGATAATTTAACTTATATACAGAATTTAGGAGAAATACGAAGATGGCAGCTAAAGATGTAAAATTTGGAAATGACGCTCGTGCTAAAATGCTTAAAGGCGTTAATGTATTAGCTGATGCAGTTAAAGTAACTTTAGGTCCAAAAGGACGTAATGTTGTATTAGATAAATCATTTGGTGCGCCAACTATCACTAAAGATGGTGTATCAGTTGCTCGTGAAATCGAATTAGAAGATAAATTCGAAAACATGGGTGCACAAATGGTTAAAGAAGTCGCTTCAAAAGCAAACGATGCAGCTGGTGACGGTACCACTACTGCAACTGTACTTGCGCAAGCTATCGTTAATGAAGGTTTAAAAGCGGTTGCTGCTGGTATGAATCCAATGGATTTAAAACGTGGTATTGATAAAGCAGTAGTTGCAGCTGTTGAAGAGCTTAAAAAATTATCTTCACCATGTGCTGATTCTAAAGCGATTGCACAAGTTGGTACTATTTCAGCAAACTCTGATGAAACAGTTGGTACTTTAATTGCTCAAGCAATGGAAAAAGTAGGTAAAGAAGGTGTTATCACTGTTGAAGATGGTACTGGTTTACAAGATGAACTTGATGTTGTTGAAGGTATGCAGTTTGACCGTGGTTATTTATCTCCATATTTCATCAACAAACCAGAAACTGCGACTGTTGAATTAGATAGCCCGTATATTTTATTAGCGGATAAAAAAATCTCTAATATCCGTGAATTATTACCAGTATTAGAAGCTGTTGCTAAAGCAGGTAAATCTTTATTAATTATCGCTGAAGATGTTGAAGGCGAAGCATTAGCAACATTAGTTGTGAATACTATGCGTGGTATTGTTAAAGTTGCAGCGGTTAAAGCACCTGGTTTTGGTGACCGTCGTAAAGCAATGTTACAAGATATCGCAATCTTAACTGCTGGTACTGTAATTTCTGAAGAAATTGGTTTAGAGCTTGAAAAAGCAACACTTGAAGATTTAGGTCAAGCTAAACGTGTGGTTATCAATAAAGATAACACAACTATCATCGACGGTGTTGGTGAAGAATCATTAATTAATGCACGTGTTGAACAAATTCGTAAACAAATCGAAGAATCAACTTCTGATTACGATAAAGAAAAACTTCAAGAGCGTGTGGCTAAATTAGCTGGCGGTGTTGCAGTAATTAAAGTTGGTGCAGCAACTGAAGTTGAAATGAAAGAGAAAAAAGCACGTGTTGAAGATGCATTACATGCGACTCGTGCAGCAGTTGAAGAAGGTGTTGTTGCTGGTGGTGGTGTTGCGTTAGTTCGTGCTGCTTCTGCAATTTTAGACCTTAAAGGTGCAAACGAAGATCAAAACGTTGGTATTAAAGTTGCTCTTCGTGCAATGGAAGCGCCATTACGTCAAATCGTTACTAACTGCGGTGAAGAAGCTTCTGTTGTGGTCAATGCGGTTAAAGGCGGTAAAGGTAACTATGGTTACAATGCCTCAACTGAAGAATATGGTGATATGATTGCCATGGGTATTTTAGATCCAACTAAAGTAACACGTAGTGCATTACAATATGCTGCATCAGTAGCAGGTCTTATGATCACAACTGAATGTATGGTTACTGATTTACCTAAAGATGATAAAGCTGACTTAGGTGCTGCTGGTGGTATGGGCGGCATGGGAGGAATGGGCGGAATGATGTAATTCCCCTATTTAGCCCGTCAAAATAAAAAACCACTCCAATATGTGAGTGGTTTTTTTATATTTAAATTTGTTTAATAAAGAATAAAATTATATAGCGAGATGTTGGTACAATGTGATTGAACCGATGACAATAAGAACGATGCCACCGATAAATGATGCTTGTTTACCAATTAAACAGCCAATTTTTTTACCTAGCAATAAGCCCAATGTAACCATGATACAGGTTGCAAGTCCAATCATGGTGGCGGCAATATAAATATTAACGCTGGCAAGTGCTAATCCGACACCAACAGCAAATGCATCAATACTTGTTGAAATCGCAGTAAGAACTAATAGTAGAAATGATTTTTTCGATGAAGGAAGTGGTTTTGCATCACAGTTGTCATCGTTATCTTCTTTAAAACTATGATAAATCATGTTTAGACCTAACAATAGCATGACGGTAAAAACAATCCAATGATCCCATCTTTCAATATATTGTAGGGCAATATAGCCAATTAACCAGCCTAGTAATGGCGTGATGGCTTCAACAAAACCAAATAAGATCCCCACTTTTAATGCGCCTAAAAACGGCGTTGATTTTAGTGATACGCCACGACAAATCGCTACCGCAAAGGCATCTGTAGACATGGCTAATGCTAGCAGTAAAATAGCCAAAAAACTCATGATATATACTCTTGCTTCCAGTGATGTTAATTTTAATTTTGTACTTATAATTTATTTTTTTGATACTAAAAATAGATAGTTAGCTATCTTGTTGTCGCCTTTATTTTTATAAAGTTCGGCTGTTTTTGCTACATTACTTCGACGACTGGCATCATATGCAAAAAGTTGTTTAAACATTAGATCTGCCGTTTTCTTATCGCCGTTTTGGATAGCACAATAACCATATTGCTCATAGGTATCTGCTTTCCAGCGGTGCCGATCTAGTTCTAGACTTTTGGCAAATTGTTGTTTCGCTTCTTGGTAACGATCTCTACCACATAAAAAGGAGCCGTAGTGCACACGATATAAACCATTACCTGGTTGCATTAATGTGATTCGTTTATAAATCATCTCTGCTTCATTATATTCACCAACATGTTGATCAAACATTGCCATTGCTAGCATGATTTGAGGGTTATTGGGTGAATACTGAGCTGCCAATTTTAGATTATAATGTGCTGCTTTAACGTTATCTTCAGATTCATTGGCTTTGGCTAAATAACCTAAACCTAATCGCATTCTTGCTAACGCAGCGGTTTCTGGGTCAAAATCCTCACGACCATTCATTTGACAGCCTGATAGCATTAGCATGACCAAACTGCTTAATGCTATTAATGCGTTTTTCATGTACAACTCCTCGGTTATTTTAGGCGGTTTGTTGAACAAGATTTTGCTTTTTATAAAGCGTTCGTTTGGTACGATCTACAACTTCGCCAGCAAGTTGACCACAAGCTGCATCAATATCATCGCCACGGGTCTTCCGAACGATAACCGTAAATCCATACCCCATTAATGTTTTCATAAACCGATCAATTCGGGTGTTTGAACATCGCGCATAAGGCGCACCAGGGAAAGGATTCCATGGAATTAAATTGATTTTACTTGGTACATTTTTCAGGAATTTAGCCAACTCATGGGCATGTTCAACACTATCATTGATCTGGTTGAGTAATACATATTCGATGGTCACTTTACCATGATTAGCATTCGAGGTTGAAAGATAACGTAAAATTGAATCACGTAACATTGCCATATTATATTTTTGGTTAATTGGCATAATCTCACTACGAATTTCATCATTTGGTGCATGTAATGAAATAGCTAATGCTACATCAATCATGCCAGCTAATTTATCTAAAGCGGGTACGACACCAGAAGTAGAAAGTGTCACGCGTCTTTTGGATAAACCATAACCAAAATCATCTAGCATAATTTCCATTGCTGGTGCGACATTGGATAAGTTAAGTAAAGGTTCACCCATTCCCATCATAACAACGTTAGTGATAGGTCGATCGGCTAATTTACCTGTTACGCCAATGGCATTTGATGCGCGCCAAACTTGGCCAATAATTTCAGATACGGTTAAATTACGGTTAAAACCTTGTTGCGCTGTTGAACAGAATTTACATTCCAAAGCACAGCCCACTTGTGATGAAACACATAAGGTCGCACGATCACGTTCAGGAATATAAACTGATTCAATCATTTGATTATTGCCTACATCTAAAGCCCATTTTATAGTGCCATCGGATGAACGTTGCTCGATGGCAATTTTAGGTGCTTTAATTTCAGCTAATTTTTTTAATTGCTCACGTAATTTTTTGTTAATGTCGGTCATAAGATCGAAATCATCTATCCCAAAATGATAGATCCATTTCATCACTTGATCCGCTCTGAATGGTTTTTCTCCTAACGAAATAAAAAATTCTCTTAACTGTTGTCTGGTAAAGTTAAGTAAGTTTATTTTTTCGTTAGTTGCATTGATGGTGTTTTGATTAGTTGTATTTGTCACGTCCAAACAATTATCAGACGATTTGTGTGTAGCTGATGTTAACATATGGCCTCGTTTTTACACATTATGGCTATTTCAATTTTTAGGGAAAGGATTATACTGGTTTTCACCCTGTCTGGCTAATATAATATTAATTAGAATCTAAATGATGAAAAAAATAATAACATTGAAAACAGTTACTCATTTTAGCTCAACTTTAACTTTACTCTTATGTTCAACGTTTGCTATGGCACAATCTATTCCATTAAATAAACTTACTGGGCAATTTGATGAAAAAAAAGATAGTAATTATATTGCTCTCGACTCAACAATATTACCCGTAAACAAAAAAGGTATGTATTTACAGAAGGAACCAACTGAGCAGTTGATTAAGGCTTATAATGATTTTAAAAAATCTTATCCTAATATTCCTTTTATTGTAGTGAGTGCTACGCGTAATTACACCTATCAAAATGGTATTTGGCAACGTAAGTGGGATGCATTATTACCTAAGTTGAATAATCCACAAAAAATTGCTGAACAAATTTTAAAATTATCTTCAATGCCTGGTACATCAAGACATCATTGGGGAACAGATATTGATATTACTAGTGTATCGTCTGAATATTTTAAAAATGATAAACAGGGAATTATTTTGTATCAATGGCTTCGTGAAAACTTACCGAAATATGGTTTTTGTCAACCATTCAGTGAGGGACGAAAAGGGGGCTATTTGCCAGAAGAGTGGCATTGGTCATATAAACCAATCGCCAAACAATATATTGCTGAATATAAAGCAATACTTGATAGCAATCCACAGATGATTATGCAAAATCTGAATTTTACTGGTTACGATAAAATTACCTTAGAAAGTCTGGTAAAAGAGTATGTATTAACCGTTAATCCGGATTGTTATTAATTTTTTCGCCAATAAGGTAGTTTGATTGTTACCACTAAACCACCACCATCGCGATTATTAGCTTGAATAGTGCCGTTATGCATAATAACGGTCTTTCTGACGATGGCTAGACCTAGTCCATAGCCTTTACCTAACTGTGCTGACTGAATACGGACAAAGGGTTCAAAAATACTCGATAATTTGCTGGCATCGACACCCGGACCACGATCTTTAACTTCAATTTGTAAATATTTTCCTGCTTCTTTTAATGATACCTCAACCGTTTGGCCTGCATTAGAAAAGCGGATAGCATTACGAATAATATTTTCAATTGCGCGTCGTATCTGTTCAGAATTACCTTTAACAATAGAGTGATTAATGGATGATAAGTTAAACTCTACTTCAATAGATTGGTGATTGGCTTCGTAGTTGGCATCATTAACCACTACACCAATTAACTCTTTTAAGTCAAAGTATTCATCGGTTCGATTATTCATTTCTGCACGTGAATAATTAAGAATCTCACCAATTAATTGATCTAATCGTTGCGACTCTAACTCAATTCTAGCTAAAGCTGTATCAATATTTTGTTTATTTTGTTGGGCAAGACCAATTGCCAGTTGTAAGCGGGCCAGCGGGGTTCTGAGTTCATGAGAAACATCATGAAGTAGCGCTTGACGATCAGATATTAAGATGTTGAGTTGCTCAACCATCATGTCAAAATCTTTACCTAATTCACTCAGTTCATCACGACGAGGTTTTAACTTTTTAAATAACCGAACCGACAGATCACCTTGCGATACACGGAAAAATCCTTGTCTTAGTAATTTCATTGGTCTAGTTAAGTTCCATGCTAAAAATAGGCTGAATACTAAACCAACACAGATCCCCATTAACAAAATAGGGGTCGGCATATTAAATAAAGTTTTATTTTTGTTATTGCTGTGATCGGTTTTATCGTCTTTAAATGATACCGAATAGAGGGTGCCATCCGGTGCCACAGCCATCCGTTGATATACATAAGAGCTAGGTTCTAATTCATCTGTGATGATATTAACTTGATCATATTGCGGAGACACCAATTTTATTGACAATAAAACTCGCTCACGTTCGGGCAAATGTGCAATAAAATTGAGTGTTTCATCTTCACCGGCAACATGCAATAATTGAGCAATCATATCCACTTTAGTCGGCATATGATTTAAGAATCGTTGATTTCTACTTTCTATGTAATAAGAGAAAGCAATCCAAGTTAATTGGAAAGTAAGATAAAAAATTATCCAAAATATAACCAGTATTTTCCAAAATAATCGACGATTCATAGCAAACCTATGGCTTGATTAACGGATACGATAGCCAACCGCTCTTATTGTTTCAATGGTCACATCATTTTGTGCTACTTGATGTAGTTTTTGGCGAATATTGCTGATATGAACATCGACGCTGCGATCATATAATTCTCGAGCACGACCCAGACCTATTTCAGACAATTCTTCTTTAGTTACCACTCGCTCACTATGTTTAACGAGTAAAACTAACAAGTTAAATTCAGTAGAGGTGAGATCTATTGGTTGACCGTTCCAAGTACAAAGTCGTTGTGGTAGATCTAAAGTTAAGCCATTAAAATGATATTTTTTCTCATCAACTAATTCGACTGAACGTTCGTCAAACCGACGTAATACCGCTCTCAATCTCGCCAATAATTCACGTGGGTAACATGGTTTTGGTATGTAATCATCAGCACCTAATTCTAACCCTAATACGCGATCAATATTATCACCTTTGGCAGTTAACATAATAACTGGCATATTACATTGTTGACGAATGCTTTTTAGGACATCAATGCCATTAATATCAGGTAACATAACATCTAAAATTGCTGCACGATATTTACCTGATAGCGCTTCATCAATACCATCCTTACCTAAATAAACACTTTTAATATTAAAACCTTCATTGGTTAAATATTCGCTAAGCATTTGTGATAATTCTACATCATCATCAATTAATAAAATATTTATCATATCTCGCCATTATTATTTAATTTTTGATAGTTACATTATTGCAATAATAAAAAAAAAGTCAGGTGGTTTTACTAAAATATTACATATTTTGAACTATTCCTGATTAATTTATTTACTATGCAGTTAAGTATAGATGTTTCAGATTTAGTCTATTTTTGTCGTGTATGTTTTAAACAAAAAGTGATTGAATAAAAATCTGTTTATAGTGGTTTAACGTATTAATAAAATCAGTATTGAACTGATAAATTATGTTCACTTACTCTTTAATATGTGAGCTTAACATTCAGTTTTCAAGTTAAATAGAATAAAATAATCACTTAATTTCATGGCTAAACGTTTCACTTGCTAACATTACGGTTAGTAATATGGAGATAAAAAATGGAACAACAAGTAATGTGGCAACAATTAATCAAATTGGTGAAACATGAAGTCTTGCCAGCACTTGGTTGCACTGAACCTATCTCACTTGCTTTAGCTGCTGCTACGGCAACTCAATATATTGATAAAAATAAAATTAGCCACATTGATGCTTATGTCTCGCCCAATTTAATGAAAAATGGCATGGGTGTTACGGTTCCAGGCACTGGTATGGTGGGATTAGCTATTGCAGCGGCCATCGGCGCCATTGGTGGTGATGCTGGGGCAGGCCTTGAAGTCCTTAAAAATATTACTGAGCAACAGATCGAACAAGCTAAAACGATGCTCAATGAGCATAAAATTAATGTGCAAATTGCCGATAATAATACCGCTATTTATTCTGAAGCTAATATTTATACTAATCATGATCATGTCCGCGTCTGTATTGAAAGCTCACATACTAATGTGATTTTGATTGAAAAAAATGACGAAATAATTTTTAAAGCCGATAACCAAAAGCAAGATGATTCGAAAGATGCGGCTATCATCAAATTGATGTCGGTAAAACAGATATATGAATTTGCCTCGCAGGCTGATTTTGCTGATATCGAATTTATTTTACACTCAGCAGAATTAAATGATGCCTTATCTCAGGAAGGCTTAAGACGAGATTATGGCTTAAGTATTGCGGCGACATTACATGAACAAACTAAAAATGGCTTATTAGCTGATGATCTATTGTCTAAAGTGATTATTCGTACTACTGCTGCATCAGATGCTCGCATGGGTGGTGCAACGTTACCAGCTATGAGTAATTCAGGTTCAGGCAATCAAGGTATTACTGCAACTATGCCAGTCGTTGTTGTTGCCGATTATTTAGAGTCAACGCCAGAACAATTAGCGAGAGCGCTTATTTTATCGCATACCATTGCCATTTATATTCATAGTAAATTTCCGCCATTATCAGCTCTTTGTGCAGCCTCAACAGCAGCCATGGGATCGGCTGCCGGTATGGCGTGGTTACTGGGTAAAGGCCAATATGAGGCAGTTGATATGGCCATATGTAACATGATTGGTGATTTGTCTGGAATAATTTGTGATGGTGCGTCAAATAGCTGTGCAATGAAAGTTTCAACCTCGGTTTCATCCGGATTTAAAGCTGTATTAATGGCGCTAAACCGAATTCGTGTTACAGGTAATGAAGGTATTGTTTGTGATAGTGTTGAAACTTCAATTAATAATTTAGGGGCGATTGTTAGCAATAGTATGAAAGCAACTGACACTCAGATAATTGATATTATGTCGCATAAAGCCTAATTTTTTTGAAAAATGCTAAAAGAATAACCTTTTAACGCTTTTAATATGACCAATTGGTATTATTTTTAAAAAATATGCTGGACAATATTATTTTTTATGCGTAATATTTCGTCCTGCTTCTATGGTGGCTATAGCTCAGTTGGTAGAGCCCTGGATTGTGATTCCAGTTGTCGTGGGTTCGAGTCCCATTAGCCACCCCATTTTATAGTTATAATGTGAAGCAATTTCTGACGGCGAGTAGCGCAGCTTGGTAGCGCAACTGGTTTGGGACCAGTGGGTCGGAGGTTCGAATCCTCTCTCGCCGACCAATTTAAT
>NZ_JACFQA010000009.1:0-40572 GCF_016101685.1 Gilliamella sp. B14384G10
ATAATACTGATGTGATCGCTGCAGTTAAAGTTGTTTTACCATGGTCAACGTGGCCGATTGTACCAACGTTAACGTGGGGTTTTGTACGTTCAAATTTTTCTTTAGACATCTTAATGTTCCTTTATTAAATCACTTCCCTAACAATAGGGAAGTGTTACTTATTTATATAAATAATTATTTCGCTTTACGAGCTTCAATAATTGCAGTTGCAATATTGGTTGGCGCTTCATTGTACTTCAAGAACTCCATTGAGTAAGAAGCACGACCTTGTGTTTGTGAACGAAGGTCAGTTGCATAACCAAACATTTCTGAAAGTGGAACTTGTGCTTTAATTGTTTTACCAGTTGCAGTATCTTCCATTCCTTCGATCATACCACGACGACGGTTTAAGTCACCGATAACGTCACCCATATAATCTTCAGGGGTTTCAACTTCTACTTTCATGATTGGTTCTAAAAGCACAGGTTTAGCTTTCATGAAGCCATCTTTAAACGCCATTGAACCGGCAATTTTAAATGCCATTTCTGATGAGTCGACATCATGGTAAGAACCATCAAAGATGGTAACTTCAACATCAACAATTGGGTAACCAGCAAGAACACCATTTTTCATTTGTTCTTGACAGCCTTTATCAACTGCAGGGATGTATTCTTTAGGAACCACACCACCAACAATTTCATTGTTGAATTTGTAGCCTTCGCCACCAGCTTCTAATGGTTTAATTCTTAACCATACATGACCATATTGACCACGACCACCAGACTGACGAACAAATTTACCTTCTTGTTCAACTTCATTGCGAATGGTTTCACGGTAAGCAACTTGCGGTTTACCAACATTTGCTTCCACTTTAAATTCACGTTTCATACGGTCAACGATGATTTCTAAGTGAAGCTCACCCATACCAGAAATAATGGTTTGACCTGATTCTTCATCGGTGTGAACACGGAATGAAGGATCTTCTTGTGCTAGTCGACCTAAAGCAAGTCCCATTTTTTCTTGGTCAGCTTTAGTTTTTGGTTCAACAGCAACAGAAATTACCGGCTCTGGGAACTCCATTCTTTCTAGAATAATTGGAGCACTTTCAGCACATAATGTATCACCAGTTGTTACCTCTTTAAGACCGATAGCTGCTGCAATGTCACCTGCGCGAACTTCTTTAATTTCTTCACGTTTGTTAGCGTGCATCTGAACGATACGACCAAAACGTTCTTTTTTATCTTTAACAGAGTTAAGAACAGTATCACCAGAATTTACTACACCAGAGTAAACACGGAAGAATGTTAAGTTACCAACAAATGGGTCAGTTGCAATTTTAAATGCTAATGATGAGAATGGTTCATCATCACTTGAATGACGCTCTGCTGCTTCACCATTTGGTAATTCACCTTTGATTGCTGGAACATCTGTTGGTGCTGGTAAATATTCAATTACTGCATCAAGCATGAATTGAACACCTTTGTTTTTAAAGGCACTACCACAAGTTACTAAGATGATTTCGTTAGCAAGCACACGTTCACGTAATGCTAATTTAACTTCTTCTTCAGTTAACTCTTCACCACCAAGGTATTTTTCCATTAACTCTTCATTTGCTTCAGCTGCTGCTTCCATTAAGTTTGCACGCCATTCTTCGACTTGCTCAACCATATCTGCAGGAACATCTTCATAAGTGAAACTTACACCTTGATCAGCATCATTCCAGTTAATTGCTTTACGTTTAAGTAAATCAACTACACCAGTAAAGCCTTCTTCAGCACCGATAGGTAATACTAATGGAACTGGTACAGCGGCTAAACGAGTTTTGATTTGATCAACAACACGTAAGAAGTTAGCACCCATACGGTCCATTTTGTTTACGAAAGCGATACGTGGAACTTTATATTTGTTTGCTTGACGCCATACTGTTTCTGATTGAGGTTGAACACCGCCAACCGCACAGTAAACCATTACCGCACCATCTAAAACACGCATAGAACGTTCAACTTCGATTGTGAAGTCAACGTGTCCCGGGGTGTCGATGATATTGATTCGGTGTGGTTCAAATTGTTGACCCATACCAGACCAGAATGCAGTAGTTGCCGCAGAAGTGATAGTGATACCACGTTCTTGTTCTTGTTCCATCCAGTCCATGGTAGCTGCACCATCATGAACCTCACCAATTTTGTGACTTACGCCAGTGTAAAACAAAATACGTTCAGTTGTCGTAGTTTTACCTGCGTCAATGTGTGCACTGATACCGATATTACGGTAGCGTGCTATAGGGGTTGTACGAGCCATATTAATCCTCTATTTAGAATCGTTTGCTTATAAAATATCTTTTGGGGGACTGATAATAACTATTAATTATCAGTCTAATTTCAAGCGTCTTATATAAGCGCTTAAATTACCAACGATAGTGTGCAAACGCTCTATTAGCTTCAGCCATACGATGAACATCTTCACGTTTTTTCACAGCGGTACCTTTGTTTTCAAAAGCATCCATAAGTTCATTCGCTAGGCGTAATGCCATTGATTTATCGCCACGTTTACGTGCAGCATCTACAATCCAACGCATTGCAAGTGCATTACGACGAACAGGACGCACTTCAACAGGAACTTGGTATGTAGAACCACCAACGCGACGAGACTTAACTTCTACAGTTGGTCTTACGTTATCTAATGCAACTTCGAAAGCTGCTAAGTGGTCTTTTCCACTACGCTCAGCTAATTTATCAAGAGCTGAATATACGATTGATTCTGCGACAGATTTTTTACCATCTATCATTAAAATATTTACAAATTTCGCCAGCAAATCTGAACCGAATTTCGGATCAGGTAAAATTTTTCTTTGACCGACAACATGACGACGTGGCATTGGAATACTCCGTTTATATGTTACAAATTTTCAGGTTTACCCAAAACTCAAATGAGTTATATGGAATTTATATAGTTTGGCCTTACTTAACGGAGTTCCATTAAGCTTTAGGTCGTTTCACACCGTATTTAGAACGGCTTTGTTTGCGATCTTTAACACCTGCGCAGTCTAATGCACCACGAACAGTGTGATAACGAACACCAGGTAAATCTTTAACACGACCACCGCGGATTAAAATCACGCTATGTTCTTGTAAGTTATGACCTTCACCACCGATGTAAGAAGTTACTTCGAAACCGTTGGTTAAACGTACACGGCATACTTTACGTAATGCTGAGTTTGGTTTTTTAGGTGTAGTGGTGTAAACACGTGTACATACACCTCGTTTTTGCGGGCATGCTTCAAGTGCAGGAACGTTACTTTTCGCTTCCTTTAGTGCTCTTGGTTTGCGTACCAGCTGATTAATTGTTGCCATTAATAAGCTCCTGATTAATTAAAATAAATTTAAAAATTGCTTTTTAGATACGTAATTAATAACTGTAGCCCAAAGCCTATTTATATAAGTTTTGGGTCGCAAGATTCTAGACCTCAATAGCTATAATGTCAAGTATTAGCACAGGTTCTTTATGTTATTTATCAATAATTTTTATGCATGAATAAATGCGAAATAAAAATACATTTTTTTATTTTATTGGTGCTTTTTATCGTACTAGTTTATCCTAATAGATGGATATAAATTAATATCAATATATAAATGTGACAATGAAAGATACACAGGTTGAAAGTTACAAAGTTGTTTTGCTATTTAATGCAAACAATATTTATGATCGACAAATCCTTAAAGGAATAGGTGATTTTCTAAAAGCGAATAATATTCACTGGAATATCTATATTTCCGAAACCATGCGTTATGATACAAATACAGCTTTCCATTTTGATTGCGATGGTATTATTGCTAATTTTGATGATCCAGATATTCAAGATCTACTAACCAATGTTGATATTCCAATAATTGGGGTAGGTAGTTCCCATCATGATAATTCAAGTTATCCAAAGGTTCCTTATGTTGCTGCGGATAATTTTGCGATTATTGAGAGTGCTTTTAATCATTTATGTTCTAAAGGCATTAATCAATTTGCCTTTTATGGCCTACCATCACATCGATCTTGTCGTTGGGCGGCAGTAAGAGAACAGTTTTTTGAGCAAATTGTAAATCAAAAGGGTTATGAAGGTTTTATTTATCAAGGAACAACTACATCTCTTGATAATTGGCAAGATAGCTTAGATAAACTCTCTAAATGGTTATTATCTCTGCCAGTTAATACCGGCATTATTGCCGTAAATGATGCTAGAGCTCATCATATTTTACAAGCTTGTGATAGAGTTGAAATAAAAATACCTGAAGAGTTATGCTTAATTGGTATAGATAATGAAGAAGTAATCAATGATCTATCGATGGTTTCCTTATCTACTGTAAAACAAGGAACCGAGGAGATGGGATTTGAAGCCGCTAAATTATTGCAAAAAATATTTAATAAAGGAAAGGTCTCTATCTCACCACGGTTAATTTCACCGAAAAAAGTTATTGAACGTCGTTCGACCGATTACCGTTCAATACAAGATCCTTATGTTATACAAGCTATTCATTATATCCGTGATTATGCTTGTAAAGGTATTAAAGTAGATCAAGTGACTTCGGAATTGCAAATATCTCGTTCTAATTTAGAACTTCGCTTTAAAACATCATTAGGTAAAACCATTCACACGGTTATTCATGAAGAGAAGTTTAATCGAGCCAAATATCTATTAATTGAATCTTCATTATCGATTCAAGCAATATCTGAGCAATGTGGCTATCCATCAGTGCAATATTTTTACTTTTTATTTAAAAAGTTATATGGTATAACACCGAAGGATTTCAGAAATAAATTTACCAATCTTAATTTACTATAATCAACTTAACATAAAGTTAAAAAATAGATTTATTAACTGGCTAAAAAGCAGAAGAGTGTTACAAAAGATCTTCTGCTTTTTAATATCAAGACATTAGCGGCTTTAATTGTTGATAAATGTTTCTAAACATAGCACGCTGTTGTTGGTAATATTCATGTTTTTCCCTATCTGGCTGGTGAGTTTGAATGGTTGGTAATGGTGCTAACCATTGCCCTAAATCACTATCTGGGTTACAAGCGATTTGTGCCAGTTTAGCGGCGCCTAAAGCGGGACCAACTTCGCCACCCTCACAATAAACTATAGTATAACCAGAGATATCACTAATTAATTGGCGCCAATATTTACTTCTAGCTCCGCCACCAATAACAATAATTTTATTGGGTGAAATGCCTGTTTGTTTTACTACATCTATACCATCTGCTAGGCCATAACTCACACCTAACAAGATTGCTTTAGCTAAATCGACTTTATTATGTTGATAGGTTAAGCCAAAAAATACGCCTTTAGCTTTAGGATTATTATGGGGTGTTCTTTCACCTGATAGATAAGGTAAAAAATAGACTGGCGGTTTATCGTCAGATGGTTGTTCTTCTATTAAGCTAAATAATGTAGCAACATCTTTAATGTCTAACAATTGGCATCCCCAATCAAGACATGAAGCACAACTTAACATAACCGACATAAGATGCCAACGATTAGGTAATGCATGGCAAAAGCTATGAATTGCCTGTTCAGGTTGGCTGATAAACCGATCAGTAACGGCGAAATAAACCCCTGAAGTACCAAGTGAAAGCATTGCTTGTCCTGGTTGATAAAGACCAACACCGATAGCACCGGCAGCATTATCGCCACCACCGGCAATAACTGGAATTGAATTTATTTTCCAACGTTTAGCAATATCATCAGTAACATAACCCGTTATTTGATTGCCTTCAAATAAGGTTGGCATATGTCGTCGATTTAAACCACAAGCATTTAACAATTGATCGTTCCAATCACGTTTTTCAACATCTAACCACATGGTGCCAGCAGAATCAGACATATCTGATGCATATTCGCCTGTAATTTTAAAGCGTAAATAATCCTTTGGTAAAAGTACTTTATCTATTTTGGCAAATATTTCTGGCTCGTGTTTTTGCACCCATTTTATTTTGGGTGCAGTAAAACCTGCCATCATCAAATTGCCAGTAATTTTTCTAGAATTTGGCACTAACTGTTCTAATTCATGACATTCAATATCACAACGACCGTCATTCCATAAAATTGCAGGCCTTAATACTTGAGATGAACTATCTAATAGTACTGCTCCATGCATTTGTCCACTTAAGCCAATTGCTTTGACTCGTGTTAAGTCATGTTGATGGCTAAGTTCTTGTAGTGCTGAATCTGTTGCATGCCACCACTGCTGGGGATCTTGTTCAGACCATAATGGGTGAGGACGGGATACGGTGAGTGACTTTGTATTTGACGCCACAATGCGTTGTTTTTCATCCATTAAAATTACTTTGACACCAGAAGTGCCTAAATCAATACCAATATACATATCTGCCTCCATTATGCAGCTATCAGAACTATAAATATAATAGTTCTGATAGGTAAATACACAATGATTTTTTTAGCCAAAAATAGATTTATTAACAATATTTTCTAATTGCTCTTGTGCACCGCTACGTGCTTTAGGTTGCAGGTTGTTTGCAAGACTATATTGTGCAATTTCTTGTAGGGACATATTCCCTTGTAAAATATCTTTACCTAAATTTTTGTCCCAATCGGCATAACGCTCAGCCACTTTTTGATTTAATAGTTTATCTTCAATCATTTTCGCTGCACATTTTAATGATAATGCCATAGTATCGATAGCACCAATATGCCCATGAAATACATCATATTTATCAATGCTTTGTCGTCTTATTTTGGCATCAAAGTTAAGTCCACCAGTGGTAAATCCGCCACTTTTTAATATTTCATACATAACTAGTGTGTTTTCCTCGACACTATTCGGAAATTGATCTGTATCCCATCCCAATTGTGGATCACCCCGATTAGCATCAAGTGAACCAAATATATCTAAGGCAATAGCTGAAGCTACCTCATGTTGGAATGAATGGCCGGCAAGTGTTGCATGATTCGCTTCAATATTGACCTTGATTTCTTTTTCTAAGCCGAATTGTTTTAAAAAGCCATAAATGGTTGCAACATCATAATCATATTGATGTTTGGTTGGCTCTTGTGGTTTTGGTTCAATCAATAATGCGCCATTGAAACCAATCTTGTGTTTGTTTTCGACAACTAATTGCATAAATTTACCGAGTTGTTCACGTTCTTGGCGTAAGTTAGTATTTAACAGCGTTTCATAACCTTCCCGACCACCCCATAATACATAATTTTGACCACCTAACTTATGAGTAGCATTCATTGCATGGACAACTTGAGTGGCAGCACAGGCAAAAACTTCCGGATCGGGATTGGTTGCCGCACCAGCTGCATATCTTGGATTTGTGAAACAGTTAGCGGTTCCCCATAATAAATTAACGCCAGTTTCTTGTTGCTTTTGTAACAGGATATCCGTCATCATGGATAAATTAGAGATGTATTCTTGAATTGAATTACCTTCTGGTGCAACATCGACATCATGAAATGCATAAAAAGGAACATTCATTTTATAAAAAAATTCAAAAGCAATATCTGCTTTTGCTTTGGCATTAGCTAGTGGATCAGCCCCTTTTTGCCACGGATAATTAAATGAATTTGCACCAAACATGTCGGTGCCAGCCCAACAAAAAGTGTGCCAATAACAGATAGAAAAGCGTAAGTGCTCAGCCATTGTTTTTCCCAAAATTATCTGCTCTGGATTGTAATGTCTGAATGCAAAAGGATTATTAGTTTGTGTTCCTTCGTATTTAACTCTTTCTATTTTTTCATAATATTGACTCATAATGTACCTCTAAATACCATTAATTAACTTAAAATCTATATATTGGTTACTAAGTTTTCTGGATAACTAAACGTTGCTAAATCAGGTAATCAATATGCATGAGTTTTAACAACAACAACAATTACTAAATTTTGTAGCGATTTTATGTTTTTTGTTTTTTGTGACGCAGATCAAATTCTATAAAGGGTTAAAAGAAGGTGAAATGATTGTTGTAGTCTGTTTGAAATTTCAGATGAAATAATTGTATGGGGGGAAGAAGCTATTTCTACCATGTTAATGGTAGAAATAGTTTGATGAAATTAATGATGATCGATAAAGATGAATTTTAAAGCAAACAGTAGTGCAAAAACTATCACACAAAGATTTAATTCTTTAAATTTACCAGTAAATGTTTTCAATATCACATAAGAGATAAAGCCAAGTGCGACCCCTTCAGTAATAGCAAAAGCAAATGGCATCATTAATGCGGTAATAAATGCTGGTGTTGCATCAGTTAAATCAGACCAGTTAACTTTCATTAAACTTGATACCATTAAGATACCAACAAAAATTAGTGCGCCTGATGTGGCATAAGGTGGTACTAAATGTGCTAAAGGTGATAAGAAAGTCATCATTAAAAATAATAAGCCAACCACCACTGCAGTTAAGCCTGTACGTCCACCAACTGAAATGCCTGCGGAACTTTCAATGTAAGTTAATACAGATGAAGTGCCAAATAACCCACCTAGTGAAGAACTGAAACTATCAATTAATAAAGCTTGACGCATTTTAGGAAAACGACCTTTTTCGTCAGAAAGTCCTGCTTTATCAGTTAAAGCTAAAATAGTACCCGATGAATCAAACAAGCTGACAATCATTACTGAAAAGATTACCCCGAGGATACCAATATTCAGTGAACCAGCAAGGTCAACATGGCCAACAACGCTGCCAACACTCGGTGGAACGGCTGCAATTCCTTGATAACTAATATTTGGATCAAGCCATAGCGCTAGTAGGGTTACGACAAGAATAGAAACTAACACGGCGGCATGAAAATTGCGGGTAGCAAGGATAACGATAATAAAAAATCCAAGCGAACCTAATAAGACTTTAAGTGACAAAATATTGCCTAAGGTTAGTAATGTAGCTGGCGATGCGACCACAATACCCATATTTTGGAATCCCATAAAAGCAATAAATAAGCCAATACCAGCACTAATGCCAGCGCGTAAACACTGTGGAATATGTTCGATTAACCAATGGCGGACTTTAAATAGTGATAATGCAAAAAAGACCAATGATCCCCAAAATATCGCTCCCATCCCAACTTGCCAAGAATAGCCCATTGCACCGCATATTCCATAAGCAAAAAAGACATTTAGCCCCATGGCAGGTGCTAAAGCAATCGGTAGATTGGCAAATAATCCCATCATAATTGTCGCAAAAGCGGTGACAACACAAGTTAGGACAAACACTGCTGATTTATCCATTCCTGTTGCAGATAAGATTGAAGGATTAACAAAGATGATATAAACCATGGTTAAAAAGGTGGTACAACCGGCGATAAATTCGGTACCAGGGGTGGTTTTTTTCTCTTTTAATTGAAAGATTTTTTCGAATAGTGAATTCATAAATTAAAGCCCAATTTAGGTTGATAGTGATCCATTTTGATATAATTTTATATCTTTATTTTTACCGAAGTGAATTTACGGTAAAAATAAAAAAGATATAAAGTGATTACTTTATATCTTTAAAAAACGTAAAAACACTGCGCTATTATTGCCGGTAATTTATTTTGGTCAAGCGTTATTCTAAATAACAAATAGCATTTTATTAGTGATCAATCATGCTTATAACTTAGCGTTAACGTAATTTATAGCCATTTAATGGCACACTAGATAACATGCTGATTATCAATAGATTAGTTAGCCAAAATATCTAATTTATTTTTAGTAATTTTTACTTTTAAAATCCGATGACTTTCAATCTCGGCGACTTCAAATAGATAGTCACCAATCTGTATGGTTTCACCCACATTGAGTAGATGTTGGGCTTTTTCCATCAATAATCCCGCAAGGGTATGATATTCTCGCTTATCATCAATCGGAATCGGTACAAATCTTACTAATTCTTCTACGGGGATATAGCCATTTGCAATCCAACTATTATCATCTAAACATTGGATGTCATGTTTAGCATCGATCTCTTCTTCTTCAGTTGGAAAGTCACCGGCAATGGTTTCAATAACATCGGTCACTGACACCACACCTTGCATTGATCCAAATTCATCAACCACAAAAGCAAAGTGAGTTTTGGCTTTTTTGAATTGTTCCAGCGCTACAAGTAAAGATACTGTTTCAGGAAAAATTAATGGTTGTTTGATTAATGAATTAATATCAAAGGGTTGTTTATTTTGTAAAATATCTTTTAACAGATCATTAACTTGAATGATACCTAATGGTTCATCAATTGAAGCATTATCAGTCACTACTAAACGTGAATGAGGATTGTCAAAAATTTCTTTTAATATTACTTCTCGATCATCATTGATATTGACCATATCAACATCTAATCGAGATGTCATGATACTGCTTACTGAACGTTGAGCTAAACCTAATACTCGCTCAACCATATTTAATTCTTGATGATTAAATACTGAGGTTTTTTTATTATTATCAGATACCACATCAATGGTATGGTTATCGGGATCTTCTTCAGCATCGCCTTTAAGTAAATGTAAAATAGCTTCGGCGGTACGTTCGCGTAGAGGTTTTTTGTTTAATGCTTTTCGACGGTTAAATATGGCTAGTTGATTAAAGAATTCAATCATAATCGAGAAGCCGATAGCTGCATATAAATAGCCTTTTGGAATGACAAAACCGAAACCTTCAGCAACTAAACTAAAGCCAATCATCAATAAAAAGCTTAAACATAAAATAACAATCGTTGGATGGGAGTTAACAAAATAGGCTAATGGTTTACTTGCCACCATCATAATCGCAATGGCGATACAAACTGCGATAATCATAACGGGTATATGGTCAACCATTCCCACTGCAGTAATGACTGAATCAAGTGAGAATACGGCATCAAGTACCACGATTTGTGCAACAACAGTCCAAAAATGTGAGGTTTTTTTCGGTTTGCCATCCTCGTGTGATGCACCTTCTAAACGCTCATTGAGTTCCATTGTCGCTTTAAACAGCAAAAATATTCCGCCAAGCAACATAATTAATTGCCGAGCATTGAAACTAATACCTGATATAGAAAATAGTGGGGTGGTGAGAGTAACTAACCAGCCAGTAAACATTAATAACAATATTCGGGTTATTAATGCAAAAGCAAGGCCTGTAATGCGTGCTTTATCTCGTTGTTGAGGCGGAAGTTTCTCCGCAAGAATGGCAATAAAAACAATGTTATCAATGCCAAGGACGATTTCAAGTACAACTAGAGTGGATAAACCAATCCAGATTGTAGGATCCATGATCCATTCCATATGTCAGGTGATTACCTCTAATGATCACAGCACATGCTGCTTAGTAATTCTGTCTGTAATTAGCAAAATAATCAATAAAATATTTAAATTTTTGACTATTTTATGGAAAATTGTTGATTAAAAGCCTTTATTAGGCGTAAAAATTAACTTCGCCAGAATGTCGGCGTGAATAAAACTAATAAAGTAAATATTTCTAGTCGACCAAATAACATGTCAACGACCATGACCCATTTCACCATATCACTGACATGAGCAAAATTATCACTGACACTACCAAGGCCAACGCCTAAATTATTTAGTGATGAAGCAACGATATAAAATGAGTCAGTTGCATCAATTCCTGTTGCCATAATAATAAACAAACTCACTAAAAATACTAATGCATAGGCAGAAAAGAATCCCCATACCGCTTCAATGATACGTTCTGGTACAACACGATTATTGAGTTTTAAGGTATAAATTGCATTAGGGTGAATAAGTCGTTTTAACTCTCGTGAACCTTGCATAAATAGTAGCAGTACTCGAACAACTTTTAGTCCACCACCAGTAGAACCAGCACAGCCACCAATAAACGAAGCACATAATAAAAAGATAGGTAATGACGATGGCCAAGTATTAATATCGTCGACGGTAAAGCCTACTGTTGCTGAAACAGACACGACTTGTAAAACAATTTTGTCGACACTAAGATGGCGTTGTGGCTGATAAATATAGATCACTAAAGCGCAGATAATAATTAAGATAAGCAGAATAAAGATAAAGGTTCTAAATTCTTGATCACGCCAATACACTTTCACTGAGATACCATTTAACGCAGCAAAATGTAGAGCAAAATTACATCCTGACAAAATGAGGAACAAGGTAACAATATAGTTAATTGTTGCACTATTAAAATAAGCTAAATTGTTATCGTGGGTAGAAAAACCTCCCATTGATATCGTTGAAAAGCTATGTGAAATAGCATCAAAGATATCCATTCCAGCACACCACAAACTTATTGCACATAAGGTAGTGAGTAAAATGTAAATCGACCAAAGTGTTTTTGCTGTTTCGGCAATACGTGGTCGCATTTTACTGTCTTTTTGAGGACCAGGAATTTCAGCACGATAGAGCTGCATACCCCCGACTCCTAATAATGGTAAAATTGCAACCGCAAGTACGATGATCCCCATACCGCCTAACCATTGCAGCATTTGACGATAGAAAAGTAGCGCTTTGGGTAAATGATCCAAATTGACAATCGTAGTGGCGCCAGTGGTTGTTAATCCAGAAAAAGACTCAAAAAAAGCTGTGGTTAAATTAAGATTGATATGATTATCAAATAGGAACGGGAATGCGCCAATAGTGCCTAAAACGACCCAAAATAATACAACAATGAAAAAGCCTTCTCGAGTACTTAATTCATGGCGTTGATGACGATTAGGAAACCACAATAACACACCTAAAATTAATGCTGCGAAAAATGAACGAACAAAAATAGCACCAGCACCGTCACGATATATTAACGCCACTAGTGCAGGTATTAACATAAATACTGACAATAGTGATATTAATAAACCGATAATTCTTATAATCGAGCGCCAATGCATCATATATAGTAATCTCTATTTAAAGCCACGTGATGATTTTATAAGATCGTAAGCAGCTTGAATTTCTTGTGCTCGCTTTTTGGCTGCTTCTAACATCTCTTTTGGTAAGCCTTTGGATACCAATTTGTCTGGATGATGTTCATTCATTAATTTACGATAGGCTCTTTTTATTTCAGAAATTTCAGCAGATGAATTTATTCCTAATATTTTATAAGCATTTGCTAAATCTGATTGCCTAGTACTGCTTTGGGAACCATTATAATTATGATTTTGTTGATATTGATGTTGACTGTTTTGTTGATTGTACTGATATTCTTGACGGAAATGAAAGCTTCCCATCATCATTTGAATATATATTGCCATTTGTGGTCGTGGAATACGAAACTCATCGGCAACAATGAAAAGAATCTCTGATTCTTTGTCATCTAAATGACCATCAACTAAAGCAGCTTGAATTAATTGTTCACAAAAGATATTTAAGACATTACGTCGATAACGATATTGGTGATATAACTCACTTAATCGTGATCGAAGTGGGTAATCACTCGCTTTACCACGATTGAATGATTCTTGCGCTAATTGACGACTTGTCGCATCAAGTTGGAGTCGATCCATAACTTGCCGAGCAAGATTAATATCATCACGAGTAACAACCCCTTTAGCTTTACTTAAATGTCCTAATACTTCAAAAACAACCGTTAAGTATAAGTTTGGATTAGATTGTGTCCTTTTCTCAGTCAATTTATTGCCAAATGCTTGATATAGCATTGGGCCAATAAATAATCCGAGTATAAATCCCCACCCAGATTTTAATACTGAACTCAGTATTAAACCGGTAATAATGGACCAGATCAAAGACATATTATTCGTTTACCTCAATTCGATCTATTTTTTGCAATCCACGTGGTAATGATGTGCCTTTACGAGCACGCTCCGCTCTAAATTTTTGTAAATCAGCTGGATAAAGTGTAAGTTTGCGTTTACCAACATATAGAGTTATAGATGTTTCTGGTGTTATCAACATCATATAAGCTAGGCTATCATCGCTACCAGAGAGTGAAATAATTTTATTGCCTTTACCTTTAGATAATTCTGGTAAATCTTTTACTGGGAATATCAGCATTCTTCCTGCTTTAGTAATTGATAACAGCAAGCTTTCTTCTGATAAAATCTCTATTGGTGCTAATACATCTGCATCTTTAGATAAATTAATCACTGCTTTACCATTACGGTTGCGCGCAATTAAATCATTAAATTGACAGATAAAACCGTATCCAGCACTCGATACAAGTAAGAATTTTTGTTGTTCATTGCCTGACATCAATACATGTTCAATGGTTGCTCCAGCTGGTAATGCCAGTTTACCAGTAAGAGGTTCGCCTTGTCCTCTAGCTGATGGTAATGTACTTGGCTCAATAGCGTAACTGCGACCAGTTGAATCGATAAATACCACTGGTTGATTACTTTTACCTTTTGCTGCGGTTTTAAAACTATCACCTGCTTTATAACTTAATCCTACAGGATCGATATCATGGCCTTTAGCAGCTCTGACCCAACCCATTTCTGATAATACGATTGTAACTGGTTCAGAAGGGATTAACTCTTGTTCAGTAATTGCTTTGGCTTCACTGCGTTCGACAATTGGTGAACGACGTTCATCACCATATTTTTCAGCATCAGCTTGTAGCTCTTTTTTGATTAAATTACTTAACTTTCTTGGTGAAGCTAATAATGCTTGCAGTTGATCTCGCTCTTTAGCCAGTTCGGCTTGTTCACCTTTGATACGAATTTCTTCTAGTTTAGCTAAATGGCGGAGTTTTAATTCTAAGATAGCTTCAGCTTGTGTTTCGCTTAAGGCAAATCTCTGAATTAATTCTGCTTTTGGGTCATCTTCATGACGAATGATTTCAATTACTTCATCAATATTTAGGAAGGCAATTAATAAACCATCTAAAATATGTAGTCTTTTTAGTATTTTATCTAAGCGATAATTTAAGCGACGGGTTACGGTAATGCGTCGATATTCTAACCATTCAGTTAGGATTTCAACCAATCCTTTAACAGATGGACGATTATCTAGTCCAATCATGTTCATATTAACACGATAACTTTTTTCTAGATCAGTAGTGGCAAATAGATGATTCATTACTTGCTCTAGATCCACACGATTAGAACGTGGCACAATAACCAGACGAGTCGGATTTTCGTGATCGGATTCGTCACGTAAGTCTTCAATTAACGGTAGTTTTTTAGCGCGCATTTGGCTAGCAATTTGCTCTAAAATTTTAGCACCAGAAACTTGATGTGGCAGATCGGTAATAACAATGTCGCCATCTTCTTTTTTCCAAACTGCTCGCATACGTATTGAGCCACGGCCAGTTTTATAAATTTTGGCGATATCTTCCGGAGAGGTAATAATCTCAGCTTCTGTTGGGAAGTCAGGGCCTTTTATGTGCTCCATCACTTCGCTAAGTGTTGCTTTTGGATTATCAGCTAACATAATAGCTGCATTCGCCACTTCACGAATGTTATGAGGTGGAATATCGGTTGCCATACCTACCGCAATACCGGTAGTACCGTTTAATAAGATATTCGGCAATCTAGCTGGCAACATTTTTGGCTCTTGTAATGTACCATCAAAATTTGGCGTATAGTCAACAGTGCCTTGTCCTAACTCACCTAACAATAATTCGGCATATTTTGATAAACGTGATTCGGTATAACGCATTGCAGCAAATGATTTTGGATCATCGGGTGCCCCCCAGTTTCCTTGCCCATCAACTAATGGATATCGATAAGAAAACGGTTGCGCCATTAATACCATTGCTTCATAACAGGCACTATCACCATGAGGATGGTATTTACCTAAAACGTCACCGACAGTACGGGCTGATTTTTTAAATTTTGCTTGAGCATTTAGCCCTAATTCTGACATTGCATAAACAATGCGACGTTGTACTGGTTTTAAGCCATCGCCAATAAACGGCAATGCGCGATCCATAATGACATACATTGAGTAGTTTAAATAGGCGCTTTCGGTAAATGTTCGTAGCGACTGAACTTCTACTCCGTCATGAGTTATTTCACTCATTATTGTTCCTCTAAATTATTCTGTATATTAGACATCAAGTTCAACTTGGTCACCTTTTTCTTGTAACCATTCTCGGCGATCTTCGGCACGTTTTTTCGCCAGTAACATATCCATTAATGCCATTGTTTCTTCGGCATTATCTAGTGATAACTGAACTAATCTACGGGTGTTAGGATCCATTGTGGTTTCGCGAAGTTGTAATGGATTCATTTCACCCAACCCTTTGAAACGTTGAACATTTGGCTTACCTTTTTTACGTTTAAGCTGATCTAAAATCCCTTCTTTTTCTTCTTCATCAAGGGCGTAATGAACTTCTTTGCCTAAATCGATACGATACAGTGGTGGCATGGCGACAAAAATATGTCCATGTTCAACCATGGCTCGAAAGTGACGAACAAATAGTGCGCACAGTAACGTGGCAATATGCAATCCATCTGAGTCAGCATCGGCTAAAATACAGATTTTACCGTAGCGTAATTGACTTAAATCATCACTATCAGGATCAATACCAATAGCTACTGAAATATCATGAATTTCTTGCGATCCTAATACTTCGTCAGATGAGACTTCCCAAGTATTTAATATTTTACCTTTCAACGGCATAATTGCTTGATATTCACGATCGCGAGCCTGTTTAGCTGACCCGCCTGCAGAATCACCTTCGACTAAAAATAGTTCAGTACGACTTAAATCTTGTGACGAACAATCGGCCAATTTACCCGGTAAGGCCGGACCACTGGTCAGTTTTTTACGGATGACTTTTTTGGATGCTCTTAAGCGTTTTTGAGCACTGGAAATTACCATCTCAGCAAGTAATTCGGCAATTTGTACATTTTGATTCAACCACAGGCTAAATGCATCTTTAACAATAGCTGAAACAAAAGCTGCACTTTGTCTTGATGATAAACGTTCTTTGGTCTGACCGGCAAATTGCGGTTCTTGCATTTTTACTGATAACACATAGGCACAGCGTTCCCAAATATCATCGGCGGTTAATTTTAAACCACGCGGTAATAAATTACGAAACTCACAAAATTCACGCATGGCATCAAGTAATCCTTGACGTAAACCATTGACATGGGTACCACCTTGCACAGTAGGAATTAAGTTAACGTAACTTTCAGTTAACAATTCACCTCCTTCTGGTAACCAAAGTAATGCCCATTCAACCGCTTCTGTTTCACCTGTATGGCTACCAGTAAATGGTTGTTCCGGTAATAGTGTGTAACCACTAACTGACTCTATCAGATAATCTTTTAAACCGTCTTGATAACACCAGCGTTGCTCAGTACTGTTAATTTTGTCTTTAAAAATGATTTCCAGTCCCGGGCAAAGTACAGCTTTCGCTTTAAGCAAATGAGTTAGGCGAGGTACTGAGAAGCGAGGTGAATCAAAATATTTTTCATCCGGCCAAAAACGTACTTTTGTACCAGTATTTCGTCGGCCACAGGTGCCAATTACATGTAAATCTTCAACTTTATCACCATTTTCAAAGGCGATTTGGTAAACTTGTCCATCACGGTTTACGGTGACTTCTACGCGTTTGGATAAGGCATTGACAACAGAGATACCCACCCCATGTAAACCACCAGAAAATTGATAGTTTTTGTTGGAGAACTTACCACCAGCATGTAAGCGACAAAGTAATAGTTCAATAGCCGGTACGCCTTCTTCAGGATGGATATCAACAGGCATACCTCGACCATCATCAATAACCTCAAGTGAATTGTCTTCATAAAGGGTTACTTTCACTTGGCGAGCATGGCCAGCAATAGCCTCATCGACACTATTATCAATCACCTCTTGCCCTAAATGATTGGGGCGAGCTGTGTCAGTATACATTCCAGGACGATGACGAACAGGATCGAGCCCTTTTAAGACCTCAATATCAACTGCATTATAAGTGGATTGTGACATAACTTTTCTGTTTATTCGATTAAATGGGCTTATTATACCAATCTTTCCTTAAGATGCATGAAATTAAATTTATAATAAAAAGCAAAGCTATTTTTTTATTGATAATAATTCTTATTTCATTAATTTATTTTAAGTTAATTTCGATTTTAGTCTTTTTTCTGTTTTATAATTTTAACTGTAGTATTATGATAATGACATGCCAAATATAAATAAGCGAATAGGATGAGCAAGTCAGATAATCAGATAACTCGGCGCGATTTTTTACAAAAATCATTAGCAATCGGTAGTGTGGCCGCATTAACTAATGATTTACAATTACCTTTTGCTTATGCCTCGCCAGAGACAGATCTTGCCAACACCTCGGTACCTAATCCAACGAATCAAGAAAAGATTTTTTATAGTGCATGTTTAGTTAACTGTGGTAGTCGTTGCCCGTTAAAAGTACATGTTAAAAACGATATTATTACTAAAATATCTGCTGAAGAAGGGATTAATGATGCGATCTTTGGTCAACATCAAATCCGTCCTTGTCTGCGAGGACGAGCTGTGCGTTGGCGTACTTATGATCCGGAACGGCTAAAATATCCAATGCTACGAATCGGTAAACGGGGTGAAGGCAAATTTAAACGCATCTCGTGGGACGAAGCTATCGATCTATTAGCAGAGAAACTCAAATACACTATTAATCGCTATGGCAATGAAGCTATTTATTACCAATATGGTACGGGTACGACAGGGGCAAATATCTCAGGTCGTAATGCCTGTAAGCGATTTTTAAGTTGTATCGGTGGTCACCTTAATTATCATGGTGATTATTCAAGTGGACAGATCACCGCTATTCAACCTTTTATATATGGTAATGCTAAAGAGTCGTTGCTAGACCAAATCAAACATTCTGATCTAGTTGTGATGTTTGGACATAATGTTGCTGAAACTAGAATGTCGGGCGGTGGGCAGGTTGCTGAGTTATATACTGCATTAGCACAAAGTAAAGCAAGGGTAATTATTATTGATCCACGCCGTAGTGAAAGTGTCGTTGGTTATAATGCTGAGTGGCTGCCGATTATTCCTGGTACTGACGCTGCGTTAGTCGCTGCAATTATTTATGCGTTGCTTGAAGAAGATCGTGTTGATGAGGCGATGCTTAACCAATATTGTGTGGGTTGGAATGCTGATACATTACCTGATAGTGCTCCGCCTTTTAGCGATTACAAATCTTATATTTTGGGTCTAGGGCATGACAGAACCGCAAAAACGCCTGAATGGGCAGCTAAAAAAACCGGCATTCCAGCCAAACAAATTCGGCAGTTGGCATTAGATATTGTTAATGCTAAAGCAGCATGGATTTCACAAGGTTGGGGGCCACAGCGCTGGCAAAATGGTGAGCATACTACAAGGGCGATTATGATCCTACCGGTTATCACCGGTCAGTTTGGTAAGCGTGGTACTAACATTGGTACTTGGGGTGGTAGCGTAACTTATCCTGTGCCTGGCTTGAATATGGTTAACCCTGTTAAAACCAGTATTCCTTTCTTTTTATGGACGAAGGCAATTGATGAACCGTTAAGCATGACTGCGAAAAATTCTTATATAAAAGGTAAAGATAAATTAGATGTGGGTATTAAATTTATCTGGAGCTATGCTAGCAATGTTATTGGTAATCAACACGCCGATCTCAATCGGACTCACCAAATTTTACAAGACGAATCGAAATGTGAATTTATTTTAGTTTGGGATACCCATATGACTGCTTCAGCAAAATATGCAGATCTACTGTTACCGGATGTTTCATCTGTAGAGAGTAATGATTTAATCAATAATTCATATGCATCAGGTGCTTATCATTATTTTATTCGTTTGCAACGAGCAATAAAACCACTTTGGGAAAATCGTCCTGCTTATGAGGTTTTGACAGAATTGTCAGCAAAAATGGCAGTTAAAGATAAATTTACTGAAGGTCGGAGTCAAGATGATTGGATTGCTTATAGTTATGAAAAAATGCGTAAGCTCAATCCTAATTTACCGACTTTTGCCGAAACAGATGGAATGGGGATTGTTGATCGTAAATTAGCTGATAGCGATGCACAGATCGGATTAAAAGCTTTTCGCGATGATCCAATAAAAAATCCATTAAATACGCCGTCAGGTAAAATCGAAATTTATTCAGAAGCATTAGCCAAAATTGCCAATGAATGGGAGTTTGATGACGATGATAAACTTTATCCTATACCGGCATATTTACCGGCAATAGAGGGCAGTGAAGACCTGCAAACACAAGCGAAATATCCATTACAATTAATCGGTTTTCATATCAAAGGGCATTGTCATTCAAGTTATAGTAATCTTCCGCAACTGCGAGAAGCGGTAGCTAGTAGTCTCTGGATTAATCCAGTGGACGCAGAACAAAGACAGATAAAGCATGGTCAATTGGTTGAAGTTTATAATGACCGCGGTCGACTTTACATTCCAGCTAAAGTGACACCACGGATACTACCGGGAATTATCGCTCTTCCGCAAGGATTATGGGCCAAGACTAATGCTGCTGGCATTGATATTGGTGGTTGCATTAATCGTTTAACCTCCTTACGCCCCTCTGTGCTTGCTAAATCTAATCCTCAGCATACCAATTTGGTTGAAGTTAAACCAATAGCAGCTATGCCGTCGGCATCTTAATCGGAAGGAGATGGTTCAAATGCAATATGGTTTTTATATTAATTCTACCAAATGTACTGGTTGCAAAACTTGCCAAGTAAGTTGTAAAGATGAAAAAGATAATGCGCTTGGTGTCCATTTCCGCCGTGTTTATGAATATGGCGGTGGTACATGGAAGCAAGTAGATGGATGTTGGCAAAATGATACATTTACCTATTATTTGTCAATCTCTTGTAATCATTGTCAAGAGCCAACCTGTGTAAAAGGTTGCCCAACAGGAGCTATGCATAAACGCCAAGAAGATGGGTTAGTGGTAGTCAATCAAGATGTGTGTATTGGTTGTCGCTATTGTGAAATGCGTTGCCCTTACGGTGCACCACAATATGATCATCAAAAAAAGGTAATGTCTAAATGTGATGGTTGTTATGAACGTGTAGCGCAAGGTTTAAAACCTGTATGTGTTGAGTCTTGTCCTCAACGCGCTTTAGATTTTGATGACATTAATACCTTGCGTCAACGTTATGGTGATGAGTGCGATATTGCTCCATTACCTAGTTCAGATTTAACCAAACCAAGTATTGTGATAAAGCCACATGCGCAAGCTAAAATATCGGGTGACTCGCTTGGTAAAGTGCTTAATCCTGAGGAGGTCTAGTATGCATGAACTTCCACTGGTATTTTTTACGATATTTGGGCAATTATCCGCAGGAATGATCTTACTTAGTAGTTTGTTTTATCTTGTTTATCGTTCAAAAAACAAATTAGCTATCACTCAAAAAATTAATGCAGTAGCGTTAATTTTCATGGCGATTGGTATGGCGATTGCTTCATTTCATTTAGGTCAACCATTACGCGCATTCAATGTGATTTTTGGTATCGGCCGTTCACCAATGAGTAATGAAATTTTTACCTTTGGCTTATTATTTGCTATGACATTTGCTTTTGTATTGCTTAATTATTTTGTCTTGTATCCAAATAGTACCAAATTACAAATCATCAAACCTCTATGCCAAAAAATTAACTGTATACCACATTTAAACTATTTATTGGCGATGATCTTGGTTATTTTAAGCCTATTTTTTGTTTGGACCATCGTATTAACCTATATGTTAGCAACAATAAAAACGTGGGATAGTTGTTATACCGCGATACAAATGTATACTGCGATGTTGGTATTGGGAGGAATTGCTGTTACTTGGTTAGGACTATATCGAGCAGGTTATTGCGCTTTTTTTATTGGTAGTTTACTGATTCTGCTATTAAAAATGCCTTACTTAAAGTTAATGAGTGAAATTGCTCCAGACTTAACCTCTAATCAATATTGCTGGATAATAGCACAGTGCGCATTATTAATTATTTCTATCACATTGGTTTTATTTGCGATTTTAAGAAAGCAACATCAGGTAATGATTTATCTATTGGCTTTTATTGGCGTATTTATCGCAGAAATTTGCGGACGTATCACTTTTTATAATTTGTGGATGATAACCGTTTAATTGTGCGGTAATTGATGGTAATGGCATAATTAATTGGCTAATCAATATAGGATTGAATAATTTGGATAACCTGACTTCTATCACGTTGGCGAAATTATTAGGCGCTTTTTTTTATTATCCGCCTACCAGTAAACAAGTCACTGGTTTAATTGATGGATTATTACAGCTAGATCAGTTAGCAAAGTGGCCAAACCAACAATTAGTAACTGAACAATGCCAAATCTTGAGTACTCAGATACAGCATGCAGAAATAGAATATCAATTCTCACTATTATTTGAAGGGCAAGGCATTATGTCGGCGCCACCTTGGGGTTCAGTCTATTTAGATCAAGAAAAACTACTAATGGGTGAATCACAAGAACGCTATCGTGAATTTTTACAGCAGCAAGGGTTGATTCTTGATACGGGTATGAATGAGCCAGAAGATCAGTTTGGATTGATGTTAATGGCATATGCAATACTACTAGAAAAGCAGCAATTTGCTGCTGCACAGCAATTAATGACCGAATACCTTTTAAATTGGGCACCAATGTATTTGGATTGCTTAAAACAAAATCAAGTCAGTCTATTTTATCAAGCATTAGCGATTATTGCTGAACAATATTTACAAATGGTATAACTCTGATTATATAGCAAATAAAGCGCTCACTTATTTAAGTCAAAATATGCATTGATAGCTGTTGTTTGCAGCTTTTTAACGAACAGGTATAATCCACCTATTATGATTCGGGACAATGACAACCTATGTTAGCTTATTTACAACTGATGCGATTAGACAAGCCAATTGGTTCCTTACTGCTACTTTGGCCAACATTGTGGGCGATTTGGCTTGCTACATCTACGCCATCTGTTCATGTTGTTGTTGTGTTTGTTGTTGGTGTGATTGTTATGCGCTCAGCTGGCTGTGTGGTTAATGATTACGCTGATCGGCATTTTGATGGTAAAGTCGAACGTACTAAGAATCGTCCTCTCGCGCGTGGTGCATTGAGCGAAAAAAATGCCTTATACACTTTATTCGTATTACTGCTTATTGCGCTTGGTTTATTGCTTACTTTGGATAAATTAACTTGGTTAATGGCTGGTTTTGCATTAATCACGGCAATGCTTTATCCATTTATGAAACGTTACACACATTTACCACAGGTGACTTTAGGCATTGCCTTTAGCTGGGGAATTCCAATGGCCTATGCGGCAACAATAGCTCAATTTCCGATAACTTGTTGGTTACTGTGTCTAGCTAATGTATGTTGGACAATAGCTTATGATACCGAATATGCTATGGTCGATCGCGATGATGATCTTAAAATAGGCATCAAGTCCACTGCTATCCTATTTGGTGACTATGACAAGTTTATTATTGGATTACTGCAAATCATAACCTTAGTTTGCCTGACATTGATCGGCATAAACAATCATTTTCAGCAATTTTATTATATTGGTTTAATCATCGCCTTATTGCTATTTATCTATCAACAATGGTTAATCAAAGACCGTGATAGAAGAAATTGTTTTAAAGCGTTTATGAATAATAATTATATAGGATTGTTTATATTTATAGCGATCTTGGTTAGTTAAAAACAGATTTACCATCATTATTTAACTTTCATCGCGGATATTAATCGCTTTAAACGATATATCTCAAATTGTAAAGGCGTTGCTTATTAAAAAAGGAAAATGGTGGTATAGACTCCTCAATATTTTTTACAAGATTATTTTTAACTTTTTAAATTATTAAATTTAATTCACCTGCGTCATTCGGAAGATAAATACTATTGTAATATAGGTAAGGTAGGCATTTACCTACCTTTGAGGTTATTCGATTGCTAGTAATAAAACAGAAATATTATTTGCAAGTTAATGGTATAGACTCCTTAATATTTTTTACATATCTTAGCCACAATTAAAAATTTTGAGGAAAGGTGTTTTTGATAACTCAACTTTTATATTTAATTAAAAATAATATTATTCAATATATTGTGCATTTTTATGTAATGGTTTTACTACATCAATACTACGTTCTAAATGAACTTTTGATTTTTCGTGATCTAAGACCACAATTGCGATAAATAATGTATCTAATAAAGTTAGTTGGATAATTCGAGCTGCAGCATTTTGCCCTAGTAATGGACCATTTTTAGCTGGACTAAAGATAGATAAGTCGGAAATTTCAGCTAGTTCAGATTGATGATTATTAGTAATACAAATAATCTTAGCTTTATTCTTTTTCGCAACCAATATTGCATTACATATTTCCGCTGTATTTCCTGATTGAGATATTGCAATAACTACATCGTTTTCTTTTAATTGACTCGCCACCATTACCATCAAATGGTGATCACTATAAGTATGGCTGTGAATCCCAATTCTCAATAATTTATGTTCAAAATCCTGACCAACAATAGCTGAACCGCCGACACCAAGAATAACGATACGGTTAGCATGAAAAATCCATTCTGCTGCTTTTGATATTATTTTAGCATCAACAATAGATTGGGCTTCTTTTAAAGCTTGTACTGAGTTATTAAAAACTTTTTCAATAATATTTTCGACATTATCTTTTTCAGATAGTTCTTGTTCTTTATCGAAAGGTAGCGCATCAAAATAAGAAAGTAATGCTTTTCGAATTTCTCTAAAACCAGAGTAACCTAATTTTTTAGATACTTTTACTAATAATGGTTCTGAAACGGATAATTCTTCTGCCACTTCTTTAATACTTGTTCTAGGCTTTAAATTTCCTTTAGTCATCATCCATTCAATAATTCGTTGTTCAGTATTACTTAAACTAGAAAGTGAAATACGAATCATTGCTCCAATTGCTAAAGCATTAGAATTTTCTGGATCATGTGTTTGTTTCATGGTTTCTCTCCATAACATTTTTCGGGTAATTTTAACCCAATTTCAATTTAAGCACATTGTAAAAAAAGATTTTTTTATTTCTTCCTATAACTTTACAAAAAAATAAATTAACGTTAATATTTTTGAGTGTGAAGTAAATTGTGTTTTTTTTAGTCAGCGAGGTGGGAATATATGAAAATTGCAATTGGTTATGATCATGTTGGATATATTTTAAGAAAAGATATCATTGATTATTTGGAGACTAAGAATATTACAGTGATTGATCTTGGTGCGCCATCAACAGAAAGAACCGATTATCCGATTTATGCCAATAAAGTGGCAAGGGCTGTCAATTCAAAAGAAGCCGATTTAGGAATATTAATATGTGGCACAGGTATTGGTATTTCAATTGCGGCAAATAAATGTTCAGGAATAAGAGCGGTTGTTTGTAGTGATCCTTATTCTGCAAAATTATCACGTGAACATAATAATACTAATATTCTTGCTTTTGGTTCCCGTGTAGTGGGAAGTGAACTTGCAAAAATGATTGTTGAACAATGGTTAATGGCGAAATTTGAAGGCGGCCGTCACCAAAATAGAATAGATCAAATCGATGCTATTCAAAAAGGAGAATTTCATGAGTAAATTTTGTCCTTCGCTTATGTGTGTTGACTTTTCCAAGTTAGAAGTTGAATTGAAGTCATTAGAAGAATCTGGTGTAGACATGTTTCACATTGATGTGATGGACGGTAATTTTGTACCTAATTTCGCATTAGGTATAGAAGATATTAAAGCGGTGAGTAAGTTGTCAAAAATTCCTTATGATGTTCATTTAATGGTAACTAATCCATCACCATATATAGAAAAATTTGCTCAACTTGGCTGCGATATTATTTATGTTCATGTTGAAACATTAACCCACATACATCGAACTCTAAATCAAATTAAATCAACAGGTAAGAAAGTAGGCGTTGCTATTAATCCAGGAACACCATTATGTGTGTTAGAAGATGTTTTAGATCTAATTGATGTTGTTTTGATAATGTCAGTAAATCCAGGTTTTGCCGGACAACCTTTTATCGCTAACTCTATCGATAGAATAAAGCGATTAAGTGATATGATTAAAGATAGAAATCTCAATACTTCTATTGCCATTGATGGTGCGATAAGCCCAAATATCATCGAACAGCTATCGCTTTATGTTGAATATTTTATACTGGGAACTGCTGGGTTGTTTAATAAAGATAAATCCTATAAACAGACGCTAAATGAACTCCGTAATCTCTCCTAACTTTTAAGGCCTTTATTGCGATGAAGGTCTTAATTCACAAAATTAAACATTATAGATAATTTATACTCTATTTTTTGTTATTTTCCCGTTAATAAAGCTATATAAATTAATTTTTTATTAAAATTATGTGAACTAGATCTCTTTAAATTAAATTTGTTTACATATAAAATTATTTTTGTGAACTATTTGATGCGTTCACTGTGTCTTTTAATAAAAAATAGGGTTAACTACAATGAAAAGTACTTTTTTTAGTGTATTGCAACGGGTTGGTCGTTCTTTTATGTTACCTATTGCTCTTCTTCCTGTGGCTGGATTAATGTTAGGTATAGGAGCGTCATTTACCAATGAAACAACAATTGTGTCCTATGGATTACAAAGCTTTTTAGGCGAAGGAACTTTGTTACATGCTTTTTTAACCATCATGAAAAATGCGGGTAGTGTAATATTTTCTAATCTGCCTATTCTTTTTGCTATTGGGGTAGCAATGGGAATGGCAAAACAAGAAAAAGAGGTTGCAGCAATATCTGGTGCGGTAGGCTTTTTTATTATGCATTCAACTATTCATGCGCTATTAGAGCTAAAAGGACTCTTAAAAGAAGGTGCCTTACCAGATGGTTCTTTAGGTGATGCGGTTGGCATTCAAACTCTACAAATGGGCGTTTTTGGTGGTGTTATTGTTGGATTAGGTGTCGCTGCTTTACATAATCGGTATTATCGAATTGAGTTACCTGCTATTTTATCATTCTTTGGTGGCTCGCGCTTTGTTCCTATTGTTACAGCATTCGTTTATTTATTTGTCGGTATTTTAATGTTTTATATTTGGCCTTCTATCCAATATGGAATTTTATTATTAGGCAAATTAGTCAATGAATCGGGCTATGCAGGTACATTTATTTATGGATTTATTGAGCGAGCTTTAATTCCATTTGGTTTGCATCATGTATTTTATATGCCATTCTGGCAGACTGGAGTTGGTGGTACGGCAATGATTGATGGCAATCTTATTGCTGGAGCACAAAATATTTTCTTTGCTCAACTTGCTAGTCCAAATACAACTGAATTTTCAGTTGAAGCCACACGCTTTATGGCGGGTAAATTTCCATTTTATTTATTTGGTATTCCTGGTGCTGCATTAGCTATTTACCGTACAGCTAAACCACAAAATCGCAAAATGGTCTTAGGTCTACTCGTTTCTGCAACTTTAACGGCTATTTTGACTGGGATTACTGAACCAATTGAGTTTTCTTTCTTATTTGCTGGTCCTTTACTCTACTTTATTCATTGTTTGTATGCTGGTTTATCTTTTATGCTTTGTCATATTTTCGATGTTGGTGTCGGGCAAACATTCTCTGGAAGTTTAATTGATTTCGTATTATTTGGTGTTTTACAAGGAAATAGTAAAACACATTGGGTTAATGTTATTCTGATTGGTCTTCCATTGTTCCCAATATACTACTTTACATTTAGTTACTTGATCAAAAAATTTAATTTTAAAACTCCAGGTCGAGAAGACGATAACGAGGAAACTAAATTATATACCAAAAAAGATGTTGAAAATGCAAAGAAAGCTAAAAATAACAATGAGTTATCAAGTGTTATATTAGATGGATTAGGTGGCAAAGAAAACATTACTTATGTAGATTGTTGTGCAACAAGATTAAGAATTTCTGTACATGATAATCAATTAGTTGATAAAGATATTTTAAAATCAACGGGTGCAAAAGGTGTAATTATTAATGGCCAAGGTATTCAAGTTATTTATGGTCCTCATGTGACAGTAATTAAATCACACTTAGAAGAATATATGGCAACCCTAAAATAATATAACTTTTGTATTACTCGTTCATTTCGGAGTAGTTTAACCAATCTAAATAGTTAGCCGTTTTAGACAATCTTTAACGGCTAGCTATTTAAATAACAATAAGAAGAAATTCTACAGACTAAAATGATTGTTCTGCTAATGTGGCTTGCACTATTCGCATGGCATCGAAGGTTTCTTTGACATCATGAACACGGATAATTTGCGCTCCTTTCATTGCTGCAATAACTGCACAAGAAACACTACCTAATACACGTTCTTTAGGGGGAACATTTAGCACTTGCCCGACCATCGATTTTCTTGACATGCCAACCAAAATAGGCAAATTGAAGTGATGGAATTTTTCCAGTGTAGCCAATAGACGATAGTTATGGGCTAACGTTTTGCCAAATCCGAAGCCTGGATCAAGGATGATTTTTTCCCGAGCAATGCCAGCAGTTACACATCGTTGAATATGTTCAGTAAAAAATGAATCGACTTCTTGATAGATATCTTGTTGGTAATGAGGTGCATTTTGCATCGTTTTGGGATCACCTTGCATATGCATAATACATACTGGTAATTCCGTTTTTTGTGCTGCTTGTAATGCTCCTGGTAAAGTTAATGCCCGAATATCATTAATTAAATGTGCACCAGCTTTAGCCGCTTCTGTGATGACCTCTGGTTTTGATGTATCAACTGAAATCCAAACGTCAAAATAACGAGCAATTTTTTCCACTAACGGTATAACCCGATCAAGTTCTTCACTGGTTGAAACATCAGCAGCACCAGATCGAGTTGATTCTCCGCCAACATCAATAAAGGTTGCCCCAGCTTGAATCATATTATCAACTCGCCGCATAGCATCATCAAGATTGTTGTAATTACCGCCATCAGAAAAAGAATCTGGCGTCATATTAACAATTCCCATTACTTGAGGAAAAGAGAGATCCATTACGTGATTTTGAAAACGAATTTCCATGATTTTAGGCCTTATTTTATTAATATTTTTAATGCTAATTGCACTGTTGCAATGCTGAAGTATGATTGTTAGTACTGGTTTATTATTTTACAAAATTAATTGCTGTTGGATGATAAAAAACGCGCCGAAGCGCGTTTTAGATTTAGTCGTAATTAATTTTCTGATTGAGGTGGTATGTCTGTTCCCTCATTTGGTATCTCTTTTGCTGCTTGTTCATCACTTTCAGTCCAATCTTCTGGAGCAGTAATTGGTCTACGAGCAATCAAATCAGCAACTTGTTTTGCGCCAATGGTTTCGTATTTCATTAATGCATCTTTCATCGCATGAAGTACGTCCATATTTTCAGTTAAAATTTTACGTGCTCGTTCAAAGTTACGATCGATAATTTTTTTAACTTCTTCATCAATAATTCGCGCTGTTTCATCAGAGATATCTTTTGGTCGTCCATAAGATGAATTATCATCCATTTCATAAAATAACGGACCTAAACGATCAGAAAAGCCCCATTGGGTAACCATTGCTCTGGCATATTGAGTGGCAACTTTAATATCGTTTGATGCTCCTGTTGAAACTTTATCAATACCATAAATCAGTTCTTCGGCAAGACGTCCACCATATAGTGTGGCGATATCACCTTCTAATTTTTCTCGGCTTTCACTAACCCGATCACCTTCAGGTAAGAAGAACGTTACCCCTAATGCTCGGCCACGCGGGATGATAGTTACTTTATGAATTGGATCATGATCAGGCATTAAATAACCGATAATGGCGTGCCCAGCCTCATGATAAGCGGTTGAGATAAGTTGCTCTTGTGTCATGGTTAACGAACGTCGTTCTGTACCCATGTTGATCTTATCTTTAGCTTCTTCAAATTCGTCCATAGTGACTAAACGTTTGTTACGACGAGCTGCAAATAGTGCGGCCTCATTGACTAGGTTTGCCAATTCTGCACCAGAATAACCTGGGGTACCACGAGCAAGCACCGATAAATTAACATCAGAACCAAGTGGTACTTTTTGCACATGAACAGCTAGAATTTGTTCACGACCTTTCATATCCGGTAAGCCAATTTGTACTTGGCGATCAAAACGACCAGGACGAAGTAAGGCTGGATCTAGAATATCAACACGGTTGGTTGCAGCAATAATAATAATGCCACTATTAGCTTCGAAACCATCCATTTCAACTAACATTTGGTTAAGAGTTTGTTCGCGTTCGTCATGGCCACCCATTGAGCCGGCACCACGTTTACGACCAACAGCATCGATTTCATCAATAAAGATAATACATGGTGAATGTTTACGTGCTTGTTCAAATAGATCACGGACACGTGAAGCACCCACCCCAACAAACATTTCAACAAAGTCTGAACCAGAAATACTAAAGAAAGGTACATTTGCTTCACCAGCGATGGCTTTAGCTAATAATGTTTTACCGGTACCTGGCGGTCCAACCATTAAAATACCTTTTGGAATACGACCACCAAGTTTTTGATATTTTCCAGGATCTCTTAAAAAATCGACAACTTCGGTAACTTCTTGTTTTGCTTCTTCACTACCTGCAACATCGCTAAATTTAGTCTTAACTTGGTCAGGTGTTAACATTTTAGCTTTACTTTTGCCTACCGACATTGGCCCACCTTTACCACCGCCTTGCATCTGGCGCATGATAAAGAACCAGAAACCAAGTAGTAAAATGATCGGGAACCAAGAGATTAAAATGTTAACTAATAAGCTTGGTTTTTCGTCTGGGCTACCATAGACCGCAACATCATTTAATACCAAATTATCAACTAACTTTTCATCAAAATAAGGTATATAGGTAACATAACTATTGCTACCTTTAGTAGTAGCAACAATTTCGCGACCATTTATATGCACTTCTTTAAGTTTGCCACCCGTTACATCCGCATTAAATTTGGTGTAATCGACTTGAGGGCCGCTATTGGATATTGAGCTGAATTGACTGAAGACAGCAATCAATACGACGGCGATAACACCCCAGATCAGTAAATTCTTTACCATGTCGTTCAAAAGAAAAACCTCTCATAAAATTAATAGTTACGACTAAAATTAACCAAGTATGGTACTACAAAATTGTACGGCTGGCTACTTCATCCCCATTGCTACAATATATACTTCTCGAGACCTAGCTCGCGAAGCTTCAGGCTTACGAATTTTGACTGTTTTAAACAGTGATCTTACTGTTTTTAGATACTCTTCAAAACCTTCGCCTTGGAATACTTTAACGATAAAACTCCCATTTGGAGCAAGAACGTCTTTACACATATCTAATGCCAGTTCAACTAAATACATAGCTCTTGGTATATCAACGGCAGGTTGTCCACTCATATTTGGTGCCATGTCAGACATAACAACTTGTACTTTTTCTTCACCAACTCGCTCAAGTAGGGCATTTAATACCGCTTCATCACGAAAATCACCTTGCAGAAAGTCAACGCCAACGATGGGATCCATCGGTAATAAATCACAGGCAATAATTCGCCCTTTATTTCCAATGAGTGATGCAACATATTGTGACCATCCTCCCGGCGCAGCGCCTAAATCCACCACAGTAATTCCCGGTTTGAATAATTTGTCACTTTTTTGTATTTCTTCTAATTTAAACCATGCTCTGGATCTCAGGCCTTTTTTTTGTGCTTGTTGCACAAAACGATCGTTAAAATGTTCATTAAGCCAACGAGTAGAGCTTGCTGAGCGTTTTTTGTTACTCACAGAGAATAAATCCTTAATGTAATGAGGTCACTTCAATTGATTACAAATATATATAAGGGTAGAATAGCAAAATTACAACTTAATGTGATAAAAAATTAATGAATTTATCGAATAAACAAAAACAGTATTTAAAAAGTGAAGCTCATCATTTAAAACCGATAGTGATGATTGGGGCTAATGGATTTACCGAAGGTGTGCTAGCAGAAATTGAAAATGCCTTAAATTTCCATGAGTTAATAAAAGTTAAAGTATCCGCTGAAGATCGTGAAACTAAAAAGTTAATTTGTGAAGCAATCATCCGCGAAACCAAAGCTTTAGCAGTTCAACAGGTGGGTTCTATTTTTACGATATACAGACCGAGTGAAGATAAAAAAATTACACTACCAAAATAAAAAATAGGGCTAATCGCCCTATTTTTTTGCAACAGTTTAATTAAATATATTCAACTTTAACAATATCGAATTCAACATCACCGCCTGGTGTTTTAATTTGTACTGTATCACCATCTTCCTTGCCAATAAGTCCACGAGCAATCGGTGAATTAACTGAAATTAGATTCTGTTTATAATCTGCTTCATCGTCGCCAACAATTCGGTAGGTTGTTTCTTCATCAGTATCAATATTCACAACGGTGACTGTGGCACCAAATATAATGCGACCAGTATTTTTAACTTTAGTGATATCGATAATTTGTGCTTGCGACAATTTACCTTCGATTTCTTGAATACGACCTTCACAAAATCCTTGTTGTTCTCTCGCTGCATGATATTCAGCGTTTTCTTTCAAATCACCGTGAGCTCTAGCTTCAGCAATAGCGGCAGTAATTTGAGGTCTTTTTACATTTTTAAGTTCTTCAAGTTCTGCACGTAATAATTCGGCTCCCTTTACTGTCATTGGGATCTGTTTCATCTCGGTTTTTTCCTATTTATATAGTAAATAAAAAGAATAACAAATGTTCATCTTAATCAAAAGAGAGATAAATTATTAATTTGGTTTGTTATTCTAATGTTACAATTGGTTTTAGTTATATATTAACTTCAAAACTGGTTTAACAACAAATCATTTATAGCAAAATCAAGTGCTATTTTAACCAAAATCAGGTATCGTAATACAAACTCAACCCTTCATTCTAACTATTTAGCTTATTTATGAGACGATTACGATTTAGTTTAATCATCCTCTTTTCGATTTTCTGGTTGTTAATTGTAGTTGGCTATTTTTTGTTACAGACCAATTTTGGTGCCAAAATAGTAAGCCAACAATTATCAAAGCTGGGTACCTATTCTATTACAATTGGCAAAATAAATCATTCCTTTGCTAATTTTTATGAGTTAAGCGTTGATAATTTATTGGTAAAAAAAGATCAGCAAGAAGTTGCTAATATTGGCAAATTAATCATTGGCTTCGATAAGCAAAATTTGTGGCAATTCCATCATTTTAATTATATTAATGTCATTGATGGCACGCTAGATGGTTCTCAAATCAGCCAATCGATATTTACGGCCAATATGTTACGGTTTTACAACACAACCTTAAAATTTTCATTGAATAATGCTCAAGAACCATTGTTATTACAACAAATTAATGGTGGTATAAAGCCGTTTGATTTGTCAAGTAAACAACCATATCAATTCGATTTAACTGCCCAGCAAGTATTATTTAAGCAAATGGCTGTAAATAGTGTGTTACTGCAAGGATATTATCGTGATGGTATCACTTCACTTACTAATTTAGGTGGTAATATTGGTAATGGTTTTTTTGTTAGTAAATTAAAAATGCTAGCAGATGATAGTTTGGATATAGCACAATTAAAATTAAACAATATACATTTTAACGTCAATAATGAGACTGATTTAAACAGATATTTGTCTGAACTGCCAAAATTCAAATTACAAGAATTTTCAATCTTTGATAGTAATATTCAATTGCCTAATTTAACTATTGAAAAGGGTAATATAGACATAACCAATATTGATTATGATGATAATCAATGGCAGTTAAAACAAAGTAATTTTGTTATTAGTGCTGATAATGTTGTATGGTTTGATGAAAAACTTTCATCATTATTACTACAACTATCTTGTAAAGACGATGAAGTAGACATTTTAAAAGCGATCGCGGAGTGGCATGACGGTAATATCCGTTTAACTGGTAGCTGGAGAAATAATGTATTACATCTAAAAACATTATTATTAGCCAGTGTTAATTATCAGTTACCTGATAACTTCAAACAACGGTTATTACCGAGTATATTTAATCAAGTCGATATTGATCAGTTAACTGTTATGCCAAGTACGTTAATCAGCACTAAGTCAGATTATCCATTTAATCTCGCTAGCTTTAATGTTTCTGGAACCAATGTTAGGCTAGTGGAAGATAAAAGGATTGGTATATATTCAGGTTCGTTATTTTTTAAAGCTAATGATGCAACAATTAATAAAATTGCGGTTAAATATCCTAATTTATCACTGAGTTTTGATAGTCAGCATCGAGCGTTATTAAGTTTTAGCGCATTAATTAATAGTGGTAAACTTGACGCAATTGCAACGATAAATCCTTTGCAAACTGAGTTTGAATCATTGCATATTATTGCTAAAGGTATTACTAGTGAATTGCTAAATCAATGGCAGATAGTCCAAACGCCACCAGAATCATCAAATTATCGTGTTGATTTACATGGTGAAATTTCACCGTTTAGTCTATCGGGAACATTTTTTACTAACGATAATGAGTATTCTATTTATTCACAGCATTGATTTTAATAAAATTATCCTTATATCTGTTTTAAGATGTATTAAGTTTTAAATGAGGAAACGATGTATCTAGTAAGATTAGATAAATGGTTATGGGCGGCTCGGTTTTATAAAACTCGTTCTATCGCTCGTGATATGATTGATGGTGGCAAAGTCCACTATAATGGTCAACGAGCAAAGCCAAGTAAAATTGTTGAAGTTGGTGCTATATTAACCCTTAGACAGGGCAATGAACAAAAAACAATTCGTGTTTTAGCTATTAGTGATCAACGTAGGCCTGCTAGAGAAGCTGAATATCTTTACCAAGAGACCTTAGAAAGCATCACCAAACGAGAAAATATCGCTGAAGCTCGAAAACTTAATGCATTAACTATGCCGCATCCTGATCGACGACCAGATAAAAAAGAGCGGCGAACATTAATTAAATTTAAATATGATAGACAACAAGGCGACAAGAATTAATATGGATACTTTAAATCGGTTTTTATTTGATAATCATTCGGTTCGAGGTGAGATTACTCGACTTGAAAATACTTACCAAGCAATTTTAGAAAACCATACTTATCCTATAGCGGTACAAAATTTATTAGGTGAATTGTTAGTAGCAACCAGTTTGTTAACTGCTACTTTAAAATTTGATGGTGATATCGCGGTTCAATTGCAAGGTGATGGCCCGCTGACATTAGCAGTAGTAAATGGTAATAATGAACAGCAATTACGTGGAGTTGCTCGAGTTAATGGTGAAATAGCGGATAATGCCACACTTAAAGAGATGGTGGGTAACGGCTATATCGTCATTACCATTACACCTAAAAAAGGGGAGCGTTATCAAGGTATTGTTGGCCTTGAAAAAGACACTTTAATTGGTTGTATTGAAAATTACTTTATGCAATCTGAACAACTTCCTACCCGTTTATTTGTCAAAACGGGGGTTCATAATAACAAACCTATGGCGGCAGGTATTTTATTACAAGTATTACCAGCTAATGAAGATATTGAACAATCATTTGAACATCTCTGTGCATTGACGGAGACTATCACTAGTGATGAGTTATTCCAATTGCCAACTGATGAGATATTATATCGTCTTTATAATCAAGAAGAAGTTCGTTTATTTGAGACGCACGATATTGTGTTTAAGTGTGGTTGTTCGCGACAACGTTGTGAAGATAGTTTAATGACATTACCAGATAACGAAGTTGATGATATTCTCAATGAAGATGGTGGTAAGATTGATATTCATTGTGATTACTGCGGTAAACATTATCTGTTCGATGCTATTGATATAGCAGAGTTAAGAAACAAGAAAAGTAATAATTATCATTGATTTATAAAAGAGCCACTAAGATTATTAAATTTTAGTGGCAAAGTGAAATATAAGGAATTAAACCCACAGCTAATTTATCAGAATAATTTCAACACACCAAATAAATATTATCGGTTTCGCATAACTTTTTTATTGAAATTATCTTTACAAACTGTCCGATTAATTCCTGAATATATTAAATCGATAATTTATTATTTTTTATTAGTGTATTTGTACGACTAACTAATTATCTGAATATTTTCTACAATGGCTGCATCCCCTAATACTTTCCACATTATATTGAAATGATATAGGGTAATCGCATAACTTTGTTCATGAAGACTTTTTTGTTTATAAGCCGGTCTCGGATCTTGAGAAATAACTTGTTCGATTAGTTCGCTTAGTTGTGGATAATGCTGTAGTTGGCTTTGTAAAAATATGTCAGCTTCAGATGAAAATGTTACCTTAAGTTTTTGTGTTGGAAGAAGTTGCGCATAACCAGCTATTGCCTCTGGATGGCTATCACAATAAGGTAGGTAGGGTTTTATATCAATTATTGGTGTACCATTTACTAGATCCAAACCACCTAGTTTTAATATGACCTGCTTATTTTCAATAATAATATCTAGTAATTCAACGACTGAGAGCCCAATATTATTGGGTCTAAATGGTGATCTTGTCGCAAATACACCTAAACTTTTATTGCCACCTAAACGAGGCGGACGGACAGTTAATTTCTGTTTATTAGCATCAATATGATGAAAATGAAATAATAACCATATATGTGAAAACTGTTCTAATCCCTTAATACTCATAGGATCATTAAATCTATCTAGCAAATGTAGTTCACCTTCAGCTGCTGTTACAAGATTAGGTTGGCGTGGTACAGCAAATTTTTCAGTATAGGGTGAGTGAATGATGCCAATCGGCTCAAATTGAGATGTCATTATTGAATTATTGTGTAATTGTTATAAATGTGCTCCCATCGACAATAGTCGATGGGAGTAAGTTAATCATAGTTTGCGAATGTACTATTACCAACCACGAATAGCGCCACCTTTGAAAATTTCATCGGCTTTTTTAGCTACAGCATCAGATTGATAAGCTTTAACAAAGTTTTTAACTCTTTCATCGTCCTTATTCTCTTCACGAGAAACAATAACATTGACATATGGTGATTCTTTATCTTCAACAAAAATACCATTTTTGCTTGGGATTAAATTTGCAGGAGCTGCAAACGTGTTATTAATTATTGCTAAATCAACTTGTGAATCGTCTAAAGAACGTGGCAACATTGGTGCCTCAAGTTCAACAATTTTATAGTTATATGGATTACTGGTGATATCTAATACAGTTGGTAATAAACCTTTAGCTTTATCAACCGTTAACATTCCTTCATGTTGTAATAAAAGTAAAGCACGACCTAAATTAGTAGGGTCATTAGGTATAGCAATGGTTGAATTAGCTGGAATGAAGTATGTTTCACCACGAGGTGAAGTCACTTTGACGCCTTCTCCAACTTGCTCATCAGCTGCAATTGGTTTTAGTTTTTTTGAATAAGAAGAAATTGGGAAAACAAAAGTATTACCAACTACTGCTAATTTATAGCCTTGTTCTTTCATTTGTTCGTCTAAATATGGTTTATGTTGAAACACATTAACATCAATTAAACCATCGTTTAAGGCTCTATTAGGTGTGACATAATCATTAAAAATAACTAGTTCGATATCAAGATTAAATCGTTCTTTTGCTTGTTGTTGCGCTATTTCTGCTTCTTCTTGGTCTGCTCCAGCAATTACTCCAACTTTTAAAGGACTAACTTTTGCTGGTTCTGCAGGTTTGTTATCAGTTGCAGTTGTTTGTTTGTTATCACAACCAGTTAAGAAAAATGCACTGACCAGTGTGGTTATTAGTGCTAATTTTTTTATAGACATAACTCTCTCCATGATTAATGATGGGTAACACGTTTAACTATAGTATTACCTAAAAATTGAATAAAAAATACAAAAATTATTAATATAAACACTACTAAATTTGTTATTGCTGGTTTATGGCTGATGTATCCATACTGTATTGCAAGTTGACCTAGGCCTCCGGCACCTACAGCACCTGCCATAGCAATATATCCTGTTAATGTGATGAGTGTAATGGTCATACTATTTACAATGACAGGTAATGCTTCTGGTAATAAAACTTTATAGATAATTTGTAATGGTGTCGCCCCCATAGAGCGCGCTGCTTCTATTAAACCTTTCGGTACTTCTAATAATGCATTTTCAATCATCCGAGCTATTAATGGTGCTACTCCTATACTTAATGGTACAACTGCCGCTTGTTTACCAATAAATGTACCCATTAATAAAGCAGTAAAAGGAACAATCCATACAATTAATATAATAAATGGTATTGAACGAAAGAAATTTGCAATAAATGAAATAACATTATTTAAAATAGTACAATCTAATATCTGTCCCTTACGTGTGGTATAAAGCAATATACCTATAGGTAAACCAATAAGCAGACCAAAGAAGGCTGACAAGGTAACCATATAAATAGTATCGTCAGTAGATTGCGCTATTTTTATTATCATCGCTTCACTAAATCCTTCAAAAGAAGAGGCGAAAGCAATAAAATCTGACCAAAAATCAAAATGAGATAAATATAATATTAATGATTCAAATGGTTTAAATGATGGAAGAAAATCAAACATAACCTAACACCTCAACTTTAGTATTATTCTTTTCTAAAAACGCAATTGCCGATGCAGTACTTTTTTGTTTGCCTTTCATTTCTGTCAACATTAAACCAAATTTAACACCGCCAGCATAGTCCATCTGAGCGCTAATAATATTACTATCAACTTCAAACTCTTTTGCTATTTGCGATAGTAGTGGTAAATCAACCGAAACTCCTGTGAACTCCATGCGAACCAGCGGATTAAGTCCTTCTTTATGTTCTGGTGTCAGTCTTGCTAAATAGTCATCTGGAATTGTGAGATGCAATGTTGATTGAATGAATTGTCTTGCAATATCCGTTTTTGCATGTGAAAACATCTCGCCAACTGAAGATTGTTCAACTAACTCACCATCACTAATTACTGCTACTTGGTCACAAATCTGTTTAACTACATCCATCTCGTGAGTGATTAATAAAATGGTTAAGCCTAGTTTCTGGTTGATATCTTTTAATAATTCTAAAATAGAACGGGTTGTTTCTGGGTCAAGAGCACTCGTTGCTTCATCACATAATAATACTTTTGGATCACTGGCTAGTGCTCTAGCAATAGCGACGCGTTGTTTTTGCCCACCAGATAAATTAGCTGGATAAACATTCGCTTTTTCACTTAAACCAACAAGATCAATAAGTTCATTTACTTTTTGTTTAATGACTGCTTTAGGTGTTCTATTGAGTTCAAGAGGAAAGGCAATATTATCAAATACCGTTCTAGAAGAAAGCAAATTGAAATGTTGAAAAATCATGCTAATTTTTCGACGAACTTCAATTAACTTTCGATTAGATAAATGGGTGATATCTTGGTTATCAAAAAATATTTTTCCACTTGTTGGTTTTTCTAACAAGTTAACGCAACGTATTAATGTACTTTTACCTGCGCCGGATTTGCCAATCACACCATAAATTTTACCTTCTGGAACATGAAGTGAAATGTCCTTTAAGGCATGAATAGTGGTTTTATTTTGCTCAAATGTCTTTGAGATATGTTCTAGTTTTATCATGATATATAACAACAAAAATCTGAATAGATAAATATTAAGACGTCTAGACATCTAAGTCAATCAATAATATCCTATATATAGTTAGAAAAGAATCCATATAAAAGGAAGATAATTAAACATGAAACCTGCTATATTTTTAGATCGAGATGGGACAATTAATATAGATTATAATTATGTACACACTATTGATAAATTTCACTTTATTGATGGTGTGATTGACGCAATGCAAGAATTGAAAAAGATGGGGTTTCTATTAGTTATTACCACTAATCAATCAGGAATTGCTAGAAATAAATTTACTCAAGAGCAGTTTGATACCTTAACTGAATGGATGGATTGGTCACTACAAGATCGTGGTGTTGATTTAGATGGTGTCTATTATTGTCCTCATGATCCACTAGTGGATGAATGCGACTGTCGCAAACCAAGTCCTGGTATGATTCAATCTGCGGCTAAAGAACTCAATATCGATATAGCAAATTCTTATATGGTTGGTGATAGGGTTTCTGACTTGTTATCAGGGAAACGAGCTGGGGTTAAAAAAACAGTATTAGTTAAAACCGGCGATGAAATAACCGAAGAGGCGTTAGCACAAGCAGATTGGTTAATTGATAGTTTAGCTGATTTACCGAAAAAGATTAAAGCAGAATTATAATAGAACCACAGCGTTTAATTTAAACGCTGTATATTTTTAATAATGGTGAATGATGTGAATGTTAATTCGCAAAATAGCACATTAATTAATAATACTACTATATTCGCTATTCTATTTATGATGAGAGAATAACGAAAACAATAAAAAAGTAAGACTATATAGCTGGATGTTCAAAAGCAAATGGTTATGGATATCGTTATTTAGGCGATAGTTATTTTAAATTTTGCCATCTGATTTTTCTTTTATTAAAGAATTTAACTAACAAAATAAAAATTAAAAAGGTGAAATTGCTACAAAATGTATCATTTTAGTTTGATTTTAGCTCATCTTGTGTAAAAAAAAGACAAACAAAAATAAATTTGCAATAATCACTTGCCAAAAAAAATGAAGTGCCTATAATGCGCATCCACTGACACGGCGTCAGCGACAAGCAGATAAAACCAGTGTTAGTGAGCAAGATCAAAAATTTTAAAAAAAGATCTTGACGAATGAAAAGGTGTAGCGTAGTATACGCAGCCCTT